>CAVQSX010000045.1:0-658487 GCA_963715905.1 uncultured Actinomycetota bacterium
TGTATGGCCCGCGGCAGAATCCGATTTTCGTGGTTTCGCAGACCATTCACCGAATTCTCAATGGCCGCCAGCCGTTGCTCTACGACTCGGGCGACCAGTCACGGTGCTTCACATATGTCGACGACGCCATCGCCGGCACCTTGCTCGCGGCTGATAGCGATGCGGCGGTCGGTGAGGCCTTCAATATCGGGAGCATGACCGAAACGACTGTCGGCGAGGCTGTCGAATTAGCGATAAAGATCGCGAACGTGGACGGGGTCTCCGGCGCCGAAGCCGTTGATACTGCGGCGCGGTACGGCGGTCGCTACGAGGACATTCCCCGTCGTATCCCGGACTCGACCAAGGCACAGCGGGAATTGGGGTGGCGCCTTCAGGTCGACGTCGAGGAAGGAATCCGCCGCACCATCGAGTGGGCGCGCGCCAACCCGTGGTACCTCGAAGAGTCGCGGCGCTGCCTCCACGGGATAGGACGCTAAGCGAGCGCGCGGTCGGCCAGCGCCCCCATTGCCGGTGCCAACTGCCGGGAGTATTCGAGCGTCAAGTGGTTCCAGTCAAAGTAGACCAGGGTGTTGCCGACGATGACCGGGCAGCGGTTGGCGGTGCAGAACAGCTCGGTGAGGTCGGCGTATTGTCCGCCGCCGGCTATGGTGGCGGCGGATTCGGCTGCGATGCCGGGTTGGTTGACCGCGGTCGACCGTGGCGGCGAGCAGGCCGTCGCGTCATCGAGGTGGCCGGACAGGCAGATCGGCACCGATGACTGCGGATCCGGGATCGGCCCGAGCACCAGCACCCTTGCGCCGGTGCCGCGCAGCTGCTGCACCAGGCGGGTCAGGCTGTCGATCCACGCCGGGTCGTATGGCGTGAAACCTGACTGCCAACTGCCGGCACTGTACTCCCGCCACATGCTCACCACGACCAGCCGCGGGTGCTCGGCGCGTAACCGGGCGATGATCTGAGCGCGCCACTGCTCGCAGTGTACAAAGTGTTCGATCAGGCCACCGAGGGTTTGGCGATGGGCACGTCCATCAACGGGCAGGCCGCCTTGGCCATCGTCTCCAGCCGCCAGTGCCGTTGCGCGGCGATCTGCTGGAACGCCGGGATTCCACATCGCGGCGTGCGAGTCGCCGACCAGGGCCACTGTCGTCGTCGAGGCGGTGTCGCCCGTCGCGCACTCAGGCTGTCCGGCTTCTTTATGATCTGCGCAGGCAGCCGTTGGACGACAAGCCCATTTGGGCCGCTGACGCGTCGGCGAGCGGCGGGTCCAGGTTCGACGGAACGGCTTTGAGCTCGGCGGATGCCGCGACCGCGGCCTGCACCTGGGCGAAGGCCTGCTGCACCGCCGCGTCGTAGGCCTCCATGGTGGAGCCGGTGGGGGCAGGTGCCGCGGTGACGGTCAGCGGCGTAGCCGGCGCGCCGCGGCCGACCGGGATAGGCACTCCCCGTGCCAGCAGCGCCACGCCCACACAGACCGCGACCGCGGTGGCGGCACCGCCGAGCGCGAGGCTGGCCCAGGCAGATCGGCGAATCGGGGCGGCGAATCGCAGCGGGTTCTCGATGAAACGCAGGGTGAGCACCGCCAGCCCGCCGGAGAGCCAGGGCCGCGGCCAGCCTGGCGGCCAGCCCCAGCGGGTGGCCCAGCAACGCCGGTGCGAGCACCAGCACCGGCCAGTGCCACAGGTACCACGAGTACGAGATCCGGCCGATCGCCCGCATCGGCGACAATCCCAGGACGCGGCCGCATCCCTGCGTGGGTGCGGCGCAGCCGGCGCCGATCACCAGCGCCGCGCCCAGCGTGGGCAACAGCGCGGCGGTGCCCGGATAGAGCGTGTCGCGCTCAACTAGGTGCAGGCCAGCAGGATCAAGGCCAGCCCTGCCCATCCGGCGATCGCGGCAGCTCGTGGCGGTAGTCGGCGCCACTGGTCGGCGGTCAGGGCCACCAGGCCGCCGGCGGCCAATTGCCAGGCCCGGGTGGGCAGCGAAAAGAACGCCGCAGCGGGCACCACGTAAGTGGTCACCAGCGACAGCGCGAACGACACGGCCGCGACCAGCGCAAGGACCACCAGATACGGGCGTTTCGACAAGGTGCAGGCGAGGCGGGATCGGCCTTGGTGCGCCGGCGCACCCGCCGGATCAGCCACGCCGTGCCGATGATCATCGGCGGCCACACCAGGTAGAACTGCTCCTCGACACCCAACGACCAGTAGTGCTGGAACGGCGACGGCGGCAGGTGGCCGCCGAAGTAGTCGACGTCTTGCACTGATGAACCAGTAGTTGCTGACATACAGTGCGCTGGCGATGCCGTCTCGAATGACGGCCGCGACCTGCAGCGGGGGTAACAGGACGGCCGAGGCGATCATGGTGACGACGCCGACAGTGGCCGATGCCGGTAGCAGTCGGCGGGCTCGTGCCCCGTAGAAGCCGCGCAGCCTGACGGTGCCGGTGGTGCTGACCTCCCGCCAGAGCAGCCCGGTGATCAGGAAGCCCGAGATGACGAAGAAGACGTCCACGCCGACGAACCCGCCACCCACACCGGGCATCTCAGCGTGAAACAGGACAACGGCCACCACCGCGACAGCGCGCAAGCCCTCGATATCCGGGCGAAATCCCGCCTGTGCCGGGCGCTGACCCTGCACCTCTTCGGTAGGGCTAACGCTGTCGGCCTGGCGCAAGGTCACCTACCTAGTAAGAGGGCGCGTTCTTCGAATCGAGGCATTATCACACACCCGTTCAACACTTCTCGGTCAAATCCACCACTACCTGCGCACCGGCCAGATCTGCGACGATCACGAGGCGTCGCTCGCGACGGCCGATAATCTGAGCGCTGACCCCATGAATCCTGCCTCGCCAGTGCCGAGCACGGATGTTGCCAAATTCCGCGGCCGCCAACACCCCGCAGCATGTCAACCTGGGGCGAGCGCGCGGTCGGCCAGCGCCCCGATCACCGGTGCCAACAGCCGGGAGTATTCGAGCGTCATGTGATTCTCGTCGAGGTAGACCAGGGTGTTGCCGACGATGACCGGGCAGCGGTCGGCGGTGCAGAACAGCTCGGTGAGGTCGGCGTATTGTCCGCCGCCGGCTTTGGTGGCGGCGGACTCGGCTGCGATGCCGGGTTGGTTCACCGCCGTCGACCTTGGCGGCGAGCAGGCCGTCGCGTCATCGAGGTGGCCGGACAGGCAGTCCGGCACCACTGACTGCGGATCCGGGATCGGCCCGAGCACCAGCACCTGCGCACCGGTGCCGCGCAGCTGCTGCACCAGGCGGGTCAGGCTGTCGATCCACGCCGGGTCGTAGGACGTGAAACCTGCCGGCCAACCGTAGCGGGCACCGTATCGCCGCGTCATGCTGAGCACGACCAGCCGCGGGTGCTCGGCCTGTAACCGGGCGAGGATCTGACCGCGCCACTGCTCGCACTCGGTGTATTCCCGGCCAATGAGCGGGGTTGATGATGGGCAGGTCCAGCAATGGGCAGGCGCGCCTTGGTCAGGGTCTCCAGCCGCCAGTGCCGCTGCGTGGCGATCTGCTGGAACGCCGGATTCCACATCGCGGCATTCGAGTCGCCGACCAGGGCCACCGTCGTCGTCGAGGCGGTATCGCCCGTCGCGCACTCAGGCTGTCCGACTTCGAGAAAGTTGCGCATGCAGCCGTTGGAGGCCGACGAGCCGTTCGTTCGGCTGCCGCGTCGGCAAGCGGCGGGTTCAGGTTCGACGGTACGGCTTTGAGGTCGGCCGATGCCGCGACCGCGGCCTGCACCTGCGCGAACGCCTGCTGCACCGCCGCGTCGTAGGCGTCCATGTCGGAGCCCGCGGGGGGAGGCGCCGCGGTGATGGTCAGCGCCGGAGCCGCCGGGCCGCGGCCGACCGGGACGGGCATCCATACCAGCAGCGCCACGCCCACACAGACCGCGACCGCGGTGGCGGCACCGCCCAGCGCGAGACTGCGGGTGGCCGACCGGCGCAGCGGAGCGGCGAATCGCAACGGGTTCTCGATGAAACGCACGGTGAGCACGGCCAGCCCGCCGGAGAGCAAGACCGCCCGCCAGCGGCCAGCCACAGCGGATGGCCCATCACGGCGCTGCAGGCGCCACCAGCAGCACCGGCCAGTGCCACAGATACCACGAGTAGGACACCCGGCCGATCGCCCGCATCGGCGGCACTGCCAGCACGCGCCCGCATCCCTGCGCAGGTGCGGCACAGCCCGCGCCGATCACCAGCGCCGCGCCCAGCACGGGCAACAGCGCGGCGGTACCCGGATAGGGCGTGGTCGGGCTCAATCGGGTGCAGGCCAGCAGGATCACCCCCAGCCCGGCCCATCCCGCGATCGCGGCAGCGCAGTGGCGGTAGTCGGCGCCACTGGCCGGCGGTGAGGGCCACCAGGCCGCCGACGGCCAACTGCCAGGCCCGGGTGGGCAGCGAAAAGAACGCCACAGGAGGCACCACGTGAGTGACCACCAGCGACAGCGCGAACGACACGGCCGCGACCAGCGCAAGGACCACCAGATACGGGCGTTGCCGAGGAGGCGGCATGGGCTCGCTGGTGCGCCGACGCACACGCCGGATGAGCCACGCCGTGCCGATGATCAAGGCCGGCCACACCAGGTAGAACTGCTCCTCGACGCCCAACGACCAGTAGTGCTGGAACGGCGACGGCGGCAGGATGGCGGCCGAAGTAGTCGACGCCTTGCAGAATGAACCAGTAGTTGCTGACATACAGCGCGCTGGCGATGCCGTCACCGATGACGCTCCGGGCCTGCAACGGGGGTAACAGGACAGCCGAGCCGATCATGATGACGACGCCTACCGTGGCCGATGCCGGCAGCAGTCGGCGGGCCCGCGCCCCGTAGAAGCGGCGCAGCCGGACGGTGCCGGTGGTGCTCACCTCGCGCCAGAGCAGCCCGGTGATCAGGAAGCCCGAGATGACGAAGAACACGTCCACGCCGACGAACCCGCCACCCACACCGGGCACGTCAGCGTGAAACAGGACAACGGCCACCACCGCGACGGCGCGCAAGCCCTCGATGTCCGGGCGAAATCCCGTCTGTGCCGAGCGCTGATCCTGCGTCTCTTCGGTAGGGCTAACGCTGTCGGCCTGGCGCAAGGTCACCTACCTACCATAGGACGCGTTATCGACGCGTTCTTATCAAATCGAGTTATTATCGCCAACTCCACTCATCTACACACCGGCCAGCCCTACGTCGAACACAGGGCGTCGGTCTCGATCGCCGATAATCCGCAGCGACAATGCGCAGGTGACGAAATTGTGCGTCGCAGCGGCTGAAGGATAGTCCAGGAGCTCTCCCGCGACGGTCCGGTGTTGTCGGCCGCTTGCCCAAAATTTCCGGCTTCCAGTTCGATAGCGCGGGTACCGGGTTATGCTGCTGGGCGGCTGAGCCGGGTACGCGGGCTGCCGCTTCCATTCCGCAGAACGCGCACGGGAAGTGAAAGGCTAGGATCCGCCGATGAAATTTGTGCTGGCAAACTGGGGAACTCGCGGCGAAGTCGAGCCCTACGTCACTGTCGGCCGCGAGCTGGTGCGCCGCGGGCATGACGTGCACATGGCTGTCGCGCCTGAGATGGTGAGCTTCACCGAGGCGGCCGGGCCTACGGCGGTGGCCTACGGACCGGATTTGAAGGCCATCCTGGACCCGCATCGCGATTTCTGGGCGTGTTTCTTCGCCAACCCCTGGAAGATCCAGGAGCTGAGCAGGTTGCGGCGCGAATATTCGGCGCCTCTTAGCCAGTGCCGGGCGGAGGTCAGCGCGACGCTGACGTCGCTGGCGGACGGGGCCGACCTGTTGCTCACCGGCATGAATTTCGAGGACGACGCGGTCAACGTCGCGGAGCATTGCGACATTCCGTTTGCCACCCTGCATATCTTCCCGCTGCGAGCCAACGGCCAGCTCCTGCCGTTCCTGCCGGCGCCGTTGTCCCGCTCCGCGATGAAGGTGCTCGACTGGCTGGCTTGGCGCGGACCGAAGAAGGTCGAGGATGCGCAGCGCCGTGAATTCGGTCTGCCGGAGGCAACACGCCCCTGGCCGCAACGGATCACCGAACGCGGATCGCTGGAAATCCAGGCCTACGACGAGGTGTGCTACCCCGGGCTGGCAGCCGAATGGGCGAAATGGAATGGGCAGCGGCCCCCCAAAAGGCCGTTCGTCGGCGCGTTGACGATGGAGTTGCCGACGGATACCGATGACGAGGTCGCGTCGTGGATCGCCGCGGGAACACCGCCGATTTGTTTCGGCTTTGGCAGCGTAGGGGTCGAATCTGCCGCCGACACGCTCGCCATGATCAGCTCGGCCTGCGCGACGTTAGGCGAGCGCGCGTTGATTTGCGCCGCCGGGACCGACTTCAGCAACGTCGCTGATTTCGACCACGTCAAGGTGGTGGGCGTGATGAATTATGCGGCCAACCTTCCCGGCTGCCGCGCTTTCGCGCACCACGGTGGCGCGGGCACCACGAACGCGGGCCTGCGCGCCGGGCTCCCCACGTTGATCCTGTGGACGTTGCCCGATCAGGCGGGCTTGGGGAGCTCGGGTCAAGCGGCTGAAGGTGGGCACCGGACGGCGCTTTTCGGCGACTACCGAGAAATCACTGGTCGCGGACCTTCGCACCGTCCTTGCCCCGCAATGCCTCACCCGCGCCCGCGAGCTCGCCACCCGGATGACCAAACCCGCCGAAAGCGTTGCGACCGCCGCCGATCTTGTGGAAAATTTCGCCCGCCTCAAGCGTGTTGGCTGATCGGCGAAGGCGCGCCTGTCATGTGTGTGTGATCGCTTGGCTCGACAGGTAATTCGGGCTGCTCGCCGATCCAGTCAAGCAGGGCACGCAGACCGTCCTCGAGCGCCCACTTCGGACGCCAGTCGAGCTCGCTTTGTTGCCGGCTCGATGTCGCACCTCGCGGCGCGTACGTCACCGTCGCGGAATTTCGCCACGACGACCGGTTCGGGGGCATCGCAGATGGCGGCGATCTTTTGAGCCAGCTCATGGATGGTCGTCGGGATACCCGACCCGATGTCGAGGCAGCGTGGTTCGGCCGCAGGTTCCTCTATCGCGGCGAACAGCGCCTCGACGACATCGTCGATATAGACGAAATCGCGCACGATCCGCCCGTCTTCGTAGACCTCCAACGGGCGCTGCTCGCGTGCCAATCGTGCGAAAAGAGCGACTATTCCGGTGTACGAATTTGTCAGCGACTGGCCCGGCCCATAGACATTCTGCAGCCGCAGCACACTGAGATTGGTGTCGTGGGCGGCCGTCCAGGCGGCCAGGATGTGCTCTTGGGCGAGTTTGGTCGCGGCGTAAATGTTGGTGGGCCGGGGCTCCGTTCGGCCGGCGCAGCTCGGCAGCGGCACCGCAGGATCGCCCGTGGGCCCTTGCGGATCCCAGATACCGGCCAGCAGCTGAGCGTGGCTGCGAGGCTGCGGGTAGAAGATCTGAGAGCCGCATTGCCAAGCGCCCTCGCCGTAGACGGCTCTCGACGACGCCAGGACGAGCTGGTCGGGCACGTGTGCTGAGCGGCTCAGGGCATCGAGAAGTTGAGTCGTTCCCACCACGTTCACCGAACCATGGCGCGTCGCCTCGGAGAGCGACTGCGCCGTTCCCGTCTCGGCCGCCAAATGGACGATCTGGGATGGACGGAACAACCGAAGCACCGCATCGCAGTCAGGGGCATGGGTGACATCGCCGGTGAACAACCGCACCGATGGCGGCAGGTCGATCGCTGTGGTTTCGCCATGCACTTGCGGGTGCAAGACGTCCATCACAGCGACGTCATAACCGGCTTTGACGAGACGACGCGCGAGCGCGGACCCAATGAATCCTGCCCCGCCAGTGATGAGCACGGATGTTGACAACAGCCGACGCCTCCGGTTCCTCTGTGGGAGTGTTCACTCCGATGGTTCAGCATGTCAACCGCGGGCGAGCGTGCGAGTCGGGCGGGAGGACGCGGTCTTCGAACCGAGGAATTATCACACACCTGTTCAACGGATTAGGTATGTTGGCGAATCATTACGTCATCGTCGCCGGCTCGGGAGCCTCTGGCTCTATGGGCTGTCCAAGAGCTGATTCAGAGCCGGCGGGTTCGGTGCCATGCCGATGTAGCTGGGCCTAATCTAGCCGAGAACCTGGAGGTGAACCGGTGAGCGTAGTCGATAGTCCGACAGTAAATAGTCCAGCAGTGGATCGGACGAACCTTCATCGAGTATGGAAAGCGATTCTCGTTGGCATCGCGCTCGGTGTAGCTGCGGCATGCTATTTCGTTCCGGTTCTCCTCGTCGCGATTGGCCTGCTTCTACTGTTGCTCCTATGCGCACGCTTGGTTTATCAGGGTCGCGACCGCTACATTCCAAACCTATATGCCCGGGATGTCCGGGTTTACGACGACGCATATCGCGCGTTTATCGGCCGCACGCTTTCGGATCTGCGTCGGTGCAAAATTCGAGGCCACACGCTGTTGTGGGAAGCGTCGCGTCTACCGCGACCAAGCCGCCAGGATTCTGACGATCTCATGCTCGATCTAGGCGTCTGGCTCGGCTGGTCGACGAGGCTGATGTCTGATGCTTCTGGCCGCCGGGTGTACGGCTTCGATACCTTTGAGGGCCTTGTTGAAGACTGGCAAGTCGACGACCAGATCCTCTTCAAGCGTGGAACCTTTTCACTATCAGATCCGCTCGCGCAACGTTCGATGCGGGACACCGGTGTGAGCTTGCACGACGGGCTGCCTGCCGCGCTCGGTCGCGAGGTGCAGTTCATCAAGGGAAGCACCTACGAGACGCTGGGCCCGTTCCTGGCCGAGCGACCGGGCGCACCAATCAGGCTTTTCCACATGGATTTGGATACCTATGAGAGTTGCCTGCATGGGCTGGAAACCTGCAAGGATCGCTTTGTTGAGGGATCGATCCTTGTCTTTGACGAATACCTCGTCACTAATGGCGAAATGCTGGCGTTCTTTGAGTTCCAGAGGCAGTACGAGCTGGAATGGCGATACCGGGCATGGGGCCTCGAGGGCATGGAGATGAATATGGAGATGGTCGTTACGCGTTGGAAGCGCGTGACGTACTCCTTGCTCTGGGTCGTGGCGTTTTGGGTGGTCGGGCGACGGTAGCTATGTCTGGAAGTTCTTCCAGAGGCGGTTTTGGCGGTTTTGGTTGGGCGCACCGATAGGCGACATCCTTTTTATGCTTGGCGCTGCGGGACAACGGAAGTCGGTCAGCCTTGAGATCACCGGTCTAGGCAAACTTGCGGCGTGACCAGAACAACGGATGAATGGCAGTCCATTGGGCGGCCCGCGATGAAATTTGTGCTGGCAAGCTGGGGGAGTCGCGGCGATGTCGAGCCCAACCTCGCCGTCGGCCGCGAGCTGGTGCGCCGAGGGCACGACGTGTGCATGGCCGTCCCGCCCGACCTGGTCGGCTTCACGGAGTCGGCTGGGGTTGCGGCGGTCGGCTTCGGACCCGAAGCGCAGTCCATTCTGGACGCGCACCGCGAGTTCTGGACGTGTTTCTTCAGCCACCCCTGGCGGATCCGGGATCTGACCAGGTCGCGACTCGAAATTGCGGGGCCCCTTGTCCAGGGCTGGCAGGAGATGAGCACGACGCTGATGTCGCTGGCGGACGGGGCCGACCTGATTTTCACCGGCATCAATTTCGAGGACGCCGCCGCCAACGTCGCGGAGCATTACGACATTCCGTTGGCCACGTTGCATTACTTCCCGCTGCGGCCCAACGGCCAGACCCTGCGATTCCTGCCGGCGCCGTTGGCCCGCTCGGCAGTGACGGCGTTCTGGTGGGTGTCTTGGCGTGGGACGAAGAAGGCCGAGGACGCCCAGCGCCGTGAACTTGGCCTACCGAAGGCAACAGGCTCCGCGCCGCGACGGATTACCGAACGCGGTTCGCTGGAAATCCAGGCCTACGACGAGGCGTGTTTTCCCGGGCTGGCGGCCGAATGGGCGAAATGGAACGCGCGCAAGCCCCTCAAAGGCCCTTTGTCGGCACGCTGACGCTGGAATTGCAGACGGATGCCGATGAGGAGGTCGCGTCCTGGATCGCCGCGGGAACACCGCCGATCTACTTCGGGTTTGGCAGCATTCCGGTCGAATCTCCGGCCGACACGATCGCGATGATCAGCGCGGCCTGCTCGGAATTAGGCGAGCGCGCCCTGATTGGCGCCGCCGGAAGTGACTTCAGCAGCGTCCCCCATCCCGACCACGTCAAGGTAGTGGGCGCGGTGAATTATGCGACCGTCTTTCCCGCCTGCCGGGCGCTCGTCCACCACGGTGGCTCGAGCACCACGCCTATTGCCATGCGCGCGGGAGTCCCGCAACTGATCCTCTTTTGGGACATGGTTCACGCGGTCTATGGAGCTGCGGTCAAACGGCTCAAGGTGGGCACCGCCCGGCGCTTTTCGACCGCTACCGAGAAAACGCTGGTCGCGGACTTGCGCACCATCCTCGCCCCGCAGTACGTCGCCCGCGCCCGCGAGCTCGCCACCCGGATGACCGAACCCGCCAAAAGCGCCGCGGCCGCCGCCGATCTTCTGGAAAATTTCGCCCGCTCGCGGCGTGTTGGCTGATCGGCGTGGCCGGTAACGAAGCGCCACACAGCGAAACCCATCGCCGCAGGTCACAGCGCAGGTCACCACTGCCGGAAAACTACGCCGCGTACCAATTGCCGATTCTGGTGACAGGCGTCACACGCAGCAAGTATGGTCTTTAACTTGTTACACCCATGTCGATTAGATGGTCTGGAGACGCGTTGAGCATCAATCCGTTCGATGATGACAGTGGCAGCTTTTTCGTCTTGGTCAACGACGAGCAGCAGCACGACGTGATGGGCGGTCGGAAATGACCGATCTCCAGAAACAGGCTCCCTCGGCCGGAATGAATCAGAGTTTCGCGATCGTCGGCTACGCGCTGCGCGTTCCGGGTGCTGCCGATGCGGACGAGTTCTGGGATGTGCTGCAGCAAGGCCGCGACACGGTATCGGACGTGCCCGCGGACCGCTGGGATGCCGACGAGTTCTACGACCCAGATGCCGACGCGCCCGGGAAGATCGTGACCCGCCGGGCAGGCTTCATCGAGGACATCGCCGGGTTCGACGCGGCGTTTTTCGGGCTGTCAAAACGCGAAACCATGCTGATCGACCCGCAGCATCGGCTGCTGCTGGAGACCGCGTGGCAGGCGGTGGAGCATTCCGGGCACCGCACCCTCGGCTTTGGCGGAAACCAAGACCGGTGTGTTCATGGGTCTGGGCACCCACGACTACCTGGGCTTGATATCGGAAGACCTGAGCTACGAAGAGATCCAGGCGTACGTAGCAATTGGCACGTCGTCGGCCGCAGGAGCGGGCCGGATCAGTTATGCGATGGGGCTGCAGGGCCCGGCAATCTCAGTCGATACCGCGTGCAGCTCGTCGTTGGTGGCCATCCACCTGGCCTGCCAAGCGCTGCGCTTCGGGGAATGTGACGTCGCGCTGGCCGGCGGCGTGAACGCGCTGATCAGCGCGAAGAGCGTGATCGCCTTCTCGCAGGCGCACATGCTCGCGCCCGATGGCAAGTGCAAGACCTTTGACGCGTCCGCAGACGGCTACGTGCGCGGCGAGGGCGTCGGCGTCATCGTCGTCAAACGCCTCGAGGACGCGATCCGCGACGGTGACCGGATTCGGGCCGTGGTCCGGGGCAGCGCGGTCAACCAGGATGGCGCATCGGGTGGTTTGACGGTGCCGAACGGCGTCGCCCAGCAACGCGTCATCACCGAGGCGCTGGAGTGCGCCGGTGTCGCCGCCGGCGACGTCGGATACCTGGAGGCGCACGGAACCGGGACATCGCTGGGTGACCCGATCGAGGTCCAAGCCGCCGGTGCGGCACTGGGCGCGGGGCGCGACGCCAGCCACCCGCTGCTGATCGGCTCGGTGAAGACCAACATCGGGCACCTGGAAGCGGCCGCCGGCATCGCGGGCGTCATCAAGGTCATCCTGTCGCTCGAGCACGAGGCGCTGCCGAAGCACCTGCACTTCGACAAGCCGTCGCCGCACATCCCCTGGGACCGGCTCGCGGTCAAGGTTGTCGACGAGACCCTGCCCGTGGACGCGCGGCGAGCGTCCCCGCATCGCCGGGGTCAGCTCGTTCGGGTTCTCCGGGACCAACTCGCACGTCATCCTCGAGGAAGCGCCCGCAGAGGTAGGCCAGGTTGCTGCGGCACCGGTGGCGCCGTCCGACGACAGACGCTTCAGCCTGTTGCCGCTATCGGCACGCAGCCCGGACGCCTTGGTGGAGCTGGCGCAGGGATACGGCAACTGGCTGGCCGCCCACCCAGAAGCCTCGCTGGCCGACGTGTGCCTCACCGCCGGAGTGGGGCGGTCGCACTTCGAGCACCGGGCCGCCTTGGTGGTGAACTCCATCGAGTCCGCGCGCGAGGCACTGCGTGCGCTGGCCGAGGATCGCCCGGCACCGGGTCTGGTGCGGGGGGATTGCGCCGACAAGCCGAGGACCGCGTGGTTGTTCCCGGGTCAAGGCAGCCAGTCTGCCGGCATGGCCCGGGAGTTGTTCGAGACCGAGCCGGTGTTCGCCGAGACAATGAACCGGTGCGCGGCGGCGGTCGCCGACGTGCTCGAAAGGCCGTTGCTGGACGTCATCTTTGACCCGGACGGTGACGACACCCTGCGGCAAACCAGCTACGCCCAGCCCGCCCTGTTCGCGGTGGAGATGGGCCTGGCCCGGCTCTGGCAGTCATGGGGCTTCGAACCGGACGTGGTGATCGGCCACAGCGTCGGCCAATACACGGCGGCCTGCGTCGCCGGTGTGTTCAGCCTCGAGGACGGCGCCCTGTTGCTGGCCGAGCGCGGCCGCCTGTTCGGCAGCTTGCCCGCCGGCGGTCGGATGGCCGCGATCTTCGCCGCCGCCGAGCGGGTGGAGAGCCTGACCGACGAGTTCCCAAGTCTGTCGGTGGCCGCCTACAACGGTGCCAACACCGTGCTGTCCGGACCCGCGCAAGATCTCGAGCAGGCCGTGGACAGGCTGGAAGACGACGGTGTGCGCTGCGACTGGCTGGACACCAGCCACGCCTTCCATTCGGCACTGCTGGACCCGGTCCTCGACGAATTCGAGGCATATGCGAACCGGTTCACCTTCGCCGCGCCGCAACGGACATTGGTGTGCAACCGCACCGGCGCGGCCCTCGGCAGAAGCGCGAAACTGGACGGCGATTACTGGCGTCGCCATGCGCGCCAGCCGGTCGAGTTCGCCAAGAGTGTGCAGACCCTGTCCGATCTGCACTGCACGATGCTGCTGGAGGTCGGCCCGCAACCGGTGCTCACCGCCGCGGCCATGCGCGCATGGCCGGACCCGGCGACCGCACCACGGGCGGTCGCGTCGTTGCGCCGAAACATCGCCGACCACCGGCAGATCACCGAAGCCCTCGCCAACGCTTACGTCGCCGGACACCGTCCCGACTTCGCAGCTCTCCAGCAGGGATCGGCGGGCAAGCTCGACCTGCCCACCTACCCGTTCCAGCATCGCCAGTTCTGGTACCGCGAAACGATGACGCGAGTGCGGCCCACCCAGAGCGACGCGATGCGCACCGAATCCGTCCGTCTCCTCGAGGACGGCCGGATCGAGGAACTCGCTGCGCTGCTCGACGGTGCGAGCGGCAATCAGCAGACCGTCGATGTGCTGAAGCAGCTTGCTGCGCAACACAACCAACAGCGTGCGACGCAGTCCATCACGGACACCCGTTACGAGATTCGCTGGGAGAAGGCCGCCGCGGTTCCGGCTGCTAAAGCGGGCGAGGAATCTGCCTGGATCCTCATCAGCGATGACGCCGAGGCGGTTAAGCCACTGGTCGACGCGCTGACCGCACGTGGGCACCGGCACCAGATCCTCGGGCTACCGGTGTCCGACGCGGACGAGGAACGCCTCGAAGCCGCGTTGCGCACTGCGGCAGCAGAGGAACCGACGCTGCGCATCCTGCATCTCGCGGCCGTCGACTCCGAGACCGCACCCTCGATGCGGTCGCTGTTGCGGATGCAACATCAGGTCCTCGGCGGAACACGGCGACTCTTCCGCGCCGCGGCCGCCGCTGAACTGCGCACACCCATCTGGCTGATCACCCGCGGGGCGCAACGTGCCACCAGCGCGGACATCGTGTCACCGGCGCAATCCTGCCTGTGGGGGTTCGGTCGCGCCGCCGCGCTCGAACATCCACGGCTCTGGGGCGGGCTGGCAGATTTGTCGCACGGTGGCGCCGACCAGTGGTCGCTGTTGATCGACCACCTGATGACGGCACCGCGTGGCGAAGACCAAGTCGCGCTGCGGGATCAAACGGTTTATGTTCCGCGGCTGGTTCGACGGGTTGGGCAGCCGACGGCAACACCGCTGGCACTGCGTGCTGACGCAACGTATCTGGTGACCGGTGGGCTGGGTGCGATCGGATTGGAGGTCGCCGGATATCTGGCCGCGCACGGCGCCCGCCAGCTGGTGCTGACCAGTCGACGGTCACCCAGCGACGCCGCGCAAAAGCGCATCGACGCACTGCGCGAACAGCACGGCTGCGAAACCCGGGTCATCGCGGCCGATGTCGCCGACCCGCACGCCGTCGCTCGCCTGTTCGCCACGATGCAGGCCGAACTACCGCCACTGGCCGGCATCGTGCACGCCGCGGGCGAGATCAGTAACACCCCGCTGCAAACCCTGGACGACGCCGAAGTGGACCGCGTGTTCGCCGGGAAGGTCTGGGGTGGCTGGAATTTGAGCGAAGCCACCGCGGACCTGAAGCTGGACTTCTTCCTCAGCACCTCCTCGATTTCGTCGGTGTGGGGCAGCTTCGGCCAGACCGCTTACGGCGCGGCCAACGCCTTCCTGGACGGGTTGGCCTGGCGGCAGCGTGAGCAGGGTGTGCCGGGGATCAGCGTCAACTTCGGTCCCTGGGCCGCGGGCATGGCCGACGAGGAGGCCCGCGCGCACCTGGACAAGCGCGGAGTCCGGACATTGTCACCTGCCGACGCACTGGCAGGGATGGGCGAGCTCATGGCGGCTTCTGCAAAACAGGGGACGTCACACGGGACGGTGGCCCGGATCGACTGGGCCAGCTTCCTGCCGCTCTACCAGATCGCCGGCAAGCGGGCATTCCTGACGCAGTTGCAGCGTGAGGTGCCCGAGTCGTCGGCGCCGGCGGCGGCGCAGTCTGGGAACACCCGACTGGTCGAGCAGCTCACCATCGCTCCGGCGCAGCAGCGCAAGAAACTTGTGGTGGATTATCTGCGCGACGTCGTCGCGGAGGTAACCCGGATCGACGCGGCGGAGATCCGCGACGAGGCCGGATTCTTCGACGTCGGCATGGATTCGCTGATGGCCGTCGAACTGCGCCGCCGCCTCGAGCAGTCCGTCGGCAAGGAGTTGCCGTCGACGCTGGCGATGGACTATCCACGCCTGGTCGACGTGGCGGACTTCTTGCTCCGCGACGTCCTCAGCTTCAGCGCGCCGGCGTCTAGTTCGGCAGCCAAATCCGAGCCCAAGCCGGTGGCCGCAGCGCCGATCCGCACGGATGAGCCGATCGCGATCGTCGCGGTGGCCTGCCGCTTCCCGGGCGCGCCCGATCCCGAAGGTTTCTGGGAGGTGCTGGCCGGCGGTGTCGATGCGATCCGGGAGATCCCGAGCGACCGCTTCGACGTCGATGACTATTACGACCCGGATCCCGAGGCGCCGGGCAAGATCTACACCCGCTACGGCGGGTTCCTCGACAAGATCGACGGATTCGATCCGGAGTTCTTCGGTATTTCCCCGCGCGAGGCCGTGTGGATGGACCCGCAGCAGCGGTTGATGCTGGAAATTGTGTGGGAGGGCCTGGAACGTGCCGGGTATTCGCCTGCGGCGTTGCGCGGCAGTCAAACCGGCGTGTTCGTGGGGGTGGCCGCTAACGAGTATTCGCAGCTGCTGTCCGCCAACTCGGTCGACACCATGGAAGCCCATTTCATCACCGGCAATGCGCTCAATGTCATCGCGGGCCGGGTAGCGTTCGCGCTCGGATTTGAAGGGCCGGCGATGGCGGTGGATACCGCCTGCAGCGCGTCGCTGGTGGCCGTGCATCAGGCTTGCCAGGCATTGCACTCCGGTGACTGCGATATGGCGCTGGCCGGTGGGGTGAACGTCTTGGTGAGCCCGGCGTCCATGATCGCCACCTCGCGCGCCAGAATGCTTGCCGCCGACGGCCGATGCAAGACCTTCGACGCCGCCGCGAACGGCTATGCGCGCAGCGAAGGATGCGGCATTCTGGTGCTCAAGAGGCTCAGCGATGCCGAGCGCGACGGCGATTCGATTTGTGCGGTCATCCGGGGCAGCGCGGTCAATCAGGACGGCGCGTCCAGTGGTTTGACGGTGCCCAATGGGGGTGCACAGCAACGGCTTATCACGTCGGCGCTGACTCGCGCCGGTCTCGTCGGCGGCGAGGTTGACTACCTTGAGGCGCACGGCACGGGCACCTCACTGGGTGACCCGATCGAGGTCCAGGCCGCCGCGGCCGCCTACGGTGCCGGCCGTGACGCGGACCGGCCGCTGCTGATCGGATCGGTGAAGACCAACATCGGGCACCTCGAATCGGCATCGGGGATCGCCGGTCTGATCAAGGTCGTGTTGTCTTTGCAGCACGGAGTTCTGCCGCAGAACCTGCACTTTGACAATCCCTCGCCGCACATTCCGTGGGACTCGTTGCCGGTGCGGGTCGTGGACAAGGCGATTCCGTGGCAGGCCAACGGCAGGCCGCGCCGCGCCGGAACAAGTTCCTTCGGGTTCTCCGGCACGAACGCACATGTGCTCATCGAGGAGGCGCCACAGCAAGCCGCCGTGGCGGCAGGGGAGCCCGCTACCGGAGGAGATGTCGTCGGCGTGTTGCCGCTGTCGGCGCGCTCGCCGGAGGCGCTGGTGGAGCTGGCGCAGCGATATGGGGCCTTCTTGGAGGAGCACCCAGAGACCGACATCATCGATGTGTGCCGTACGGCCGGGATCGGGCGTTCGCATTTCGAACACCGGGCCGCGCTGGTCGTGGATTCGGTTCAGGGCGCCCGCGAACTCCTGGCCGAATTGGCCGAGAACCGGCTGGGACCGGGTGCGATGCGCGGCGAGTGCGGTGACCCGCCGACGACGGCGTGGTTGTTCACCGGGCAGGGCAGTCAGTACCCGGGGATGGCGCGCGAGTTGTTCGACACCGAGCCGGTGTTCGCCGACACCGTGAAGCAGTGCGCGGAAGCCATCGATGGGCTGCTGCCGCGTCCGCTGCTGGAGGTCATGTTCGAAACCGATAGCGAAGCAAGTGCTCAGGATGGGAAAACACTGCAGCACACCTCTTTTGCTCAGCCGGCGTTGTTCGCCGTCGAGATGGGCCTGGCCCGGTTGTGGCAGTCGTGGGGCATCGAGCCCGATGTGGTGCTTGGGCACAGCGTCGGCCAGTACGCGGCGGCGTGTGTGGCCGGCGTGTTCAGCCTCGAGGACGGGGCACGCCTGATGGCCGAACGCGGCCGGCTGTTCGGCAATCTGCCCGAGGGCGGCCGGATGGTGGCGGTGTTCGCCGACGCCCAGAAAGTGGAGGGCGCCGCCGAGGCATTCCCGCAGATTTCGGTCGCCGCCTACAACGGCCCGAACACGGTGCTGTCGGGTCCGGCCGCCGACCTCGAACAGATTGTCGCCAAGCTGACCGGTGACGAAATCCGCTGCAAGTGGCTCGACACCAGTCATGCTTTCCACTCCGTGTTGTTGGAGCCGGCGCTCGACGAATTCGAGTCGTACGCAAAAGGATTCGAATTCGCCGTTCCGACGCTGCCCCTGGTTTGCAACCGCACCGGGGCGGTGCTCACGGCGGAAACTCCGCTGGATGCCCAATATTGGCGGCGGCATTCCCGCCAGCCGGTGCAGTTCGCCGAAAGCGTGCGCACCGTCGCGGCGCTGGGCTGCTCGGTGTTGATGGAGATCGGTCCGCAACCGGTTCTGACCGGGGCTGCGGTGCAGGTCTGGCCGGACTCCTCGGCTGCGCCGCGGGCGATCGCTTCCCTGCGCAAGGGCACCGATGACCGGCGTCAGATCGCTGATGCGCTCGCAGCGGTCTACGTCGCCGGGCATCGGCCCGATTTCGCTGCGGTGCAGCATCTATCGGGCCGCAGACTCGAACTGCCGACCTATCCGTTCCAGCGCCGTCGCTTCTGGCCCAAGACGTCCGACATCCGCGTCGACGGCGCCTCGGTGTCCGGAATCCTCGGTAATGCGAAGGATCTCGCCTCCGGCGACTCCGTCTACACCAGCCGGTGGTCCGTTAATTCGCAGCCATGGCTGCAGCACCACGTCATCTACGGCCGGGTTGTCGTTCCGGGCGCGACGTACGCGGCGATGGCCCTTGCCGCGGTTGGCGCGCCGGCGCAGGTGCGCAATGTCTTCTTCTACGAGCCGATCATCCTGGGTGACAAGAATTCCCGGGAGGTGCAGCTGAGCGTGCATCCGGTCGAGGACGGCGGCGGCTGGACCTTCCAGGTGCACAGCCGCCCATACGGTGAGCACGAGGCTGAGTGGTCGTTGAACGCCGATGGCCGGATTGCCACCGGGGTCGACGACGAGCCGGCACCGGAGCCGACAGACTCCATCGATGCCGTGTGCGAGCGACTGAGCCGCATGCGCCCGCAGCAGCTGTTCGACACCTTCGCCGACATGGAGCTGAACTGGGGCCCCACCTGGTCCACCTCCCTCAAGTCGCTGTGGTCCGGTGACGGCGAGGCGGTTGGCGATGTCGCCATCGGCGAGGAGCTGGCCGAACAGCTCGGAACCGAGCCAATCCATCCGGTGCTGCTCGACCTGTGCACCGGCGTCGCCTTCCCGGCCTTCCCGGCGCTTCTCGGGATGAGCGCAGACGGCGAGCCGATGACCGATCTGTTCTTGCCGCTGCGGTACGGGAAAGTCGTGTTGCGGGAGAAGATGCCAAAGCGGTTCTACTGCCACGCGCGGTGGCAGAGTGGCGGTCCCGACAGCGAAACGCAGGTCTTCGACCTCGATTTCGTGGATCGCGACGGTCGCCTGCTGGGCGAAATTCGCGAGTTCACGGTTAAACGCGCGCCCCGCGAGGCGTTGTTGCGCGGGCTCGGCGGCGACGCCACCCGCAACCTGTACACCCTCGGCTGGGAGGAAGTGCCGCCGCCGGCAGTCTGACAACGCTGACGAGAGCGGTGACGCCACCTGGCTGATCGCCGGATTTGACGAGCTGGCGGCGCTGCAGTCCGGTGCTGTCTCGGTGGACCGCAACACGGATCCGGAGCGCTGGAAGCAGCTGTTCGCACAGGCTCAGGAGCGCGGTGCCCCGGTCTCCGGCATCGTCTGGCGCAGTACCGAGCGACCGAATGCGGAAGAGTCGAGCGCCGAATTGGCCGCGCGGCTAGAGACCGAGATCGACCAGCTGCTCACCGTCGTGCGGACGCTACAGGCGCAGCAAGACGTGAAATTCACCGGCGGACTGTGGATCATCACCGAACGGGCCGTGGCGACTGAACCCGGCGAGCCCGTCGACCCAGTGCAGTCGGCGCTGTGGGGATTCGGACGGACCGTCATCGCCGAGCAGCCGGCCCTGCGTTGCCGGTTGGTTGACAGCGACGGATTCGATGACGCCGTGCACGCGCTGGCCGGCCTCCTCGGCACGCCCCTTGATGAGCCCGAACTCGCACTGCGACAAGGAAAGCACTTGGTGCCGCGACTGCTGCCGTGGGCGCGCGGCGGCCATCTCCCGGTACCGCGCGGCGACCGATTACATCCTGGATGTGACCGAACGCGGCGCCATCGACAACCTCCATCTGGTCGAGACACACGTGTCCCCGCCCAGCGCAGGCCAGGTGCAGATCCGGGTGGAGGCCGCAGGCCTGAACTTCCGCGACGTGCTCAACGTGCTCGGCCTGTATCCGGGCGATCCGGGGCGGATCGGCGGTGGTGACCTGTCCGGCATCGTCACCGAGTTGGGCGCCGGCGTCACCGGATTCGAGGTTGGCCAGCGCGTCTTCGGCTTCATGCCGGGGTCGTTCACCACTCGGGTCAATGTGCCCGCCCATTTCCTGTCGCCGGTGCCGAACGGGATCAGCGCGGTAGGGGCGGCGACCATACCCGCTGGGGCACTGACGACCCGGCTCGCGTTCGACTGGGCGAAGGTCGGACCCGGTGATCGTGTGCTCATCCACGCCGCCAGTGGCGGCGTTGGTCTGGCCGCGATCCAGTTGGCCCAGCAGGCCGGTGCGACCGTCTTCGCCACCGCCAGCACCTACAAACGTGCGACGCTGCGCGAGATGGGCGTGGAATACGTCTACGACTCGCGCAGCACGGACTTCGCGGATCAGATCCTGGCCGACACCGACGGCGCCGGTGTCGACGTGGTGCTCAACAGCCTGACCAATGAGGGGTTCATCGAAGCGACCGTGCGGGCGACCGCACAGGGCGGCCGGTTCGCCGAAATCGCCAAGCGGGACATCTGGACCCCGGAGCAGATGGCGGCGGCCCGCCCCGATATCGCGTACGAGATCATCGCGCTGGACGTGAGCATCGCGCAAGAACCCGAGCGGGTGGGGAACTTGCTGGCCGAGCTGGCGGACACCATGGCCAGCGGCGAGCTGAGGCCGCTCGCAGCCGAGGTCTACCCGCTGACGGAGGCGAAGACCGCGTTCCGCCGCATGCAGCAGGCCCGGCATATCGGCAAGATCGTGCTGCAGATGCCGAGACCGCTGGCCCCGCGCGGCGATCGGAGCTATCTGATCACCGGCGGCGTCGGTGCACTCGGCCTGTACACGGCGGCCCATCTCGCCCAACTCGGGGCCGGTGACATCGTCTTGACCAGCCGGCGCATGCCCGATGCGGATGCCCAGCGGGAAATCGACGACATCATGGAGCGCTACCGGTGCCGTATCCACGTCTTCGCGGCCGACGTCGGCGAGGAGGCGCAGGTTACCCAGGTGCTGGACCGGATCCGGGCAGAGCTGCCACCGCTCGCGGGGGTGGCGCACCTGGCCGGCGTGCTCGACGATGCACTGCTGTCAAAGCAGAGCGTGGAAAGTTTCCGGACGACCCTGGCGCCAAAAGCGTTCGGTGCCTGGCATTTACACCGGCTGACGAAGAACGACGATCTTGAGTTCTTCATCGTGTACTCGTCGGCGTCTAGCGTGCTCGGTTCACCCGGGCAGGCCAACTACGCGACTGCCAATGCGATGCTCGACGGGCTCGTTGCGGACCGCCAGGCGCAAGGCCTGCCCGCGGCCGGCATCAACTGGGGCCCCTGGGCGAAGGGCGGCATGGCCACTTCGCACGCCGCGCGCGCCAATCTCAGTGCGCAAGGCCTGATTCCGGTGGATCCCGCGGCCGCCCTCGGCGCGCTCGACGAGATCATCGCCCACGGAACCGGGCAGGCGACCGTCATCAAAGCCAATTGGCAGCGTGCCGCTAAGGGGCTGCTGGGTGGCTCTCGCCCATCGATTCTCGACCACGTGCTGCCGAGCGCTGTCGCGGCGACCCGCGGCGACAGCGAGTTGCTCCGGCAACTGCACGACGTACCGGTGTCGCAGCGTGGCAGTTTCCTCACCGAATACCTGCGGCACGAAGTGCAGAATTTCCTGAGGCTTGCGCAACCGCCGGCCGCAACCAGCCGGTTCCTGGAGCTGGGCACGGATTCACTGATGGCGGTCGAATTCAGCAACCGGTTGCTCCCTCAGTTCGGTGGCGAATTCACGATCAGTACCACCGCGGTATTCGACTACCCGACGATCGGGTCGCTCGCGGAGTACCTGGCCGGTCAGATGCCGGAGTCGGTCGACGCGGAATCGGGTGCGTCCGAGCCCACATAAGGAGCGACGGGACAGGTGGGCGCCGCAACCTCGGACGTAGCGGCGCCGACCATCCCGGGCCCTGCGGGTGACCGAGTTGAGGACGCTACGCAGCCACTGTCTGCAACTGAGATCTCAGTATTCGGTACTCCAGCAGGCCCGCCCGCATCTGCTCGTAGATCGCGGACCCGGGTAGCGAGAGAAAGTTAGCCACCCGGGCATTACCGTCGCCATATACCTCGGCCCAGTTAGTGGCCGCTTGGTCGCGCGAGGCCAATACGTTTGCGGTGATATCGCGGTCGTTTTCGGTGACAAATCCCATCGACTTCAAACGCATCCTTACCTGGTCCCAGTCCTCAGGACTCAGAAAGTCTGTGTGCAAAAACCATGCTCCGGGGCGGCAAATCCGGCGAACTTGCTTCAGGAATTTCGGTAGATTCCCGTATGAATGCGATGACTCCACATTGAGGACGGCATCGCACGACCCATCGGCCAGGGGAATATTCAATGCATCGCCGACCTTGAATTCGATCGAACCACCAGTCTGCGTCTTGGTGTGCGTTTTACTGCAGAAGGCGATCGCCTCTGCGGACATATCTATGCCGGTTACTTGAGCTTTGAATTTCTCGGCGACCAGCGCGCTGTTGCCTCCGCGGCCACATCCGATTTCGGCGACAGCGCAGTCATTTAGGTTCTGCGATCCGATGACCTCGAACACAAGTCTGACCGAGTTGGCGTTGAAGGTGCCAGGACGAATCTCGAACGCGGATTCATCATTAGAACCCAACGGGAGGTATCCGTAATTAAGGAAAAACGATGAATCGGCCACCCCGACGTCTTCTAGGCGGCGGCTGAGTAAATCATAAAAGCTGTGCCAGCCATCGGCGGTCGTAGACAGTAGGTCGTCGGCCAGGTGCGCCGACATTGGTTCACCGTGCTGGTCCATTTATTTTGCCTCAACCTTTGCAGCCATGTCTAAATCAACACCTAACGTCTTGGATTGCTTGTTCACAATAGCCTCGATGTGCAGTCTCCTGAAGACCAGAACGGTTCAGCCAGCCACCATCAAGCCGACAGCAGCCGGTAGGTGACCTTGTCGTCCCCGTCCGTGTTCGGGCTCGCAGCACGCAGGTGACGGCAGTCACATCCATTTTGGTGACAGCGGTCACACCCACAAAGTAAGGTTTAGAACTTGTTCCACATACGTCCACTTAGACCGCTTGTGTCCACTAGATTGCTCGGAGGGGAACGGTGAGCATCAATCCGTTTGACGACGCCGATGGCAGGTTCTTCGTCTTGGTCAACGACGAGGAGCAGCACAGCCTGTGGCCCGCCTTCGCCGAAGTTCCAGCCGGTTGGCAGGTAGTGCACGGCGAAGCGGACCGCGCAGCGTGTCTGGACTACATCGAACAGAACTGGACCGACATACGGCCGAAGAGTCTGCGCGACAGGTTGGCAGCGGGCTAGAGGTCTTGATAGGCAACCACATGGAATTTGATGACCGGGCACTTCCGCTGACGCGGGGGCAGCTAGACATTTGGCTTGCGCAGGAAACGGGTCAATCCGGCACGGACTGGCAGCTGGGCGTGCTCGTTCGATTCGACGGCGCGGTAGAGCCTGCCGTGCTTGAGCGGGCGATCCGGCACGTGGTGCAGGAGGCCGAGCCGGCCAGGGCCGCCATCACCGAGCAGGATGGCGAGGTTGTCCAACGGCCAATCGATTACTCGGATGTCGAGGTGGCCTTCCACGACCTGAGCGACGCGCGCCATCCGGTGCAGGAAGCCCGTGCCATCGCGTCATCGATCCAAAGCACGCCGATGTCTGCGGCTGGCCCGCTGTTCAAATTTGCGTTGTTCCAGACGTGGTCCGATGAATTTTATCTGTTCGGGTGCTTCCACCACATCGTCATAGACGGCACCGGAATTACGCTTCTTGCCCACCGCATTGCAACTGTCTACGCCGCAATCGTTTCGGACGCACCCATCCCACCGACCTTCTTCGGCTCGCTGCAGGACCTGGTTCGCTACGAGTTGGAATACGAAGGATCCACCGAGTACCTGGAAGATCAGGCCTATTGGACGAGGAACCTGCCACCGGAAAGCGGACCGCATAATCTGTTGTCCCCAGCGGTGGGCGAGGGTGCTTCGTCCGAGCCTTCCGCGCCGGTCCGATTGGACCCCGTGGTCCTTCGACGAGTTCAAGAGCTGTCCGGCGAATGGAATGTGCCTCAATCGTCGATCATGACTGCGGCTTCCGCACTTTTGGTGCGTGGCTGGTACGCGCAGGGCTCCGAGGTAGTGCTCGACTTCCCGGTCAGCAGGCGCGTGCGTCCGGAGTCGAAGACGCTTCCCGGGATGCTTTCCGGGGTGGTGCCGCTGGTTTTGACGGTGTCGCCGGAATCGACGATCGCCGGTTTTTGTCAGCATGTCGACACTCGAATACGGGAAGCGCTGCAACATCAGCGGTATCCGGTGCACGCCCTTGAACGCAAAGCCAATCCCCGCGGCCTAGAGCAGCCGGCCGACCGGGTGAGCGTCAATTTCATGCCGTCGAAAATGAGCATCGACTTCGCCGGTGTAGCGGCGTCCGCGTCGTTCACCAATCCCGGCCAGGTGGGCGGCTTCGGGTTGATCTTCTCTGGTGCCGGTGACCAGCTTTTCCTGAGCACGGCGGGTGCCGGCGGCCCATTTTCGAATTCCGACGTCTCCGATCTGGCGAGGCGGCTGGGCCGGGTTTTGGCGGCGATGACGGCCGATCCGGGGCGGCTGTTGTCGTCGATGGATGTGCTGGATGAGGACGACCACGCTCGGTTGCAGGGCTGGGGCAACCAGGCGGGGTTGGCCGCGCCGGTCGGCGCGCGGGTGTCGATTCCGGAGGCGTTCGCCGCGCAGGCGGCGTGTGTACCGGACGCGGTGGCGGTGACCTTCGAGGGTGCGTCGCTGACCTACCGGGAGCTCGATGAGGCGTCGAACCGGTTGGCGCAGTTGTTGGCCGCTCGGGGTGTGGGTCCGGGGCAGCGGGTGGCGTTGTTGATGTCGCGCTCGGCCGAGGCGATCGTGGCGATTTTGGCGGTGCTGAAAACCGGGGCGGCCTACGTGCCGATGGACCCGGCTGTGCCGGCGGCCCGAATCGAGTTCATGCTCGACGATTCCGCGCCGACCGCCGCGATTACCACCACCGGGTTGACCGATCGGCTGGACGGGCGCGATCTGCTGGTCATCGATGTTGAGAATCTCGGAGACCCCGAGCCCATCGTGCCGCTACCGGCGCCGGGTGCGGACGATATCGCCTACCTCATCTACACCTCGGGCACTACCGGTGTCCCCAAGGGGGTGGCCATCCCGCACCACAGCGTGATCCGGTTGCTGGAATCCCTGGACGGCGAGCTGTCGCCGGGACAAGCGTGGTCGCAGTGGCATTCCTTGGCCTTCGACGTCTCGGTGTGCGAGATCTGGGGTGCGCTGCTATCCGGTGGGCGCCTCGTGGTGGTTCCCGAGTCGGTGGCGCGGTCGCCCGAAGATTTCCACGCGTTGTTGGTCAGGGAACAGGTCGGTGTCCTGAGTCAGACCCCGTCGGGGTTTTATGCGCTGCAAACCGCGGACACGCTCGCGCCGGAGCTCGGGCAGCAGCTGAAGCTTGAGGCGGTGCTGTTCGCCGGTGAGGCGCTGGAACCGCATCGGCTGCGGACCTGGCTGGACCGTCATCCACATTCACCGCGGCTGCTCAACTTGTATGGCACCACCGAGACGACGGTGCACGCCTCGTTCCGCGAGATCCTCGCCGCCGATATGGACAGCGTCGTCAGCCCAGTTGGCGTGCCGCTGGCTCATCTTGGGTTTTACGTGCTCGATGGGTGGCTGCGGCCGGTGCCGGCGGGTGTGGTGGGGGAGTTGTACGTCGCCGGCGACGGCGCCGGGTATGGCTATTGGCGGCGTCCGGGTCTGACGGCGACGCGATTTGTGGCAAGTCCGTTCGGGGGAGCCGGGGGCGCCCCGACAAGGATGTATCGCACCGGGGATCTGGCGTGGTGGGGTGCCGACGGGCAGCTGCGCTATGTGGGGCGCGCCGACCAGCAGGTGAAGATCCGCGGCTATCGCATCGAGCTGGGTGAGGTGCAGGCGGCGATGGCCGGCCTGGACGGGGTCAAGCAGGCGGTGGTGATCGCCCGCGAGGACCGGCCCGGGGACAAGCGCTTGGTGGGTTATCTGACCGGAACCGCGGACGTGGCCGGGGTGCGGGCCGCGCTGGCCGAGCGGCTGCCGGCGTACATGGTGCCGGCCGCGATCGTGGTGATCGACGCGCTGCCATTGACGGTCAACGGCAAGCTCGACACCCGGGCGCTGCCGGCACCGGAGTATCAGGATGGCGATCAATATCGCGCCCCGGCTGACGCCGTGGAGGAGATCCTGACCGACATCTACGCCCAGGTACTCGGGCTGGATCGGGTCGGGGTGGATGACTCGTTCTTCGAGCTGGGCGGGGACAGCATCTTGTCGATGCAGGTGGTGGCGCGGGCGCGCGCCGTCGGCGTGCTGTGCCGGCCGCGCGACATTTTCAGCGAGCAGACCGTGGCGCGGCTGGCTCAGGTGGCCCGGGTCATCGATGCTGACGCCGACCTGGCCGACGACGGCGTCGGGCCGGTGATCGCAACGCCGATCATGCGCTGGCTGCAGAGCCTGCACAGTGCGGGCGCCCCGGCGGATCAGTTCAACCAGACAGTGGTGGCGCAGGCTCCGGCGGGGGCGACCGAGGCCGACGTTGTGGAGGTGTTGCAGGCCTTGCTGGACCGGCATGCGATGCTGCGGCTTCGGGTCGACCATGACGGTATCGAGGGCTGGTCGCTGACCGTGCCCGAGGCGGGGTCGGTGGATGCCCGCGACTGCCTCAACACGGTGGACGCGTTGTCCGAGGAGGCCTTGGTGGAGGCGCGGGCGCGGTTGAACCCGGCGGCCGGGGTGATGCTGAGCGCGTTGTGGGTTGCCTCTACCAGTCGGTTAGTCGCGATCGTTCACCATTTGGCCGTTGACGGGGTGTCGTGGCGGATTTTGCTGGAAGACCTCAATATCGCCTGGGCTCAGCATCGCGGTGGGCAGCAGGTGGTGTTGCCGGCGCCGGGAACGTCGTTTGCCCGGTGGGCGTCGCTGCTGGTTGAGCACGCGCGCAACCCGGAAGTCGTGGAGCTGGCACCCGCCTGGCGGCAGGTGGGCGCGGTGCCGGTGGCGCTGCCGGCGGTGCGGCCCGAGACCGATACCGCTGCGAGCGCCGGGAAGTTGGCGGTGCAGTTGGATGTCGAGACGACCCGGATGCTGCTCGGCGAGGTGCCGGCGGCGTTTCACGCGGGGATACACGAGATTCTGTTGATCGCGTTCGCGGTGGCGTCGGCCGAATTTTTAGGTACCGGTGGCGCGCCGGTTGTGATTGATGTGGAGGGTCACGGGCGCCAGGAGGAGCTGGCCGCACCGGACGAGCACGTTGACCTGTCGCGCACGGTGGGCTGGTTCACCACCAAGTATCCGGTGGCGTTGCACGTCGGCGGGCCCCAGGGTGCCTGTCCTGGGCTCAGGTGCTGGCCGGCGATGCGGCGCTGGGAGCGGTGATCAAAGACGCCAAAGAACAGCTTCGGGCGCTGCCGGACGGGTTGACCTACGGCGCGTTGCGCTACCTGAACAGTGACGTTGATCTGGAGGGGTCAGACCCGCCGATCGGGTTCAACTATCTGGGTCGGGGCGCCGGGGCGGCCGAGGCGTCCGGTGACGTGTGGCGGATCTGCGAGGACGGCTTGGCGCTTGTCGACCCCAGCGCGAGGTTAGCCATGCCGTTGGCACACACGGTGGAGCTCAACGCCGGCACGGTGGAGACCGACACCGGCCCGTCCCTGCGCGCCAACTGGACGTGGGCGCCCTCGGCCCTGGATCACGCGCAGGTCAGTCGGCTGAGCCAGCTGTGGTTTGACGCACTGACCGGCATCTGCGCGAATGTCAACGGCGGTGGGGGCGGGTTGACGCCCTCCGATGTCGCTGCCGGTCTTAGCCAGCAGCAGATCGACGAGCTGCAGCGGCAATATGCGGATCTCTGACGTTTTGCCGTTGACCCCCCTGCAGCGGGGGTTGTTGTTCCACGCCAGCACGGCGCAGGGCAGCGACGATGTCTACGCGGTGCAGCTCGATATCACGTTGAGCGGTCCGCTTGATCAGCAACGCCTGCGCGATGCGGTGCACGCGGTGGTCGTCCGGCATCCACACCTGGTGGCCCGATTTTCCGAGAAGTTCGACCAGCCGGTGCAGATCATCCCGGCCGATCCCGTGGCGCCCTGGCAGTACCTCGACCTGAGCGATGGCGACCCCGACCACCTCGATGAGCAGATCCAGCGGGTGTGCGCCGCCGAACGCGCCGCTGTCTGCAATCTGGCTGATGAGCCCGCCTTCCGGGCGGCATTGCTCCGCACCGCAGCGGATCAGCACCGGCTTGTGCTGACCAATCACCACATCGTGATTGACGGCTGGTCGCTGCCGATCCTGCTGGGGGAGATATTCGCCAGCTATCTCGGGCAGCGGCTGCCCCCGGCCGCGCCGTATCGCAGGTACGTCACCTGGCTGACCGGTCGTGACGGTGATGCCGCGCGCGCTGCCTGGGGCGACGTGTTGGCCGGTTTTGACACCCCCACCTTGATCGGTCCGCCGGATCGGTTAGGGCACGGGCCGCGAGGCGTTGCATCATTTCGGCTGCCGGAGGACACCACCCGGGCACTTGAGCGAGCTGGCGCGCTCATGTCACACCACCGTCAGCACCGTGCTGCATGGCGCGTGGTCGCAGCTGCTGATGCGGCTGACCGGCCGCCATGATGTCTCTTTCGGTACGACGGTCTCGGGCAGGCCGGCCGAGGTGCTCGGCGCGGACTCGATGGTGGGCCTGTTCATCAACACGGTGCCGGTGCGGGCGAACATCACAGCTGCGACCACTACCACCGACCTGCTCGATCAGCTGCAAAGCGCGTACGGCCGCACACTCGAGCACCAGCACCTGGCGCTCAACGAGATCCACCGCGTCACCGGCCTTGACCACCTGTTCGACACCTTGTTCGTGTACGAAAACTATCCGCTCGACACCGCCGCGTTGTCGGGCGTCAACGGCTTGTCCGTCACCGAGTTCATTCACCGCGAATACAACCACTACCCCCTGGCGATCCAAGCCCTGCCGGGCACCGAACTGGGCCTTCGCGTCGAATTCGACACCGAAGTTTTCGACATCGGCGACATCGAATTGCTGGTCAAGCGATTCGAGCGGGTGTTGGCGGCGATGACGGCCGATCCGGGGCGGCGGTTGTCGTCGATGGATGTGCTGGATGAGGATGAGCGGGTTCGGTTGCAGGGCTGGGGTAATCGGGCGGCGTTGGCCGAGCCGGCGGGTGTGCCGGTGTCGATTCCGGAGGTGTTCGCCGCGCAGGCTGCGCGGGTACTCCGGACGCGGTGGCGGTGACCTTCGAGGGTGTGTCGCTGACGTACCGGGAGCTCGATGAGGCGTCGAACCGGTTGGCGCACTTGTTGATTGCTCGCGGCGTGGGTGCCGGGCAGCGGGTGGCGTTGCTGTTGCCGCGGTCGGCCGAGGCGATCGTGGCGATGGTGGCGGTGGTGAAAACCGGGGCGGCGTACGTGCCGATCGATCCGGCGGTGCCGGCGGCCCGGATGGAGTTTGTGCTGGGCGATGCCGCGCCGGTGGCTGCGGTCACGACGGCTGATTTGGCCGACCGGCTCGACGGGTGCGACCTGGCGGTTATCGATGTCGGCGATCCCGCTGTGGGCAGTCAACCCAGCACGGCTTTGCCGGCGCCGGCCGCCGACGATATCGCGTACATCATTTACACCTCGGGGACGACGGGAACCCCTAAGGGGGTGGCGATCCCGCACCGCAACGCGACGCGGTTGTTGCAGACTCTGGACGCGGATCTGGAGTTGGCGGGCCAGGTGTGGTCGCAGTGCCATTCGTTGGCTTTCGATTTCTCGGTGTGGGAGATCTGGGGGGCGCTGCTTTACGGCGGGCGGCTGGTGGTGGTGCCCGATGCGGTGGTGCGCTCGCCGGAGGATTTGCACGCGGTGTTGGTGGCCGAACAGGTCACTATGTTGAGCCAGACGCCGTCGGCGTTTTATGCGTTGCAGGCCGCCGATGCGTTGCAGCCCGAGCTGGGGCGTCAGTTGAAGCTCGAGGCGGTGGTGTTTGGCGGCGAGGCGCTGGAGCCGCCGCGCCTGCGGGGCTGGCTGGACAGCCATCCGGGGTCGCCGCGGCTGATCAATATGTATGGCATCACCGAGACGACGGTGCATGCGTCGTTCCGGGAGATCGTCGCCGGCGATGTGGACAACGCGTTCAGCCCGATCGGGGTGCCGTTGGCCCATCTGGGGTTCTTCGTGCTCGATGGCTGGCTGCAGCCGGTGCCGGCGGGCGTGGTCGGGGAGTTGTATGTGGCCGGCGCCGGGCTGGCGGCCGGCTACGTGGGTCGGCCGGGGCTGAGCGCGACGCGTTTTGTGGCGTGCCCGTTCGGCGGTGCCCGGGGCCAACGCATGTATCGCACCGGGGATCTGGTGTGGTGGGGTGCCGATGGGCAGTTGCGGTATGTGGGGCGTGCCGACGAGCAGGTCAAGATCCGCGGCTATCGCATCGAACTCGGCGAAATCCAGGCCGCACTCATCGGGCTGGACGGTGTCGAGCAGGCGGTGGTGATCGCCCGTGAGGACCGTCCCGGCGACAAGCGCCTGGTGGGTTATGTGACCGGGACCGCGGACTCTGCCGGGATACGTGCGGCGTTGGCCGAGCGACTGCCGCCGTACATGGTGCCGTCAGCGATCGTGGTGTTGGCGGCGCTGCCGTTGACGGTCAACGGCAAACTCGACACCCGCGCCCTGCCGGCGCCGGAATATCAGGATGGCGATCATTACCGCGCCCCGGCTAACGCGGTGGAGGAGATCCTGGCCGGGATCTACGCCCAGGTGCTGGGTGTCGAGCGCACCGGCTGTCGGCGTGGACGACTCGTTTTTCGACCTGGGTGGGGATTCGCTGTCGGCGATGCGCCTGGTCGCGGCGGTCAACGCCGGCCTGGATGCCGGCATTTCGGTGCGGGACGTGTTCGAGGCGCCCACGGTTGCCCAGTTGGCGCCCCGTATCGGTCGCGATCAGGGCCGGCTGGAGCCGTTGGTGGCCTTGGAAGAAGGACGGCGGCCCGACGTTATCCCGTTGTCGTATTCCCAGAACCGGTTGTGGTTCCTTCATCAGTTCGAGGGGCCCTCGCCGACGTACAACATGGCGGTGGATTTCCGGCTCCGCGGGCCGCTGAATGCCGAGGCGTTGGGTGCGGCGCTGGCCGATGTGGTGGGCCGACATGAGAGCCTGCGCACGCTGTTTGCGGCGCCCGAGGGCGTACCCCGGCAGGTGGTGGTGCCCGCCGAGCGGGCCGACTTTGGCTGGGCCGTCATCGATGCCGCCGGCTGGTCGGAAACCCAGCTGGCCGATGCCATCGGCGCCGTGGCGCGTCATCCGTTCGACCTGGCGGCCGAAATCCCCTTGCAGGCAAGGCTTTTCCGCATCAGCGACGACGAAAACGTGCTGGTGGCCGTGGCGCACCATATCGCCGCCGACGGATTGTCGGTCGCCCCGCTGGTCCACGATCTGGGTGTGGCCTATCCGAGCCGGTGTGCGGGGCAAGCCCCGGGTTGGGCCGATCTGCCGGTGCAGTACATCGACTACACGCTGTGGCAGCGCGCGCAGTTTGGTGATCTGGACGACGGGGACAGCCTGATCGCCGCGCAGCTCGCGTACTGGCGGGACGCATTGGCCGGGATACCCGAGGGAATGCAGTTGCCCACCGATCGGCCGTACCCACTGGTGGCTGATCAGCGCGGCGCCAGTCTGACCCTCGACTGGCCCGCCGAGCTGCAACAACGGATCGCTCAACTGGCTCGCGCGCACAATGCGACCAGTTTCATGGTGGTCCAGGCCGCCCTGGCGGTGTTGCTGGCCAAGCTCAGCGCGAGTTCTGATGTGGCGGTGGGGTTCCCGATCGGAGGGCGCCGTGACCCCGCCCTTGACGAGTTGGTGGGCTTCTTCGTCAACACGTTGGTGCTGCGGGTCGACGTGGCCGGCGATCCCACCGTCGCCGAGCTGCTGGCCCAGGTGCGCGCGCGCAGCCTGGCCGCCTACGAGAACCAGGATGTGCCCTTCGAAGTCGTCGTGGACCAGCTCAACCCCACTCGATCGCTGGCCCATCACCCGCTGGTCCAGGTGCTGCTGGCCTGGCGGAGCCTGCATTTGAAGATGGGCGACGCCGCTGCGGCGTCAGCCTTGGGTGACCTGCAGGTCACTCCGATACCGCTCGACACCGGCACCGCCCGGGTGGACCTGTCGCTTTCTTTGGCCGAATGGTGGGGTGAGGCCGGTTCCGCCGTCGGGATCCACGGAGTGGTGGAATTCCGCACCGACGTGTTCGACCCGGCCAGCATCGAAACCCTGATGGAGCGGTTGCGGCGGGTGTTGGTGGCGATGACCGCCGACCCGGCCCGGCGGCTGTCGTCGGTGGATGTGCTCGATGAGGCCGAACACGCCCGGCTCGATGAGGTAGGCAACCGCGCGGTGTTGACGCGGGCCGCGCCGGTCGCGGTGTCGGTTCCCGAGTTGTTTGCCGCGCAAGTGACCCGCGCCCCGGAGGCGGTGGCGGTGACCTTCGGCGATCTGTCGATGACCTATCGAGAACTCGATGAGGCCGCTAACCGGTTGGCGCACTTGCTGTCTGACCATGGTGTCGGCCCGGGTGCGCGGGTGGCGTTGCTGTTGGAGCGCTCAGCCCAGGCCGTCGTGGCCATGCTGGCGGCACTGAAAACCGGGGCGGCGTACCTGGCGATCGACCCGGCGCTGCCGGCGGCCCGGATGCAGTTCATGCTCGATGACGCCGCGCCCGTCGCCGTCATCACCACGGCGGGCCTGCGGTCACGGCTGGACGGCTCCGATCTGACGGTCATCGATATCGAGGCTATTGAAGGTTCGGCTGTCGAGTCGCAGCCCAGCACCGCACTATCGGCGGCGGCCCCCGACGACATCGCTTACCTGATCTACACCTCGGGCACCACCGGTACTCCCAAAGGGGTGGCGGTCACCCACCGCAACCTGGCCCATTTGGCGGAGTCAACGCCCGCAGACCTGCCGGCGGCGCAGGTGTGGACGCAGTGTCACTCGTATGCGTTCGACTTCTCGGTGTGGGAGATCTGGGCCGCGCTGCTGGGTGGTGGGCGGCTGGTGGTGGTGCCCGACTGTGTGGTCGTCTCACCCGATGATTTCCACGACCTGCTGATCCGCGAGCGGGTCAACGTGCTCACCCAAACCCCGTCGGCGGTGACCGCACTGAGCCCGCAGGGGTTGGAATCGGTGGCGTTGCTGCTCGGCGGCGAGGCTTGCTCGGCCGAGGTGGTGGATCAGTGGGCGCCCGGACGGGTGGTGATCAACGCCTACGGCCCCACCGAGGCCACGGTGTATGCGTCCATGAGTGCCCCGCTAGAAGTGGGCTCGGGTGCGGCACCCATCGGTGCGCCGCCGTCGACCGCGGCGCTGTTCGTCCTCGACGAGTGGTTACGCCCGGTGCCGACGGGTGTGGTCGGTGAGTTGTACGTGGCCGGCCGCGGCGTGGCCGTCGGATATGTCGGCCGGACCGGTTTGACGGCGTCGCGGTTTGTGGCCTGTCCGTATCGGGCGGTGCCGGGAGAACGGATGTACCGCACCGGAGACCTGGTGCGGTGGCGCCCCGACGGGCAGCTGCAATATCTCGGCCGCGCCGATGAGCAGGTCAAGATCCGCGGCTATCGCATCGAGCTCGGTGAAGTCCAGGCGGCACTCGCCGGGCTGGACGGGGTGGACCAGGCGGTGGTGATCGCCCGCGAGGACAGTCCCGGCGACAAGCGCCTGGTGGGGTATGTGACCGGGACCGCCGAGCCGGCCGAGCTACGTGCCGCGTTGGGCGAGCGGCTGCCGGCGTACATGGTGCCGACCGCGGTGGTGGTGATCGATGCGCTGCCGTTGACGGTGAACGGCAAACTCGACATGCGGGCCCTGCCGGCACCGGATTACCAGGACGCCGGCCAGTACCGCGCCCCCGCCACGCTTACCGAGGAGATCCTGGCCGGCATCTACGCCCGGGTGCTGGGTGTGGAGCGGGTGGGCGCGGATGACTCGTTTTTCGACCTGGGTGGGGATTCGCTGTCCGCGATGCGCCTGATCGCCGCGGTCAACACCGCCCTGGACGCCGGTCTTTCGGTGCGCGTCGTGTTCGATGCGCCCACGGTTGCCCAATTGGCTCGCCACATCGGTGAAGACGAGGGTCGGCGGGTGCCGTTGACGGCCGGCGAGCGGCCCGACGTGGTTCCGTTGTCGTTTGCCCAGAGCCGGTTGTGGTTCATCGACCAGTTCCAGGGCCCCTCACCGACCTACAACCTGGCCGTGGCGTTGCGGCTGTCCGGGCACCTCGATGCCGACGCGTTGGGCGCCGCGCTGGCCGACGTGGTGCAGCGCCAGGAGAGCCTACGCACGCTGTTCCCCGCGGTGGAGGGCGTACCCCAACAAGTGGTGGTGCCCGCCGAGCAGGCCGACTTCGGTTGGGCCTTCGTTGATGGCACCGGGTGGTCGGACAGTCAGTTGGGTGAGGCCATCGACACCGAGGTCAGTCACCCATTCGACCTGTCAGCCGAGATCCCGATGCGGGCACGGCTTTTCCGCATCGCCGACGATGAACACGTGCTGGTGACCGTGGCGCACCACATCGCTTCGGACGGCTGGTCGGTGACCCCGCTGGTGGCCGATATCGGGGTCGCCTATGCCAGCCGATGCGCGGGGCGGGCTCCCGACTGGGCCGATCTGGCGGTGCAGTACATCGACTACACGCTGTGGCAGCGCGCGCAGCTCGGGGACCTGGCCGACAGCGGCAGCAGCATCGCCGCGCAGCTCGGCTACTGGGAGGATGCCCTGGCCGGCATGCCCGAGCACCTGCAGCTGCCCACCGATCGGCCCTACCCGCCGGTCGCCGATCAGCGCGGCGCCACCGTGGCGGTCGAGTGGTCGGCCGAGTTGCAGCAACGGGTTGCCCAGGTGGCCCGTGAGCACAACGCGACCAACTTCATGCTGATGCAGACCGCCATGGCGGTGCTGCTGGCCAAGCTCAGCGCCAGCAGCGACGTGGCGGTGGGATTCCCGATCGCCGGACGCCGCGACGCCGCGCTGGACGAGCTGGTGGGCTTTTTCGTCAACACCTTGGTGCTGCGGGTAGACCTGTCCGGTGATCCCACCTTTGCCGAGCTGCTGGCCCAGGTGCGCCGACGCAGCCTCGCCGCCTATGAGCACCAAGACGTGCCTTTCGAGGTGTTGGTGGAAAGGCTCAAGCCGACCCGGAGCCTGACGCATCACCCGCTGGTGCAGGTGTTGCTGGGCTGGCAGAACTTCGACTGGCAGGACAGTGACGTCGCCGGGTTGACCCTGGGCGATCTGCAGGTCACGCCGCTGCCGGTGGACACCCACAGCGCCCGTACGGATTTGACGTTTACCCTGGCCGAACGCTGGAGCGAGACCGGCGAGTCCGCCGGAATCGCCGGGGTGGTGGAGTACCGCACCGACGTGTTCGACGCGGACACCGTCCGCACCATGATCGAGCGGTTCGAGCGGGTGGTATTGGCGATGACCGCCGATCCGACCCGGCGGCTCTCGTCGATGGATGTGCTTGTTGAAGCTGAGCGCGACCGCCTGGATCGGTGGGGTAATCGGCCGGTATTGACCCAGCCGGCGGGCACGCCAGTGTCGATTACAGCCGCGTTCGCCGCGCAGGTGGCACGCGTTCCGGACGCAGTGGCGATCAGCTGCGGGCAGCGTTCGTGGACCTACCGCGAAGTTGATCAGGCCTCTGACCGGTTGGCGCACGTGCTGGCCGGCCACGGTGTGGGTGCCGGACAGCGGGTGGCGCTGCTGCTGTCCCGGTCGGCCGAGGCGGTCGTGGCGATTTTGGGCGTGCTGAAAACCGGGGCGGCGTATGTGCCGGTGGACCCGCTGGTGCCGGCGGCGCGGACTCAATTCGTGATTGCCGATGCCGCGCCGGCCGCCGCGGTCACCACCGCCGAGTGGCGCCCGCGACTGGACGGCGACGACCTCTTGGTCATCGATCTCGGGGACATCGGTGACCCCATTTCAGACACTTTTGCCGACGCTCAGCCCAGCGCCGCACTACCGGGGCCCGCCCCGGACGATGTCGCGTACATCATCTACACCTCGGGCACCACCGGAACGCCGAAGGGGGTGCCGGTCGCCCACCGCAACGTGACCACGTTGCTGGAGTCACTCGATGCCGACCTGGACTTCTCGGGCCAGGTGTGGACGCAGTGCCATTCCTTGGCCTTCGACTACTCGGTGTGGGAGATCTGGGGTCCGCTGCTCTACGGCGGGCGTGTGGTGGTGGTGCCGGACTCGGTGGCGCGTTCGCCCGAAGACTTCTACGCCATGCTGGTGGCCGAACAGGTCAATGTGTTGAGCCAGACCCCCTCGGCCTTCTATGCGCTGCAGGCCGCCGAAGCTTTACAGGCCGAGCTCGGACGCCAGCTGAAGCTCGAGACGGTGGTCTTCGGCGGTGAAGCGCTGGAACCGCAACGCATTCGGCCGTGGCTGGACAATCACCCGGAATCACCGCGACTGATCAATATGTACGGCATCACCGAGACGACGGTGCACGCCTCGTTCCGGGAGATCCTGTACAACGATGTCGAGAGCAACTCCAGCCCCATCGGGGTGCCGTTGGCGCATCTCGGCTTCTTCGTGCTGGATGGCTCCCTGCGGCGGGTGCCGGCGGGCGTGGTCGGCGAGTTGTATGTGGCCGGCGCCGGCCTGGCGTATGGGTACGTGGGCCGCTCGGGTTTGACCGGGACGCGGTTTGTGGCATGCCCCTTCGGGGCGCCCGGCGCTCGCATGTACCGCACCGGAGACCTGGTGTGTTGGGGTGCCGACGGGGAGCTGCGGTATCTGGGTCGGGCCGACGAGCAGGTCAAGATCCGCGGGTACCGCATCGAGCTCGGCGATGTCCGCACAGCACTGGCCGAGCTGGACGGGGTGCAGCAGGCGGTGGTGATCGCCCGCGAGGACCGCCCGGGCGACAAGCGCCTGGTGGGCTATGTCACGGGAACAGCGGACCCGGTCAAGGCACGCGTGGCGCTGGCCGAGCGGCTGCCGGCATACATGGTTCCGGCGGCGGTGGTGGTGGTGGACGCGCTGCCGCTGACGGCCAACGGCAAACTCGATACCCGAGCCCTGCCGGCACCCGAATATCAGGAGGCCGACCTTTACCGCGCGCCGGGCGATGCGGTTGAAGAGATCCTGGCCGGCATCTACGCCCAGGTCCTGGGACTGGATCGAGTTGGGGTCGACGAGTCGTTCTTCGAGTTGGGCGGCGACAGCATTTTGTCGATGCAGGTGGTGGCACGCGCCCGTGCCGCCGGCCTGGTGTGTCGGCCGCGCGATATTTTCGTCGAGCAGACCGTGGCCCGGTTGGCCCGGGTGGCCGGCCTGGTCGACGGCGAGGCGGGCGAGGTCGATGAGGGTATTGGGCCGCTGGTGGCCACCCCGATCATGCACTGGCTGCAGGGCGTGCAGGGCCCGGTCCAGGAGTTCAACCAGTCGGTGCTGATGCAGGCTCCCGAAGGGGTGACCGAGGCCGACGTCGTGGTGGTGCTGCAGGCGTTGCTGGATCGGCATGCCATGCTGCGGCTGCGGGTCGATGACTCCGACGTTCAGGGTGCCGGCGGTTGGTCGTTGACGGTCCCCGAGGCGGGGTTGGTCGATGCCCGCGGCTGCCTGCAAGCGGTGGATGCGTTGTCTGACGAGGCGGTGGTCGAGGCGCGGGCGCGGTTGAACCCGGCCACCGGGACGATGCTGAGCGCGCTGTGGGCGGCCGAGGCCGGGCAGTTGCTGTTGATCATTCATCATTTGGCCGTCGACGGGGTGTCGTGGCGAATCATGTTGGAGGACATCAACATCGCCTGGGCCCAGCAGCACAGGGGGCAACCGGTGGCGTTGCCGGCGCCGGGGACATCGTTTGCCCGGTGGGCCGCGCTGCTGGTTGACCACGCGCACCACCCCGACGTGGTGGCGCAGGCGGAGGCTTGGCGGCAGATCGCGGCGACGCCAACTGCATTGCCAGCGGTGCAACCCGCCGTGGACACCTATGCGAGCGCCGGAAACCTGTCGGAGTTGCTGGATACAGACACCACCCGGATGCTGCTCGGCGAGGTGCCGACCGCGTTTCATGCCGGCGTGCACGAGATTTTGTTGATCGCCTTCGCCTTGGCGTGGGCTGAATTTTTCCAGGTTCCAGGTTCCTCGAACGCGCCGATCGGTATCGACGTGGAGGGTCACGGGCGCCACGAGGAACTGGCCTCCGATCTTGACCTATCCCGCACGGTGGGGTGGTTCACCACCAAATACCCGGTCTCGTTATCGGTCGGCGGACTGGACTGGGCGCAGGTGGTGGCCGGCGATGCGGCGCTGGGGGCAGTGGTCAGGGACGCGAAAGAGCAGCTTAGGGCTCTGCCGGATCCGCTGAGCTACGGTCTACTGCGCTATCTGAACGGCGATGTCGATTTGGCCGGGTCCGATCCGCGGATCGGGTTCAACTATCTCGGGCGGCTAGGTGGGGGCGGCGAGGCGTCCGATGATATGTGGCGGATCAGCCGGGATGGCTCGGCGATTACCGCCGTCGCCGCGGCCATGCCGATGCCGTTGATGCACACCGTGGGCCTCAACGCGGGCGCCGTGGACACCGACGCAGGCCCGCAACTGCTCGCCGGTTGGACGTGGGCGCCGTCAGCAATCGATCAAGCGCAGGTCGGCCGGCTCAGCGCGTTGTGGTTTGAGGCCCTGGCCGGCATCTGCGCGCACGTCCGAGGCGGTGGGGGCGGGTTGACGCCCTCCGATATCGCGCCCGCCCGGCTGAGTCAGCCGGAGATCGACGAGCTCTGCCGGCATTACCGCATCGCCGACATCTTGCCGTTGACCCCCTTGCAGCAGGGGCTGCTGTTTCACGCCAGCACCGGGCAGCTAAACCGCGACCATGTGTATGCGGTGCAGCTGGACATCACGTTAAGCGGCGGCCTCGACGAGCAACGTCTGCGCGATGCCGTGCAGACCGTGGTGACCCGGCATCCGAACCTGGCGGCCCGATTCTGCCGACAGTTCGACGAGCTGGTGCAGATCATCCCGGCCGACCCCGTGGCGCCCTGGCGTTATGTCGACCTCAGCGGCGAGGTGGACCTCGATGCACAGGTCCAGCGGGTGTGCGCCGCCGAACGCGCCGCGGTGTGCGACCTGGCGGACGAGCCTGCGTTTCGGGCGGCTTTGATCCGCACCGCACCGGATCAGCACCGGTTCGTGCTGACCAACCACCACATCCTGTTCGATGGCTGGTCACTGCCGATCCTGCTGGGGGAGATGTTTGCCAGCTACTACGGGCAGCGGCTGCCCGCGGCCGCGCCCTACCGCAGGTTCGTCACCTGGCTGGCCGGTCGGGATCGCGATGCCGCCCGCGCGGTCTGGCGTGAGGTGTTGGCCGGCTTTGACACCCCCACCTTGATCGGTCCGCCGGATCGATTCGGACTGGGACCGCGAGACGTTGCATCGTTCCGGGTGCCCGAGGACACCACTCGGGCCCTCGGCGAGCTGGCGCGGTCGAGTCACAGCACCGTCAACGTGGTGCTGCAGGGTGCCTGGGCGGTGTTGCTGGCGTCGCTGACCGGTCAGCATGACGTGGCCTTCGGCACCGTGGTCTCTGGACGGCCGGCCGAGTTGGCCGGCGCGGAGTCGATGGTGGGCTTGTTGATCAACACGGTGCCGGTGCGGGCCCGCATCACAGCGACGACCACCACCGCTGACCTGCTGGACCAACTGCAACGCGCCCACAACGACACGCTCGAGCACGAGCACCTGTCGCTCACCGAGATCCATCGCGTCGCCGGTCAGGAAAGACTGTTCGACACCGTTTTCGTGTACGAGAACTACCCGACCGACACCGCCGCGTTATCGGGTGACCATGAGCTGGCCATCACCGAGTTCAGCGGCCGCGACTACTACCACTACCCGCTCGCCGTCCAAGCCGGGCCGGGCAACGAACTGGACCTTCGCGTCCAATATCGGTCGGACGTTTTCGACGCGGCCGACATCGAAGCGCTGATCGAGCGATTCACCCGGGTGCTGGAGGCGATGACTTCCGATCCGGCACGGCAGCTGTCGTCAATCGATGGCTGGAGCAACCCGGCGGTGCTTCCCCAGAATGTGTCCCCGGCGGTGTCGGCAACCGAATACAACGGCAATGGCAATGGTCAGCACGCCCCGGCCGCCGGGGTCGAGCAATTGCTGACCAGCATCTACGCCCAGGTGCTGGGCCTGGACCGCGTCGGGGTCGACGAGTCGTTCTTCGACCTGGGCGGGGATTCGATATCGGCCATGCGGTTGATTGCCGCGATCAATAGAGCCCTCGATCTCGACCTTGCGGTGCCGACCCTGTTCGACGCGCCGTCCGTCAGAAGCCTGAGCCATCAGTTGGGCAGACACGCCAACTCGGTGGAAGAAGTTCGCGCCGTGAGCCCGGCCATCGATCTTTAGGAGCCCGTCGGTCGCGTGCTACCAGGTACCGGGCACCAGGCGATAGCGAACCTTCTGCGAGTACTCGCGATATCCGGCCAGATCTTGTTGCAGCAGCTTCTCCTCGTCACGGATGCGTGAGGCGAGCACGATCAGCCCAGGAACGACGAAGACGAGTCCCCAGTACGAACCGAGGGCAAGGGGGATGCCGACCATCATGATCACGTTGCCGGTGTACATCGGGTGCCGCACCAGCCCATACAGACCCGTCGACACGACCGTCTGGCCTGCCTCCACCTGGACGGTCGCGGCCGCGTAGCTGTTCTGAACGATCACCAGCGCCACCACACCCAGTCCAACGGCTACCAGAACGTCGCCAACCACGCAGACCGCCGTCGGCACCGGCGACCAGCCAAAGCGGTGGTCGAGGACGCTGACCACGACCATTGCCGCCAGCGAAAAATACAAGCCGGCAATGACGACCTTCTGCGCCAGTCGGGACTCCGCCGTGGGTCCACCCCGCATCCGCCGCTGCAGCGCAGCGGGGTTCGCACGCAGCAGGTAGATGCTGGGGGCCGACGCCACAACGGCAACCACCACCAGGAAGACCCATGCTTGCCAGTAATTGAACGTGCCCGCCGGGACAAACAGCATCGAGCCGAACACGACAAGCTCAATAAACGTGAATACCACCAGCTTAGGAACGGTTTTCACTGGTCCTCCTTCGTCCGTCCGGTCCCGCACGCCAATAGCGCAGATCGCGACACCGGCGCACGACTGAAACTACCGTCGCCCTCCAGCAGGGACGCGCGTGGGGGACGCCGCCTATGAATATGCCGAAACGTAGATATACAAGCTGTGCAACAGGATAGATTTTTACTCGCTAGTAATCGTGACCGTGGTGCGGGGGCCTGCCACCCCGCGGCGGTCTTCGGAGGTCAGCAATGTCGTACGTGAACGTAGTGCCGGACGCCTTGGCGGCGGCGGCTGCGGAAGTGTCGGCAATCGGCTCGTCGCTCAACGCGGCTCATGCGGCGGCGGCCCTCCCGACCACCGCGATGGCGGCCGCCGGTCTTGATGAGGTGTCGGCGGCGGTCACGTCGGCGTTTTCCCAGTTCGGCGCGGAATTTCAAGCGTCTGGCACCGCGGCGACGGCGTTTGGGGACCAGTTCGCGCAGGCCCTGACTCAGGCAGAGGCCGCGTTTTTGGCCGCCGAGACGAATGCTACGGCTGCTCTTCAGTCCGCCACGGCGAGTCTTCAGTCTGCTGACTTCGGCTCTTTCGGCTGGCACGGTCGACTCTTTCGACTGACAATTTTTCGCTGAACCTTCCGACTGCGGTGGCGGAGGCCTCTGGGGCGTCGCCGCCGCCCAGGTCGGACGTATTGGCGACCCTGATGTACGAGCTCAACCAGACCAGCCAGCAGTTGGTCAAGGAACCGCTGTTCTACAACGGCGCTAATGGGACGTCGCAGACCAGCCCGAATGGCCAAAACGGCGGCTTGTTGATCGGCAACGGCGGCAACGGCTGGAACTCCACCGTTGCCGGCGTGAATGGCGGAAACGGCGGGCAGGCCGGGATCTTGGGCACCGGCGGCACCGGCGGGACCGGTGGGTCCGGTGCGGTCGGTGGGAACGGTGGGGCCGCCGTCTGGTGGGGCGATGGCGGGGCCGGCGGGGCCGGCTGGAACGCCACCGTTGCCGGCGACATTGCCGGGAACGGCGGGAACGGCGGGGCCGGCGGGTTCTTCCAGGGGGTCGGCGGTGTCGGTGGGGCCGGCGGGTCTGCGAACGCCGTCGCCGGCGGTAACGGCGGGAACGGCGGGGCCGGCGGCGGAACCGGCTTCCTCGGGGGCGCCAACTTGGGCGTGGGCGTTCCGCAGGGCGGTACCGGCGGGGCCGGCGGTACCAGCGTCGCCGGCCAGGGCGGCACCGGTGGGGTTGGCGGGTCCGGCTTTACGCTCGGCGGTACCGGCGGCGTCGGCGGCGACGGCGCCACCGGTGGTAACGGCGGCGTGGGCGGTATTGGGTTCAACTCGGGGTGGGGATCTGTCAGCGGCGGGGCCGGCGGAGCGGGCGGCACCGGCACGAGTCGGCGCCGGCGGCAACGGCGGCCAGGGCGGCGCCGCGATCCTGGGGCCCAACAACTTCGCCGTTGACACTTTTGACGGCCTGCTGATATACGCCCACCCGTTGGGGCATCGCCACCGGCGGCGTGGGCGGCGTCGGCGGCGTCGGCGCCACCATCGGCGGTACCGGCGGGACCGGCGGGACCGCGTTAAACCTCTTATCGACCGGAACGGCCTTCGGCGGCACCGGCGGCACCGGCGGTGGCGGCGTCACCGGCGGCAACGGCGGCACCGGCGGCAACGTCTACGGGATTACGCCGGGCCAATGCCACCGTCGGAACCGGCGGGGCCGGCGGGACCGGCACCACCACCAACGGGACCGCCGGCGTCCCGGCAACGTCAATCGCTGTAGCGATCACCTCGGCGTTGGTTGGGGCCGCACAACTCGTAGGCTGAACGCTGATGAAGGCACCGATCGAGACATCACCACTGGCGTGGCTGGACGCGGTGGCGGCCGAGCGTCGTCAGGCCGGGCTGCGTCGTTCGCTGCGACCGCGCCCCGCGGTCGCCGTTGAACTGGATCTGGCCTCCAACGACTACCTCGGTCTGTCGCAGCATCCCGACGTCATCGACGGCGGAATTCAGGCGCTGCGCGTCTGGGGTGCCGGCGCTACCGGTTCACGGCTGGTCACCGGGGATACCGAGCTGCACCAGGAATTCGAGGCCGAGCTCGCCGAATTCGTCGGCGCCGCATCCGGTTTGGTGTTCTCCTCGGGATACACCGCCAACCTCGGGGCCGTCGTCGGCCTGTCCGGTCCGGGCTCGCTGCTGGTTTCCGATGCCCACTCGCACGCATCCCTGGTGGACGCGTGCCGGCTGTCGCGGGCCCGGGTGGTGGTGACGCCGCACCGCGACGTCGATGCCGTCGACGCGGCCCTGGGCTCCCGCGACGAGGAGCGCGCCGTCGTCGTCACCGACACGGTGTTCAGCGCCGACGGCGCACTGGCGCCGCTGCGCGAATTGCACGACGTGTGCCGCCGCCGCGGCGCGCTGCTCATCGCCGACGAGGCGCACGGGCTCGGCGTGCGTGGCGGCGGGCGCGGCCTGCTGCACGAGCTCGGGCTGGCGGGTGCGCCCGATGTGGTCATGACGACGACATTGTCCAAGGCGCTCGGCAGCCAGGGCGGCGTGGTCCTGGGGCCCGTGCCGGTGCGCGACCACCTGATCGACGCGGCCCGCTCGTTCATCTTCGACACCGGCCTGGCGCCGGCGGCCGTGGGCGCCGCGCTGGCGGCCCTGCGGGTGCTGAAAGCCGAGCCGTGGCGGCCGGACGCGGTGCTGCGTCACGCGGCCGAACTGGCCCGAGTGTGTGGCGTGGCCGAGGTGCCGCAGTCCGCGGTGGTGTCGGTGATCCTGGGCGACCCGGAGGTGGCGCTGGCCGCCGCGACGGCCTGCCTGGACGCCGGCGTGCGCGTCGGCTGCTTTCGGCCGCCGACCGTGGCCGCCGGGACGTCGCGGCTGCGGCTGACCGCCCGCGCGTCCCTGGACGCCGACGAACTGGCGTTGGCCCGGCAGGTGCTGCAGGACGTTCTCTTCGGCGCGCGCCGTTGACCGTCCTGGTCATCACCGGGACCGGCACCGGCGTCGGCAAGACGATCGCCACCGCGGCCCTCGCGTCGCACGCCCGTCAGGCCGGCATCGATGTCGCGGTGTGTAAGCCCGTCCAGACCGGCACCGATTCCGGTGACGACGACCTGGCCGAGGTGGGCCGGCTGTCCGGGGTGACCGAGCTCGCCGGCCTGGCGCGCTATCCGCAGCCACTGGCGCCGGCCGCGGCCGCCGAGCGGGCGTGGATGCCTTTGCCCGCGCGCGACGAGGTCCTGGGGCTCATCCGCCGCCTGGACCGCCCGGGGCGGCTGACCCTGGTCGAAGGCGCCGGCGGCCTGCTGGTCGAACTGGCCGCCTCGGGGGTGACGCTGCGCGATCTGGCCGCCGACCTGGGCGCCGCGGCACTGGTGGTGGTCTCCGCCGAACTGGGCACCCTCAACCACACCGCGCTGACCCTGGAAGCGCTTGGCACACATGGGATTCCCTGCGCCGGCCTGGTGCTCGGCAGCTGGCCGCGGCACCCGGATGTGGTCGCGACGTCGAATCGGTCGGCGCTGGAACGGCTGGCTCCGGTGCGGGCAGCGCTGCCGGCCGGCGCCGGGTCGCTGAGTGCCGCGGAGTTCGCATCGATGAGCGCGGCGGTGTTCGACCGGGACTGGGTCGCCACAGTGGTTGGCTGAGGGCGCGCTGATGGTGCATTCGATCGAGCTGGTCTTCGACCCGGACACCGAAGCGGCGATCCGTCGCATCTGGGACGACCTGGCCGGCGCCGGCATCCCCAGCCAACCGCCCGCCAGCCGCCCGCACGTGACGCTGGCCGTTGCCGAACGCATTCCCGCCGACGTCGACGAGCTGCTGAGACCGGTCAGCCGGCGGCTGCCGCTGGACGCGACGATCGGGGCGCCGGTGTTGTTCGGCCGGGCCAACGTGGTGTTCGCGCGGCTGGTGGTGCCGACCGGCGAGTTGTTGGGCTTGCACGCCGAGGTGCACCGCGTGTGCCGTTCGCACCTGCAGCCCGGCCCGATGGCCAACAGCGTGCCCGGCCAATGGACCGCGCATGTCACCCTGGCCCGCCGGGTCGGGGACGCCCAACTCGGACGGGCGCTGCGAACCGCGGGGCGCCCGTCCCAGATCGAGGGCCGCTTCGCGGGACTGCGCCGCTGGGATGGCAACGAGCGCGCCGAATACCTGATCGGCTGACCGGCTACCCTAACGCTCGGAACGCATTAAAAAAGATTGAAGGAGTACGGGTGACTCAGGCGGCGACTCGGCCTACGAATGATGCTGGTGAGACCGAAAGCACCGACATCTTGGAGCAGGCACGCGAGCAGGTACTGGAGCGCGGCGAAGGACTGAGCCGCGACCAGGTGCTGCGGGTGCTGCAGCTGCCCGACGACCGGCTCGAGGAGCTGCTGGCGCTGGCTCACGAGGTGCGGATGCGCTGGTGCGGGCCCGAGGTCGAGGTCGAGGGCATCATCAGCCTGAAAACCGGTGGCTGCCCCGAGGATTGCCACTTCTGCTCCCAGTCCGGGCTGTTCGCCTCGCCGGTGCGCAGCGCGTGGCTGGACGTGCCCAGCCTGGTCGAGGCGGCCAAACAGACCGCCAAGTCGGGTGCCACCGAGTTCTGCATCGTGGCCGCCGTACGCGGACCCGACGAGCGATTGATGTCCCAGGTCGCGGCGGGCATCGAGGCGATTCGCGGCGAGGTCGACATCAACATCGCCTGCTCGCTGGGGATGCTGACCGCCGAGCAGGTCGAGCAGCTCTCGGCGATGGGTGTGCACCGCTACAACCACAACCTCGAGACGGCCCGCTCCTTTTTCACCAACGTCGTCACCACCCACACCTGGGAGGAGCGCTGGCAGACGTTGTCGATGGTCCGCGACGCCGGCATGGAGGTGTGCTGCGGCGGCATCCTGGGCATGGGGGAGACGCTCGAGCAGCGCGCCGAATTCGCCGCCGACCTGGCCGAACTCGACCCCGACGAGGTGCCGCTGAACTTCCTCAACCCCCGGCCCGGCACGCCGTTCGGCGACCTGGAGGTGCTGCCGGCCAGTGAGGCCCTCAAGTCGGTGGCGGCCTTCCGGCTGGCCTTGCCGCGCGCCATGCTGCGCTTTGCCGGCGGCCGCGAGATCACCCTCGGCGACCTCGGCGCCAAACAGGGCATCCTGGGCGGCATCAACGCCGTGATCGTCGGCAACTACCTGACCACCCTCGGCCGTGCGGCCGAAGCCGATCTGGAACTGCTCGAGGACCTGCAGATGCCGATCAAGGCGCTCAACGCGAGCTTGTGACCGTGGCCGGCGCCTACAACGTCTACACCGGGGAACTGGCGGGCACGGCGATGCCCGCCGCTGCCCGGCTGGGCCTTGAGCCGCCGCGGTTCTGCGCGGAATGCGGACGCCGGATGATCGTCCAGGTTCGCCCCGACGGCTGGCGGGCGCAATGCTCGCGGCACGGACAGGTGGACTCGGCCGACATGGAGACGCAGCGGTGACCCGCGTCGTCGGCAGGGTGGTACTGGGCCTCACGGTGACCGGTGTCGTCGTCGGCGCGCTGTGGGCATGGATAGCCCCGCCGATCCATGCCGTGGTCGCGCTCACCAAGGCAGGCGAGCGGGTGCACGACTACCTCGGCGGCGAATCGGGGCACTTCTTCGACGCGCCCTGCCTGATGTTGGGCCTGCTGACTTTGGTGGGGATCGTGGCGCCGGTGCTGGTGTGGCAGTGGCGCGAATCCCGCGGGCCGGGCGTCGTCGTCGGGCTCGTCGTGGGGCTGATGACCTGCGCGGCGGTGGCCGCGGCGGTGGGGGCGGCGCTGGTTCGGCTGCGCTACGGCGCGCTGAATTTCGACACGGTTGCGCTGTCGGGCGGCGAGCACAAGCTGGCCTACGTGGTCGAGGCGCCGCCGGTGTTCTTCTCGCACGCGTGGCTGCCGCTGGCGGCCACGCTTATCTGGCCGGCCGGCATCGCGTCGCTGGTGTACGCCGTGATCGCCGCGGGCAGTGCGCGCGACGATCTGGGCGGGCTTCCGCTGGCCTCTGAGCCGGCGGGCGCCCTGCCGGTTGAGCCGGAAGCGTCCGTCCCGTAGCTCTCGTCACATCTGCCACATCCGTCTCTCCGGGAGGCGGAAGGATGTTTGTCCACCTTCCCGCGACAACTTGGCTGTGGCACGCAAATCCAGCACCCGATTGCGTATCCGATATTCCGTCGAGCGCGGGATCCCTCCAGGTCCGTAAAGGCCTCGGCCAAGCCGACGAACCCTGCCGTGTTCGATCTCCCACCGCAGCGCATCCGAGACCGCCTTGGATGCACGTCCGCGGACCGAAAAGTTCCGCGCGCGAAGCTCTTCGACCATCTCGTCGACGGTGGTCGGCCCGTTCCGTATGAGGTGCATGGTGAGGGCGTAGCGAAGTTCGATTCCTCTGAGTAAGTACATCGTCGAACCGTCGCACGCAGGGGTGACATCCCCGGAAGTTGTCGCGTGAAGGTGGGCAAACATCCTGCCGACTTCCGCAGAGACGCGTGGGGCGGAAGTGACTAACGCGTCACAGCGGGCGGCGGGAGACTTTCCTGCCGGTGAGCACCTTGGCGGCGATCACGGCCAGCCGGGCCATGCCGGCGTAGGTCGCGGGGGTGAACATGGTGGGCCACATCGTTCTGGCCAGGTGGTCGGTCAGCGGCCGGCCGGCGAACCGGTCGGTGAGCCAGCGCAGCGCCATCGGGGCGGACAACGGATGCAGCAGCATGTGCTCGTTGAACGCGTCGCGGTGGTAGCTCACGTTGGCGCCGCCCGCCGAATAGGCGTCGGCCAGCACGTCGATGTCCTTGACGTCGATGAGGTAGTCGTGCACGGCCTGCACGATCAAGACCGGCGGCGTCGGCACCGCGGCGCCCAGCTTGATGTTTTCGAAGACATGCGAGACCTCGGGCGTTGAGAGGATGTTCTCCAGCGGCTCGTCGAGGTAGTCGCCCATGTTCTTGCCGGCCATCCGGATAACTGCACCCACGGTGGTCATCGTCTTCAACGAGTCCAGTAGGGCGCGCCCCTCCGCGTTGGTGTGCTCCTTGATCACCCGGTCCAGGCCGGGGTAGGCGTGCACCAGGGCGGCCACCACCATCGCGGGCAAACCGGACAGCGCACCGCCATTGAGCCGGCGGAAGGTGTTGCCCAGGTCGCCGACCGGCGAGCCCAGTACCGCCCCGACGATGTCCAGCTCGGGTGCGTATTCGCCGCTCATCTCGGCGGCCCAGGCGCTGGCCAGTCCGCCGCCGGAGTACCCCCACAGCGCGATGGGCGCCTCGGGAGACAAACCGACGCGCTCCGAGCCCAGGACGGCGCGGATCCCGTCCAGCACCCGGTAGCCGGGTTCAAACGGCGCGCCCCAGATGCCCCGCAGACCCTCGTGATCGGGTATCGATACCGCCCAGCCTTCGGCGAGGGCCGCGACGATCAACAGCAGCTCCAGCTGGGCCAGCGAACCGAGGGCCTTGGCTCGCCTGCGCAGCGCGTAGGACGGAAAACAGCGGGAGGACACGGCGTCGATCGCGCACTGGTAGGACAGCAGCGGGCAGCGTTGTCCCGGGGCAACCTCCGCCGGGACGATCACGGTGGTGACCGCCGCCTCGGCGTTGCCGTGCATGTCCGTCGTCCGGTACAGCAGCTGCGTGGCGGACATGGGCTGTGGAATCAGACCCAGAAACGCCACCTCGACGTCGCGGGAGCGCAGGACCGTCCCGGGCGCGGCGTGCTGAAAGCCGGCGGGTGGCCGGTAGAAGGGATCATCGGTGGGCAGCAGCGGGCGGACCTTGCGCTCCACGTCCTCGTGCGCAGGCCGGCCGATCCACTCGGCGCCACTTGTCTTGGCCAAATTGCCGAGTTCAACCATGAGGGTCCCTCCTAGGCCGGCGGCCATCCGTCGCGGCACTGCGACTAGTCCACCGGTGTTGACTCTCAATTTACCGGTATTGAGGGCCGCGCCATCCCGGAAGCCCCGGTGCGCCGTGTCACAAACCGCCTCACACGTGACCTGGGTCGCCAAAACTGACGACACGTGTCACGACCGCGCGGCGTTTTGGATCGACGGCTCCCGTACTGCGTCGCAGACCCGGCCCAGGTAGTCCAGGATGACGTCGCCCGCCTCGGGGGTGAGCTCCGCGGCGATCATGTCGAGGCGCTCGTGCGCGTCACGGTAAAGCGCGGTGAGACGATCGAACCCGCTCGGCTCGACCTGGACGCTGCGCCGGTCGCCGACGTCGCGTCGGCGCACCAGCCAGCCGGCCTTCTCCAGACGTGTCAGCACACCGGTCATCGTGGCCGGATGGATCCCCATGGTGCGGGCCAACGACGTCGGTGACTGCGCGCCATAACGGGCCAACACGTCGAGAACGTCAAGATCGGATTCGTTCAGCCCGGTCTTCGCAGCCACACGACGCGTGCCAATCGACAGCTCAATGCGCAATTGGCGCAACGTGTTGCGTAGCGCACCAGCTAAATCGGGGTTGGTGTTTTCGTGAACCGGAGCCGATCGGGCCGCCGTCGTTGACGGTTGCGTTAGCTCACTCATCGGCTTATCTCGCGATGCTTGCGCACCTGTCCTCCTCATTAGTATGGTTCTCATATTATATGAAAACCATATCGAGCGCTGCTCGGTGACCGTTTGGATGGCGCAGGCGTCATCGCAGCACGAGAGGTGTGACGAATGCCCAACGACGAAACTGACGAGCCCGGTAGGGGCGACGACGCCGTCGCGCACTGGGACAGCAGTGCAGCGTTTCAGTCAGCGATCGCCAACCCCGAGTTCTTTTCGCGAATGCGCGAACCCGAGTTGGACCCGGACCTTGACGTCACCGGAAATCCCGCGTTGTACGGGGTCGCTGTGAGCGATCGCCGGCAGAATTAGCCTGAAGTCGAGAATGGCTGACAACGAGCGCATTAACCGGACGGGGCCGTCGAGAGGCGTCGTTCTCTGCACGGCCGCTCTGGTTGGACTCGCCTCGGCGGCGATTGCCTCCCCGGTAGTAATGCCCAGAATCATCAGGCGCCACCCCGAGTGGCTCAAATCCGGCGTCTTCAGGAGATATGCCCACTTCCGGCGCACCCACGCGGGTCATCGACGATCCGTCACCGCGCTTCTCACCCACGTGGGACGTCACACCAATAAGACCTACCAAACACCGCTCGGTGCTCAACCCCACGGTGACGGCTTCGTCGTATCACTGCCCTACGGCAGCCAGACCGACTGGTGTCGCAATGTAATGGCCGCAGGGAGGTGCGAACTCACCTGGAAAGGGCGGACCTACGAACTCGAGCGGCCCGAGATCATCTCCGGATCCCAGGTGTTTCCGACGTTGCCGGTTGTGCAGCGGATTGTGTTGCAGGGCGGTGGAATCCATAACTTCCTTTGGCTACACGCCAAGGAAGTCAAGCACAACCTCGCGGCAGAAACTCGGAGGTGACCGTGCCGACGACCGATATCACTAGCGGAAAACACATGCTGCTCACCACATTCCGCAAGACCGGCGCCGGAGTCGCCACGCCTGTTTGGACGGTGCCCGTCAGTGATGGCCGAATCGGGATGTGGACCGGTGCGGGCACCGGAAAGTACAAGCGTCTGCGCAACAACCCGCACGTCACGATCCAGGCTTGCACCGCCAGGGGGAGGCAGAAGCGAGGCGCCGCGATACTCGAGGGCACCGCAGAGGTCGTCCAGGCCGGCGCTCTCTTCGACGAGGTGCAGGCCAGTATCCATGCGAAGTACGGGCGGCTTATTCCCATCGTTAAGCGCATCAGTCGGCTACAAGGACGTTACAAGCGCGGCCAGTCGTTTGGAGATACCGTCGTCCTCATCGAAATCGTCGGCAGCGGCGAGTAGAGCGTCCATGTCCCGAGCCGGGGTGATTCAAAGCTGGCCAGGGGGCCCCGGAGGCCGTAGTGCCGCGAATTCGTCGGTAACCCGCAGTCGCGAGTCGGTGAAGTGATACAGCGCTGCTGGCCGGCCGCCGCTGCGCCCGGACTGGGCGATGGTGCCGGTCTGGGTGATGACGCCGCGGCGGACAAGCACGCGTTGAAGATTCGTCGCGTCGACCTGATAGCCCAGCGCGGCGCCGTAGATGTCGCGCAGCGTCGAGAGCGCGAACTCTTTTGGCGCCAAAGCAAATCCAATATTGGTGTACGACATCTTGGCGGCCAGTCGGGCCTGCGCGTGCGTGACCATGGGGCCGTGATCAAAGGCCATCCGCGGCAGCGAATCCACCGGATGCCAGCGGGTGTCCGGTGGCAGCTCGGGGGTGGCGGGGGAGGGCACCAGGCCGAGGAAGGTCGAGGCTATCACCCGCGTGCCCGGCAGCCGGTTGGGCTCGGAGAACACCGCGAGCTGTTCGAGATGTGCCAGCTCTTGCAGGTCGACCTTCTCGGCCAGTTGGCGCCGAACCGAGGTGATCATGTCCTCGTCCGTGCGCAGCCGCCCGCCCGGCAACGACCATGCGCCCTTCTGCGGATCCCGCGCACGCTCCCATAACAGCACGTTAAGCTGCGGTTTTTCTGTTCGGTGGCCCTTCTTAACCTGCTGTGTGACGTGCCGAACCTGGAACACGACCGCGAGCACTTCATGTGCGGTGCTAGTATTAGGCATGTTTTCGATTATAAGTCGAAAACCTCTGGGCCGAAAGGAGCCGCCATGACGGTGCTAAATCGCATGGACACGCCCACCGCCGATTTGGCTGACATGGTCGCTCAAATCACGAATTCATCGACCGGCTACGCCGGTGTGGACGGTGACCAGCAGTGGGCCGCCGAGGTCCGCCGGCTGGCCCGATTGCGCGGCGCCACCCTGCTGGCGCACAACTACCAACTGCCCGCAATCCAGGACGTGGCCGACCACGTCGGGGATTCGCTGGCGCTGTCCCGGATCGCCGCCGAGGCGCCCGAGGACACCATCGTGTTCTGCGGTGTGCACTTCATGGCCGAGACCGCCAAGATGCTCAGCCCGGACAAGACCGTGCTCATTCCCGACCAGCGGGCCGGCTGCTCGCTCGCCGATTCGATCACGGCCGAGGAACTGCAGGCCTGGAAGGACGAGCACCCCGGCGCCGTCGTCGTCTCCTACGTGAACACCACGGCGGCGGTCAAGGCGCTCACCGACATCTGCTGCACATCGTCCAACGCGGTCGAGGTGGTCGAGTCCATCGACCCGGACCGCGAAGTGCTGTTCTGCCCGGACCAATTCCTCGGGGCCCACGTCCGTCGGATGACCGGCCGCAAGAACCTGCACGTGTGGGCCGGCGAATGCCACGTGCACGCCGGGATCAACGGCGAGGAATTGACCGACCGGGCCCGCGCGCATCCCGACGCCGAACTGTTCGTGCACCCGGAATGTGGTTGCGCGACTTCGGCTTTATACCTTGCCGGCGAGGGCGCGTTCCCGTCCGATCGGGTCAAGATCTTGTCCACCGGCGGCATGCTGGACGCGGCCCGCGAGACGCGCGCCCGCGAGGTGCTGGTCGCCACCGAGGTCGGCATGCTGTATCAATTGCGCCGGGCCGCACCGCAGGTCGACTTCCGCGCGGTCAACGACCGCGCGTCGTGCAAGTTCATGAAGATGATCACGCCCGCGGCCCTGCTGCGCTGCCTGATCGAGGGGGCCGACGAAGTGCACGTCGACCCCGACGTCGCGGCGGCGGGCCGGCGCAGTGTGCAGCGGATGATCGAAATCGGCCAGCCGGGCGGCGGCGAATGATGGCCCGTCCCATGTGGACTGACGCCGCCGACGTCGTCGTGATCGGCACCGGCGTCGCCGGCTTGGCCGCCGCGCTGGCCGCTCACCGGGCCGGACGCAGCGTCGTCGTCCTCAACAAGGCCGACCAGACTTTTGGGGCGACCGCCACGCACTATGCGCAGGGCGGCATTGCCGTGGTGCTCCCCGACAACGACGACTCCGTTGACGCCCACGTCGCCGACACGCTGGCCGCCGGGGCGGGCCTGTGCGATCCCGACGCGGTGTACTCGATCGTCGCCGACGGCTACCGCGCGGTCACCGAATTGGTCGGTGCCGGAGCCCGATTCGACGAAGCGGTCCCAGGCCAGTGGGCGCTGACCCGCGAAGGCGGCCACTCGCGGCGGCGCATCGTGCACGCCGGCGGCGACGCCACCGGCGCCGAAGTCCAACGCGCCCTCGACCACGCGGCCGGCATGCTGGACATCCGCAGCGGCCACGTGGCCTTGCGGGTACTGCACGACGGTTTGGCCGTTACCGGGGTGTCCGTCCTGAGCCCGGGCGGGTGCGGCGTTATCAGTGCCCCCACGGTGATCCTGGCGACCGGCGGTCTCGGCCACCTCTACAGTGCGACAACTAATCCCAGCGGCTCCACCGGCGACGGCATCGCGTTGGCGCTGTGGGCGGGTGTCGCGGTCACCGACATCGAGTTCATCCAGTTCCACCCGACCATGCTGTTTGACGGCCGCACCGGGGGCCGGCGGCCGCTGGTCACCGAGGCCATCCGCGGCGAAGGCGCGATATTGATTGACCGCAAGGGTGATTCGGTGACCGCGGGCGTTCACCCGATGGGCGACCTGGCGCCGCGCGACGTCGTCGCCGGGGCCGTCGACGCGCGGCTGAAGGCGACCGGCGATCCGTGCGTGTATCTGGACGCTCGCGGCATCGAGGGCTTCGAAGCCCGGTTCCCGACCGTCACCGCCGCGTGCCGGGCGGCCGGCATCGACCCGGTGCGGCAACCGATCCCGGTGGTGCCGGGCGCGCACTACAGCTGCGGCGGCATCGTCACCGACGTGTACGGCCAGACCGAGCTGCCCGGGCTCTACGCGGCGGGCGAGGTGGCCCGCACCGGGATGCACGGCGCCAACCGGCTGGCGTCCAACAGCCTGCTTGAGGGTCTGGTGGTCGGCGCCCGCGCCGGAAAGGCCGCGGCCGCACACGCTGGCGAGGCCGGGCGGTCCCGCCCGACCGCTCCCGAGCCGATCGTTCACATCGCGCCGAAGCGCCGCGACCTGCAGCATGCGATGAGCCGGGACGCCTCGGTGGTGCGCGACGCCGCCGGGTTGCAGCGGCTGGCCGAGGCGCTGGCCGCATCGCGTGTTCGCGAGGTCGCGGACCGGTGCGGTTTCGAGGACGTGGCGTTGGCGCTGACCGCCCGCGCGGTGACCGCAGCGGCCCTGGCCCGCAACGAAAGTCGCGGCTGCCATCACCGAGCCGAATACCCGGGCGCCGTGCCGGAAGAGGCGCGCAGCATCGTGGTTCGGCTCGACGATGACCAGCAGGCGGTGCGTGCCGAGGCGTTGGCGGCCGCATGCTGATGACGCTCTCCGACAGCGAGCTATCGGCCGCCCGCGACATCATTCGGCGCGGTCTGGAAGAGGACCTGCGCTATGGGCCCGACATCACCACGTCGGCGACGGTGCCCGCGGGGGCCGTGGCCATCGCGTCGATGGTTCCGCGGGAGCCCGGCGTGATCGCCGGGATCGACATCGCGCTGCTGGTGCTCGATGAGGTGCTGGGCGCCGGCGGTTACCAGGTGCTCGACCGTGTGCAGGACGGTGCCCGCTTGGAGGCGGGCTCGTCGGTGCTCACGTTGAAGGCCGAGACCCGCGGCCTGTTGACCGCGGAGCGGACCATGCTGAACCTGATCTGCCACCTGTCGGGCATCGCGACCACGACGGCGGCGTGGGTGGAGGCCGTCGAAGGCATGCACGCCAAGATCCGCGACACCCGCAAGACCCTGCCCGGCCTGCGTGCGCTGCAGAAGTACGCGGTGCGCGTCGGCGGCGGCGTCAACCACCGAATGGGGCTCGGCGACGCGGCGCTGATCAAGGACAACCACGTCGCGGCCGCTGGATCGGTGGTCGACGCGCTGCGGGCGGTGCGCGACGCCGCTCCCGGTCTGCCGTGCGAGGTCGAGGTGGATTCGCTGGAACAGCTCGACGAGGTGCTGGTCGAAAAGCCCGAGCTGATCCTGCTGGACAACTTCCCGGTGTGGCAGACGCAAATGGCCGTGCAGCGCCGGGACGCGCGCGCACCCGCCGTGCTGCTGGAGTCGTCCGGCGGCCTCAGCCTGGACACCGCGGCGACCTACGCGGCGACCGGCGTCGACTTCCTGGCCGTCGGGGCGCTGACGCACTCGGTGCGGGTGCTCGACATCGGTTTGGATATGTAACTCAGGCTTCGTGCGGTGGCGTGCCCAGTCCCGGCCGCAGCTGCCAGCCGCGCCACTGGGCTAGCAGGCGGAGTGTCGCACCGACGCAGGTCGCGACCACCGTGCCCGTCGGCGCGTGCCCGTAGTGGTTGAAGAGCACCACCACCACGCCGGCGGCGACGGCGCACGTGGCATAGAGGGTGTTGACGGCGAAGATCTGCGGGATCTGCCGGACGGTGAGATCCCGCAACGCTCCACCGCCGACGGCGGTGACGGTGCCCAGCAATATCGCCGGCAGCCAACCCAGGCCGACGTCGAGAGTCTTCTGCGCACCCGCGGCCGCCCAACAACCCAGCGCCAGGGCGTCGACCACGGGGAATGCCGTGCCCCACACCCGGCCGTGGATTGGCGTGAGGAAGGCGACGATCGCCCCGGCGAGCGCGGTCGTGACGTACAAATAGTCCGTCAGCGCGACCGGAGGGCCGTGCTGCAGCAGAGTGTCGCGGATGACCCCGCCACCCAGCCCGGACAAAATGGCCAGCCCGACGAATCCGACGGGGTCCATGCGCTGCTCGCGCGCCACGATCCCGCCGAGAAGCGCGTTGCCGAAGACCCCGGCGAGGTCGATCACCCGGAGAACCCCGTCAACCGTGCCGCTCACCCGACAACGTTTATCACTAGTTGCCCGGTTAATGTCGCAGGCGATGACTACTTACCAGACCCTAAAGTTCGAGCAGGCCGGACCCATCACGCGGATCGTGCTCAACCGACCGGACGCGGCCAATGGCATCGACGACACGTTGGCCGCCGAATTGGCCGACGCCGCGGTGCGCTGCGATGTGCCCGAGACGAAGGTAGTGCTCCTCACCGGCGCCGGACGGTTCTTTTGCGCTGGCGGCGACTTGAAGGCAATGGCAGCTTCCCCATTAGGTACCAGCCGTTTCGTCAAGGGCATCGCCGATGATCTGCACCGCGCGATCTCGACGTTCGCCCGGATGAACGCGGTGCTGATCGTCGCGGTCAATGGCGTGGCGGCGGGGGCCGGGTTCAGCCTGGCGATGCTCGGGGATCTCGTGCTGGCAGCCGAGTCTTCGTCGTTCACGATGGCCTACACCAAGGCGGGACTGAGTCCCGACGGCAGCTCGTCGTACTACCTCCCGCGGCTCGTCGGCGTGCGCCGCACCCAGGAACTGATGCTCACCAACCGGCGGCTGTCGGCGGCGGAGGCTTTGGAATGGGGATTGGTCACCGAAGTCGTGCCGGGCGACGAACTGGCCGGCCGCGCCGACGCGCTGGCAGCTGAAATGGCTTCCGCGGCCGGGGCTTCCAACGCTGCCGTGAAGAAACTTCTGCTGGTGAGCTTCGGCAATGGGCTCGAGGAGCAAATGGAGATCGAAGGCCGGACCATCGCGGCCTGCGCCGCCCACGCCGACGGCCGCGAAGGTATCGACGCGTTCCTGAACAAACGCGTGCCGAAGTTCGCCTGACGGGCGACTGGCCGGTGTGCGTCCTGGGCGGAAAAATCGCCCAGATCGCGCCCTACTCGCACACCCAAATCCGTCAGTGCACACTCACCGCCGTCAGAGCACACTGAAGCTGTGATGCTCAGATGAGGCAGTTGATGTTCGAGGAGGCGGGCCGGTACGCGTGGCGCGAGGCGGCTGAACCGGCAATCACCGCGCCGGAGCAGGCTTTGGTTCGGCCCCTGATGGTGGCCTGTTGTGACTTGGATGTCGGGGTGGCCCACGGTCGGTTGCCGATGCCCCCGGGCCACGCGGTCGGTCACGAGGGACTGGCCGAGGTCATCGCGGTGGGCGACGAGGTACACAGCGTCCGGGTGGGCGATCGCGTGGTGGTGCCTTTTCAGATCAGTTGTGGAACCTGTCGCGAGTGCCGCCGGGGCGTGACCGGCACCTGTGCCTCGGTGCCGTTGATGGCGATGTACGGGATGGCCCCAATTGCAGGTCTGGACGGCGGGGGATTCATGGCAGATCGGGTGCTGGTGCCCTACGCCGACGCGATGCTCATCCCGGTCCCCGAAACGGTCGACCCGGTCGCCATCGCGTCGCTGTCGGACAACATCCCGGACGCCTGGCGCACGGTAGCGCCCTACGCAGCCGAACTGGCCGGCCTGGATGACGTCGATCGCCGCGTCCTCGTGGTCGGCACCTTGTCGATTGGGCTCTATGCGGCGGCAATCGGGGTAGCCCTTGGCGCCCACGTCGACTACGTCGACACCGACGCGGGCCGGCTGGCAGCGGCCGAGAAACTCGGGGCGGCCGTTCATGACGTCGCCAAGCCCGACAAGTCCTGGGATCCGTATCCCGTGACCGCGCACACGTCCGCGAATCCGGCGCTGCTGGCGGCGACGCTGCGCGCGACGTGGCCAGACGGCGTGTGCACCGACACCGGGATCTACTTCGACAAGGTCGAGATGCCGTTGCTGCCGATGTACACCCGCGGCGTTCGGTTCGTCACCGGTCGCGTCAATGCGCGTGCCGTCATCCCGGAGGTGCTTGGGCTACTGGCCGGCGGGCTCGATCTGTCGCCGGTGGTCGACCGGGTCGCGCCTTGGGAGGACGCCCCGCCGGTGTGGCCGACGATGACCGGGAAAACCGTCTTCACCAGGGCTTAACGGGCTTTTTGAGTCACATCCGCCCCACACGTCTCTACAGAAGTCGGCAAGATGTTTGCCCGGCTTGCAGCGACAATCGCCATGCGCCGCACTGGAGTCGCTCGGAGGCGGGCAACAGTGTTGCCGGCTCCGCCAGAGGCTGGTGTGGCGGATGTGACTATTGAGCGATATCGGCGACGAAAACTCCCATACGGCCCAGCTGAGCCGCCGCGATCCGCGGCAGGCCCTCGGGGTCGGAGCCGGCGGGCAGAATCCGCGGGTTGACGAGGTGCAGGTCGTGGCGGGCGAAGCGTACGTCGGCCTCACCGGCGGCCAACACGTTCTTGACCCAGTTCGTCTTACCGTGGGCCAGCGCAATGGCCAGCACGTTTCCCTTGCGGTACGTGGTCACGATGGTCTCGTACGGTTTCCCGGATGTGCGGCCGCGGTGGGTGATGGTCGCGGTTCCGGGCAGGTAGCGTGCGAACGGCTTGACCATCCGGTTTAAGTATTTGACCTGAAGGTTCTCGAACCAGACGGGGAAAACCATCGGGACGCCCGGCGCATTGTTGGTGTGGTCCTTTCTAGACATGAAGCGCACTGTACCGGCCGGATATTGACTTGAACTGCTCTGGGACAATGGGTGCTGTGACCACCACGCCGACCTTGCTCGCCCGCATCGACTTGCGGGGCGCCGAGCTGACGGCTGCCCGGCTGCGGGCGGCCATGCCGCGCGGTGGCGCCGACGTGGAGACGGTGCTGGCCACCGTGCGGCCGATCGTCCAGGCCGTTGCGGAGCGCGGGGCCGAGGCGGCCTTGGAGTTCGGCGCGTCGTTCGACGGCGTGCGGCCCCCGGCCGTCCGGGTGCCCGACGCCGCGCTGGCCACCGCCCTGGCCGAACTGGATCCCGACGTCCGGGACGCGCTGCAGGTGATGATCGAGCGCACCCGCGCCGTACACGCCGACCAGCGTCGTAGCGATGTCACCACCGTGGTCGGCCCGGGTGCGACCGTCACCGAGCGGTGGGTTCCCGTCGACCGGGTGGGCCTGTATGTGCCCGGCGGCAACGCGGTGTACCCGTCCAGCGTGGTGATGAACGTGGTGCCGGCACAGGCGGCCGGTGTTGACTCGCTGGTGGTGGCCAGCCCGCCGCAGGCGGACTTCGGCGGGCTGCCGCATCCGACGATCCTGGCCGCGGCCAGGCTGTTGGGTGTCGACGAGGTGTGGGCCGTGGGCGGGGCGCAGGCGGTGGCCCTGCTGGCCTACGGCGGCACCGACATCGACGGCGCCGAACTCGCGCCGGTCGACATGATCACCGGGCCCGGCAACATCTACGTCACCGCCGCCAAGCGGCTGTGCCGCTCCCAGGTGGGCATCGACGCCGAAGCCGGTCCCACCGAGATCGCGATCCTGGCCGATCACACCGCCACCCCGGCGCACGTGGCCGCGGACCTGATCAGCCAGGCCGAACACGACGAGATGGCCGCCAGCGTGCTGGTGACCCCAAGCCTGGACCTGGCCGATGCCGTCGACAGCGAAGTGGCGGCCCAGCTGCGGACCACGGTGCACTCCGGCCGGGTGACGACCGCGCTGAGCGGACGGCAATCGGCGATCATCCTGGTCGATGACCTGGACGCCGGGATCAAGGTCGTCAACGCCTATGCCGCCGAACACTTGGAGATCCAAACCGCCGACGCCCCGCGGGTGGCCGGTCAAATTCGTTCGGCCGGGGCGATTTTCGTCGGTCCGTACGCGCCGGTCAGCCTCGGCGACTACTGCGCCGGATCCAACCACGTGCTGCCGACCGCAGGCAGTGCCCGGCACTCCAGCGGCCTGTCGGTGCAGACCTTCCTGCGCGGCATCCACGTCGTCGACTACACCGAGGCGGCGCTCAAAGACGTCTCCGGACACGTCATCACGCTGGCCAAGGCCGAAGACCTGCCGGCGCACGGCGAAGCGGTGCGGCGGAGGTTCGAACGATGAACCGGCCCACGCTGGACGACCTGCCGCTGCGCGACGACCTGCGGGGCAAATCACCCTACGGCGCACCGCAATTGGCGGTCCCCGTGCGGCTGAACACCAACGAGAACCCGCACCCGCCCACTCAGGCGCTGGTCGACGACGTCGTGCGGTCGGTACGGGAAGTGGCCGTCAACCTGCACCGCTACCCCGACCGCGACGCGGTGGCGCTGCGCCGTGATCTGGCCGCCTACCTCACCGTGCAGACCGGCAAGCAGGTGAGCGTCGAAAATGTCTGGGCTGCAAACGGTTCCAACGAGATTCTGCAACAGTTGTTGCAGGCGTTCGGCGGCCCAGGCCGCAGCGCGATGGGGTTCGTCCCGTCCTACTCGATGCACCCGATCATCTCCGACAGCACCCGGACCGAATGGTTCGAGGCCGCCCGCGCCGACGACTTCGGCCTCGACATCGACGCCGCCGTTGCCGCCGTCACCGAACACAGGCCCGATGTGGTGTTCATCGCCAGCCCCAACAACCCGTCCGGACAGAGCGTTTCGCTGGCCGATCTGCGCAGGCTGCTCGAGGTGGCGCCGGGTATTTTGATCGTCGACGAGGCCTACGGCGAGTTCTCCGCACAACCCAGCGCAGTCACGCTGGTCGACGAATTCCCGACCCGGCTCGTCGTCACCCGCACCATGAGCAAGGCGTTTGCCTTCGCCGGCGGCAGGCTGGGCTACCTCGTTGCCACGCCGGCGCTGGTGGAGGCGTTGCTGCTGGTGCGGCTGCCGTATCACCTGTCGTCGGTCACCCAGGCCGCCGCCCGGGCCGCGCTGCGGCACGCCGACGACACCTTGGGCAGCGTCGCCGCGCTGATCGCCGAACGCGAACGAGTGTCAACGGCGCTGACCGACATGGGATTTCAGGTCATCCCCAGCGACGCGAACTTCGTGTTGTTCGGACAGTTCGCCGACGCGCCGGCCGCTTGGCAACGCTATTTGGACGCCGGCGTCCTGATCCGCGACGTCGGAATTCCCGGCTACCTGCGCGCCACCACGGGCCTGGCTGACGAGAACGACGCGTTCCTCAAGGCGAGCGCGCAGATCGCTGCCACCGAACTTGCCCCCGTCACCCCCGTAGGAGCCCCGTGACCCGCGCAGCGCGCATCGAGCGCACCACCAAGGAATCTGACATCCTCATCGAGCTGGACCTCGATGGCACGGGGCAGGTGCACGTCGACACCGGTGTGCCGTTCTACGACCACATGCTGACGGCGCTGGGCAGTCACGCCAGCTTCGACCTGAACGTGCGCACCAAGGGCGACGTCGAGATCGAGGGGCACCACACGATCGAGGACACCGCCATCGCGCTGGGCCAGGCGCTCGGCGAGGCGCTGGGTGACAAGAAGGGCATCCGCCGGTTCGGCGATGCCTTCATCCCGATGGACGAGACGCTGGCGCACGCCGTGGTCGACGTGTCCGGCCGCCCCTATTGCGTGTGCACCGGGGAGCCGGATCATCTGCGGCACACCACTATTGCCGGAAGTTCGGTGCCCTACCACACCGTCATCAACCAGCACGTCTTCGAATCGCTGGCGGCCAACGCCCGCATCGCGCTGCACGTACGCGTGCTCTATGGGCGCGACCCGCACCACATCACCGAAGCGCAGTACAAGGCCGTGGCCCGCGCATTGCGTCAGGCCGTCGAGCCCGATCCCCGGGTATCGGGCGTGCCGTCCACCAAAGGCGTTTTGTGACAGCCAAGTCAGTGGTGGTGCTCGACTACGGCTCCGGCAATCTGCGGTCGGCCCAGCGCGCGTTGCAGCGGGTCGGGGCGTCGGTCGAGGTGACCGCCGACGCCGAGGCCGCGATGGCCGCCGACGGACTTGTCGTGCCGGGCGTCGGCGCGTTCGAGGCCTGCATGACCGGCCTGCGGAAAATCGCGGGAGACCGGATCATCGCCGACCGGGTCGCCGCCGGACGCCCGGTGTTGGGGGTGTGCGTCGGCATGCAGATCCTGTTCGCCCGCGGCGTCGAGTTCGGCGTGGAGACGAAGGGCTGCGGGCAGTGGCCCGGTGCGGTCACCCGGCTGGACGCCCCGGTGGTTCCGCATATGGGCTGGAACGTGGTCGATCCCGCGCCGGGCAGCACGCTGTTCAAGGGCCTGGACGCCGGGACGCGTTTCTATTTCGTGCACTCCTACGCCGCGCAGCAATGGGAAGGCTCGTCGGGGGCGCTGCTGACGTGGGCCACTCATCAGGTGCCTTTTCTGGCAGCGGTGGAAGATGGGCCGCTGGCCGCAACGCAATTCCACCCCGAGAAGAGCGGCGACGCTGGTGCGGCAATCCTGAACAATTGGGTCCAAGCTCTATGACCACCCCGCGAGAGTGCAACTGGCGACGCAAACGCCGAGAAGAGGCGTCGCTAGTTGCACTCTCGCGGCCAAAGGAGAACGTGTGTTGATCTTGTTACCCGCCGTCGACGTCGTCGAGGGGAGGGCCGTGCGCCTGGTGCAGGGCAAGGCCGGCAGCGAAACCGAGTACGGCACGGCGCTGGACGCCGCGCTGGCGTGGCAGCGCGACGGGGCCGACTGGATCCACCTGGTCGACCTGGACGCCGCGTTCGGCCGCGGCTCCAACCGCGAACTGCTGGCCGAGGTCGTCGGCAAGCTCGACGTGCAGGTCGAGATGTCCGGCGGGATCCGCGACGACGATTCGCTGGCCGCGGCGCTGGCCACCGGCTGCGCCCGGGTCAACCTGGGGACGGCCGCGCTGGAGAACCCGCAGTGGTGCGCCCGGGCCATCGCCGAGCACGGTGACAAAGTCGCCATCGGATTGGATGTCCAGATCGAGGACGGCGAGCACCGGTTGCGGGGACGCGGCTGGGAGACCGACGGCGGCGACTTGTGGGGCGTGCTGGAACGCCTAGACGGTGAGGGATGTTCGCGGTTCGTCGTCACCGACGTGACCAAGGACGGGACACTGGGCGGCCCCAATCTGGAACTGCTGGCTCAGGTCACCGATCGCACCAATGCCCCGGTCATCGCGTCCGGCGGGGTGTCCAGCCTGGACGACCTGCGCGCTATCGCCACCCTCACCGGCCGCGGGGTCGAGGGCGCCATCGTCGGCAAAGCCCTCTACGCCGGACGGTTCACCCTGCCGCAGGCGCTGGATGCGGTGCGGGAATAGACGCCGCAATGGATCTGGACGCGCTGGTTGAAACCGCATCGGAAATCCTGGACGCAGCAGTTGAGCCGTTCCTGGTGGGCCACCGCGCCGATTCGGCCGTCCGCAAGATGGGCAACGACTTCGCGACCGAAGTCGATCTTGCGATCGAACGCCAGGTTGTCGCCGCGCTCGAAGAGGCGACCGGAATCGGAGTGCACGGCGAAGAATTCGGCGGCGTAGCCGTCGACTCGCCATGGGTGTGGGTGCTGGACCCGATCGACGGCACATTCAACTACGCCGCGGGGTCGCCGATGGCCGCGATGCTGCTGGGCCTGCTGCATGACGGCGACCCGGTGGCCGGCCTGACCTGGATGCCGTTCACCGACCAGCGCTACACGGCTGTCGCCGGCGGACCGCTGATGAAGAACGGTGTCCCGCAGCCGGTATTGACGCACACCGCACTGTCGGAGGCCCTCATCGGAGTCGGCACCTTCAACGCAGACTCCCGCGGCCGATTCCCGGGACGCTATCGGCTGGCGGTGCTGGAGAAGCTCAGCCGGGTTTCGTCGCGGCTGCGCATGCATGGATCCACCGGCATCGACCTTACCTTTGTCGCGGACGGAATACTTGGCGGGGCAGTGAGTTTCGGTGGCCACGTGTGGGACCATGCGGCAGGTGTCGCGCTGTTGCGGGCTGCGGGCGGCATCGTCACTGACGTCGGGGGGGACCCGTGGACTCCCGAGTCGCGCTCCGTGCTGGCCGGGCCACCCGGTGCGTACCGTGAGATCCTCGACATCCTGCGCAGCACCGGCAACCCGGGGGAGTACTGAGATGTATGCGGGCAACGGCCTTGCCGTACGGGTGATCCCCTGTCTGGACGTCGATGACGGACGGGTGGTCAAGGGAGTCAATTTCGCGAACCTGCGGGACGCGGGTGATCCCGTGGAGCTTGCCGCCGCCTACGACGCCGAAGGTGCCGACGAGCTGACCTTTCTCGACGTGACCGCGTCGTCGTCGGGACGGGCGACCATGCTGGATGTGGTGCGTCGTACGGCCGAACAGGTTTTTATCCCGCTGACGGTCGGCGGCGGAGTCCGTACCGTGGCCGATGTCGACATCCTGCTGCGCGCGGGGGCCGACAAGGTGTCGGTCAACACCGCCGCCATCGCCCGCCCAGACCTACTGGCCGAAATGGCAACGCAATTCGGCTCGCAGTGCATTGTGTTGTCCGTCGACGCCCGCACTATGCCAATCAGGCCCGACGGGCCTAAGCCGACACCGTCGGGCTGGGAAGTCACCACCCACGGCGGTCGGCGCGGCACCGGCATCGACGCGGTCGAATGGGCCGCCCGCGGGGCCGAGCTCGGCGTGGGGGAGATCCTGCTGAACTCGATGGACGCCGACGGCACCAAAGGCGGGTTCGACCTGGCGATGCTGCGGGCGGTGCGCGCCGCGGTCACGGTGCCGGTGATCGCCAGCGGTGGCGCCGGGGCGGCCGAACACTTCGCCCCCGCGGTTGCGGCCGGCGCCGACGCGGTGTTGGCGGCCAGCGTGTTTCACTTCGGCGAGCTCACCATCGGGCAGGTGAAGGCCGCGATGGCCGCGGAAAATATCACCGTGAGGATCACCGCGCGATGACCCTCGACCCAGATATCGCCGCCCGCCTCAAGCGCAACGCCGAGGGACTGTTCACCGCCATCGCGCAGGAGCGCGGCACCGGTGACGTGCTGATGGTCGCCTGGATGGATGACGAGGCGCTGGCCCGCACCCTGGAAACACGTGAGGCAACGTACTATTCGCGATCCCGCGACGAACAGTGGATCAAGGGCGCGACATCCGGGCACACCCAGTACGTCCATTCCATCCGCCTGGACTGCGACGGCGACGCCGTGCTGTTGACGGTGGACCAGATCGGCGCCGCCTGCCACACCGGTGACCACAGTTGCTTTGACGCCGACGTGCTGCTGCAGCCGGACAGCTAGCCGGAGGCTAGCTGGGTCAAAGGTCCAATCCGTTGGCCGCGGCTATCGCGGCGCGGGTCCATTCCCGGTGGTAGACCGCGGGTTGGATGTGGTCGCGGCGAATGGCCTCGACATCGATGCCTGTGCCAGCTGTAACCGCGGTCGGTACCCGGAAGGAGAAGGCCGGTTCGTCGGTGGCGATGGCAAGAAGGGCGTCGGCGTTGGTAAAGCTGTTGGCGTGCATAACGTCCGTTGCCCATACGGATGGCTTGATGCCACCGAAATTTTTGACGTAGAGCACCCATAGCCGGGTGCCGCGCAGGTTGTACAGCTTGGTCACCGCTCTGTTCACCGCATCGCGTTCCAGGGGCCCGAGTACGCCGGATTGATCGGTGACCTGGCTGGACAGCGTGATCGCCGGCGGCGCCGCGGCACCGCTGGTGGGCGCCGCCACCGACTCCGACGGCGACTTGCTTACCGGGTGCTTGGATTTGGGGCCGAACATGTGAACGCCGACGAGTATGGCAACCCCGGCGACGGCGACGGCGACGATCGCGCCGATTGCGGTTGCCATTCGCCGCCGGCCGCTACGGGCCTTCGGCGGTGGCTTAGCCATCACTTCGGTTGGCGCCGCGATGACTTCGGTGGAAGCCGCAATCTCGGCCGGCGCTGTGTCCAGCTGGCTACCCAACGCCGCAGCGAAATCCGCGCAGGTTGGGTAGCGATCGCCCGGGCTCTTGGCCAGCGCTTTGGCGAAGGCGCCGTCGAGGATGGCCAGTTCGGGACGCCGCTCGCTGATGTGCGGCGGCGGAGCGGACAGGTGCTGGGTAATGACGACCGCCGGATTGGAATGCTGAAAGGGAGCCGAACCGGTCAGCAGGTTGAACGCCGTGCACGCGAGCGCGTACTGGTCGGCTCGCCCGTCGACATCGGCACCCTGCAGTTGCTCGGGAGCGCAGTACGCGGTGGTGCCCACCAGCATGTTCGTCGCGGTCAGGCCGCTGATATCGCCCAGTTCGCGGGCGATGCCGAAATCGGCGAGCAGGATCCGCCGTCGGGTGCCGGTTTCTCCCAGCAGGATGTTGGCGGGTTTGACGTCGCGGTGCAGCAGTCCGCGCGAATGTGCGTAATCGAGCGCGTCGGCGACGGCCGAAACGATCGCGACGACGTCGGCTTTTGGCATCCCCGACGGGTAGTGATCGCGGAGCAGTCTCGCGGCGTCGGTGCCCTCGACGTAGTCCATCGAGATCCACAGTTGCCCTTCGTATTCGCCGCGGTCGTGGATGCCGACGATGTGCTCGTTGTACAGGCTGGCGGCCAGGTCGGCCTCCCTGTTGAACCGCTGGCGAAACTCGTCGTTCCCGGTCAGCTCGCCAGGCAGAATCTTGAGGGCATCACGGCGTGGTAGCCGCGGATGCTGCGCCAGATACACCTGACCCATCCCACCGGCGCCCAACTGCTTAACGATGGTGTACCCGGCAAACACGTGTCCTTCTTTCAGGCCATCGCTTTGCGGCATGTGAGCATGGTACTGAGGCGGCTGCGCCGCCCCCGCGAGCAGACGCAAAGGCCCCCAAAACCGCCGGTTATTGGGGGCCTTTGCGTCTGCTCGCGCAAGGGAGTGGGGTTAGGCGGAGTGGGCCCGCAGTGTCTCGAGGGCCTTGTCGGCGTGGGCGTCCATGCTGATTTCGCTGGAGATCACGTCCAGCACCCGGTGATCGGTGTCGATGACGAACGTCGTGCGCTTGACCGGCATTAATTTGCCCAGCAGACCGCGCTTGACGCCGAACTGGGTGGCGACGGTGCCTGCGGTGTCGGACAACAGCGGGTAGTCGAAGCTACGCGTATCGGCGAACTTGGCCTGCTTTTCGACGGGGTCGGTGCTGATGCCGACCCGATTCGCACCCACCGCGGCAAACTCCGAAGCGAGGTCGCGGAAGTGGCAGGCTTCCTTCGTGCAGCCAGGCGTCATCGCCGCCGGATAGAAGAACAGGACGACGGGTCCGCTCGCGAGCAGGGCGCTGAGTTTGCGCGGCTTTCCGGTCTGATCGGGCAGTTCGAAGTCAGCCACGGTGTCACCAGGTTTCATGGCGGTCACGCTACGCCCGATTGCCTGGCCGTCGCCCAGCGTATCCCCACGGCGAAAAAGTGCGTACAAATTCGCAGTGCCGTTACGCTCGCGGGCTGCGCTGGTCGGGCTCGATCCGCCTATCTGCGAGGATGGCTCGGTGCACGCCCATCTCGCCACAACCACCTCGCGGGAGGACTTCCGCCGGCTCGCGGCCGAGTACCGAGTGGTACCGGTGACCCGTAAGGTCTTGGCCGACAGCGAAACGCCCCTGTCGGCCTACCGGAAACTGGCCGCAGATCGCCCGGGGACCTTCCTACTGGAGTCCGCCGAGAACGGCCGCTCGTGGTCACGGTGGTCGTTCATCGGCGCGGGGGCGCCCTCCGCACTGACCGTGCGCGACGGCGAGGCGGTGTGGCTGGGCGCGGTGCCCAGGGACGCGCCCACCGGAGGCGACCCGCTCCAGGCGTTGCGGGCCACCCTGGAGCTGCTGGCCACCGGGACCGCGCCGGGGCTTCCGCCGCTGTCGGCCGGCATGGTCGGCTTTTTCGCCTACGACCTGGTGCGACGCCTGGAGCGGCTGCCCGAGTTGGTCGTCGACGATCTGCACCTGCCGGACATGCTGCTGCTATTGGCCACCGATGTGGCGGCGGTCGACCACCACGAGGGCACCATCACGCTGATCGCCAACGCGGTGAATTGGAACGGCACCAACGAACGCGTCGACTGGGCCTACGACGACGCGATCGCGCGGCTGGACGTGATGACCGCGGCGCTCGGCCAGCCGCTGCCGTCGACGGTTGCCACGTTCAGCAGGCCCGAGCCCCGCCCCCGGGCGCAGCGCACCGTCGAGGAATACGGCGCGATCGTCGACTACCTCGTCGAGCAGATCATGGCCGGCGAAGCCTTTCAGGTGGTGCCGTCGCAGCGCTTCGAGATGGACACCGATGTCGATCCGTTCGAGGTCTACCGCATCCTGCGGGTTACCAATCCAAGCCCGTACATGTATTTGATGCATGTGCCGAATGCCGCTGGGGAAACTGACTTTTCGATCGTCGGATCCAGCCCGGAGGCGCTCGTCACCGTCAACGACGGCTGGGCGCGCACGCATCCGATCGCGGGCACCCGGTGGCGCGGCGAGAACGAGGAAGAGGATCAGCTGCTGGAAAAGGAGCTGCTGGCCGACGACAAAGAGCGAGCCGAGCACCTGATGCTGGTCGACCTGGGCCGCAACGATCTCGGCCGGGTGTGCACGCCGGGCACCGTCCGCGTCGAGGACTATAGCCACATCGAACGCTATAGCCATGTGATGCACCTGGTGTCCACGGTGACCGGGATGCTCGCCGAGGGCCGCACCGCCCTGGACGCGGTCACGGCCTGCTTCCCGGCCGGCACCTTGTCGGGCGCCCCGAAAGTGCGGGCCATGGAGCTGATCGAAGAGGTGGAGAAGACGCGCCGCGGCCTCTATGGCGGCGTGGTCGGTTACCTGGACTTCGCCGGCAACGCCGACTTCGCGATCGCCATCCGCACCGCGCTGATGCGCGACGGCACCGCCTATGTGCAAGCCGGCGGGGGGGTGGTGGCCGACTCCAACGGGCCTTACGAACACAACGAGGCCAGCAACAAGGCCCGGGCGGTGCTGAACGCGATTGCCGCGGCCGAGACGCTGGGCCCGCCCGAAACGGCCAGCGACGTGTCTGATGCCTGACGGCCGAAAGACGACCCGGATAGCCCAGCTGCTGCTGGTGGTCGCAGCCGCCGCGCTGTGGGCGGCGTCGCGGCTGCCCTGGGTGGTGATCCGGTCGTTCGACGGGCTCGGTCCACCGACTCAGGTGACACTGTCCGGCGCGACCTGGTCGACGGCCCTGCTGCCGTTGGCGGTGCTCATGCTGGCCACGGCCGTGGCCGCGCTGGCGGTTCGCGGCTGGCCGCTGCGGGCGCTGGCGGGGCTGCTGGCGGTGGCCAGCTTCGCGGTCGGCTATCTCGGTGTCAGCCTGTGGACGCTGCCGGACGTGGCGGTGCGCGGCGCCGACCTCGCGCACGTCTCGCTGGTGTCGCTGGTGGGAAGCGAGCGGCGATATTGGGGAGCTGGGGTCGCGGTGGCCGCCGCGGTGTGCACTTTGATCGCCGCCGCTCTGCTGATGCGGTCGGCTTCGGCAGCCGGCTCACAGCGCCAGGCGTCGACCAAATACGTGGCGCCCGCGGCCCGGCGTTCGATTGCCCGCGGCGATGACGCTGACCAGGCGAAGCCGGAGAAGGCACAGACGCCGGACATGTCGGAGCGGATGATCTGGGATGCCCTTGACGAGGGCCGCGACCCGACCGATCTGCCCCGCGAGTCTGACACCGAGGGTCGGTGAAGGACCGCGAGCGCAGGGTCGCTACCCTTCATTGACGTCGGCGGAACCGGCTGGAAGCGGCGCGGAGACGGTGGCGATGCAGAGTGACAGTGCGAGAGGAACGACAGGCATGAGCCCGGCAAACGTGCTCGACTCCATCCTTGAGGGAGTCAGGGCCGACATTGCCGCGCGCGAGGCCCGCGTCAGCCTGTCCGAGATCAAAGCGGCGGCCGTGGCGGCACCGCCACCACTGGACGTGATGGCCGCCCTGCGCGAGCCCGGTATCGGCGTCATCGCCGAGGTCAAGCGCGCCAGCCCGTCGGCGGGTTCCCTGGCGACTATTGCCGACCCGGCGAAGTTGGCCCGTGCGTACGAGGATGGCGGCGCCCGGATCATCAGCGTGCTGACCGAGGAGCGACGTTTCTGCGGTTCGCTCGACGACCTTGACGCGGTGCGCGGCGCCGTCTCGGTGCCGATCTTGCGCAAAGACTTTGTGGTGCAGCCCTATCAGATACACGAGGCGCGCGCGCACGGCGCCGACATGTTGTTGCTTATCGTGGCCGCGCTGGAGCAGTCGGCGTTGGTGTCGATGTTGGACCGCACCGAATCGCTCGGTATGACGGCCCTCGTCGAGGTACATACCGAACATGAAGCCGACCGGGCATTGAAGGCCGGCGCCAATGTAATTGGGGTCAACGCCCGCGATCTGACTACGCTGCAGGTGGACCGGGATTGCTTCGCGCGAATCGCTCCCGGGCTGCCCAGCAACGTGATCCGGATCGCCGAATCCGGTGTGCGCGGCACCGCGGACCTGTTGGCATACGCCGGTGCGGGCGCCGACGCCGTCCTGGTCGGTGAAGGCCTCGTCAAAAGCGGTGACCCACGGTCAGCAGTCGCCGACCTGGTCACCGCGGGCACCCATCCGTCCTGCCCGAAACCGGCTCGCTAGTCCGCCCGGTGCTGAAACGTTGAACCAGATGAGTCATCCCCGCGTTGAGCATTGGTGATGGCAGAAGCATTCCGTCCGCACTCCCGCCCGGAGCTTCCGCTTTCTAGTGCGGCCATCGCCGAACCCACCCGCCACGACCCGGACGCGGGTGGTCATTTCGGCGTCTATGGCGGGCGGTATGTGGCGGAGGCGCTGATGGCGGTGATCGATGAGGTCACCGCCGCATACGAGAAGGAACGCGTCAACCAGGATTTCCTGGACACCCTGGATAACTTGCAGGAGCACTATTCTGGCCGGCCGTCGCCGCTGTACGAGGCCGCCCGCCTGAGCGAACATGCGGGATCGGCGCGAATCTTCCTCAAGCGAGAAGACCTGAACCACACCGGTTCTCACAAGATCAACAATGTGCTCGGGCAGGCCCTGCTGGCCAAGCGGATGGGCAAAAAACGGGTGATCGCCGAGACCGGTGCCGGTCAGCACGGGGTGGCGACCGCGACTGCATGCGCGCTGCTCGGCCTGGATTGTGTGATCTACATGGGCGCCGTCGACACCGCGCGCCAGGCGCTCAACGTCGCACGGATGCGACTGCTGGGTGCCGAGGTGGTCTCGGTGGAAAGTGGCTCGCAAACGCTCAAGGACGCCATCAACGAGGCCTTCCGGGATTGGGTGACCAACGCCGACAACACGTACTACTGCTTCGGCACCGCGGCCGGACCACACCCCTTCCCGACGATGGTGCGCGACTTTCAACGCGTCATCGGCCTCGAGACGCGCGTGCAGATCCAGGTGCAGGCGGGCCGGTTGCCCGACGCGGTGGTGGCCTGCGTCGGTGGCGGATCCAACGCCATCGGGATCTTCCACGCATTCCTCGACGACCCCGGCGTGCGACTGGTGGGGTACGAAGCGGCGGGCGACGGCGTCGAGACCGGCAGGCATGCAGCCACATTCGCCGGCGGCTCGCCCGGTGCGTTCCAGGGATCGTTTTCCTACCTGCTGCAGGACGAGGACGGGCAGACCATCGAATCCCATTCGATCTCAGCGGGTCTGGACTATCCGGGCGTTGGGCCCGAGCACGCCTGGCTGAGGGAGACCGGACGGGCCGAATACCAGCCGATCACCGACTCCGAGGCCATGGCGGCGTTCGGTCTGCTGTGTCGCACCGAAGGCATCATCCCGGCCATCGAGTCCGCGCATGCCGTCGCGGGCGCCCTCAAGCTGGGCAGTGAGCTGGGAAGGGGCGCAGTGATTGTGGTGAATCTGTCGGGTCGCGGCGATAAGGACGTCGAGACGGCCGCAAAGTGGTTCGGCCTGCTCGGCCCCGAGCAACCGGATAAGCCATGAGCAGGCTCGGTCCGGTGTTTGAAGCGTGCCGCAAGGACGATCGCGCGGCGCTGATCGGCTACCTGCCCACCGGCTATCCCGACGTGTCAACGTCGGTGGCGGGCATGGTTGCGCTTGTCGAATCCGGTTGCGACATTGTCGAAGTCGGTGTCCCGTATTCGGATCCGGGGATGGATGGCCCAACCATCGCCAAGGCCACCGAGGTTGCGCTGCGCGGGGGCGTGCGAGTCCGGGACACGCTGGCCGCGGTCGAGGCGATCAGCCAGGCCGGTGGCAACGCCGTCGTGATGACTTACTGGAATCCGGTGCTGCGCTACGGGGTCGACGCGTTCGCGCGGGACTTGGCGGCGGCCGGCGGACAGGGTCTGATCACTCCGGACCTCATTCCCGACGAAGCGCAGCAGTGGCTGGCGGCATCCGAGGAGCACCGGTTGGATCGCATATTCTTGGTGGCGCCGTCGTCGACTCCGCAGCGGTTGGCGACCACGGTCGAAGCATCGCGCGGGTTCGTCTACGCGGCGTCGACGATGGGTGTCACCGGGGCGCGCGATGTGGTGTCGAATGCCGCCCCCGAGTTGGTGGGCAGGGTGAAGGCGGTGTCCGACATACCCGTCGGCGTGGGTCTCGGCGTGCGGTCGCGGGAGCAGGCGGCAGAGATCGGCGGTTACGCCGACGGTGTGATCGTCGGCTCGGCATTGGTGTCGGCGCTCAGTGACGGATTCCCCGCTTTGCGCGCGCTGACCGAGGAACTCGCTACCGGTGTGCGCCAACGGGTGTCCGCTTCATGACCATGGTGCCGACCTATTTTCCCAGCCCGCCCCAGGGCGTCTGGCATCTCGGGCCGTTGCCGATTCGCGCCTACGCGCTCTGCATTATCGTCGGCATCCTGGTCGCACTGTTCATCGGCGACCGGCGCTGGGCGGCCCGCGGCGGCGAGCGGGGCGTCATCTACGACATCGCGCTGTGGGCGGTGCCGTTCGGATTGGTCGGCGGCAGGCTCTATCACCTGGCTACCGACTGGAAGACGTACTGGGGTCCGGGTGGCGCGGGTTTCGGCGGGGCGCTGCGAATCTGGGACGGCGGATTGGGCATCTGGGGCGCGGTTGCCCTCGGTGGCGTCGGAGCGTGGATCGGCTGCCGCCGGCACGGAATTCCGTTACCGGCCTTCGGCGACGCGCTCGCCCCGGGGCTGGTCTTGGCCCAGGCCATCGGTCGGCTCGGGAACTACTTCAACCAAGAGCTCTACGGCCGGGAGACCACCGTGCCGTGGGGCCTAGAGATTTTCTACCGCCGGGACTCCTCGGGCTATATCGATCCACATTCGCTCGACGGTGTGTCCACCGGGCAGGTGGCGGCCGTGGTGCAGCCGACATTTTTGTACGAATTGATTTGGAACGTCCTGGTATTCGTCGCGCTGATCTACATTGACCGACGCTTCAGGCTCGGCCACGGGCGACTGTTCGCGGTGTATGTGGCGGCCTACTGCATCGGGCGCTTCTGCGTCGAGCTGCTCCGCGACGACACCGCCACCCACATCGCCGGAATCCGGATCAATTCGTTCACATCGACTTTCGTGTTCATCGGGGCCGTCGTCTACATTATGGTGGCGCCCAAGGGCCGCGAGGATCCCGAGAGTTTGCGTGGCAACGATTACGTTGACGACGAAGAGCCGGAGCCTGAGCCCGAAGCCGCGGACGCTGAAGCCGCCGAGCCGCGGACGCCGAGGAAACCGAAGCGCCGGAAGTCGTAGACACCGAAGAGGCGGAACCCGACGAGCCGGCACCCGAGGACGAGCCCGCGGTCGACGAAGAGCAGGCGGAGCAACCCGAAGCGACCGCGGTCGCTATCGAAGATGTCGAAGAGCCGGCAGCCGAAGAGCCGGCAGCAGAGGACGAACCCGCTGTCGCCGAAGAGGAAGCCGCGCCGGGCGATGATGACGAAGATGGTGCGGCGACGCGGCGACGTTGGGGCCGCCGACGCAAGGCGCGGTAGAGCTGTCGGCGCGGCCCGGATCTGGCATCCTGAGAATGTGACCCAACCGACACCGGGTGATGCGCGGAGCGGCTCACACGGGCATCGCGCTTACGCCGCGGCCGGTTCGGGTGCATTGCTGGCCGGGGCACTTGGCTACGTGGGGCTGGTTGATCCGCACAACACCAACTCGGCCTATCCATTCTGCCCGTTCAAGCTGTTGACGGGCTGGAACTGCCCCCTCTGCGGCGGCCTTCGCATGACCCATGACCTGCTGCATGCCGACCTGGCGGCCAGCATCAACGACAACATTTTCCTGCTGGCCGGCATCCCGATGCTGGTCGGATGGGTCTTGCTCCGCCGCCGGTACAGCAAACCGGCACTCCCGATACCGGCGTTGCTGACGATCATTGTGGCGGCCGTCGCCTGGACGGTGCTACGCAATCTGCCCGGGTTTCCGTTGGTTCCCACGGTGCTGGGCGGGTAGTCGGCGGTCTATTTCCTGACGGCTGCGCCCGCCGCCATCTCGGAGTCACCCCGACGGCCGACAGCACGACTATGCTGAGGCGTCGTGACGAGACGCGGGAAGATCGTCTGCACCCTTGGCCCTGCAACCCAGTCGGACGAAATGATTCTGGCGCTGGTCGAGGCGGGAATGGACGTCGCCCGAATGAACTTCAGTCATGGCGAATACGCCGATCACAAAGCCGCTTACGAGCGGGTGCGTGCCGCCTCTGACGTCACCGGCCGCGCTGTCGGCGTGCTCGCCGACCTGCAGGGCCCGAAAATCAGGCTCGGCCGCTTCGCCACCGGGCCCACCTTCTGGGCCGACGGCGAAACGGTGCGGATTACCGTGGCTGACTGCGAAGGAAGCCACGACCGGGTGTCGACCACCTATAAAAGGTTGGCCATGGATGCCACTGTCGGCGATCGGGTTTTGGTCGACGACGGCAACGTGGGACTGGTCGTCACAGCCATCGAAGGCGACGACGTGATCTGCACCGTCACCGAAGGCGGCCCGGTCAGCAACAACAAGGGCATGTCGCTGCCCGGGATGAACGTGTCGGCTCCGGCGTTATCGGAAAAGGACATCGATGATCTCACCTTCGCGCTCAGCCTGGGTGTAGATCTGGTCGCGCTTTCGTTCGTGCGCTCGCCGTCCGACGTCGAGCTGGTCCACGAAGTGATGGATCGGGTGGGCCGGCGGGTACCGGTGATCGCCAAGCTGGAAAAGCCGGAAGCCGTCGATAATCTCGAAGCCATCGTGCTGGCGTTTGACGCGATCATGGTGGCCCGTGGTGACCTGGGTGTTGAGCTGCCGCTGGAAGAGGTTCCGCTGGTGCAAAAGCGGGCCATCCAGATGGCCAGGGAGAACGCGAAACCCGTGATCGTGGCAACTCAGATGCTCGAGTCGATGATCGAAAGCTCGCGGCCGACCCGCGCCGAGGCCTCCGACGTCGCGAACGCCGTGCTGGACGGCGCCGATGCGCTGATGTTGTCCGGGGAAACTTCGGTGGGCAAGTATCCGCTGGCGGCCGTGCGGACGATGTCGCGAATCGTGTGTGCGGTCGAGGAGAATTCCACGGCCGCGCCGCCGTTGACCCACGTGCCCCGGACGAAGCGGGGCGTGATCTCCTACGCGGCCCGTGACATCGGCGAGCGGCTCGATGCCAGGGCCCTGGTCGCGTTCACCCAGTCCGGCGACACCGTGAAGCGGTTGGCGCGGCTGCACACTCCGCTGCCGCTGCTGGCCTTCACCGCCTGGCCCGAGGTGCGCAGCCAGCTCGCCCTGACCTGGGGCACCGAAACGTTCATCGTCCCGATGATGACATCCACCGACAACATGATCCGCCAGGTCGACAAGTCGCTGCTCGAACTCGGCCGGTACAAGCGCGGAGACATGGTGGTCATTGTCGCCGGCGCACCGCCTGGCACAGTAGGTTCGACCAATCTGATCCACATTCACCGGATCGGGGAGGATGACGTCTAGCCGAGAAGCCGAACCCGAAGGAGACCGAGCTGTGCCAGCAGGCAATGAGCCGAATGCGCAGGATTTTGACGAACTGCTGGCAGTACTGGATCTCAATCGCGTCGCTGACGATCGGTTTGTCGGAACCCACCCCAGCAAGAACCCGATGCGAACATTCGGGGGCCAGCTGATGGCCCAGTCCTTCGTCGCGAGCAGTCGCAGCCTGGACCGCGACGACCTGCCGCCCAGCGCGCTTTCGGTGCACTTCATCAACGGTGGCGATATCGGCAAGGACATCGAGTTCCACGTCGTGCGGCTGCGTGACGAGCGGCGCTTCGCCAACCGGCGGGTCGACGCGGTTCAGGACGGGGTGTTGTTGTCCTCGGCGCTGATCTCCTACATGGCCGGCGGCGCCGGCCTCGAGCACGGCCTCGAGCCGCCCGTGGTGGCTAAGCCGGACACCGTGCCGTCGATCCGCGAGCTGTTGCGTGGCTACGAAGAGACCGTCCCGCACTTCGTCAAAGCCCTGCAACCGATCGAGTGGCGTTACACCAACGACCCGGCCTGGGTGATGCGAAAAAAGGGTGAGAAGCTCCCGCACAACCGGGTCTGGCTCAAAGCCCTGGGCGCGATTCCTGACGACCCGGTGCTGCACACCGCCATGATGGTGTATTCCTCGGATACCACCGTGCTGGATCCGATTATCACCACCCACGGCCTGTCCTGGGGTTTCGACCGCATCTTTGCCGCGTCGACCAACCATTCGGTGTGGTTTCACCGGCAGGTCAAATTCGATGACTGGGTGTTGTATTCGACATCGTCTCCGGTGGCCGCGGCCTCGCGCGGGTTGGGCACCGGGCACTTCTTCGATCCCTCCGGACAGATCGTTGCGACGGTCGTACAAGAGGGCGTGCTGATGTATTTTCCGGACAACTGACAGGCCGCAACTGCCACGCCGCCGAGCGTCGATTTTTCGGGCTCAAAATGGGCTTTTCGGCCCAGGAAGTCGACGTTCGGCCGTTTGGCGTAACGATCGTGCAAACTTTGCGCGTACCGGCCCCACGGAAGCCTGCACTGCACCTTTACTCGAGGCACCAAAACGCCTCCGCGGTGGTTCGAGAAAAGGACACCCATGACCAGCACTTTGCGGGCTGAATTCGGCGCGGTCAGGCGCGATGTCGGCCTGATAGCCCTGTTGGTCGTGGCCATCGCCGTGTCGGTGGTCCCATTGGCCGCGGCGTCCGACAACGCCGACGCCGGCACCCCAACCGCCAACCACATCGATGGGATGTACGGCGATCCCGGCGCCGCCAGACCCTACTGGCACCAGCAGCGCACTTCCGACTGCGGGGAACTGGCGGTGGCTGACATCGTCGGCGAGATCACCGGTGACGAACCCGCCGAAGTGGACGTCACCTCGTTGGCGGTAAGCATGCCCAGCGCAGCAGGTCCCGGAACGATCTGGGGGCACGACGGTAACACCAACATCAAGAACCTGCCGGTCCTGCTCGCGCACTATGGTATCCACGCCCACAACGTCCACACCACGACCAGCGCGTTGGAACAGGACCTGGCCGCCGGGCGAAAAGCGATTATCTTGCTCAATGCCGAAACCATCTGGAATCGGCCAGGGCAGCGTACGGCCGCAAACCACTTCGTGGTCCTCACCGGTATCGACGCCAAAGCCGGTGTCGTGCATCTCAATGACACCGGCATCGTGAACGGTGGCGACGAACAGATTCCCATTGCGACCTTCGAACAGGCGTGGGCCACCTACCGCAACTCGGCAGTGGTGACGGATTGACCTACTCGATGCGTAATTCGGGACACCCAAAAGCTTTGGGCAAGTGGTGAGTAGCCACCACGACCGTCCTGTCGGCGCGAATCAGTTCTGAGTCCGGGGCCAAAAGATCGCACAAAACCTGCTCTGCGTCGGTCGCGTCGAGGTGCTCCGTGGGTTCGTCGAGCAGAACGATGCGGGCGGGCGAGATCATCGCCCGGGCCAGCAGCAACCGGCGACGCTGACCCGCCGAGATCGCTTGCGCGCCGGCGGTTAACACCGTCGACAGTCCGTCGGGCAGGCTGGTCAGCCATTCGCCGAGTCCGACCGCAGCCAGGGTGGCTGCCAGTTCTTGGTCAAGACAGTCTCCGCGGGCCACCAGTAGGTTGTCTCGAACGGTGGTGGCGAAGATGTGCGCATCCTCGGCGAAAAAGCTGACGGTGCTGTGCAATTCAGCGTCCTCGTACCGGCTCAGGTCGGTGCCGTCCAGCAGCACCTGCCCGTCCAGCGGCGGCAGCAGTCCGGCCAGGGTCATCAGCAGCGTCGTCTTGCCGGAGCCGCTGGGGCCGGTGACGGCCAGCCGGGCGCCGGGCGGCAGGTCCAGCTTCGCCTGAGTTGACCTTGCCGCGGTCGGGTGACCGAAACACGTGTCGGCGGATAACCGGCCGGCACCCGTCGGTCGCAGCGCGGATTTCGGGAATTCCGCCGGGTGATCCGGTGGAGCCAGGTCCAGCAGGCGGCGCGCGGCGATCCGAGACCGTATCAACTGGACGGCGGCCGCCGGTAGGGGAGTCGTCGCCTCGAACGCAGACAGCGGCAACAACATCAGAATCGCCAGGGTGGTGGGCGCGACCGTGGGCGCCAGTGCGAGGGCGGCGACAACCGCCCCAAGCACACTGACGCCGATGGCCGCGGTGGGCATAGCCTCGCCGATCGCGGCTGGTCTGGCGGCGGCGTCGAGGGCAGCACCCCAAGCATGTTGGCGGCGTTGCGATTCGGTGATCAACTCAGGCAGCGCCCCGGCGACCCGCAGCTCGGGCGCGTGTTCCAGCGCGATCATCGCCGCCGTGTCGCGCTCCGAACGACGTTGTCGGGCCAACGCTTCCTGTGTTGCGGCGGCCCTGCCGGCCAACGCGGGCGCGACAACGCCGGCGATGAGCAGACAGATCGCCAGCACGGCGGCGGCGGGTGGCGAGATCGCGGCTATCACCGCCGTCGCCGCGACCGCCAGCACCGCCGCGACGCCAATCGGGACCATCGCACGCACCAGTACATCGGCCAGTGTGTCGACATCGGCGCCCACCCGCGCCACCAGCTCACCGCTGTGCAGCCGGACGGCGGCCGCGGCCGGCCCGTGCGCCAGGCGGTGATACACCTGCGCGCGGGCGGTGCCGGCCGCCCGCAGCGCCGTGTCGTGGGTGGCCAGCCGCTCGCAGTAGCGCAGCACGCCACGCGAAATGGCGAACATTCGCACCGCCACGACGGCGATGGACAGATCCAGCACCGGCGGCATCTGCCAGGCCCGGGTGATCAGCCAGGCGGAAACTCCGGCCAGGGCCAGTGCGCTGCCCAGCGACAGCACCCCCAGCGCGATGGCCGCCAGGATCCGGGGCAGCCGCGGGCGCAACAAACTCTTGCCCGCCACGAAGAGATCAGACTCGTACATCAGCCACCTCGAAGTCTGAGGTGACCTCGACGACCTGATCGCCTATCGCGCGGATCTGTTCGCGATGGCCGACCACGACCACGGTTGCGCCGGCCCGCGCACGCTCGACGATGGCGCGCAGCACCCGGTCCTCGGTTTGGGTGTCCAAATGCGCGGTGGGTTCGTCGAGCAGCAGCACCGGGGCCGAGGATCCGAGCGTCCGTGCGAGGCCTAGCCGTTGCCGCTGACCCAACGACAGTCCGACGCCGCCGCGCCCGAGCATGGTGTCCAGGCCGACGGGAAGCTCGGCCAGCACCGTGTCGAAGCCGGATGCGGCGCAGGCACTTTCGAGATCCTCCAAACCGCCCAACAAGGCGAGATTGTGCCGGACCGTCCCCGGGACCAGCACCGGGCGCTGCGGCAGCCAGGACAACTGCCGCCACCAGGCGCTGAGGTCCAACTCGGCGACGTCGACTCCGGCCACGGTTGCCCGGCCCGACGAGGGGGCGGTGAGTCCGGCGATTACCTGCAACGTGGTGCTTTTGCCCGCACCGTTTCGTCCGGTCAGCACGGTGACCGCACCGGGTTCGATGACTGCCGTCAGGTCGCCCGGTGACCGGCCATCGCGGCCCGTCACGCTCAGGTTTTCCAGGCGAATCTGCGCCCCGCGCGCCGCTACCGTCCCTGTTCGCACCGCCGCGGCGGCCGGGGCGCCGATGAGCGCGAACGCCTTATCCGCGGCGGCTCTGCCATCTTGGGCGGCATGGAATTCCGCGCCGATCCGACGCAGCGGCCAAAAGACATCGGGTGCCAGCAGGAGCGCGGTCAACCCGGCGGTCAGGCTCATCTCGCCGGACACCAGACGAAGACCGATGCCGACCGCGACCAGTGCGACACCCAACGTGGCCAGCAATTCCAGTACCAGCGCCGACAGGAAGGCGATCCGCAGCGTGGCCATCGCCGAACGCCGATGGGCGGCACTGAGTTCGGCGATACGGTGCTCGGGACCCCGGGCGCGGCCGAGCGCCCGCAGAGTCGGGATACCGGCGATCAGATCGAGCAACCGCGCCTGCAGGGTGGTCATGGCGGCCAGTGCAGATGCCGATCGTTCGGCGGTGGCCAGCCCGATCAGCACCATGAAGAGCGGAATCAGTGGCAGCGTGATCACCACCAGCACCGCCGATTTCAGGTCGTAGACCGCGATTGCGGCGACGGTCGCCGGTGTCAGGATTGCGGCCAACATCAGTGTCGGCAGATACCCGATGAAGTACGGGCGCAGGCGATCCAGGCCATGGGTGACCACCACTGCGGCGTCGTCGCGTTGTGCTGCAAGTTCATTAGGCTGGCGGGCGGTCACCGCCTCGAGCACCTGGCCGTTGAGATCGGCGACGACGGCGGTGGCGCCCCGTTGACCCAGGCGCGCCTGGAGCCAATGCGTCAGCGTACGGACAACCCACAGCGTCAACAGGATTGCCAACGGAGGCAGATAGGTGTGCAGCTTGCGGGCCGAGGGGTCGGTGATGATGTGGGCGACGACGCCTGCCAGCACGATCGCCGAGCCGATCGCGCATCCGGAGATCACCACGCCGCAGCCAACGGCGGCGGCCAGGTAGCGGCGCAGCGGGGGAGATGACCGCCACAGGCGCGGGTCCAGGGGAGCTCGGGAGCCCCGCGGTTCTCCGGAGCTCAGGACCGACGCCTCGCCAGACCGATCGACGGTGGGATCTGCTCAGCTGAGATCCGTTGCCGGAAGACCCAATACGTCCAGCCCTGGTACACAATCGTCAAGGGGGCGAAGATCGCCGTCACCCACGTCATAATCTTGAGCGTGTACGACGTCGAAGAGGCGTTGTAGATCGTCACGTTCCACTCGCTGTTCAACGTCGACGGCACCAGGTTGGGATAGAGCGAGCCGAACAGCAGAACCACGACGGCGGCGACGACCAGTGCGGTACACGCGAAGGCCAAGCCGTCCGACACCTTGCGCCATACCGACAACACGGCCACCAGCTGCGCGACCACCGCGACACCCAGCACCGCCCACGTCCAATCCTTGCCATGGGCGAGTTGCGTCCAAATCCCAAAGGCCGCAACCAGAACCGTCACGGGAAGCGATAGCCGCACGGCGAATCGGTGTGCATCGTCGTGGATCGCGCCGGCGGTCTTCAACGCGACGAATACCGCGCCATAGAACAAGAACAGACCGGCGGTGGCCAGACCACCCAACAGCGTGTAGACGTTGAGCACGTCACCGATGGACAGATTGATGTGGCCGTTGGATTCCACCGGGAGTCCGCGGACCAGGATGGCGAACGCCACGCCCCACAGCACCGCGGGCAACCAGGAGCCGGCGGCAATGCCGAAATCGGCCCAGGCCCGCCACTTCGGGTCGTCGATCTTGCCGCGCCATTCGATCGCCACGCTGCGCACGATCATGCCGAACAGGATCGCCAGCAGCGGCAGATACAGCGTGGAGAACACGGTGGCGTACCAACCGGGATACGCGGCGAACATTGCCGCGCCGGCCGTGATCAGCCAGACCTCGTTGCCATCCCAGACCGGGCCGATGGTGTTCAGCGCCGCCCGCCGGTGCGAGTCTCGGTCCCCGGCGCTGACCCGGGCGAAGGGCTCCATCAACATGCCCACGCCGAAGTCGAAACCCTCCAGAATGAAGAAACCAATGAACAACACCGCGACGACACCGAACCACAACTCTTGGAGGCTCACCGGTCGGCTCCTTTCGAGGCGTTAGCGGGTATCAATAGGCAAACGACAGCGGCGCCACGTCGGCGTCGTCGAGGTCGGGCGGCGGCGCCGGCTCGGCGTCGTGTTCCAGCGGTCCTTCGAGAATGTAACGCTTGAGCAACCCGAACCAGACGACCGCGAGAACCGCGTAGAGCAGGGTGAACGTCACCAGCGAAACGATGACCATGCCGGCGGCGTGATCCGACACGCCCGCGGCGACGGTGAGGCGAACCTGCTGGTCGCCGGTGGGGTTCGGCACGACGATCCACGGCTGGCGCCCCATCTCGGTGAACACCCACCCGGCGGTGTTGGCCAGGAACGGGGTCGGGATGGTCAGCAGTGCGAACCGCGAGAGCCAGCGATGACCAGGGGTGCGACCGCCGCGAGTCAGCCACAGCCCGGCCAGCGCGAACAGCACTGGAATCGCCATAAATCCGATCATGGCGCGAAATGACCAGTACGTGACGAACAGGTTGGGCCGGTAGTCATTGGGCCCGAATTTGAATTGGCTGTCCCGCTGGATGTCCCGCACTCCTTGCAACGTCACACCGCTGAAACGGCTCTGCGCGAGGAATGGCAGCACGTAGGGGACCTCGATTACCCGGGTCAGGTGGTCGCAGTTGTTCTGCGTGCCGACCGTCAAGATGGAGAAATCCGGATCTGTTGCGGTGTCGCACAACGACTCCGCCGACGCCATCTTCATCGGCTGCTGCTGAAACATCAGTTTGCCTTGATGGTCGCCGGTGAAGAACAGGCCGACGGTGGCAATCAACGCAACCCAACAACCGAGGATGGCCGCGGGGCGGTACAGGGTGGTGGGGCCGGAATCGGGATTCTTCTGGGCGCGGATCATCCACCACACGCTGACGGCGGCAACGAAAGTGCCCGCGGTCAGCAGCGAACCGCTGACCGTGTGCGTAAACGCCGCGCGCGCAGTGTTATTGCCCAGCAGGGCGGTGATGCTGGTCAGTTCGGCGCGGTGGGTATCGAGGTTGTAGTGGACGCCGACCGGGTGCTGCATGAATGAGTTCGCCACGATGATGAAAAACGCGGAAATGTTGACAGCGATTGCGACGATCCAGATGCATGCCAGATGCACCACCCGGGGCAGCCTGTTCCAGCCGAAGATCCACAACCCGATGAAGGTGGATTCGAAGAAAAACGCAGCCAGGCCCTCCATCGCCAGCGGGGCGCCGAAGACGTCGCCGACGAAGCGCGAGTATTCGCTCCAGTTCATGCCGAACTGAAATTCCTGCACGATTCCGGTGGCCACGCCGATGGCGAAGTTGATCAGGAACAACTTCCCGAAGAATTTGGTGAGGCGATACCAGGTGTTGTTACCAGTTACGACCCACACCGTCTGCATGATGGCGACCAGAGGCGCCAGACCGATGGTGAGCGGCACGAAGATGAAGTGGTAGACGGTAGTGATACCGAACTGCCACCGCGAAATGTCAACGACATTCATTTGTCATCTCCCGAGGCTGCGGGCGTGATTTGCTGTACGACGTAGTGTAGTAAGCCGGTGAGGCCCAGCGCTAGTGACTTAGTGCTCTTACCCGCCATGGTGTGTGGCCTTGCGAATGCCGAACGACGAGACGACCTCGAAGACGCCGAGCACAATGAGCCAGACACCGACCACCTCCGCCAGCAGCGCAATGGTGGACAGCGGAGACCCGAGCATGATCAGCCCGGCGAGCAGGCTCGTCACTCCGACGAAAATCGACCATCCTCGGCCCGGCAGCTGCGGGTCGCTGATGGCGGAGATCGAGGTGGCCACGCCACGAAAGATGAACCCGACACCAATCCAGATCGCCAGCAAGTAAACGGCGGTCGCATCGTCGCCCCAGCTGAAGTGACGAAATGCCAGCATCGCCAGGACAAGTGAAGCCGCCCCGCTGATGAACAACAGCACTCGTCCGCCAGCCGACACGTGCAAGCCAAAGGCGAAAATGACCTGCGCGACGCCGGTAATCAGCAAATAGACACCAAATGCGACGGCCGCGAACAACAGGGTTTTCTGCGGCCATGCCAGCACCACGACGCCGACGATGAGCGACAGAATCCCCGATACCGCCGTGGATTTCCACAGATGCGGCAACAAGCGCTGGAACGTGTGTGGTTCCCGGGGTAGGCGTGGTTCCAGGCGTGTGCGCGCCTTCGGAAGCGGAAGTCATGGCCGCAGTCTGTCACAGCCGGCGAATGGATCAGACCCAGGCTGGGCGCGATCCCACGTGCGATTCCCGGGCAACCTGGACGCTGGACTCGTCGGCTGTCGCCTTGCGGCCGACCAGGTACCAGGTGCGCATTATGCCCTTGCCTTTGACGGCGATGCGGCCGCGTTCCTGCAGCACAAAGTTGTCCTTGAGACGGTGGTAAACCGAGTCGGGCACCTGAATGCGTCCCACCGCGTCGGTGGATTCCATCCGCGATGCGACGTTGACCGCGTCGCCCCACACGTCGTAGAAGAACCGGCGCGAACCCACCACACCGGCGACCACCGGGCCGGTGGCGAGGCCGACTCGCAGTGTTACCGGGTGCCCGTGCGGGTCCTTCAGCCCGGCAGCGGCCGCCGACATTTCGAGGGCGAAGTCCGCCAGCGCCTCGACGTGGTCGGGCCGGGCCCGCGGGACGCCGCTGACCACCATGTAGGAGTCGCCGCTGACCTTGATCTTTTCCAGCCCATGTTTGTCCACCAGCGCGTCGAAGGTGCCGTACAGGCGGTCCAGGAACAGCACCAGGTCGCATGGGGTCGTGCCGCTGGCGCGCTCGGTGAATCCGACCATGTCGGCGAACAGGACCGAGGCCTCTTCGTATCTGTCGGCGATGACGTTGCGCTCGGGTCCTTTGAGCCGCTCGGCGATGCTGGCCGGCAACATGTTCGCGAGCAGTGCCTCGGAGCGGTCATACTCGGCTTCCATGACCGCCTCGGCGCGCGCCGTGTCGCGCAGCGCAAACCACACCGTTACGACCACCATTGCGCAGGCCGAAATGGTGGTGATAACAAAGCTCATCGACTCTGCCCAGGGTTGTTCGAGTCCCGTTGTGCGCGGGACGAGGAACTGCAGCGTGATCACCAATGTGGCGCCGATGGTGGCCAGCAGCGCAGCCAACCCGATGCGTTCAATGCCGAGCTGCAACACCACCAGGCTGGCAGTCGTCACGAGGAAGTACTGCCCACCTGAGCCGGTGCCCAGGTCCCAGCAGATGACGAAGATCGCTACGTAGGCCGTAACGATAAAGATAAGCGGCGCAATCAATTCCCCGAATCGGTGCAGCCATGGCACGGTGGCGAAGATCGCCGCGGCGGTGAGGTTGACCGCCATCGTCGGCGTGGCCCCGGGCCCGGCCCACAGGCCCAGAATCACGAAACTCGCGCATACCACCACGCCCATGATGGCGTTGATATTGAGCACCCGGACGCGGCGCGCGTGACTATCGGCGTAATGGTCGTTGCGGGCGCGACTTTTGGCCCGCACCGCCGCGACGCAGTCCGGACGCGTGGAGGAATCATCGTCTCCACTCGGTGGGGCACCGCATTTCTTAGCCACCACAGACTAAAACGTACTTATGAGCTGTGTATTCCCGCGGTCGACCGTTGAATAGCGATCTGGCCAGCAAGCTGGGCGCGGCCCTGCGCGAGGCTGCGGCGGAGTTTGACAGTTGGGTCGCAGGTCGCACCGCAGCGGCATAGGTCCCAGCCGCCGATGTTTGTCGGGTCCTAGATGCCGCCGCCGTTACCGCCGTTGCCGCCGGTGGCCGTGCCGTCGCCGGGACTCATGACGTCGGCGCTGCCACCGCCGCCTCCTCCGCCTCCGCCGACCAAGAGTCCGGCGGCACCCCCGACGCCACCGGTGGCGCCGCCGATTCCGGTGCCGCTGTGCCCGGGGCCGCCGACGCTGAAGCTGCCGCCGCCGGCGCCGCCACCGCCACCTCCGTTGAGGCCGACCCCGCCGCCGCTGCCGCCCTCGCCGCCGGCGTTCCCGGTGGTGGCGCCGCCGCCACCGCCACCACCCCCGCCAGCGGCGTCCACGGCTGAGGCGGCGGTCCCGGTGACGGTGGCACCGCTGCCACCACTGCCGCCGTAGTTCCCGGGATCATCGGAGCCGCCGTTGCCGCCGTGGCCGCCGGTGATCGTGCTGGCGCCGACGTTGACGGCGGCACCGCCGCCGCCGCCACCGCCGGCGCCGCCCAAAAGCGCTGCGTGGGGGCCGCTACCTTGGCCCCCGCTGCCGCCGGTGCTGGTGACGTCGATGCCGGAGTTGATTACTTCGGCGCTGCCGCCTTGACCCCCTACCCCGGCGGTGCCGAGTTGGCCGCCTGCGACGGAGACGTTGCCCCCGGCGCCGCCCCCGCCACCACCACCGCCGGCGATGGCGCCACTGGTGGTCGTGGTGAGGATGCCGGCGCCGCCTGCACCGCCGGTACCGCCGGAGCCGCCGCTGCCGCCGGTGAGGGTGGTGCCGCCGGTGAAGGTGGCGGTGCCGCCGATGCCGCCGGTGCCACCGTTGCCGCCCGTGCCGCCGACGCCGCCGGCGAAGGTGGTGGTGCCGCCGGCGCCGCCGGTCCCGCCGGTCCCGCCGTTGCCAGATTGGACCGTGCCGTGCCCGCCGCCCCCGCCTACACCACCGGTCCCGCCGTTGCCGCCGTTTACGGAGTCCGCGGTCCCGGCGAAACCGGCGCCGCCGGTGCCGCCGGTGCCGCCGGTGCCGGCGATGCCGCCGGTGCCGCCGGTCCCGCCGGTGCCGCCGGTACCGCCGGTGCCGCCGATAAAGCTGGTGGTGCCGCCGGTGCCGCCGGTGCCGCCGTTGCCGCCATGACCGGATTGGACCGTGCCTTGTCCGCCAGCCCCACCCGCGCCGCCTGCCCCGCCGGTGCCGCCATTGACAGAGCCTGCGGTGCCGGCCACGCCGAGGCCGCCGGTGCCACCCAGGCCGCCGGCCCCGCCCAGGCTCAGCAGCCCGATACCGGCCCCGCCAGCCCCGCCGGCCCCACCGACACCGCCCGCGAAGCCGGTGCCGCCTGCTCCGCCGGCACCGCCATTGCCGGAGAAGGCCCCGCTGGTACCGCCGGCACCGCCGTTCGCGCCGGTGCCGCCGGTGCCGCCGGCGCCGCCGTTGCCGAACAGGAAGGCGCTACCGCCGGCGCCGCCAGCCTGCCCGGGCGCACCCGACCCGCCGGCGCCGCCGTCACCAAAAAGCCACCCGCCGGCCCCGCCGGCCTGCCCGGTGCCGGCCGCCCCATTGGTGCCATTGCCGAACAGCGGGCGCCCCGTCAGGTCCTTCACGGGCGAAAACGCCGCCAGGCTCTGCGCGTCGTGCTGCACGGCCTGCAACGGCGAAGCGTTGGCCGCCTCGGCGGCCGCATACGAACTCCCCGCGGTAGTCAACGCTTGCACGAACTGGGCATGAAACTCCGCTGCCTGAGCGCTGAGCGCCCGAAAAGCCTGGGCGCGGCTGGAAAACAGCGATGCGATCGCCGCTGACACTTCATCACCAGCGGCGGCGACCACCGCGGTTGTCGAGGGCGCGGCCGTCGCATTGGCCTGGCTGATCCTGGACCCGATATCGACTAGATCCGAAGCCGCCGAAGTCACGATCTCCGGTGCCGCGATCACAAACGACATTCCGCACCTCTTACTGAGTCTTCTTCATGAGCCGATGGACGGCGATTAAGACCACTCCACCGTAACGTCGCACGGTCCGGGTCCGTGGGGTTTTGAGTGACGATTCGGACAGACCGTGTTGGTGACCAACTTTGGGCGCAGCCGGGGTTGGCGGGAGCGGCGGGGCGGCCGCACTCATGTGGGCACGCGCAAAACCGGGAGTGGCCGCACGCTAGTGACGCGGTATCCGTGGTCGGCTTATCGACACGTCGTGGTGAAGGGGCCTTTCCCGCTCACGCGCCGCGGAGAAACGATGTTTGGTGGCTAACCGCCGCCCCAACTGGCGCTGCCCAGGGCAGTCACACGAGTTCGGCGCTCATCGCCGCCTCCGTTGTTCGAGCATCACACCCAGCCATAAGAAGGCCGGTGGCGTCAGAATGGCCCACGCTATCAGCGCGACCATGATGATGTTGTGCACGGTCACGGGTTCCTCCGGCTGGTATTCCGCAGCATCTGTAGCAGCAAAATCCACACTAGTCTGCGCTGATCCAGCTACCCCTTGGGCCTCCCACCGCTGAACCGAAGTTCGCGGCGGGAGGTTGACCGTTGCCGGCGGCGCCGGGGCCTGGCGCAGAACTTAATCAGTCCTAAGTAACAACTTAGTTGGTTAACAGGTACGACGAACAGACTTCGAGCCAAGCCGCGAAAACAAAAGGGAGTTACAGATGCGCGTCACCAGCAAGGGCCATGGCATTGAATTTGAGTTCTCGGATTCGGAGTATCGAGAGATAGAACAATTCGCCGCACTGGAGGGCCAGTCGATTGAGCGGTGGGTGGGCGAGATCATCAAAGCTAGGTTTCGGCAGTTGAAGGAGCTCAATGATCGCAAGCCCGCGCCCGTCGTCGATTTGCGTAATCGGCTCCGAAGCGTCGGAGAGACCGGGAAATGAGGTAGGTTTGCATCGCTCAAATACAGAATAGTCGGAACATCATTTTCGGAGCCATTTCTGTTTCTCGAGCATTCTATCTAGAAGCGCCGGAAAAATCGTTTCACGGATCGCTACTGCCGTGAATCGAGCATCACGAGACCGGGCTCTCAGCCGGGAGGCGGTGCGCCCGGCGGACACTCGCAAAACCCGAGCCTACTTCGGACCCCGAACCTGGCGTTTCTGCCCGCTCGGCGAAACCCGATTTTCGGCGCGGGACGCTGAGGAAGGGCCGTGGATGAGTGTCCCGAAGCGGTCGACGCCTCCCTTGAACTTCTGACGCAACTCGCACGTATCGCAGTAGGCGCAAGGCATATCGTGGTCGATTTGCCATCGCCGCCCATCGCGTGCATGCGCGTCGCTTGCCGACCCACGCCTGACCTGCGTAAATGCTCAGCGGCCGGGGCGGCTCAACGTCTGTTTCCGTAATGGTTTCGTTCTCCTATTGGCCGGGCGCGGCAATCCGGTTCGACTGCACCGTTTGGGGGTACATTCGAAGCGGGAGATGATTTCGATGCTGTTGTGGCAGGTTTACCTGTGCGGTGCACTCATTGCCGCGGCGGGCGCTTCGGTGGCCGCTGACCTGTTCCCTGAGCCCGGTGTACCGGCCGCGACTCGCACAGGAGCCATCGTTTCCGCAGGTGCATTGTGGCCGGTGCTGTTGGTTGGCCTGCTGCAGTTCGCTGGCATTGGTGTGTTAGCGCAGATGATTCGCCGAAATGAGTTGCACCACTTAGCGATAACTCGCCAGAAATCAATACGCACCTCGTGACCGACGTAACAAGACGCGGGGAGCCCGACGGGTACCGCCGCATTACCGATCCATTGTTGGCGCGACTCGCACCGTCGCCGATCACCCGGTCAGTGTTTCGGTGCGTGCCTTCCAGTGGTCGGACGGCACCCTCAACAACGGCTCTATGCTCTCAGCGCCGGCCATCGCGATCCACAACGCGGACACCAGTACGCCGCTGAACAGCAACCAGGCCCGCGAGTCGGCCGCGGTCCTGCTTGAGGCTGCGGTGGAGCGTGACAGGTGGGGGGTCGCGAAGGTGACATCCGGGCCTGGTCGGCGACGAGCGCGGCGTGTATGGCGCCTATCCTCCCGCCGCCTGACAAACCCTGGGTGAAGTGCCCGCAGGCGAGGTCCGAATCCAGGGGTCCGCACATGCGCGATTATCGCGGTGATTGACTGCGAGCTGTGATGGCTGCTCTGCGCGAGGAGTCCGCTACTCAACTTAGCGCAGTTACGCGTCAGCGCTTGTTTCTTTCGGAACCGTCAATAACCTTCGGTTCCAAAACATCTCGCATTGCCGGTAGAATTACCGGGCAGCATATCGGCGCGCCGTGTCAAACGGTTGCGGTTTGAGGCCGCACTCCTGAGTATGCAATTTTGAAGCGCAACATGCTCACCGAACTGGAGAACGACAATGACCTCGGAACGCGTGAGAGAAATCGTGCCCTGCTCACGACGGGGTTGCGGCGGGAGCGCCCTCGCCGAGCTGGAGTGTCCGGATGTCGGGACCGGCAGCCTGCGCGAGCGCACAGCGTGCTGGATCCTGGACTGTGGGAAGTGCGGCTACTGGGGACCGAATCGAGAAGACTAGTAGGTGCGACCGATGTCGCCCTAGCAAACACTGGCGGTTTGAGGCCGGGCCCCTGGGGTATGTGATTTTGAAGCAACAATGTTCACCGAACCGGAAGGACACCAATGGCGTGGGAGTTTCGCTACGAGGTTGACGAAGACCCCTGCGAGATATGCCTTGGTGCCATCCTCATCGAGTCCAAGAGGGAGGGCAGCGCTGAGGGCTCGTGGGGGCCATGGACACCGCATAACGCGTGGTGTTCACGCGGTTGTGTGGTTGTCAGCGACGCTGAGGCACGCATTCGTCGCCACATTGCGAAGAGCCAGGCGTAGGAAACCACGCCAACTCAAACCATTGCGTGGCCTTTAGCCGACTAATTGACGGGCGTACGGTGCGGGCATGTCAGACACTGATGCCGCAGTGCTCAATGGGCCCAGGCGTGGTTTTGACGGCCGATTGGTTGGGCCAGTCGTACGGGACTTCGCTTGCGGGTCGACCATTGATCGTGAAAATGCCGGCATTCGACGGGACCGTGATCGCCGAGTCAGCTGCGCTACAAGCGACCCGACAGTCAGGTCGACATGGATCCGCCGAACCCGTGGGTGGGCCTCACGTACCTTACGATCGGCGCATCGTCTATAGATTCGAGGTAGCCATGAATCGGATACGACGCCTCTTGCCTGCATTCGCTACGGCGGCGGCGATCGGCGGTCTGCTCGGTTCTCCGGTGGCACTTGCCGACAATGATCCACCACCTCCGCCGCCGCCACCAGCCGAACCGGCTCCCGCGGACGCTCCCGAGATACCGTTGCCACAGGGCTGCATCCCGCAAATTTGGGGCTGTGCATATGAAGCGCCGCTCTACACTCCCGGAGCCCCGGACGACGCCCGTTAGCGCGCCCTTATCCAGAATGGCGTGATCCAAGGATTTGCGTGTGGGAAGTAAGGGGCCGCAATGGCGGGGGAGGACTTGGCGGAAAAACCACCCATCATTGCAGCCAGTCCTTAGAGGCAGAGCGCCTTCAGTCGCAGCAGCAACAACTGTGCCAACTCCTCGTTGGCGCCGCTAGAGTCGCCGGGCTCGGCATCGGCATCAGCGCAGATGCACGTTGATCGGCTACAGCGCCGCTATTTAATAACGCCCGGTGAAGTGGTGCCCCCGGTGAGATTCGAACTCACACTGGACGGGTTTTGAATCCGTTTCCTCTGCCAGTTGGGATACGGGGGCTTGTAGGAGGTCCGTGTCCGGCTTCCTACCTTAAAGGCGGCTCCCACCATAGAGGATGGGTGTGGGTGTGTGTTCTGACCGCCCCCGACGTCGTTGGTTGCAGCGGCTCACGAGACAATGGGGTCATGACAGGCCCCACGACCGCCCCCGACACCGCTGTGCCGCATCGGGTCCTGATCGCGGAAGACGAAGCGCTCATCCGGATGGACCTGGCCGAGATGCTCCGAGAGGAGGGTTACGAGATCGTCGGCGAAGCCTCCGACGGCCAGGAGGCCGTGGAACTGGCTGAGCAGCACAAGCCTGACCTGGTGATCATGGACGTGAAGATGCCCCGCCGCGACGGCATCGACGCGGCCGCCGAAATCGCCAGCAAACGGATCGCCCCGATCGTGGTGTTGACCGCTTTCAGCCAGCGCGATCTGGTGGAACGCGCGCGCGATGCCGGTGCGATGGCCTACCTAGTGAAGCCGTTCACCATCAGCGACTTGATCCCGGCCATCGAGCTGGCCGTCAGCCGCTTCGGCGAGATCACCGCGCTTGAGCACGAAGTTGCGACCTTGTCCGACCGGCTGGAGACCCGCAAGCTGGTCGAACGGGCGAAAGGCATTCTGCAGGCCAAGCAGGGCATGACCGAGCCCGAGGCATTCAAGTGGATTCAGCGTGCCGCCATGGACCGCCGGACCACCATGAAACGAGTCGCCGAAGTGGTCCTGGAAACTCTGGACACTCCCGAGGAGTAGCCCCGCGAGCAGACGCGAAAGCTCCCGAACGCTCGGCGTGTCGTGGGCTTTTATGTCTGCTCGGCAGATGTCTGGGTCGCGCCTAACGCGCCACGATCACCGACGACCCGTGGCCGAAAAGGCCCTGGTTCGCGGTAACACCAACCGTGGCGTTCTCGACCTGACGGCCGGTTGCCTGCCCGCGCAGCTGCCAGGTCAACTCGCAGACCTGGGCGATCGCCTGGGCGGGGATGGCCTCGCCGAAGCACGCCAGTCCACCCGACGGGTTGACCGGGATCTTGCCGCCGATGGTGGTCGCGCCGCTGCGTAACAGCGCCTCGGCCTCGCCTCTGGCGCACAGCCCAAGGTGCTCGTACCAGTCGAGTTCCAAAGCAGTCGATAGGTCGTACACCTCGGCCAAGCTCACGTCCTGCGGGCCGATCCCCGCTTCCGCGTAGGCCGCATCCAGGATCTGGTCCTTGAAGACCCGGTCCGGCGCGGCGACCACCGCGGTGGAATCCGTTGCGATATCAGGTAATTCAGGCAAATGCTGCGGGTAGCGCGGAGTGACGGTGCTGACCGCGCGCACCGAGGGTACCCCGGCAAGCGAGCCCAGGTGCTTTTTCGCGAACTCGGCGCTGGCCACGATCAGGGCGGCCGCGCCGTCGGACGTGGCGCAGATGTCCAGCTGCCGCAGCGGGTCGGAGACCACCGGGCTGGCCAGTACGTCCTCGACCGCGGATTCCTTGCGGTAGCGGGCATTCGGGTTCTGCAGGCCGTGCCGGGAGTTCTTGACCTTCACCTGCGCGAAGTCCTCGCCCGTCGCGCCGTAGAGGTCCATCCGGCGCCGCGCCAGCAGCGCGAAGTACACCGGGTTCATCGCCCCGATCAGGTGGAACCGCTGCCAGTCGGGGTCATTCTTGCGTTCCCCGCCGACCGGGGCGAACGCGCCCTTGGGGGTGGTGTCGGCGCCGATCACCAGCGCGACGTCACAGAAGCCGGCGAGGATCTGCGCGCGGGCGCTCTGCAGTGCCTGCGAGCCGCTGGCGCACGCCGCGTAGCTCGAACTGACCGGGACGCCGTTCCAGCCGAGCTTCTGCGCGAACGTCGACCCCGCGATGAAGCCCGGGTAGCCGTTGCGGATGGTGTCGGCCCCGGCGACCAGCTGGATCTGCCGCCAGTCCAGGCCCGCCTCGTTGAGCGCCGCGCGCGCGGCCACCACGCCGTACTCGGTGAAGTCGCGGCCCCATTTGCCCCAGGGGTGCATGCCGGCGCCGAGGATGTAGAGGGGTTCGGGCGCGCTCATGATGCGATCCTCCACGCGTAGACCAAGCGCTCCACGCCGTCGTCGTCGGTGTACAGCGGCATGGTGGCCAGCTCCATCTCCATGCCGACCTTCAAGTCCGCGGCCAGCGTGCCCTCGACGACCTTGCCCAGCACGATGATTCCCTCGTCGGCCAGTTCCACGGCGGCGATGGCGAACGGCTCGAACGGGTCCGGCGCGGGGTAGGGCGCCGGCGGTGGGTACCGGTTTTCCGTGTAGCTCCACAACGTTCCCCGCCTCGACAATGCGACGGCCTCTAGTGTGTCGCTGTCGCAGGCCGGATTGGGGCAGTTGTTCTCGCGGGGCGGGAAGACGTAGGTGCCGCACTGGGGGCATTTACTGCCGATCAGATGCGGCTTTCCGTCGTCATCGGTGGCGAACCACCCGTCGATCGCGGCTTCTTGGCTGGTGACCTCTGGCACCTGGCCAGACTACCCAGCCCAGACACAGAACTGAAACGTGTTGCAGTTTTGCCGAGCGCGGACCGCGTCGGAGGCGATGCTTAGAGTAGAGCCGTGCCCGCCGCCAGTCAGGAACCAGCCAAGCCGACGCTGATGCTGCTGGATGGCAATTCGCTGGCGTTCCGGGCCTTCTATGCGCTGCCCGCGGAGAACTTCAAGACCCGCGGCGGGCTGACCACCAACGCCGTTTACGGCTTCACCGCCATGTTGATCAACCTGCTGCGCGACGAGGCGCCGACGCACATCGCCGCGGCGTTCGACGTGTCACGGCAGACGTTCCGCTCCGAGCGCTACCCGGAGTACAAAGCCAACCGCTCGTCGACGCCCGACGAATTCCACGGCCAGATCGACATCACCAAGGAAGTGCTTGTGGCGTTGGGCATCACGGTGCTCGCCGAACCGGGATTCGAGGCCGACGACCTGATCGCGACGCTGGCCACCCAGGCCGAGAACGAGGGCTACCGGGTCCTTGTGGTCACCGGTGACCGCGACTCGCTGCAGCTGGTCAGCGACGACGTCACGGTGCTCTATCCGATCAAAGGCGTCAGCGAACTCACCCGCTTCACCCCGGATGCCGTCGTCGAAAAATACGGCCTGACCCCGACGCAATACCCCGACTTCGCCGCGCTGCGCGGTGATCCCAGTGACAACCTGCCCGGCATTCCCGGGGTCGGGGAGAAGACCGCCTCGAAATGGATCATTGAGTACGGCTCGCTGCAAGAGCTGGTCGACAAGGTCGACACGGTGCGCGGCAAGGTCGGCGACTCGCTGCGGGAGAACCTGGCCAGCGTGATCCGCAACCGCGACCTCACCGAGCTGGTCCGTGACGTGCCGCTAGCGCAAACGCCGGACACCTTGCGCCTGCAGCCGTGGGACCGCGATCAGATTCACCGGCTCTTCGACGACCTGGAGTTCCGGGTGTTGCGCGACCGCTTGTTCGACACCCTGGTGGCCGTCGAGCCCGAGGTCGACGAGGGTTTCGACGTGCGCGGCGGCGCACTGGAACCCGGCACCGTCGGGCAATGGCTCACCGAGCACGCCAGCGACGGGCGGCGGTCCGGGCTGGCCGTCGTGGGCACCCACCTGCCCTACGACGGGGACGCCACCGCGTTGGCGATCGCCGCGGCCGACGGCGATGGCGGTTACGTCGACACCGAGACGTTGACGCCGGCCGACGACAAGGCGCTGGCGGATTGGTTTGCCGATCCGGCGAAACCCAAAGCGCTGCATGAAGCCAAGCTGGCCATCCACGACCTCGCGGGCCGTGGATGGACCCTCAACGGCGTCACCTCCGACACGGCGTTGGCGGCCTATCTGGTGCGGCCGGGGCAGCGCAGCTTTACCCTGGACGATCTTTCGCTGCGTTATCTTCGCCGCGAATTGCGCGCGGATGCACCCGAACAGCAACAGCTTTCGCTACTCGACGACATGGACGGGGTGGACGAGCAAGCGGTCCAGACGGCGATCCTGCGGGCCCGGGCCGTGGCGGATCTGGCCGATGCCCTCGACACCGAGCTGGAGCGCATCGACTCCACGGCGTTGCTCGGCGACATGGAGTTGCCGGTGCAGCACGTGCTGGCCGAGATGGAGGCCGCCGGTATCGCCGTGGACCTGCAGCAGCTGACCGAGCTGCAAAGCCAATTCGGCGATCAGATCCGCGACGCCGCCGAAGCCGCGTACGCGGTGATCGGCAAGCAGATCAATCTGGGCTCACCCAAGCAGCTGCAGGTCGTGCTGTTCGAAGAACTCGACATGCCCAAGACCAAGCGGACCAAGACCGGCTACACCACCGATGCGGACGCTGTGCAGGGTCTCTTTGAAAAGACGGGCCACCCGTTTCTGCAGCATCTGCTGGCCCACCGCGACGTCACCCGACTCAAGGTCACCGTCGACGGACTGCTGCAGGCGGTGGCCGCCGACGGCCGTATCCACACCACGTTCAACCAGACCATTGCCGCGACCGGCCGGCTGTCGTCGACCGAACCGAATCTGCAGAACATCCCGATCCGCACCGACGCCGGCCGGCAGATCCGGGACGCATTCGTTGTCGGGGACGGCCCCGATCGTTCCTATACCGAGCTGCTGACCGCGGACTACAGCCAGATCGAAATGCGGATCATGGCGCACCTGTCCAGAGATGAAGGGCTGATCGAGGCCTTCAACACGGGGGAGGACCTGCACACGTTCGTCGGATCTCGGGCATTCGGCGTACCGCTCGGGGAAGTCACACCCGAGCTGCGTCGCCGAGTCAAGGCGATGTCGTACGGGCTGGCCTACGGATTAAGTGCTTACGGGCTGGCCGCCCAGCTCAAGATCTCCACCGAGGAGGCGAAGGAACAGATGGACGCATACTTCGCCCGATTCGGCGGGGTCCGCGACTACCTGATGGATGTGGTCGAACAGGCCCGCAAAGACGGCTATACCTCGACGGTATTGGGCCGCCGGCGCTACCTTCCCGAGCTGGACAGCAGCAACCGCCAGGTCCGCGAGGCCGCGGAGCGGGCGGCGCTCAACGCGCCCATCCAGGGCAGCGCGGCCGACATCATCAAGGTGGCGATGATCGAAGTCGACAGGGCAATCAAAGAGGCCGGGCTGGCCTCGCGAATGCTGCTGCAGGTGCACGACGAGCTGCTGTTCGAGGTCGCTTCCGGTGAGCGGGAGCGGCTCGACGCCCTGGTCCGCGACAAGATGGGCGCCGCCTATCCGCTCGACGTCCCGTTGGAGGTGTCGGTGGGTTACGGCCGCAGCTGGGACGCGGCGGCTCACTGACCGGCATTTTCGGGCCGCTGAGGGTAACGCCAGCACCTAAAATCAGCCAGAAATTCGCCGGGGCGTTACGCTGGTGGCACCCATCGGACCGGGCCGCGCACTCCGTGGGCGGGCCAAGTTTGTCCAGCGTGCGCCCAGTCGAGTAGCCTCAACGGGTAAATCCCTTTTTGTCCCTACGACCCAACCTGTCCGGAGCACCCCAACAATATGCCGAGTCCCACCGTCACCTCGCCGCAAGTAGCCGTCAACGACATCGGCTCCGCCGAGGACTTTCTCGCCGCAATAGATAAAACGATCAAGTACTTCAACGATGGCGACATCGTCGAAGGCACCATCGTCAAAGTTGACCGGGACGAGGTGCTCCTCGACATCGGCTATAAGACCGAAGGGGTCATCCCCGCCCGCGAGCTCTCCATCAAGCACGACGTCGACCCCAACGAGGTCGTTTCCGTCGGTGACGAGGTCGAAGCCCTGGTCCTCACCAAAGAGGACAAAGAGGGCCGGCTCATCCTCTCCAAGAAGCGCGCGCAGTACGAGCGTGCCTGGGGCACCATCGAGGCTCTCAAGGAGAAGGACGAGGCCGTCAAGGGCACCGTCATCGAGGTGGTCAAGGGCGGCCTGATCCTCGACATCGGGTTGCGCGGCTTCCTGCCCGCATCACTGGTGGAGATGCGACGCGTCCGCGATCTGCAGCCGTACATCGGCAAGGAGATCGAGGCCAAGATCATCGAGTTGGACAAGAACCGCAACAACGTGGTGCTGTCGCGCCGCGCCTGGCTGGAGCAGACCCAGTCCGAGGTGCGCAGCGAGTTCCTCAACCAGCTGCAAAAGGGCACCATCCGCAAGGGCGTGGTTTCGTCCATCGTCAACTTCGGTGCCTTCGTCGATCTGGGCGGTGTGGACGGTCTGGTGCACGTCTCCGAGCTGTCGTGGAAGCACATCGACCATCCGTCCGAGGTGGTCACGGTGGGCGACGAGGTCACCGTCGAGGTTCTCGACGTCGACATGGACCGCGAGCGGGTTTCGTTGTCACTCAAGGCAACGCAGGAAGACCCGTGGCGGCACTTCGCCCGCACCCACGCCATCGGTCAGATCGTGCCGGGCAAGGTCACCAAGCTGGTTCCGTTCGGTGCGTTCGTTCGCGTCGAGGAGGGCATCGAGGGCCTGGTGCACATCTCCGAACTGGCCGAGCGGCACGTCGAGGTTCCCGACCAGGTGGTTGCCGTCGGCGACGACGCGATGGTCAAGGTCATCGACATCGACCTGGAGCGTCGCCGGATTTCGTTGTCGCTCAAGCAGGCCAACGAGGACTACACCGAGGAATTCGACCCGGCGAAGTACGGCATGGCCGACAGCTACGACGAGCAGGGCAACTACATCTTCCCCGAGGGCTTCGACCCCGAGACCAACGAATGGCTCGAGGGATTCGACACCCAGCGCAACGAGTGGGAAGCCCGCTATGCCGAGGCTGAGCGGCGGCACAAGATGCACACCGCGCAGATGGAGAAGTTCGCCGCAGCCGAGGCCGAGGATCACAACAGTGGCGACCACCAGTCGCAGACCAACGGCGCGTCTTCGGAGACTTCTTCGGGGGGCGGATCGCTGGCCAGCGATGCACAACTGGCCGCGCTGCGGGAAAAGCTCGCCGGCAACGCTTAATCCAGCGCTCACGCAATGCTGCGCATCGGGTTAACCGGTGGCATCGGTGCCGGGAAGTCGGTGCTGTCCAGCACCTTCGCGAAATGCGGTGGGGTCATCGTCGACGGCGATGTCATTTCGCGCGAGGTGGTACAGCCCGGCACCGAGGGGCTGGCGGCGCTGGTCGCGGCATTCGGCGACGACATCCTGCTGGCCGACGGATCGCTGGATCGGCCGGCCCTGGCCGCCAAGGCGTTCAAGGACGACGAGGCGCGCCAAACGCTGAACAGCATCGTCCACCCTTTGGTGGGTAACCGCCGCGCGGAGATCATTGCGTCGGTGCCCGACGATTCCGTAGTGGTGGAAGACATTCCGCTGCTGGTGGAATCCGGAATGGCGCCGATGTTCCCACTGGTCGTGGTGGTGCACGCCGACGTCGAGGTGCGGTTGCGGCGGCTGGTGGACCAGCGCGGCATGTCCGAGGAGGACGCCCGCGCCAGGATCGCCGCGCAGGCGACCGATGACCAGCGTCGTGCCGTCGCCGATATCTGGCTGGAGAACTCGGGCAGCCCAGAGGGCCTGATCGAGCGAGCCCACGATGTGTGGAACAGCCGGATACTGCCCTTCGCCCACAATCTGAGCGAGGGCCAGATCGCCCGCGCACCGACGCGATTGGTGCCTGCCGACCCGAGTTGGGCGGACCAGGCGCGGCGCATCGTCAACCGGTTGAAGACCGCCTGTGGCCACCGGGCGTTGCGGGTCGACCACATCGGGTCGACGGCCCTGCCAGGTCTGGACGCCAAGGACGTCATCGACATCCAGGTCACCGTCGAGTCGTTGGACACGGCCGACGATCTTGCGGACCAATTGCTGCCCGCCGGCTACCCGCGCCTCGACCACATCACCCAGGACGCGGCCAAGACAGATGCCCGTAGCACGGTCGACTGCTACGACCACAGCGACGACCCGGAACTGTGGCACAAGCGGATTCACGCCTCAGCGGATCCCGGTCGGCCGACCAATGTGCACATCCGGGTGGACGGCTGGCCCAATCAGCAGTTCGCGCTGCTCTTCGTCGACTGGTTGGCCGCCAACCCGGATCTGCGCGCCGGTTACCTGGATGTGAAGCGCTCCGCCGACGCCAGTGGAGACGGCGACATCATCCGCTACGTCACCGCCAAGGAGCCGTGGTTTTCCGACGCCTACCGGCGGGCGTGGGCGTGGGCCGACTCGACTGGCTGGCGGCCGAACTCGCCCTAGGCTCTATTCACCGCGCCGACTCGGCTACAATTGGTCGTAACCTCCGACAAGCGTCAGCGGATATTGCGTCTTTCACGGACCGCTGTGGTGGAAACCCGTTAGGCCTAAGTAGCGCAACGGTGTCCGCCCGATGGACAGCACTGACACGAAATTGAGGACCACCGCCTTTAAGGAGCATCACATGACAGCAACCAAACGCCACCCGCTGATCTTCATCCACGGCCTGTGGATTCACGCCACCGCCTGGCAGCCCTGGCTGGACATGTTCGAGAGCCACGGTTACCGCGTGTCGGCGCCGGGGTGGCCCGGTGATGGGCCGACCGTGGCCGCCACCCGGGAAAACCCCGAAGCGCTCAACAACGTCGGCATCAGCGAAATGGTCGACCACTATGCCGATCTCATCGGCTCGCCCGAGATTAAGCCCATCGCGATCGGTCACTCGTTCGGCGGTCTCATCGCCCAGGAACTCCTGGCGAAAAACGCGGTCGCGGCTGCCGTCGCCATCGACCCCGCCCCGATCAAGGGCGTCAAGGCGCTGCCGTACGCGCAGCTGAAGTCGGCATTCCCAGTTCTGAGCAATCCGGCCAACCTGCACCGCAATGTGTCGTTGACGGCCAAACAGTTTCACTACTCCTTCGGAAACACCCTCACCGAAGAGGAATCCGATGCCCTGCACGCCGAATGGACCATCCCCGGTCCCGGCCGTCCCTTGTTTCAGGACGCGGGCGCGAATCTCTTCTCGCACTCACCGGCCAAGGTCAACACTCATCTGGTCGCGCGGGGCCCGCTGCTGCTGACGTCGGGAACCGAGGACCACGTCGTCCCGCTGTCGGTCACCGAGGAGGTGTTCGCGATGTACTCAAAGGGTCGGTCGGACACCGAATTACATACGTTCGAGGGCAAGGGCCACTCCCTGACGATCGACAACGGGTGGAAAGACGTCGCCGACGTCACGCTGAACTGGCTAGCTGCCAAGGGGTTCTAAAGCGCCAAACCCTTAGCGTGAACGTCGAGTTGTTGTCATTAATTTCGCCATTTCATGACATCAAGTCGACGTTCGGCGACGCTGACTAGGCCCCGCGCCAGGTGAGCTCAATGCCTTGACCGCCCAGCCAGCGGGTCAGGTCATAGTCATTGCGGGCCAGTCCGTCGATGGTGTCCACGGCCCGCCGCACCGCCCGCTCGGCGACGTCCGGCGTGACCAGGCCGAGGCGGGCGGCGTCGAGCAACTCGTCGACATCGGCCAACTCCGCCCCGGTGCCGGTGCGGACCACGATGTCGAGGTAATGGTCCACCGATTCCCACACCTGTGGACCCGACGTGTATTCGCCCACATCAAGGTAGTAATCCTGATCGCGTTCATGGCCGGGGTTGAAGTGAAAGATCGTGGCGCGCAGGCCCAGTGATGGCAGCAACCACGACTCCAGGTAATGGAACTGGGCCCGGCCGGGCGTGGGCCTGGCCAGGTAGAGCCCCCACGGGTGCACCGCGTACTCGTCGACGGCCCGCACAACACCCTTGGGATCGGTGTTGGTGCGAGCGACCAGATCGAACGTCTCGTGCTTAGGTGGATGAATGGCGTCACTCCTCGAGATATAAACCGCGCAAACCCATCTCGGCGCGTCGCGTGCGTGGTTTATGTGTCGCGGCGGAGCAGGAGGGGGTCATCGGCGCAGCCGGATCTTCCACCGCACAAAACCCAGATAGAACAGCGACAGCCCGGCCAGCATGCCCATATCGAGCAGCCAGATCTTGGTCGTGTGTTCCCAGAACCGGTCGCGGGGAACCTCGGCGCCGGGCACCAGGGTGCGCAGGTCGATTGTCGACGCCGCCGCCGCGTACCCCCAACGCGCAGGCATGAAAACGGATAGCTGGTCGAGGCCGAGCCGGCCGGTGACCGGGACCATTCCGCCGCACAGCACCAACTGCGCCATCACCGACACCACGAACAGCGGCATGATCTGTTCGCTGGATCGGACCAACGACGAGATGACCAGGCCGAGCACCGCGGACGCCACGCAGGTGCCGGCCACAGCCAGAAAGAGTTCGGCGGTGGCCGCAACGTTGCCGTGCCCGAACACCGTGCCGCCACGGGCGGGCGCGCTCTTGCCGATCACCACGATCGTGGTGATGATGGCCGACTGCACGAATGCGAATCCGCAGTACACGGCGGTCTTGGCCAGCAGGTATGCAGAGGTGGACAAGCCGACGGCCTGCTCCCGCTGGAAGATGGCACGCTCGCCGACCAGGTCGCGGATGGTGAGCGCGGTCCCCATGAATGCGGCGGCGGGCAGCAGCAGATTCAAGATCTGGACGGATTCGTCGGGAACACCGGAGTGCGGCACCGGCAGGTGGAAACCGTTGCTGCCGGGGACGGTTAGGGATAGCACGCCCAGGATGAACGGCAACAGCGCGAGGAAGATGAAGTAGGCGCGGTCGGCGACGACGAGGCGGATTTGTCGGCGGGAGATCGTCGAAATTTGCCGGCGCATGCTGGTGTGCACCGGTTTGCCGAGGTCGCCTTTTTCGACCTCCTTGTCCGGCAACAGTTTCTGGGGATGCTTCTCGGCCTCGGCCTGGGCAAGGAAGCGGCGGTTGGCTTCTTCGGGGTCGGCGCCCACCTTGGTAAAGATCTTGGCCCAGTTGGTGGTTCCCATGGCCGCACCGATTTGGTCCGGTGGGCCGTAGTAGGCCGTCTTGCCGCCCGGGGCCACCAGCAGCAGCTGGTCGCACATGTCGAGGTAGGACAACATGTGCGTCACCACGATCACCACCCGGCCGGCGTCGGCCAACTTGCGCAGCATCAACATCACCTGGTGGTCCAGGGCCGGGTCCAGGCCCGACGTCGGCTCGTCGAGGATCAGCAGCGACGGCCCGGTGAGCAGTTCCAGGGCCACTGACGCGCGTTTGCGCTGGCCGCCGGACAGCTTGTCCACCCTGGTGTCGGCGTGCTTGGTCAGATCGAGTTCCTCGAGCACCTGGGCGACGACCCGGGCCCGGTCGGATTTGCTGGTGTCGGGCGGCAGCCGCAGTTCGGCTGCGTAGCCCAGAGCCTGGTTCACGGTCAGCTGACGGTGCACCACGTCGTCCTGCGGGACCATCCCGATCCTGCTGCGCAACGACGCGTATTCGGCGTGGATGTCGTGGCCCTCGAAGGTGACTGAGCCGGAACTCGGGCGGGTGTAGCCGGCGATCAGCCGGGCCAGCGTGCTCTTCCCGGCACCGGATCCGCCGATGATGGCGGTCAGTGTGCCGGGCCTGGCGGTCATCGAGATGTTGTCCAGCAGTTGTTTGCCGTTGTCGACGATGTACCGGACCCCGCGTACCTCCAGACCGCCGGTGCGCGCCGCGGCCTCCATGCGGGGGAGCAGGGTGCTGTTGCTGAACACCAGGTCGACGTTGCCGATGGTCACCACGTCGCCTTCGGTCAAGATCGCCGACCCGACCCGGGTGCCGTTGACGAACGTCCCGTTTATGCTGCGATCCCGGATCTCGGTGCCGAGCGGCGTCAGGGCCAGCGTCGCATGCTCGCGCGACGCCAGCACGTCATCGACGACGATGTCGTTGTCGCTGGCGCGACCGATCGTCACGGTGCCTGGTGTGCTCGCGGGTCTAGACGCAGACGGGCGCTGCGACAAGAACTTCACCATCCTCGTCGCGAGGTTCGACTCGTCGCCTCCCTTGGCGTCGACCATGGTGAACTCTGCCGCCGGCGTCGAATCTGGCCGCACAACGTCGGCGGTGTTGGTTCCGGCGCGCGGTGTCGGGTGCGCCGGGGGCTCCGACCCGGCGTGGACCACGGTCAGTTCATCGGGCGGCATCGGACGCGGCGGCACCCGCGGTGGCGCCTTTTGTGGCGCCGAGACGGGACGCCGAGGCGCCTGCTGGCGTGGCGGCGGTGGGTTGGGCCCGGGATTCACCGACCAGGAAAGGGTCGGCGGCCCGGAGCTCGGCGTCGACCGGGGCTGGTGCGGCCGGTTGCTGTGCCCCTGCTGCGGACCGATCGCGAAGGTCAGCCGTGGTCCCTGCGGATTTCCCACGTTGATGCTCTGGCCGTCGTGGATGTCGATGACAGGCATCCGGTAGCCGTTGACGTAGGTCCCGTTCAACGAGCCGTTGTCGATGGCCAGCCAGCGACCCTGGTCGAAGCGCAGGATCAGGTGCGCGCGAGAGATCCGCGGGTCCGCGATGCGCAAGTCGGCGTGCTGATCACGTCCGACAACCACCTCATGACCGGCCGCGAAGGACCGTTGGGACCCGTCGTGCCGAATTGTCAGCACGGGGGGTGCGGGTCGACTCACCAGTCAAGTATCGGTGAGCCGTCTGAGTGCTCTCTGTGGGACTCGCTTGTGACGACCGCTTTATTTCGATTTGGGCACGCATAGCCGTTTCATAGCTCGCTGCGACGAATCCCCTACCTGCGTCCGGCATTATTCGAACTTGAGAGCTATGCAGGCGTCCGATTGCGGCGATACCCGCAGGTAATGCCGAGAAAGAGGGGGCAACTTTAGATGGACGAGGCCAAGAGCAACACCAGGCGCCTCGATGGCCGCCGACGGCTGCTCAGCAACCCGCGGATGCCTCGTGGGGCCGCTCGCCCGGGCTTTCAATCTATTCCGTCGGCAACCGCGCAACTGCTGCGCCGTGTTCCACCGGTCAGCTCGACACCCAACGCAGATTCCGCGGAGGTGGAGCGCTGGGAGCAAGCGACTGGGCCGGGCCCTTCGATCGCGAGCGGCGCACCATTCGCCGGTTACACCATCTTGCGCCCGCTGGGCGCCGGTGGGATGGCCGAGGTTTATCTGGCCTTGCACCCGAGGTTGCCGCGTCGCGATGTGATCAAAGTCCTCGCCGAGGCAATCACGGCGGATCGTGAGTTTCGCGAGAGGTTCAACCGGGAGGCGGACCTGGCCGCAACGCTTTGGCACCCGCACATCGTCGGTGTGCACGATCGCGGCGAATTCAACGGTCAGCTTTGGATCTCGATGGACTACGTCGACGGCACCGACGCGTCCCGGCTGGTTAAAGAGCAATACCAGGAGGGCATGCCGATCCACGAGGTGTGCGCCATCATCCAAGCCGTCGCCGGCGCGCTTGACTATGCCCACGACCGCGGGCTGCTGCACCGCGACGTCAAACCCGCAAACATCCTGCTCACCCACCCGGAAGAAGGAGAACGCCGAATCCTTTTGGCGGACTTCGGTGTAGCTCGACACCTCGGCGACATCAGCGGTATCACCGAGACGAATGTCGCGGTCGGCACGGTTGCCTACGCCGCGCCGGAACAGTTGACGGGTGCCAACATCGACGGTCGGGCAGACCAATATGCCTTGGCTGCAACGGCTTTCCATTTACTGACTGGCGCACCGCCATTCCAGCACTCCAATCCGATCGCGGTCATCAGCCAGCACCTGCACGAGGATCCGCCCCGGCTCAGCGACTATCGTCCGGACCTCAACCACCTCGACGAGGTGTTCTTCAAAGCCCTCGCCAAAAATCCCGAGGACAGGTTCGCGCGGTGTCGCGCATTTTCGGCGGCCATCAGCGAGGAGTCGGGGGTCGACTCCGACTTTGGTCACGGCCTGCAACTCGGTGCGGCATCGGCCGCGCCGGTCCGACGCGGCGGCGCCCGCCGCGTTCTCGCACTCATGACGCACAAGTTTTCGTCGAAGACCCGGTGGACGGTGGCGCTGGTTCTCGCGGTGCTGATCGCTGTCGCGGTGACCTGGTCGGCGTTGTACACCTTCCAGCCCGACGCTTCCGTGCCCCCCACCCTCGCCGCGCACCCGTCCGCGCCCGCCGTCAGCGCCACACCGACCAACATGGGGCCGGTGCTCAACGGCACCTACCAATTGACCTACGACCGCAGCAAGAAGACCACCAACGGCATCCCGATCCGGCACGACGGCACCACCGCGAACTGGTGGGGCTTCCGTTCGGTGTGCACCACCAACGGCTGCGCGGCCACCGCGGCCCAGCTTGACGACACCACCCACCAGACCGTCAGCACCACCAACGGGGGCCAGGCGGACACAATGCGTTTCGTCGCCGGCTACTGGCAGGGCGCTCCGGTGCAGGAGCGGGTGGGCTGCCGCCTGCCGAACGGGCAGGTCACCGCCACCCAGCAGGAGACGGTTGCGTGGTCGCTGGCGCCCCAAGCGGACGGGACGCTGCGTGGCACCGAGACCGAGACCGTGCTCAGCAACGAGTGCGGCGCGCAAGGCGCCGTGGTCCGGGTGCCCGTGGTGGCCAACCGGGTCGGTGACGTGCCCACCGGCGTGAATTTGGCCGATCCCGCCCAGGTGATCAACTCGTCCACGACGCCGTCGCGCCCGGTCCCGCCGGTGCTCGGCGGAACGTGCAGCGACGTCGACAAGCTGGCCTACGACCCGACCAATAACGAGCAGGTCGTCTGCGAGGGCACCACCTGGGACAAAGCCCCGATCGCGACCGGGGTGCACGCCGTCGGTAGCTCGTGTGACCTGCCTGACGTCCCGGTGTTCGCGATGTCCACCTCCAGCGATGGTTACCTGTTGCAATGCGATCCGGCCAGCCGGTTATGGACGCGCCACTAGTTGCGCGAGCAGACGCAAAAGCCCCCAAAATCGGCCCGATTTAGGGGCTTTTGCGTCTGCTCGCGGGAGGGTGTCGGTGCCTCGTTCTACCCTGGGGGCATGGCATTCGCCACTGAGCATCCGGTCATCGCACATTCGGAGTATCGCGCGGTTGACGAGGTCGTGCGCGCCGGTGCGCGCTTTGAGGTGGTCAGCCCGCATCAGCCGGCCGGCGACCAACCCGCCGCTATCGAGGAGCTGGAGCGACGGGTGCTGGCCGGCGAGCGCGACGTGGTGCTGCTGGGTGCCACCGGCACCGGGAAGTCGGCCACCACCGCTTGGCTGATCGAGCGGCTGCAGCGGCCCGCCCTGGTGATGGCGCCCAACAAGACGCTGGCGGCCCAGCTGGCCAACGAGTTGCGAGAGATGTTGCCGCACAACGCGGTCGAGTACTTCGTTTCGTACTACGACTACTACCAGCCGGAGGCGTACATCGCGCAGACCGACACCTACATCGAAAAGGACAGCTCGATCAACGACGACGTGGAGCGGCTGCGGCACTCGGCGACGTCGTCGCTGCTGTCGCGCCGCGACGTGGTGGTGGTGGCATCCGTGTCGTGCATCTACGGCCTGGGCACTCCGCAGTCCTACCTGGACCGCTCGGTCGAGCTGCAGGTCGGCACCGAGGTGGCCCGCGACGGACTGTTACGGCTGCTCGTCGACGTGCAGTACAACCGCAACGACGTGTCTTTCACGCGCGGCTCGTTCCGGGTGCGCGGCGACACCGTCGAGATCATTCCGTCCTACGAAGAATTGGCCATCCGGATCGAATTCTTCGGCGACGAAATCGAGGCGCTGTATTACCTGCACCCGCTGACCGGAGAGGTAATCCGCCAGGTCGACTCGCTGCGGATCTTCCCGGCCACCCACTATGTGGCCGGCCCCGAGCGGATGGCTCAGGCGATCTCCACCATCGAGGAGGAACTCGCCGAGCGGCTCGCCGAATTCGAGCGCGAGGGCAAACTTCTGGAGGCCCAGCGACTGCGGATGCGCACCAACTACGACGTCGAAATGATGCGGCAGGTCGGGTTTTGTTCGGGTATTGAGAACTACTCGCGCCACATAGACGGCAGAGGAGCGGGCTCGCCGCCGGCGACCCTGCTTGATTATTTCCCGGAGGATTTCCTGCTCGTCATCGACGAGTCGCACGTCACCGTCCCGCAGATCGGCGGCATGTACGAGGGCGACATGTCGCGCAAGCGCAACCTGGTCGAGTACGGATTCCGACTGCCGTCAGCATGTGACAACCGCCCGCTGACCTGGGAGGAGTTCGCCGAGCGGAGGGGCCAGACGGTGTACCTGTCGGCCACCCCGGGGCCGTATGAGCTGAGCCAGGCCGCCGGCGAGTTCGTCGAACAGGTGATCCGGCCCACCGGTTTGGTGGATCCCCAGGTGGTGGTAAAGCCGACCAAGGGGCAGATCGACGACCTGATCGGCGAGATCCGTAAACGCGCCGACGCCGACCAGCGGGTGCTGGTGACAACGTTGACCAAGAAGATGGCCGAGGACCTCACCGACTACCTGTTGGAGATGGGGATCCGGGTGCGTTATCTGCACTCCGAGGTGGACACGTTGCGCCGGGTGGAGCTGCTGCGCCAGCTGCGGCTCGGCGACTACGACGTACTGATCGGCATCAACCTGCTGCGGGAGGGTCTGGACCTGCCCGAGGTGTCGCTGGTTTCGATCCTGGATGCCGACAAGGAAGGTTTCCTGCGGTCATCACGCAGCCTCATCCAGACCATCGGCCGCGCCGCCCGCAACGTCTCCGGCGAAGTGCACATGTACGCGGACAAGGTGACCGATTCGATGCGGGAGGCCATCGACGAGACAGATCGGCGCCGGGCGAAGCAGGTCGCGTACAACGAGGCCCACGGCATCGACCCGCAGCCGCTGCGCAAAAAGATCGCCGACATCCTCGACCAGGTCTATCGGGAGGCTGAAGACACCGAAGCGGTGGAGATCGGCGGCTCGGGGCGCAACTCCTCTCGCGGCCGGCGTGCGCAGGGCGAGCCTGGCCGCGCGGTCAGCGCCGGGGTGTTCGAGGGTCGCGATACCGCCAGCATGCCGCGCGCCGAACTGGCCGACCTGATCAAAGACCTGACCGCGCAGATGATGGCCGCCGCCCGCGACCTGCAGTTCGAGCTGGCGGCGCGGTTCCGCGACGAGATCCACGACCTCAAGAAGGAACTGCGGGGGATGGATGCCGCCGGGCTGAAGTGACCGCAACTACGGTGGTTTTGTGACCGACGTGGCGAGCGACAGCGGCACGTGGCGGGACCTGCTGAGCAATTATCTGGGCACGTCGGCGGTGCTGGCCGGCGGGGTTGCGCTGTATGCCACCAACGAACTGCTGACCATCAGCCTGCTCCCGAACACGGTCGCCGAAATTGGCGGCAGCCGGCTCTACGCATGGGTGGCCACCATGTACCTGATCGGGTCAGTGGTCGCCGCGGCCATGGTCAACCCGATCCTGTTGCGGGTCGGGCCACGCTCGTCCTACCTGATGGGCTTGGCGGTGTTCGGCGTCGCCAGTCTGGTCTGCGGCACAGCTCCGAGCATGGAGGTTCTGATCGCGGGACGCACGCTGCAGGGAGTGGCCGGCGGACTGCTTGCCGGTCTCGGCTACGCGGTCATCAACTCCGCCCTGCCGCGCTCGCTGTGGACCAAGGGCTCGGCACTGGTGTCGGCGATGTGGGGTGTCGCCACGTTGGTCGGGCCCGCGACCGGTGGCTTGTTCGCGCAGTTCGGCTTATGGCGGTGGGCCTTTGTCACGATGGCGATTCTGACCGCCCTGATGGCGCTGCTGGTGCCGGTGGCGCTGTCCGGCCGTCGCGTCCAGCCGACCGCGGTGATGTCCAAGACGTCTGCGACGTCTGAGGCGGCCGCGACCAAGGTGCCGCTGTGGTCGTTGATCCTGCTCGCCGCTGCGGCGCTGGCGGTCAGCGTCGCGGAGATTCCGCGCAACCTGATGGCCACGGCCGGGTTGCTGGCCGCCAGTGTCGTTCTGGTCGGACTGTTCGTGTTCGTTGACTGGCGAACGCACGCGGCGGTGTTGCCGCCCAGCGTATTTGGCCCTGGCCCGCTGAAGTGGATCTACCTGACCCTGGCCTTGCTGATGGCCGTCGCGATGGTGGACACGTACGTGCCGCTGTTCGGCCAGCGGCTGGCGCATCTGAGTCCGGTGGCGGCCGGGTTTCTGGCCGCCGCGCTGGCGCTCGGCTGGACGGTCAGCGAGATCGTCAGCGCGTCTTTGGTCAACCCCCGGACGATCGGGCGGGTGATCGTCGCCGCTCCGGTTGTGTCAGCGGCGGGCTTGGCGGTGGGTGCTCTTACCCAGCGCGGTGACGCGTCGACCGGGATCGTCGCCCTGTGGGCGGCGGCATTGCTGCTCGCCGGGATCGGGATCGGGATGGCTTGGCCGCATCTGTCGGTGCGCGCGATGGATACCGTCAACGACCCGGCCGAGGGCGGCGCCGCGGCCGCCGCGATCAACACCGTGCAGGTGGTCTCCGCGGCGTTCGGCGCCGGTCTGGCCGGGGTCGTGGTCAACACCGCCGAGGGCGGCGACGTGGTGGCGGCCAGCTTGTTGTTCACGGTGTTTGCCGTGTTAAGCGTCGGCGGCGTGGCGGCGTCTTATGCCGCGACCCGGGGTACTGACCGCGCACGCGTCAGAGCGTTAGCCTAACGACCTGCGAGTAGTGGAACTGCCACCGCTCGACGATGCGGAACCCGAGGTAGGCGGGGAATCGGTACGCCGGCGCGCGCCCGAACGCGGATCCCGGCGGCAACGATTGTCCGGTCTGATGATCGGGCAGTGATTTGTCGTGGTCGGTGATGGTCCACAACGTCGGGCACTTGTGGATTTTGGCCGTCACCAGCCACACCGCGACGTGGCCATCCCACAGCGAGCCGACCTTCGGTCCGTACGTACCGCGCCCGACATCGATCAGCGACCGGAAGGCCGCCGGCCGGGCGGCGAGCAGCGCGCGGATCGGGCCGGGTTTCCATTGCACGGTGTTGTCCACCATCAGGCAGTCCCCGGCCGCGGCGTGAGCGCCGATCACATCGGCAACCTGGCTGTAGTCCCAGCCCTCCTTCGCGTAGGGCCAGCGTTGAGTGAAGAGGTAGTCCGGCACTGCGGCAATGGCGAACAGCAGCACGACGCCGGCAATGGGCCACTGCTTTCTGGCGACGGCGACGATGCACACGGCCAGCACGATGGCCATCGCCGGCGAGGTGAGGATCAGGTAGCGCGGGTAGTACATCGGTTCGCCGATAGCTGAGTAGATGACCAGCAGCGCGGTGGGAATGACCATCCACGCCGCGCACATGATCAACAGGCCGCGGGTCTCCGGTTCCGGGGTCCGCGGGCCGGCCAGTCGCGCCACGATCGCGGCGACGATCAGGACGGCGGCAAGGATTGCGAACGGAACGCTGTGGTCGAAGTACTGCCGCAGGATGATGTCGAAGGCGTAATGCCAGCTGATGGGGTAGATCCAGTCGACCTGCCGGACCTGGCCATGGGTGTACGCGATGAACGGCGTCATCATTCCGACCGCGGCGGCCGTGCTCAGCGTCCACCGGAAGACCGGGGAAGTGCGGAATCTTTTCGTCGTGAGCAACGGCAGCATCGCCGCGTGCACCGGCACCAATAACAGCAGATTGAGGCTCAGCAAGACGGCCAGCATCAGCGCCGGCGTGTAGCAGAGCCAGAGTCGCGCCTTGTTGCGCCGCACGGCCATGACAAACAACGCCGTCAGCCAGATGGCTGCGGCGACGGCGAAGGCGTACGAGCGTGCCTCCATGCCCGCCCAGGTGGTGCGCGGCAGAATTGCAAAAACAACGCCCGCGCACACCGCGGTGGCACGGCCGGTGAACAGCTTGGTGAACACCGTGACACCGGCGGCAGCGACGCCGATCGCCAGGCAGCTGGGAACTCGCGCCCAGAATTCGGTCGCCGGGAAAACCGCGAACCAGCCGTGCATCAGCAGGTAGTAGAGCCCGTGCACGGCGTCGATGTGCGTCAGCATCTGCCAAAGCTCGGGAATCGACCGGTTCGCGGAGGCCGAAATGGTCGCGCTCTCGTCGAACCACAGCGACGGCCTGCCTGCCCACCCGATGCTGATGACGCAGGCCAGCGCGGCAATTACCCAAGGGTCGAGCAACCGGCCGCTGGGACGCGCGGGCGCAGGTTCGACAACAACATCCGCCGAGAGCTGCTCAAGTGTTGATACAGACATGATGCTTGTCACCTTAGGGTGCACCCGCAGAGCCCGCTCACCAGGCAATTCAGCACGCAGGCGCTAAGAGGGGTTTTGCGGGCCCTTCCGGGCCGCAAAAATGCTGGTCGCGCCACGCTGCGCTATGTCGCTAATGTTTCCTAACGGTGTCCGGCAAACGCGATACTGTCTTGTGGCGGATCAACCTACACTTGGAGGGTAAATGAGCGGCTATCGGACCGTGGTGGTGGGGACGGACGGCTCGGCTTCGTCTATGCGTGCGGTGGCCAGGGCAGCCGAAATCGCCGGAACCGAGGCCAAGCTGATTATCGCTTCGGCGTACCTGCCCCAGCATGAGGACACTCGAGCCGCCGACGCTCTGAGAGAAGAAAGCTACAAGGTGTCGGGCACCGCCCCGATTTACGCGATTCTGCAGGACGCCAAGGACACGGCGCACGCTGCCGGCGCGAAGAACGTCGAGGAGCGGCCGATCATCGGGGCTCCGGTCGACGCGCTGGTGAGCCTGGCCGAGGAAGTCGAGGCCGATCTGCTTGTGGTCGGCAACGTCGGTCTGAGCACCATCGCGGGCCGGTTGTTGGGCTCGGTGCCGGCCAACGTGTCGCGCCGCGCCAAGGTTGACGTGCTGATCGTGCACACGACCAGCTAGTCACCGTCCTACCAGCCGCGTTCGCGCCACTCGGCGACGTGCGGGCGTTCGGCGCCCAACACCGTGTCATCGCCGTGCCCCGGGTAGATGACGGTCGAGTCTGAGTACACGTCGAACACCCGGGTGGTGACGTCGTCGAGCAGCTGCTCGAAGTCGCCGGGCTGCCATGTCTTGCCCACGCCGCCCGGAAACAGGCAATCGCCAGTGAACAGCTGCGTCACCTCGCCTGTCGCGGGGCCGCCAAGGGCCAGCGCTATCGATCCGGGCGTGTGGCCGCGCAGGTGGATCACGTCGAATGTCAGCTCGCCGATTCGCACCGTGTCGCCGTTGGCCAGCAAACGGTCCGGCTTGACCGGCAGCGGTTCGGCGTCGATCTCATGCGCGGCGGTGGGCGCGCCGAGGGCATCGGCCACCGCTTCCAGCGCCTGCCAGTGATCGAAGTGCTGATGGCTGGTCACGATGAGCGACACCTTCGGCGCGTAACGTCGGGCCAGGTCGATGAGGAAGTCGGCATCGTTGGCGGCATCGATCAGCAGCGTTTCTCCGGTCGCGGAACATGTGACCAGGTAAGCGTTGTTATCCATTGGGCCAACCGAAGCCTTCAGGATGGTGGCACCGGGCAGAGTCCGCCGGGCCGCCGAACCCGGGTCGACGTGGCCGGTGTAGTTCTCGTCCAGCTCGTTCGGGGCAGTCATAGTGGCCAACGTTACCGGTGCCCGCACGTGATCAGGTGGTTGTCGGTGGGTGCACATAGCATGGGATGAGCCATGCGCAATTGCCGCAGCAGGCAAGCAGAGTCTCAGTGAAAGGGGCAGCGTTGGCTGACCGCCTGATCGTCAAGGGCGCCCGCGAGCACAACCTGCGCGGCGTCGACCTCGACCTGCCCCGGGACGCGCTGATCGTCTTCACCGGTCTATCCGGATCGGGCAAGTCCTCGCTGGCCTTCGACACGATCTTCGCCGAGGGCCAGCGGCGTTATGTCGAGTCGTTGTCGGCTTACGCGCGCCAGTTCCTGGGGCAGATGGACAAGCCTGACGTCGACTTCATCGAGGGTCTCTCGCCGGCGGTGTCCATCGATCAGAAGTCGACCAACCGCAACCCGCGATCGACGGTCGGAACCATCACCGAGGTGTACGACTACCTGCGCCTGCTCTATGCCCGCGCGGGCATGCCGCATTGCCCGATCTGTGGTGAGCGGATCGCCCGGCAGACGCCCCAGCAAATCGTCGATCAAGTGTTGGCAATGACCGAGAACACCCGATTCCTGGTGCTCGCCCCGGTGGTGCGCACCCGCAAGGGTGAGTTCGCGGACCTATTCGACAAGCTCAACGCCCAGGGCTACAGCCGGGTGCGGGTCGACGGCGTGGTGCATCCGCTGACCGATCCGCCGAAGCTGAAGAAGCAGGAGAAGCACGATATCGAGGTGGTGGTGGACCGCCTCACCGTCAAGGCCAGCGCCAAGCAGCGGCTCACCGACTCGGTGGAGACCGCGCTGGGTCTGGCCGACGGCATCGTGGTGCTGGAGTTTCCCGACGAGCGCGCCCACGACCAGGATCGTCCCCGCGAGCAGCGCTTCTCCGAGAAGCTGGCCTGCCCCAATGGGCATGCCCTGGCCGTCGATGATCTGGAGCCGCGGTCGTTTTCGTTCAACTCGCCCTACGGGGCCTGCCCCGAGTGCACCGGCCTGGGGATCCGCAAGGAGGTCGACCCCGACCTGGTGGTGCCCGATCCGGAACGCACGCTCGCCGAGGGAGCGGTAGCACCATGGTCGACGGGTCACACCGCGGAGTACTTCATCCGGATGATGGCCGGGCTCGGCGAAGCGCTGGGATTCGACGTCGACACGCCGTGGCGCAAGCTGCCGCCCAAGGCCCGCAAGGCGATTCTCGAGGGTTCCGACCATCAGGTGCACGTGCGGTACCGCAACCGGTATGGCCGCACCCGCTCGTACCACGCCGATTTCGAAGGCGTGCTCGCGTTCCTGGAACGCAAGATGGCGCAGACCGAGTCCGAGCAGATGAAGGAACGCTACGAAGGGTTCATGCGTGACGTGCCGTGCCCGGTGTGCGAGGGCACTCGCCTCAAGCCCGAGATTCTCGCGGTCACGCTGGCTGGGGAGTCTGGGGGGAGCCGGCCTCGAAGTCCATTGCCGAAGTCTGCGAGCTGTCGATTTCCGACTGCGCGGATTTTCTGAACGCACTCACCCTCGGTCACCGGGAGCAGGCGATCGCCGGGCAGGTGCTCAAGGAAATACAGTCGCGGCTCGGCTTTTTGCTCGATGTCGGGCTGGAGTACCTATCGCTGTCGCGCGCAGCGGCCACGCTGTCCGGTGGTGAGGCCCAGCGGATCCGGCTGGCCACCCAGATCGGGTCCGGCTTGGTGGGTGTGCTCTATGTGCTCGACGAGCCGTCCATCGGGCTGCACCAGCGTGACAACCGACGGCTCATTGAAACTCTGACCCGGTTAAGGGATTTGGGTAACACGCTGATCGTCGTCGAGCATGACGAGGACACCATCGAGCACGCCGACTGGGTCGTCGACATCGGACCGGGGGCCGGCGAGCACGGCGGCCAAATCGTGCACAGCGGAACGTATGCGGAGTTGCTGCGCAACAAGGATTCGGTCACCGGTGCCTACTTATCGGGCCGGGAGAGCATTGCGACGCCCGCGTTGCGGCGCCCCGTCGACCGGCGGCGTCAGCTCACCGTCGTCGGCGCGCGGGAACACAACCTGCGCGGGATCGATGTGTCCTTTCCGCTTGGTGTGCTGACTTCAGTGACCGGAGTGTCCGGTTCGGGCAAGTCGACACTGGTCAACGACATCCTGGCCGCGGTGCTGGCCAACCGGCTCAACGGCGCTAGGCAGGTCCCGGGGCGGCACACCCGGGTCACCGGGCTGGATCACCTGGACAAATTGGTGCGGGTGGACCAGTCGCCGATCGGCCGAACACCGCGATCCAACCCGGCCACCTACACCGGGGTGTTCGACAAGATCCGCACGCTGTTCGCCGCCACCACCGAGGCGAAAGTTCGTGGCTATCAACCCGGTCGGTTCTCATTCAACGTCAAAGGCGGCCGCTGCGAGGCGTGCACCGGCGACGGCACCATCAAGATCGAGATGAACTTTCTGCCGGACGTCTATGTGCCGTGCGAGGTGTGCAACGGGGCCCGCTATAACCGGGAAACCCTTGAGGTGCACTACAAAGGTAAGACCATCTCCGAAGTGCTCGACATGTCGATCGAGGAAGCGGCGGGGTTCTTCGAGCCGATCAGCGGCATCCACCGGTATCTGCGCACCCTGGTCGATGTGGGCCTGGGCTATGTGCGGCTGGGTCAGCCGGCGCCGACGCTGTCCGGCGGCGAGGCGCAGCGGGTCAAGCTGGCCGCCGAGTTGCAGAAGCGCTCCACCGGCCGCACCATCTACATCCTCGACGAGCCCACGACCGGTTTGCATTTCGACGACATCCGCAAGCTGCTGACCGTCATCAACGGGCTTGTCGACAAGGGCAATACGGTGATCGTGATCGAACACAATCTGGACGTGATCAAGACGTCGGACTGGATCGTCGACATGGGGCCGGAAGGCGGCGCCGGGGGCGGCACCATTGTCGCCGAGGGCACTCCGGAAGAAGTTGCCGCGGTGCCGGAGAGCTACACCGGGAAGTTCCTTGGCGAGGTCATCGGCGCCGCAGCACCGGCGGCCGCGCCGCAGCGGCCGAAGCGGCGACGGAAAGTCAGCGCCTGAGCCTTGCGCCTCGGCCGTTTTCGCTGCGACATAAACCACGCACACCACACGGGAAGGCCAGGCGTGGTTTATATCTCGCGACGGTCGGCCGCATCGAAACCCCCCGCGACATATAGATCACGCACACGACGCGCCGGGAAGCCAAGGCGTGGTTTATATCTCGCGACGGCCGGCCGCATCGAAACCCCCCGCGACATATAGATCACGCACACGACGCGCCGGGAAGCCAAGGCGTGGTTTATATCTCGCGATACCCGCGTCGGTGCAGGGCCTCGCGGACAGAGCGCACGATGTCGCCGGGACGGTCTTCGGCGATCGCCCGGATGACGATCCAGCCGAGCCCTTCGAGCATCTTCAGCCGGCGGCGATCCCACACGTATTGGCGTCTGCTGTTGCGGTGGTGGTCACCGTCGTATTCGGCGGCCACTTTGATCCGCTCCCAGCCCATGTCCACCACCGCCACAATTCGGCCGTGCACGACTACCGGTATCTGCGTCTCCGGGGTGGGCAATCCCGCGTCGATCAGCAACAGTCGCAGCCAGGTCTCCTTGGGCGACGCGGCACCGGCGTCGACGAGTGGAAGTGCCGCGCGAAGCTGCCGCAGGCCGCGGGCGCCCGAGTGTCGCTTGGCCAGCAGGTGTACATCCTCGGCAGAGAACGGCGCCGCGCGTTTGAGGGCGTCTAGCCGCGCCACCGCCTGGCTGAGGGGAGGCCTTCGGGCGAGGTCGAACGCTGTGCGTGCGGGTGTGGTCGCTGGCAGCCCCGCGACGTAGGTGACTTCGTCGTCGTCCAGGCGGTGATTGCTGGTCAATATGCCCGTAGGTGCATGTTGATTGCGCCAGATCAGCTCGATTGGCTGGTTGTCGTCGATCCACTCTGCGCCGTGCAGTGCTGCTGCTGCGAGCCCACCCAGCACGCCGCGCCGGCCTGACCAGAGCCACGCAGCAGCTGAACGTGTGCCGAGTGTCGGAGCCGCATGGTGCGCCAGATAGACGTCGGGATAGATGGCGCGGAAACCCGTCTGGAGCTGATATCGGCTCAGCTTGCCCTTTCGTACCGCCTCGCTACCTCTGAAGACATCGTCCATGCGGATAGGACGCGATCGCGGCCTGATCGGTCGCGTCGAGATGTAAGTCACGCAGACCTGCACCGGCGTGTCGTGTGCGTGAATTATGTGTCGCGGCGGGGGTAGCGTGAGCCGTGCGCGGTGTAGCCGCGACATATAAACTACGCAGGCGACACGCCGGGAAACCTAGGCGTGGTTTATATCTCGCGGGGGAGGGGAGAGTCAACCGCCCTCGGAGCGCATCGCCTCGCGGATCTGTGCCAACCGCTCGGCCGCGGCACGCTGACGCTCCTCGTACTGCTCCTCGACGGCCTTCCCTTCGGCCGTCTCGGCGTCGAGTTCGGCGCCACCCAGCGCGGTGGTGTAGCGGGATTCGATCTTCTCGCGCACCGACTCGAAGGTGGGCACACCCGCGCTGTCGTACCCGGGGTCGGATGGAGCCGAGCCGGGTTGCTTTGAGCCGGGAATGGGCGCTTTGTCGGGCATGGCGCCAGGCTACTGCGCCTGCGGCTCGTCGGGCTATCTCGTCGCGGTCTTGGGACGCTCAGCCTGGATGACGGTCGGGCCCGCGCTTACCGCGGCAGACAACCCGTCGGGGAACGGAATCCGCGGAATTGCCGGAGTGCCCAGCTGGCCGGCCAGCCACGGCAGGGCGGCCGCGAACGCGCGTTCGGCGAACGGCCAGTCGTGCTTGCCCGACTGCGGGACCACCGCGCAGTCGATGCCGTTGGCGCGACCATGCGCGCACAGCGAATAGGCGGCCGCGGCCTGGTTGCTCGGGTTGGTGTCGGCGTCGCGACCGGCGAGGCGCATCGTGCCGGTGTCAGCGGTCCCGATGTCGTGGCGTGTTGACGACGCGCCGTCCGATGAGATCGCGAACCAACCGGCCACTCCGGTGTAGCGGCCGTGTCGGCTGATCACCGTGGTCGGGTCGTATGCGGCCCACGCGTCGGCGTTTCCACCGAACAGCCTGGCGATGGTCTGCGCCTTGTTTCCCGCATTCGGGAAAAAGTCACCGGACACGTCGACGAATGCGCTGAACACGTCGGGGTGCATGACGGTCAGGTCCACCGCGCAGGTCCCGCCCATGGACCAGCCCGCAACCCCCCACCCCGACCGGTCGGGGCTGACGCCGAAGTGCGAAATCATGTACGGAACAACGTCTTTGGTCAGATGGTCGGCCGCGTTGCCGCGGGCGCCGTTGACGCATTCGGTGTCGTTATTGAACGCGCCGCCGGAGTCGACGAATACCAGCACCGGAGCCCTGCCCTGGTGCGTGGCGGCAAACCCGTCGAGGGTGCGGACCGCGTTGCCCGCGCGCGTCCAATCCGCGGGTGTGTTGAACTGCCCGCCGATCATCATGATGGTCGGCAGCCGCGGCGGCGGATTGCTGGCGAACCACTCCGGCGGTAGGTACACCAGTTCGCCGCGATGCTTGAAGTGCGATGCGTCCGACGGGATCGACACCGGCACAACCGAGCCGTGCGACGGCCGGGTTCCGCTGGCGGCCATCGCTCTGACCGTGGCTGGGTCGGCCTGATCGGGCAGGGGACCGGAAGTGAGTTGGTTCCACGCCGTCTGCACCGTTGGGAAGTAGCCGACCCACAGGTTGAGCACCAGCATGGCACTGAGCAGGCACAGCGGCACGGCCATCAGCATCGCGCCACGCCGCCAGTTGCGCGCGCTGCGCCAGCCCAGGATCAGGACGGCGGCAGCCATCCCCGTCATGGCAATCCAGAGCCATAGCGCCGAGGGCGCGGGTTCGTCAGTCAGGCCCCGATCGACGATGTACCAGCGCGTCCCGTAGGCCGCGGCTCCGCCGACCAGCCCGGCCAGCGGCAGACGCATCAGCCACCAGTGCCGCGATCGTCCGCCGAGGGCGCCCGCCAGCACGATCGCGGTGACGACCTGCACCGTGAGCGGTACCCAGCCGTGCATCAAAGACGTGTGGCTAGCCGCCAAAAACTGCACCGCGGCTTCGGGCGGCGCGGTAGTCACGCGATCCATTGTGATCCATTGTTAACCATCCCGGAACATATTGAATCGAATGTTGTCTGTGGGGCGCGTGGGACACGCCGAACGGTCTGCTAGTGAGGTTTGGCGAGCGGGAACGGCAGCGTCTCGCGGATGCTGCGGCCCGTGATCAACATGACCAGGCGATCGATGCCCATCCCGAGGCCGCCGGTGGGCGGCATCGCGTATTCCATCGCTTGCAGGAAGTCTTCGTCGAGCTCCATCGCTTCCGGGTCGCCGCCGGCGGCCAACAACGACTGCTCCTGCAGCCGGCGTCGCTGCTCGACCGGGTCGGTGAGTTCGCTGTAGGCGGTACCCAGCTCGACGCCCCACGCCACCAGGTCCCACCGCTCGGCGACGCCCGGCTGACTGCGGTGCGGGCGGGTCAGCGGCGACACCGAGGTCGGAAAGTCGATGTAGAACGTCGGCTGCTCGGTCCGGTCCTCCACCAATTGCTCGTAGAGCTCCAGTACCACCGCGCCGGCATCCCAATGCGCCCGATAGGGAATGTGTGCCGCGTCGGACAGCCTGCGGAGCCTGGCCAGGGAGGTATCCGGGTCGACCTGTTCGCCAAGCGCTTCGGACACCGCGTCGTATACCGTCTTCACCGGCCAGACGCCGGAAATATCGACCGGCTCGAATCGGTGGGCGCCGTTCTCATTGTCGGGGCGCGGCCGAAGCACAGTCTGCGCGCCGTTAGCGGCTTCGGCGGCGTTCTGGATGAGCTCACGACAGCCGTCGATCCACACCTTGTAGTCGGCATGCGCCTGGTAGGCCTCCAACAACGTGAACTCGGGATTGTGGCTGAAGTCCACACCCTCGTTGCGGAAGGCCCGGCCCAGCTCGAACACCCGCTCCACACCGCCGACGCACAACCGCTTGAGATAAAGCTCGGGCGCGATACGCAGGAACAGGTTCATGTCGTAGGTGTTGATGTGGGTGACGAACGGCCGGGCGCTGGCGCCGCCGTGGATCTGCTGCAGGATCGGCGTCTCGACTTCGATAAATCCCTTGGCGAACAGCGTGTCCCGGACGGAACGCAACACGCTGCTGCGGGCCGTGATCAGGTTGCGCGACTCGGGATTGACCGCGAGGTCGACATAGCGAGTCCGCAGTCGCGCCTCCGGATCGGTCAACCCCTTCCACTTGTTCGGTAACGGCCGCAGGCACTTACCGATCATCCGCCAGTCGCGCACTATCAACGAGCGGGTACCGTTTTTACTGAAGCCCATATGTCCGGTCACCTCGACCAGATCACCGAGGTCGATGGCCGCGGTGAAATCCGCCGTGCGGCAATGCTCGAGACGTGAATTATCAAGCAGCACTTGAATTTCACCGGTCCAGTCGCGCAACTGGGCGAATAACACGCCGCCGTAGTCGCGTATCCGCAAGATGCGACCGGACACCGAGACGGGATCCTGGTCGTTTGTGTCCAGCGCCTGGGCGACGGTGTGACTGGGCGGGGTTCCCACCGGGTAGGCGTCAACACCGGTGCGCTGCAGCGTCTTCAGCTTGGTCAGCCGCACCCGCACCTGTTCGGGCAGGCGGGAATTCGACTCTTCCCTGCTCGTCGCCTCCGCTCGTTGCTGCAGCTGGCCGACGTCTGGAGCGCTCCCATCGGGATGCAGCAGCCCGGATTCCACCAGCCTCGGTGGAACGGCGGGGTGACGGCCGGTCTGCACCTTCTCGCGCTTTTTGAACGGCAACACGAGAAAACCCTCGGCCAGGGCCGAGGCGACCCCGACCCGTGGAATCAACCGGGCATCCTCGTAGCAGGCGTAGCGGGGCACCCATTCGGGCTGGTATTTCATGTTCGAGCGGTACAGCGTTTCCAGCTGCCACCACCGCGAGAAGAACAACAGCAAACCCCGCCACAACCGCGCAACCGGGCCGGCACCGAGCTGAGCACCCTGCTCGAACGCCGAGCGGAACATCGCAAAATTGAGTGAAATGCGAATGATTCCAAGGGTTTCGGCATTGAGGGCGAGCTCGCTGACCATGAGCTCGATGGTCCCGTTGGGAGATTGCGGAGAACGGCGCATCAAGTCCAACGAGACGCCGGTGGTGCCCCACGGGACCAGCGACAGCATCGCCACCACCTCGCCGCCCCGGTCCAACGCTTCGACCAGCAGACAGTCGGCATCGGCCGGATCGCCCAGCCTGCCCAGCGCCATCGAAAACCCACGCTCGGACTCGGTGTCGCGCCATTTGTCGGCGCGCCCGATGGTCTCGGCCATCTCGTCGGCGGAGATGTCGCGATGCCGGCGGATGCGCACCGTCAGCCCGGCTCTGCGGGCGCGGGTCACCGCCTGCCGCACCCCGCGCATGTCCGGGCCGGACAGTTTGTAATCGCCGGCAAGCAGGATTGCCTCATCACCCAGCTCGAGGGCGTTGAGTCCGGCCTCTCGAAACGCCTGCGCTCCTTGTGAACTAGCGCCCATCACACCGGGTGCCCAGCCGTAGGTCTGGCACAGGGCCAGCCAGGCGTCGATGGCCTGGGGCCACGCCCTGGGATCGCCCACCGGGTCGCCGCTGGCCAGGCAGACGCCGACCTCAACTCGATAGGTGACAGCGGCGCGGCCACTCTGTGCGAACACCACCGACTTGTCCCGACGGGTGGCGAAGTAGCCCAGCGAGTCGTTCTTGCCGTACAGCTCGAGCAGCCCGCGGATGGCGGACTCGTCCTCGCCGGTCAGGGCGTTGTCGGCGCGCTGGGACTGGAACAGCACGATCGCCGCCACGATCAGCGCGAGCGCCCCGAACAACCCGAAGGTTGCGTTGAGCAGGACGTGCGGGCGGCCGGTGAACTCCTCGGGATCGACGATCGAGAACCCGACCACCCGGTTGACCACGTACCAAAAGCGAGAATCCGGCGCCAGTGTCCCTGGGAACACTTCGACCAGCGCCCAGGAAATCAGGATTCCAATCACATCCGCGGTGACCAGCACCGCTGCCGCCTTGAACAGCGCGCCTCTGCGGACCTTGGCCCAGAACTCTCGGTAGCTCAAGAGCAGCCCCACGACCGCGATGACGTGGAAACCGAACCCGAAGTACTCGCCGAAATCCTCGGCCGTGGTATTGCCGCCCGCGACGAGATCGGCGACGTTCAAGACCGCGGCAAGGATCATGTTGGCGAGCAGCACCACCCAGGCGATGCGTTTGCGCGCGGTCAGGGCCGCGGCCAGCAATGCCAACACGAACGACCACGCGATGCTGGTGTCGGGGAAGTTGAACAGGTAACTGTTGATGAACTCCCGTGGCACCTTGATGAGCCACCGGATCAGGGGGGACACACTGGCCAGAAGTGACAGGGTGGCGATGATGCCCACGGTCCAGCCGGCCGCCGCCGGTACCCAGCGATACCGGGAGTTCGACCGGTTCAACGAACGAGGCATAGCGAGTGTCACAGACCGCGAGGATATTCCCTCAACCCGTGAAATGCCTGGCGAAGCGCCAAGAGCCGCCCACAGTAGTTTGAGAGGTGGTCGGACCTTATCTGATGGGATCTGACGGGTGCGTGATGCATGCCGGGTGCGGCCCGGCTGCCGCGGTGCCGAGTTGTGGCTAATGCCTGGTAGACTTGCCGCCACGACCATCCCGGCGAAAGCCAGGGACAGTTAAGTGGAGTCCCACTCCCACCGCTTGCCACGAGAGGCTTTCGAGCCTGGTCAAGGCAATACGGTCCGGTCACAGGCATTGTGTAGTGCCTGTTCCGCGCGTGGCGCGGGCGGCTCAGGCCGCGATCGGTCGGCATTGGGCCCTGCTTATGCAGGGCTTTTTTGCTGATGGCGTGGTCTTTCCCTTGGCTGACCCCGGACGGGCTCAGGCGCTGGTCGTGGTCTGGATGACCCCTGCAAAGCAGCGATTCCAGACCGACCCAAGAAGCCCAACAAGGGAGGCCCCATCAGCACTGAGACCCGCGTCAACGAGCGCATCCGCGTACCTGAGGTCCGATTAATCGGCCCGGGAGGGGAACAGGTAGGCATCGTGCGGATCGAAGACGCACTTCGCGTCGCCGCGGACGCCGATCTCGACCTTGTAGAAGTTGCCCCGCTCGCCAAACCGCCAGTCTGCAAGATCATGGACTACGGCAAGTTCAAGTACGAGACGGCGCAGAAAGAGCGCGAGTCCCGCAAGAACCAGCAGCAGACCGTCGTCAAAGAACAAAAACTGCGACCGAAGATCGATGACCACGACTACCTGACCAAGAAGGGCCATGTGATCCGCTTCCTGCAGGCCGGATCCAAGGTCAAGGTCACGATCATGTTCCGCGGTCGCGAGCAGTCGCGACCCGAACTCGGCTACCGATTGCTGCAGCGGTTGGGCGCCGACGTCGCCGACTACGGCTTCGTCGAGACCTCCGCCAAGCAGGACGGGCGCAACATGACGATGGTGCTGGCACCGCACCGCGGCGCAAAAACCCGCGCCAAGGCGTTGCATCCGGACGAACAAGGGGCCGAGCCGGCACCAGATGTCGACCAGCCCGGCGACACCACCCCGTCACCCAATTGACCTGACGACCAGACCAGCGAGAACCGCAGAAGTAGATAGTGAGGAATCATGCCCAAGGCCAAGACCCACAGTGGTGCGTCGAAGCGGTTCCGGCGCACCGGTACCGGGAAGATCGTCCGCCAGAAAGCCGGTCGCCGACACCTGCTTGAGCACAAGGCGTCCAAACGCACCCGGCGGCTGGACGGCCGGACGACGGTTGCTGCCAACGACACCAAGCGTGTCAAAGCGCTGCTGAACGGCTGAACGCCGAACCCGGCCCCCGAACCAATTACGTCTGAACGAGAGTAGGAATTTTCATGGCACGCGTAAAGCGGGCAGTCAACGCCCACAAGAAGAGGCGCACCGTCCTGAAGGCCTCGAAGGGCTATCGCGGCCAGCGGTCCCGGCTCTACCGCAAGGCCAAAGAGCAGCAGCTGCATTCACTGGGCTATGCCTACCGGGACCGCCGTGCGCGTAAAGGCGACTTCCGTAAGTTGTGGATCTCGCGGATCAACGCGGCGGCTCGCGCCAACGGCATCACCTATAACCGGCTGATCCAGGGCCTGAAGGCTGCGGGTGTGGAGGTGGACCGCAAGAACCTCTCCGAGATCGCAATCAGCGATCCGGCGGCGTTCACCGCGCTCGTTGACGTTGCCCGGGCGGCACTGCCCGAAGACGTCAACGCGCCCAACGGCGAGGCTGCCTGACGGCGCTCGGCGGGCAAGCCGGGCGCGACGCTACGGTACTCACTGAACGCTCGGCCACGGTGGTCGCTGCGGTCAAATTGCATCGTCACGTCGCCCGGCGGCGCGCGGGATGCTTTCTCGCCGAAGGCTTTAACCTCGTCACGGCCGCGTCGGCGCGCGGACTGGTCCGAGAGGTTTTCGTCACCGAATCTGCCGCGGCACGGCACCGGGCGTTGCTCACAGCTTTGGCCGGCGGTCAGCACGTGCCGGTCCACCTAGTGACGGAGCGGGCCGCAAAAGCGTTGTCCGACACGGTTACTCCCGCAGGTTTGGTCGCGGTGTGCGACACGCCGAAGGCCCGGCTGGCTGACGTGCTGGCCGGGTCGCCCCGGCTGGTCGCGGTCGCGGTCGAGATCGGCGAGCCGGGCAATGCGGGCACGTTGATCCGCATCGCCGACGCCATGGGTGCTGCGGCAGTGATCCTCGCGGGACACAGTGTGGACCCCTACAACGGCAAGTGTCTGCGCGCCTCCGCGGGCAGCATCTTTTCGGTTCCCGTCGTCGTCGAATCCGACGCCAACGCCGCCGTCACCGAGTTGCGCGAGGCCGGACTCCAGGTCCTGGCCAGCACGCTGGATGGTGAGACACCACTCGACCAGGCCGAGCAGCTGCTGGGCCGGCCGACGGCGTGGTTGTTCGGGCCCGAATCCCATGGCCTGTCCGCCGAGATCGCCGGCCAGGCGGACCATCAGGTGCGGATTCCGATGTCCGGCGGCGCGGAGAGCCTGAATGTGGCCGCCGCCGCGGCGATCTGTCTCTACCAGAGTGCGCGGTCGTTGGGCTGATCGCTACGCGGCCCGGCCGCGGCCGCCGGCGCCCCTTAGACCGGCCGGCGAGAGCCGTGGTGTGCGCGCGAGCGATCCGGAACGCTCCATCACGACCTTGCCGGGTGCAGCAGAGGTTGTCGAACCGAGAACTCTCCGCCCCTCGACCCAGGCCTTCGCTTCTGTTGAGCCAGCAACACTTAGCGTGCAGCCGCAGATACTCAGGCGCACTGGGAATTCCCGACCTTCAAGCGGCTGCACATTTTGCACTGCACGGCGAAGAGTTTGGTGGCCTTGGTCCGGAATTGCTGAACTTCTCCAGATTCGGTTTCTGGTTGTTGGGCTGCACCTGCCGCCGATTATTTGTTGGTCTGGGTCGTGGACGCAACGACCAGGGAGCAACACTATGTCGTTGTTGAGTGTGGTGCCCGATGTTGTGGCTACGGCGAGCGCGAATTTGGAGAACTTGGGCTCTGCGCTTTCCAGTGCAAATGCAGCGGCAGCGAGTCAAACGACCGCAATCGCGGCGCCGGCCGCTGACGAGGTGTCGGCGGCGGTCACGGGTTTGGTGCGCACGCCCAGGAATTTCACACCCTCAGTTCGCAGGCGGCGGCTTTTCAGGAAAACTTCGTGGCGAGGCTGAATTCCGTCGCAGGTCAATACATCAGCGCCGAGGCAGCCAATGTTCAGAAGGCACTGGTGAATGCGGTAAATGCGCCGGCCGAGCTGCTACTAGGGCATCCGTTATATGGAACTGGTCAGGGTGGTGCCGCCGCGAACGCGGCCGCTAACCACTACGCCAACTCGTTCAACTGGAGCGAGAGTTTCAACACTCCGTTTGGAGCTCTTACGTTGTCAAGTAAGACGACGGGGACCTTCTACGCCGACGGTCCCGTAACGACGACCCTGAGTGCACACGTGCCCGGTGCTTCTCTGTTGTGGTCGTATGGTGGCGAATTTTCGGGCGGCGGGACGACTTTGCAATTCGCGGGGGTACGGTCACCGTGCCATTCTTACCGGTCGGAGGATGGGGCGGGGCAAGTCTGGAAATGCACATCCCCTTTGGCGAGATTTTCGCTTCCCCCGAACCTCTTTCGACGACATGGCCGCAATACGATTATTACGGCCCAAATACGGAGACAACCACGACCGTTCTGGGTTCTGAGTTCTCCTATCGCGGCACACAATTCGGCGGCATTCTTTGGGAACTGCTGAGTACATTCGGTTTTGGTTTGTAGTCGCTCACCTAGCCGGCCCGGACCGGGGCCGGAGGAATGCGGTTTGCGAGCGTCGCTGCGATGAGTCCCCGCGGTTAGCCCTCAACCGACCGAATTGACGAGTACGTAAATTAACTCCGTTGGCGAAAGTTGAAATGCCTATATTTCGGGCGGAACGGAGGTGTTGGCTGTTACGATTTGTCTCCCGACGATCGCTCGGGTGCCAGTGTCACGGTGTTCGACTAGGGAGGAAAAGCTATGTCGCTTTTAAGTCTGATACCGGAGAGCGTGGCCGCCGCCAGCGAGAACTTGGAGAGCTTAGGCTCCGCGCTGAGTAGCGCGAATGCGGCGGCCGCGAGCCAAACGTCGGCAATACTAGCCCCAGCCGCCGACGAGGTGTCGGCGGCCATCACGGCGCTTTTTGGTACACACGCCCAGGAATTCCAAACCCTCAGTGCCGAAGCCGCAACCTTTCACGAAGGTTTTGTCAAGCTGCTAAATGGCGGCGCCGCTCAATATGTGAGTACCGAGACCGCTAATGCCAGGCAAACCGCCGTCGCCGCTGCCAACTCGGCTGCAGCCCCCGTCCACATCGGTAGGAATTTCAGCGTCGGTCCCTTTGAGTTGTTGCTGAGCCAGACCACGGCCACCCTTCCCGGCGGTGGTTCCCTGCAAGGGGGAAATGTGCTCTTGGCACTGAACACCCCGTTGGGGCGCGCCGGGTTGTTTTCGATAGGTGGGTCGGTGACCCAGACCCCCACCGCCAACTCGGGAGTGGGGTATGTGAGTACTCCGCTCGGTCCCTTGCAGGTGTCGCTGGGCGGGACCAGTGTCCCCCTTGCCGACGGCGGGTTCCACGGAACCGCAGTCGCGACTGTGTCGCTAAGCACCGCGTTGGGTCGCGTCGGGTTATTTGGTCCCTTGGAGTTGTCGGCGACTGGGAGTCCGCTTACCTTTAACAACAACGTGTTCTCCGGAGCTTGGAGCGCGAACGGGACCATAACCACTCCGGCTGGTCCGGTCGGGTTGTTCTCGGCGGGCGCGACCGCGAACATACCCACCAGCGGCCCGGTCTTGTTGGCAGCGCATGGGACTGCTCCTGGGTTGGGGCACTTGGACTTCGCGCTCAGGGGCAACACTGTGACTGGGTCGGGTGGGTCGACGCTGACGTTCACCGGGGCGACGCTCAGCCTCCCGCCCGCGCTCTCGCTGCTCGCCGCCCAACTAGGTCCCGTTGTGATCGGCGGAGGCGCAATTGTCAACAACACCACCGAAGTCATTGCGGCGTTGAGCCATGGGAATTTGGCGGGAGCCGCGAGCTTGTACTTCTCCTCTCCCGTGTCCTTCGCGAACGCCGTGCTGTTCGGCCAAGAAACGATCACCATTCCGCTCGGCAGCGGGACAGGCGCGGGTGGCGTGGAGATTCCCGTCGGCGGGGTGTTCGCTCCGCTTCGGCCCATATCCGTTACGGTGCCCACATCGACCTATACGGACACGACCACTAACACCACGCTAACGGTCGAAGGTTCAAAATTCACCGTGCATGGCACCGAGTTCGGCGGCGTTGTTCCCACATTCCTGAACTCACTGGTGTCCAGTTTGTAGCCGCAGACCCGCCGCACTCGGGAGCGATTGGATATCGTCAAACGACTGGGCGACGGCTGATGGCGGTTTTCCGTGACCCCGCCGCCGCCATGCGCGCCGTGTTGACCGCCCGAGAGGCCGTCAAATCGGTCAAAGTAAACGGTTACCGGCCGCGCATGCGGGTCGGTATCCACACCGGTCGACCGCAACGACTGGCCGCAGACTGGCTCGGTGTGGACGTCAACATTGCCGCCCGCATTATGGAACGCGCCACAAAAGGCGGGATCACGATGTCTGGCGCGACGCTGGATCTGATACCGCAAAGCGAGCTGGATGCACTCGGTGTGGTCGCCAAACGTGCACGTAAGCCCGTTTTTGCGAGCAAACTGACCGGGATTCCGCCAGACTTGGCGATTTATCGCCTGAAGACTGTGAGGGATTTGACAGCTTCCGATGACACGGCCGAAACAAATTAGCAGCGATAATGGAAATCGATGATTGGGGGCGCATTTGCCCGGCTGGCCCGGGTCCGTTTCACCGCGGGGTATGTAGCGGTGCTAGTTGTCGTGAGTTCCGCCATCCTGGCGCTCGGCCCACACGCCCGCGACGTCATCATTCAGCGCACCAGCACCAACCTGCACAATCTGGCGCACGGCCACATCGGAACGCTGCTAGGTAGTGCATTCGTCGTCGACGCCGGTCCGATCTATTTTTGGCTGCCCTTCCTGACTTGTCTGCTGGTACTCGCGGAGCTGCAATTGCGCACCATCCGGCTGATGGTGGCGTTCTTAATCGGACATATCGGCGCGACGCTGGTGGTTGCGGTGGCTCTGGCTACGGCGATCGAAATCGGCTGGCTGCCGCTGTCCATCGCGCGTGCCAGTGACGTCGGGATGAGCTACGGCGCCCTCGCAGTGCTCGGAGCGCTGACGGGGACGCTTCCCCCGCGCTGGCGGCCGGCGTGGATCGGTTGGTGGATAGCGGCTGCGATGACCGCGGCGATCATCGGTGGCGATTTCACCGATGCGGGGCATACCGTCGCGGTGATCCTGGGTCTGCTGGTGTCGAGAAGGTTGAGCCGGCCGGTGCACTGGACGCCGCTGCGCCTTTTCATGCTGATGAATTCGACGGGCTTCGGTTTCCTGGTCCTGGCTCACCACTGGTGGGGCATGGCTGCGACGCTGGCGTTTGGTCTGCTGGGCGCGGGTCTGGCCTACATGGTCGCCCAGTTCGGTGCGGCGCGCAGTCCCGTTATGCCTTCGCCGCAGGAAGGCGAAGGCAGCCTGACCGGTCGAGAGCCCGTCGCGACCGGCTGAGCACCTTCTCGACCGGCGCGCCACGCGAGTAGATGTGCGCGCCAAGCGGAACGCACCCAATCGCCTATGATCGGCACTTGCGTCACGCTCGTGGTGCAAATCCAGCCAGCCTGAACAGCCTCGTCAGCAAGGAGAGTCTCGCCGCGTGGGCGCTCAACCCGTCGACCTGTCGCCGGAAGCATTAGCCGAGGCGGTCAACGCTGCCCAGCAGGCCATCGCGGTCGCGGACGGTCTCGAGGCGTTGTCGAGGGTCAAGACCGACTACCTCGGAGACCGCTCGCCGCTGGCGCTGGCGCGTCAGGCACTGGGCAGCGTGCCCAAAGAAGAGCGAGCCGACGTCGGCAAACGCGTCAACTCCGCCCGAGCCGAGGCCCAACGCAGCTACGACGAGCGATTGGCGGCACTTCGTGCGGAACGCGACGCGGCTGTATTGGTTGCCGAAGGCATCGACGTCACATTGCCGTCAACGCGGCAGCCGACCGGGGCCCGGCACCCGATCACGATATTGGCCGATCACATCGCCGATACCTTCATCGCGATGGGCTGGGAACTGGCCGAGGGGCCCGAGGTCGAGACGGAGCAGTTCAACTTCGACGCGCTCAACTTCCCACCCGATCATCCCGCACGCAGCGAACAGGACACCTTCTATATCGCGCCGGACGGTTCCCGACAGCTATTGCGCACACACACCTCGCCGGTGCAGGTGAGGACCCTGCTCGAGCGTGAGTTGCCGGTCTACATCATCTCGATCGGCCGAACGTTTCGCACCGATGAGCTCGATGCCACCCACACGCCCGTGTTCCACCAGGTCGAAGGTTTGGCGGTGGACCGAGGGCTGTCGATGGCGCATCTGCGTGGAACGCTGGATGCCCTGGCGCGCGCCGAGTTCGGTCCGTTGGCGCGCACCCGGATCCGACCGCACTTCTTCCCGTTCACCGAGCCCTCCGCTGAAGTAGATGTTTGGTTCGCCAACAAGAAGGGCGGCGCCGACTGGGTGGAGTGGGGTGGTTGCGGCATGGTGCATCCAAACGTTTTGCGGGCCGCTGGAATTGACCCCGACGTATACTCTGGCTTTGCGTTCGGGATGGGCTTGGAACGCACTCTGCAGTTCCGCAATGGCATTCCGGACATGCGCGACATGGTCGAAGGCGATGTCCGTTTCTCGTTGCCGTTCGGGGTGGGGTCCTGATGCGCGTTCCGTATAGCTGGCTGCGCGAAGTCGTTTCGGCGGGCGCCCCGGGGTGGAACGTTACCCCCGCCGATCTGGAGCTGACGCTGGTACGCATCGGCCACGAAGTCGAGGACGTCATGACCCTTGGCCCGGTCGACGGCCCGCTGGCCGTGGCGCGGGTGACGGATATCGAGGAGCTCATCGAGTTCAAAAAACCGATCCGTGCCTGTCTGGTCGATGTCGGCGAGCAGAATCCACGCGAGATCGTCTGTGGTGCAATCAACTTCGCTGTCGGAGATCTAGTGGTGGTCGCACTGCCGGGTGCCACGTTGCCCGGCGGCTTTGTCATCGCGACCCGCAAGACCTATGGTCGGACGTCCGACGGAATGATCTGCTCGGCGGCCGAACTCGGTTTGGGCGCAGACCATTCCGGGATCCTGGTGCTGCCGCCCGGTACCGCCGAACCCGGGGATGACGGCGTGGGTGTGCTGGGATTGGACGACGTTGTCTTCGACCTGGCCATCACCCCCGACCGCGGTTACTGCATGTCGGTGCGCGGACTGGCGCGCGAGATCGCATGTGCTTATGACCTGAACTTTGTTGATCCGGCGGACGTCAAGCCGCTGCCTGCCGACGGTGAAGCATGGCCGCTGACAGTGCAACCCGAGACCGGTGTGCGGCGGTTCGCGCTGCGGCCGGTCACCCGGATCGACCCCAACTCCGTGTCGCCGTGGTGGCTGCAGCGCCGCCTGCTACTTTGCGGCATCCGCGCGACTTCTCCTGCCGTCGATGTCACCAACTACGTGATGCTGGAACTCGGCCAACCCATGCACGCCCACGACAGCAACCGGATCAGCGGGGGACTCGGCGTGCGGTTCGCCCGGACTGGCGAGACCGTCGTCACCCTTGATGACATCGAACGCAAACTCGATCCGGCCGACGTCCTGATCGTCGACGACGTGGCGACCGCGGCAATCGGTGGTGTTATGGGGGCGGCCAGCACCGAAGTGCGCGCCGACTCGACCGACGTGCTGCTGGAGGCCGCGGTGTGGGACCCGGCCGGGATATCGCGCACCCAACGGAGACTGCATCTGCCCAGCGAGGCTGCGCGGCGCTATGAGCGCACCGTAGACCCGGCCATTTCGGTGGCCGCCTTGGATCGATGTGCCACGTTGCTCGCCGACATCACCGGGGGCGCGGTTTCGCCGACGTTGACCGACTGGAGGGGCGACCCGCCACGCGAGGACTGGTCGCTGCCGCCAATCCGAATCGCTTCCGACCTGCCCGACCGCTTCGCCGGGGTGGCCTATGCCGAGGGCACCACGGTGAGGCGGCTGACCCAAATCGGTGCCTTGGTGGCGGGCAGCGTGGCCGGATCCGGCGGCACATTGACGGTGACCCCGCCCAGTTGGCGACCCGACCTACTGCAGCCCGCCGACCTTGTCGAGGAGGTGCTGCGACTGGAGGGGCTGGAGGTCATCCCGTCGGTGCTGCCGTCGGCGCCCGCGGGCCGTGGGCTGACGGCGGTGCAAAAGCGCCGCCGCGCCGTCGGTAGGTCGCTGGCGCAGTCCGGCTACGTCGAGATTCTGCCTACGCCGTTTCTGCCGGCAGGCGTGTTCGACCTGTGGGGGCTGCCGCCGGACGACCCCCGATGTACGACGACGAGCGTGCTTAACCCGCTGGAGGCCGACCGCCCGCAGCTGGCCACTACGCTGCTACCCGCTCTGCTGGAAGCGTTGGTGCGCAACGTGTCCCGGGGGCTTGTCGATGTCGCGCTGTACGCGGTTGCACAGGTCGTGCAGCCCACCGAGCACACTCGTGGGGTCGGACTGGTCCCCGTCAACCGCCGGCCGACGAACGCTGAGATCGCCGCGCTTGACGCGTCATTGCCCCGTCAACCGCAGCATGTAGCCGCGGTGCTGGCCGGCCTGCGTGAACCGCGCGGCCCCTGGGGTCCCGGTCGTCGGGCCGAAGCGTCTGACGCCTTCGAGGCGGTCCGAATCATCGCGCGCGCCAGTGGCTTTGACGTGATGCTGCGCGCCGCGCAACACCTGCCGTGGCATCCGGGCCGGTGCGCCGAGGTGTTCGTCGGGGAGACCTCCGTCGGTTACGCCGGACAGTTGCATCCTGCCGTCATCGAGCGATCGGGCCTGCCCAAAGGCACCTGCGCGCTCGAACTTAACCTCGGCTCGATTCCTGTCGTGGAGGCGCTGCCGGCGCCCCGCGTGTCGCCGTTTCCCGCGGTGTTTCAAGACGTCAGCCTGGTCGTGCCTGCGCACGTACCGGCCCAGGCGGTGCAGGACGCCGTTCGCGAGGGGGCCGGCGAACTACTGGAGGACATTGCGCTGTTCGACATCTTCACCGGCCCGCAAATCGGTGACGATCGCAAATCCCTGACGTTCGCGCTACGGTTTCGGGCCGCGGATCGCACGCTGACCGAGGCCGACGCCAGCGCCGCTCGGGACGCCGCGGTGCGGCACGCGGCCGAGCGCGTCGGCGCCGAATTACGCGCCTAACACCCCTTAAGGCCGCGCCTGACGGCCCCGACTATGGGCTGCACAAATCCACCCTCACCTGTGAAAACACTGGTTGTCAACCACTGGGCGTGATGGCCTCATAAGCTCGTTTTGCCTGGTGACCGCTGGTGACCGCTGCGGTGATAGCGACGGCTGCCGCGGCGGTATCCCAAAACCCTGTTGAACATGTGCCGAACGTGACATTACTGTGCGGTCAGGAAATGCTACTAAGCAGTAAGTTACCGGCCAGTCAGCAACGTTGCGTTGAAAGGGAGTTATAGATGTCGTACGTGATCACCGAGCCGGAGCTGGTGCAAGGGGCAGCTCAGGACTTGGCAGGTATCCGCGAATCGCTGGTTGAGGCCACGGCGAATGTTTCGGGCCCAACCACGGCGATAGCGGCCGCGGGCCAGGACGAGATATCGATCGCGATCGCCACGATGTTCGGTAACTTCGGCCAGGAATTTCAAGTTCTCAACGCCCAGGCGCAGGCGTTCCACACCGAGTTCGAAAGCTTGCTGGCCTCTGGCGCGTCAGCGTATGTCGGCGCCGAGGCCGCCAACGCAGAGCAGCTGCTGACCGATGCGGTCCATGGTGCCGCGCTTCCGGGCGCCGGCGCCAACCTCTTGATGCGCGACTTCGATTCCTTCAGTGCAGCTGTGGCCGCCCCGTACCAAACGCTCTTCTCGAACACGGCCAACAACCTGCAAGCCGTCGGAAGCACCGTCTCCGCCCACCCGTTCCCGTTCTTGCATCAGTTCATGAGTAACCAGCAGGGTTACGCACGGACGTTCGGTATGGGTGTCGCGACCGCTTTCCAAAACTTCCCAGCCACGTTGGCGAACATCCCGGAAACCCTCCAACTCGCCGCCCAGGGGGTGTCGACCTTTAACCCGGGAGTTTTGCTGCAGCACTTGATCACCAACCAGACGGGCGACGCCCAGACGATCGTCACGGCGCTGCAAAATAGCGCGCAGGATTTCGGCACAGGGGTTTCCGCCTTGCCGGCGAGTTTCCAGGCCGCCGGGCATGCCCTTTTGGCGGGCAACGTCCATGGCGCGTTCGACGATGCCGGGCAGGGCTTGCTGAAAACAGTCTTCACGGGCCTAAACGGCACGGTCGAGTCGGATGGAGTCACAATACTCATCACCCCGGGGGGCGCTTTAGGGCAGCTGTTACCGATCTTCTCGATCCCGGGGCATATGGCACAAAATTTCACCAACCTGATATCAGCCGGCTCCATCCCGGCGCAGGTTTCGCAACACTTTGCCAACTTGGTTAGCGCGGTCACCGACACGTCGATCACGTCGACGATCAGCTTGGCGGTCAGTCCCAACTTCACCTTTTTCGCAGATCTCAACACCCACATGGGGTTGCCGCTGGTGTTGGCCGTTGAGGCGCTGGGCGGGCCGATCAACGGCCTCAGCGCGTTAGGTTCCAGTGCAACGGCATTTGCCAACGCGATACAAACCGGGAACGCGCCGGCGGCCGCCGCTGCAGTTCTAGATGCTCCAGCAGTGTTCGCGAACGGCTTCCTCAATGGCCAAGTGACGATCCCTTTGAGCGTCGACGCGATAGGTATCCAGACAACCCTCAACTTGCCTTTGGATGGAATTCTCGCTCCGCCCGCGTATTACTCTGCCTCGACGAGTATCGGTGTCCCCGGTGTCGTCACGGGTACGCCCATCAGCGGCATCATTCCCGGATTGCTGAACTACCTGCCCGAAGTCCTCGCGGCCGAAATCGGTGGCCCGCCCGCTTTTGTTATCCCACCCTTATCGGCTCTGTGACGTGCTATCGGGTTGGGGTGATTGCTCCCAGATTCTGCGGTGCCCTCACCCCAACCGCGTCGGAAACGCCGCGTCGAACCTGTGAAAGCGCTTGTTGTCATTCACTTTTCCCGGCTCGTTTTGCCTGGTGACGACCGATCACCGCCGCTGTGAGTGAGCCAAGCAGACCCGGCTGCAGTCAAAAGCCTCTTGAACACCTGCGCAAGAAGGGTATTACTCTGCGGTCAGTTACAATTACTCAGCCCGAAGCTACTGGTCAGTCCGAGCTCTGCTTCGAAGGCATATGGGATGTCTTTTGTGACATCCGGCAAATCGGCGAGTGACTCCCGTCAACGAGGGTGACGATCGCGGCTCAGCCCCGTATGCGAAACTGCCACTGCCCCAAGTAAGTAGCCTGCCGGCGCCGGTGCGCCCGCGCCCGCGGGGCCGGGTGATGCTGTGCCGTTCTCTGACTACGGGCCGAGGTCCTGTGTCCCGTAAAGCGTTTGGATTCGGCTTCGAATCCTGTGAACTCGCTGGTTTTCCTGCGAAGGTGTGAAAAAAGGTGCTTAACTCGGTTTGACTCGAGGGGGATCGGGGAACAATCGAGTTGCACTTACTCCAATCTGCCTGGTGACTTGCGGGGGTCCCGTAGGCGAGATCTCAATCAGGTCTATTGCACCGACGACCGTCGGGGGTCATCGGTTCGGCAGCCGCTCACTATCTTTTACCCGGGTGACGATGGGGGTCATCGGGTCGCAGTCGCTCATGTCATTCGTCCTGGTGGCCATCGGGGGCCGTTGGGTCGCACAGCGTTTCATTATGCGTTTGGGGGGTCCGACGTGTCTTTTGTGATCGCGCAACCAGGTCAGGTGCAAGCCGCCGCCGACGATCTAGCGGGTATTCGCTCGTCGCTTGACGAAGCCACTGCAGCAGCAGCGCCGCCCACGACCGCTATGTTGCCCGCAGCTGAAGACGAGATATCAGCGGCCATCACGGCGCTATTCCGCGACTTCGGCGAGGAGTATCACGCCCTCAATGCCCAAGCGGCGGCCTATCATAACGAGTTCGTCACCCTGTTGAACAACGGTGCAGCTGCGTATATCGAAGCCGAGGCGGCCAATGGCGCTGCGCTGCTCAACGGTGGTGGTTCCTTGACGACGGCCTTCGGCGCCGAGCTGTCGGGACTGGGCGCTGAGATCAGCGGGGCCTTGTCGGTCGGCGTGCGTGGTGGGCTCTCGGGGAGTTTCGGCGGTGCCCTGGGGACGGCCATCGGTGGCGGGCTCAGTGGGGTCGCGCTGGAGGCGGGTGGGGCCCTTTTGTCGAATGTCGGTGCGGGGCTCGTGCAGACCGGCAATGCCATCGTCGCGGCTGGGCTCGCGCTAGAGAACAGCGGTGCTATTTTGTCGAGTGCCGGCGCTCAGTTAGCTGCCCAGGCTAGCGCTGCCCTTTCGCTGATCTTCGGTGGAAATATTCAGCTCGGCGTCGTGTTATCAGCGAGTTTGAGCGCTGGCCTGGCAGGCCTTGTGCAGACCGGTAATGCACTGGCGGCCAACTTGGCTGCAGGGGTTTCGGCCCTTGTGCAGACCGGCGAGTCGTTGGCATTGAACTTTGGTGCCGGGCTGGCGCATCTGGGTGGGTCGTTGAGCGCGGAGCTGGCGTTGGCCCTGTCCGGCGGCTTGTCTGGTTTGGGTCCGATTGGTGCGTTGATCCAGGGTGGCCTGAGTGGTGGGTTGTCGGGTCTGGTGCACACGGGTGAGTTGTTGGCGGGGTCGTTTGGTGCGGGGTTGTCGGCGTTGGTGCAGACCGGTGAATCGTTGGCATTGAACTTTGGTGCCGGGCTGGCGCATCTGGGTGGGTCGTTGAGCGCGGAGCTGGCGTTGGCCCTGTCCGGCGGCTTGTCTGGTTTGGGTCCGATTGGTGCGTTGATCCAGGGTGGCCTGAGTGGTGGGTTGTCGGGTCTGGTGCACACGGGTGAGTTGTTGGCGGGGTCGTTTGGTGCGGGGTTGTCGGCGTTGGTGCAGACCGGTGAATCCCTGGCGCTCAACTTCGGTGCGGCACTTTCGGGCCTTGGTGGTGAGTTGAGTGCGAACTTGGCGCTGGCGCTTAACACGGGTTTGGGTCCGATTGGTGCGTTGATCCAGGGTGGCCTGAGTGGTGGGTTGTCGGGTCTGGTGCACACGGGTGAGTTGTTGGCGGGGTCCTTTGGTGCCGGCCTGTCGGCTCTGGTGCAAACCGGAGAAGCGTTGGGCGCCAACCTCGGTGCCGCACTGTCTGCGGTCGGGGGCTCGCTCAGCGCCGCGCTGTTGGCCAGTCTCAGCGGTGGCCTCTCCGGCCTGGGTGCGCTGAGCGGGCTGGGCGCGTCGCTCGCCGGCAGCTTGGGTGCAGGTCTTTCGGGTCTTGTCAGCACCGGCGAGGCGATAGTAGGCAACCTGGGCAGCGGACTGTCGGTGCTTGTGCAGACCGGAGGGGCGCTGTTCGCCGACTTCGGCGCTGCATTCCCGGGTCTCAGTGCGTCGCTCAGCACGGAACTGTCGGCGGCACTGACTGGCTTGTCCGGGCTGGGTCCGATCGGTGCGTTGATCCGGGGCGGGTTGACGGGCGGGTTGTCGGGTCTGGTGCATACGGGTGAGTTGTTGGCGGGGTCGTTTGGTGCGGGGCTGTCGGCGTTGGTGCAGACCGGTGAGTCGTTGAGTGGTGGTTTGGGTGTGGCGTTGTCGCATCTGGGTGGGTCGTTGAGCGCGGAGCTGGCGTTGGCGTTATCTGGTGGCTTGTCTGGTTTGGGTCCGATCGGTGCGTTGATCCAGGGCGGGTTAAGCGGTGGCTTGGCGGGTCTGGAGACCGCGGGCGCGCATCTGGCGGGCGAGTTGAGTGCGGGCCTGTCGGGTGCGGTGCAGACCGGGGAGTCGTTAGCGCTGAACTTCGGCACCGCGCTTTCCGGCCTTGGCGGAGAGCTCAGTGCAGCGCTGTCGACCAGCCTCAGTGCCGGACTGTCGGGCCTGGGTGGACTGACCGGGCTGGGCGCTCAGCTGGCGGCTGATTTCAACGCGGGCGTGTCAGGTCTGATCGATACCGGTTCGACCCTCGTCGGGAGCCTCGGTGCTGAGCTGTCGAGCCTGGTGCAGACCGGTGAATCCTTAGCCGGCAACTTCGCGATTGCACTGTCGGGCTTGGATGCCAGCCTGATGCTGAACATCAGTGCCAGCCTGTCGGCCAACATCGGTCTGAGTTTGGCTCACGCCACGGAAGCCCTGACCGCCGGCCTCGCTGGTGGTCTGTCGGGTCTTCTTCAGACCGGGGGAGCCCTGACGGGGAACTTGGGCGCGGCGCTGTCTGGGCTGACGCAGACCGGACACACCATAGCGACGATTTGGGTGAATGCCGCAGAGGCGGTGGCCGATCAGTTCGGCGGTGCCTTGTCGGCAAGCCTCGGTGTCGGGTTTCCGGGGTTGTTAGGGGCTGGTGAGACCCTGACAGCGGGTATCGATGGCGCCACTGTCGGGCTCGTCCGGACCGGTGAGACCGTCGTTACGTCTTTGGAAGCCGCCTTGAGGGATCTCGAAATCTCGCTCCGGGCGAGCTTCGGATTCGGATTCGCCGCTTAGCTGATGGCACCAGCTGGCAACCTCGACGGTTGGAATTGATTTGCAAACATCTGCATAACCATGCACAATTGTCGGAATGGCCGACGTACTAAGGGTGGCGGTTGCCGGTGCCAGCGGCTACGCGGGCGGCGAGATCCTGCGGCTGTTGCTCGGGCATCCCGCCTACACCGACGGTCGGCTCACGATCGGCTCGGTGACCGCCGCCGCCAGCGCCGGCAGCATGCTTGGTGAGCACCATCCGCACCTGATTCCGTTGGCTCAGCGAGTAGTTGAGCCCACCGAGCTTGCCGTGCTGGCCGGCCACGACGTGGTTTTCCTTGCCTTGCCGCACGGGCATTCCGCCGCACTGGCCGAACAGGTCGGCCCGCAGACTCTGATCATCGACTGCGGTGCGGACTTCCGGCTCACCGACGCCGCCGCATGGGAACGGTTCTACGGATCCACGCACGCCGGCAGTTGGCCGTACGGCCTGCCGGAGCTACCCGGCGCTCGCGAACGGCTGCGCGAGGCTCGCCGCATCGCGGTTCCGGGCTGCTATCCGACCGCGGCGCTGCTGGCGTTGCTGCCCGCGGTGGCCGAAGACCTTGTCGAACCAGCGGTCACGGTCGTCGCCGTCAGCGGCACGTCAGGAGCCGGTCGCGCGGCCAAGACCGATTTGCTCGGCTCCGAGGTCATTGGGTCGGCGCGGGCCTACAACATCGCCGGGGCGCACCGGCACACCCCCGAGATTGCCCAAGGGCTGCGGGCCGTCACGGACCGCGATGTCACGGTGTCGTTCACGCCGGTGCTCATCCCCACATCCCGCGGCATCCTGGCCACCTGCACCGCGCGCACCCGGTCGCCGCTGTCGCAGCTAAGGGCGGCATACGAAAAAACTTATGACGCAGAGCCGTTCATCTACCTTTTGCCCGAGGGGCAACTGCCGCGCACCGGCTCGGTGATCGGCAGCAACGCGGCGCAAATCGCGGTCGCGGTGGACGAGGCCGCCGAGACGTTCGTCGCGATCGCGGCGATCGACAACCTGGTGAAGGGCACCGCGGGCGCCGCAGTGCAGTCGATGAACTTGGCGTTGGGCTGGCCCGAGACCGCGGGCCTTTCGGTGGTCGGGGTGGCGCCGTGAATGTGCCTGCCGATGAGCGGCTGGTGCGCGCCCAGGGCGTCACCGCGGCCGCCGGCTTCCGGGCCGCCGGTATCTGCGCTGGACTCAAGAAATCGGGGGGGCGCGACCTCGCATTGGTCTTCAACGAAGGCCCCGACTACGCCGCCGCGGGAGTCTTCACCCGCAATCAGGTCAAGGCGGCGCCGGTGTTGTGGACGCGGCAGGTGCTCACCACCGGCCAGCTGCGGGCGGTGATCCTCAACTCCGGTGGGGCCAACGCCTGCACCGGATCGGCCGGATTCCAGGACAGCCATGCCACCGCGGAGGCGGTTGCCGCCGCGCTGTCGGACTGGGGAACCGAGACCGGCGCCATCCAAGTTGCCGTCTGCTCCACGGGGCTGATCGGCGATCGGCTGCCGATGGACAAGGTGTTGGCCGGTGTCCGTGAAATCGTGCACGAGATGGCCGGCGGGCTGTCCGGCGGCGAGGACGCGGCGCACGCCATCATGACGACCGATACGGTGCCCAAACAGGTTGCACTGCACCGAAAAAGCTGGACGCTGGGCGGAATGGCCAAGGGGGCGGGCATGCTGGCGCCGTCGTTGGCCACCATGTTGTGCGTGCTGACCACCGACGTGGTCGCCGATCCGGCGGCCCTCGACCAAGCGCTACGCCGTGCCGCGGCCCGCACGTTCGACCGCCTCGATATCGATGGCTGCTGCTCCACCAACGATACGGTGCTGCTGCTGGCCTCGGGTGCCAGCGGCGTCGCGCCGTCCCAAGCCGACCTCGACGATGCGGTACTGCGGGTCTGTGACGACCTGTGCGCGCAGCTGCAAGCCGACGCCGAGGGCGTCACCAAGCGCGTCACCGTAACCGTGACCGGGGCCGCCTCCGAGGAACAAGCGCTGTCGGCGGCCCGGTCGATCGCGCGCGACAGCCTGGTCAAGACCGCGGTGTTCGGGTCGGACCCGAACTGGGGACGGGTGCTCGCGGCGGTCGGCCTAGCTCCGGGGGTCGACCTGGATCCCGATCGAATCAACGTGTCGTTCAACGGCTCCGCGGTGTGTATCGGCGGAGTCGGGGCTCGCGGCGCGCGCGATGTGGATCTTTCGGCAAGCGACATCGACATCACAGTCGATCTGAGCATCGGTGACGGCGAGGCCGCGATCCGGACCACCGATCTGTCGCACGCCTACGTCGAAGAAAACTCGGCCTACAGCTCATGAGCGCAAACGTCGACGCATTACCCACTCTGGTCAAAGCGCAGGTGCTGGCCGAAGCCCTACCGTGGCTCAAGCAGTTGCACGGCAAAATCGTCGTGGTCAAGTACGGCGGAAATGCCATGACCGACGACACGCTGCGGCGAGCGTTCGCCGCCGATATGGCGTTTCTGCGTAACTGCGGAATCCATCCGGTCGTCGTGCACGGCGGCGGACCGCAGATCACCGCCATGCTGCACCGTCTCGGCATCGACAAGGGCGACTTCAAGGGCGGATTTCGGGTCACCACACCGGAAGTGCTCGACGTGGCGCGAATGGTGCTCTTCGGGCAGGTGGGCCGGGAGCTGGTGAACCTGATCAACGCGCACGGACCTTACGCCGTCGGCATCACCGGTGAGGATGCCCAACTATTCACCGCCGTCCGGCGCAGCGTCAACGTTGACGGCGTGGCGACCGACATCGGACTGGTGGGCGACGTCGACCGGGTCAATACCGCGGCGGTGCTGGATCTGATTGCCGCGGGCCGTATTCCGGTGGTGTCGACGCTTGCGCCCGACGCCGACGGGGTAGTGCACAACATCAATGCCGATACCGCCGCGGCGGCGTTGGCCGAAGCGCTGGGAGCCGAGAAACTTTTGATGCTGACCGATGTCGAAGGCCTGTACACGAGCTGGCCGGACCCGGATTCGTTGGTCAGCGAAATCGACACCGCCACACTGGCGCAACTGCTACCAACGCTGGAGACGGGCATGATACCCAAGGTCGAAGCGTGCCTGAGGGCCGTCACCGGAGGGGTCCCCAGCGCGCATGTCATCGACGGTCGGGTCGAACACTGCGTGCTGGTGGAGCTGTTCACCGACGCGGGCACGGGCACCAAGGTGGTCACGGTATGAGCAACACCGAAACGCTGCAGCAGCGGTGGGAAGCCGTGATGATGAACAACTACGGCACCCCGCCGGTGGCCTTGGCCAGCGGTGACGGCGCGGTCGTTACCGACGTGGACGGCAAGAGCTATCTGGATCTGCTCGGCGGCATTGCGGTCAACGTTCTGGGCCACCGCCACCCGGCCGTCATCGACGCCGTCACGCACCAGCTGACGACGCTGGGCCACACCTCCAATCTGTACGCCACCGAACCCGGTGTCGCCCTAGCCGAAGAACTGGTTGCACTGCTGGGCGTCGACGCTGCGGCCCGGGTCTTTTTCTGCAACTCTGGAACCGAGGCAAACGAGGCGGCTTTCAAGCTGTCGCGGCTCACCGGTCGGACGAAACTGGTTGCCGCGCAGGAGGGTTTCCACGGCCGGACGATGGGTTCGCTGGCGTTGACCGGCCAGCCGGCCAAGCAGGCACCGTTTGAGCCGTTGCCGGGCTATGTCACGCACGTCCCCTACGGCGACGCCGATGCGCTGGCGGCCGCGGTGGACGACGGCACCGCGGCGGTATTCCTGGAACCGATCATGGGCGAGAGCGGTGTTATCGTCCCGCCCGAAGGCTACCTGGCCGCAGCGCGCGAAATTACCGCGCGGCACGGCACCTTGCTAGTGCTCGACGAAGTTCAGACCGGAATGGGCCGCACTGGAACCTTTTTCGCGCATCAGCACGACGGAATCACCCCGGACGTGGTGACCCTGGCCAAGGGACTCGGCGGCGGACTGCCGATCGGGGCGTGTCTGGCCGTTGGTCCCGCCGCCGAACTGTTGACGCCGGGCCTGCATGGCAGCACCTTCGGCGGCAATCCGGTATGCACCGCGGCGGCGCTGGCCGTGGTGCGCGTGCTGGCCGACGAGGATCTCGTCGGGCGGGCCGCGAGGCTGGGCAAGTCGTTGCGGCACGGCGTCGAATCGCTCGGCCACCCGCTGATCGACCACATGCGCGGACGCGGATTGCTATGCGGCATCGTGTTGACCGCGCCGCGCGCCAAGGACGCGGAGGCCGCCGCCCGCGAGGCCGGATTCCTGGTCAACGCCCCTGCGGCCGATGTCATCCGGTTGGCTCCGCCGCTGGTGATCACCGAAGCCCAAATTGATAGCTTCGTCGCCGCACTGCCCGGCATCCTCGACGCCGCGGGGGACGCGCATGCCCGCGCCGGCGACGATGCAGAGCGAAGCGATGAGGAGGAGCGGCGCAGATGACGCGGCACCTGCTGCGCGACGACGACCTGTCGCCGGACGAACAGGCCGAGGTGCTCCAACTGGCGGCCGAGCTGAAGGAAAATCCGTTCAGTCGGCGTCCCCTCGAGGGGCCACGTGGGGTCGCGGTCATCTTCGACAAGAACTCCACCCGCACCCGGTTCTCTTTCGAGGTCGGTATCGCGCAGCTCGGCGGCCACGCCGTCGTCGTCGACAGTCATAGCACCCAGCTGGGCCGCGACGAGACGTTGCAGGACACCGCGAAAGTGTTGTCCCGCTTTGTCGATGCCATCGTCTGGCGGACCTTCGGACAAGACCGGCTGATCGCCATGGCCTCCACAGCGAGCGTGCCGGTGGTCAATGCCTTGTCCGACGAGTTCCACCCGTGCCAGGTGCTGGCCGATCTGCAGACCATCGCCGAGCGGAAGGGATCTCTGAAAGGGTTGAAGCTGGCCTACTTTGGCGATGGTGCCAACAACATGGCCCACTCGCTCATGCTCGGCGGTGTCACCGCGGGCATTCACGTCACCGTCGCCGCGCCCGACGGCTTCGCGCCCGATCCGACGGTGCTGGCCGCCGCCGCGCACCGCGCCGAGGGCACCGGAGGGTCCGTGACCGTGACCGCGGACGGCGATGCGGCCGCCACGGGCGCCGACGTGCTGGTCACCGACACCTGGACGTCAATGGGGCAGGAGAACGACGGGCTGGACCGCGTCAAGCCCTTTCGGCCGTTCCAGGTCAACGCGCGACTGCTGGCCCGGGCCGACGCGGAAGCCATTGTCCTGCATTGCCTCCCGGCCCATCGTGGGGACGAGATCACCGACGAGGTGATGGACGGCCCGGCCAGCGCGGTGTGGGACGAGGCCGAGAACCGGCTGCACGCGCAGAAGGCGCTGCTGGTGTGGTTACTGGAGCAGTCCCGATGACCACCGGAAATGCCAAGGCCGTCCCCGAAGTCAGCGCCAACCGTGCCGGCCGCCAGGCCCGCATCGTGGCGATCCTGTCGGCAGCCTCGGTGCGCAGCCAGAGCGAATTGGCCGCGCTGCTGGCGGACGAGGGCATCGACGTCACGCAGGCCACGTTGTCACGTGATCTCGAGGAACTCGGCGCGGTCAAGCTGCGCGGCGCCGACGGCGGTGTCGGGGTATACGTCGTCCCCGAGGACGGCAGTCCGGTGCGCGGGGTCTCGGGAGGCACCGACCGGATGTCCCGATTGCTCAGCGAGTTGCTGGTCTCGACTGACGCCAGCGGCAACCTGGCCGTGCTACGCACTCCACCGGGCGCCGCGCACTACCTGGCCAGCGCCATCGACCGCGCGGCGCTGCCCCAAGTTGTCGGCACCATAGCCGGCGATGACACCATTCTTGTGGTCGCCCGTGAACCGATGACCGGCGCCCAGCTGGCCGCCGTTCTCGAGAGCCTCACATAACAAAGGAGATTGGTTAATGTCAGAACGCGTCATCCTCGCGTATTCGGGTGGATTGGACACCTCGGTGGCCATCAGCTGGATAGGCAAGGAGACCGGCCGCGAGGTGGTAGCGGTGGCAATTGATCTCGGCCAGGGCGGCGAGGACATGGAGGTGGTACGCCAGCGGGCGCTGGACTGCGGCGCAGTGGAGGCGGTCGTTGTCGATGCCCGCGACGAGTTCGCCGACGGCTACTGCCTGCCCACCGTCATGAACAACGCGCTCTATATGGATCGTTATCCGCTGGTGTCAGCGATCAGCCGCCCGCTGATCGTCAAGCATCTGGTGGCGGCCGCCCGTGAGCACGGCGGCGGCACCGTCGCACACGGCTGCACCGGAAAGGGCAACGACCAGGTCCGATTCGAGGTCGGATTCGCCTCGCTGGCACCGGATCTGGAGGTGCTGGCGCCCGTGCGCGATTATGCGTGGACGCGGGAGAAGGCCATCGCGTTCGCCGAGGAGAACGCCATCCCGATTAACGTCACCAAACGCTCTCCGTTCTCGATCGACCAGAACGTATGGGGCCGCGCGGTGGAGACCGGCTTCCTGGAACACCTGTGGAATGCGCCCACCAAAGACGTCTACGACTACACCGAAGACCCCACCGTCAACTGGAACACCCCGGATGAAGTGATCGTCGGGTTCGAGCGAGGCGTGCCGGTATCAATCGATGGCAACCCGGTGTCGATGCTGCAGGCGATCGAGGAACTGAACCGCCGTGCGGGGGCACAGGGCGTGGGGCGCCTCGATGTCGTCGAGGACCGGCTGGTGGGTATCAAGAGCCGCGAGATCTACGAGGCGCCAGGCGCGATGGTGCTCATCACCGCGCACACCGAACTCGAGCACGTCACCCTGGAGCGCGAGCTGGGCCGGTTCAAACGTCAGACCGACCAGCGCTGGGCCGAGTTGGTGTACGACGGGCTTTGGTACTCGCCGTTGAAGTCGGCCCTGGAGACGTTTGTCGCCAAGACCCAAGAGCACGTATCCGGTGAGGTCCGAATGGTGTTGCACGGCGGCCACATTGCGGTCAATGGCCGGCGCAGCGCCGAGTCGCTGTACGACTTCAACCTGGCCACCTACGACGAGGGCGACAGCTTCGACCAGTCGATGTCGAAGGGCTTCGTCTATGTGCACGGGTTGTCGTCGAAGCTTGCCGCCCGCCGGGACCTGCAGTGACGGTCCGCTGGCGAGCTGGAGGCACCTCCCTCTGGCGAGCAGACGCAAAAGCCCCCGACACGCCGGGCGCAAAGGGGCTTTTGCGTCTGCTCGGCACAAGAACGTGACCACCAACGAGGGGTCGCTGTGGGGCGGGCGCTTCGCCGACGGCCCAGCGGCGGCGCTGGCCGCGCTGAGCAAGTCCACCCACTTCGACTGGGTGCTGGCTCCCTACGACATCACCGCGTCGCGGGCGCACACCGTCGTGCTGTTCCGGGCCGGGCTGCTCACCGCTGACCAGCGCGACGGGCTGTTGGTTGGCCTGGACAGCCTCGCCGAGGATGTCGCCGACGGCAGCTTCGGCCCGATGGTCAGTGACGAGGATGTGCACGCCGCGCTGGAGCGTGGGCTGATCGACCGGGTGGGACCGGACTTGGGCGGCCGGTTGCGGGCCGGTCGCTCGCGCAACGACCAGGTGGCCACCCTGTTCCGGATGTGGCTGCGTGACGCGGTGCGACGGGTCGCCGCCGGTGTGCTCGACGTCGTCGGTGCGCTCGCCGCCCAGGCCGGCGCCCACCCGACCGACATCATGCCCGGCAAGACCCACCTGCAGTCCGCCCAGCCGATCCTGCTGGCGCATCACCTGCTGGCGCACGCCCATCCGTTGCTGCGTGATGTGGACAGGATCGTCGACTTCGACGACCGCACCGCGGTGTCGCCCTACGGCTCGGGAGCCTTGGCCGGCTCGTCGCTGGGTCTGGATCCCGACGCGATCGCCGAGGAGCTGGGTTTCGCGAGCGCCACCGACAATTCCATCGACGCGACCGCCGCCCGGGATTTTGCCGCCGAGGCCGCATTCATCTTCGCCATGATCGCCGTCGACCTGTCCCGGCTCGCCGAGGACATCATCATCTGGAGCACCACGGAATTCGGCTACGTCACGCTGCACGATTCGTGGTCTACCGGCAGCTCGATCATGCCGCAGAAGAAGAACCCCGACATTGCGGAGCTGGCTCGTGGCAAGTCCGGCCGGTTGATCGGAAACCTGGCCGGGTTGCTGGCGACGCTGAAGGCCCAGCCGCTGGCCTACAACCGCGACCTGCAGGAAGACAAGGAACCGGTGTTCGATTCGGTGGCGCAGCTGGAGCTGCTGCTGCCGGCGATGGCGGGGCTGGTGGCCAGCCTGACGTTCAACGTCGAGCGGATGGCGGCACTGGCCCCAGCCGGATATTCGCTGGCCACCGATATCGCTGAATGGTTGGTGCGCCGGGGTGTGCCGTTCCGGTCGGCGCACGAGGCCGCAGGCACGGCGGTGCGTGTCGCCGAGGGGCGCGGCGTCGGATTAGAGGAACTGACCGACGATGAGCTGGTGGCCATTAGCCCGGAGCTGACACCACAGGTCCGTGACGTGTTGACGATCGAGGGGTCGGTGTCGTCACGCGATGCGCGCGGGGGCACCGCGCCGGCTCGGGTCGCTGATCAGCTCAATGCGGTCCTGGCCAGCGGTGACGCGCTGCGGGGCCGACTGCGCCGGCAGTAGACGAGGTGCAGCGCCGCCCTTTGCCCGGCGGTTGCGGCTCGGACTAAACTCGTGTCGGAGGGTTAAGCTGAATCGTTCGGCCTCGATTTTCGTCTCCAAAAGGGTGGGATAATGAGCGTCATCGCGGGTGTTTGCGGTGCGTTGCCGCCGCATCGTTATTCCCAGCGGGAGCTGACCGATTTTTTCCTCAGCATTCCGGGTTTCGGCGACTATGAGGATATCGTCCGGCAGCTCCATGTCAGCGCCAAAGTCAACAGTCGTCACCTGGTCTTGCCGCTCGAGATGTATCCGACGCTGACCGACTTCAGCGCGGCCAACCGAATATTCGTCGAAAAGGCTGTGGACCTCGGCTGTGAGGCGCTCATGGGCGCTCTCGACGAGGCCGGACTGCGACCGCAAGACGTCGATGCGCTGATCACGACCACGGTCACCGGTCTGGCGGTGCCGTCGGTGGACGCCCGGATCGCCGGGCGGGTGGGGCTGCGCGACGACGTGCGTCGGGTGCCGTTGTTCGGGTTGGGCTGCGTGGCGGGGGCGGCGGGCGTAGGTCGGCTGAACGACTACCTGCGCGGCGCACCGGACTCCATCGCGGCGCTGATCTCCGTCGAACTCTGCTCGATGACCTACCCGGGATACAAACCGTCGCTGGCCGGCCTGGTCGGCAGTGCACTGTTTGCTGACGGAGCGGGCGCGGTGGTGGCTGCCGGCGACCGTCGGGCCGAAAAGCTGAATTTAGCCGGACCGGACGTTCTTGACTCCCGCAGTCACCTCTACCCCGACTCGCTGCGCACGATGGGTTACGACGTCGGCACGACCGGTTTCGAGCTGGTGCTCTCGAAGGACGTCGCGGCGGTGGTCGAGGAATACATCGCAGACGACGTCAACACCTTCCTGGCGGCACACGGCCTGACGACTGACGACATCGGCGGCTGGGTGAGTCATCCCGGCGGTCCCAAGGTTATCGAGGCCATCGTGGCCAGCCTTGAACTGCCACCGGAAGCCCTCGAGCTGACCTGGCGTTCGCTCGGCGAGATCGGCAATCTTTCGTCGGCTTCGGTGCTGCATGTGCTGCGTGACACCATCGCCAAGCCGCCGCCCGCGGGAAGCCCCGGCCTGATGCTCGCGATGGGACCCGGATTCTGTTCCGAGCTTGTGTTGCTGCGCTGGCATTGATGCGTGCCGGTGGACTGCCCCGTCCGGTGAATGTCGCCGTGACTATCGCGCAGCTTTCGACACGTTCGCTTGAGTAGCACGGAAGGCCGAGTTGCATGAACAGCACTGACGCAGAGCTCGTCGATGCCCTCCGGAAATCTCTGAAGGAAAACGAGCGGCTCAAGCGGGAGAACCGCCAATACCTGACCGCGCTGACCGAGGGACCTACCGAGCCGGTGGCGGTGGTGGGGATGGGTTGCCGGTACCCCGGTGGGATCGATACCCCGGATGGCTTGTGGGAGATGGTGGCCGCGGGTCGCGACGTGGTGTCGGAGTTTCCGACCGACCGGGGCTGGGATTCAGCGGGACTGTTTGACCCGGATCCCGACGCGGTGGGCAAGTCGTATACCCGATCGGGCGGGTTCCTGGTCGACGTTGCCGATTTCGACGCGGCGTTTTTCGGGATCGCGCCCAGCGAAGCGCTCGCGATGGACCCCCAGCAGCGCCTGCTGCTGGAGGTGTCGTGGGAGGCGCTGGAGCGGGCCGGGATTGACCCATTGCAATTACGGGGTTCGGCCACGGGCGTGTTCGCCGGCGTATTCCACGGATCGTACGGGGGCCAGGGGCGGGTGCCCGGCGACCTGGAGAGATATGGCCTGCGTGGTTCGACACTGAGTGTGGCTTCCGGGCGGGTGGCCTATTCGCTGGGCTTGGAGGGTCCGGCGGTGTCGGTGGACACCGCGTGTTCGTCGTCGTTGGTGGCGATGCATCTGGCGGCGCAGTCATTGCGTTCGGGGGAGTGCGATCTGGCGCTGGCCGGTGGGGTGACGGTGATGGCCACCCCGGCGATGTTCATCGAGTTCAGTCGGCAGCGGGCGTTATCCCCCGACGGCCGGTGCAAGGCATACGCGGGCGCCGCCGACGGGACCGGGTTTTCCGAAGGTGCCGGAGTGCTGGTGCTGCAGCGGTTGGCCGACGCTCAACGGATGGGGCACCCGGTGCTCGCGGTGCTACGGGGATCTGCGGTCAACCAGGATGGCGCCTCCAACGGACTCGCGACGCCCAACGGCCCTTCGCAGCAACGGGTGATTCGAGCGGCCTTGACCGGTGCGCGATTGACGGCGGCCGAGGTGGATCTGGTGGAGGGTCATGGCACGGGCACGACGCTGGGGGATCCGATTGAGGCGCAGGCGATCTTGGCGACCTATGGGCAGGACCGGCCTCCGGATCAACCGTTGTGGCTGGGATCGATCAAATCAAACATGGGTCATACCTCGGCCGCGGCGGGCGCGGCCGGGGTGATCAAAATGGTGCAGGCGATACGGCACGGGATGATGCCAAAGACACTGCACGTGGATACGCCTACGCCGCATGTGGATTGGACGGCGGGCGCGGTTTCGTTGTTAACCGAATCGCGGCCGTGGCCGGTCGGGGACCGGCCGCGACGGGCGGGCGTGTCAGCATTCGGCATCAGTGGGACCAACGCGCACGTGATCGTCGAGGAGCCACCGGCCTCCGAAACCGCTGTGGCTGAACGCGCCGACTCCGATGCGATGACGGCGTGGGTGCTGTCGGCACGTTCCGACGAGGCATTGCGGAACCAGGCGGCCCGCTTACTGACCTGGGTGGCCGCCGATGAAGGCCTGAGACCGGTGGATGTGGGCTGGTCATTGGTTTCGACGCGCTCGGTGTTCGAGCATCGGGCGGTGCTGGTGGGTGCCGACCGCCCGGCATTGATGGCCGGGTTGGCTGGATTGGCTGCCGGTGATCCGGGCACGAATGTGGTGCTGGGTCGGGCCCGGCCGGCGGATAGGACGGTGTTCGTATTCCCGGGACAAGGATCGCAGTGGGTCGGCATGGGAGCCGAGTTGCTCGATACCTCAACGGTATTCACCGACCAGCTACACCGCTGCGACAAGGCGCTCGGCCAGCACGTCGAGTGGTCGTTAATCGATGTGATCCGCGGGGTGGTCGGTGCGCCCGCGCTGGATCGGGTGGATGTGGTGCAGCCGGTGCTGTGGGCCGTCATGGTGTCACTTGCCGAGCTGTGGCGCTCGGTGGGGGTGGTCCCGGATGCGGTGATCGGGCACTCGCAAGGCGAGATCGCCGCCGCATATGTGGCGGGGGCGCTGTCCCTGGAAGACGCCGCACGGGTGGTCGCACTGCGAAGCAGGCTGCTGATGAAGCTGTCCGGCGCGGGAGGGATGGTCTCGCTGGCGTGCGGGGCGTCGAAAGCCTCGGCGCTGCTGGCGCCTTGGGCGGATCGGCTGAATATTGCTGCGGTCAATGGTGTTTCGGCCGTGGCCGTCTCGGGTGAAATCTCGGCCTTGGACGAGCTGATGCTGCATTGCGACGCGCAAGACATTCGCGCCCGCAAGATCGACGTCGACTACGCGTCGCACTCGATGCAGGTCGACGCGATCCGCGAACCGCTTGCCGAAGCGCTGGCCGGCATTGAGCCCCGATCTTCGTCGGTCGCGTTTTTCTCCACGGTCACCGGCCAACTGGCCGACACGGCCGGCTTGGACGCCGATTACTGGTACCGAAGCATCAGGCAGACGGTCGAATTCGAACAGGCGATACGCAGCGCCCGCGAAGCCGGATACCGGGTTTTCATCGAATCCAGTCCGCATCCGGTGTTGATCGCCGGTATCGAACAAACCCTGGCCGATCATGACCCCGACCGTGCGGATGACGCGATCGTCATCCCGTCACTGGGCCGCGATGACGGCGGGCTGGACAGGTTTTGGCTGTCGGCGGGCCAGGCCCATGTCGCAGGCGTGCGGGTCGACTGGCGTGCGGCGCTCGCCGGGACCGGCGGGCGCCGGGTGGCGCTGCCGACGTACGCGTTTGGGCGCCGGCGCTTTTGGCTCCCGCCCGAATCGAGCGGCCCGGGAAATGTTGAGAGTTTGGGCTTGCAGCGGGCAGCTCATGGGCTGCTGGGCGCGGTGGTGGATCGGCCCGATTCGGGTGGAGTGGTGTTGACGGGCCGGGTATCGGCGGTCGCTCAGCCGTGGCTGGCCGATCATGCGGTGGCCGGAGTGGTGCTGTTCCCGGGGGCGGGCTTCGTGGAGTTGGCAGTCCGGGCCGGCGATGAGGTCGGTTGTGGGGTGGTGGAGGAGTTGACATTGTCGACCCCGCTCACCCTGCCCGCCGCCGACGCGGTGCGGGTGCAGGTGGTGGTCGGTGCGGCCGATGACTCCGGTCGCCGGACGGTGTCGGTGTATTCGCTTGGCGCTGCGGCCGGCTCGGGGTGGGTGTTGCACGCTGAGGGCGCGTTGGCCGTCGGATCCGTCGAACCGGGCGACTTGTCGGTATGGCCGCCGGCCGGTGCGACCGCGGTGGATGTGACCGGCGCATATCAGCAGCTCACCACGCGGGGCTATGAGTACGGTCCCGCGTTCCGGGGCCTGCGGGCGATGTGGCGCCGAGGGGATGAGCTTTTCGCCGAAGTTGCCGTCCCCACGGACGCCGGCGTGGACGTCGGCGGGTTCGGGATACACCCGGTGTTGTTGGACGCCGCGTTGCATGTTTTGGGGGTAACCGGTGATCCGGCGCAGACGGTGTTGCCGTTCTCGTGGCAGGGGGTGTCGCTACACGCCGCGGGCGCGTCGCGAGCGCGCGTCCGCATCGCACCGGCCGGGGCAGGGGCGGTGTCGGTGGAGTTGGCTGACCCGGTGGGGTTGCCGGTTTTGTCGGTGCAGTCGCTGACCATGCGTCCGGCGTCGGCAGAGGGCTTGTCGGTGCCGGCAGCCGCTGCGGGCGGGTTGCTGGAGGTGATGTGGTCACCGCTGGCCATGCGGGACAGCGGCACCGGTGGTCAGCTGGGCGACGACTTGGTTGTGTGGGAGCCGGCTTGTGACCGGGACGATGTGGTGAAGTCGGTGTACGAGGCCACCCATGACGCGTTGGCAACTCTGCAGTCATGGCTGGCCGGTGACGGAGCCGCGGTGTTGGTGGTGCTGACTCGCGGTGCCGTCGAATTGCCCGGTGAGGATGTTTCGGATCTGGCCGGTGCTGCAGTATGGGGGTTGGTGCGTTCCGCTCAGGCGGAGCACCCGGGCCGGATCGTGTTGGTGGACTCCGACGAATCGGTGAACCTGAGCGCGGTAATCGCCCGTGGTGAGCCGCAGTTGGTGGTTCGCGAGGGCGTCGTCTACGGTGCTCGGTTGGCGGCACCGAGCTCGCAGTCGCTGCTGCGGCTACCTGCGGGAGACTGGCGGCTGGCCGCCGGTGGCCAGGGGACGTTCGAAGACGTCGTCGTCGCGCAATGCCCACGCGTGGAGTTGGCGAACGGGCAGGTGCGGGTGGCGGTAGCCGCGGTGGGGGTGAATTTCCGGGATGTGTTGGTGGCCTTGGGAATGTATCCCGGGGGCGGGGAGTTGGGGGTCGACGGCTCCGGGGTCGTCGCCGAAGTGGGGCCCGGAGTGTCCGGTGTCGCCGTGGGCGACCTCGTGATGGGGTTGTTGGGGGTGGCGGGATCCGAGGCGATCGTGGACGCGCGGATGGTGACCGCCGTGCCGGCGGGCTGGTCGTTGGCCGCCGCGGCCGGTGCGCCGGCGGTGTTCCTGACAGCGTTGTACGGGTTATCGGTACTCGCGGGGCTGCGGGCCGGCGAGCGGGTGCTGGTGCATGCCGCAACCGGCGGGGTGGGGATGGCTGCGGTGCAGCTGGCACGGCATCTGGGCGCCGAGGTTTTCGCGACGGCGAGCCGCGGCAAGTGGGACACTCTGCGCGCGATGGGTTTTGACGCCGACCATATCGGCGATTCACGGACGTTGGAGTTCGAGGACGAGTTCTTGGCCGCCAGCGGCGGGGCCGGAATGGACGTGGTGCTCAACTCGCTGGCGGGTGATTTCACCGATGCCTCGTTGCGGTTGTTGGTTCGCGGTGGACGCTTCATCGAGATGGGCAAGACGGATCTCCGGGATCCGGCGGATGTCGCCGCACAACACCCGGGAGTGCAGTACCGGGCGTTCGATCTAATCGAGGCCGGTGCGGACCGGATCGCCGAAATGCTCGGCGAATTGACGGGTTTGGTGGCCGCTGGGGCGCTGGCGGCGTTGCCGGTCAAAACTTTTGACGTGCGGCGGATTTCGGCGGCATATCGATTTGTCAGTCAGGCCCGCCACACCGGGAAGGTGGTCTTGACGTTGCCCGATGGGCCCGCCGGTGCGTTCGACGGGGGCACGGTGCTCATCACCGGTGGGACCGGGATGGCTGGTTCGGCGCTGGCTCGTCATCTGGTGACGCGTTACCGGGCGGCGCATGTGCTGCTGGTCAGCCGCAGCGGCTTGCAGGCCGAGGGGGTGGCGGAGCTGGTCGCGCAATTGCAGGACGCCGGCGCCCAAGTGTCGGTGGTTGCCTGTGATGTGGCCGACCGTGAGGCGGTAGCGGGCTTGCTCGCCCACGTCCCGCCCCGCTACCCGCTGCGGGCGGTGATTCATGCCGCGGGTGTCCTCGACGATGGGTTGATTTCCTCGCTCACCCCGGATCGGATGGATACGGTGCTGGGAGCCAAGGTCGATGGTGCGTGGAACCTGCATGAGTTGACCAAGGATATGGATTTGTCAGCCTTCGTGGTGTTTTCGTCGATGGCCGGCATCGTCGGTACCCCGGGGCAGGGGAATTATGCGGCGGCCAACAGTTTCCTGGACGGACTGATCGCATATCGGCGCCACCATGGGTTGCCCGGGCTGTCGATGGCATGGGGGCTGTGGGAACAGGCCAGTGCGATGACTCGGCATCTCGGTGACCTCGATAAGGCCCGGATGAGTCGGGTCGGGCTGGCCACACTATCAACCGAGCAGGCACTCGAGCTTTTCGACGCCGCCATCGTTGCCGACCGCGGGGTGGTTGTGGCGTCGCGGCTAGACCAGGATGCGCTCAGCGACAACAGCGCGGCATTGCCGCCATTGCTGAGCAGGCTCGCCACCCGTCGAACCCGACGCGTCGTCGACGAAACCGACACCGTCGCACCGAAGAGTGGGCTGAGCGCGCGCTTGCAGGGACTGACCGCCGAGCAGCGGCACCGTGTGTTGGTGGAGCTGGTGTGCAATAACGCTGCCACCGTGCTGGGCCGGCCTAGCGCCGCAGACATCAACGCCGAGCGGGCTTTCCAAGACCTTGGCTTCGATTCGCTGACCGCGGTCGAGCTACGCAACCGCCTCAAAACCAGCACCGGACTGACTCTTTCGCCGACATTGATCTTCGATTACCCCACGCCGGCCATCCTGGCCGAGCACCTCGGTACCCGACTGGCCGTCAGCACCGACCAACCCGATCTGCTGGTCCGTTTCACCGAGATAACCGGCGAACTTCAGACGCTGCTCGACCGGCCGGACTGGAAGCCGGAAGATAAATCAGAACTGAGCACCCGCATCCGAACCCTGCTGGGCACCCTGCGCGCCGACTTCGATCTCGATCCGCCCTACGACCCACGCGACGAGGACATCCACAACGCCACCGAAAGCGAACTCTTCGCCATCCTTGACGAAGAACTCGGCTCCTAACACCACCACGAGGACCAGCCAGTGCCGAGCACTCCGAAAAGCACCCCGAAACAAATTGACTACCTCAAACGCCTGACAACCGATCTACGTCAGGCACGGCGACGCCTTTCGGAATTGGAAGGCAAGCTGTCCGAGCCGGTGGCGGTCGTCGGGATGGCGTGCCGGTACCCGGGTGGGGTGGACTCGCCGGAATCGTTGTGGGAGATGGTGGTCGAGGGCCGTGACGCGGTGGGGGACTTTCCGGCGGATCGCGGCTGGGACATCGCAGGGTTGTACGACCCAGACCCCGACGCCGCCGGCAAAATGTACGTGCGCCAGGGTTCGTTCCTTTCAGCCGCTGGCGATTTCGACGCCGGATTCTTCGGCGTCGGGCCCAGCGAGGCGCTCGCGATGGATCCTCAGCAACGGTTGATGCTCGAGCTGTCCTGGGAAGCATTGGAGCGGGCCGGAATTGACCCGACCGCGTTGCGCGGCACCGCGACGGGAGTATTCGCCGGAGTGATCCACGCCGGCTACGGGGGCCAGGTGGAAGGCGAGCTGGAGGGCTACGGCCTGACCGGCTCGACGGTGAGTGTGGCCTCGGGCCGGGTGTCGTACGTGTTGGGTTTGGAAGGGCCGGCGGTGTCGGTGGATACGGCGTGTTCCTCGTCCTTGGTGGCAATGCATTTGGCGGCGCAGTCGCTCCGGTCGGGGGAGTGCGATCTCGCGTTGGTGGGTGGCGTGACAGTGATGGCGACCCCGGCGGCGTTTGTCGAGTTCAGCCGCCAGCGGGCGTTGGCCGCCGATGGTCGGTGCAAGGTGTATGCCGGTGCCGCCGACGGAACCGCATGGTCGGAAGGCGCGGGCGTGCTGGTGTTCGAGCGGTTGGCCGATGCCCGGCGGCTGGGGCACCCGATTTTGGCGCTGCTTCGGGCCTCCGCGGTGAATCAAGATGGTGCTTCCAACGGGCTCACTGCCCCGAATGGGCCTTCGCAACAACGGGTAATCCGCCAGGCGCTGGCCAACGGCGGCCTGACCACGGCCGACGTGGACGCGGTGGAAGGGCACGGGACGGGAACCGTGCTGGGGGACCCGATCGAGGCGCAGGCGCTTTTGGCGACGTACGGACAGGACCGGCCGGCGGACCGGCCGCTGTGGTTGGGGTCGATCAAATCCAATGTCGGTCATTCGTCGGCGGCGGCGGGAGTTGCCGGGGTGATCAAGATGGTGCAGGCGATGCGCCATGGGATGCTGCCGAAGACACTGCACGTGGATGTGCCCACGCCGCACGTGGACTGGTCGGAGGGCGCGGTCTCGTTGTTGACGGAGTCGCAGCCCTGGCCCGTGGTGGACCGGCCGCGGCGGGCGGCGGTGTCGGCGTTCGGCATCAGCGGTACGAATGCACATGTCATTGTCGAGCAATCCCCGGATCCGGAAAGCGTTGCGGCTCAGCGTGATGAGCCCAAGACCGCGACGGCATGGGTGATCTCTGCCCGCTCGGGGCAGGCGCTCACCAATCAGGCCACCCGGTTGCTGGCGCACGTGGCCGCCGACACCGGTCTGAGCCCAGCGGATGTGGGCTGGTCGTTGGTCTGCACGCGGTCGGTATTCGACAATCGTGCGGTGGTGGTCGGCGCCGATCGGGAGGCTCTGATGGCCGGACTGGCGGGGCTGGTATCCGGTGAGCCCGGCCCGAACGTGGCAGTGGGCCGGGCGAAGTCGGCGGCAAAGACGGTGTTCGTGTTCCCCGGCCAAGGCTCGCAGGAGTTGGGAATGGGTGCGCAGCTTTATGAGCGATTCCCGGTGTTCGCGAAGGCCTTGGATGAGGCGATGCACGCGCTCGACGGCCATCTGCGGGTGCCGCTCAAACAAGTGATGTGGGGTGATGACGCGCAACTGTTGGAGAACACCGAGTTTGCCCAGCCCGCCCTTTTCGCCATCGAGGTGGCATTGGCGGCACTGTGGCAGCACTGGGGTGTGCTGCCCGACGTGGTGATGGGTCATTCGGTGGGTGAGATTGCCGCAGCCCACGTGGCAGGTGTGCTAACACTCGACGATGCCGCACGGCTGGTGGCGGTTCGGGGCCGATTGATGGCTGCGCTGCCGCCCGGTGGCGCCATGGTGGCGGTGGCCGCCGGCGAAGACGAAGTGGTACCGCTACTCACACCGGGTGTCAGTGTTGCGGCGATCAATGGCCCGGACGCGGTGGTGATCTCCGGTGACGGGGCCGCGGTCAGCACGCTGGCCGATCAGTTCACCGAGCGCGGACGGCGGGTGCACCGGTTGGCGGTCTCGCACGCGTTTCATTCGGAGTTGATGGCACCCATGACCGACGAGCTTTCCCGGCTGCTGGTCGGAGTATCGGCCGGGCAGCCGCGGATTGACTTGGTATCCAACGTGACTGGGCAGCTGGCCGGCCCCGGCTACGGCTCGGCGCAGTATTGGGTCGAGCATGTGCGTCAGCCGGTGCGCTTCACCGACGGCGTGCGGTTGGCCGAGTCACTGGGGGCCGGGGTCTATCTCGAGGTCGGCCCCGGCGCCGGCTTGAATGCGGCTGTGCAGCAGTCATTGGCAACCGAGCAGGCGGGCTCGGTGGTCACGCTGGCCAAGGGCCGACCCGAAATCGATTCGTTGCTAAGCGCCGCCGGGCAGTTGTTCTGCACCGGTGTTGGGGTGGACTGGCAGGCCGCTTTGGGCGGCGTGGGCGCCCGTCGGGTGGAGCTGCCGACCTACGGGTTCGTCCGGCGCCGCTTCTGGTTGGGAGCGCTTGGGTCCGGTTCGGGTGCCGGCGTGCGCGCCGCGGGCTTGGTCAATGGCGAGCATCCATTTCTGGGTGCGGTGGTGGAGCGACCCGACACGGGTGGGGTGGTGCTGACCGGCTGGTTGTCCCTGACAGCCCAGGATTGGCTGGCCGATCACGCCGTCGGCGAAGCGGTGCTCTTTCCCGGGGCGGGTTTCGTCGAGTTGGTGCTGCGAGCTGGCGACGAGGTCGGCTGCGCCGTGGTGGATGAGCTGACCTTGTTGGCTCCGTTGGTGTTGCCCGCCACCGGCGGGGTGCGGGTGCAGGTGGTGGTGGGCGCGGCCGAGGAGTCGGGTCGTCGGGCAGTGGGGGTGTATTCGAACGCTGGTGAGCCCGATTCAATGTGGGTGTTGCTCGCACAGGGCGCGCTCAGCGCGGGCTCGTTGGCGCCGGCGGCCGAGTTGTCGGTGTGGCCGCCGGTGGGCGCTTCACCGGTAGATGTTGCTGATGCCTATGACCGATTCGCCGGGCGCGGCTACGGGTATGGCCCGGCATTTCAGGGTTTGCGCAGTATGTGGCGGCGCGAAGATGAGATATTCGCCGAGGTCGCCATGCCCGCCGATGCCGGTGTGACGTTGGACGGCTTCGGGATTCACCCGGCGGTGTTGGACGCGGCATTGCACGCGATGGGCATGGCCGACGAGCACGCCCCGATGGTGTTGCCCTTTTCGTGGCAGGGAGTGTGTCTGCATGCTGCGGGTGCGTCGCGGGTTCGGGTCCGGATAGCGCCGCTGGGTGCTGGGGCGGTATCGCTGGAACTGGCCGATGCCGCAGGGCTACCGGTCTTGTCGGTGCAGTCGTTGGTGATGCGTCCGGTATCCCTTGAACAATTGTCGGCAGCCGCGGCTCACTCGCAACCTGCCGGTGGGGGACTGCTCGAGGTGGCGTGGTCTCCGGTCGCACTGGACGGCAACGATGCCGGGGCCGTTTCGGTGCGGGCATGGCAAGACTTCGAAACTGACCCAGCCATCGACGGCGCCGATATGGTGTTGTGGGAGTTGGCACCTGATGATGCCGGTGTCGTGGGGTCGGTGCATGCCGCCACCCATGCGGCGCTTGCGGTGTTGCAATCGTGGTTGGCCGGTGAGCGCGGCGCGTTGTTGGTGGTGTTGACCCGTGGTGCGGTGGGCCTGGTGGGTGAAGATGTCCCGGATTTGGCGGGCGCGGCGGTGTGGGGGTTGGTGCGTTCAGCGCAAGCGGAACACCCCGGGCGAATCGTCTTGCTGGATTCTGACGGCTCCCTCGATGTCGGCGCGGTAATCGGCTGCAATGAACCACAATTGGTGGTGCGTTCCGGCGTGGCATACGCGGCACGCTTGGCACCGGCTAACTCCCCGCCGATCTTGCGGTTGCCTGAGCCGCCAACCGTATGGCGGTTGACCGCCGGCAGTTCGGGGACGCTCGAGGATTTGCTGGTCCAGTCGAGCGCACCGGTGGAGCTGGCCGACGGCCAGGTCAGGGTGGCCGTCGCCGCTGTCGGGGTAAATTTCCGGGATGTGTTGGTGGCCTTGGGAATGTATCCCGGCGCGGCGCAGCTGGGGGCCGAGGGTTCGGGGGTAGTCGTAGAGGTCGGTCCGGGAGTGACCGGGCTGGCCGTTGGCGATGCGGTAATGGGCGTGCTCGGCGTGGCCGGTTCAGAGGCGACGGTGGATGAGCGGCTGCTGGCACGGGTGCCTCAGGGTTGGTCGTTGGCCGAGGCCGCGGGTGCGCCGGTGGTGTTTTTGACGGCGTACTACGGGTTGTCGGCTTTGGCGCGGGTGCGCGCGGGTGAATCGGTGCTGGTGCATGCCGCCGCCGGCGGCGTGGGTATGGCTGCGGTGCAGTTGGCTCGGCATTGGGGGTTGGAGGTTTTCGCAACGGCCAGCCGCGGCAAGTGGGACACGTTGCGGGCAATGGGTTTTGACGATGACCATATTGCGGATTCACGAGCGTTGGATTTTGCGGAGAAGTTCTTGTCCGCCACCGGGGGCCGTGGGGTGGATGTGGTGCTCAACTCGTTGGCCGGTGAGTTCGTTGATGCCTCACTGCGGTTGTTGGCGCCCGGTGGACGTTTCCTTGAGATGGGCAAGACCGACCTTCGGGACGCCGAGTCGGTCGCCCAGGCGCACCAAGGGGTGCGGTATCGGGCGTTTGATTTGATGGAGGCCGGCCCGCAACATATTCAGCAGATGCTGGCCGAGTTGATCGGGTTGTTCGAATCCGATGTGTTGCACCGGCTACCCCTCAAGACCTGGGATGTGCGTCGTGCTGCGGAGGCTTTCCGGTTCGTCAGCCAGGCTCGCCATATCGGCAAGGTGGTCCTGACCCTTCCCGACGGGCCGGGCGGCGGTTTTGCTGCGGGCACGGTGTTGATCACCGGCGGTACCGGGATGGCCGGCGGTGCGCTCGCCCGCCATGTGGTGAATCGGTATGGGGCCCGTCATGTGGTGTTGGCCAGCCGGCGCGGCCAAGCCGCTGAGGGCGTAGGTGAATTGGCGGACGACTTGGCGCGGGCGGGTGCACAGGTGCAGGTAGTGGCCTGTGACGTCAGTGATCGCGCGGCGTTGGCGGCGTTGTTGGCAGACCTGTCAACCCAATACCCGCTGACCGCAGTGGTTCATGCCGCGGGGGTGCTCGACGATGCGGTGATTGCGTCGCTGAGCGCTGACCGAATCGATACGGTTCTGCGGGCCAAGGTGGACGCCGCGTGGAATCTGCACGAGCTGACCCAGGATCTGGATTTATCGGCGTTTGTAGTGTTTTCGTCGATGGCCGGGATTGTGGGCGCGCCAGGGCAAGGCAATTACGCGGCGGCCAACAGTTTTCTGGACGGGCTGGCCGCACATCGGCACGCCCTCGGGCTACCCGGGCTGTCGGTGGCGTGGGGCCTGTGGGAGCAAGCTTCGACGATGACCGAACACCTTGGAGAACGCGACAAAGCCCGGATGAGCAGAGTGGGCCTGGCCCCGCTGTCCAACAAGCAAGCGCTCGAACTGTTCGACACCGCCATGCTGGGCGAGCGTCCGGTGGTGGTTGCCACCCGGCTGGATCAGGCTGCGCTTGCCGCCAACAGCGCTGCGCTACCGCCGTTGTTGAGTCAGTTGAGCACGGGCCGCACCCGACGGGTCGTCGATAATTCCGAGAGCATGGCGGCGTCGCTGACCGGCTTGCGGGCCCGGCTGGAGGGCCTGACTTCCGAGCAGCGCCGCAGCGAACTCGTCGATTTGGTCTGTAGCAACGCGGCAGCTGTGCTGGGTCATCTCAACGTTGCGGAGGTCAACGCCGACACGGGGTTTCAGGATCTCGGCTTTGATTCACTGAGCGCGGTCGAACTGCGGAACCGGCTCAAGAGCGTAACCGGACTCACGATGTCGCCCACGGTGATCTTCGACTACCCGACGCCCTCGGCGCTGGCCGAACACTTCGACACCGAACTCGCCGCCACCACCACCAGCACAACCACCACCACCGGCAGTGCTCAACCGACCTCGATGGCCCGTTTCAACGACATCGCCCGTGAACTCCAAAGCCTGCTCGGTCAGCCGCAATGGAGCCCAGACGAAAGGACATTGCTGAGCGCTCGTCTGGAGGCCCTGCTGGCCACCGTCAGCGTCCCCGCTGCCAGTACCGACCTATTCCAGCCAGAGCACCCCGACGACATGTACAACGACGACCTCAGCACCGCTACCGAGAGCCAGCTATTCGCCATCCTCGACGAAGACGCGGCCCCGTAACGCCTGGGTACGTCATTCGTCGGTGCCCGGCAGGCCGGGGGCTAAAACTGGCTGGTGCGGAAATATTTCCGCTGTTACGTGTGCGACTGCTGCGGCTGAAGTGGCCAGTTACCGCAGCTAAAACAGAACTGACGGAGCGCGGTCGCAACACAAACCCGCTCGGGTTACCGCTAGCTTGGTCTCAGGCGTATGAATTCGTCAAGGCTGGAGGGCGCCGTGCAACCGGCAGACGTGGCAATCATCGGGCTTGCGTGCAGGTTTCCCGGCGCTGCCGACCCCGGAAGCTTCTGGCGCGTCATCCGTGATGGGCTCGAAGTCACCCGGGCGCCGGGCGAGGATGCCGGAGCCCAGACGCGGGCGAATGGACAGCGAGAAGGGTTGCTGGACAACGTCGCCGATTTCGACGCCGATTTCTTCAATGTGTCACCGCACGAGGCCCGCGCCATGGACCCCCGACAGCGATTGGCGCTCGAGTTGACGTGGGAATTGCTGGAAGACGCGTTCGTCGTTCCGGAAACCTTGCGCGGAGAGCAGGTTGCCGTTTACCTCGGCGCGATGACGGATGACTACGCGGTGTTGACGCTGCGCGACGCCGCCGACGATATCGATCATCATTCATTCACCGGCCTCAGCCGGGCAATGATCGCCAACAAGATCTCGTATGCCTTCGGTCTACAGGGCTCCAGCATGATCGTCGATTCCGGCCAGTCATCCTCTCTCGCCGCGGTCCACCTGGCATGTGAAAGCCTTCGCTCGGGCGAATCGGCACTGGCGATTGCGGGCGGCGTGCACCTCAACCTGGCCAGAGAAACCGCATCATTGGAAAGAGAATTCGGCGCGCTATCGGCATCGGGTCACACCTATGCGTTCGACGCGCGTGCGGACGGTTACGTGCGCAGTGAGGGCGGCGGCCTGGTTCTGCTGAAACCGTTGCGCGCCGCTCTCCTCGATGGGGACCGCATCCGCGCAGTCATTCGGGGCAGCGCGATCGGCAATGCCGGACACAGCACTGCAGGTCAAACGGTGCCGTCGGTGTCCGGGCAAGCCAACGTCATCCGGCGCGCCCTGTCGAACGCCGGGCTGGACAGCGGCCACATCGACTACATCGAAGCCCACGGCACCGGCACCCAAATCGGCGACCCGGTGGAGGCGCGCGCACTGGGCGACGTATTCGCGCAGCGTCAACACCGTCTATTGAGTGTGGGCTCAGTGAAGACCAACATCGGCCACACGGGCGGTGCCGCCGGAATCGCCGGCTTGCTGAAAACCGTTCTGGCAATCGAAAACGCGATGATTCCGCCGAGTCTCAACTATGCGAAGCCAAACCCCGCCATCGATCTGGACAGCCTAGGGCTGCGCATCAACACCGCACTGACACCGTGGCCGGCGGGTGATGAGCCCCGTCGGGCAGGGGTATCGTCGTTCGGAATGGGCGGGACGAACGCTCACGTGATTGTCGAGCAGGCACCGGCGCAGCTGGACAGCGTTGCGGCCGAAGGTGATGACGCGCCGCTGGCCTGGGTGGTATCGGGTCGTAGCGAGCAGGCGTTGACCAACCAGGCAGCGCGACTGCTGGCGCACGTCACCGGCGATCCCGGCCTGGGTGCGGCGGAGGTCGCGTGGTCGCTGGCCATGACGCGCTCGGTGTTTGAGCATCGGGCGGTGCTCGTGGGCGCGGATCGTGAGGTTCTGTTGGCGGAGTTGGCGGGCTTGGCTGCCGGGAATCCGGGTGCCGGTGCCGTGCTGGGCAGGGCAGGTGCGCCGGGCAACACGGTGTTTGTGTTTCCCGGCCAAGGGGCGCAATACCTGGGTATGGGCGCTGCGCTCTATGGCAACTTTCCGGTGTTTGCGCAGGCTTTCGATGAGGTCGCCGCGATGTTGGAGGGTCACCTGCGGCTGCCGCTGCGCGACGTGATGTGGGGTGATGACGCCGAGCTGCTGGATAACACCGAATTTGCTCAGCCGTCAATATTTGCTGTCGAAGTGGCATTGGCAGCGTTGCTGCAGCACTGGGGAGTGGTCCCGGACATGGTGCTCGGCCATTCGGCGGGTGAGATCACCGCGGCCTATGTGGCCGGCGTGCTCTCGCTAGCGGATGCGGCCCACCTCATCGTGGGGCGGGGCCGGCTGATGGCTGGCCTGCCCGCCGGTGGGGTGATGGTCGCGGTGGCGGCGGGCGAAGGCGAGGTGGCCCCAATGCTTACCGAAGGAGTGGGGATTGCGGCGATCAATGCCCCGAATGCGGTCGTGATTTCCGGTGCCGCAGCCCCGGTGGGAGCGGTGGCGGATCGGTTGGCGCAACGGGGCAGACGGGTACACCGGTTGACGATCTCGCACGCCGCTCATTCGGCGCTGATCGACCCAATGCTGGATCAGCTTGGCCAGCTGGTGGCGGAGCTGACACCCGGCCGGCCGCGGATTGCGTTGGTGTCCAGCGTGTCTGGGCAGTTGGCCGGGCCCGGATACGGGACGGCACGCTATTGGGTGGAGCATGTGCGTCAGCCCGTGCGTTTTGCGGACGGGGTGCGTGCCGCCGAGTCGTCGGGGGCCGGGGTCTTTATCGAAGTTGGCCCCGGCGGTGGCCTGAGCACGGCGGTGGAGCAGTCCCTGACAACCCAGCAGCCGGTGTCAATTGTCACGATGACTAAGGACCAGGCCGAAGCGGACGCACTGCTGGCAGCGGCCGGGCGCTTGTTCACCACCGGCGTCGGGGTGACGTGGGATACGGTCTTGGCGGGTTCGCGCGGGCGGCGGGTCTCGTTGCCCACCTACGGTTTTGTGCGCCGACGGTTCTGGCTGAGCGCCGTGGCGGATCAGCAACCGGTGGTCACGAGTCAGCCGATCGACTGGGCCGACCGCCTGAAGCAACTGGGACCCGACGAACAGCATCGCCGGCTGGTCGAATTGGTATGCGGCCATGTGGCAATCGTGTTGGGCCATGCAAGCGGCCACGATGTCGACGCTCGGCGTGCCTTTGAGGACCTCGGATTTGACTCACTCACCGGCGTCGAACTCCGCAACCGACTCAAGGCCGATACCGGGCTGGCTTTGTCGCGGACCCTGATCTTTGACTACCCCACCCCAAAAGCGTTGGCCGATCACCTGCTCCAACAACTGCTCTACGACCGTGACGCCGAGCACGAAGATGAGAAGATTTGGTCTTCGCTGAAAAAGATTCCCCTTCAAGAGCTTCGACGAACCGGATTGCTCGACCAACTTTTGCTAGTTGCGGGTGATTCCGAAACGTCGCTTCCTGACTCAATAATCAGCGATGACGTCATCGACTCCTTAAGTCCCGAGGCGTTGATCGCGATGGCACTTAACCCGGTTAACCCAGACAGTGACGTTGAATAGCGAAATAGGTGCTGGCGGAACCAATTACGGACGTCCAATGCAACACGTGTCAAATAAGAGACACTTTGCCAGACTGTGTAAAACAACTTAAACTGCGGATATTGGGGAGTCTGGTTTGACCTAACGAGGGTGGTAATGGGCGTCATCGCGGGAGTGTTCGGCGCATTGCCGCCGTATCGCTACAGCCAGAGCGAGATTACCGACCAGATAGTCCAGTTCCCGGCTTTGCGGGAGCACGAGGGGGTCGTTCGGCGGCTGCATGCCGCCGCGAGGGTCGACAGCCGCCATTTGGTTCTGCCGCTGGACAAGTACGCGGCACTGACCGACTTCACTGAGACAAACGAGATCTTCATCGAAAACGCCGTGGACCTCGGCTGCGAGGCTTTGCTGGGCGCGCTTGAAGAGGCGGGCCTGCAGCCCCATGACATCGATGTGATCGTCACCACGACGGTCACCGGGATCGCGGTGCCGTCGCTGGACGCCCGGATCGCCGGACGGCTCGGCCTGCGTCCGGACGTTCGCCGGGTGCCACTCTTCGGCCTGGGCTGCGCGGCCGGGGCGGGGGGAGTGGGTCGGCTGAACGACTATTTGCTCGGTGCGCCCGACGGCGTTGCCGCTCTGGTATCGGTCGAACTTTGCTCGCTTACTTTCCCAGGGGTCAAGCCGACCGTGTCGGGCCTGGTCGGGACCGCGATGTTCGGAGACGGAGCTGCCGCAGTCGTGGCTGTCGGAGACCGTCGTGCCGAACAAACGGGCGCCAGCGGCCCGGCCATCGTCGACTCGCGTAGCCGCCTGTACCCCCAATCGGTGCACATCATGGGCTGGGACGTCGGATCCGAGGGCATGCAACTGCGGCTTTCGCCGGACCTCACGAAGCTGATCGAGCAGTACCTGGCCGGGGACGTCAGCGGGTTCCTCGGCACCCATGGGTTGAGCAGCGACGACATCGGCGCCTGGATCACCCATCCTGGGGGTCCGAAGGTCATTGACGCGATCAGCAAGACCCTCGAACTCCCCCCAGAGGCGCAGGAGCTGACCTGGCGGTCGCTGGGCGAGGTCGCCAACCTCTCGTCCGCCTCGGTGCTGCACATTCTGCGGGACACGATCGCCAAACCGCCGCCCAGTGGAAGCCCCGGGCTGATGCTCGCCATGGGTCCCGGATTCTGCACGGAACTCGTATTACTGCGCTGGCACTAAGTCGGTGATTTCGACCGTCAGCCCGGGCTGAGGGGACAGCGCGGCAAGGTTGCCTGCACGGATGCGCTGAGCGGGCAACCGAAGCTTCGTCCTGGCGACAAGCCGGGCGAGCATCACCGTCATCTCGGTAATTGCCATGACTGCGCCGATGCAGCGGTGCAAACCCCCGCTGAACGGGATGAATTCATGCGGTGCCGGCTTGCGATGGTTCGAGGCGTCCGGATCCCACCGCCCCGGCCGGAATTCGGTTGGTTGCGGCCACAGCTCGGGGAGCCGGTGGGTGACGTACGGGCTGAAGATCAACAACCTCCCGGCGCGGATGCGGCGCCCGTCGAACCAGAGGTCACGCATCACCCGACGGGCCGAGATCACCCCGGGTGGGTACAGCCGAAGCGTCTCGTGCACAACGCCATTGAGGTACGTGAACGCGCCTACATCATCGGCGCCGAGCGGCCCACCACCGAGCACGCGAGCTATCTCGTCGGCGGCGTTGTCCCATGCTTTTGGCACGGTCAGAAGCGAGTGGATCGCCCAAGCCATTGCGCCGCTGGTGGTTTCATACCCGGCGGTGATGAGCGAAATGATCGCGTCCCGGATCTCATTGTCGTTCAACACATAGTCGTCCTCGCCGCGGCCCTTGATCAACATGGTGAACATGTGGTCGTCGGGTCTGGACTGTGTGCGGGCGTCGGCGATCTGGGCGTCGACGAGGTCGTTGATGCGGGTTCGGGCGGCCATCGCCTTCCGCCATGCCGGTGAGTTGGCCCGGCGTTGCAGGTGCACGACTTGTGGCAGCTGGTGAGTGAGGTTCAGCAGGGGCTGGAGTTGTTCGCCAAGAAACTCGGAGTGCGCGGCTATGCGCTGGCCAAAAAGGCTTTCCGCGGTGCTGCGCCGCACCGCGCGGCGGCACTGCTGGTAGACGTCCAGGCGCTGGCCGATCCGCCAGCTGTCGATGACCGTGTCGATATTGGACACCATGGTCTGGACGTAGTCCTGGATTTGCCGGTGTCGTAGCCCGGGCGCCACCACACTGCGGCGGCGACGGTGGTCGTCCCCGTCGCTGACGATCAGCGCGGTGGGCCCGTCGACCAGGGCCAGGTTCTCAAACGTCTGTTGCCAACTGAAAGCATCGGCATTGGCGAACACGAACTTGTTCGCCTCAGGGCCCAAAAGGTACGTGTAGCCGTGTCGGCCGACGCCCGAATTGATCACCGGACCGCGCCGCCGGTACAACGCCAGCAGCGCCTCGCCGGGCAGGTAGGAAACCACGTTCATTCCAGCACTTCCGACAGCTCCAGCCAGCGGCTTTCCGTCGCGGCGACCTCGCTTTCCAGCGCGCGCAACTCTGCCGTCAGCTTCGTGATACCTACATGATCGGCCTGATCGTGCTCGGCGAGTTCGCTGTGCTTGGCGGCGATCCGTTCGGCCAGCCGAACGAGCTGGCGATCCGCCGAGGCCAGCTCCTTCTCAGCGGTCCGGCGCTGCGCACCGGACATCGCTTGCGCTTCGGCGGCCGGCGTTTCGGCGCTAGGCCGGGTAGTCCCGGTGGCCGGCGTGCGGCCGGCCAGCCGCAGATATTCGTCGATGCCACCGGGCAGATGCCGCAACCGGCCGTCGAGAATGGCGTACTGCTGGTCGGTGACACGCTCGAGCAGGTAGCGGTCGTGCGAGACGACAATCAAGGTGCCTGGCCAGGAGTCGAGCAGGTCCTCGGTGGCAGTCAGCATGTCGGTGTCGACGTCGTTGGTCGGTTCGTCGAGAAGCAGCACGTTCGGCTCGGACAGCAGCGTGAGCATCAGCTGCAGCCGCCGCCGTTGACCGCCGGAAAGTTCGCCGACGCGCGCAGACAGCTCGTGAAAACCGAGTCGCTCCAACAGCTGGGCCGGGGTGACCTCGCGGCCCTCGACCTCGTAGCCGCCGGGCAGCCGGCCCAGCACATCGGCGATGCGGTCACCGGCGAGTGCCGCCAGTTGATCGCCTTGCTGATCGAGTACGGCGAGCTTGACGGTCTTGCCGCGCTTGACGCGCCCGGTGTCGGGCGCAACCGTGCCGGCGATCAACCCGAGCAGAGTGGACTTCCCGGCCCCGTTGGCTCCGACGATGCCGGTGCGCTCGCCGGGGCCGATCCGCCATTCGATGTCGCGCAGCACCGGGCGTCCTTCGAACGAGACTGATACGTCGAGCAGGTCGACGACGATCTTGCCCAGCCGGGCGGTGGCCAGCTTGGCCAGTTCGACGGTGTTGCGCAGCGGGGGCACATCGGCGATCAACTGGTTGGCGGCATCGATGCGGAATTTCGGCTTGGAGGTCCGGGCCGGGGGGCCCCGACGCAACCAGGCCAGCTCCTTGCGCATCAGGTTCTGCCGCTTGGCCTCCGAGCTGGCGGCCAGTCGGTCCCGCTCCACGCGCTGCAGCACGTACGCGGCGTAGCCGCCTTCGAACGGTTCGACGATCCCGTCGTGCACCTCCCAGGTGGTGTTGGCGACTTCGTCGAGAAACCAGCGGTCGTGCGTCACCACCAGCAACCCACCGGTATTACGTGGCCAGCGTTGTTGCAGATGGCCGGCCAGCCAGGTGATGCCTTGGATGTCGAGGTGGTTGGTGGGCTCGTCCAAAGCGATCACGTCCCACTCGCCGACCAGCAGCTTGGCCAGCTGCACCCGTCGCCGTTGGCCGCCGCTGAGGGTGCCGACCGCGGCATCCCAGCCGATGTCGGACACCAGTCCGCCAACCACGTCGCGCACCCGCGCGTCACCCGCCCACTGGTGTTCGGCCTGGTCGCCGACGAGTGTCCAGCCGACGGTGTGGCTCGGGTCGAGGGTGTCTGCCTGGCTCAGCGCGCTGACCCGCAGTCCGCCACGCCGGGTGACCCGGCCGGAGTCTGGCCGGAGCTGGCCGGTCAGCAGCCCGAGCAGGCTGGACTTGCCGTCTCCGTTGCGTCCGACGATGCCGACGCGCGCCCCGTCGTTGACGCCGAGCGTGACCGAGTCGAACACCAGTTGATTCGGGTATTCGAGGTGTATCGCCTCGGCTCCAAGCAGATGCGCCACCGGGCCGACGCTAGCCCGACAGCGGTACCGACCGCATAGCGGCCTGTACAGGTCGGCCGTAGGCAGCCCGGCCTATCCCGGATTGTCCCGTGGCGGTGGCGAACCCACGTCGTCTCACCCGCATCGCTGAGCGGCACATGCTGCAGCGCAGGATCAGCGACCGCCCTGGTGGGAGGCCGATGGTCGCCGGTGCCAGGCCGACGACTCGTTTATGCGGTGCCGCCGGTATCGCCGGTTGGGCCTTGGTTACCGCCTGGGCCACCCGCACCCCCAGGCCCGCCGGGGCCGCCAGTGGCAACAGCCCCAACTGAGGCGTTGGCGAAGCCGCCATCGCCGCCCCGGGCGCCGTCGGTTGAGGCTGCCGTGCTGGCACCGCCGGTGCCGCCGGTGCCGCCGGTGGCGTTTCCAGTTCCGTCCAGACTGTCTGCAATGCCGCCGGTGCCGCCGGTGCCGCCGGTGGTGCCGGTGCCGCCGGTGCCGCCTTGGCCGCCGTAGGTGGCCCCGGCTCCGATGTTGTCCGCATTGCCGCCGGTGCCGCCGGTGCCGCCGGTGCCGGTGTTGTCGGTGCCGGCGTTGCCGCCGTTGCCGCCGGTGGCGATGGCGGTAGAGGCGTTGTTATTGACTTGCCCGGTGCCGCCGGTGCCGCCGTTGGCTGTGGTGCCGCCGCTGGTAGCGGCGCCGCCGTTGCCACCGGTGGCGGTTCCAGTTCCGTAGTTGTAGGCAGATCCGCCGTCACCGCCGTTGCTGCCGTCGGTGGCGCCGCCTCCGCCGGTGCCGCCGATGGCGTTTCCGGTTCCGGTGGCAGTCACAGTCGCAGCGCCGCCGGTGCCGCCGGTGCCGCCGCCCCCGCCGCCGGTGCCGCCGGTGCCGCCGGTGCCACCGGTGGCGTTTCCAATTCCGGTGCCAGTCGCAGCGCCGCCGGTGCCACCAGTGCCGCCGGTGCCGGTGGTGCCGGTGCCGCCTTGGCCGCCTTGGCCGCCGTTGGTGGCTCCGGCTCCGTCGTTACCCGCGGCGCCGCCGGTGCCGCCGGTGCCGCCGGTGCCGGTGTTGTCGGTGCCGGCGTTGCCGCCGTTGCCGCCGGTGGCGATGGCGGTAGAGGCGTTGTTATTGACTTGCCCGGTGCCGCCGTTGCCGCCGTTGGCTGTGGTGCCGCCGCTGGTAGCGGCACCGCCGTTGCCGCCGGTGGCGGCTCCGGTTCCATCGTTGTCGGCAAAACCGCCGTCACCGCCGTTGCCGCCGCCGGTGCCGCCTTGGCCGCCGGTGCCGCCGGTGGCGTTTCCGGTTCCAGTGGCAGTCACAATCGCAGTGCCGCCTTGGCCGCCGGTGCCGCCGCCCGCGGCGCCGGTGCCGCCTTGGCCGCCGGTGCCGCCGGTGGCGTTTCCAATTCCGATGTCGTCCGCAGCGCCGCCGGTGCCGCCGGTGCCGCCGGTGCCGGTGGTGCCGGTGCCGCCTTGGCCGCCTTGGCCGCCGTTGGCGGCTCCGGTTCCGGCTCCGTTGTCCGCGCCGCCGCCGGTGCCGCCGGTGCCGCCGGTGCCGGTGTTGTCGGTGCCGGCGTTGCCGCCGTTGCCGCCGGTGGCGATGGCGGTAGAGGCGTTGTTATTGACTTGCCCGTAGCCGCCGGTGCCGCCGTTGGCTGTGGTGCCGCCGCTGGTAGCGGCACCGCCGTTGCCACCGGTGGCGGTTCCAGTTCCGTAGTTGTAGGCAGATCCGCCGTCACCGCCGTTGCTGCCGTCGGTGGCGCCGCCTCCGCCGGTGCCGCCGATGGCGTTTCCGGTTCCGGTGGCAGCCACAGTCGCAGCGCCGCCGGTGCCGCCGGTGCCGCCGCCCCCGCCGCCGGTGCCGCCTTGGCCGCCGTTGCCGGCGGTGGCGTTTCCAGTTCCGGTGCCAATCGCAGTGCCGCCGCTGCCGCCGGTGCCGCCGGTGCCGGTGGTGCCGGTGCCGCCTTGGCCGCCTTGGCCGCCGTTGGCGGCTCCGGCTCCGTCGCTACCCGCAGCTGCCGCCGGTGCCGCCGGTGCCGCCGGTGCCGGTGTTGTCGGTGCCGGCGTTGCCGCCGTTGCCGCCGGTGGCGATGGCGGTAGAGGCGTTGTTATTGACTTGCCCGGTGCCGCCGGTGCCGCCGTTGGCTGTGGTGCCGCCGCTGGTAGCGGCACCGCCGTTGCCGCCGGTGGCGGCTCCGGTTCCATCGTTGTCGGCAAAACCGCCGTCACCGCCGTTGCCGCCGCCGGTGCCGCCTTGGCCGCCGGTGCCGCCGGTGGCGTTTCCGGTTCCAGTGGCAGTCACAATCGCAGTGCCGCCTTGGCCGCCGGTGCCGCCGCCCGCGGCGCCGGTGCCGCCTTGGCCGCCGGTGCCGCCGGTGGCGTTTCCAATTCCGATGTCGTCCGCAGCGCCGCCGGTGCCGCCGGTGCCGCCGGTGCCGGTGGTGCCGGTGCCGCCTTGGCCGCCTTGGCCGCCGTTGGCGGCTCCGGTTCCGGCTCCGTTGTCCGCGCCGCCGCCGGTGCCGCCGGTGCCGCCGGTGCCGGTGTTGTCGGTGCCGGCGTTGCCGCCGTTGCCGCCGGTGGCGATGGCGGTAGAGGCGTTGTTATTGACTTGCCCGTAGCCGCCGGTGCCGCCGTTGGCTGTGGTGCCGCCGCTGGTAGCGGCACCGCCGTTGCCACCGGTGGCGGTTCCAGTTCCGTAGTTGTAGGCAGATCCGCCGTCACCGCCGTTGCTGCCGTCGGTGGCGCCGCCTCCGCCGGTGCCGCCGATGGCGTTTCCGGTTCCAGTGGCAGCCACAGTCGCAGCGCCGCCGGTGCCGCCGGTGCCGCCGCCCGCGCCGCCGGTGCCGCCTTGGCCGCCGTTGCCGGCGGTGGCGTTTCCAGTTCCGGTGCCAATCGCAGTGCCGCCGCTGCCGCCGGTGCCGCCGGTGCCGGTGGTGCCGGTGCCGCCTTGGCCGCCTTGGCCGCCGTTGGCGGCTCCGGCTCCGTCGCTACCCGCACTGCCGCCGGTGCCGCCGGTGCCGCCGGTGCCGGTGTTGTCGGTGCCGGCGTTGCCGCCGTTGCCGCCGGTGGCGATGGCGGTAGAGGCGTTGTTATTGACTTGCCCGGTGCCGCCGTTGCCGCCGTTGGCTGTGGTGCCGCCGCTGGTAGCGGCACCGCCGTTGCCGCCGGTGGCGGCTCCGGTTCCATCGTTGTCGGCAAAACCGCCGTCACCGCCGTTGCCGCCGCCGGTGCCGCCTTGGCCGCCGGTGCCGCCGATGGCGTTTCCGGTTCCAGTGGCAGCCACAATCGCAGTGCCGCCTTGGCCGCCGGTGCCGCCGCCCGCGGCGCCGGTGCCGCCTTGGCCGCCAGTGCCGCCGGTGGCGTTTCCGGTTCCAGTGGCAGTCACAATCGCAGTGCCGCCTTGGCCGCCTTGGCCGCCGGTGCCGCCGCCCGCGGTACCGGTGCCGCCTTGGCCGCCGTTGCCGCCGGTGGCGTTTCCAATTCCAGCAGCATTCGCAATACCGCCTTGGCCGCCTTGGCCGCCGGTTAGACCGGTGCCGCCGGTACCGCCGGTGGCACCGGTGGCATCGTCACCCGAGACGCCGCCTTGGCCGCCGTTGCCGCCCGCGCCGAAGGCGCTGGTGCCGCCGGTGCCGCCCTGGCCCCCAGCGCCCGTGGTACCAGCAAGACCCGTGGCGGCGCCGACGCCGCCGGCGGCACCACCCTGTCCGGCTGCCCCGCCGGTGCCTCCATTGCCGCCCTGGCCGGCGCCGAGCACGCCGTCGTCGGTACCACCCATACCGCCCTGGCCACCTTGGCCGCCGTTGCCTCCGTTCCCGCCGTTGCCGTTGGCGCCCGCGTGACCGAACAACGCTGAGCCGCGGCCGCCGGCCCCGCCCGTCCCCCCGGTGCCGCCCTGCCCGCCGTTGCCGCCATCGTCGCCGGTCACACCGGCGCCGGTGGCGTCATGGCCGGTCGCGCCGGCCCCACCTTGGCCGCCCTGAGCGCCCTGGCCACCGGCCCCGCCATTACCGAACAACAGCCCAGCGTTTCCGCCGGTTCCGCCGTTTCCGCCGTTTCCGCCTGCCACGCCGGTCGCCCCGGTCAGCCCGGGCGTGCCTACACCGCCGGCCCCGCCGCTGCCGAACAACACCGCGTTGCCGCCCGCACCACCAGTGCCGCCGGTCCCGCTGGCTCCGCCGGCACCGCCGTTGCCCGACAGCAACCCACCGGTGCCGCCGCGACCGCCGTTTGCGCCAGCCCCGCCCGCACCACCGGTGCCGCCGTTGCCGAACAGCCCGGCAGCCCCGCCGGCCCCGCCTGCTTGGCCGGTCGCGCCCGACCCGCCGTGGCCGCCATTGCCCCACAAGATCCCGCCGGCCCCACCGGCTGCGCCAGTCCCCGCCGCCCCGTTGCTGCCGGGGCCGATCAGCGGGCGTTGAAACAGAATCTCGCTGGGTGCGTTGATCGCACCCAGCACGTCTTGCTCGAGGGTCTGCAACGGGTTAACGTTGGCCGCCTCGGCAGCCGTATAGGTGTTCCCCGCCCCAGTCAAGGCCTGCGCAAACTCGGCATGAAACGCCGCGGCCCGAGCGCTCAGCGCCTGGTACTGCTGGCCATAGCTAGAAAACAGCGACGCGATCGCCGCCGAAACCTCGTCCTCGGCAGCAGCGACGAGCCTGGTAGTCGAGGCTGCAGCGGCCGCATGAGCCTGGCTGAGCGCCGAGCCGATGCGCGTCACATCTGCGGCTCCAACCGCAAGTACGTCGGGACCGGTAATTACATACGACAAGGCCGTCTCCTGAGCATCTATTGAACCAACAAGTATGTAAACTAGACGATATGATACTTAAAGATCTTAATTAAATATCACGATTTCTAGCTTTCATACGAAGCTCCTAAAGGGACATAGCTGCTCCACGAACCGCACGAGCGCTACGCTGACGTCGAGGTGCCCGACACGCCCGACACGCCAACAATACCCAGCCGGGTGCACATCGCGCGCGCGACGGATTCGCAGCCTCCCCGGGCCCGGTCCTCCCAGCGGCGAGCATGCACCGGCATCTCCGCCTCCCGCGAACAGCCTGATCAAACCCCCTCGGCAAACCGATGTGCCATGATGACCAAGCTGTCAAGAGTCAGGGAGCAGCGGTGGATCTGAATTTTTCGATGGTCACACGACCGGTCGAGCGTCTGGTGGCCACGGCGCAAAACGGCCTGGAAGTCCTGCGGCTGGGGGGCCTGGAGACCGGGAGCGTTCCGTCGCCTTCTCAGATCGTCGAGAGCGTGTCGATGTACAAGCTGCGGCGGTATTTTCCGCCGAAAGGCCGGCCCGTGGGGCCGCCCGTGCTGATGGTGCACCCGATGATGATGTCCGCGGACATGTGGGACGTAACCCGCGAGGACGGTGCGGTAGGGATCCTGCACGCCAACGGGCTCGACCCGTGGGTCATCGACTTCGGCTCGCCGGACAAGGTCGAAGGCGGCATGCGCCGCAACCTGGCCGACCACATTGTCGCGCTCAGTCAAGCGGTCGACACCGTCAAGGACGCCACCGGCAGCGATGTGCACCTGGTCGGGTATTCGCAGGGCGGCATGTTCTGCTACCAGGCCGCGGCCTATCGGCGTTCCAAAAACATCGCCAGCATCGTGACGTTCGGCGCGCCGGTGGACACGCTGGCCGCGCTGCCGATGGGCATCCCGGCAAATCTGGGTGTCGCCGCCGCCAATTTCATGGCGGACCATGTCTTCAGCTGGATGGATATCCCAAGCTGGTTGGCGCGCGCCGGTTTCCAGCTGCTGGACCCACTGAAAACCGCAAAGGCGCGCGTCGACTTCGTCCGTCAGCTGCACGACCGCGAAGCGCTGCTACCGCGTGAACAACAACGCCGCTTTCTCGAATCCGAAGGTTGGATCGCCTGGTCGGGCCCGGCGGTCTCGGAGCTGCTCAAGCAATTCATCGCTCACAACCGGATGATGACCGGCGGCTTTGCCGTCAACGGGCAGATGGTCACGCTCACCGATATCACCTGTCCGGTACTGGCTTTCATCGGCGAGGTCGACGACATCGGCCAGCCTGCGTCGGTGCGCGGGATCCGGCGGGCTGCGCCCAACGCCGAGGTCTACGAACACCGCATCCGGACAGGGCATTTCGGTCTCGTCGTGGGATCCAAGGCGGCGGAGCAGGGCTGGCCGACGGTCGCCGAATGGGTGCAATGGCTCGATACCGGGGGCGACAAGCCGGATAGCGTCGACGTGATGGCCGATCAACCGGCCGAGTACACCGAAAGCGGTGTCGCGTTGAGCTCGCGGCTCGTGCACGGTGTCGGGGAAGCTTCCGAAGCCGCGATTGCGCTGGCTCGGGGTGCGGCCGACGCCGTCGTCGGCGCTAACAAATCGATGCGCACATTGGCCGTGGAAACGGTCCGGACGCTGCCGCGGCTGGCCCGGCTGGGACAGCTCAACGACCACACCCGGATCTCGTTGGGCCGCATCATCGAAGAACAGGCACACAACGCCCCGCAGGGCGAGTTCCTGCTGTTCGACGGGCGCGTGCACACCTACGAGGCGGTGAACCGCCGCATCGACAATGTGGTTCGCGGCCTGATCGAGGTCGGGGTGCGGCAGGGCGACCGGGTGGGTGTGCTGATGGAGACGCGGCCCAGCGCGCTGGTCGCCATTGCCGCGCTGTCCCGGCTTGGTGCGGTCGCCGTGGTGATACGACCGGACGCCGACCTGGCCGCGTCGGTCCGGCTGGGCAGGGTGAATGAGATCCTGACTGACCCCACCAACCTTGAAGTCGCACGCCAACAGTCGGAGCAGGTCCTGGTGTTGGGTGGTGGCGAATCGCGCGCCCTGGACCTGCCGGAGGACGCGGACGTCATCGACATGGAGCAGATCGACCCGGACGCGGTCGATTTGCCCGCGTGGTATCGGCCGAACCCGGGATTGGCCCGCGACCTGGCCTTCATTGCATTCAGCGCAGCCGGCGGCGAGCTGGTGGCCAAACAGATCACCAACTACCGGTGGGCGGTGTCGGCTTTCGGGACCGCGTCCACGGCCGCGCTCGATCGCTCGGACACGGTGTACTGCCTGACGCCGCTGCACCATGAGTCTGCGCTGCTGGTGAGTCTGGGCGGCGCGGTGGTTGGCGGCACGCGGATCGCCTTGTCGCGTGGTCTCCGCCCGGACCGCTTCGTCCACGAGATACGCCAGTACGGCGTCACCGTTGTGTCCTACACCTGGGCCATGCTGCGCGGCGTCGTCGACGATCCGGCGTTCGTGCTGCAGGGCAACCATCCAGTGCGGCTATTCATCGGCTCAGGTATGCCGACCGGATTGTGGGACCGGGTCTGCGACGCATTCACCCCCGCGCACGTCGTCGAGTTCTTCGCCACCACCGACGGACAGGCCGTGTTGGCCAACGTATCCGGCGCCAAGGTCGGCAGCGAGGGCCGTCCGCTGCCGGGTGCCGGGCGTGTCGAGCTCGGTGCCTACGACGCCGAAAACGACCTGATTCGGGAGAACGAACGTGGCTTCGTGCAGCTCGCCGATGTGAATCAGGTAGGGGTGCTGCTCGCACAGTCCAGAGGGCCGATCGATCCGACCGCGTCGGTCAAGCGCGGGGTCTTCTCTGCCGGCGACACCTGGATATCGACCGATTACCTGTTCCGCCGCGACGAAGACGGCGACTTCTGGCTGATGGGCAGGCGCGGCTCGATCATCCTCACCGCGCGCGGTGTGGTCTACCCCGAGGCGGTTACCGATGCGCTGGGCTTCATCGATGGTGTCGACGTCGCAGCGACGTACAACGTGCCGGTGGCCGATCGGGAGGTGGCGGTGTCGGCGGTGACGTTGCTACCGGGAGCCTCAATCACGGCCGCGGACTTGACCGAAGCCGTCGCCAGAATGCCGGTGGGGCTGGGACCCGACATTGTGCATGTGGTGGCGGAGATGGCGTTGAGCGCGAGCTACCGTCCCACCGTCAGCGCCCTGCGCGCGGCCGGGATTCCCAAGCCGGGCCGCCAGCGGCATGCGTGGTACTTCGACCCAGGCGACAGCGTGTTCCGCAAGCTGACCGCGGGAGCGCGGTCGGCATTGAGCGGCGAGCAACGGCGAAGCGATGCTTGACGATTCGCTGTTGAGCATCCTGGTCTGTCCGGCCGATCGAGGTCCGCTGGTGCTGGTCGCCCAGGATGACGTGCTGTACAACCCGCGGCTGCGGCGGGCTTACCGGATCGAGGACGGCATCCCGGTGCTGCTGATCGACGAGGCCCGCGACGTCGACGACGACGAGCACGCCCGGCTCATGGCGCGAGGCCGTCCGGCAGATTCCCAGTGAGGTAGTGCTGCAGGTTCGGCGCGATGGTCTGCACGATCTGCGAGGCCGGCAGCGACGCGAAAGGCTCGACCTTCACGATGTAGCGCGCCATGACCACGCCCATCAACTGGGACGCCAAGAACTGGGCGCGAATAGTGCCGGTCCCCGTGGGATTGTCCACGCGGGATGCGATTTCCGCAGTGATTATCTCTTCAACAAAGGAGCGCGCCAGGCCCACGTCACTGCCGGCGACCAGGGAGCGCAATGTTGCGATCAAGCCCGCGCCCAGCTCGGAATCCCAGATCGGCAGCAGCATCGAAGGCAGCTCGTACCCGAGCTCTTCGACCGGGATTTCGCGCAGCGGCACCAGCACCGCCATCGGGTCGATCGTAATGCGGATCGCGGCCGCGAACAGCTGCTGCTTGGAACCGAAGTAGTGATGTACCAGGGCGGCATCCACTCCAGCTGCTGCGGCTACGCATCGTATCGATGTTCGATCAATACCGTTCTGCGCGAACAGAGCTCGGGCGCTAGTCAGGATCCGATCCCGGGTGTCGGAGCTACCTGCCGGTCGCCCGGGCCGCCGGCGCCCGACTTTGGTGGCAGGCACGTCAGGGCGTCCGTCGGCGCAGCGTCGCCGCGGCGAGACACAGCGCCGCGATCGCGAAACCCAACACAACGAAGATATCGCGCATGGCGATATAGGTCAGGGCGACATGGGCATTCACCTGCTGTAAGGCTTCCAGTGCGTAGCTGGCCGGCAGCACGTTGCTGATCCACTGAAGCCAGTGCGCCATCAGCGCCCGGGGGACGATGATGCCGGCCAGCAGTAGCTGCGGCACCATCACCAACGGGATGAACTGGACCGCCTGAAACTCAGTGCGGGCGAACGCGCTACACAGCAGGCCAAGCCCAACACCTAGCATCGCGTTGACGATTGCGATCACGAACACCCAAACCGGGCTGCCCGCGGTGTCGAAGCCGAGCAACCAAAACGACACGATGCACGCCGAAACAGCCTGCGCAGCAGCGGCAATCGAAAAAGCGGTGCCGTAGGCCATCAGCATGTCGAGGCGGCGCAGTGGCGTGGTCAAGATGCGCTCCAGTGTCCCTGAAGCACGTTCGCGCTGCATCGTTATCGACGTGATGATGAACATCACGAAAAGCGGGAAAAGACCCAGGAGGACCAGGCAGGCGTTGTTGAACGGTGTTGGACTGCCCGGGCGGTGTGGAGCATTTTCGAACATGAAATACATCAGCGTTATGACCATGACCGGTACCACCAAAATCAACGCGACGCTGCGGTGATCGGCGGCCAGCTGGCGCAGGATCCGCACCGTGGTCGCTGTGTACGCTTTGAATCCTATGCTGCCGGGGGCGCGGTGGTGCGCTTGATGATGGACAGAAACGCTTCCTCCAGTGATGTGCATCCGGTGTCCTCTCTCAGTCGGTTCGGGGTGGCATGGGCGATCAGCCGGCCGTCGCGCATCAACAACAGGTCACGGCAGTGGTCGGCCTCGTCCATGACGTGGCTGGACACCAGCAGGGTGGTGCCGGCGCGGGCGAGCTCGGTAAACTGCTCCCAGAGATCCACGCGGAGAACGGGATCCAGGCCAACCGTGGGTTCGTCGAGCACAAGCAAGGCGGGTTGGCAAACCAGTGCACATGCCAAGGACGCCCTGGTGCGTTGGCCGCCGGAAAGGTTGCCGCAGTATGCGCTTCGGTGATCTGTCAGGCCCACACGTTCGATGGCGTCGTCCGCGGCCCGACCGTCGGAGCCATACAGCGAGGCGAAGTACCGCACGTTGTCGACGATGCGCAGGTCATCGTAGATGGCGGGGTTTTGAGGCAGGTATCCCACTTGTTGGCGCAGTCGAGCGGACCCGGCCGAGTGACCCAGCACGGTGACACTGCCCGACTTCACGACCTGGGTGCCGACGATGCAGCGCATCAGCGTGCTCTTACCGCATCCTGACGGACCGAGCAGGCCGGTGATGGTGCCCTTTGCGACATCGACCGAGAGATCGTGCAGTGCCGGGTGTTTACCGCGGATCACCCGCAGATGGTTAATGCTCACGGCCGGCTCAGGGCCGCCCGGCGTTAATTCATCGCGTGATGAACTCATCATCTGATGAATTCTTCACCCCCAGCCGCGAGAGTGCAACTGCCGACGGGTCCACTCGCGAAACGTGTCGGTAGATGCACTCTCGCGGCAGGTAGGTTCGGTTCGATGAGCGCGGAAAAGCTGGCGGTTGACCCGGTCGCTGCCGCGCAACTGTTGCTCGGCGCCACGCTGACCGCACGGCAAGCGAGCGCCACAATCGTCGAGGTCGAGGCCTACGGCGGCGTGCCCGACGGCCCCTGGCCGGATGCTGCGTCCCATTCCTACCGCGGTCCGGGTGGTCGTAACCTCATCATGTTCGGGCTGCCCGGGCGGCTTTACACCTATCGCAGCCACGGGATCCATGTTTGCGCCAATGTCACCTGCGGGCCCGACGGAGTGGCTGCCGCCGTCTTGGTACGGGCGGCGGCCATTGATGACGGGATCGGCGTCGCCCAATCCCGGCGCGGCGCGGCGGTTCGCCCGATCGCGCTGGCGCGCGGTCCCGGAAACCTGTGCTCCGCGCTGGGTATCACGATGGCCGACAACGGGATGGATCTGTTCGACCCGGGTAGCCCGCTGACATTGACACTCAACGAGGCGCACGACGTGGTGTCGGGTCCACGCGTCGGGGTCAGCCAGGCGGCCGATCGGCCATGGCGGTTCTGGCTTGCCGGGCGACCCGAGGTGTCGGCCTATCGTCGCAGCCCCCGGGCGCCGGCACCGGGCGCCAGCGACTAGCCGGAATGATGCTGGAAGGATCGTCAGACATGATTCTCGACGAGCTGGGCTGGCGCGGCTTGATTGCGCAGTCCACCGACCTCGACGCGCTGGCCGCCGAAGCGCAGCGCGGGCCGATGACGCTGTATGCCGGCTTCGATCCGACCGCGCCGAGCCTGCATGCCGGGCACCTGGTACCGCTGCTGGCATTGCGGCGCTTTCAACAAGCAGGCCACCGTCCCATCGTGCTCGCCGGCGGTGCCACCGGCATGATCGGTGACCCGCGCGACATCGGCGAGCGCAGCCTCAACGAGGCGGACACCGTCGCCGACTGGACCGAACGGATCCGCGGACAGCTCGAACGCTTCGTCGATTTCTCGGATTCCGGGGCTTCAGCCACCGGGGCGATCGTCGAGAACAACTTCGAGTGGACCAGCGCCATGTCGGCGGTCGAGTTCCTGCGCGATCTCGGCAAGCACTTCTCGGTCAACGTGATGCTGGACCGCGACACCATCCGGCGGCGGCTCGAGGGGGATGGCATCTCCTACACCGAGTTCAGCTACATGCTGCTGCAAGCCAACGACTACGTCGAATTGCATCGGCGGCACGGCTGCGTGCTGCAGATCGGCGGTTCAGATCAGTGGGGCAACATCATCGCCGGGGTCCGCCTGGTGCGTCAAAAGCTCGGTGCGACAGTGCATGCGCTCACAGTTCCGCTGGTGACGGCCGCCGATGGCACCAAATTCGGCAAATCCACCGGCGGCGGAAGTTTATGGCTGGACCCGGAACTGACCAGTCCGTATGCCTGGTATCAGTACTTCGTCAATACCGCCGACGCGGACGTGATCCGGTATTTGCGGTGGTTCACCTTCCTATCCGCCGACGAACTGGCTGAGCTGGAACGGTCGACTGCCGAGCGGCCGCAGCAACGTGCCGCCCAACGTCGACTCGCCAGGGAGCTGACCGTGTTGGTGCACGGCGAAATGGCCACCGACGCGGTTGAACATGCGAGCCGGGCGCTTTTCGGCCAAGGTGACCTGGACCGCCTCGACGAGGCGACGTTGGCCGCGGCGTTGCGTGAGGCGTCGGTCGCCGAGCTCAAACCTGGCAGCCCCGACGGAATCGTCGATCTACTGGTGGCAACGGGTTTGTCCGCCAGCAAGGCAGCCGCGCGGCGCACAATCGGCGAAGGTGGTGTGTCGGTCAACAACATTCGCGTCGACAGCGATGAATGGGCTCCGCGGGCAGTGGATTTCCTGCACGGCCGCTGGCTGGTGCTGCGCCGCGGCAAGCGCAATATCGCCGGAGTTCAAAAGGTCTAGCACGGCTCGCACCGGTACAACTCATTTCGCCCCTTGCGGCGCCGCGAAACGCGTTAGTGGGCAAACCTTTATCTCGCCGTGTCGTAGATGTGATTCTTATTCGTCACTGTTGTCACAGCGATTTGCGCGGACAGGTGCCGCGACGAACTGATGAGAAACGGGCGATGACGGCGCAGCTAATCGAATACAGGTGGCCTTTGCGACTGACCGGGCAGGCGACGCTGCTGCGGCTTATGGGAGTGACCGGAGGCCTGGCCGCCGTCGCCGCGACACTGGCGGCACCCATCCACGCCGACATGATGGGCAATGCATTCCTGGTGGCGCTCACCAATGCCGGGATCACGTACAGTCAGCCGGCAAGCACGATGGCGCTGGGTCAGTCGGTGTGTCCGATGCTGGTCCAGCCCGATGGTTCGTTCGACTCGGTCACGTCCAGAATGGCCGACGGGAATGGCATGTCTTACCAAGTGGCCGGTGCGTTCACCCTCGTCGCGATCGCGACGTATTGCCCGGCGGTAATGGCGGGGCTGCTGCCCAGCCGGCTTCAGGCTTAATCGCGAATCGCCCTAGTGCCGGGCTGATTTTGGCGCCTCGCGGATGCCGTATCCTCTGCAGAAACCCCCAAGCAGCAACCGAGGTGAACGGCACGCGTGGTCGACGACAAGCAAAAGCACGACGGTGAGCGACGCACCCGCCCGGGATCTGGTGGTGCACCGCGGCGCGGGCCGCGCCCCGAAGGCTTCTCCGGACCGGACCGTGCGCGCAAAGCCCAGCCCCAAAGCAGCGCCGCGACTGGCGATCGCCCGCAGCACGACGGGCCTGCGATACCGGCCGGTGTGGACGCCAAGCAGCTGGCACCTGACGTTCGGCGTGAACTAAGTACGTTGGATCGGGTCACCGCTGACGCCGTGGCCCGTCATCTGGTTGCCGCCGGTGATCTCATCGACGAGGATCCCGAGGCCGCGCTAAACCACGCGCGTGCGGCCCGGGCCCGGGCCAGCCGGATCGCCGTGGTGCGCGAGGCCGTGGGAATCGCCGCCTACCAGTGCGGCGACTGGGCCCAAGCGCTGGCGGAATTGCGCGCCGCCCGCCGAATGGGCAGCAAGTCTGCGTTGCTTGCGCTGATCGCCGATTGCGAACGCGGCCTGGGGCGTCCCGAGCGGGCGATCGAACTCGCGCGCGGACCCGAGGCGGCGCAACTCAGCGGGGACGACGCCGACGAACTGCGCATCGTCGCCGCCGGGGCCAGGGCGGACCTCGGGCAGATCGAACAGGCGTTGACGGTGTTGTCGACGCCGCAGCTGGAATCGGGTCGCACCGGCTCGACCGCCGCGCGGTTGTACTACGCCTATGCCGACACGCTGCTGACACTCGACCGCAACGACGAGGCGCTGGAATGGTTCCTTCGCTCTGCTGCCGCCGACACCGAAGGCGTAACCGACGCCGAAGACCGCGTCAGCGAGCTGGGCTGACGCTGCGATAGATGAAAACCATTGCGCAGGAATATGATTGCCTGCTGATCGACCTGGACGGGACCGTGTTCCGCGGTAGCCGGCCCACTGACGGCGCGGTCCAGTCGTTGGATCAAGTGGACAGCCGCAAGCTCTATGTCACCAACAACGCATCCCGCAGTGCCGATGAGGTTGCAGTGCACCTATGCGAACTCGGCTTCTCCGCCACCAGTACGGATGTCGTTACAAGTGCGCAGAGTGCCGCGCACCTGCTCGCCGACCAGCTACCGCCGGATGCGCGAGTGCTGGTTGTCGGCACCGAATCGCTGGCGAACGAGATCGCCGCGGTCGGGCTGCGTCCGGTTCGACGGTTTGACGAAAAGCCGGTCGCCGTCGTCCAGGGGCTTTCACTGACCATCGGCTGGCCGGATCTTGCCGAGGCGGCACTGGCTATCCGTGCGGGTGCCTTATGGGTGGCGGCCAATGTCGACCTCACCTTGCCCACCGAGAGGGGGCTGCTGCCGGGCAACGGATCGTTGGTGGCAGCGCTGCGGGCGGCCACCAACGCGGAACCCCAGGTGGCAGGCAAGCCGGCGCCGACACTGCTCAAAGACGCGGTGGCGCGCGGCGATTTCCGCAATCCATTGGTCATCGGCGACCGCCTGGACACCGACATCGAGGGCGCCAACGCCGCCGAGTTGCCCAGCCTGATGGTGCTCACCGGCGTCAGCACCGCCCTCGACGCGGTATACGCCCGGCCCGCCCAGCGGCCCAGCTATATCGCGCGCGACCTTCGCTCGTTACATGAGATCGGCGAGCTGCTCGCGGTCGGCCCGCAGGCGGGCTGGCAGGTCGCCCTTGATGCTGACGGGATAACCGTCAGCGCCACAAATTCCGACGAGCAGGGCGGCCAGCAAGATGACGAGCTGTCCATCGTGCGTGCGGTCGCCAGCGCGGTGTGGGGCGCAAACCTGGACGGGCAGCGACCGCGCATCGAGTCCGGCGACGATCGGGCCCGCGATGCCCTGAACCGCTGGTCTTTGATGCACGACGCTTAGCGGGTGACTAGCCTAGGAACGCAATGACTATCGATCCTGATCAGATCCGCGCAGAAATCGACGCGCTGGTTGCCCAGCTGCCAAGACCGGCGGACCCAGAAAACACACATGACCCCGAGAACGGGCCATCCCTCGTCGAACTCGAAGAGATAGCACGTCGACTTTCCGAGGCACACGACGTGCTGTTGGCTGCGCTGGAGTCGGCGGAGAAGGGCTGAGTGCGCGGTGGCACGACGTGCCCGCGTTGACGCCGAGCTGGTCCGGCGCGGTCTTGCGCGGTCTCGGCAGCAGGCCGCGGAGTTGATCGGCGCCGGCAAGGTGCGCATCGACGGCATGCCGGCCGTCAAACCGGCCACCGCCGTCGCCATCACCTCCGCACTGACCGTTGCTGCAGACGCTGAACGCACCTGGGTGTCGCGCGGCGCGCACAAACTGATCGGGGCGCTGGACGCCTTCGGGATTCCCGTGGCCGGCCGTCGCTGCCTAGACGCCGGCGCGTCGACGGGCGGGTTCACCGAGGTTCTGCTGGATCGCGGGGCGGCCGAGGTGGTTGCTGCTGATGTGGGATACGGCCAGCTGGCCTGGTCGCTGCGCAGTGACCCACGCGTGCTGGTCGTCGAGCGGACGAATGCTCGCGACCTGTCCCCCGAGGCGATCGGCGGCCCGGTCGACCTCGTGGTGGCGGACCTGTCCTTTATCTCGCTGGCCACCGTATTGCCCGCGCTGGCTGGATGCGCGGGGCCGGGCGCGGATATCGTTCCCATGGTGAAGCCGCAGTTTGAAGTCGGGAAGGGTCAGGTCGGCCCCGGCGGGGTGGTGCACGACTCCGGCCTGCGTGCCGATTCGGTGCTGGCGGTGGCGCGCCGGGCCGGCGAGCTGGGCTGGCACACCGTCGACGTCACGGCGAGCCCGCTGCCGGGCCCGTCGGGCAATGTCGAGTATTTCCTGTGGCTGCGGGCCCAGACCGATCGGGCGCTTTCTGGCGGCGGACTGGTAGACGCGGTCCAGCGGGCCGTGCGGGAGGGCCCGCAGTGACGCGCACGATTCTGCTGGTAGTGCACACCGGGCGCGAAGACGCCTCCGAGACCGCACGGCGCGTGCAGAAAGTGTTGGGCGACAACGGAATTTCACTGCGAGTACTGTCCACCGAAGCGGTCGACAGGGGATCACTGCACCTGGCTCCTGACGACATGCGGGCAATGGGCGTCGAGATCGACGTGGTCGATGCCGACCCGCAGGCCGCCGACGGCTGCGAGCTGGTACTGGCCCTCGGCGGCGACGGCACCTTCCTGCGGGCGGCTGAGCTGGCCCGCAATGCCGGCATCCCGGTGCTGGGCGTCAATCTGGGCCGAATCGGCTTTTTAGCCGAGGCCGAGGCCGATGCCATCGACTCGGTAATGGAACATGTTGTCGCGCGCGACTATTGGGTGGAGGAGCGCCTGACGCTCGATATCTTGGTGCGTCACGGCGGCGACATCATCGACCAGGGTTGGGCGCTCAATGAAGCCAGCCTGGAAAAAGGCCCGCGGCTGGGCGTGCTGGGAGTGGTCGTCGAAATCGATGGGCGGCCGGTGTCGACGTTCGGCTGCGACGGGGTGTTGGTGTCTACGCCGACGGGGTCCACCGCCTACGCCTTCTCCGCGGGCGGCCCGGTGCTGTGGCCGGACCTCAAGGCCATCCTGGTGGTGCCCAATAACGCCCACGCGCTGTTCGGCCGCCCGATGGTCACCAGTCCCGACGCCTCGATCGCCATCGAGATCGAGGCAAGCGGCAACGACGCCCTGGTGTTCTGCGACGGCCGTCGCGAGATGTTGATTCCGGCCGGGGGACGCCTCGAGGTGACCCGCTGTGGCACACCGGTGAAATGGGCGATCCTGGACAGCGCGCCGTTCACCGACCGGCTGGTGCGCAAATTCCGGTTGCCGGTCACCGGTTGGCGTGGACAGTAACGGCGCTGCTGTGTTGCTGACAAAGTGGTGACCGAATGCTGACGGAAATCCGCATCGAGTCGCTGGGGGCGATCAGCGCCGCGGTCGGGGAGTTCGGCCGCGGCCTGACGGTGCTGACCGGCGAGACCGGCACGGGCAAGACCATGGTGGTGACCGGGCTGCACCTACTCGGCGGCGGACGCGCCGACGCCAACCGGGTGCGATCGGGCGCGGACCGTGCCGTCGTCGAAGGTCGTTTCACAACAACCGATCTCGACGACGCCGCGGCCGCGCAACTGGACGAGATTCTGGACGCGTCGGGCGCCGAGCGCGACGAGGACGGCAGCGTGATCGCGCTGCGCTCGGTCAGCAGCGACGGACCCTCGCGGGCCTACCTCGGCGGCCGCAGCGTGCCCGCCAAGTCGCTGGGCGACTTCACCACCGAGTTACTCACCCTGCACGGCCAAAACGACCAGTTGCGGCTGATGCGGCCCGAGGAGCAACGCGGCGCGCTGGACAGATTTGCAAAGTCCGGTCCCGCGCTGGAGCGCTACCGCAAACTGCGCGATGCCTGGTTGTCGGCGCGCCAGGACCTGTTCGATCGCCGCAGCCGGATGCGGGAACTCACCCTGGAGGCCGACCGGCTGAAGTTCGCCCTCACCGAGATCGACGCCGTCGACCCGCAACCCGGCGAGGACGGTGCCCTGGTCGCCGACATCGTGCGGCTCTCCGAACTGGACACGCTGCGCGAGGCCACGGCCGCTGCCCGCGCAACGCTGTCGGGTGAGCTCGACGACCTGTCCGGCGGCAGCGCCGCCGATCGGCTGGGGCGGGCGAGGGCCGCATTGGAATCGACCGATGACGCCAAGCTGCACGCGTTGGCCGGCCAGATCGGCGAGGCGTTGACCGTGGTCGTCGATGTGGGTCATGAGCTCGGTAACTACCTGGAAGAGCTGCCGGTCGATGCCAGCGCGCTGGAATCCAAGCTGGCCCGGCAGAGCCAGCTGCGGACGTTGACCCGCAAGTACGCCGCCGACATCGACGGGGTGTTGCGCTGGGCGGCCGAATCGCGCGACCGGCTCGCTCAGCTCGATGTGTCCGAGGAGGGGCTCGCGGCGCTGGAACGCCAAGCCGACGAACTCGCGGGGGAATTGACCTCAGCGGCAACGGACCTCAGCAAAATCCGGAGCAAGGCCGCCAAGCGGCTGGCCAAGGAGGTCACCGCCGAGCTGGCCGGGCTCGCGATGGCCGACGCCCAATTCAGCATCGATGTGAACCTCGATGTTGCGTCCGGCCCGGATGACGCCGCCGCGCTCATGCTGCCCTCGGGCGATTTGGCTCGGGCCGGAGCCGACGGCGTCGATGACGTCGAGTTCGGTTTCGCGGCGCACCGCGGGATGACGGAGCTGCCGCTGGCGAAGAGCGCCTCCGGTGGCGAACTCTCCCGGGTGATGCTGGCGCTGGAGGTCGTGCTGGCCGCTTCGGCGGCGGGCACCACGATGGTGTTCGACGAGGTCGACGCCGGCGTCGGTGGCCGGGCGGCCGTGCAGATCGGACGGCGGTTGGCGCGGTTGGCGCGCACCCACCAGGTCATCGTCGTGACGCACCTGCCCCAGGTCGCGGCCTATGCCGACGTGCACCTGGTGGTGCACGGGGCGGGACCGAAGGGGACCAGCGTGGTGCGACGAGTGGCCGACGACGAGCGGGTCGCCGAGCTGGCCAGGATGCTGGCGGGCCTCGGCGAGTCAGACAGTGCTCGCGCGCACGCCCGTGAATTACTCGACGGTGCCCAGAACGACGAAATTTAATCCCGTCGAGCGTCGACTTGTTGTGGGCGTAGCGGCTGAATTCGCCCAACGAGTCGACGCTCGAGCGAAATAAAAATGTGACAGAAGTGACGCCAGATAACTTCTGGGGCAGATGTTACGGCGCGCCTCCACGTTCTTCCCGGGCTTCACCGACAGAATCCCCCCATGAAGATGTCAGGACTTCTAACTCGTAATGCCTCGCGGCCGGGCCTCACCGGCACCGCCCGAGTCGACCGGAACATCGACCGTTTGCTGCGCAGGGTCTGTCCCGGCGACATCGTCGTGCTCGACGTCCTCGACCTGGACCGCATCACCGCCGACGCGCTGGTGGAGGCCGACATCGCAGCCGTTGTCAACGCGTCGCCGTCGGTCTCGGGCCGCTACCCCAACCTCGGTCCCGAGGTACTGGTGAACAACGGCGTGACCCTGATCGACGAGACTGGACCTGACATCTTCAAGAAGATCAAGGACGGCTCAAAGATCCGTCTGTACGAAGGCGGGGTGTATGCCGGAGACCGTCGGCTGGTCCGCGGTACCGAGCGCACCGACCACGACATCGCCGACCTGATGCGGGAGGCCAAGAGCGGGTTGGCTGCTCATCTAGAGGCGTTTGCCGGCAATACAATTGAGTTCATCAAAAGCGAGAGCCCGCTGTTGATCGACGGTATCGGCATCCCCGATATCGACATCGACCTGCGTGGCCGCCATGTCGTGATCGTCTCCGACGAGCCCAGTGCCGCCGACGACCTGCGTTGCCTCAAGCCGTTCATCAAGGAGTATCAGCCGGTGCTCATTGGCGTCGGCAGTGGCGCGGATGTGCTGCGCAAGGCCGGGTACCGCCCGCAACTCATCGTCGGTGACCCGGAGCAGATCAGCACCGACGCCCTCAAATGCGGCGCCCACGTGGTGTTGCCGGCCGACGCCGACGGCCACGCGCCCGGTCTGGAGCGCATCCAGGATCTCGGTGTCGGTGCCATGACCTTTCCCGCGGCGGGCTCGGCGACCGACCTGGCCCTGTTGCTGGCCGATCACCACGGTGCCGCGCTGTTGGTGACGGCCGGCCACACCGCCAACATCGAGACGTTCTTCGACCGCACCCGCACCCAAAGCAACCCGTCGACGTTCCTCACCAGATTGCGGGTGGGGGAGAAGGTGGTGGACGCTAAAGCGGTTGCCACCCTGTACCGCAACCACATCTCGGCGGGCGCCATTGCGCTGCTGGCGCTGACGATGCTGATCGCCATCATCGTCGCGTTGTGGGTGTCACGCACCGACGGCGTCGTGCTGCACTGGATCGTCCAATACTGGGACCGGTTCTCCGTGTGGATTCAGCACTTGGTGACGTAGCCATTCGAGGTTCTTAAGGACGTGCGCTCATGATCTCGTTACGCCAACATGCGTTCTCGCTGGCCGCCGTCTTCTTGGCGTTGGCCATGGGAGTCGTGCTGGGTTCGGGCTTTCTGTCGGACACCCTGCTGTCCAGCCTGCGTGACGAGAAGCGCGACCTGTACACGCAGATCAATGGGCTCAACGACCAGAAGAACGTGCTGAACGAAAAGCTGAGTGCCGCAAATAATTTCGATACCCAATTGGTCGGCCGGATGGTGCATGACACGCTGGGCGGCAAGACGGTGGTCGTGTTCCGCACCCCGGACGCCAAAGACGACGATGTCGCGGCGGTCTCGAAAATCATCGGGCAGGCGGGCGGTTCGGTCACCGGAACGCTGTTGTTGACGCAGGAGTTCGTCGACGCGAACTCCGGGGAGAAACTGCGGACCGTGGTTAACTCGTCCATCCTGCCGGCCGGCCAGCAGTTGAGTACCAAAATGGTCGACCAGGGCTCGCAAGCCGGGGACCTGCTGGGGATCGTCTTGCTGATCAATGCCAACCCTGCCGTGCCGCCCGTGGACGACCTTCAGCGCGATACCGCGCTGGCGGCGTTGCGCGACACCGGCTTCATCACCTACCAGGCAGGCGATCATATCGGCGCGGCGAACGCCGCGGTGGTGATTACCGGCGGTTCGCTACCCCAAGACGCCGGTAACCAGGGCGTTAGCGCGGCTCGGTTCTCCGCCGCTCTGGCACCGCACGGCTCCGGCACCCTGCTCGCCGGACGGGACGGCTCGGCGACGGGGGGCGCGGCGGTCGCGGTCGCCCGCGCCGACGCCGGCATGGCCTCGGCGATCAGCACCGTCGACGACGTCGACACCGCGCCGGGACGCATCACCGCAGTCCTGGGCCTGCATGACTTGATCAACGGCGGCCACATCGGGCAATACGGCACCGGGCACGGTGCGACGTCCGTCACCGTCCCCCAATAGGGCGCGTTCGCCACACTCGGGCGTGTTCGCGGCACCAAAGCGGGCTGGCTGTTAGGGTGGGTTTCCGTGGGTCGGCAGGCCCAGTTAGTTCCGACGAGAAACGTCAACGCCCTGCCCGTCTTCACGGAGGATGCCAGTGCGTAAGCACACGCAAACGGTCACCAAGCACCTCTTCGTCAGCGGCGGCGTCGCCTCCTCGCTCGGTAAGGGACTGACGGCCAGCAGCCTCGGACAGCTTCTCACCGCCCGCGGATTGCACGTGACGATGCAGAAGCTCGACCCCTATCTCAATGTCGACCCGGGCACCATGAACCCGTTCCAGCACGGCGAGGTGTTCGTCACCGAGGACGGCGCCGAGACCGACCTAGATGTCGGCCACTACGAGCGCTTCCTTGACCGCAGTCTGTCTGGCTCGGCGAATGTCACTACCGGACAGGTGTATTCGACGGTTATTGCCAAGGAACGACGTGGCGAATACCTCGGCGACACCGTCCAGGTGATCCCGCACATCACCGACGAGATCAAACGGCGCATCCGCGCGATGGCCCAACCGGACGCCGATGGAAACCGGCCCGACGTCGTCATCACCGAAATCGGTGGGACCGTCGGCGATATCGAATCGCAGCCCTTCTTGGAGGCGGCGCGGCAGGTCCGGCACGACATCGGCCGGGAGAACGTCTTCTTCCTGCACGTTTCGCTGGTGCCCTACCTGGCCCCGTCGGGCGAACTCAAGACCAAACCCACCCAGCACTCGGTCGCCGCGCTTCGCAGCATCGGTATCACCCCGGACGCGCTGATCCTGCGTTGCGACCGCGAGGTTCCCGAACCGCTCAAGGACAAGATCGCGTTGATGTGCGACGTCGACATCGATGGCGTCATCTCCACCCCGGACGCGCCATCGATCTATGACATCCCCAAAGTGCTGCATCGCGAGGAACTCGACGCCTATGTCGTGCGGCGCCTCCACCTGCCGTTCCGCGACGTCGACTGGACCGAATGGGACGACTTGCTGCGCCGCGTGCATGAGCCACACGATACCGTTCGAATTGCCTTGGTAGGCAAATATATCGAGCTTTCCGACGCCTACCTGTCGGTCGCCGAGGCGCTGCGTGCGGGCGGGTTCAAGCACCACGCCAAGGTCGAAATCCACTGGGTGGCGTCCGACGACTGCGAAACGCCCGCCGGTGCTGCGGCAGCCCTGGGTGACGTGCACGGCGTGCTGATCCCCGGCGGGTTCGGCATCCGCGGAATCGAGGGCAAGATCGGCGCCATCCGGCATGCCCGGGCGCGCGGGTTGCCGGTGCTGGGGTTGTGTCTGGGCCTGCAATGCATCGTGATCGAGGCCGCCCGCTCGGTGGGTCTGACCGAAGCGAACTCAGCCGAATTCGAACCGGCCACACCGGATCCGGTGATTTCGACGATGGCCGATCAACGAGAGATCGTGGCCGGCCAAGCCGACCTGGGTGGGACCATGCGGTTGGGGGCCTATCCCGCGGTTCTGGAGCCAGGGTCGATCGTGGCCGAAGCGTATGGGACAACGCAGGTGTCCGAGCGACACCGGCACCGCTACGAGGTCAACAACGACTACCGCGACCGGATCGCCGAAAGCGGGCTGCGGATTTCCGGCACGTCGCCCGACGGCCATCTGGTGGAATTCGTCGAATACCCAACGGAAGTGCACCCGTTCATCGTCGGCACCCAGGCGCACCCCGAGCTGAAGAGTCGGCCCACCCGGCCGCATCCGCTGTTCGTCAGCTTCGTCGGGGCGGCTATCGACTACAAGGGCGGCGAATTGTTGCCGGTGGAGATGCCCGAGCACTCGTCCAACGGCAACCAGCATCGGGAGAGCGCGCAGCGGCCGTTACCTGAGCCCGCGACCCGTGGCTGAACACCTATTCGAGACGGCGTCAACGGAAACGCTGCACGTTGGCAACATTTTCGCGGTGCGCTCCGACAAAGTGCGGATGCCCGGCGGTCGCACCGCGGTACGTGAGGTCCTCGAGCACTACGGCGCGGTCGCCGTCGTGGCGATGCACGATGACAACAGCATCCCGTTGGTCTACCAGTACCGCCACACCTATGGCCGACGGTTGTGGGAACTGCCGGCCGGACTATTGGACGTCGCCGGCGAGCCCCCGCACCTCAGTGCCGCTCGGGAGCTCGAGGAGGAGGTCGGCCTGCGGGCCAGCACGTGGCAGGTGCTGCTCGATGTCGATACGGCGCCGGGTTACAGCGACGAATCGGTGCGGGTCTATCTGGCCACCGGACTCAGCGAGGTGGGGCGACCCGAGGCGCATGACGAAGAAGCCGACATGACGATCAGCTGGTATTCGATTGAGGATGCGGCGCGCCGGGTGTTCAGCGGCGAAATCGTCAATTCCATTGCAATTGCCGGGATTTTGGCCGCCCACGCAGTGACCATCGGACTCGCCGAGCCGCGTCCGCTAGACAGTCCATGGATCGATAAGCCCAAGGCCTTCGCGGCGCGGAAGGCCGCCCGATGACGGCTGCCCTGGAGACACAACTGCAGGGCTACCTGGACCACCTGACCATCGAGCGGGGGGTGGCCGCCAACACGCTGAGCTCCTATCGCCGCGACCTGCGCCGCTACTCCAAGCATCTGTCGGATCGTGGGATTCACGATCTGAACAAGGTCGGCGAGGACGATGTCAGCGAATTCCTGGTGGCGCTGCGGCGGGGCGATCCCGACTCGGGGGCTTCGGCGCTGTCGGCGGTGTCGGCGGCGCGCGCGCTGATCGCCGTGCGCGGTCTGCATCGGTTCGCCGTCGCCGAAGGCTTGACCGCGCTGGACGTGGCGCGAGCCGTCCGTCCGCCCACCCCGGGCCGGCGGCTACCCAAAAGCCTGACGGTCGACGACGTGTTGGCCCTGCTGGAAGGCGCGGGCGGCGACAGCCCGGCCGACGGTCCGCTGACGCTGCGCAACCGGGCGCTGCTGGAGCTGCTCTACTCCACTGGGTCGCGGATCTCCGAAGCCGTGGGACTCGACGTCGACGACATCGACACCCAGGCAAGGTCGGTGCTGTTGCGCGGCAAGGGCGGTAAGCAACGGCTGGTACCGGTGGGGCGCCCCGCCGTGACGGCGCTGGACGCCTACTTGGTGCGTGGTCGCCCGGAGCTGGCTCGTCGCGGCCGCGGCACTGCAGCCATTTTTCTGAATGTGCGCGGCGGCCGGCTGTCCCGGCAAAGCGCATGGCAGGTGCTGCAGGACGCCGCCGAGCGGGCCGGGATCAAGTCGGGCGTGTCGCCGCACATGCTGCGGCATTCGTTTGCCACGCACCTGCTCGAGGGCGGCGCCGATGTGCGTGTCGTGCAGGAGTTGCTGGGTCATGCGTCGGTGACGACGACGCAGATCTACACGCTGGTCACCGTGCATGCGCTGCGCGAAGTGTGGGCCGGAGCCCACCCCCGCGCGCAATAGCCCGTTACCCACCGCGAGAATGCAACTGCCGACGGTGCCACTCGGTGAACGCGTAGCCAGTCGCACTCTCGCGGCGCTAGATGTAGTCGGATACCAGCACGAGGTCGGGCACCAACGACTGGTACTCCAGGTGCGCCTTGTGCTCGACGGTCTTCCACAGCTTGCCCTGCTGCTGGCGCATGTATTCGCGGTACTTTGGTGCGCCCGGCACCAGGATGTTGTCCGCGACCACGACCGAGCCCGGGTGCAGCCACCCCCGGTCCAGGATGCTGTTCAGGTCGTTTAAGTAGGCGTCTTTGTCGTGATCGAGGAACACGAAATCTAGCGCACCGGGGGTGAATCCACGCTCGGTGGCCAGCAAGTCCAAAGTCCGGCCGCCGTCGCCAATAGTGCCGACGACACACGTCACCCGGTCAGCAACCCCGGCATGGGCCCAGATCTGTCGGGCATTGGCGGCGTTGGCTTCGGCGAGTTCGACGGAATACACCTTGGCCTTCGGCGCGGCCCGCGCGATCCGTAGGGCGCCGTAGCCGCAATAGGTGCCCAGCTCGAGGACCAGGGCGGGATCGGCACGCCGCACCGCGGCATCGAGGAGTTGTCCCTTCTCGTCGCCGACATTGATCAGGATCGACTTTTCGTAGGCGAACTTGTCGATGGTGGCCAGCACGTCGTCGATGTCGCCGGCCCGGGCGTTCTGTAAGACGTAGTCGACCGCGGCCGCTTCGCGTCCATCACCCACCTGGCCAGTCGTGGTGAAGTTGCGATTACCAGTCGCCAGCCGCCAGACCGACCACCGCAACAGTGGGATGCGTCGCTTGAGATCCATGAAGACCACGATAGTGTCGGCATTCGGTCACCAATGATGCTGGTGAGGCAGGTGTGACTTGTTGCGGGAAAATGCCTGCGAATAACCCGTATTGGCTGGTTATTCCCCCTGCGGGTCGGCCGGTTCAAGCGCGCGAACCCGTTAGACTTTCCCCCGATGTTCACCTCTCGAACACAGCGGCCATGACCGATCACGCCGACGGCGGCGTCGAGCTCGGCCTGACTGGTCGCCCGCCGCGGGCGATCCCCGAGCCGAAGCCGCGCACCTCGCACGGCCCGGCCAAAGTCATCGCAATGTGCAACCAGAAGGGCGGCGTCGGGAAAACCACGTCGACGATCAATCTGGGTGCCGCACTCGCCGAATACGGCAGGCGAGTGCTGCTGGTGGACATGGACCCGCAAGGCGCGCTGTCCGCGGGCCTCGGCGTACCGCACTATGAGCTGGACAAAACCGTGCACAACCTGCTGGTGGAGCCGCGGGCGTCCATCGACGAGGTGCTCATGCCCACCCGCGTCAAGAACCTGGACCTGGTGCCGAGCAATATCGACCTCTCGGCCGCCGAGATTCAGCTGGTCAACGAGGTGGGCCGGGAACAGACCCTGGCTCGGGCACTGCACCCGGTGCTGGATCGCTACGACTATGTCCTGATCGACTGCCAGCCGTCGCTGGGTCTGCTCACCGTGAACGGGCTGACCTGCTCCGATGGCGTGGTGATCCCCACCGAATGCGAGTACTTTTCGCTGCGCGGCCTGGCGTTGCTCACCGACACCGTCGACAAGGTGCGTGACCGACTCAACCCGAAACTGGAAATCAGCGGCATCCTGCTCACCCGCTACGACCCGCGCACGGTCAACGCGCGCGAGGTCATGGCGCGCGTCGTGGAGCGGTTCGGTGACCTAGTGTTCGACACCGTGATCACCCGAACGGTCCGATTCCCGGAGACCAGCGTTGCGGGCGAGCCCATCACCACCTGGGCGCCCAAATCGGGAGGCGCGATGGCCTACCGCGCGCTGGCCCGCGAGTTCATCGACCGATTCGGCGCGTGAACTCGCAACTTGACGACGAGGCGGCGCAGCAGAATGGCTCCTCGGCTGGCTTTCGAGTCCGGCTAACCAATTTCGAGGGACCGTTCGATCTGCTGCTGCAGCTGATCTTCGCTCACCGGCTCGACGTCACCGAGGTGGCTCTGCACCAAGTCACCGACGACTTCATCGCCTACACCCGCGAGATCGGCCCGCAGCTGGAACTCGAGGAGACCACCGCGTTCCTGGTGATCGCCGCGACTCTGCTCGACCTCAAAGCCGCCCGGCTGCTGCCGGCCGGGCAGGTCGATGACGAGGAGGACCTGGCGCTGCTCGAGGTGCGCGACCTGCTGTTTGCCCGGCTGCTGCAGTACCGCGCGTTCAAACACGTCGCGGAGATGTTCGCCGAGCTGGAGGCGACCGCGTTGCGCAGCTACCCGCGCGCGGTGTCGCTGGAGGATCCGTTCACCGAGCTGCTTCCGGAGGTGATGCTGGGCGTCGACGCCGAACGGTTCGCCCAGATCGCCGCGATCGCGTTCAGCCCCCGGCCGGTGCCGACGGTGTCCCTCGGGCACCTGCATGAACTGAAGGTCTCGGTTCCCGAGCAGGCCAAGAAACTGCTGGCGATCCTGGAAGCACGGGGCAGCGGGCAGTGGGCGTCGTTTTCTGAGCTGGTCGCCGACTGTACGGCGCCGATCGAGGTTGTCGGGCGCTTCCTGGCGCTGCTCGAACTTTATCGAGCGCGGACGGTAGCATTCGACCAGTCAGAGCCGCTTGGCGTGCTCCAGATTTCCTGGACCGGGGAACGTTCCACCAGCGAAGCCTTGGTAGAAGTTCGGGACCAATGACGCGCGCCGCCGACGATGCAGAGCGAAGCGATCAAGAGGAATGGCGCTCGTGCGTGCCGGCGACGATGCGGAGCGAAGCGATGAGGAGGAGCGGCGCTGGTGACTGAAGAACTGTCCGAGGTCGATCTGGACGCCGGGATCCCGGATATCGCCGAAGCGGCGCCGCTGGATCCCGAGGAGCTGGGTTCGGTGCTGGAGGCGCTGCTCTTGGTGGTTGACACCCCGGTGACAGTCGATGCGCTGGCCGCGGCCACCGAGCAACCCGTCTACCGGGTGGCGGCCAAGCTGCAGCTGATGGCCGACGAGCTTCGCGACCGCGACAGCGGCATCGACTTGCGGGAATCCGGCGAGGGCTGGCGGATGTACACCCGTGCCCGGTTCGCCCCCTATGTGGAGAAGTTGCTGCTGGACGGCGCACGATCAAAGCTCACCAGGGCCGCGCTCGAGACGCTGGCCGTGGTGGCCTACCGTCAGCCCGTGACACGTGCGCGGGTCAGTGCGGTTCGTGGTGTCAATGTCGATGCGGTCATGCGAACCCTGCTGGCGCGCGGCCTGATCACCGAGACGGGTGCCGACTCCGACACCGGCGCGGTGACGTTCGCCACCACCGAGCTGTTCCTGGAGCGCCTGGGATTGACGTCGCTGGTTGATCTTCCTGATATCGCGCCGCTTCTTCCCGACGTCGACTCGATCGACGAATTGACCGAATCCTTAGACAGTGAGCCACGGTTCATCAAACTCGGGGGCACGCCGGCACCCGAGCAGGCGCTGACGTTCGACGTGGACCGGGATTGATGGACGATCACGAAGGTTCCGATGCCGCCGAGGGAATCCGGTTGCAAAAAGTCTTGTCCCAGGCCGGGATTGCTTCGCGGCGGGCCGCTGAGAAGCTGATCATCCAAGGCCGCGTCGAGGTGGATGGACAGCGGGTGACCGAGTTGGGTACTCGGGTCCACCCGGAGTCGTCGATAATCCGGGTGGATGGGGCCCGGGTCGTCCTCGACGATTCGCTGGTGTACCTGGCGCTGAACAAGCCGCACGGCATGCACTCGACCATGTCCGACGATCGCGGGCGGCCGTGTATCGGCGACTTGATCGAGCGCCGAGTGCGCGGCAACAAGAACCTATTTCACGTCGGGCGGCTAGATGCCGACACCGAGGGGCTGATCTTGCTGACGAACGACGGCGAGTTGGCGCACCGGTTGATGCACCCCTCCCATGAGGTGCCCAAGACGTATTTGGCGACGGTCACCGGGAAGGTTCCGCATGGGGTCGGCAAGCAGTTGCGGGCCGGCGTCGAGCTGGAAGACGGTCTGGTGAAAGTCGACGATTTCGCGGTGGTGGATGCCATTCCGGGGAAGACCTTGGTGCGGCTGACATTGCACGAGGGCCGCAACCGCATTGTGCGCCGGATGCTGGCGGCGATCGGCTTCCCGGTGGAGGCACTGGTGCGCACCAACATCGGCTCCGTGTCACTGGGGGAGCAGCGCCCAGGCAGCATCCGGGCGTTGAGTCGCGGCGAAATCGGAGACCTGTACAAAGCGGTGGGCTTGTGAGCGGAACGAGCGGAACGAACGCAGTGAGTGACGGGAGTGAGGCGAGCCATCGAACTCCCGTCGACGTAGTGGTCGCCATCGACGGACCGGCGGGAACCGGAAAGTCCTCGGTGGCAAGGGGATTAGCTCGGGCCCTGACGGCGCGCTACCTGGATACCGGGGCTATGTATCGGATCGTGACGCTGGCGTCACTGCGTGCCGGAGCAGATCTGACCGATGCCGACGCGGTCGCGTCGATCGCCGCAGGGGTGCAGTTGTCGGTGAGTTACGACCCTGACGCGGTCAGCAGTTACCTTGGCGAAGAGGATGTTTCGGCCGAGATCCGCGGCGACGAGGTCACCCGGGCCGTGTCGGCGGTTTCATCGGTTCCCGCCGTTCGCAGCCGGCTGGTGGCCCTGCAACGACAGTTAGCCGAGGGGCCGGGCAATGTCGTCGTCGAGGGCCGTGACATCGGGACGGTGGTTTTGCCCGAGGCGCCGGTGAAAATTTTCTTGACCGCATCGGCCGAAACCCGCGCCCGGCGCCGCAACGACCAGAACGTCGCATCGGGGATGGCCGACGACTACAACGGCGTATTGGCCGACGTGCGCCGCCGCGACCACCTGGATTCCACCCGCGCGGTGTCGCCGCTACGCGCGGCTTCGGACGCGGTGGTCGTGGACACCGGCAACATGACCGAAGCCGAAGTGATCGCCCACCTGATGGATTTGGTCAAGCAGCGAAGCGGGGCAACGCGGTGACTCACGACGGCACCTGGACCGACGAAAGCGACTGGGACGTCGTCGCTTCTGAGCTTACGGACCCAGACGAACCCGGCCCCGCGCCGGTGGTGGCGATTGTGGGCCGGCCAAATGTCGGCAAGTCGACCCTGGTCAACCGCATCCTGGGTCGGCGCGAAGCGGTGGTGCAGGATATTCCCGGCGTGACGCGGGACCGGATCTTCTACGACGCGCTGTGGACCGGACGCCGTTTCGTCGTGCAGGACACCGGGGGATGGGAACCGGACGCCAAGGGGCTGCAGCAGTTGGTGGCCGAGCAGGCGGCGATCGCCATGCGTACCGCCGACGCGGTGATCCTGGTGGTCGATGCCACCGTCGGCGCTACCGCCGCCGACGAGGCCGCCGCCCGGATCCTGTTGCGCTCGGGCAAACCAGTCTTTCTGGCCGCCAACAAGGTTGACAACGACAAGGTCGAAGCCGACGCGTCGACACTGTGGTCACTGGGACTCGGTGAGCCGCACGCGATCAGCGCGATGCACGGTCGCGGCGTGGCCGATCTGCTCGACGTCGTGCTGGCCGCGGTTCCCGAGGTGTCCGAGGCGGCACCGGTGGCCGGCGGTCCTCGCCGGGTGGCGCTGGTCGGCAAGCCCAATGTCGGCAAGAGTTCTTTGCTCAACCGGCTGGCGGGTGATCAACGTTCGGTGGTCCACGACGTCGCCGGAACCACGGTGGACCCGGTGGACTCGCTCATCGAGTTGGGCGGCAAGGTGTGGCGGTTCATCGATACCGCCGGGTTGCGTCGCAAGGTCGGGCAGGCCAGCGGTCACGAGTTCTACGCCTCGGTGCGAACCCACTCCGCCATCGATTCCGCCGAGGTGGTGGTCGTGCTGATCGACGCGTCGCAGCCGCTGACCGAACAGGACCGGCGAGTGCTGAGCATGGTTATCGAGGCCGGGCGGGCGCTGGTCCTGGCGTTCAACAAGTGGGATCTGGTCGATGAGGACCGGCGCGAACTGCTGGAGCGCGAGATCGACCGCGAACTCGTGCAGCTGCAGTGGGCGCAGCGGGTCAACATCTCCGCCAAGACCGGCCGAGCCGTGCAGAAGCTGGTGCCGGTGATGGAGGATGCGCTGGCGTCATGGGACGCCAGGATCGGGACTGGGCCGCTGAACACCTGGATCAAAGAGGTGGTGGCCGCCACGCCGCCCCCCGTGCGCGGTGGCAAACAGCCGCGCATCCTCTTCGCCACCCAGGCCGCGGCGCGGCCGCCGACGTTCGTCCTGTTCACCACCGGTTTCCTGGAGGCCGGCTACCGACGCTTCCTGGAACGGCGGCTGCGCGAGACGTTCGGGTTCGAGGGCAGCCCGATCCGAATCAACGTGCGGGAACGCGAAAAGCGCGGGCCCAAGCGTCGCTGAGAGCGCTTTGGTTAGAAGGCCGCGAGCGTAAGCGGGCTGCGATTTCGGGCGGGCTTTTTCGCAGTGTGCTTACGCTCGCGACTGGACGTCGGCGGTGCCGAGCCGGCCGGGCCGTACGACACCGAGGCCGTGGCGGGGTGTCTCGGGTCGCCTGCGGTAGGCTTTCGACCGCTGCTGGTGGACCCACCGGCGAGCGGGCTGTGGCGCAGCTTGGTAGCGCACTTGACTGGGGGTCAAGTGGTCGCAGGTTCAAATCCTGTCAGCCCGACAGAAGGAAATAGTCTCTGAGCTGCGGTGATGGCGTGCTCGGGCCCGTATTGTTTGTTGCCTATGGTGCTTGTCTTGGGACCAGGCCGGTCTCATCGCGGTGCCGGAGCGCACTTGCCCGTCCGACGCGTGGCGTTGAGGCGGAATCCGCTGACTCAGAGTCTCGCGAGCGTGGCGCCGATGTCCTTGGTCAGTAGGTAGAGGTCCAAGTTTGTCGGGTCCTCGGCATCGAACGGGTCAAACCCGAAGCGCTGCCACCAACTGAAAGGTGCCGGGTTGAGTGCGGTGACCACGACAGCTCGGCATGCTGCTTTGACGTTCAACTCGGCTGCCGTCGCCAGGATGTGTTTGACCATTTGGGTGCCCAGCCCAAGCCCGGCCACGCCGGTGTCGGTGGCTAGCCGGCCTACTAGGAGCGCGGGAACCTGCAATGGGGCGCCCTTCGCCAATGGCGTGGGACTTGCTGACCGATCCACCGATGTCATCGACAAAGTCGCGTAGCAGACCACCCTGTAATCAACATCAGCGATCACCCAGACCGCTGCGGTGTTGCCGCGTCGGTTCTGGCCGGCGTAGCGGCGCAGCCACTCGTCCAGGGACGAATCGCCCGACGTGAACTCGTCGCGCCGGTGTCTATCCGGGTCGAGTAGGTTCGGCCGGTAGAACTGCACTTCAGTCGAGCCAGGTGAACTTCGCTGGCCGCTTCAAGGTGGCCGCCAGTCGCTCGTTAACCCGCGCCGGATGGTTCAGTGCTTCGGTGAACACAGTCGCCGAGTCTGGGGACAGGCGAATTGTCTGCCGCTCGGCGAGCAAATTGTCGGCGGCCTGGCTGGCGGCCTGCAGTACGAACGCCGTCACGCTCAGGTGCGCCTCGGCGGCAGCCTCCTCCAGCCGCCGCTTGGAGGTTGCGTCGACGCGCAGCTGCAGGCGGTCGTCTTTCATCGAAGTCATGTACTTACAATGGCAGTACGCGAACTTCTGGTCAAGCGAGGGTCATCGGCACTGGTGCATGGCACGGCGGGGACCATTTTGGGACCACGCGACATGCGCGATGGTGAACGACCTGCGCGTTTATGCACGTCATGCACGGCCAGAAACCGGCCGCATACGGCCCCCGAGCTGCGGAAATGCGGAAATGGTCGCTTGCCGATGGCCGAGGCTATAGGCCTAGCATCCCGCCTCGGTCCTGATTCCTTTGTGAAGCGCCATCGCTAGCGTGTCTAGAATATAGCAATTGATATATAATCTGGATCATGGCGTTGAGCATCAAGGACCCGGAGGCCGACCGGCTTGCCAGGGAGCTCGCAGCTCGGACTGGCGAGACTTTGACAGAAGCGGTCGTGGTCGCGTTGCGGGAACGACTCGCCCGCCAGACCGGTCGCACTAGGTCCATTCCGCTGCACGAGGAGCTGGCCGCGATCCGCCGCCGCTGCGCGGCCTTGCCGGTCCTCGACACCCGAACCGCGGATGACATCCTCGGCTACGACGGCCGCGGGCTGCCTGCCTAATGGTCATCGACACATCTGCGCTGGTCGCGATGCTCAACAATGAGCCTGGGGCCGAACGGTTCGAGACAGCTGTGGAAGCAGACCAAGTTCGGCTGATGTCGACCGCGTCGTACCTTGAGACCGCCATCGTGATCGAAACGCGCCTCGGTGAACCGGGCGGACGTGAGTTAGATCTGTGGCTGCATCGCGCCGCAGTTGACCTTGTCGGCGTCGATTTCGACCAAGCGGATGCCGCACGAATCGCCTACCGCATGTATGGCAAGGGACGCCATCGGGCCGGCCTGAACTACGGCGACTGCTTCTCATACGCCCTCGCCAAGGTCAGCGGCCAGCCGCTCCTGTTTAAAGGGGACGACTTCGCACTCACCGACATTCGCGGGGTTCTCGCGGGCGCCTAACCGTGCAGCACACAACCGAGGCCAAGCGACCGCGATGAACGAGGAAACTAAGCGGGAACTCGAAGGGATCGACTGCGAGTCATGAAGTGGGCTGTTTCCGGGCGATGTCGTTGGGCGATTACAGTTTGGGGAATCGTGCCGGACCGATCGAAAGCAACGCCGGGCTACCTTGCTGATCCTCCTGCCACAGAATTTGCAGATCGCCGCTGTGATGGCGGACATCAACAAGCCAGACCGGCGGTGGCGCGATCATTGCCTCGATAGATCGCGGTCGCGCCGCCGGCGACATGCAAGCGTTTTCGATAATGTCCAGTGCATCATCAAGCGCCGGAAGCGCGGGATCGTCGGCTGCTACGAGTCGATTGTAGAACTCCCAGGGCTGGTCGGATGTCCAGTTCAACGCCACGCTTTATTTCTTATTTGGCGCGCTTGCGGTCTAGCCGACGAATGCCGCCGCTTTGGATTGCACGGCGACCCGCTTCGACGTGGCGTTGTATCTCGGCGTCTTGGAGGTAGTGGACCTCCGCTGGAGTGAGGACGATTGCCGGGGTGAGTGTGATGGTGCCGTCCTCGTGTTCGTTCGCGAGGTAGCGATCATGGTGGCCGATCTTCTTGAGGCTGATATGCCTGCGCGCGTCGACCTCAAGGAGAATTGAACTCATGCCAACAACGATACCGCAATCGCGCTAATGCTGCACTAGCGTAACCGCTGCACTAACGCAACCGCTGCATTAACGCGGATGGTCATTGAGCGCCGATGAGGAACTGGCAACTGCCATGGACAGGAGGCCGCGCGCTGGGGCTGTGACGTTGTGCGACAGTCGCGGCCCGGGGAATTTGGCAAAGTGTGCCAACTGGGTCCGAAAATGGCCCCGTTCGCACCCGCACCCACCTGTTCACTACCGCACCAAAATAAGGTTTGAGCTGCTTGAACCGGGGGAGCGTGGAACGGCGGCTTGAACTCTTCGCCGTTGTCGCAGGGTGCACCAAGCACGGCGTTGTTACGCATACCCGGAACGTCATCCGCAATTGCGTGCACCGGCTGGCGATGTGAACTCGAGATGGCCCCGGCATGACGGTTCGGCGTGACGTCCGGGATTTGCTGCGCCGGTCTGGCCGGCGCAGGCTATGAATCTATGGTGAGCATCCACCATGTGAACTTGACCCAGCAGGAAAACTTGTTGATCGGCGAGAGTCAGCCCGAAGCTCTGGATCGCATGGACGAGAAGCAGTTGAAGGATCTACAAAGCCGGCTGCGGACTGCGCGCGAGAAGAACTTCAGCCTTTTGCGGCGACAGGGTGCGGCGAGAGTGGAAGCCGAAGGTGCTCGCGGCGCCGCCCAGCCGGCCAACGAACGACGTGGCGAAAAGGTGGAGGTCTTCGACGAGGCGCTGGCTCGCGTGCACCAGCGCATCGATTCCGTCCACGAGACCGAGTAGCGGCGGGCGCTGTACCGAACGGGTTACGTCGCCGATACCGCGCTCGCACGTGCGGTCTTTATGTTCCGGGATACCAACGGCCCGGAGTTGTCCACTGAATGCCGGGCGGAGGCGCATCAACCGGGCACATGTACTTGTCCGGGAACCTCACGCATGTCGGTGGCAGCGGCTGATTCGGGGCGTTAAACATCGGCACGACGTGCAACCACCCGCCGTCCTGGCACAGGAAAGAATCACCACCCGAACCACCACGGACGGTGCCGTTAAGGCACCCGTCGGCGTGCGCCACCGCCGGAACGCCGAGAAACCCCGAGACGATCACGGAGGCCACCACGAAGATGACTGCCTTCATGGCAATCGACGTTAGTCCAAGCCGACCTGCCCAGTAAACCGTTTCGCCGCCGGATTACTGGTGACCCGGGATGCCCTTCACGCCATCCCCGATGCGCTGCAAGCCATCCCCGACCCCTTGCAGATCACCCTCAATGGCCTGCATATCGGAAAGAGTCTTCTGATACGTCTGCTGCATCTCGCCCTGACTGGCGATTTCATACTGGGGGCAGTACGAGACGATCGCGCCGGCGGCGACGTCGGTGCTTTGGTTGGCATCCCAAATCGTCGACCGCTGCACGAAGCTGACGGCTGCCCCGAAATTGGATTGGCGCGTTAGGAACTCGCAGACTGCGTGCCCCTGGGTCGTCACGTATTCGCGGCTGGGGATAGGCACGCCCTCTCGTGTCAACGCGTCGACGAACGCCGTGTCGACGATGTCAACCGGCGGCAGCGCGGGCGCTCTCGGTGGCGCGGCTGCTTGCGGTGGGGCCGGATTGGGTGGCGCACTCGACGGCGGTTCGACCACCGGCTGTGCTGGTGGGTCCGGGTGCCGGCCTGCGAACATCACCACCAACCCGGCGACGGCAGCTATGAGAGATAACGGCAACGCCGCCAGTGGACCGAAGCGACGCAGCGCCGTTTTACGTCGACGAGGTGGGACGCGGTTGATTTTCGCGAGGTCGCGGCGCATATCGGCGATGACGACGGTCTCTTCTGGGTCGTGACCGAGGCGCTCATCGAGCAGTCTGTCGAGTTGATGGGACGAGGGTTGACCGTCCTGCTCATTCATCGATCGGCGCGCGGAAGCGATGAGACGCAATTCTGCGTCTATCGTCTCGCGGTCGCGCATACCTTCCAGTCTGCGGGTGTCGCGACGTTGTCACAAGTCCCGCTAAACCTGAGGCGAGTTGCCCGGACCGTCGGCTATTCCGCTGACATCCCCGCTCCAGGGGTTGTCAAGTAACAGAAAGCGTTTCGCGCCCGACAGCCGCTGCCGGTCGCATTGGCGCGCCATTTTTGGCGCGGTACCCTCACGTGCGTTGTCGGCGGGCACACCAATCAGGTGCCAACAGTGTCATCCGGGCCATAGACACGGGCTGGTCACCGCGGAACAATTCGGCCAGGTCGGCGATGCCGTCCCACTGTCCAACTCCGCACAGAACGGACCCATGCCCAATGAGCCCACCCGATTACGGCGCAGTCGGTGTGCAGAACCGGACGCGCACCCTCTTCGCGCAGGTCATGTGGTTCGTGGCCGCTACCGCCGGCCTGTTCGCGGTAGGTGCCTACGTGGGCCGAAACCTCGGCAACGGCGTGTCGTTCGTGTGCTACCTCCTGGCGTTCGGCTGCCTGATCGGTATGCGGTTCGCCATCCGCAGCTCTTCTGCCCTCGGCATAGCACTACTGCTCGGGGTGGGGCTGCTGCTGGGTCTGGGGATGTCGCCCACGCTGGTCTACTACGCCAACGCCGACCCCGACGCGCTGTGGCAGGCTGGAGGTGCGACGGCACTGTTCGTGGCCGGCTGCGGCGCCTTCGGTTACGCCACCCGAACCGATCTGTCCGGCATCGGCCGCGCCGGATTCTGGGCGCTACTGGCGCTCATCGGATTCGGCGTGGTGTTGATCTTCGTGCACATTCCCGGCGGCGCGCTCATCTACTCGATCGTCGGGTTGCTCGTTTTCGCCGGTCTCACCATGGCCGACTTTCAGCGACTGCGCCGATCGACGGACATGGACTCGGCGCCAATGATCGCCGCGTCGATCTTTTTGGATGCGCTCAACGTGTTCTCGTTCTTCCTTCAGCTGTTCGGGGGCCGCAGCAGGAATTGAGCCCGGAATTGAGCTAAGTCGCCGCGATCCAGTAACTGGTGGCCGCTCGCTCGTACACAGTGACCCGATCGTGGATACCCCACCACTGAATCGGCTCGCGGGAATCGACTTCGGTCCAATCCGTGTCGAGCAACGCGTGCATCTGATCGTCGCCCGTGGCGCCGCCTCGGCTATCGCCGATATAGATGACGCGGTTCCCCTTGTAGGCCATCAAAATGCGCGCGCCGACATCCTGGTTATAGGGCGGCCACGAGAGGAATAGCGTCCGATCCGGATGCAGTGCCACCGCTTCGGCGCATTCCTTCGGGCACACCTCGGCATACAGGTCCTCGCCGTGCCAAAGATTGACGTGCAGCGCCGCGCCGGGTTTCAGGTCGTAGCAGACGACATCGACCCCGGACTGCCCTAGCAGATAGGCCCAATAGCCTGTCCCGGCAATGGGATCGACCAGGCCGCCGTGAGCATGCTTGGCAACGAACGCCACGGTATCGGGATCGGGAATGCTCCAGCAGTACTTCCTGACGAGCCGTTGCCGGTTCGGTGTGCGGGCCATGGTCTCTTCCACGCTGATGTCCGTGCGGAATTCACCGACCACCGGGTTGCCCTTGAGGGTATCGGGCGCGACGCAATCCTTGACCGCCTCCCAAAAGGGATTGTCGATGGCCATTCGCACTACTCCATCAATCTGATGTCCGAATATTCTGTGTTGCCCCCCTTTGTACCCATAATTGCGCCCCTACGCCCCCTGAGCGGGCACATCGGCGTTTACCGGTGCAGCGGTTCGGGTATTAGACCCAAGTCAAACTGAACCGGTGAAGAAGGACGGACATGGGCGCTAAGCACCGCATGACCGAGTTGCCGAGGCGACGGCCGCGGATTGATCCGCGTGCGCGGCGCAGCGCAGCCACGACGGTCCTTGACGTTGCGTCTGCTTCTATCCTGTGCGCCGCGATTCTGGCGGTGCTGGTGGTCGGTGCGGTGCCATCCGAAACACCCTCGGGCGCTGGGGATGTAACCGCGCATGCGCAGCTGCGGGCGCCCCAGCCGGTGAGTCAGGAAGGGACACTCATCGCGGTGTCGGCGGAGTCAGTGACCGCGCGAAGCGCCAACGGCTACACCCAGACCTACCGTGTCGGCCCGAACACCACCCTCATCACCGCCGGCCTCAATGCTGAAAAAGGCCAACCCGCCACCGCGACTGCACGTTTCAATATCAACGATGAAGTCGAAATCGTCGGCACGATTCAGGGTGGTACGGCGCTGGCTACCGCCGTAGCGGACCGCGACGCCGGACACGGCAACGCTCCGCCGATGGAAAGTCGGCCGGACCAAACCTGAGTTGCCCTGCGGCACAAAGTCACAGTAGCGGCATTACCTTGTCTGCTAACAGCTCCAGGTGCGCGAGGTCGGACAGGTCGAGCGTTTGGGCGTACAGACGTTTTACGCCCAAATCTCGCCACGGGCCCAGATTGTCCACGATCTCGGTGGGCGTGCCGACCAGCGGGCTGTTGGAGCGCAGCTCATCTAGGTCCCGCCCGATCACCGCGGCGCGGCGGGCCACTTCGGCGTCGTCGCGGCCGGCGCAGAGCACAAACGCGCACGAGTAGACGATCGAGTCGGCCGCTCGGCCAGCTGCGGCGACCGCGTCGGCCACCCGACGGCACTGCGTTCGGGCGACGTCGATCGGCGCGAACGGGAGGTTGAATTCGGCGGCATATGTCGCGGCCAGTTCCGGAGTGCGTTTGGCGCCGACGCCGCCGATGATGATCGGTGGGTGCGGGGTTTGCACCGGTTTGGGCAGCGCCGGCGAGCCGGCGACGGTGTAGTGCGCGCCGGCGTGATCGAACGTTGCACCCGGCTGTGCGGTCCACAACCCGGTGATGATGGCCAGCTGTTCGCTGAGCCGGTCGAACCGCTCGCGCACCGAGGGGAACGGAATCCCGTAGGCCTGGTGCTCCTCCGCGAACCAGCCGCTGCCCAAACCCAATTCGACGCGGCCGGCGCTCATTTCGTCGACCTGCGCGACCGCTATCGCCAACGGGCCCGGGTAACGGAACGTCGCGGAGGTCACCAGCGTGCCCAGCCGGATGCGCGACGTTTCCCGGGCGATGGCACCCAGCGTCACCCACGAATCGGTCGGCCCGGGCAGTCCGTCTCCGCTCATCGCCAGGTAGTGGTCGGATCGGAAGAACGCCGCAAAGCCGAGCTGTTCGGCGAGTTGGGCGACGGCGAGCTGGTCGACGTAGCTGGCGCCTTGCTGCGGCTCGATGAAGACACGGAATTCCATGGGTCCCTTTGTATTTTGTCGCATCGTCGAATCGTCATCAGGATACCTGCGGGGTGCGGGTATTGCTCTTGCGCGGCAATTTGATGGTCGACTCATCGGGTTCACTCAGCCCGCTCTCAGCTACCTGGGCTGTTGTAGTGGTAGACGTCGATTCAGACACCTAGCGAAGGAGAGCGCGGCAGTGGACACCGAGACCGTGGACCGCCAATTCAGTGCGCTGCAGCACCAGGCGCAACAAACCGCGACATTGATCCAGACACTGGCCGACAAGTTGTCCGCCGCGGCCGGCCCAGGCGACCCCAATGCCCGCGAATGGGCGCTGGACCTCAAGGAGATCGCGCTGGCGATCCGCGACGAGCAAAGCACCACCACGGAGCTCCTGCAGGCGATTCACGCCGTGGTCGACAACCACGTCGCGACCATCGAGCCCGCCGTGCCGGCTGTGCAGCCCTATTACCCGCCCCCGGCGGCCCAGTACGCGCAACCGCCGCAGTACCAGGCCACGTACCAACCGCAGTACCAACCTGAGTACCAACAGCAAGCGCCGGCCGGCGGCGCGTTGCACCGGTTCCTCGGCGGCCGCTTCGGCCAGGCGATCGTCACCGGCGCGGGCATCGGTATCGGCGACGACATCGTCAACAGCATCTTCGACAGCTTCTGAGCCGCAGCGGTGTTCGGCCGGTGGTGACTTAATTCTGCCGGCCGGCCAGCTCGGCAACGAAGCGATCGATGAAGCCGTCCAGTGCCGCGTTGCCGGCCGGCCGAATGACGAATTTCGTCAATCCCGCGTCCAGGTAGCCGTCGAGCTGCCGGTGTAGCTGGTCCCAGCCGGCGGCGATCAACTCGGCGGGATCGACGTCTGGGCGACGGCGGCGGACCCCTGCAACCAGCTCGGGAGGCAATTCGCCGCCGGCCCCTTCCGCTACGGCCAACGAGATGCCGAAGTGGTCGGGTTCTATATGCCGGCCCGCCTGCGCGGCGGCGCGTTCGATTGCCTCGCGGCCGGCTCGCGCCTCGACTGGGGTTAGGAAGCTGCCCAACCAGCCATCGGCCAGCGCGCCAATGCGCCGGAACGCCGCCGGCGCGGAGCCGCCGACCCAAATGTCCAGCGGAGGCACCGGTCGTGGTGCGACGGCAGGCGCGGTGACCGTGAAATAGCGGCCCTTGAAAACGGCATCGCCTGCCAAATCACAGGCCAGCGCCGAGCGCAGCACCCGAAGCGACTCGTCGAACACAGCCGCGCGCTCGCCGTCGGGGACGACGAACACCTCGCGCTCGGCGGGAATCGCGGAACGCAAGCCGAAGACGGGAAGAACCCGCTTCGGCGCGAGGGCGGCCAGCGACGCCAGCTGCTTGGCCACCAGCACCGGATGACGCCCCGGCAGCACCGCCACCGAAGTGCCGACCTTCAGTCGGGTCGTCCGGGCCAGCGCGTACGCCATCCCGACCATGGGATCGACCGCGGGGGAGTAAACGAGCTCCGAGAACCACAACGAGTCGACCCCGCTGGTCTCCAGATGGTCGACAATCCCGGCGAGCTGATCCGGGGCGGTGTCGGCACCCAGTCCGATCCCGAAGCGAATTTTCACTCGCGCCTAGCCCACCTTTTTGAGGGTGTAGTGGGCGGCCGTCCGGTTCGGGTCGGCTGCGAGCCTGTCGACCTCTTGTTTGATCGGCTCGACGGCGCCGCCGAACGCGCCGGGGCACCCTTCGGGGCACCTGACTTCCCACCACTGGTCCGACTGATGTGACGGCCACGCACCCAGCTGGCCGCCCTTCTGGCGGTACCCGATCTGCGTAGAGAACTTGAGCAGGTTGCCGATGTGATGTTGCGCCGGGCAGAAGAGCGATACGTCGATACCGAGTTGCTCTGTTTCGTTCATGGCCGCCATTCTGCGCTGCCCGGCGTCGCGCCGAGTAAGTCCCCCGTCACGGCGGGGTCTGACGGACCACTTTGTGTACGAAGCCCAGCTTGCGGATTACCGGCGGCGGGATCTCGAACGGATAGAGTGGGCGTTTGCCCATCGCGGTGTTGATGCGATTAAAGAACAGCGCCAACCACTTCCAGTCATAGAGCAGCTGCTCGATGGGGGCGTCGGCGTAGGAGGCCAGCGGAACGATATCGCGGGGAACGGCGACCCGTGCCCGGTCGGCGATCAGAATCAGGCCGGCCTCGCCCACGGTGTTGATGGCGTCGGTTATGTGCAGGTAGTGCGCGCGCACCGGTTTCGTCGATGCGCTCGGCTCGGACGTCTCACACACCGCGATCTATCGCCACCTGGTCGAACCCGAACTGATCGTCGTCGCGGGGCTGCGCGCACTGGATCGGGGCCGGCCGGTGGCCGTCCCGGGCCTGCGCAATCGGATCATGGCGAACTCCGGACGATTCGCGCCCGGGTGGGTCACGGCCCTACTCGCCGGGAGGATGCTGCGGCCCACGGCAGGATCAGAAGCATCAGGGGCCGGCCGGCTGGCCGTCGGCTGAGCGCTGCTTGGGCAAGGTGAGGAGCGCGGCGATCAGGAAGCAGAGCGCCCCGACGAAGGTACCCACGTTGGCCAGCGGGGCGTCCTCGGTGATGCCTTTCCTCGTGATGAAGGCGCCGACTGCCGAAGCGCCGAAGGCAATCGAGCCGACCATGTTGATCCACGCCGTTAACCAATCGCGGGATTTCGGTGCAATGAACCCGACCGTCAGGGTTACTGCCACCACCGCCAGTACGCCGCTGACCAGGAAAGCGATCGAACCCTGCGCATCCGGCCACCACACGTAGCGCCGGCGGATCGGTAATCGATGCGCCCATAGCGCCGCACCGGTGCTGACGTTGAAGCGCACAGTTCCGACGAACTGTATTGCCGCCGAGATGAATTCAAGTCGTATCGATGGCGCGTTCCGCGGGTGAATCTTCGACGTTCTGCTGAGGAGCAGCTGGATCAGCGCCGCGCCGGTGAAAAACCAAGAGCCGACGAAGCAGAGCAGATTGGTGGCGCCTGCACCGCTGACCATGGCGAATCCCGGAGCAGTGCCGACCGCGAACAAGGACGAACCGATCGCGAATAACCAGCACTGGCGTCGCAGCATCTCAGTTCTGAGCAGGATGTCGATAATCTGCGAATCCTACGAAGTCCGTCGCCACCCAATTACCTGACCCCATTCGGGGCAGCACCGAATGCACCTGCGCAAGATGTGGTCGCATCGACGAACTGGTGAACGCCGCACGTGTGAATGAGCGCGGACGCCCATGACCAGATTACGATCTATCTTCCACGTCGCTACCGCCAACACCGCATCCAGTCACGCCATGACACGACGGGGTGCGGTTCTGCTGAATGAGGACCTCGCCGTGCAGACAAGTACAGAACCCGCTCCACCGGTCCCCACGGTCGGCGCCCCGGAAGCGGTTCGAGCGGTTCGCCTGGCCGTCGTGGTCGGCGCGCTCGGCGTCGTGTTCGGCGACATCGGAACCAGTCCGATCTACACCCTCTCGACTGTCTTCGACCCCAGCGACCCGCACCCGGTGCCGCTCAGCACGGACAACGTCTACGGAGTTGTGTCACTGCTCTTCTGGTCAGTGATGACCATCGTCACGCTTACCTACGTCACCCTGGTTATGCACGCCGACAACGACGGCGAGGGCGGCATCATGGCCCTCATCACGCTGCTGCGGCGTTTTGGCGGGACGGGGGGACCTCGGACCCTCGCCACGCTGGCCGGGCTGGGTATCTTCGGTGCCGCGCTGTTCTTCGGCGACAGCATGATCACCCCGGCGATGTCAGTGTTGTCGGCGGTGGAGGGCCTTAAGGTCGTCGAGCCGTCCCTCGCGGAATGGATCGTCCCGATCACCGCGGTAATCATCTTGGTGCTGTTCGCGGTTCAGCGCTACGGTACGAACGCCGTCGGTCGGCTGTTCGGTCCGGTGATGATCGTCTGGTTCGTCTCGATCGGCGCCTGCGGCGTGAAGGGCATCCTCAGCCATCCGCAGATCCTGAAGGCGCTCTCGCCGACCTACGCGGCGACGTTCATTTTCGGGCACTCCAGAATTGCGTTCTTCGCACTCGCCGCAGTTGTGCTCGCGGTTACCGGCGCGGAGGCGCTGTACGCCGACATGGGCCATTTCGGTCGACGGGCCATCACCCGGGGCTGGCTATTTGTCGTGTTGCCGGCATGCATTCTCAGCTATCTCGGCCAAGGGGCACTAGTACTCGGCGACGAGTCCGCGGTGAGCGCCCCCTTCTTTTTGCTCACTCCACACTGGGCCCAGTTGCCGATGGTGCTATTGGCAACCGCCGCAACGGTTATCGCATCTCAGGCGGTGATCACCGGGGCCTATTCGGTGGCATCAGCAGCCGCTCACCTGGGCTATCTGCCGAGATTGCGAATAACGCACACCTCGGAGTCGACCATTGGCCAGATCTACGTGCCGTGGATCAACAGCATGCTTATGGTTGCGGTCCTTATTCTGGTGTTCGCGTTTCGCAGCTCGGCGTCGCTGGCGTACGCGTATGGTATGGCGGTCACAGGCACGATCACCATCACCACGCTGCTGTTCTTCTACACCGCCCGGAAGAGGTGGCATACGCCCCTGTGGCTCATCGTGATCGGCGCCGGGTTCCTGTTGCTGGTGGACCTGATGTTCCTGGCGGCGAACCTGACCAAACTGGTGCACGGGGCGTGGCTGCCGATGCTCATCGCCGTGGTTGCATTCACCGTGCTGACCACCTGGCAGCGTGGACAAGAGATCGTTACGCGAGCGCGGACTAAAGCTGAGGGACCGCTTCGCGAGTTCGTCGACAAGGTCGCCGACGGCCACTCATCGTTACAGCGCGTCCCCGGCACGGCGGTGTTCCTCAACCGCGGAAAAGAGACGACACCCCTGGCGATGCGGGCCAACGTGGAGCACAATCGCGTACTCCATGAACACGTGGTCATCATGGCGATCGACACCCTGCCCTGCCCACGCGTACCGGACTCCGAGCGCACGGAAGTTGATGATCTCGGCTACGGCGACGACGGGATTATTCACCTCACTGCGCGCTTCGGGTACATGGACAAGCCGGATGTCCTTGGGGTGCTTCACCTGTTGAACCCGGAGCAGACCGAAGGCACGATCGCGATCGAGGACGCTTCCTACTTCCTCTCCAAGCTCGAACTGGTCAAGGGTACGGCCCCGAACATGGCGCGATGGCGCAAACAGCTGTTCATCGCGACCTCCCACATCACCGCCGACGCCGCCGATTACTTCGGCCTGCCGCCCGACCGCACGTTGGTCATGGGTTCGCGGATCGAAATCTAGCTACTCCCGCACCTGGCGATTGACGAGTCCCGAAACAAACCGCGAGTCGATCACTTCACCCCCGTCGCCGTGGTAGAGGCGATATTGCTCCGTAGCCTCGGTTGTTTGGGTCACCTTGATCCATTTGCCAGACCGGGGATCTTGCAGCATGTCGCCCTCTTGGATGTCCGACAGGGACACCTGTTCTGTTGCGTGCTCCGAACTCATGTTCCTCCCTGATCTTGGGGCGGGTCGGGGCGATAGCTTGACGATTCTCCCGCCGGCGGCTGCGGTCAATGGCGGATTTTCCGTACCGTCCTAAGCTGGCACCGTGGACGTCTATGCCCGGAACAACATCAAGGTAGTTGGTGCCGGCGGTGCCGTCGATGGGCCACTGATCTTCCTCGCGCATGGTTTCGGCTGTGATCAGCAGCTGTGGCGTCGCGTCGTCGACCGGTTGAAGAATGAGTTTCGCCTGCTGCTCATCGACACCCTGGATGCGACGGGACATTGCCCGCACGTGAGTGCGCCGGACGCCACTGCGTCAGCCATCGCGTCTTTCGCTCGATCAGCGTGAGCATGGACACCACCCAAGTCAGCCTGGAGGACTTCTGGGAAAACGGTCCCTGCGGTCATCTCATCGCGGAGCTCGACGGTCGAATCGTCCGCGTCAACGCCACCTTGCTCCGATGGTTGGGTTATGACCGAAAAGCGTTGCAGGGGAGACTATTCAGCGACCTGTTCACCGTGGGGGGCCGCATCCACTACGACACCCATTTCGTGCCATTGCTGCGCATGAGCGGCGAGCTCAACGGTGTCACGCTGGACCTCGTCACGGCCGACGGTACACGGCTGCCGATGTTTCTCACCGCCAACATCAAGACGGACGCCGCCGGCCAGCCAGAACTGTTGCGAATCACGGCCCTCGATGCCGCCGACCGGCGTTCCTACGAACGAGAGTTGCTGGAGGAGCGACGGCGGGTTGAGACCGAGCACGCGCGCGTGCTGGCATTCGCCGAGACACTGCGGCGTTCGCTACTCCCGCCAGTGTTGTCACCTCCCGCCGGACTGGACGCGTCCGCTTGCTACTTCCCCGCATCGGAAGACGATGTAGGCGGCGATTTCTACGACCTCTTCCCGCTGTCGCGCACCAAGTGGGGCTTCTTCCTCGGCGATGTCTCGGGCAAAGGGGTTGACGCTGCGGTGGTAACGGGACTGACGAGGTATGCGTTGCGTGCCGCTGCGGTATCCGACGACGATCCCGTGCAGGTGCTGCACAATCTGCACTCCGTGCTTGGCCAGCGGCTCGGCGCCCAGAGTGATCGGTTCTGCACCGTGATCTATGGCAATTTAATGAAGCGGAACAACGGATTTGACGTCGAGCTTGCCAGCGGAGGCCACCTGCCCCCATTGCTCCTCGACGCAGATTGCGGCGCCAACTACGTGGACAGCGTCGGTGGCCACGCCGTCGGCCTCGTGCCCGCACCGCACTTCGTGGCCAGCCGGTTCCACCTCGCGCCCGGCGACACTCTGGTCCTCTACACAGACGGGCTGACCGAGGCCCTCACCGGCGTCCGCCGCGAACGCTACGACGATGAAGGGGCACTGCTGCGTTTCGCGAAATCGCACGCACCAGCGACGGCGTCAGCGATCATTGATTCCATCCACGCGCTAGTCGACAGCCTAGGTTCCGGAGTTGAGGACGACGTCGCTGTCCTGGCACTTGGCGTGCCCCTGGTGACCAGCGGCTAACGCCGCCGGCGTTGTGTTCGTCAAAAGACCCGAGGAGTGGAAAGGTGGGGGGATGACGTCCCCGGCAGCTGCCCGAACTCAGTTCGGCTGACTGTGGCAATTGACCAGCAGCTCCTCGCCGCGGTCGACGGCCGGCGCGGGGTAGAGGCCGCCGACCGGCTGTGCGAGGCGTGTGTGGATTTGTTCGACGTTGACGCAGCGGCGATTTCGCTCGTGTTCGACGGCGCGAACAGCGGAACACTGGGATCGAGCGGCGCGCCCGCGCGGGCATACGACGAATTGCAGTTCACCCTCGGCGAGGGGCCGTGCCTGGACTCTGTCGCGGCGCAGCTTCCGATCCAGGTCCTCGACCTCGCCGATCCTGAAGAGGCTCGCTGGCCCGTCTACGGACCCGCCTTGCTGGCATATCAGATCCGCTGCGTCTACGCGATACCCGTCGTCGTGGCCGGCGAATATGTCGGTGCTCTCGACCTTTTCCGCGCCCGGCCGGGCCATCTGCCCGGCGCGCAGTTGGCCGGCGCTGTCGCCGCCGCGGAGCTGGCCGGCGTCCCGCTGCTGGACCTACTGGACGGCGACTTGCAGGCCGCCGTTGCCGACCCCAAAAGCCATGCCTGGGCCGAGCTCAACACGCTGAGCCGCGCGGAGGTCAGCCAGGCCACCGGCATGCTGGTGGCCCAGCTGGAGATCGAGCCGGCCGAGGCACTGGTCCGGCTGCGGGCGCACGCCTACGCTTCCGGCCGCAGCGCCACCGACGTCGCCCGCGACATCCTCGACCGCCGGCTGAAGCTCGAGGCCGACTGATGAGTGCTAGGCGGACTCGAAAAGTCGAGAAAGAAGGACATCGTGACTGATACCCCGCGTGAAACCCAGGTGCTGAACGCCGTCGTCGAGCTCGTTGACAGCCTGCTCGACGATTTCGACGTCGTCGACCTGCTGACCGGCCTGACCGAACGGTGCGCTGAGCTGCTCGACGTCGCGGCTGCCGGAATTCTGCTCGCCGACCCGCTGCAACAGTTGCGCCTGTTGGCCGCCACATCGGAGCAGGCCCGCGAAGTCGAAGTCTTCCAGCTGCAAGCCGACGAAGGCCCGTGCATGGATTGCTACGCCACCGGTGAAGTGGTTTCCGTCGGCGATCTCCACGCCGCGAGTGGCCGGTGGCCGCGGTTCGCTCCGGTCGCGGTCGAGGCCGGATTTGCCTCCGTGCACGCCGTCCCGATGCGCGCCGCCGGCATTGTGCTCGGCGCGCTCAACTTGTTCGGCAGCACCCCTGGCGACCTCACCGAAGCCGATCTGCTGGTCAGCCAGACACTGACACACATCGCATGCGTTGCGATCCTGCAGGAAAACCCACCGACGCCCCTGACCGTCATGCCGCCGCTACGCGCCGCGATGACCAACCGGATCGTCGTCGAGCAGGCCAAGGGCTTACTTCACGAAATGCTCGATGTGTCCATCGAGGATGCGTTCGATCTGCTGCGGACCTATGCACGGGTCAACGGTGAGCACCTGAGCGAACTCGCCCGCAGGTTGATGACCGATCGGTATTCCCGGCTGCTGCTCGTCGCGGACTTGGCTGAACTCATGGCCTCGCCACCCGAGTAGGGCACCGGACTTAGGACGGGTTCAGGAACGCCGTGCGCGGGCGCGCCGCACGGCCTCGTCAACCAGCCGCTCGGCGACGGCGTGCACCTTGATGTTCTCGGTTTGGCTGATCTGGGCGAGCCGTTCGAAGGCTTCGTCCGCGGTGCCACCCGACCGGCTACGGATGATGCCGACCGCCTGATCGATCACCGATCGGCTGTCCAGCGCGCGCTGCAGTCGTAACGTCCGGTCATGGGCGTTGGCCAGCAACTGCGCGTTGTACACCGCCACCGCGGCCGTATTGGCGAACTGAAATCCCAACCGCACGGCGTGGTCGCCGAAGGCGTCGCGGCTCTTGGCGTACGCGTTGATCGAGCCGATCACCTGATCACCGACGATCAGCGGCAGCGCTAGCGCGGAGTGCACGCGCATTCGGGCCACCCGCCCACCGAAGTGCGGCCAACGGCCGTCACTACCCAGCGAGCCGCTCACCGTGGGTCGGCCTGACTCCATACAGGAGATGCACGGCCCCTCTTTCAGTTCGTTGTACTGAACTGCGTCGATGTCGTGAACAAGTACCTCAGTCGCAGCCCAGGTCTGGACGCTGTGGACGCCCTGCCGTCTGTCGATCAACGCAACACCCGCACCGTCAACGCCGGGAATCGCCTGCACCGCGAACTCCGCGACGTCGCGGAGTATGTCGATCACCGCGCGGGCGCCCGCCACGATCCCGGCGACCTTGTTTAGCCCGGCATGCAATTCGGCCTCGTCCGACTCCCGCTGGGAGGGGACCACCGGGTCTGCTGGCGCGCCACGACCAGCCTGGGCGTCAAAGTCGGGCAACATGCTCCTTACATGCACGCTTGAACTACAAATCTACTCTGAATTGCTAGGCGAAGAGTCAAACGACGAGCGCGAAAGTATGCGCACGCCGGAGCTTGCCGGAGGGTGTTTTGGGGATCATCCCCGGTTCGAGCACCACCACGTTGCGAGGCCGAACATCGACCTCGGCAACGACCTCGTGGGCCACCTGCTGCTCCATCCGGCGAACCTCGGTCGGATCCTGCCATCGGTTGGACTCCACGGCGACCGCGAAGGTCTCGCGCGAGTGTCCGGCATCCAGGCGCACCGCCACCGCACACCCCGGCCGCACCCCGGAGACCCGCGCGGCGGCGCGTTCGATGTCGGTCGGGTAGATGTTGCGCCCAGCCATTATGATCACGTCCTTGACCCGGCCGCACACTACGAGACGGTCGGCCTCGGTGAAGTAGCCCAGATCGCCGGTGTCATACCAGCCCTGGGTGTCTTGGGCGGCGACGAAGCCGCCCATCGTTTCGTAACCCAGCGTCACTGGCTCCCCGCGCACCTGGAGAACGCCGACGCCGCGGGCGGGCAGGACGTTGCCTTCGTCATCGACGACGCGCGCCTCCAGCCCGTTCAACAGCCGGCCTAGCGTGGCCAGCCGCCGAGTTTTGCCGGTGTTCGCCGGTACGGCTCGGTGCAGTAGGGCCAACAGGTCGGCGTCGACCTCGTCGACCACCAGCCCACCGCCGCACTCGGAGAACGACACCGCGACGGTGGTCTCCGCCATGCCGTATGCCGGCAGGATGGCGTGGGGGCGCAACCCAAACGGCCGGCCGGCCTCGCAGAGGTCTTCGACATCGGCGGGTTCGACCTGTTCGCCGCCCGGCAGCGCCCATCGCAAGCTGGAAAGATCGAACTCGCCGGGTGTGGCCAGCTTACGAAGGCGCCTGGCGAACAGTTTGTAGGCGAAGTTCGGCGCCGCGGTCATCGTGCCTTTGTACTTGTCGATCAGTTTGGCCCACAGCAAGACGTCGCGCAGGAAATCCATCGGCGTGACCTTGACCAGCTCGGCACCGAAAAACATCGGTACGGTTAAGAAGCCCGTCATGCCCATGTCGTGGAACAGCGGCAGCCAGCTGACGATCACGTCGGTATCGACGTCGACGTTCGCGCCGATGAACATCGCCTCGGCGTTGGACACCACGTTGCGGTGGCTGATCCGGACGGCCTTGGGGGAGTCGGTGGACCCGGATGTCAATTGCAGCAGCGCGATGTCGTCGTCACCGGTCTCTACCGGATCGATCGCACGGCCCTCAAGTAGCTAATCGATGACCAGCACCTGCATACCCAGTTCGGCGAGCAACGGGGCCGCGGCCATGAACGGGTCCGAAATGACCACCGATTTGGCGCCGATCATCTTGATGACGGTGGTGGTTTCCTCGGCCCAGCGCGCAAGATCGGTGCGCGGCGTTGGCTGGTGCAGCATGGTAAGGCTGGCGCCCCGCATCCAAATGCCCTGTCCGGCCGGTGCGATCTCGGCCGGAGCGCCCGCCAGCACCGGGACGGCGTCACCGTGGCCGAGGCCGGCCGCGGCCAGGCCACCTGCGATCCGGCGGGCCCGCTCGTGCACCTGGCCCCAGGTATGCCGGACCGGCTTATTGGGTTCCCCGGTGACCAAACCCTTTTCCGTGGATTGGGCGGTGCCATATATCGTTTCGGTGAATTCGCTCAAGAGCGGGCCTGGCGGAGGGGCGCGCTGACGTCGCTGACGGATGCGGCGATCACCGTTGAGGCGCTGAGCACGGGAACTCCGGCAGTGGTAGTGCGCAAGCACGAACCCTGCGACTATCAGCCGAACCAGGCGGTGCAGAACCGTTACGGCGGGGACCTCTGAAAGGTCGCCTCCGGACGTTTCCGGCAGGCTGGGGTGTCAACCTCCGCAAACGATACCGCGCGCAACGTGGCGGTGGCTAAGAGGCGCTTTCGCTGTGCAGTCGCACCAGGCGCGTCGTGCTGGTTTCATCGCGATCGACGAGGTCGCCGCGGGAGCGCAGGAAGTCGCTGAACGATTTGAAGCCCAACGACTTCTCGCTGAATGACGGGTCCATCCGCTTCATCTGGGCTTTGACCGCGGAGTTGTGCAGCCAATCGGCGTCATCTTTCTCGTGCCCGATTCGTAGCGCGCGTTCGAGCAGCCCGGTGGCGGCGGCTTGCGGATCGGCGGCCGCGGAATCCTCATCCGAGTCGGGGTCCGGGTCGGGTTCGGGCTCGGGGAAGCTCTGGCGTTGGCCACGCTTTTTAGGTTCAGGCGCTTGCGTTGCGATGGCGGGTATTCCGGGCAGCGCGTCGTAGGTGACGAACTCGTCGCAGGCGGCGGCCAGCGACCGGCTGCTGGCACCGGCCACGCCGATGCCCACCACGTAGCGGCCGAGGCGTTTGCAGCGCTGAGCCAACGCGATGTAGTCCGAGTCGCCGCCGACGATCACCACGTGAGTCAGGTCGGGCAACCGGAACATGTCCTCGACCGCGTCGACGGCCAGCCGAATGTCGGCTCCGTTCTTACCGTATGCGGCTGCCGGGAACAGTTGAACGAGATCGACCGCGCGGCCGACGAGCTGACCGTGGTAGGCGGCGTTGACGTCGGCGGACCAGTCCGCGTAGGCACGGGTGAGGACCAGTGTGCCGAACGACGACGCGAAGTCGATGATGGCGCCGACGTCGACCATCGCCAAGCCCAGCCGGTCCTTCTCCAGCCCCTTCGTTTTATCTTTGTGGAACGAGTTGCGGCCGTGCACCTGGTCATACCGGGAGATCACGATGTTGTCGAAGTCGAGGTAGACGGCGACGCGGGTCGCGCCGGATTCGGTCACGGTGCCTTCATCCCGCGGATTTCAGGTTTGGTCAAGTCGGTCGCAACCATTCGGTCATCGTGCGCTACGGAGCCATCCGCATCAAGCTCGGGTGCGGCGGCGGCGGGATCATTCACAAAGACGTGAACAGCGTGGCAAGGGTGTCATGGAGTTCCGGGTCGGCCAGAATGACCACTTCGTCACCGGCCGCAAGTTCGGTTTCGGCCCGCACCGGTACCAGGCCGCTGGCGCGGACAACGATGCTTACCCAGATGTCGCCGGCACGGTCGCCGAGGTCCTCGATGGTCGATCCATCGGCTGTGGAACCGGAGGCGACCGTCAGGCGATGGACCCCGTGCGGTTCGTCTTGAAGTCGGACGGCTATCGCCCAGGGCTCGGGCTCGACGGTCCGCATGGGCAGGCGCAACAGTTTTGCGATGCTGGGTACGGAACTGCCCTGCACCAGCACCGAGAATGCGACGACGACGACCACGATGCCGTACAGGCGCTCGGCGTCGGGGACATGCGCGGCCCGCAAGAACTCGCCCAGCAGGATCGGCACCGCGCCCTTGAGGCCGGCGACGAGGACGAAGACGCGTTCGTTTCGCTGCAACTGCACGGGGGCCAGGCATGCACCCACCGCCAGCGGCCGAATCAACAGGGTCAGTGCAGCACCGAGCATGATCCCGGGAATCCACACGTCAGGCTTGACGATTGTGTGCAGGTCGACGGTCAGTCCGAGGACGGCGAAAGCGACGATTTCGGCGAGCCCGGCCAGGGCGGCGTGGAATCGTTTGACTTCTGGCTGGTACGGCCCGCGGGCGTCGCCGATCATGATGCCGGCGACGAACACTGCGAGGAATCCCGAGCCCTGCGCGAGTGTGGCGATGCCGTAGAGCGTCAGGCTGCTGGCCAGCATCCGTAACGGGTAGAGGCCCTCGCTGGGTAATGTCACGCGTCGGACGAACACGATCAGGGCGCGGCCGCCGATGACACCGACCGCCGCACCAATCACCATTTGCAAAACGAATTGCGTTCCCACACTGGCGAAGCCGGCCACACTGAGGCTGCCCGCCGCGATCAGGCTCGCCATCAGGGAGATGCCGACCGGATCGTTGGCGCCGGACTCGCCCTCCAGGATGGTGCTGCTGCGCCCGGCGATCTGACGTTTGCCCAGGACAGAGAAAACCAAGGCCGGATCGGTGGGGGCAACCGCGGTGGCAACCAGCACCGAGAGGTACCAGCTGATCCCGCAAACGAAGTGCAGCATCAGTGCGCCGCCGGCGGTGGTGAGGAAGGTCCCGATGACGCCGACCGACAGGATCGGGACGACCGCCTTGCGGAAGCGCGACAAACCGATATGCATGCCGCCGTCGAATAGCACCAACACCAACGCGACGGTGAGGATCCGCTCCACGGTCTGCTCGGACGGTGGGTGCAGCGCAGGTAGCGCGTTTACTGCCACGGCGGCCCCAACCAGCACTAGCAGGGCCACGGGCACCTTGACTCGCTCGGTGAGACGGTTCGCCAGCACCGCGACCAATCCGACGGCGCTAGCGAACAAGATGATGAGCGCGTAATGGGATGCGTCGTTCATGGCCGCCGACGATCATTGAGCGCGTCTGCGACGGATTCCTCGATCACACGCCCGAGCCTTTCCACCAGGTCGACGGCAACTTCGAGAATTACATATCCGGCCAGACTTCCTGCCACACCGCCACGGAGTCTAACCTCGGCCGGTCGCTTCCGGCCGTTTGGCGCCCGCGCGTGACTGTTCACCGTCGCGCGGTTCCCGCTGTCACCGGTATGGGCCTACACTGCGGTCATAATAATGCTGCGATCACTGGGCTGCAGGACGTTGTCGCGCGTCTGGGCGGGACCGACGACATGTTTCGTCTAGGCTTGCGCCGGCGGGACAACGGCGAGTTCCCCCAGTTGCTCGAGATCAAGCCGATTTGGGCCGTTTATGAAAGGCTCACCGAACTCGACCACGGACTCGAGGTTGTGCTCAGTGGCCCGGCCGCCCAACTCGGCTGATCCGGTGGCGCGCTCGCGCGGGTGCGCAGCGCCGGGTCAACCTAAACCGTGACATCGAAGAAGCCACCAAGAACGGACAAGATCATGATGCTGCCGGCCCCGAGGCCTCGATGGCAATAACCGACGTAGCCGCCTACGCCCACCTCAGCGACGCAGATCTCGAGGCTTTCGCGGTCGAGCTAGATGCGATCCGGCGCGACATTGAGGATTCGCGCGGCGAAAAGGACAGTGCATACGTCCGGCGCACGATCGTGTTTCAGCGTTTCCTCGACGTGGCCGCGAGGCTGGTTGTCGCCGGTACCCGGAGCAAGGCCGGCTGGGTGCTCGGCACCACCGCGCTCGCCGTGGCCAAGAGCATCGAGAACATGGAACTTGGCCATAACATCGGCCACGGGCAGTGGGACTGGATGAACGATCCGGAAATCCATTCCAGCACGTGGGAGTGGGACATGGCGGGTGTCTCATCGCAGTGGCGGTTTTCGCACAACTACCGCCACCACATGTACACCAACGTGGTCGGTGTGGACGACGACCTCGGGTTCGGTGTCCTGCGGGTCACCCGTGACCAAGAGTGGCAGCGCAGCCATCTGTTCAGCCCCTTGCGAAACATCGCTTTGGCCATCATGTTCGAATGGGGAATCGCGGCGCACGGTTTGCACTCGGAACATGAACGCGCGGCGACAGCCGAAAAGAAGTCCGCCGTCACGCGGGCTCTGATTCGCAAGATTGCCCGGCAGGCCGGCAAAGACTACGTATTCTTTCCGGCTCTCAGTCTTCGACGATGGAAGCGCACGCTCAAGGCAAACGTGGTTGCCAACCTTCTCCGCAATGTATGGGCGAACGTCGTGATCGCGTGCGGGCACTTTGCCGACGGCGCGGAGAAGTTCGAACCCGCAGCGCTCGACGGCGAGACGAAACCCGCATGGTATCTACGGCAGATGCTGGGCAGCGCGAACTTTGACGCCGGCCCGGTGCTGGCGTTCCTCAGTGGAAACCTGTGCTACCAGATCGAACACCATCTTTTCCCCGACCTGCCGAGCAATCGCTACGCGGAGATCGCTCAACGGGTTCGGGTGCTGTGCGCTAAATACGACCTGCCGTACACGACCGGTCCGCTGGTTCGCCAGTACATGCTCACCTTTCGCACCATTTCCAAGCTGAGCGTTCCGGACCGGTTCCTGACCGCGACGTCCGACGATGCGCCCGAGACGGCGTCGGAACACAAGTTCAGAACCGCGGACACACGCCGGGGGTGGGGCGAGGGCAGTGGCGAGACACGGCGACGCGGACTGGTGACGGCGACACGCCGCTGACGGTCGAATGGGCTTGCCATCAGCTGAAGGCCGTTCGGCGGGTATACAAACCCCGGGACTAACCGATCAGGCCGCCCGTCAACAAACCGGGACGGATACCTAGTCCGCCCCAGGGGTTGTTGACTTAAGCCTTAGACGGCGGTCACTCCAACTGCCTGAGGACCTTTGGGTCCCTGGGTGATCTCGAACTCGACTCGTTGGTTCTCCTCCAAGGAGCGGAAACCGTCCCCTTGGATCTCAGAATGGTGGACGAAAACATCTTTTGCGCCACCGTCAGGAGCGATAAATCCGAATCCTTTATCGCTGTTGAACCATTTCACGGTTCCCTGTGTCATGCTAACTTCTCTCTTTAAAGTGGATGTAATTTACATACATCCCGCGGCAACCGTAACACAGAAGGCGTTACAAAATAGCCTCTGCCGCCTCACTTTTTCTTGGTATGCAGAAAAGCCTCGGTCTGTGAGGCCTGCTCGGCCTTGCCGCGCTTCGTCGCTCGTTTCTCTTTCAGGGACTTGCCCGTCTTCTTGGTCATAGTTTGGCGGGGAGATTTATCAGACATTGCGGCCCTTTGATATTGGGGGCCTGTAGTGGTCCCGGTTTTGGGAGTCTACTCCCTGTTTAGCTTCTGCAGCCGACCAAATTGCAGCAACCGACTCCGGCCTCGCGGGCACAGCTCGCTCCCGGAGCGGCCAGCCGCACAAGGGATTTCGCCGGATGAAGCGCCAGAATGGGCCAAATCATCTGCGCTACAAAGGTTCTGATGTCCGTCTGAATCGTCCGGTACAGGAGTGTCCCGCAAATGGACAAGGCCGGCGCCACTGTAGCGACCCGGCCTCTGATTCCCACATGGCTTCTACAGACACCCAGGGAACTTGGCTACAGTATACCCCACTCTGTGCGGCAACATACCATTACGGCACAGTGACTTCCGTGCGCTCAAAGCCCGCGGCGCATCGCCGAACGAGTTGCCGCAATACTGTTGCATTCATCGGCTGAACCGAATTGGAGACCTCGCTCAGCAGGCGCCCCGCATCTTCGTCGGTGCTGGCCGGCGGTAGCACGAACAGCACCGCGTCGCGCGAATGCGTGCCCATCAGATAGATGGTTTCGGTGAAAACCAGCCGGTATGGATTGAGTGAGACCATTTCACGACGGCGAATGACTCGCGCTGGTGCGGGCATCCAGGCGCTCGGGTCGTAAACGACGCGGTGCACCTCACCGATCCATGACCCGAACACAGCAACCAGGTCAGGTAGTTCCGCGCTCAAGTCCAAACTTTTTGGCCACCACGCGCCGTCTATGGCGCCGCGGGTGAGGTCACGTTGACACAGCGCTAATCGGGTCAGGTTCGAAGGATTGGAGGAAACGTGCGCCACCGTGACGCTCCCGTCAATAATTTCGCTATCGCAGATGGCTACCGAAGGGCGGCATACGACAAACCCGCGATGCTCAATAGAATAACCCGCGAGGATGGCGAAGTGACGCAGGAATCGCGCGTTGGCGCCGCTCAATCAGCCAGGCCCAGATCGGTTTGGTGGCTTGAGGAATCAGGCAGTGGATTCGTCGTGGCGGGATGGTGTGGCATGACTTTCAAGCATCCGAACTGGGGCATCGGTGTCATCTGCCGCTCTACCGAAGGCGGATGACACCGATGCCTAACAAGAACCGTGCGCGAGCGCCTGGTTGTTCAGAAGTGGCTCAGGCGCTCGTATGGCGACGCTGCGGCGCGCTTCTTCGTCCGCCCGCGTCGGCGGCGCCCTGTCGCTGACCACGTTGATCCCCACCGTATCCGCGCTGCCGGGTGCCCGACGATCGGCTCCTGCGAGATGGGTTGCCGATACGCGCGGAGGAGTTGGGTGTGCGTTCGGTAGTCGGAGCGACTGGGGCCTGGTATGGCGCAAGGTCGCCGACGAGTGCTTGCACCGGCGCGGAATTGGCGACCACTTGTTGGGGGCTGACGTTGATGCCTGCCTTACGCATCATTGCCTGCAGTTCTCTGCGTTGTTCGGGCAGCGCCAAGGTGACGACGTCACCCGCGCTACCGGCGCGGGCCGTACGGCCTGAGCGGTGCAGGTAGGCCTTGTGGTCGGCCGGCGGATCGACGTGTACGACGAGTTCCACCGCGTCGACGTGGACGCCGCGAGCGGCGATATCGGTGGCCACTAGTACGCGTGCCTTGCCGGAGGTGAAAGCCGCGAGGTTACGGTCGCGAGCGGGCTGAGAAAGGTTGCCGTGCAAGTCGACCGATGGAACCCCAGATTCGGTGAGCTGTTTTGCGAGCTTCCGGGCTTGATGCTTGGTGCGCATGAACAACACCCTGCGGCCAGTGCCGGAGGCGAGGTGCTGTACCAGCTCCTTCTTGGCCTCCGCCCCCGAAACGTGGAACACGTGGTGAGTCATGGCAGCCACCGGTGAGTCGGCGGAGTCTACCGAGTGCGTAATCGGGTCTCGGAGGAACCGCTTGACGAGTTTGTCCACGTCGTTGTCGAGCGTCGCCGAGAACAACATTCGATGCCCCCGCGCAGGGGTCGCCGCCAGGATGCGGGTGACCGAGGGCAGGAAGCCGAGGTCGGCCATGTGGTCGGCCTCGTCGATGATGGTGATCTCGACCGTGTCGAGCCTGACGATGCGCTGTTTCATCAAGTCTTCTAATCGGCCCGGGCAGGCAACAATCACGTCGATGCCAGACCGCAGGGCCGTTACCTGGCGGCCCTGCGGCACGCCACCGAAGATCGTGGTGACCTTCAGGTTGTGGACGGCCGCTAGGGGTTCGAGGACGGCGGCGATCTGGGATGCCAATTCACGAGTGGGAGCCAGGATCAAACCTCGCGGGCCCAACGGGTTTCGCATCCTTGCGATTCGTTCAACCAGTGGTATGCAGAAGGCGAGCGTCTTGCCGCTGCCAGTCTTTCCGCGGCCAAGCACGTCTCGCCCGGCAAGCGTGTCGGGAAGGGTCTGCGTCTGGATCGGAAAAGGAGTATCGATTCCGCGTGCGGTGAGCACGCTGATTATCGGCTCGCCGACGCCGAGGTCGGCAAAGGATGGTTGTGTGGTCATGTTTGTATGGCCTTCGGATTTCGGGTGTGCGCACTCCCGCTAATCATTGAGGAGACGCAACGCACAACGTGGCGAGATTGCCGGCAGGCAATATCGATCGCCGCAAAAAAGTCTGTACGGATGCTTTGGCATCTGCTTTCGAAGCTTCGGGATCCTTACTTCAGGAAATAGTTCAGGATCACCGATGAGCAGCGAAAAGAACGGTCTACGACGCGGAGGCATCGTTCTTAGCAATGCCAACGTTCTTTAGCAGCATACACGATGTGGGCCGATGACCCGCCCGATGACCAATGCCGGACACGATTTCCCCCGATGCGCAGCGGTAATTAACGGCGTGGACAGCAGTTGCTGCAGGTGGCGTAGCGTAACAGGGGTAGAACCGTTTCGTTGTCCGCGAACGAGATCGCAGACAACCCGATTGCTCGGTCGGCGCGAACGCGTGGGCAGATCATCTCGAAATGCGAAGGGTCGTCCAATGAATCGCGCAGGTCCTCTGGTCAGTGTCGAGCCGACAACCCCCGCTGGTCCCTCTACTGCGCGCCCGGCCAGCCCGGTGCGGGTCACCCTGGCTTCCCGGCTCGGCCACGATATCGACGGCGCGTGGTGGCCGCGTACGCCGCGGATCTCGCGAGAGCTGCCGCAGCTAGTTTCCGTTCTGGTCGCCCGATTGGGGCCGATCGTTGACATCAACGTCAACTGGTCGGCGCTGCAAAGCCAGCCGGATCTGAACCTGCACTGTTGGCGCGGCATACACCAACACGTCATGACCGTCAGCGGCCGAGACGCCCGGGCGAACCTTCTGATCGTTCCGCACCGAACTGCCACGGCCCTTGCGGTGCTCGTGCTACGCCAGGCCGCCGGCCTTCCCATCTACGCCGCGCATCGCGATTCCCGGGCATTCCAGACCGCAGACTCCATCGTGCGATTGGCCCGCGGCGAAAGTATTTGAGTTCCGCTCGTTCAACGAACAGAAACCAGTTGGTCGATCGAATCTCGCGGCAGGTCCCCTTCGACGACGGCGGTCACCACCAGCTGGTTCAGCATGATTGCGCCTTTATGGTTATCCAGGAACGCCGTGTCCGAGGCGTCGCGACCGGTGGCTATCCGCACCAACGTCTGCCGCGGCGCCAGCAGCGTCGCGTCCACCACCCGCCATTGCCCCTCGACGAAGGCCTCAGCCACCGCGTGGAAGTCCATCGGATACAAGCCTGGCGCGTAGACGGACACCAGGCGGGCCGGCACGTTCACCGCACGCAGCAGCGCCACCACCAGATGCGCGAAGTCGCGGCAGACACCTTCGCCGGCGAGCAAGGTGTCCACGGCCCCGTCGATCGGATCGCTGGAGCCGGGTACATAGTTGAGCCTGGTACCCACCCATGAACTCACGTGCTCCAACAGCGTCGCCGAATCGCCGTCGCTGCCGAATTCGGTTGCCGCGAAACCATAGAACTTATCGGCCTCGGCGTAGCGGCTGGGCCGAAGATACATCGACTGGTCGTACTCGGTTACCGGAGCCGGATCAGTCTGACCGACGATCGTCGCCGCGTAGTCGACCTTCAGGGTGCCTACGGGTGCGTCGAACTTGTGGATGCGGTTGCCGTGCATACCGCTGACCTCCAAGGGCTGGATCGGCGTTCCGTTCAAGACGAACCGAAGCGACTCGAAGACCTCGGTGCCTGGATGAGGCGCGACAGCGATCTGAAACTCCAGCGTCGTGGGCGCGGTGATGTCGACCTCGATCTCGGTGCCCACTTCTCTCCTCATAGCGCGATACTGCGCTAGTTGTTCCGGATGCGCCAACCGTGCGGCGACGCCAGTGCAGGCCCGGGTGGGCTCACCTATCTTTGCTCCCAGAGATGGCATATCCTGGGCAACAGCGACGGATTTGGGCAGGTTGCGTTTGTGATCCGTTGCCAGATGGCCGCTGGTGCGCAACTGTGGTGTTAAACAGTCAGCACCAGGCTGGCCGCCGTCGAACTGGCTGTGTACACAAACGCGGCCCGGCTCCTGGCAGAGTCGGCGATGTAAGCAACGCCCTGTGCCGGCGGTGAGAAACCTCACTTGCCCTGGCGTGATCCGGAACCAGATGACCCGGCAGCCAGAATGCGTCGAGATATATTCCACCGCCGTGAGGTCCACAGGCGCGGGCGATATCGGGGGAATCCGGCTAGCCCGATACGTCGGGTGCTTCGGCCAACGGTCGGCGGCGTCGCTGCGCGGCGATCACATAGAGCTCCCGAGTGGCTGTCTTCTCGTGCATGCGCAGTTGATCAACCGCGGCACGCCAAGTCCGGTAAGCAACGATTTCCGGTATGGCATTGAACATGAGACCGTTCCCGCTCGAGCCAAAGTCGGAGATTTCGGATACAACGACACGTCATCGAGCGAGTAACGATTCGCGCACGGCTCTGGATTTGCCGGCCGGAGCGATGGCAGGGTTAACTCGTGAGCGTTGATGTCGACGAGCCGGTGCAGTGTGCGCATAGATTTAGAAATTCCAAGCCGGGTAGCTGGCCCGATCGACCACCCCAACGCTGCACCCGCGGCCACTGGTTGCTGCCGGGACACATGATCGTAGCCACGATGCCGTGCTCCTGCGGCCAACACATCTGCTGGCAGTGCGAATGCGGCGCGGACAGGTACGAGCCGGCGTTGGTCGAATCGTGCAGCCTAGCCATCAGTTTGCGCGGCTCCGCAGTTATCGAGTCGGCAGTGTTTCCCTCACCGTGACTTTTACGCGTTGCTGCTCGGCACGCTGGTGTTACCGGTGAAAGGCGCGCGTCCACCTACGTACTGAGAAGAATTGGCTTTGCTAGGCTTCGCGCCATGCACGCGGCATCCTGGGTTTTGGAGCGCCCTGCCTTCGTGCCTTGTTGTCGCTGACCCTTGAACCCGTGCGCGGTCTTGGATGGAGTTGGCGACGTTGCTGAATTTCTAAATATCCTTCCGTGGCAATGGGATCGATCCACTTGAGTCCCGTTCTGGAAGGCCGATCTGAATGTTGCAGGGGCGGAACGACACCCTCGGCGCGTGGCGGTGGCGGCCAGTCGTCGCGCTCGCCATAGTCATCGGCTCTGTGGCGGCCTGTCAGGGGGGCGCCAGCGACGCCGTCGGCGGCGGCGGACTGGCGGATGCGAACACGAAGATCACCCTGGTCGCGTACTCGGTCCCAGAACCCGGCTGGAGCAAAGTGATTCCCGCATTCAATGCGTCCCAAGAAGGCAAAGGGGTGCAGGTAGTTACGTCATACGCGGCTTCTGCCGACCAGTCTCGCGGCGTTGTCGAAGGAAAGCCGGCCGATATCGTCAACTTCTCGGTCGAACCCGACATTACGCGATTAGTCAAGGCCGGCAAGGTTTCCGCGGACTGGGACAAAGATGGCCACAGGGGCATCCCGTTCGGGTCGGTGGTGACGTTGGTGGTACGTAAGGGCAATCCGAAGAACATCAGGGACTGGGACGACCTGTTGCGCCCGGGCGTTGAGGTCGTCACCCCGAGCCCGCTGAGTTCGGGTTCGGCCAAATGGAACCTGCTCGCCCCGTACGCGGCCAAAAGCCAAGGCGGCGCGGACGGTCACACGGGGACCGATTTCATCAGCAAACTAGTCCACGAACACGTCAAATTACGTCCATCATCTGGACGGCTGGCCACCTCGGTGTTCGTTGAAGGCAGCGGCGACGTGCTGATCAGCTACGAAAACGAGGCCATCGCAGTTGAGCGGCAGGGTAAACCGGTCGAACACATCATCCCGCCGCAGACGTTCAAAATCGAAAATCCAGTCGCGGTGGTGACCAGTGGTGCACACCTGGAAGCGGCAAACGCGTTCAACAACTTTCAATACACCGCGGCGGCACAGACCGCATGGGCGCAGGCCGGTTTCCGGGCAGTCGATCCCGCGGTCGCCGCCAAATTCCGGGATCAGTATCCGGTGCCGATGAAACTGTGGACGATCGACGACCTCGGTGGCTGGAGTTCGGCGGACCCTCAACTGTTCGACAAGAACACCGGCAGCATCACGAAGATTTACCAGGAGGCCACCGGATGACTCGATCCTTCTTGGGCCAGCGCGCCGGCCCGGAGGTGGCTCGACCGGAACCGGCCCGGCCCGGCAGCGAACCGCCGCGGTCACCGCCAACCGCGCGGACGTTCAACCGCCCTGACAGCACATCGCTTCGGTTCGGTGTGACGATGCTGTGGCTTTCATTGATCGTGCTGTTGCCCCTGGCCGCCATCGCCTGGCAGGCCGTCGGAGGTGGCCCGCAGGCCTTCTGGCTGGCGATCTCGTCGCACGCCGCGTTGGAGTCGTTTCGGGTGACGCTGACCGTTTCCGTTGTGGTGACGCTCTTCAACATGGTGTTGGGTCTGCTGACCGCCTGGGTACTGGTGCGCGATGACTTCCCCGGCAAGGGGTTGGTAGACGTGGTGATCGATCTGCCATTCGCACTGCCCACCATCGTCACCAGCCTGGTGATGCTGGCCCTCTACGGCAAAAGCAGTCCCGTCGGTCTGCACCTGCAGCACACCCCTCCAGGGGTCGCGGTGGCCTTGGGGTTCGTCACGCTCCCGTTGGTCGTGCGCGCCGTCCAACCGGTGCTGCTGGAAATCGATCGGGAGGTCGAGGAGGCTGCGGCGTCGCTGGGCGCCAGCGGCCCGAAGGTCTTCACCTCGATCGTGCTGCCGTCGTTGCTGCCGGCGGTGCTGTCCGGTGCCGGCCTGTCGTTCTCGCGGTGCATTGGTGAGTTTGGCTCGGTGGTGACGATCGGTGGCCAGGTACCGGGCAAGACGGAAGTGTCGTCTCAATGGATACGCGCCCTGATCGAAAACGATGACCGCAGCGGTGCCGCCGCAATATCCATCGTGCTGTTATCGATCTCGTTCACCGTGCTCGTCCTGCTGCGAATCGTGGGCGGGCGAGCGGCACGCCGTGAGGAAAAAGCCGCGTGAGGTCATTACCTTGGGTTCGCTACCTGACCCGATATGCGATGCTGACCTACATCGGCGTGATGCTCATCCTGCCGGTGGCTCTGATCCTGTGGCGGACATTCCGGCCCGGCTTCGGTCAGTTTTTCGACTGGATCAGCACCCCGGCGGCGATATCGGCACTGAACTTGTCGTTACTGGTGGTTGCCATCGTGTTGCCGCTGAATGTGATATTCGGCCTTATCGCGGCATTGCTGCTGGCGCGCAACCGATTTCGCGGTCGAGGTGTGCTGCAGGCGGTCGTTGACCTACCGTTCGCCGTCTCGCCCATCATCGTGGGCGTGGCGCTGATCGTGCTGTGGGGTTCGGCCGGTGCGCTGGGGTTTGTCGAGAACGACTTTGGCTTCAGGATCATTTTCGGCGTGCCCGGCATCGTGCTGGCCAGCATCTTCGTCACGCTGCCGTTCGTGGTCCGCGAGGTCCAACCGGTGCTCCAGGAAGTAGGGACCGAGCAGGAACAGGCGGCGGCCACACTTGGCTCGGGTGCTTGGCAGACCTTCTGGCGGGTGACGCTGCCGTCCATCGGCTGGGGCCTGACCTACGGCGTTGTGTTGACGACGGCACGTACCCTCGGCGAATTTGGCGGGGTCATCATGGTGTCATCGAACCTGCCCGGGGAATCGCAGACGCTCACGCTGCTGGTCAACGACCGCTACAACCGCGGAGCCGAGTACGGCGCCTATGCGCTGTCGACGATGTTGATGGGCGTTGCGGTCGCGTTTCTGGTGGTGAAAACCATCGTGCAGGTTCGGCGGAAGCGGGCCAGACAAGCCTGACTGGGGACTCAGTGAGTCATGTCTCACGTTTGAAACCGTCGTGACCACGCCGGTGACGCCAGCGTAACAAGTTCGCCATCGAACCTTCCTAATGTAGGGCGGTCCACATGTAGGGGAAACAAACGCGGACCCCCTCAGCGATAGGAACCCAATTGAGCGGAAATTCAACCCGTCTGCAGGCGATTTACAACGTCGAGGCGTATGTCCCCCCAACCGTCAGTTTCGTACCTGATGAAGAGCCCGGCGAAGTCTTCGGCTCCAACGTATTCACTAGGGCCGAAATGCAGGCCCGGCTGCCCAAGGCGGTGTTCAAGTCCCTCCTCGCGACCATCGAAAAGGGCATCAAGCTCGATCTGGATGTCGCGGACGCGGTGGCGTTGGCCATGAAGGACTGGGCCGTCGAGAAGGGCGCTACCCACTACGCGCACGTTTTCTACCCGATGACCGGCCTGACCGCCGAGAAGCACGACAGCTTCCTCGACCCGGTCGGTGACGGGACCACTTTCGCGTCGTTCGCCGGCAAGACACTGATCCAGGGCGAACCCGATGCCTCCAGCTTCCCGTCGGGCGGCCTGCGCAGCACCTTCGAGGCACGCGGCTACACCGGCTGGGACGCCACCAGCCCGGCCTACATCCTGGAGAACCCGAACGGCAACACCCTGTGCATCCCGACGGTCTTCGTCTCGATGACCGGTGAGGCCCTGGACTACAAGACGCCGCTACTGCGCAGCCAGCAGGCGATGGGCGTGCACGCCGAGCGCGTCCTGAAGCTGTTCGGTCACAAGGATCTCAATCACGTGGTGTCGTTCTGCGGTCCGGAGCAGGAGTACTTCCTGATCGATCGGCACTTCTTCTTGGCCCGACCGGACCTGATCAACACCGGTCGCACATTGTTCGGCGCGAAGCCGCCCAAGGGCCAGGAGTTCGACGACCACTACTTCGGTGCTATCCCAGACCGCGTCCTCGGCTTCATGATGGACACCGAGCGCGAGCTGTTCAAGCTCGGTATTCCCGCGAAGACCCGGCACAACGAGGTGGCCCCCGGCCAGTTCGAGCTGGCGCCGATGTTCGAGCGGGCCAACATCGCTTCTGACCACCAGCAGCTGACGATGACGATCTTCAAGTCGATCGCGAAGAAGCACGGCATGGAGTGCCTGTTCCACGAGAAGCCCTTCGCCGGCGTCAACGGCTCCGGCAAGCACGTCAACTTCTCCTTGGGTAACAACGAGCTGGGCTCCCTGCTCGTTCCGGGCGATACCCCGCACGAGAATGCTCAGTTCCTCGTGTTCTGTGCCGCGGTGATCCGCGCTGTGCACAAGTTCTCCGGGCTGCTTCGGGTCTCGGTGGCCTCGGCCACCAACGATCACCGCCTGGGCGCCAACGAGGCGCCGCCGGCGATCATCTCGATCTTCCTCGGCGAACAGCTCGCCGACGTGTTCGAGCAGATCGCCAAGGGCGCGGCCACGTCGTCAAAGGGTAAAGGCACCATGATCATCGGTGTCGACACGCTGCCGGAACTGCCTACCGACCCGGGTGACCGCAACCGCACCAGCCCGTTCGCGTTCACCGGCAACCGGTTTGAATTCCGGGCGCCCGGCTCACTGCAGACGATTGCCGTGCCGTTGGTCATCATCAACACGATCATGGCGGACTCGTTGGACTACCTGGCCACTCAGCTGGAGAAGGCTGTCGGCGACGGCGAGGACTTCGACAAGGCAGTGCAGACACTGCTCACCGAGGTCATCACCGAACACGGTGACGTGGTCTACAACGGCGACGGCTACTCGGAGAAGTGGCAGATCGAGGCCAAGGAACGCGGCCTGCTGAACCTCAAGAACACGTTGGACTCGGTTGGGCAGCTGATCACGCCAGAAGCGATCGAGCTCTTCGAGAAGTACTCGGTGTTCAGCGAGCGCGAGCTGCACAGCCGCTATGAGGTCCAGTTGGAGCACTACGCGCTGGTTATCGGGGTCGAGGCGAAGCAGTCGCTGGAGCTCGCCGAGACGGTCATCCTGCCGGCCGCGGTCCGCTACCAGACCGAGCTGGCGCAAAATGTCGCGACGCTGAAGAAGGCTGGTGTCGAGGCGAACACGATTACGCTGGAAGCGGTTTCGGGGCCGGTCTCCGATCTCGCCACGGCGATCGGGACGCTCAAAAAGGCGCTCTCCCATCACGCGGGGGACACGGCGCTCGCTGAAGCAAAGCATGCCCAGGACGAGCTGCTGCCGGCGATGGCGGCAGTGCGCGCCGCCGCCGACACGCTGGAAAGCGTTGTCGCCGATGACCTGTGGCCGCTGCCCACCTACCAGGAGATGCTCTACATCCTTTAAGGAATAGCGCCTCTTTAAGGAATAGCGCCTTTAGAGATTCGGAACGGCGCCTCTTGAGGAACGTCGTCGGGTGTGGGGGTGGGGCCGCGTATGCGGACCCCGGTGATCCGCGGCCCCCACACCCGGCGATCCTCGTCGTGGCGCAAGTTAGACCGTCGCGTCTATGCGGGTAACGCACTAGTCTTTGGGCATGGGATTGCGGAAGATTTTCCTGGAGTGGCCCGTCGTCCGTCAGTTGCGCTCGGGGGACTCATTCGGCCGCGGGTCGGCAGTGACCTCCAAGCACACCCGAGCGATAACCGCCCGCACGACCACTGCCGATCGGGTCGTCCAAAGCGTATGCCCTTACTGCGCGGTCGGCTGCGGTCAGCGGGTGTACGTCAAGGACGAGCGGGTCGTCCAGATTGAGGGTGACCCGGACTCGCCGATCTCGCGAGGCCGACTGTGCCCCAAGGGCTCGGCCAGCGAGCAGCTGGTCAATTCGCCGGGGCGGCAGATCCATATGCTCTATCGCGCCCCGCACGCCACTGAATGGCAGCGGCTGGATCTGGACACCGCCATCGGCATGGTGGCAGACCGTTTCGTCGAGTCCCGCCGCCACACCTGGCAGGACATCGACAAGAAGGGTCAACTGCTGCGGCGCACCATGGGGATCGCCGCGCTGGGTGGTGCCACGCTGGACAACGAAGAAAACTACGTCATCAAGAAACTCTTCACGGCCGCCGGCGCGATCCAGATCGAGAACCAAGCGCGTATTTGACACTCCGCTACGGTTCCCGGTCTGGGAACTTCCTTCGGGCGCGGCGGCGCCACCCAATCACTGCAAGACATGGCCAACGCGGACTGCATCGTCATCCAGGGCTCCAATATGGCCGAATGCCATCCGGTGGGTTTCCAGTGGGTGGAGGAGGCTCGGGCCCGCGGGGCGCGGGTGATCCACATCGACCCGCGCTTCACCCGCACCTCGGCGGTGTCGGATAAACACATTCCGATTAGGGCGGGTTCCGATGTGGTCTTGCTCGGTGCACTCATCAATCACGTCCTCACCAACGAACTGTGGTTCAAGGAATACGTCGTCGCGTACACGAATGCCGCGACGCTGATCAACGAGAAGTACCGGGACAGTGAGGATCTCGGCGGGTTATTCTCTGGGCTTGACCCCGCCACCGGCCAGTACGACCAGTCGACGTGGGCTTACGCAGAGGATGAAGCCCGGGGGAACGACACCGCCGGCGCAGGGGTCTCAGAGCACGGCACAAGCGCCTCGGAGCGCGCTGCGGGGGACGCCTACGGCAGTGGCGGACCGCCGCTACAACACCCTCGGGTGCAACGCGACAGCACCCTGCAGCACCCCCGGACGGTGTTTCAGATCCTCAAGCGGCATTTCGCCCGCTACACCCCGGAGATGGTTCGCGACATGTGCGGCATCAGCATCGAGGACTTCGATTATCTCGCCCGCTCAATTACCGAGAATTCCGGTCGCGAACGCACCACTTGTTTCACCTATGCCCTGGGTTGGACTCAACACACTCTTGGCGCCCAAATCATCCGGACTTCAACGATTTTACAGCTATTGCTGGGCAATGTCGGCCGCCCGGGCAGCGGTATCATGGCCCTTCGCGGGCACGCCTGCATTCAAGGCTCCACCGATATTCCGACGCTGTTCAATCTGCTGCCCGGCTACTTGCCGATGCCCAAGGCGGGCACTCACGACACCCTCACCGACTACCTCGATGCGGTCGGGTCGAAGAAGCAGAAAGGTTTCTGGGCCAACGCAGACGCCTATATGGTCAGCCTGCTCAAGGCTTGGTGGGGTGACGCCGCGCGCGCGGACAACGATTGGGCATACGACTACCTGCCGCGGCTGAGTGGTCCGCACGGCACCTATCAGACCGTCATGGCGATGCTGGACGACGAGGTCGAAGGTTACTTCGTGTTGGGCCAGAACCCCGCGGTCGGGTCGGCGAACGGCCGAATGCAGCGCATGGGTATGTCTCACCTGAAGTGGCTGGTGGTCCGCGACCTCAACATGATCGAGACCGCCACCTGGTGGAAAGACGGCCCCGAAATCGCCTCAGGCGAGCTGAATCCCGAGGACATCGCGACCGAGGTTTTCTTCTTTCCCGCGGCCTCCCACGTCGAGAAGGCCGGTTCGTTCACCCAGACGCAGCGGTTGGTGCAATGGCGACACAAAGCGGTCGACCCGCCGGGCGACTGCCAAAGCGAGCTGCAGTTCTTCATCGAGTTGGGCAACCGCATCAGACAACGATTGGCCGGCTCCACCGACGAGCGTGATCGCCCCCTGCTGGACCTCACCTGGGACTACCCCGTAGATGAGCACGGTGACCCCGAGTCGGACGCGGTGCTCGCCGAGATCAACGGCTGCCACCTCACGGGCCCGGATGCCGGCACGGCTGTCTCGGGGTTCACCGAGCTACGCGCCGACGGATCGACCACATCCGGCTGCTGGATTTACGCCGGAGTGCACGCGGGTGGTGTCAATCAGGCCGCCCGTCGGGTCCCGGGCGGCGGCTCGACACCAAGCCAGTCCGAATGGGGCTGGGCATGGCCGGCTAACCGGCGGATTCTCTACAACCGTGCCTCGGCGGATCCCGATGGCAAGCCGTGGAGCGAACGCAAGAAGTACGTCTGGTGGGACGAGCAACAGGGCCGGTGGGTTGGCGACGACGTGCCCGACTTCGTGGTCGACCGCGCCCCGAGCGCGCGTCCCGACCCTGATCTCGGTGGACCCGCCGCTCTCGCCGGTGACGACCCGTTCATCATGCAGGCCGACGGCAAGGGGTGGTTGTTCGCTCCGACGGGCATGCTGGACGGGCCGCTGCCCACCCACTATGAGCCACACGAATCGCCCGTCCCCAACGGGCTCTACCAGCAGCAGCAGAACCCATCACGGGTGATTTTCCCGCGCAAGGACAATCTCTTCGCCCCCAGCGCGGGCGACTCCGGCGCCGACATCTACCCGTATGTGTTCACCACCTACCGGCTCACCGAGCATCACACGGCCGGCGGCATGAGCCGCTGGCTGCCGTATCTGTCCGAGCTGCAGCCGGAGATGTTCTGCGAGGTCTCCCCGGAGCTGGCCGCCGAACGCGGCCTGGAGCCCTACGGATGGGCCACCATCATTTCGCCCCGCGCTGCGATCGAGGCGCGGGTGCTGGTCACCGAGCGGATGACCCCACTGATCATCGGCGGCCGCACGGTGCACCAAATCGGGTTGCCCTACCACTGGGGTGTCGGCAGCGACGCGGTGGTCAGCGGGGACGCGGCCAATGACCTGCTCGGAGTTGCGCTCGATCCAAACGTGCAGATCCAGGAGTCGAAGGCCGCGTCGTGCGACATCCAACCGGGTCGTCGGCCGCAGGGCGAGGAACTACTTCGTCTGGTCGCGGACTATGTGTCTCGCTCTGGTGCGACGGTCGAGACGGACAATGTTCGAGTGACCGAGCCAGGTATCACCGGGACCGACGTTAGGGGAGCCGATGGGTCAACTGACCGGACCGACTGACCCGGCCGCCGATGCTGGTTGGGCAGAACGCAAGCCCCGCAAGGGCTTCTTCACCGACACCTCGATCTGCATTGGCTGCAAGGCCTGCGAAGTCGCGTGCAAGGAGTGGAATCGCAACCCGCGCGACGGCGACCTCGAACTGCTGGGTTCGTCCTACGACAACACCGGTGCGCTGGGGGCCAGCACCTGGCGGCACGTGGCGTTCATCGAGCAGGGCCGAGACCGCATCGACGAGGCACGTGAATCCGGCCGCGCGCTAATCGATTTGGGTGTGCCCACGATTCCCGGCGCCCCCGACAAGCCGGACACCCACCCAGTCTTCAAGCCGCCGGACACCCCGGAGTTTCGCTGGCTGATGTCGTCGGATGTGTGCAAGCACTGCACGCACGCTGGCTGCCTCGACGTCTGCCCGACAGGTGCGCTGTTCCGAACCGAGTTCGGCACCGTCGTCGTACAGGACGACGTCTGCAACGGCTGCGGCACCTGCGTGGCCGGCTGCCCGTTCGGCGTGGTCGAGCGACGCAGCGACGGCACGTACACCACACCGGCCCAGCGACCCGGTAGCCCGGTGGAAAAGCCCGTCACCGGCGTCGCGCAGAAATGCACCCTCTGCTACGACCGCTTGCTCGAGGACCAGACGCCGGCCTGCGCCAAGACCTGCCCGACCACGTCGATCAAGTTCGGCGACCACGACGATCTCGTGGTACGAGCTCGAGAGCGGGTCGCTGAGCTACATGCGCAGGGACGCACCGAAGCGCGGCTCTACGGCGCCAACGAGCACGACGGCGTCGGTGGCACCGGCTCGATGTTCCTGCTGCTCGACGAGCCGGAGGTCTACGGCCTGCCGCCCGATCCGCGGGTCTGCACCGCCGACCTCCCCGAAATGTTCAAGCGGGCCGGCCTGGCCGCGGCCGGCATGTTCGGGGCCGCAGCCCTGGCGTTCTGGCGGTCCCGGTGAGCACCTCCGAGTTCGACAGCTTCCGCCCGCCGGAGCCGGCGGGCCGGGAACGCCGCAAACGTAAGCGCTCGGGCCGTCCGGGTGGCGGCGACGGCTCGCGCGAGATGCCGATGGTCCCGGACGCCGAATTCAGTTCGTACTATGGGCGTCCGGTGGTCAAGCCCGCGCCGTGGGGGCATGAGGTTGCGGCGTACTTGTTCCTGGGCGGAGTCGCGGGCGGATCCGGCCTGCTGGCGGCCGGGGCGCAGCTCACCGGGCGGACCACATTGCGCCGCAACACCAGGCTTTCCGCTTTGGTGGCGGTGTCGCTGGGCGCCGTCGCGCTGGTGAAGGACCTCGGCCGCCCCGAACGCTTCGTGAACATGCTGCGCACCGTCAAGCTGACGTCGCCGATGAGCATCGGTTCCTGGATTCTCTCCGCGTTCAGCGCCGGCGCCGGCGTCGGCGCGGTCGCCGAGATCGACCGGATGACGGGGGAGCGACTCCCGCTGGGTCGGTTTCGTCCGGTACTGCGGGCGCTGGAAGGACCCGCCGGTCTGGAGGCCGGACTCTTCGGGCCCCCACTCGCCGTCTATACGGCTGTGTTACTTACTAACACCGCCACACCGACATGGAACGCCGCCTATAAGGACCTGCCGTTCGTGTTCGTCAGCTCGGCGAGCCTGGCCGCATCGGGGTTGGCGATGATCACCACGCCGGTGGCCGAAGCTGGGCCGGCCCGGACGCTGGCCGTGATCGGTGCGATCAGCGATCTAATCTCCGCCAGGTTCACCGAACACCGGATGGACCCGGTGACCAGAGAACCGCTGCATCACGGCACGCCCGGAAGGATGCTGGAATGGAGCGAACGGCTTGCTGCCGCAGGCGGTTTAGGTGCTTTGCTCGGCGGACGGCACCGCGGCGTGGCCGCGCTGTCCGGACTGGCGCTGCTGACAGCGTCGGCACTGCTCAGGTTCGGTTTCTTCGAGGCCGGTAAGGAATCGGCGCGCGATCCCCGGTACACGATCGAGCCGCAGAAGCGCAGGCTGGCCGCGCGCCGCGCGGCGGGTATCACGGGCGACTCGATCACCACCGCCGGCTGAAGCGCTGCCTAGCCTGAATGAGTGGCGCCGAGACTGGATGTAGTGCACGAGCAAAAAGTACGCCCGCAGCGCAGGCTCGCTAGGGGGGTTAGCGGACCTCGATGCTCGCGCCCGCAACAGTGTGGCCGATCACCGGATGTCCCGGCAGCTCACCGACCACGAGCAAACCCCCGGAGGTCTGCGCATCGGCAAGCAGGAGCACGTCATCCTCGGTGACACCGGGGCCAGGACGTAGATGCGGCCGCACCCAGTCGAGGTTGCGGCGCGTCCCTCCGGACACGAACCCGTCGCGCAACGCGTCGCGTGCGCTCGGGATTACCGGAACCGCGGCGCGGTCGATGACCGCGCCCACCTTCGAGGCCCGGCACATCTTGTGCAGGTGTCCGAGCAGCCCGAACCCGGTCACGTCGGTGGCCGCGCGCACGCCGGTCGCCAGCGCCGCGGCCGCCGCGTCACGGTTGAGTTGCGTCATGGTCGCCACGGCTTCGGCGAACACCTCACCGGTCTGTTTGTGCCGGTTGTTGAGCAGTCCCACGCCGAGCGGCTTGGTGAGGGTCAGCGGCAGACCCGGCTGGGCGGCGTCGTTGCGCAGCAACCGATTCGGGTCGGCCACACCGGTCACGGCCATCCCGTACTTCGGTTCCGGGTCGTCGATGGAGTGGCCGCCGATCACCGGGCACCCTGCCTCGGACCCGATCGCCAACCCGCCGCGCAGCACCTCGGTCATCAGCTCCATCGGCAGCACGTCGCGCGGCCAGCCGATGAGGTTGATCGCAACGATCGGGCGACCGCCCATCGCGTAGATGTCGGAAAGAGCGTTGGCCGCGGCGATCCGGCCCCACTCGAAGGCGTCGTCGACGACCGGAGTGAAGAAGTCCGCCGTCGAGAGCACCGCGACATCGCCGACCAACACCGCGGCTGCGTCGTCGCCGTCGTCCAGACCGACCAAAACGTTATCGCCGGACTGTCCGATGAGTCCGCGGACCGCTTCTTCGAGCTCGCCGGGCGGGATCTTGCAGGCGCAGCCGCCGCCGTGTGCGTACCCGGTGAGCCGCGGCCCCATGTCCCGAGCCTACGGCTCGGGCACCGCGAAAGTGCAACTAGCAACGCATCGCCCAAGTGACGGCGTCGGTAGTTGCACTTTCGCGGCAGGCTAACTTTGTCCCTGGAGGCGTTTGGGTTCCTGGTGGTCCCCCCGGTCTTCAAAACCGGTGAGATCGAGTATCTCGGTCTGGCGGGTTCGATTCCCGTCCGCCTCCGCCAAGTTTCCGAAGGAGGGTGGGAAAGCACCGTGACCCACGTCGACCCGCGCCGCCAGATTCCGCGCACAGATCAGTTGCTGGCGCATCCCACTGTTCAGCGGGCGCGAACCCGGCTGGGCGAACACGTCGTTAGAGCGGTGGTGCGCGACATTCAGGACCAGGCCCGGCGTGGCGACCTCGCGCCCGATCAAGTGCAGCACGGTGTGCTCGCGGCGCTCGACACGCACAGCACCACGACGTTGCGCCCGGTGCTCAACGCCACCGGAGTCGTCGTGCATACCAACTTGGGTCGTGCCCCGCTCGGCAGCGGCGCGGTCGCGGCGCTGATCGCCGCGAGCGGTTACGTCGACGTGGAGCTCGACCTCGCCACCGGCACCCGCTCGAAGCGGGGGGTCCCGGTCCGGGAAGCGCTGCTGCATGCCTGCCCGGCGGCCGAGGAGGCGCTGGTGGTGAACAACGGTGCCGCCGCGCTGGTGCTCGCAACCACCGCGCTTGCGGCGAGCAGCGACGCGAACGAGGTCGTGGTGAGTCGCGGGGAACTGGTCGAGATCGGCGCCGGATTCCGGCTGCCCGACTTGATCGCCTCCACCGGCGCCCGGCTTCGCGAAGTCGGCACCACCAACCGCACGCATTTGAAGGACTACGCCGAGGCGATCGGGCCGCAGACCGGCTGTGTCCTCAAGGTGCACCAGAGCAACTTCCGGATAGCGGGTTTCACCACCGCTGTGAGCTTGTCCGACCTGCGAGGGCTGACGGCGGCCGACGAGGTGCCCCTGGTCGCCGACCTGGGCAGCGGACTGCTCGCGCCCGACCCGCTATTGCCCGACGAACCCGACGCCGCCTCCGCGCTGTCCGATGGCGCCGACGTCGTAACCGCCAGCGGCGACAAGCTGCTCGGCGGTCCGCAGGCAGGCATCGTGCTGGGCCGCGCGGACGTGATCGCCCGGATGGCGCGGCATCCGCTGGCGCGCGCCGTCCGCGCCGACAAACTGACCCTCGCCGCGCTCGAGGCGACGGTCCGCGCCGGGTCGTCGCCGGTGACCCAGGCGTTGCATGCCGATGCCAACCGGCTGCATGCCCGGGCCGAGCGCCTGGCGGTCGCGTTCGGCGCGTCGGTCGTCGCGCATGACGGCAGAGTGGGCGGCGGGGGAGCCCCGGGCGTCCCCCTGCCCGGATGGGCCGTTCGCCTCCCCGAGGCCGCGGCAGCGGCGCTGCGCGCGGGCGACCCCGCCGTGTTGCCGCGGGTGCACGACGGCGCCTGTCTCCTCGACCTACGCTGCATACCCGAGGCCGACGACGATCGACTGCTGTCCGCGGTCGCCGCGGCGATGGCGGGACTGGACCCGTAGAACGTGCTCGTCTCGAACGTCTCGCATGTTTTGGCCACCGCCGGCCACGTCGACCACGGCAAGAGCACCCTCGTCCGCGCCCTCACCGGAATGGAGCCCGACCGGTGGGAGGAAGAGCGCCGCCGCGGGCTGACCATCGACCTCGGCTTCGCCTGGACCACGTTGGCATCGGGGCGCGCGATCGCGTTCGTCGACGTGCCCGGTCACCAGCGCTTCCTGGGAAACACCCTGGCCGGTCTGGGACCCGCCCCAGTGGTCTGTTTCGTCGTCGCCGCCGACGAAGGCTGGCGGGAGCAGTCCAGCGATCATCGCGACGCGATCGCGGCGCTGGGTATCCGGCACGGCGTCGTCGTAATCACCCGCGCCGACCGCGCGCCGGAGCGTGCCGCTGACGTCCTTGCGCGCGCCCGCGCGGAGCTGGCCGAGACCGGCCTGCGCGACGCGCCAGGCGTCACCGTGTCGGCGGTCGACGGTACCGGGCTCGCCGAGTTGCGCGCGGTTCTCGACGGTGTCCTGGAAGAGGTTCCCAAGCCTGCGATCGCGGCGCGGGTGCGACTGTGGGTCGATCGTGCGTTCACCATCACCGGCGCCGGCACGGTGGCGACGGGGACGCTGTCCGCCGGCACGCTGGCGGGCGGCGACCGGCTCGAGTTGCTCGGCGCCGAGCGGGCGCGATCCGTGGTGGTCCGAGGCCTGCAGAGCCGCGGCGAGCCGTGTTCCACGCTGGGGCCGGTGTCCCGGGTCGCGATCAACCTGCGCGGAGTCTCCCGCGACGCCGTCCGCCGTGGTGACGCACTGGTCACCCCCGATGCGTGGCCCAGCACGGACACGTTCGACGTGCGCCGCAGCACCGGCGGCGCCTTGACCGAAGTGCCCGCCCAACTCGTCGTGCATGTCGGCACCGCGGCGGTGCCCGCGCGGCTGCGCCCTTTTGACGACGACCACGCCCGCCTGACCCTCGAACGACGGCTGCCGCTGGTTCTGGGCGACCGGGTGGTACTGCGCGATCCCGGCAGCGGCCGAGTGCTCGGTGGCGCTCAAGTGCTCGACGCCGAACCGCCGGTATTGCGGCGACGAGGTGACAGCGGGCGCCGGGCAGCGGCGTTGGCCGGCATGACCCCTCGGGGCGACGTGCACGGCGAGGTCGCTCGCCGGGGTGCGGTGCAGGAATCCCACCTGCGCCGACTAGGGCTGCTGGCGGGCGGTGACGCCAGGGCGCCCGACGGGGTGCGGGTGCTGGCTGGATGGTGGGTGCACGGCGCGATGTATGAGGCCTGGCAGCAGCGGCTGACGAGCGCCGTGCACGAACTCCGTGCACGCGATCCGATGGCCGACGGAATGTCCCGCGGTGCGGCCCGGGACCTGCTGGGTTTGCCGGACGAGGCGCTCCTTGACGCTGTCGCCGGCGACGCGGGACTCGAGCAGGCGGGTGGTCACATTCGGGTGGCCGGTGCTCACGGCGATTTAGGTCGCGCGGAAGATGCGGTCGCCGTGCTGGAAGTCAGGCTGGGGGACGAGCCCTTCCGCGCCCCCGAGGCCGACGAGCTGTCTGCGCTGCAGCTCGGCGCGCGCGAACTGGCCGCGGCTGAGCGTGCCGGTCGGGTGCTGCGGCTGCGCGACGGCGTCGTGTTGCTGCCCACGGCGCCTGCCCTGGCGATGCGGGAGCTGGCCCGGCTCGAACAGCCATTCACCACCAGTCAAGCGCGGCAGGCCCTTGGTACGACGCGACGTGTCGCGATCCCGTTGCTCGAACACCTGGACACGCGCGGGTGGACCCGCCGCTTGGATGCCGGACACCGCGAGGTCGTGCGTTAGCGGCGCTCCTCGTCGTCGCTGATGCGCTCGAGGCCCTCCCGGGACAGCGCCCTGACGAAGCCGAAAGCGTGCATCCCGGCCTTACCGGGATTTTGGGCAATCCATTCGTTGGTCTTTCCCAGCGCCTCGGTAACCTCGTCGCGCTTGACCTGTATGAGGTAGGTAATTCTGTCGTCGCCCGGATCGTCACTGGCCGGGGCGACTGCAACGGGATTCTTGAACGCGTACGCGATCCCATGCACGGCATCGTGGTTCAGCGCCCAATCAACTTCGCTGGGCCGAAGCCCATTCACCGCCAGAATGCGGTAGTCGTTGTCGTCGTTTGAATTACTCACCTGGCGATGGTCCTCCCCTGATTGCCCGCGAGTACGTGGCTGACGGCCGCCCTTAAGGACAAGGGCCTGAAAATGATGTCGCGCAGGCATTTCGATGAAAGTTCACCTCAATACTCCACGAAAGCGGGCCGGCCCGCTCGCCGACCGACTCCGGCTGTTAGCGGCGCGCGGGTTCTCCCGAACGACGACAACGCCCTGAACTGAGCCGATGCAGATCCCGATGACCCCGCAGTGGCATAGCCACATGGTCCTGACGTCAATAGTCCCCAGAGTCGTACAGTAAGCGACTGTAACCAACTGGGATTATCCAGGACCTATCGAGGCCGAGGCGAGGACTCATGACCGAACGCATCGAGACCCAGCGAACCATCGCGGCGACGGCGCCCGAAATTTTCGCGGTGCTGTGCGACCCGCACGGTCACGTCGCGATCGATTCATCCGGGATGCTGCAAGACGCCGAAGGCGATCGGGTCACCGCCGTCGGCGACAGCTTCGTGGTCCACATGGACCGGGAGTCGTTGAACGACTTTCCGGAGCTCGGCAAGTATCGCGTCACCGTCGAGATCAAGGAGTTCGAAAAAGATCGGCTGATCTCGTGGACGGTCCTCGGCCAGCTCCGGCCACAGATCGGCCACACCTACGGCTACCGGCTGGAACCGGCCTCGGACGTCGAGGCCGGCGGGGGCACCCTGGTGACCTCGTTTTACGACTGGTCGAACATCGACCAGAAGTGGCGGGACGCCAACATCTTCCCGATTATGTCCGAGGGCGCGCTGCGGGCAACGCTGGGGATTCTGGAACGCACGGTTCGCCGGGGCTATCCCCGCGGGTAGTTCGGACCGTATCGCTGCGGCATCGAAAGGACGGCTCGAAATGACAAGGCCTGGACCGGAGGGGCCCGAAAGCCATCGGCATAGCCCTCAACTGGTTCCGCGCCGGCTGCTGCGGGGCGGACAGGTTCATCACCCTGCCGTCCTGGACGAGGCCAAGAGACGAAGCGCGGATTTTCAGCTCCGCCTGGCGGACCGGATAACGTCGTTCGCCGGCTCGATGAACTTCGTCTGGCTTCATGCGGCGCTGTTCGGCATCTGGATGGTCGTGCTGGAACGAAGCCCCTGGCCCACGCTGACTCTGGTGGTGTCGCTCGAGGCGATCTTTCTGTCGACGTTCGTGATGATCGGTCAGAACCGTCAGGCAGCCTTCCAGCAATCCAGGGCCGACCACGACTTTGAAAGCCAGGAATTGGAACTCAAGACCAACACCGATCTCACCCGTCAGATCCACGTGCTCACCCAGGAATTGCACCGGCGATTCATGCCGCCGGTGTCTGAGCGGGACGACACCGCATCGACCAGTTAATCGGCCCGGGCGGTGAAATACGTTGGCAGGCTAGGTGTTACGAAGCCTTTTCCGATGTCTGAAACGGCTGATTTTCGCGAACTCCGCGATACATGCCCCAGCGCACGACGTAGGGCATCACCAGCCGCTTGACTGACCATGCCGGCAGGCGGAACGCCTGGCCGGTGGGCAGGAATACTTCCAGTCCGTTGGCCTGTGCGCCTACCAGCGAACCCCAGCGCCGGCCCGGTGTCCGATAGGTCCGCATCTTCTTGCCGGCGTACTCGGCGCGGATGTTGTGGGCCACCAGCGCATCCCCACGATTACGGGCAGAGCTGCGCAGTGGGTCGGTGGCCGCGACGTCGCCGACCGCATAGACACCGTCCTGACCGGGGACCTTCAGCTCGGGCGTCACACGAACGAAGCCGTGTTCATCGAGGAGCTCGGGCGGTAGCCAACCCGTGTTGGGTTGCACTTGCCCGATCGCCCAGAGCACCGCGTCCGCGGAGGCCGGGGGTTGGCCGGTGCTCCACTGGACCGGTTCGCTGGTGATCTCCTGGCCGGCGGAACCGTTCGAGAGCACTGCGCGGTGTCCCGGGTGCAGGCCCACGCCTAGGTCGGTCAGCCGGGCCCGGATGCGGTTCCACGTCCGAGGGTGATACCCGGCCAGTGCGCGATCTCCGGGGAAGTACAGGTCGACGCGCTTGTCCGGCCAGGTGGTTGCCAAGTTGACCGCGCTGCTCACCGCCGCGGCGCCGCCGCCCAGCACGATCACCGAGTCGGCATCGGCCAGCCGCTGGTGTGCGGCGTGCAGGTCGGCGCTGATCTCGGCGGCCGACTGCAGTGTCGGCCGGCGCCAGAAGCCGTTGCTCACGCCGGTCGAAATGATCAGGGTGTCGTACTCCTCGGCGATCGTTGCGCCATCCTCGCCCACGCCGAAGACGGTTTGGGCGGCCAGATCGACCCCCGTCAGCGTGGCCTGCACCGTCCGCACCCGGTCCAGGCGCCGGAACTTGTCGAATGGAATCCAGTAGTCGCGGGCCCAATCGTCCGGGCGGGAGAGCCGGACGCCGAGCTCCTGGCCACTGACCAGTCCCGATTTGACCGAAATTCCGACCACGTCGGTATGCGGACCCAGCCGGATGGCGGCCAAAATGCCGACATCACCGAGGCCGGCGACGACAACGCGTTTGCGACTCATGCGGTAGTCACCCTGCCGATATCCTGCGTCGGGGCCTTGGGACAAAGCGTGGCACCCGGTCGATGACTTGCTGATAATTCGGTCGGCGTTGCAGGCTGCGGGTCTCCATCAACGGAATGCTGGCGCCCAAGAGCATGGCCAGCATCATTAGTGCGCCGGCGAACAACCACCATGCATCCGACGGCGAAGCGGCCACGCCGAACAGCGCCAGGGCGAACCAGAAACTGAACTCCCCGAAATAGTTTGGATGCCGCGACCAGCCCCATAACCCACGATCCAGCACTTCGCCGGGTTGCGCGCTGCCGACGAACCGATGCAGTTGCACGTCGGCTACCAGCTCGATGGTCACCGCCGCCAAACCGACGAGGAACGCGACCGTGGTAAGCCACGGGATGCCGCCACCTGGGTGGGTCACGCAGACATAGACCGGGAGCATGCCCACGAAAACCTGCACGGTGGGGATGAGGTGTATCGCGACGAAGTCGGCGACGAATTCCCACCGTCCGGCGCGTTCCCGGAACATCGGGTAGCGCCAGTCTTCGTGGTGCAGCCCGGGAAATGCGTAGACCCAATTGGCTGTCAGGCGTATCGCCCACAGCACAACCACCACCGCAACCAGCCAGCAGCGCGGTTGGTCCACTCCCGGGCCGGCCTGGCTCCACCAGTAAAAGGTCAGCAGCGGGGGAATCACGCTCCAGTAGGCGTCGTAAAAGCTTGAGTTGCGGTGGGCCCGGCTGAAGGCGAACACGACAACGGTAGCCAGCACGTCGGCGATCAGCGTGTCCAGCCACAGTCTGCCGGTGGCCGGACCCCAGGTGAGCCAGGTGGCGGCCACGCCGATGGCAAGAATGTAGGCCAGCGCGACCAGCGCGAGCGATCGCGACTTAGTCATTGTGCCGTCGCAGTTTTCGATCATCGAGATAAACCTCGAGAGAATCACGGCCGGTGACGACGCAGTCCATGCGGGCCTCCTTGCGCGCAAATGCCCGGTTGTTCCGGCCACTCGGCCACGGTCGAAAAACTGTAACACGTTCTACTAAGGCAGCCACGGCAAAGTTGCTCGCTAAACCGCCTTCGGTCGGCCACAACTGCCCAGGTAGCCGAGCAACGGAAAAATGAACCCCCGTGAGCCCAGCCACAGGAGTTAAATCATTGTCATGACATCGCAGTCTGACACCGACGAAGTCCGGCTCATTGAGGTCCAGGCCGCGCCGACGCGGTTCGCCCGTGGCTGGCATTGCCTTGGGCTGATCAGAGATTTCGGTGACGGCGGGCCGCATGCGATCAACGCCTTCGGCCAGAAGCTGGTGGTCTTCCGCAGCGGTGACGGCACCATCAACGTGCTCGACAGCTACTGCAGGCACATGGGCGGTGATCTGTCGCAGGGCCTGGTCAAGGGCAACGAGATCGCCTGCCCGTTCCATGACTGGCGCTGGGGCGGCGACGGGCGCTGCAAGCAGGTGCCCTATGCCAGGCGCACGCCCCGGCTGGCGCGCACGGCAACTTGGACCACACTGGAACAGGACGGCATGTTGTTCGTCTGGAACGACCCCGAAGGCAATCCGCCCGCACCTGAAGTCATGATTCCGCGCATCGAGGGCGCCACCAGCGACGAGTGGACCGACTGGCATTGGTACACCACCGTCGTGCAGAGCAACTGCCGCGAGATCATCGACAACGTCGTGGACATGGCGCACTTCTTCTACATTCACGGCGCATTGCCGACCTACTTCAAGAACATATTCGAAGGACCTGTCGCGACCCAGTACATGAACGGCGAGGGTCGCGCTGACATGGGCGGCACCGAAGGCGCGGCGATGCTGGGCAATACGTCGGTGGCGTCTTACTACGGCCCGGCCTTCATGATCGACGACCTGATCTATCACTATCAGCAGGGCGACCAGCAGACGATCCTGATCAACTGTCACTATCCGATCGACTCGAATTCTTTCGTGCTGCAGTACGGCATCATCGTCAAGAAGTCAGCCACGTTGCCTGCTGACGTGGCCATGCAGACCGCGATCAAACTCGGCGACTACGTCAAGCTCGGGTTCGAGCAAGACGTAGAGATCTGGCGGCACAAGGCCCGCATCGACAACCCGCTCCTGGTCGAAGAGGACGGCCCCGTCTACCAGCTCCGCCGCTGGTACCAGCAGTTCTATGTCGACGTCGCCGACGTGGCGCCGGACATGGTGGACCGCTTCGAGTTTGAACTCGACACGACCCGGCCCTACGAAGCGTGGGTCAAAGAGGTCGAGGCGAACATCGCCGCCCGGGCAACGGCGGGCTCGGTGTGATGGCGCTCGAAGCTTCCGTCCGGGTCGACAACCGACTCGATGAGACGCCCATGATGCCGGTGACGTGCCGTAACTGCGGGGCGCGGGTGCTGGCGCGCAAGAGCACCTGGAACCAGACCAGTGTGCAGTGGAACGCCGATGCGACGGCCCGCTGCACCGAGCGCGCCGAGGCCCAGAAGATCTCGGCCCACGCCGGCCGGGGTGTGTTCCTGGTGTGCTCGGCGCTGAGCGAGTCGATCATCGATGCCGTGCGACTCGGCAACTTGCCGATCGTCGACGAGACCGTGGCCGTGACAAAGTAGTTCAGCAGTGCGTGCATCGGCCACTCGACCGGCTGGTTGAGATCAGGTGACCCGGACCGTCATAACCGCATTGCGGCGGGTAAGTCGCCGACCCACTGATGGCCCCAATAGCTATCAGCCGTGATTTCCTCAGCGGTGTAATAGGTTTCGTCGACTCGCATACCATCGGTACCGAACTCGATGTCCCAGTCACCGGGCGCGCGGACGTAGAACGACACCATCTTGTCGTTGGTGTGGCGGCCCAGGGTGGACGACAACTGGACGCCCTCCGCGTTGATCCGGTCCAGCGCCCGACCCACGGCGTCAAGGGTGTCGACCTCCACCATGACGTGCACGACGCCCGGGTCACGCTGGTGCGCGGCCGGGACGATCGCCATGCTGTGGTGGCGCTCATTGATACCGAGGAAACGAACCCGAACCGGTCCGAACTCCTTGGGCAGCGGTACCCGGAACGCGCCGCGGGACCGGAAACCCAATACCTCGGTGTAGAAGTCGAACATCGCATTGGGATCGGTGGCCGGCACCACGACATGGCCCAAGCCTTGATCGCCGGTGACGAATTTCGCGCCGAACGGGGTGATCACCGGGCTGTGGTCCAGTACCGCCCCGTGAAACACCTCCAGTGTCGTCCCGGACGGGTCCTCGAAGCTGATCACCTCTTCGACGCGGCGGTCACCGGCCTCGTCGGCCGACAGCCGTTTGAATGCCACCCCAGCCCGGTCGAGGGCCGCTGTGACGCGCTGCAGTGCCGCGTTATCGCGGACCTCCCAACCCACTGTGAGCACCCGGTCGGTCGCGCCGGGAACGACGATGATCCGGGCCGCGCGCTCGTCCATCCGCAGGTACAGCGCCGACGGGTCGGGGCCCTTACCTTCGGCGAAACCCAGCACGCCGTACGCGAAACGCCGCCAGCGGTCGATGTCGGCGGTCGAGACGGTGATGTAACCAAGGCTTTTCAGGTCGCTCATGTGGGCTCCTAGATCAGGCCGCGCAGCGGACCCATGGGCGGATCGATGCCCAGCGAACTGAGCGCCGCAGCATGGTAGATGGTCCCGGGGACGTGGATGGCGTGCATCTGGCCGACGTGCACGTCGCGCCAGTACCGCTGCAACGGCTTGTCCATGCGCGCGGCGTTGCCACCGGAGCGCGCGAAGATGTCGTCGACCGCCGAGACCGCGCGCCACACGGCGCGGACCTGGGTACGCCGGCCCGCCGCGCGGTCCGCGAACGTGACCTCCTTGCCGGCGGCCACCATGTCATAGATGCGATCGGCGTTGGCCAGCAATTCCTGCCGCGCGGCGTTGATGTCGGCCGCCGCCTCACCGATGGCGTACATGACGTACGGGTCGTCCTTGATCGCGGTTCCGGTGGCGCCTACTCGCTGCCGCTGATAGTCCAGGTGCGCGGCGAGTGCACCCTCCGCGATACCGATGGTCGCCGCGGAAATGCCCAGCGGGAACATCGTCGACCACGGCATCAGGTACAGCGGTTCGGTCATGCCGGCCTCGCGCTGGGCGGTGCCGTCCATCACCTTGGTGGCGTCCATCGTTCGGTAGGTCGGGACGAATGCGTCCTTGACGATGACGTCCTTGGACCCGGTGCCGCGCAGCCCCACGACATTCCACGAGTCCTCGACGATCTCGTAGTCCTTGCGCGGCAGGATCATGTGCAGCATTTGCGGCGGCATCACCGGTTTGCCCTCGGCGTCGCCCAGAAACGCGCCCAGGAAGATCCAGTCGCAGTGATCGGTGCCCGAGCTGAACTGCCAGCGGCCGTTGAAGATGTAGCCGCCGTCGACCGGCTTGGCGACACCTTGGGGTGCATACGGAGAGGCCATCCAGGTGTCGACGTCGTTGCCCCAGACCTCGGCTGCCACCCTCGGATCCGCATACGCCAGCTGGTAGGGGTGCACGCCGACCACGCCGACGATCCAGCCGGCCGCCGGATCCAGCGCGGCCGTGGCCATCACCGTCTCGGCGAACTCGCGGGGGTGGACTTCGAACCCGCGGTAGTTTTTGGGCTGCAGCAGGCGGATCAGCCCGGCCGCCTTCATGAGCTTGACGCTGTCGTCGGTGAGCCGCCCGATCCTTTCGGCTTCTGCGGCCTGATCGCGCAACTGGTCCGCCATCGCCATGACCTGATCGAGTACTCGCTCGCTCATGCTGTTGTCCTTACGTGTGAGAGGCCTACTAAAGGTCTACAACAGTCCGTGGCCCGACTCGCCGTTGATCCCGGATTGGCGGGAAAAAGCCGACGGCTTAACGTGCTTGTTGTGAGGAACTCAGGCGATCAGGTTCTGGACGCGGTGGTGGTCGGCGCCGGCTTCGCAGGGCTGTACGCGCTGCACAAATTGCGCGCGCAGGGGCTGTCGGTTCGGGTAATCGAGGCCGCGCCCGAGCTGGGGGGCACCTGGTACTACAACCGGTACCCGGGCGCGCGCTGTGACGTCGAAAGCGTCGACTACTGCTACTCGTTCTCGGACGAATTGCAGCAGGAGTGGAACTGGAGCGAGAAGTACGCCACCCAGGCCGAGATCCTGCGCTACCTGAACTGGGTCGCCGACAAACTGGATTTGCGCTGCGACATCGCGCTCAACACCCGGGTCGTCTCGGCGGTGCTCGACGAGACGACCCTGCGTTGGGCGGTCACCACGGACGGCGGTGAGGTGCTCACGGCACGGTTCTGCCTGATGGCGACTGGGCCGCTGTCGGCCGCGATGACCCCGAACTTCGATGGGCTGAAGACCTTCGCCGGCGAGATTTACCACACCGCATACTGGCCGCACCAAGACGTCGACTTCACCGGTAAGCGGGTCGCGGTCATCGGCACCGGATCCTCAGGCATCCAGACGATTCCGATCATCGCCGAAAAGGCCGAACACCTCTACGTCTTTCAGCGCACCCCCAACTACAGCATCCCGGCGGGCAACAGGCCGCTGTCCGCCCAGGAACTCGACGAGATCAAGGAGGGCTACGCGGAGCGCCGCCGCCTGTCGTGGCGTAGCGGTGGGGGATCACCGCACATCACCGCCCCGAGACCGACCATGGACTACACCCCCGAAGAGCGCTGGGCGGCGTTCGAAAAGCGTTGGCAACTTGGCGGTGTGCTGTATTCCAAGACCTTCCCCGACCAGATGACCGACATGGTCGCCAACGAAGAGGCCCGAAAGTTCTACGAGGCGAAGATCAGGACGGTCATCGACGATCCGGCGGTCGCCGACCTGTTGATTCCCAACGACCATCCGATCGGGACCAAGCGAATCTGCACTGACAGCAACTACTTTCAGACTTTCAACAAGCCGAATGTGACGCTGATCAGCGTACGTGCCACTCCGATCGAATCGGTTGATGCAGCCGGGATCAACACCGGCGATACGCATTACGACCTCGACGCGATCGTTTTCGCAACGGGTTTCGATGCGATGACCGGGGCGTTGGCCAAGATCGACATCGTCGGCCGCGACGGCGCGACGCTGCGCGACGATTGGGCGCACGGTCCGCGAAGCTACCTGGGACTGGGTGTCGATGGGTTCCCCAACCTGTTCCTGATTTCGGGTCCGGGTGCACCCGCGGTGCTGGCCAACATGGTGTTGCACGCCGAAGCGCATGTGAACTGGATCGCCGATGCCATCGCCTATCTCGATGACCACGCCTACACCGCGATAGAAGCGACCCCCGACGCCGTGGACGGCTGGGGCGCCGAACTCTCGCGGCGAGCCGAAGCCTCGCTGTTCATCAAAGCCAATTCCTGGTACCTGGGCGCCAATGTCCCTGGGAAACCACGGGTTTTTATGCTGTTTCTCGGCGGATTCGCGGCATACAACGACATCTGTGCCGAAGTCGCCGATGCCGGGTACAAAGGATTCGACCTCGTCAAGATCTAATCAACGACCCCAGGTGGTGAATCGGGTGGCGACCGAGTCCTTGACAACGGGCCTTTTGAGGCTGCGGGCCCGAACGACCGGCTCGCCGGTCGCATCGGCGATCGATCGCCTGATCTCGTCCCGTGCCTTCGCGAGGGCCGCCAAGTCGGAGGGATCGCACTCGAGCCGGACAGCAGGAAGCACCTCTACTTCCAGGGCGGCGGGTCGGTACGGCCGGCCCCGCATCACCTCCCGCGGACCCCGTAGGGCCAACGGGATGATCGGGACCCCGGCACTGGCGGCCAGTTTGAACGCGCCGAGGCGGAACGGGTAGGTGCCGGGGGTGTCGCGGCGTTCGCCCTCGGGGAATATGTGGATCGATTCCCCCTTTGCCAGCAGCGCCTGCATTCGCTCGTATGACGCCATTGACGACTCCATCGAGCCCGGCTCGACGGCTATGACGCCGAGACGGCGTGCGAACACCCCGAACAAGCCCCTGAACAGCCGAGCCTTTCCGGTCATCGACACCGGCCGATCTAACGCACTGACGAGCAGGAGGGGATCCATGTCGGTGGGGTGATTGCTGACGTAGACCGCCTGGCTATCCGGCAGCGGGGCGCCTGTCCGCCGGAACGACATTCCGGTCGCGGCCAGCAAAACGCGAAGCATGCGCCGAGCGAAGCGCCACGCGGTGGTCCGGCGCCGAAGACACAGCGTCCCGCCCGCGGCGATCAGCATGACCGACATCGTCACACCCGCGATATAGGCGCCGACGAGGGTCTCCCGGCCCCTGACGGCGAACATCCGCACTCGGTACCAGCCCAACCGGGTCATCGTCGTGGCTAATTTCCAGCGTCCGCTTGCCGCAGCCTTGCCCAGCGTTCCGTCTCGGTAGGCTTGGCGGGTTTCGCGGCGCCGCAGCTTGCCGCTGGAAGTCTTCAGCATCCGGCCCTTGCCAATCAGGACGACATCGTCGGCCGATGTACCCGTCGCCTCGATCACCGCCGCACGGATCGAGGCTTTGATTTCGTCGTGCTTGGCGGCGTCGGCGCCGGTTTCGGCGACCACCACAATCCCTTCACCCTGCTCCGACATCTCTTCCCCGAATGCGATGACGCAGCCCTTGCGCACCCCGGGCAGTTCGCCGACCGCCTGCTCGATGTCTTGGGGGTGGTAGTTACGGCCCGCCTTGATGATCAGGTCCTTGATGCGACCGGTGATGAACAGTTCCCCGTCGACCAGATAGCCCAGGTCGCCGGTGTCGAGCCAGTCGCCCATCCGAACCAGCGCAGTGGCTTCTGGCCTGCCGAAATAGCCGGACATGACCGACTTCCCCTGGACCAGCACACGGCCCTCGAGGCGCTCCGCCAGTGGTTCGAGCCGCTCGTCCGTCACCTCGACGACCCGCACCTGCTGGCCATTGATTGGGGTGCCAACGGACACCAGGCTGCGTGTCCTGGAACCAGGCGGCGCGGGCACGGCGCGACCGGTCGTGGCCAGCAGGTCGGCATCGACATGGTCCACCCTCGGACGTCCCTCATCGCGCGCGATCGTCACCGCAACGCAAGACTCCGCAAGGCCGTAGCCGGGCGCGAAGGCGCCCCTGCGGAAGCCGTACGGCTCGAAGCGGCGGCAGAACTCGTCGACGGCGCTGACTCGTACGGGCTCGGCACCCATCACCGCGAAGGTGACGCTGGAAAGGTCCAGACCCGCAATACGCTCGTCCGAGACGCGGCGTGCCACGTGGTCGAGCCCGAACGTCGTGGTCGCGACGGTCGTCGCCCGAAACCGATCGATCGCCCAGAGCCAGAGCGCCGGCTTGGTCAGGAAATCGACCGGCGACATCATCACCACCGTGGCTCCGGTGAAGATCCCGGCCGCCATCCAGCTCGCGATGAGCCCGAAGTCGTGGTAAAGCGGCATCCAGTTCAGCGCGACATCCCCCGGATGGAGGCCACCGACGGCAGCGGCCTCGCTGATGCCCCGGGTGTTCGCCAGCAGATTGGCATGGGTCAGTGCCACGCCCTTGGGGTCTCCGGTGCTTCCCGACGTGTATTGGATAAGCGCGAGCTCCGGGGGTGACTCCACGCAGAATGGTGCCGCGGCGCTGCCCGTGAGTGCAGCCACCGTGGTGGATTCCCGGAGCGATGGGGTGGCCGTGCTGATCAGGTCCGCAGCGGCCTTGAACTGCGGATCTGAGATGATGAATGCTGCCCCGGCACTTCGCAGGATCCGGGCTTCGCGCTCGACGTAGCTGTCTAATTCGTCGAGTCGCACAGGCGGGTAGATCGGCACCGGAACCCCACCCGCGCACAGCGTGCCGACGAAGGCGACGAAGAAGTCAGGCCCGGTCAAGCGCCAAAATCGCGACCCGCTCCCCGGTGACCAGGCCTAGGTTGGCCATTCCCGCGGCCGCGTGCCTGCCCAGGTCCCAGAGCTCCCCGAAGGTCAGTGTGCTGACCTCGCCGTCGGCCGTGAGGAACTTCAGGTGGGGATAGTCGCTGTGGGTGTCGGCGCGGGCGCGCAGTGCATCGAGGAGACTCGTCGGCGGGGGCTCCATCGAGGAAAGGATCGCTATCGCTGCGCCGGTCTTCGGTGTTTCCGGTAGCTCCATGCCTGTGTCGATGACTGGCCGAACAGTAGCCGCGGCATCGCCCCCGACCGCCTGGTCGATCGCCTCGAGCAGGTCACGCGGCCGGCGAAACCGTCCAAAACCGTCCGAAGGCAGCTCAACGCCGTAGGCGTCACCAGCCCGAACGACCAGATCGGCGAGTTCGATACTGCCCAGGCCGAGTTGCTCCTCAAAATCGAAATCCAGGATGTCGGGATCGTCGATCTCACCTATGCCCGCATCCCTCAATACAGCCGCGAGTTCCTCGCGTAGGCGATGCTCAGACTGCATCCGGACCCCCTTAGTGGCTTCCGTCGGTCGCGCGCTCGCGTGGCCCGTGTATGCCCCCAGTGTGTCCTACGCCATACCCAACGGCAGCAGCAATATCTCGAAACGCGCCCCTGGGCACCTGATTCACGGTAATTTCAGTACATACATTAACGGGGCCAATTGGGGGCAAGTTAATCATGGTAATGATGGTGAATACGCGCGGGCAAAAGAAGGGCAATACGCCCGACTACCTTAACCCGCGAGACGCCCTTGCCTTTCTCCGTGGTGGGAACACGCAAAGCCAACTCGTTTCGATTTGCTTCATAGATCGTCCCGCCGACGACTCTGTGCCGGTGTTCGAGCAATTGCGGGCACGCGTCTGCGCCCGCGCGCCCTTCATTCCCCGACTGGTGCAGCGCGTGGTCGCCACTCCGTGGGGCCTGGCCCCGCCGGCCTGGTACGACGCGGAACTCTTCGATCTCGAATATCACGTACAACGCCGACGTGTTTCCGGCGGCGACATCCCCGAGTTGATGGATGTGGTCGAGGACATCCTGGACCCACTCGATATGAGGCGTCCGCCTTGGCGGATCTATGTCGTCGAAGGTTTCGATGATGGCAAGTGGGGCATCGTCGTTCAGGTCCATCACGCCGTGGGTGACGGTGCGGCGTGTATCGCGCTGTTCGCCTCGGTGCTTTTCGACCTCGATTTCGTCGCGCCGCCAGAAGCGGGCCGGCCCAAGGTCTTTGCGCCACCAGCGATGAAACTCGTCCGGCCGGGTCTGGCGTGGCGGGGTCGCGGCGTCGCGCGGAGGTCCAGGAACGCGCTGGCGGCGGTCAGTTCGGGTTCTGGTGTGAAGGCCGCAGCGAAGGATGTAGCGCGGCTCGCGGAGCTGGTCTCGCGTGAAGTCCGGTGTCCGTACAAACCGGCCGGGATCAACCGGCCCGCGAGTGGCGAATGGGTGTGCCGCTCGATTTCGCGACCGCTGGAAGAGCTTCGAGGGTTGGCTCGCGCCACCCCGCGGGCGACGGTGAACACTGTCTTCCTGTCGGCGGTAGCCCACGCTCTCGAGCAAGCCCTGGCCGCGGAGGGGATGCCGCTGAAGGCCCCGCTGAAAATCGGGGTACCCAAGAGTTTGCGTCAGGACACAGACCGGGTGTTCGTCGATTCGTCTACGCAGACAGGCAACTTGGTCATCTCTGCGCCCCTTGCGAACGAGGGCCCGCTTGACTTCCTCGGCACCATCACCGACCTGCTGCGGCAGGCCTTGGACTCTGATGAATCCGCAATCCGTTCCATGCTCGGCAAGGGCGGGGCGGCCCAGACCTGGCCGATGAAGTGGAATGTCACTGCCACGTTGATCTACGGCCCGCCGTGCGGCTTCTCCAGCCTCGGTGGCCGCCTCGAACGGTCGTTGCTCACCGCCCTGCCCGGCGGCTCGAAAGCCGTCGGGTTTGTCGGGTTCGTGTACGACGGGACTCTTTCGATCATGGTTGTCGCAGACCGATCGCTAACAGCCGTCGTGGACGGCGTGTGCATCGGCATGCAGGAGTGGTTCGACGACCTTGGTGCGGCGGTCGCGGCGCAGGACTCGCTGCCGTTCGGGAGCCTAGAGATGGCCGCGAGCGGACAGCGCTGACCTTTACCGATTGAAAGTGGCCTCGGCTGGGATCGAATTAGTCGATCGGCGAATTAACTAATTCCTCCCATTCCTCTAAATTGATGCGCGGATTTGTTGTGGCTATTTCCGCGTCAGGAACCCCAGCACGGTGCTTTCGAAAGCCTCTTTTGCCTCGATCATCGCCCAGTGCCCCGACTTGGGGAATATGTGCAGTTCCGCGTTAGGAATTGAGCGCATCGGGATAAGGGCCATGTCGGGTGGGCTCACCCGGTCGTCTCGCCCCCACGTAAGCAGGGTGGGTGCCGCCACCTTGTGCATCATCGCCCACGGCATGGGCCGGTCGGCGGCCTCCATCGCCGCCGTCATCGCCCCGAAGGCGGCCTTTCCGTACATCCGGCGCGCGGCGGCCAGCGTCCCGGCGTCGGTGGCCAGTTGCCAGCGTTCCTCGACGAGTTCCTCGGTGACCAGGGATTGGTCGTAGACCATCGACTTGAGCCAGTCGACGAGCCGTTGCCGGGTGGGGTCCTCGGTGAACTCCTGCAGCAGCCGGATGCCCTCGCTGGGGCTGGGGCTGAAGATATTGGTGCCGATGCCGCCGATCGTGACCAACCGGTCGATGCGGTCGGGGTTCTGGATGGCGAAGTTGATACCGACGCCGCCGCCCATCGAGTTACCGACGATGTGGACCTTATGCACGCCGAGCGCGTCCAGGAACGGCGCCACCGCGCGCTGGGCGGTGACCATCGGGTGGCCGCCGAAGTCGGGGCTGACCCCGAAGCCGGGGAATTCCAGGATCAGGCAGCGGAAGTGTTCGGCGAACGTGGGCAGGATCCCCCGAAAGTTGCGCCAACCGGTGACCCCGGGGCCCGAACCGTGCAGGAATAACAGCACCGGGCCGGAACCGGGGCCACAGTCGTAATAACGCAAGGCGCCTTTGGGAGTGCTGGTTTCACGCAGATCGGTCTTGGCGTCGACGATCGGTTCAGAAGCCTGGGTCACGAGTAGTCACCCTCCCACGTAACCATGCAGCCGTGGCGACGCGGGATGGCGCTCGGTGTCTTACCGCCTCGCCATGGCTGATTCGGGGGCTGCCCAGTCGGTCGACACTTTGCGGTGCTTGATCAGCCAGGTGTCGCCGACCGGCACCAGGGTGTCGCGGTAGCGGCCGAAATGATCGAGCCCGATATGGGTGACCACGGTGAAGTAAGACGACACCTGCGCCCGATCGGGAGTCAGTGCGGTGAACAGCACGTTGGCCAGGTTGTGTCGGACGATCGGTTTGACGTCGGTGTTGCCGGCGATCTTCCCGGTGACCCCGCCGAGGAACGCCACGATCTCGGACCGGCCGCATAGCTCCGAGCTGCCGCGTATCTCGAGAACGCCGTCCGCGCAGAACGTCTCCGCCAGGCCGTCGAGCCGGCCGGCGTCGCCCGACCAGTTGTACCGCGCGAGGGTGTCCCGGATGTGCTCGCGCGCGGTCAGTTCCCAGATCTCCATCCGTGCGGACTCCTCACCGGCTCACCCCGGCACGCCTTGGAATAGCGCCCGCATAGCACCATAGTCACCGACCAGGGTGCGGGAATGAATCGTGACGCACGGCGGTAGAACAACGCATGGAACTCAATGACGCTGCGCGCGGCTTAATCGGCAAGGGTGCCGACGCCACCCTGGTCACCATCAATCCGGACGGCAGCCCCCAGGTGAGCCTGGTCTGGGTCGCGTTGCAGTCGACACCGGATGGGGACGAACTCGTCACCGCACACCTTGCTGCGCACAAGAAGGTCCGCAACGTCCGCAACGACCCGCGGGTGGCGGTCACCATCGTGTCGGTCGACGGGGCGGGCAAGGGGATGCGGCCCTATCTGTCCGTCACCGGGACCGCGAGGATCGTCGAGGGTGGAGCCCCCGAACTGCTGAAGGAACTCAACCCGGTTGTGGGCGATCCGGACAGCACCTTCCCCCCGGACGGCGCCCCGCCGGGATTTCTCACCCGCATCCGCATCGACAAGGTCGGTGGCATCGGACCCTGGGCGTCCTGACTCATGCCCCTCGTCAGAATCGACTTCCCACACACCATCGAGCCTGAGCAGCGCACCCTCATTGGCGACATCGTCTACCGGGCGATGGCCGACGTGCTCAATGTGCCGGACGGCGACAAGTTTCAGGTGATCACCGCCCACGGCGCAGACTCGCTGCGCATCGATCCGACTTACCTCGAAATCGATCGCTCCGCCGACGCTTTCATCGTCGACATCACCCTGAACGTCGGGCGCAGCGTGGCATTGAAACAACGGTTCTACGCCACCCTTGTCGAGTGGCTCAACGCCGAAGCCAAGGTTCGCCCGCAGGACGTGACGATCGTGCTGACTGAAGTAGCGAAGGAGAATTGGTCATTCGGCAACGGGATTGCCCAATACGCGTGACTAGGGCTGCGGGAACCCCCTGACGGCACCGGCCAGGCCGCGTGACCGTCGCGGCCCACCTGCACGACAAGGATGCTTGTTATGGTGCTGAGGACCGCGGTAGCTTGCTAGCAGACCAGGGGGTGGCATGGCCCCACGGCAAGCCGCCTCGACCATATTGACAGCGGCATCGACAATCGGTGGTGCGGTCTGGGCTGGTATGGACCCGGAGCGATACTTCCGGCGGCATGCATCCGACACTGAGCCGTTTTTACTGAGATTCCCTGGACTCGGCGACGTGCTGTTCGTCTCGACGGTCGATGGTGCGCGCGACATCTTGACCGCTCCTACGACGCTATGCTGCGCGCCGCTGCCGAATCCGATCGAACCCGTGGTCGGACAGAACTCACTGATCCTGCTTTCCGGCGAAACTCATCGGCGGACCCGCAGCATCCTGATGCCCGCGTTTCGCGGCGAGCGGGTGCGCAGCTACGTCGATTTGATAGCCGACGCCACGAAAGATGAAATCAGGGCCCTGCAACCCGGCGATCAGTTGGTAGTTCGCGACGCGGCTCAAGCCATCACACTGGACGTGGTGATTCGAGTGGTATTCGGCGTAACGGACCGTGCTCGTCGCGCGGAGTATGCCGGAGTGATCAGGGAATTGATGCGTTCCGGCACCGCGCCGCTGATGCTGGTGCCCTGGTTGCGCCGGGAGATAGCGGGGCGGGGACCATGGGCGCGGTTGGTCGGTTTTCGTGCGCAACTCGATGGCTTGTTGTCCGAGCAGATCGAAGAGCGAAGGGCGGGAGGCGAACACGGCAGCGATGTGATGGAGCTGATCCTCACCGCGACCGACGAAGACGGCAACACCTTGGGCAGTGACGCCTTGCGTGACCAGTTGCGGACGATGCTGGCCGCGGGGCACGAAACCAGTTCGACGTCGTTGACATGGGCGCTGCATCACATCCATCGCGACGAGAGCATCCGCTCAAGGGTTATCGAGGAGCTGGCCGGCGCAGGCACGCCGGGCGAGATTGCCGCGCTGCCATACCTCGGTGCGGTGATACACGAGACGCTGCGTATGCATCCGACGGTGCCGATCGTATTGCGCAGGCTCACCGGGCCACTCACGGTGGCGGGCGTTCCGCGTGCGGCTGGCGATGTGGTCGGAATCGCCTTGCCCGCATTGCATTTCAACCCTGACGTGTGGAATGACCCGGACACCTTCTATCCTGACCGATTCCTCGAGACGAAGCCATCACCGTTTGAGTACGCTCCCTTCGGCGGTGGGTATCGTCGTTGTATTGGCGCAGCATTTGCGCATCACGAGGTGGCCGTGGCGATCGGCACCATCATGAATACCGTTGAGCTGCGGATGCCGCGGAGTGAGCAGCGCAGAAAACCGCCACGCGCCGTACCGCGGGGAATTGCCACCAAGCCCAACCGCGAGATTCTGTTGGACGTGCTCGACCGATGGCAGTAGACAACCCGCCCTGCTGCCCGACGATCGGAGAATTCAGATGGACTTCGAAACCATGCCACGCGGCGGTTTCGACGCCACGTGGCTGGATCGGCGGCTGCAGACCGACCGCCCGGAATACCTGGACCGCGACGACGTCAACGACCGCGTCAAGCAGCAGGTGATCCGCTCGCTCGATCTGATGGGCCGAGTGTTAAGAGACCACCAGCACATCGCCGAGCGCGCACTGGAGCTCGTCTCCGATATTCCCGAGCCGAAGATCCTGGAATTGGGTGCGGGCCACGGTGGGCTGTCGCGCAAGCTGCTGGAAATGCGCCCCACCGCCCAGGCAACCGTTACGGATATCGACCAAATCTCGGTGTCCAATATCGCCTCGGGTGAGTTGGGCAGGCACCCGCGTGTGCACGTGCGCCAGATGGACGCCACCAATATCGACGCGCCCGATCTCTCCTACGACCTAGTCCTGTTCGTCCTGTCGCTTCATCACCTGCCGCCGGTCCCGGCCGCCCGGGTGCTGGCTGAAGGAACCCGAGTGGCGAAAAAGCTACTCATCGTCGACCTGCGCCGACCGCCCGCAGGGCTGCACTTGATCCGACTGGCCTCGTTTCTCCCGTTCGCGCTCGTCCTACCGTTCGCTCATGACGGGCTGATCAGCTCGTTGCGCGCCTATAGCCCGTCGGGGTTCCGAGCGCTGGCCGCTCACGCGGATCCGACCATCGCGGTCGAGTTCAGTCGACTGGGACGCAACCAGATGGTCGTCGCGCACCGACCGTGACCTCGAAGGACGCATTGCTTAACCCGACTCCACCCAGCAGACTGAGCACTGATCATGCCGAACTCTGATTCTGTCTCCGTCGCGCGGGCGGCCTCGGCAGGACGTCGTGCCGGTCGGCCGTGAGCACCTGTATCTCAAGCGGATTCGCGACGATGAGCTCGACGGCGTCGACTTGAGTGGCCGGACAGTGTGTCCGAACAGGGCGAATGTGATCAGCGCTGGGGTTCAGCGCCGTCTGAGGAGTCCGAGGAGGAAGCCCTGTTAGCAGGTATGGCCCGGCTCGCCATTCGCGCGCCGCGGCGCACGATCGCAGTCGCCCTGCTCGTGCTGGTCGGCACGGCGGTTGTCGGCGTCCCGGTGGCCGGCAGGCTCTCCGCCGGCGGACTCACCGACCCGGGTGCGCAATCGTCAGAGGCGACCGCGCTGCTGGCGCGGACCTTCGCTCAGGGCGACATGCCAATGTTGATCACCGTCAGCTCCACGGAAGGGATCAATGGAAGCGAAACCCGGGCGGTGGGCACCCAGATCGTGCGCGCGCTTGCGCAGTCGCCGTCTGTGGCAACGGTGACGTCGCCATGGACCGCTCCGCCGGCCGCGACCGCATCGTTGATCAGCAAGGACGGCACAATCGGCGTGATCGTCGCCGGTGTCACCGGCGGAGACAACGGAGCGCCCAAGAATGCCAAGGCGCTGATCAACGAGCTGGTCCGCGATCGCGGCGGTGTCGCCGTGCGGGCTGGTGGCGAGGCAGCGATTAAAAGTCAGATCACCTCGCAGAGCGAAAAGGACTTGAAGGCCATGGAAGGCGTTGCGGTCCCGCTGAGCTTTCTGGTGTTGGTCTGGGTCTTTGGCGGCCTGGTGGCGGCTGCGCTTCCGTTGGCGGTCGGTGCCATCGCGATCTTCGGGTCGATGGCCGTGTTGCGCCTGATCAGCTTCGCCACCGATGTCTCGATCTTCGCGCTCAACCTCGCCGTCGCGATGGGCCTGGCGCTGGCCATCGATTACACGCTGCTCCTGCTGAGCCGGTTCCGTGACGAGCGTGTCGCCGGCGCGGAGCGGGATGAGGCGCTGGTGCACACGATGGCGGCCGCCGGCAGGACGGTGTTGTTCTCTGCCGTCACGGTCGCGCTGTCGATGTCCGCGATGGTTCTGTTCCCGATCTATGCACTGAAGTCGTTCGCCTATGCCGGCGTGGCGGTCGTCGCGTTCGCGTCCCTCGGTGCGATTGTTGTGACCCCGGCGGCCATAGTGCTGCTGGGCACCCGACTGGACTCGTTGGACCTGCACCGGTTGCTGCGCCAGTGGTTGCGGCGCCCGATGGCGGCGTCGCGCCCGGTTGCACAGACTCTCTGGTACCGGCTTGCCGTATTCGCGATGCGCAGGGCCGTACCGATCGGGGTCGCGATAGTCGCGCTGTTAGTTGCGCTCGGCGTTCCGTTCGCCAGCGTCAAATGGGGTGTGCCCGACGACCGGGTCTTGCCGAAATCGAGCTTGCCGCACGTGGTCGGCGACCAGCTGCGCACACAGTTCACCAGTGACCCGGCGACGAACCTGACGGTGGTGATACCCGACGTGGACGGTGTCAGCTCCGCACAGCTCGACGGCTACGCCGCTGCTCTGTCGCGGGTGCCGGACGTGTCGTCGGTTTCGGCACCCGCCGGCACGTTCGTCTCGGGTGCGTTGGCCGGGCCGCCCTCGGCGCCGACAGCGATCACCAACGGTCGCGCATTTTTCACCGTCACCACTAGCGCGCCCTTGTATTCCCAAGCATCCGAAACTCAGCTTGACAGCCTGCACGGGGCCCCCGGTCCGGCGGGCAGGCAGGTTTTGATTGCCGGGACCGCCCAGGTGAACCGGGACACGGCCAGCGCCATCAGATCCCGTCTGCCGCTGGTGCTGGGCATCATTGCCGCGATCACGTTTGTGTTGCTGTTGCTGATGACGGGCAGCGCGGTGGTGCCGCTGAAGGCGTTGTTGCTCAACGTCTTATCGTTGACCGCCGCGTTCGGCGCGCTCGTGTGGATTTTCCAGGACGGTCACCTCGGGGCGTTGGGCACGACAGCCACCGGAACTTTGGCGATCAGCATCCCGGTGCTGTTGTTCTGCATCGCCTTCGGCCTGGCGATGGACTATGAGGTGTTCCTGGTGTCACGGATCCGTGAATATTGGCTGGCGAGCAGCCAGGCACCGGCCGATAACGACAAAAGCGTCGCGCTTGGACTGGCCGGCACCGCGCGCGTAATCACCGCTGCAGCACTGATCATGTCCATCTCCTTTGCGGCGCTCGGTGCCGCGCAGGTGTCGTTTTTGCGGATGTTGGGCGTTGGACTGACGCTGGCGGTCCTGGCCGACGCCACCCTCGTGCGTATCCTGCTCGTCCCGGCGTTCATGCACATGATGGGCCGATTCAACTGGTGGGCGCCGAAATCGCTCGAGCGTTTGCATGAACGGTTCGGAATCGGCGAGGCCGGCTGTGTGTCACCAGGATCTGGTGTGGAGCGAGGTGAGCGATGACGCGAAAATCCAAGCCCGGCAGCGGCTTCGTGCCCCCGGCCGTGTTGGTCCGCGCCGTTGAGTGGGCGCGCCACCGCCTTCTTCGGCTCCATCAACGGCTGTTGCCGGCGCCAGCCGCGATGATGGAGATGATCGTCGGGGGCTGGCCGGCGCAAGCGATTACAACGGCAGCCCAGCTCGGTGTCGCCGATGCGCTGACGGACGGCCCACTGTCGATCGATGAACTGGCGGCCCGGGTGGGTGCAGACGCGGATGCGCTGCGACGGTTGCTGCGGGCGCTGGTCGGACGAGGCATCTTCCGTCATCGTCGCGACGGCCGCTATGAGCTGAATTCCCTTGCCGACACCCTGCGTTCCGATGCGCCGATATCGATGGCCGGGACAGCACTATTCACCGGGTCGAAAGAGCAGCGCGAACGGTGGAGCCTGCTGGTTGATTCGGTCCGAACCGGGAAATCGATCGTGCCGGCGATGCACGGCAAGGAGGGCTTCGAGTACCTCGCCGAACAACCGGGGCATGCCGAACTTTTCAATCGGTTCATGACGAGCATTACGCAGATGACGGTTGCGACGGTGGTGGCCGGTTATGACTTCGGTGCCCACCGGACCATCGTCGATGTTGGCGGCGGGCAGGGTACGCAACTGGCCGCCATTCTGGCTGCGGCGCCCCAATCGCGTGGCGTCCTCTACGATCTGGCGCGGGTCGTCGAGACCGCCCCGAGCGTGTTGCGTAGGTACGGTGTCGTCGACCGGGTGCGGATCGCGAAAGGGTCTTTCTTCGACGGTGTTCCGGCCGGTGGTGACGCCTACCTCCTGAAGAACATCGTCCACGACTGGACCGATGATAAGGCGCTGCAGATTCTACGTAATGTGCGCGCGGTAGCTGGGCCCCGGACCACGGTGCTGCTGGTCGAAATTGTCGTTCGCGACAACGACCGTGACAGTCCTGGAAATTGGGCGGATCTGGAGATGCTGCTGAATCTGGGGTCCCGGGAACGCACCGCGGACGAGTATCGGGAGCTGCTCAGCCAAGCCGGATTCCGGATGACACGGGTCGTGCCGACGGCCTCGCCGCTCAGTGTGGTCGAGGCCATCTTGAAAGAGACGTAGCAGAAACATAATCGACCATGCAGCCCACGACGCAGCGATCACGGCGCAATAGGTCTGTTCGTCCATTCCCGGCCGGCTCGGCGCGACGAGCGGTACCAGCCGCCCGCGGCGCCGGTGCCCCCGTCGGTCGGAATCGTGTGGCCAGTGACGAACGCAGACAGTTCGCAGGCCAGGAAGAGAATCACGCCGGCTTGATCCTCGGCCACCCCCATCCGCCCGAGCGGAACCCATTGCGGCCACTGCAATTGCTCCTCGGCGGACAGCCACTGCGAGTAGGGAACCTGCAGCGATTCGGTGACGTCGGGGCCGATCCCGTTGACCCGCACACCGTCGCGGCCCACTTGCACCGCGAGGCTCCGGGTGAAATGAATGACGGCCGCTTTGAAGGCGGCGTAAATCGGGTCCTCCGGATACCCGCGCAACCCTTCGACAGATGAGACGTTGACGATTGCGCCGGCGTGTTGCTCGATCATCGCCGGCAGGAATGCGCGGGTGACGAGGAAGACGTGGTGCAGGTTCACCCGGTAGAGCTCATCCCACAGCAGTGGATCGGTGTCGACGAAGTTGCCGGGGTGACGCAGCCAATGCCCCACGTTGTTCACCAGCACATCCACCCGGCCGTAGCGATCCAGCACCGAACGTGCCAACGCGGTGACCTGGGTGGGGTCGCGCACGTCGGTGACGACCGCCAAAGCCGACCCCCCGGCCGCGGTGATCTCGCCGGCCGTGTTTCGGGCCAGCTCGGCGTCGATGTCCGCGACGATCACGTGAGCGCCATGACGCGCGAACAGCCGCGAAGTCGCCGCGCCGATACCGCCCGCGCCGCCGGTCACCACCGCTACCCGGTCGACCAGCAGCCGGCCGGCAGCCATCAGCTCATCCATGCTCACATCCTGAGCCATTGTTGCGTGCAAACGGCGGCGGATGGGGCCGCCCGGTGAAACATCGGCCCTAAATCATGTCCGCTGCCCTGCAGACGGCCCGGATAGCTAGAGTTGGTCCCGATGAGCCGACCAGCCCCACCTGTGTTGACCGTGCGGTACGACGGATCCGAGCGCATCTTTGCCGCAGGCAACGATGTAATCATCGGCCGTGACCTGCGGGCCGACGTCCGCGTCGCGCATCCGCTGATCTCCCGGGCACACCTACTGGTGCGATTCGACCAGGGTCGATGGCTTGCCATCGACAATGGCAGCCTTAACGGGCTTTACGTCAACAACCGGCGCGTGCCGGTCGTCGACATCCACGACGGCCAGCGGGTCAACATCGGCAACCCGGACGGCCCGGCGCTGACTTTCGAGGTCGGCCGCCACCAGGGTTCGGCCGGACGCCCGCCCCTGACGGCGTCAATTCCGATCGGCAACCTGGTCACCGGAGCACAGCCGCCGCAGAGCCCGCCGCAGACCGGCGCGTCCTGGCCCAGCCCTTCGCCTCCGCAAGCGTCCGCTCCGGAGACCTCGCGGCTGCAGCCGCCGGCCGCGCCCAGTGGTCCACTGCCGTCGCATCCGCCCAGCGGTCCGCAACCCAGCCATCCCTCGGGGTCGCAACCGCAGTATCCGACCGGCGGGCAACCGGTCCGTCCACCCACCGGACCGCAGCCCACGCCGCAGATCTATCGTCCGCCCGCGCCAGTACCCGCGCAGCCCGCTGCGCCCTCATCGGCCGGCGAGACCGGGCGTATCGGCGGCGACACCAACATCGCCACATCGATGATCAAGATCCTGCGCTCGGGTAGGGCTCCCGAGGTGCCGCCGGGCGCCATCAGGATCGGCCGGGCCGACGACAACGACATCGTCATCCCCGAGGTGCTGGCGTCGCGCCACCACGCCACGCTGGTGCCGACTGCCCACGGCACCGAGATCCGGGACAACCGCAGCATCAACGGCACCTTCGTCAACGGGACACGGGTCGAGACGGCGGTGCTGAACGACGGTGACGTCGTCACGATCGGCAACATCGACCTCATCTTCGCTGAGGGCACACTGGCACGCCGTAACGAGAGTACGGCGGCAACGCGCACCGGGGGCCTTGATGTGCGCCGGGTGACCTGGACGATCGAGAACAACAAGACGCTGCTGGACGACATCTCGTTGGCGGCGCAACCGGGGACGCTCACTGCCGTCATCGGTCCATCGGGTGCCGGCAAGTCGACGTTCGCCCGCTTGGTGGCCGGCTACACCCAGCCGACCGATGGCACGGTGACGTTCGAGGGTCACAACATTCATGCCGAGTACGCCTCGTTGCGCAGCAGAATCGGCATGGTGCCGCAGGACGATGTGGTGCACGGGCAGCTGACCGTGAAGCAGGCGCTGGGGTACGCCGCCGAACTGCGGCTGCCGCCGGACACCACCAGCGATGACCGCGCCCAGGTGGTGGCGAGGGTGCTCGAGGAACTCGAGATGACCGCGCATCTCGAGACCAGAGTCGACAAACTATCGGGCGGTCAGCGTAAGCGCGCGTCGGTGGCGCTGGAGCTGTTGACCGGGCCGTCGCTGCTGATCCTCGACGAGCCCACCTCGGGCCTGGACCCTGCCCTGGACCGGCAGGTGATGACCATGCTGCGCCAGTTGGCCGACGCCGGTCGTGTGGTGCTCGTGGTTACCCACTCGCTGACCTACCTGGACGTCTGCGATCAGGTTCTCTTGCTGGCCCCCGGCGGCAAGACCGCGTTCTGCGGGCCACCCAGCGAAATCGGCGCGGCCATGGGCACGACGAACTGGGCCGACATTTTCAGTTCAGTCGCCGGCGACCCGGATGCGGCCAAGGCGCGGTACCTCGCGCATACGGGTCCGCCGCCGCCGGCGCCCGCGCCCGAAAAACCCGCTGAGCTGGGTGATCCACCGCAAACGAGTCTGTTCCGGCAATTCTCCACGATCGCTCGCCGCCAGATCCGATTGATCGTCTCCGACCGCGGCTACTTCGCCTTCTTGGCGTTGCTGCCGTTTATCATGGGTTCGCTGTCGATGTCGGTGCCCGGCGATGTCGGGTTCGGCGTCCCGAACCCACTGGGTATTGCGCCCGGTGAACCCGGGCAGATCCTGGTGCTGCTCAATGTCGGCGCGGTGTTCATGGGGACCGCGCTGACGATTCGAGATCTGATCGGTGAACGCGCAATCTTCTTGCGCGAACAGGCCGTTGGCCTGTCCACGTCCGCGTACCTGTTGGCGAAGGTCTGCATTTACACCGTATTCGCCATCGTCCAGTCGGCGATCGTGACCGTTATCGCGCTGATCGGCAAGGGCGGCCCGACACGCGGTGCCGCTGCGATAGGTAGTCCCGGCCTTGAGCTGTTCGTAGATGTCGCGTTGACCACTGTCGCTTCGGCCATGCTTGGTTTGGCGTTGTCGGCCGTCGCCAAGTCCAACGACCAGATCATGCCGCTGCTGGTGGTGGCGGTCATGTCGCAACTCGTGTTCTCCGGCGGCATGATTCCCGTCACCGGGCGCATGGGGCTCGACCAGATGTCCTGGGTGACGCCGGCACGATGGGGATTCGCGGCGTCAGCCTCGACGGTCGACCTAACCACATTGCAGCCCGGTCCACAGATGCCGAAGGATTCGCACTGGCAACACAATGCCGGCACTTGGTGGTTCGACATCGGCATGCTGGCCACAATCAGCATTTTCTATCTCGGTTTCGTGCGCTGGAAGATTCGCCTCAAGGGCGGCTGACGGGCCTCGACCAAGCGGCCGAACGTCGAGTTGTCGGGCCGAAAAGCCCAATTCCTGCGCGATAAGTCGACGTTCGAGTGAAAGATAAGGGTTGGAATGGACTTCGAACTCGATGCCGAGCAGCAGGCTTGGCTGACCGAGGTTCGCGCCTTCCTCGATGAACACGTCACCGTGCAGTTGCGGGCCGAGCTGGCCCAGCACGATCTGGAGTTCCCCGGCGGGGAAGTGACGCGGTTTCGCCGCACGATCGGTCAGAAAGGCTGGTTTGGGTTGAACTGGCCGCTTGAATACGGCGGCCTTGGGCTGGGGGCCGTTCATCAGCATCTGCTGATGAGTGAGTTTGAATACCGGGGCGTGCCCGGACCCGACCTCACCGTCACATCGGTAGCCCCGATGATCATGCGGCACGGCACTGAGCAGAACAAGACCGAATGGCTGCCGCCGATCGCCAGGGGCGAAATGATTTGTGCCGTTGGCTATTCCGAATCGGAAGCCGGAACCGATTTGGCGAACCTGCGTACCCGTGCGGTCCGCGATGGCCAGGAATGGGTGATCAACGGCAGCAAGATCTGGAACAGCGGCGCGCAGCGTGCCACCCACGAGTGGCTTTGTGTCCGAACCGATCCCGATAGCGCCCGCCATCGCGGAATTTCGGTGATCATCGTGCCGATCGACAGCCCAGGTGTGGAGATCCGTCCGTTGTACGCGTGGTCGGGTTATCGAACGAACGAAGTACACTTCCACGACGTGCGGGTACCCGTGACCAACCTGATTGGCGAGGTCAACCGAGGCTGGACGTACATCACCGGCGCACTCGACCTGGAACGCGGTGCGCTGACCAACGCGGCCGATCTGCGCCGAGCCGTCGATGACTTGAATGAACTCGCCGCCCGCCCACGGCGGGACGGCACCGTGCCTGCCCACAGCCCGGCCCTTCGGCGCCGGCTGGCGCAGGCCGAGGCTGACGTGGAGGCGGCCACGCTGATGGGCTACGAGGCCGCGTCGCTCCTGGACAGCGGCATCATCCCGACCGTAGAGGTCAGTGTGGAGAAGGTATTCACCAGTGAACTGCGCCAACGCATCGCGGACTTGGCCCTCGATCTACTGGGCCCAGACGGTTTGTTGGCGCATCGCAGCCAAGACGCGCCGATGGCGGGCAAGTTCGAACGGCTCTACCGCGCAGCGCCGTTGATGCGTTTTGGCGGCGGCACCAACGAGGTGCTACGTGACATCATCGCCCAGCGCGGCCACGGCATGCCCTCGTATGGGCGCTGACGAGATGCGAGCCGGGATCCTTTGAACTCATGAAAGCGACACTCACCACCGAACAACGCGAATTCGCGTCGAGTTCGCGTGCGCTGTTGTCGGCAGAGTGTCCCTCGAGCTTGGTGCGCGCACTGGGTGAGCCCGGCGCCGACCGGACCACTCCGAAGCTGTGGAAGGCGTTGGCGGCCGCCGGGGTATTCGGGCTGGCCATCGGCGAGGAGTACGGGGGCTCCGGCGGCTCGCTGAACGACCTCGCCGTGTTCTACTGCGAGGCCGGTCGTGCGCTGTGCCCGACAACGGTGCACAGCACCGTTGTCGCCGCGCTGGCGATCGATCAGCTTGGCTCGCCGGACATCAAAGCCGGATGGCTACCCAATTTGGCCCGGGGCAGCGCCCGCGGCACAACAGCTTTATGGAATGCCCGCGACGGTGGTGTTGTGTCACCGGTACTGGATGCCAGTCCGGGCCCGAGCGGCAGCTGGCGGCTGACCGGAGTCGCGGACTACGTCCCCGACGCCGACATCGCCGATCTGATCGTCGTTTCCGCCGCCGACACGACAGTCGGGCGCACCCTGGTCTTCATCGTCGACACCGGTGCGACCGGTGTGAGCATGGAACCGCTTGCGATGGCGGGCGGGTATCGGGCTCTCACCGTGCATTTCGACGATGTGGTCATCGCCGCCCATGCCACTGCTGGTCATCACGACGGGGTTGCGTTGCGCCGGATGGCAAACACCGCGGTGGCATTGGGATCGCTCGACCTGGTGGGCGTCGGGCAGGCCGTGCTGGAACGCACCGTCGACTACACGAAGCTGCGTCACCAGTTCGGGCGGCCAATCGGTTCGTTCCAGGCGGCCCAGCATCTGATCGCCAATATGCACATCGCCTTGGCGGCAGCACGTTTGGCGGCGCACTCGGCGGTCTTCTGGATCGCCCGCGGTCGCACCGCGACCAGGGAAACCGGCATCGCGCGGATGCATGCGGCCACCGCGGCCAGGCTGATAACCCTGGACGCCCATCAACTGCACGGAGGGATCGGCTACGTGACCGAGACCGATCTACATCTGTGGACCGAACGGGCAAGGATTGGTTCGACTCTCGGCGGAACTGGCGACGTCGCCGCATCGTGGTTGGAGGAGAGCATGAACGCAAGGGAGCACAATTGAGCGAGGACACCTTGATCGACGTCGAATCCGCGGCACGAGTGGGCACCGTCGCCGCTTCCGCGACAGGAGAAGTGAACCAGCGCGATTGGCAGCGGTGGGCTGCGGCGGTCGGTGACCACAACCCGTTGTACTTTGACCCCGATTACGCCCGGGCCAGCGGTTTTCGCGACATCATTTGCCCACCGCTTTTTCTGCAGTACGCCGTACTCGGGGTCGCGGCCCTCGGAACGCTTCGCGCGGACGGCTCCTCCGGCGCGGTCTCGGGCGGTCTCGCCTTCCCCCGTGCGCCCAAGCGAATGGCCGGCGGGGAGAGCTTCAGCTTCCACCTGCCCGCCTACCACCGCGACGAAATCGACATGGTCCGCACCATCGAATCGATCATTGAAAAGCACGGCCGCTCTGGCAGCTTCGTCCTGGTCACCTGGCGCACGGTGTACCGCAACCAGCATCGTGACCTGGTCGCCGAAGCGTCGACTTCGATGATCGCCCGACCCTAGGAGTGTCATGAGCGGTGTGCACCTATACCCCCAGCCATATTTCGAAGACGTCGTTACGGGCGAGCAGATGCCGGCACTCGACGTCACCGTCGACGAGACCCAGCTTTTCTTTTTCAGCGCGGCCACCTACAACGGCCACCGCATTCATTACGACAAGCACTGGGCGCAAACGATCGAGGGCTACGACAACGTATTGGTGCATGGCCCGCTTCAGGCGGCTCTGCTGGCGCGGGCGATCGGTGACTGGATTGGCGGACGCGGGCGCCTGGTGTCCTTTTCGGTGCAGAACCGGGCGACCGCCTATCCCGGCGAGCTACTCACCTTTGGCGGGCACGTCACCGGCAAGCACCTTACCGAAGCCGGTGCCGGACTTGTGGACCTCGAGATCGCCGGCCGCCGAGACGACACGGTGCTGATGCCGGGAACGGCGACGGTTGAGCTACCTCGACGCGGGAAACCTTCGTGACCGGGCTGCGCGGCGAGGCGGCCATCATCGGCATCGCCGAGTTGCCCGCCGAACGGCGCCCGAGCAGGCCGCCGATGTTCACCCTGGACCAATACGCGCTGCTGGCGAAGATGGTGGTCGAAGACGCGGGGATAGACCCCGCTTGTATCAACGGCCTGCTCACCCATGGCATCGCCGAGTCGGCGATGTTCGCGCCGGCCACACTGTGCGAATACCTAGGCCTGGCGTTGGATTTCGGCGAGCGCGTCGACCTGGGCGGCGCTACGTCAGCGGGAATGGTGTGGCGGGCCGCGGCCGCCGTGGAACTCGGTATCTGCGACGCCGTGCTGGCCGTGGTACCCGGATCAACGTCGCTGCCCCAGTCTGTCAAGACCCCGCCCGCGGGCCCGAATTGGTATGGGGCGTCGTCAAATAACTACGGGTCACCGCAGGCCGAGTTCGAGATCCCGTACGGAAACGTGGGCCAGAACGCGCCGTACGCGCAGATTGCTCAGCGTTATGCCGCCGAGTTCGGTTATGACCCTTCCGCCGTCGCCAAGATCGCCGTCGATCAACGCATCAACGCCTGCGCGCACCCGGGTGCGGCCTTCCACGGCACTCCGCTCACCGTCGACGAGGTGCTGGGCAGCCCGATGATCGCCGACCCGATCCACATGCTCGAAACGGTGATGCGCGTGCACGGAGGAGTCGGTGTTCTGATCGCCAACGCCGATATTGCCCGCCGAAGCCGGCACCGCCCAGTCTGGATCGTGGGCTTCGGCGAACACATCGCCTTCAAAACCCCTACCTACGCGGACGACTTGCTGCGCACGCCGATCGCGCGCGCGGCCGATAATGCGTTCGCTATGGCGGGGTTGAGCCGATCCGATGTCGATATCGCCTCGATCTATGACTGCTACACCATTACGGTGTTGATGAGCCTGGAAGATGCCGGCTTCTGCGCCAAAGGCAAAGGCATGTCGTGGGTTGCCGAGCACGATTTGACCTATCGCGGTGACTTTCCGTTGAACACCGCGGGCGGTCAGCTGTCCTTCGGGCAGGCCGGCATGGCCGGAGGCATGCACCATGTCGTCGACGGTGCGCGCCAGATCATGGGCCGAGCCGGCGACGCGCAAGTACCGGAGTGCGATACCGCGTTCGTCACCGGTAACGGTGGCATCATGAGCGAGCAGGTCGCGTTGTTGATGCGGGGGGACTAGATGCAGCCCATTCCCGAGCCAACGCCAGTCTCCCAGCCCTTCTGGGACAGCCTGGCGCAGCACCGAATCCTGGTGCAATACTCGCCATCGCTCGACCGCTACGTCTTCTACCCGCGTACCCTCGCTCCGGGGACTTTTGCCGATGATCTTGAATGGCGCGAAATCGATGGTGCCGGGACGCTGTACACCTACACCGTCGCCCGCAGGCCGACCGGTCCGCCGTGGGCCGATGCGCTCCCGCAGCTACTGGCCGTGGTGCAATGGGATGCGGGGCCCCGGTTCAGCACCGAACTAATTGAGGTGGACCCGAGCGACATTCGGATCGGGATGCGGGTGCGGCCGGTGTTCTGCGATCAGCCCGAAGCCGGCATCACCTTGCTGAAGTATCGGCCGGCATGAGCGGGGCCGACCCAGTCCGCGCGATGTTGGACCAGCTGAACAAAGGCTTTCCCCGGGTGGAGAACATGACCGGCCCGCAGGCTCGCGCCGCGGTGGCCGAAAGGAGGGTGCCGGTCAACAATGTGGGCGACGTTCGCCGCACCGTCGATACCTCGGTGCCCAGCCCCGAGGGCGGTATTCCGGTGCGGATCTACTACCCGCACGGCGAGCTGTCCGAACACCGCGCGGGGATCGTGTTCTGCCACGGTGGGGGATTCGTGTTCTGCGACATCGAATCCCACGATGGCTTCTGCCGCGCGTTGGCGCGGGGCAGCGGGGCGGCAGTGGTGTCGGTGGGCTACCGCCTGGCTCCCGAACACACCGCACCGGCGGCCGCGCTTGACGCTTTCACCGCGTATTGCTGGGTTGTCGAGAATGCAGCCGATCTCGGCATCGACCCGAATCGGGTCGCGGTCGCCGGCGACAGCGCCGGCGGGAACCTCGCCGCGGTCACCGCCCTCCTGTGCCGCGATCGGGCTGTCACCATGCCCGCCGCGCAGGTGCTGCTCTACCCGGCGATCGATCCCTCGCTCGACACGGACAGTTACCGCCGCTACGGCACTGGCTACTTCAACACCAGCGCCGCGATGCGGTGGTATTGGGACCAATATCTCGGCGGGAAAACAGATTTCGATCCGCCTTATCTCGTGGGTCCGGCGCGAGCGGATTCGCACGCCGGGCTGCCGCCCGCGGTGATCGTGACCGCGGGCTTGGATCCGCTGCACAGCGAGGGATGCGAGTACGCGCGGAGGTTACGCGACGCCGGGGTGACGGTCGTGCATCGCGACTTTCCAGACGTGTTCCACGGCTTCATGACGATCCAATCGTTTGCTCCGGCGGACACAGCGCGGGACATTGTGTGCAGCGACCTGCGGGAGCTGCTTGACGCCAAGAGGAATTGAGCAAGTGGAGACAGTTCAGCAGTTACTGCGCCAGCGCAGGCACGACGACACCCCTGCGGTCGCGTACGGGGATCGGGTTTGGACCTGGCGAGAACACCTTGCCGAGGCCGAAGCCGAGGCCGCCGCCATGATAACCCTTGCCGACCCGGCCCGTCCGCTGCATGTCGGAGCCCTACTCACGAATTCGCCGGCGATGCTGCGCGCCATGGCCGCCGCCGCACTTGGCGGTTACGTGCTGTGTGGGATCAACACCACCCGGCGCGGGGCGGCCTTGCTGGGCGATGTTCGCCGATCCGACTGTCAAATCCTTCTGGTCGATGGCGAGCACCTGTCCCTACTGGACGACTTGGACCTCAATGGAATTCAGGTCCTCGAGGTGGAAGGCGTGCGCTACTCCGACGCAGTAGCTGCGGCGCTACCTCTGGTGGCGTACCGCGAGGTCGTCGGAGCTGACACCCTGATGATGATCTTCACCTCCGGTACCAGCGGAGATCCCAAGGCCGTCCAGTTTGCGCACGGGATGGCGATCATGTGCGGCGCCAGCCTGGTCTATCAGTTCGACGTCACCGCCGATGACGTCTGCTACCTGTCGATGCCGCTGTTTCATTCCAACGGCATCGCCGCCGCTTGGGCGGTGGCCATAAACAGTGGCGCCACCATGGTCCCAGCCCGGTTTTCACCGTCGCGCTTCCTCGACGACATCCGCCGGCACCGCGTGACCTATATGAGCTATGTCGGCAAGCCGCTGGCCTTACTCCTTGCCACTGCTGAGCGCTCCGACGATGCCGACACGACGCTGCGGTTGGCCTACGGAAACGAGGCGACCGATCGCGATATCGATGAATTTGCAAGGCGTTTCGGGTGCCGCGTGGTCGACGCCTTCGGGTCGAGCGAGTTCGCGGTGATTGTTGTGCGCGAGGATGGCACCCCACCCGGTTCGATCGGCAAACCCTATCCCGGTGTGGCTATCTACAACCCAACGACGTTGAAAGAGTGCGCGGTCGCGAAGTTCGATGAACACGGCGCACTGACGAACTTTGACGACGCGGTCGGGGAACTCGTCAATACCCAAGGTGCCGGTCCGTTCGCCGGCTACTACAACGATCCGGCGGCGACGGCGCAGCGCGTGCGTCACGGCATGTATTGGGCTGGAGATTTGGCCTACCGCGACGCCCAGGGCTGGATTTATCTGGCGGGCCGCACCGCGGATTGGATGCGGGTGGACGGCGAGAACTTGGCAGCGGCCCCGATCGAGCGAATCCTGGTGCGACTGCCGCAGGTCAGCCAGCTGGCGGTATACGCCGTTCCCGATGACCGAGTGGGCGACCAGGTGATGGCCGCCCTGGTGTTACGTGACGGAATGCAGCTGGAGCCCGCTGAATTCGAGAAGTTCCTCGTTTCGCAGCCGGACTTATCGCCCAAGGCGTGGCCGCGCTACGTCCGCATTAACGATGATCTGCCGGTGACGGCCACCAACAAGATCCTCAAGCGCGAGCTGATCGCCGCGGGCGTCAGTGCGCAGGGCGGTGTGTTGTGGTCACGGCCGGCACGCGGCACTGCATACACGATTGCCTGAATCGGCTAGGCGGGCTCCGGCGCTTCGCCGAACCGGGCGAGCACCAGTGTTGCGGAGACGGCCACGACGAACCCGACAACAACGACCCAGCCGAGGCCATCGCGGGCGCTGTCGCCCAGCCAAATCACTCCGACGAGCGCGGGTGCGATCGTTTCACCGACCACCATGGCCGCCACGGTTGTGGTCACCGACCCGCGCTGTAAGGCGGATGTGAGCAAGAGAAACCCGGCGGCGCCGCCCGCGAATAGCGCGTACAAGGCCGGGTTGAGGTAGAACGCGCGTTTGGTGGGATCGATCACGTCGAGCAGGCGCACGGCGACCTCCACAACCCCGAAGCCGCTTCCGGCGGACAGACCCAGGGCAAATCCGCGCTCGCGGTCGCTCAGTCGGCCTGCGAAGGCACCCACCAGGAACAGTGCGGCCACCACACCCAGGAGTGCCCAGCCGAGTCCGGCGGGCGCATGGTGAAAGTGCCCTGGTCCGGCGGCGAGAGCGAGGACGGAGAGGCTGGCGCAGACGACACCCACGGCGGCCCACTCGGCTGATGACAGCCGCGTCGAAAGCACCCAGGCCGACACGATGCCGGTGACCGCGATCGAGGCTGCCAACGCGGCGGCGACGACATAGATCGGTACCAGGCGCAGTGCCGCCACTTGTAGCAGGAAGCCGAGCCCGTCAAGAGCAAGTCCCGCAACGTAACGCCACTGCCGGACGGCGCGCCCGACCAACGCGGCGTCGATGCCCGAGCCGCTGCCGGCGTCCACCGATCGCGTCGCCATCGCTTGCAGCACCGAGGCCGTGCCGTAGCACACCGAACAGCCCAGGGCGAGGAGGAATCCGAGAAGCACAGACTGACAATAGCCGCATCGTGGCTGCGAGGGCGGCTCGTAGCGATCGAACGATCAGCGCAAAACGTTGCGGGGGAGGGTGAGTGGCAGATCGAGGGCGCTCAGCAACCCCGGCTTCGCTTCCACGACATAAGGTATGGCGTTCACGACCCGCATCGCCGTCGACACCATCGCACCCGCGCCCGATTCCATCACCGACCCGGAGGCTTTGGGATCGACCAGGCTGGCAGTCATGTCACAGCTGATATCCGGTTCGCCATCGATGCGTATCCGGTACACGCGAGCACTATCGACCCCAAGCTCGGTAGAAGTAGTGCAGCACCAGCGCGGTCACGAGCCCGTATCCGAAGTGCGGAATCACATCGCTGATCCAACCGACAACACCCCAGGTCCGCGGGTCGGTCACGCCAAGCACGGTCATCGGTCCGTTGGTGCCGACCAGCGCGAGGGCCATCGCGACGAGACTGCCGACCAGTAGTCCGGGCCGCCAGCCCAGCGCGTAAGCCATGCCGAGAATCAGGCCCATGCCGATGCCGGCCGCGTACCCGGTGAGCGCACCGATGCCAGAGATTCGATTCGCCAGCACGTCACCACTGCCCGGCACCGACAGGTGCAGCAAGCGTGCCAGGGCTTCGACGGTCCGCTCGGGCGTTGTGCTGGTCGACCGGCCCCGGACGGCGATGTCCAGGTAGGTGATGACGTTGAGTGTGGTGGTACCGGCTGCACCGGCGACCGCGCCGACGAGCAGTCCAGGTAAAACTCGGGCCACCGATGTGGTTTTCATTCCACAACTCTGCACCAAATCTCGGGTTGCCGGCTCAATCCTGCGCCGATGTGAACGGCCGGTCGACGCTCGGCGTCCACGCGAATGATCGGTGCCTATGATTTGGTGATGAGCGCCGGTGGGCTGGATACCGTGGGCTCGCCGGCATTCACCGACGAGGACCCGGCCCGGTTTCGTGCCGCCGGCTGGTGGTCGGACGCGACATTGTCCGATGCGGTGCGTCGCAACGCCGGGCGGTCACCGGACCGCGTCGGCTATATCGACGAAAGCATCTCGCTGACGTGGCGTGAATTCGATGCCGCGGCAACCGCGCTGGCGGAACAGCTGGCGGGCATTGGCATCGGCCCGGGGGACAGGGTTGCGGTCTGGCACGGCGACTCCGCCGCCATCCACGCGCTGTTCGTTGCGGTCGAGCGCTGCGGGGCCGTGGTCGTCGGTATCGGCGCGCGTGCCGGCGCCCGTGAGGTCGCCGCGATACTGGGTAATTCGCAGCCGAAGATCGTAATCAGCGACAGTCAGCGCAGCGAGGCGGCGACGCAGGTGGTTGCGGCCGCCGGACTGTCGTTGCTGGTTTTGGGCCTGGTGGGGGGTGCTCTGCGGTTGAACGTCTTCGCGGCGCCCAGGGCGCTTAGAGCCGACTCCCAGCTCGGACCCGACGATGTCTTTCTGATCAACTCAACCTCCGGGACGACCGGCCTGCCGAAGTGCGTCGTGCACACCCAGAATCGGTGGTATTACTTTCACCAGAAGGCCGTCGCTAACGGGCTACTGACCTGCGACGACGTTTTCTTGCCGGTCATACCAATGCCATTCGGCTTCGGAATCTGGACCAGTCACACAACCCCGATCCACCTTGGTGCCACGACGGTGATCATGGAACGTTTCAGCACACGGGCGGCGTGCGAGGCCATAGCCCGACACCAGGTCACCGTGTTGTGCTGTGTCAGCACGCAATTGACGATGTTGATGGCTGACCGCGAATGCCGCGATTACGACCTGAGCTCATTGCGCGTCGTTTTCGCGGGCGGCGAGGCGCTGCCGTATCGGCCCGCCGCCGAGTTCGAGGACCTCACCGGCGCCAAGATTCTGCAGTTCTACGGGTCCAACGAGACCGGGTTGCTGAGCGGGACGACGGTAGATGACACACTGGAACGCCGCCTGCGCACCGGCGGGCGGATCGTGCCAGAAATGGCGGTCCGACTCTTCGACGGTGATCGAGACGTCACCGAGACGGGGCGGGGCCAGCCCGCGTGCCGGGGCCCCGCGACCAGCCTCGGCTACCTCGGCGGGACCGACCACGACAAGCTCTTCACCCGCGACGGGTGGATGCGAATGGGCGACATCTGCGAGATCGATGCGGACGGCTATCTGAGCGTCACCGGCCGAACATCCGACTTCATCCTGCGCGGTGGCAAGAACATCAGCGCGTCGCAGGTCGAGGACGCCGTGATGAGCCACCCGGCAATCGCGGTCGCGGCAGCGGTCCCGATGCCCGATCCGATATTCGGCGAAAAGGTATGCCTCTACGCCGAATTCGTCGATGGTGCGAGCATTGAACTGCGCGAGCTCGTCGAGCACCTGTTGGGCCTCGGAGTCTCCAAGGAATTGCTGCCCGAACGACTCATCGCGGTCGACTCGCTACCCCGATCGTCCGGCGGAAAGATCGCGAAAAGCGAACTCCGCGAGGATATTAAAACAAGGACGATATCCGATCAAAGGACGGAGGGCGATGGTGAACGCTCCTAACCCGCGGCGAGGCGGCCTGGAGGTGTGGGCGCCGTCGGTGGTACCACCGATCGGGGTCGACCTGACCAACGAGCAGGCGCTCGCGGTGGCCTTCCGCCATCTGGCCGGCATCGGATTCGCCGAAAACATGGCCGGGCACATCACTTGGCAGCTCGACGGACAGACGGACATGTTCGTCAATCCGTGGGGACTGTGGTGGCAGGAGCTGACCGCGTCGGACATCTGCACGGTGGACAGCGATGCGCGGGTGGTACGTGGGCGATGGGACGTGACGCCGGCGATTCACATCCACACCGAGCTGCACCGTGTCCGCTCCGACGCCCGGGTGGTGATCCACAATCACCCTTATTACGTGTGCGTGCTCGCAGCGCTGGGCAGGCTTCCCGAATTGCTGCATCAGACCGGCTCGCTGTTCCTGGATGACCTGTGCCTGGTCGACGCATACGGTGGTGAGATCGACAGCGCGCCCGGCGCGGCTGATCTCGCGACGCGAATCGGACGCGCCAACCTCACGATCCTGGCCAACCACGGCGTCATCGCAACCGGCCACAACCTGGCCGAGGCCGTCTACCGGGCGGCGTCGATCGAGCGGGTCTGCAAGCTGGCCTACGACATCATGCTGACCGGCCAGGAGCCGCTCGAGATGGACTGGTCGGACATGGCCGGCATGCAACGCTCGCTCATTGAGCGGGCCGCCGACGTGTACTGGGCGGGAGCGGCCCGGATGACCATCAAAGCCGATCCGGGCGTGCTGAAGTGAAGGTGCCGCCACGCAAGGAGGCTAACGAGTGAAATCGATCGACGAGCTGGCCGGCGACCTGAACTTCACCACCGCCAAGACGGGGGAGGATCGCTCGGTCACATTTCTGCCCGACCCGCCCCGGGCGCGACGCCGCTATACGGTGATTTCGGCCGACGATCACATCGTCGAACCCCCGGACACCTTCACCGGCCGTCTCCCCCGGAAGTTCGCCGACCGGGCGCCCAAAGTCGTGGACACCGAGGGCGGCGGACAGACCTGGGTCTATGACGGTCAGGAACTGCCCAATGTCGGGTTCAACGCCGTGGTCGGACGGCCGGTGTCGGAGTACGGCTTCGAACCGGTCCGGTTCGACGAAATGCGCAGGGGTGCATGGGACATCCATGCGCGCGTCAAGGACATGGACCTGAACGGCATCTACGCATCGCTCAACTTCCCCTCGTTTCTGCCGGGGTTCGCCGGCCAGCGACTGCAGCAGGTGACCACCGATCGCGACCTGGCGCTGGCCTCGGTTCGCGCCTGGAACGATTGGCATTTCGACGTTTGGGCGGGGTCGTATCGCGATCGGATCATTCCCTGCCAATTACCATGGCTGCTGGATCCCGAACTCGGCGGCAAAATGATCTACGAGAACGCCGAACGCGGATTTCACGCCGTCACGTTCAGCGAGAATCCCGCTATGCTCGGTTTTCCCAGCATCCACTCGGGCCACTGGGATCCGATAATGGCGGCGTGCGCCGAGACCGGCACCGTGGTGAATCTGCACATCGGGTCCTCGGGTTCGTCGCCGTCCACCACCGCGGACGCGCCGCCGGATGTGCAGGGCGTGCTGTTCTTCGCCTACGCCATTTCGGCGGCGGTGGACTGGCTGTATTCCGGCCTGCCCACCCGGTTCCCCGACCTCAAGATTTGTTTGTCGGAAGGGGGAATCGGCTGGGTTGCCGGGTTGCTCGATCGCCTCGACCACATGCTCAGCTACCACGCGATGTACGGCACCTGGCAGGCGCTGGGGGACACCCTCACTCCGGCAGAGGTTTTCACCCGAAATTTCTGGTTCTGCGCGGTGGAGGACAAGTCCTCATTCGTGCAGAGGGAGCGAATCGGTGTGGACAACATCATGTTGGAGGCCGACTATCCGCATTGTGACTCGACCTGGCCGCACACTCAAGAAACCATCCACGAAGAGATCGGCGATCTTCCGCCCGACGCGATACGCAAGTTCACCTGGCAGAATGCCTCGATGTTGTATCAGCACCCGGTGCCGGTCGAAGTCCAACGGAACCCAGACGCATTCTGATGGTCACCATTCACGCGAGCAGACGCAAAAGGCCCCGACACGCCGCGCGTTTGGGCGCTTTTGCGTCTGCTCGCGCCCTAAAAGTGAGCAGCCAGTCGTTCCAGAATGTTGGCCGCGGGCTCGGCGGTGGCGTGCCGGTATCCGGTGCCCGCCCACAGGTGCACGTAATCGGGTTTCCCCGCCGCCGCAGCGGCTTTGCGCAACGGACTGGTCAGGTAGTGGATTGCGGGATAGCCGAACGGCGCCTCCGCTTCGTGGGCGTCGATGAACGCGTTGCGCAGACCGCGGGCGGGGCGCCCAGTGAAGGCGTGAGTCAGGACCGTCTCGGTACGCGCGGGATCGGTCAAGGCCCCCTGGTGGGTCGCTGAGGCGCCGCTTTCGTTGGCCCGCAGCAGAACCGTGCCGACAATGGCCGCGGTGGCGCCCGCGCCGATCACGTCGGCCACCGCATCCGGGGTGGCGAGCCCACCCGCGGCCAGCACCGGCAGACCCGCCGCCGCGACGATCTGTTTGACGAGATCGACGATCGGCACGGGCTGCAAGGGTTGCCGCGGTGAAAGCGTTCCGGAATGGCCGCCGGCCACCGCGGCCTGCGCGGCGAGCATGTCGACACCGGCGTCCCGTGCTTGGATCGCTTCCTCGGCCGTCGTCACGGTTTGGACGACAACGCTGCCTGCCTGCCGCAGCGCGGCGATCACGCGGCGCGGCGGAATACCGAAGGTGAATGACACCATCGGCACCGGGTCATCGAGCAGGAGCGTGATCTTCTCGTCGAAACCGTCGGTATCTTCGATTGGAGCGGGCGGCAGAGTCAGACCGAACTGGTCGGCCTCTCGCTGAATGATCGCGGCGTAGGCCCGGTAACGGTCGGGGTCGACCGGCAACGAATTGGGCACAAACACATTGACGCCGAACGGGTTTCCGTCGGCTCGAACCGTTTTGATCTCGCCTTCGATGGCCTGCACGGTTTTGTAGCCGGCCGCGAGCATGCCCAGGCCGCCCGCTCGAGTCGCGGCTGACACCATCGCCGGGTTGGTCGGGCCGCCCGACATCGGGGCGGCGATCAGCGGAATGGACATCCCAAATTGTGTCAACATTTCAGTACCCCTACGTCGGTGTCCGCGCCTGACTTCAGCTTAGTCGTGGCGTAACCGGCGAGGGCAGAAGTTCCATTCGGCCGCGAGACCTGGGAGGATGCTCCAGCGTGAAGCGGCCCAACTTCCTGGTGATAGTGGCGGACGATCTCGGATTTTCCGACATCGGCGCCTTTGGTAGCGAGATCAATACTCCCAACCTGGATCGGCTCGCGCACGCGGGCATCCGATTCACTGATTTTCATTCAGCGCCGGCCTGCTCGCCCACCCGGTCAATGCTGTTGACCGGAACCGATCATCACGTCGCTGGCATCGGCACAATGCTGGAGGTGACAGGACCCGCATTCCAGGGCGCGCCGGGTTACGAAGGCTATCTGAACGACCAGGTGGTAGCCCTGCCCGAGCTACTGCGCGACGCTGGCTATCTGACGCTGATGTCGGGCAAATGGCATCTGGGCAACACGATCGAGAGGTCGCCCTGGGCCCGCGGATTCGAGCGTTCGTTCGCGCTACTGCCGGGTGGCGCCAGCCATTACGGTGGCGCCGCAACTGGTCTCCCGGCCCTGCCGCGGCTTTACACCGAAGATGACCAGTTCGTCACGGTTGGCGAGGACTTCTACTCGTCGGATTTCTACGCCGACACTCTGCTGCGCTATTTCGACGAGCGCGCCGAGGATGACGAGCGTCCCTTCTTCGCCTATCTGCCTTTTCAAGCGCCGCACTGGCCGCTGCAAGCCCCCGAAGAATCCATCGCGGCCTATCACGGCCGCTACGACGCCGGGCCGGACGTGTTGCGTGAGGCGCGCCTGCAGGCACTCAAGGACCTTGGCCTGTGCCCGGCGGATGTCGTGCCGCACCCGGTCGTGGCCGACGGCGTTCCGGAGTGGGCCGACATGACGGCTGACGAGCGCGCCCGTTCGGCCCGCAGCATGGAGGTCTACGCCGCGATGGTGGACCGGATGGACTGGAACATCGGCCGGGTGATCGACTACCTGGCCAAGACCGGCGAGCTTGACGACACGGTGGTGATCTTCTTGTCCGACAACGGTGCGGAGGGCACGATCGTCGAGGCGATGCCGCTGCGCGGTGCGCAGCTTGGCGCGCTCATCGAAAAGTTCTGCGATAACAGCCTCGATAACCTTGGTCGCCCCAATTCGTTCACCTGGTATGGCCCGCGCTGGGCACAGGCTGCCACCGCGCCGTCGCGCCTGCACAAGGCGTTCACCGCCGAAGGCGGGATCCGAGTGGTCGGGTTCGCCACCTGGCCGGGCTTTGCCCGGCAGCGCGAGATCGGTACGGCGTTCGCAACGGTGATGGACATCGCCCCAACCGTGCTGGAGCTCGCGGGTGCGACACATCCCGGCACCCAATACCAAGGCCACCAGGTGGCACCAATGCGGGGCCGGTCGCTGCTGCCGTATCTGGCCGGCGACACCGATGCGGTTCACGATGCCGTTACCAGCACCGGTTGGGAGTTGTTCGGTCGCCGCGCCATTCGCCAGGGCGACTGGAAGGCGCTGCACCTGCCCGAGCCGTACGGCACCGGCACGTGGCAGCTCTACGATCTGTCCGCCGACCCTGGCGAGATCGAGGATCTGGCCGCCGCGCGGCCCGGCAAGCTGTCCGAGCTGCTCGCATTGTGGGACCGCTACGTCGAGGAAACCGGCGTCGTCCTCGATCCTGTCCTGGCCTTCGACGACCAGGGGACCTGAAGGAACGCGGCTAAGTGCTAGCGTCGAGGCCGTGTCCGGACAGGTTCGAATCGGCATTCTTGGAGCGGCAAACATCGTGCCGATGGCTCTCACCAAGCCGGCCAAGGAAAACGATGACGTCGTAGTGGCTGCGGTGGCGGCCCGCGATCCGGCGCGGGCGCGAGCCTTCGCCACCAAGCACGAGATTCCGCGGGTGCATGAAAATTACGAGGCGCTGATCGGAGACCCGGATCTCGATGCCGTCTACAACCCGCTGCCCAACGGCCTGCACGGCCGGTGGACGCGGGCCGCGTTGGCTGCCGGCAAACACGTACTGTGCGAAAAGCCGTTCACTGCCAACGCCGCCGAGGCCCGCGAGATCGCCGAACTGGCTGCGCAGTCGGATCGGGTGGTGATGGAGGCGTTCCATTACCGATATCACCCGCTGGCTTTGCGCGTCGAGGAGATCATCGCATCGGGCGAGCTGGGCAAGCTCAAGCGGGTGGAGACGGCCATGTGCTTTCCGCTGCCCAAGTTCTCCGACATCCGATACAACTACTCGCTCGCCGGTGGCGCGACAATGGATGCCGGGTGCTATGCGGTGCACATGGCCCGCACATTCGGCGGCGGTACCCCGGAAGTCGTTTCGGCGCAAGTGAAACTGCGTGATCCGCGAATCGACCGGGCCATGACGGCCGAGTTGCGGTTCCCTGAGGGGCACACGGGCCGGATTCGTTGCTCCATGTGGTCGTCAACTCCACTGCGGATCAGCGCCAAGGTAATTGGTGAGCACGGCGAATTGGGTGTGCTCAATCCGGTGTTACCACAGATGTTCCATCGTCTCTCGGTTCGTTCGGCCGAGGGAAAGCGGGTGGAGCGCTTCTCGCGGCGGCCCACCTACGCGTACCAGCTCGACGCGTTCGCCGCGGCGGTGCTGCGGGGTGAATCGGTGAAAACGACACCGGCGGACGCCATCGAGAACATGACGGTGATCGATGCGATCTATCGCGCCGCCGGCCTCCCGCTGCGCCAGCCAAGTTGAAACTAACCCGATCGGCCGGCGTCCACCTCAAAGAACAACCGGCGTGCTGCCTCGACGCAGGGGCGCAAACGATCGACTGGGCTGACACCGGCCAGCGCCAGGGATCGTTGCGGTACTTCGAGTTCGATCACGATGTCGGCTGGCAGCACAGCGATTATGTCGCGCAGCGGTAGTTCGCCGGTGCCGGGTACCATGCGCTCAAAGATGGCTTCCTCTGAATAATTGTCGATGCGCGGCCGCAGCGTCGTGTCGCAAAGCTGCGCGTAGCCGATGCACTCGGGGTCGAGAATCGCCAGGTCGGCAGCGCTATGTCCGGACCGCGCCAGATGCATGGTGTCGATCAGCAGCCGGAAGTCGGGCCTTCCCACCTGCTCCCTCGCCGCGAGCGCGGTGGGCAGGTCGGCGATGGTGAGGCCGGGAACCGGTTCGATGACGGTCTGAATGCCGCGCTGGGCGGCAAGTTCGGTGAGGGCGGCGAACTGGTCGAACGTGCGGTTCAAATCCGGGTCGAGGCTGACGGTGTTGATCCAGGGAACGCCGAGCTCGGCAAGGACGTCGAGATCGGCTGAGAATTTATGCATTTCGGCACCGGGCAGAACAAGGAAGCCGTCACCGAGCGAGATGCTCACGCCGCGGTGGGCCATCGCGGCGAGTAAGTCCTTTCGGAGCGCCACGTCGTCCTTCAGCGAGTAGGGCGCAAAACCGAGCGGCACCAAGGGAGCTCCCTGGACGACGGTCGAGATGTAGCGGCATCCCAGATCCGCGGCAACGTCGATGAGTTGGAGCGGGGGAAGTGCGAATACGCTGAGCATGCCGATACCCAGCCGATCCGTCATGCGGGGCGCCCCGCCATTCCGGCCAATTGGTCGGCCGCCTGGGCTGTTTGGGTGGTCAAGACGACCTCGCCAGAAGTGACATGGTATTCGATGATCGGCGCTTCCAAGACAAGATCGTCGCGGATGAAGGCGACGTGGGAGTACAGATGGGCGGCGGTGAAAGACGCCCATGCGGTGGCAGTCGGTTGATCCATGATCAGGTTCACTTCGTAGAAATCCGCCGTGAGCGACTTGGGCGCATCCACGTGCGTCAGGACGATCTGCATTAACTGTGGGCCCAGCGTGTAGAGGGTGGTTCCGGCAACGTCACAGGCGACGAGAACGGCGTCCGGCGGCACCGGTGCGTTCGGATTCACAGCTGGGCACTTGTTCGGGGCGGTTAGCTGGGACCTCTGCACGGGCCGTACGGGTAGTGGCGCAATGTTGACGACCGGAGCCACCGGCAAAGCCCCGGTGGCGGTGACGGGTTCGGCGGCTCGGTGTTCTGGTGGCCGGCAACCGCACAGCGCGAAGGCGAGCAGCAGGACGCCCACCAGCGGCGCGACGAGTGCGCGCATCGATGTGCAGGCTGATTTGTCTACCCGGGCGCCCGCCACGGCCATCCTCCGTTCCCTCGGCGAGTGGTCATTCACCTTGGTTTTCGCCGCAGAGTCCATTTGCGTTACTGCCTATGCGTCAAGCGGGTGATGGCCGGTCCGGTGGCCTAGATCACCAAATGACGTTTGCGCTGCGGCGGCCCGGGTTATTCGACATGAGTACGAGAGGAGCACAAAATGCCCGTTTGGGAATGGATTACGATCGCGGCCTCCGTCGTCATCGTGGTCGCGGCGCTGATCGTCGCGGCAAGCTTCGTGACCGGTCGCAGCAAATCGAAGCGACTCAAGGAGCACTATGGCCGGGAGTACGAGCGGCTGGTCTCGGAAACCGGAGGTGAGAAGGCGGCCGAGCGGGAACTCACCGCCCGGGAACGTAAACACGACAAACTCAACATCGTTCCCCTAACACCGTCGGCCTTATCGGATTTCGCTACCCGCTGGCACCAAGTGCAGACCGGGTTCGTCGACAATCCAACAACTGCCGTCGGCGTCGCCGACCGCCTGGTCACCGAGGTGATGCGCGAACGCGGTTATCCCGTCGACGACTTCGATCAGCGGGCAGCCGACATCTCGGTAGACCACCCACAGATCGTCGAGAACTACCGCACCGCGCACGGCATTCATCTGTCGCAAGAGCGCGGTGATGTCAACACCGAGCAGCAGCGGGAGGCGTTCGTGCACTATCGCGCGCTGTTCGAGAAGTTGCTCGAGACCAAAACCGATAAAGACACGTCACAGGAGGCAAGCGCATGACAACCCACGAGCAAGAGACGCTGACCGATTCGTACGACGAGCCTGGGGCCGAGTCCCAGGAAGCACCGTCCGCACCGGCGGATGCCCCGGTTCAGGCGGATCCTCCGATCACGGCGGACGGGAAGCGCGAATCCGCGCGGCACTCGGGTCTGGAACGCGAATCCTCCACGGCCGAAGTGTTGTTCGCCGACGACGAGCTCGAGGAACTGCGCGGACGGTGGGCCGGCGTGCAGGCGGCCTTCGTCGATGACCCAAAGGACTGCGTTCAAAAGGCTGACGTCCTGGTGTCCGATTTGGTCGAGCAGCTCACGACCGGGTTCGCCGGCGCGCGCTCGCGGCTTGAAGAGCAGTGGGCTCGCGGCGAGGAAGCGTCCACGGAAGATCTTCGCGTGGCGCTGATGCACTACCGCGAATTCTTCGAGCGGCTGCTCGCCGTGTAACACCACGAACCAAACGGTGCCGCATCCGGTTTGCCCCCCAAACCGTGCCGATGCGCCCGTGGCAGGCATCGCCGTCACCCGGCCGTGGCGGCGGTGCCTGCTTCCCCATTGCTCACACTACGAACATAGAGTAGCGTCGCTCTTCAAGATGGCCCGATCCACTCCTGCGGTAGCGAAAAGACGCAAGCCCAATCCGGCGGAGCGTCGCCGCGACCTATGTGATGCGGCGATCCAGCTGTTGGCTGACGACGGGGCCAAAGGGCTGAGCCACCTGAAGGTGGACCGCAAAGCCGTTGTGCCCGACGGCACCACGTCGTTCTACTTCCGCACCCGCTCGGCGCTGCTGCGCGCCGTCGCCGAACGACTGGCCGAGTTGGATCTCGCCAGCCTGCAAGCCGTCGCCGACAGCGCCGATGACCGGACCGCCAATCCCTCGCCGTCACGGTTGGCGCAAGTGGTAATCCAAGCCGGTAGCGAACCGCAGCTGTCGCGGACAAAGGCCAGGTACGAACTGACCATGCAGGCCGCTCGCGACCCGGCGATGGCCGGGATTCTGCAGCAGGCAACGGACGGGTTTACCAGATTGCACGGCGAAATCCTTGTGCACCTCATCCCGCACGGCGCCGAGCTGGAATCCGCCGTCGTCGAGGATCTGAGCAACATCACGCTGACGTTCATCAACGGCCTGTTGATGCGGCTCGCCCATGGCGACCGGATCATCCACACTGCGGAACAACTCGACGCGGCTTTGTCGGCCATCGCCGCCGGCATCCTCAGGAGCCCGAACAGAGGTCGGCTAACCCAGGCCGATGACCTGCAATCAGCGCCCCCTGGCCGCGCCGCGGCGTCCGGCTGACGGAACCTGGCATGACCAAACGCAGCTTTCCTGCCTCAGGGGCTTGCCAGAGCATGCGCCATATGGTTCTCTACGAGAATAGAGTAAGCCGATGCTCACGGGCCATCGGCCAGCGAGCATCAGCCCGTCCCGTGTGCTCGACAGAGCCAACGTATTTAAGCGGAGTGTAGAAAATTGTTCTGGATGGCCGGGCTCGGATCACCGGTTTGAGAATCTAGTAAAAGAAGCGCTAGGAGGGCATTTCGTGACGGCGAGCACCGATAGTCAGGTTCGTTTCGACCCGTACGACGTCGAGCTCATCGCCGACCCGTACCCCATGTTCGCGCGGCTGCGTGAAGAAGCGCCGCTCTACTACAACGCGGAATACGACTTCTTCGCGCTGAGCCGGTTCGCGGATGTCAACAAAACGCTCGTCGACCACACCACGTTCAGCTCCGCCAGGGGCGCGATCCTGGAGTTGATCAAGGCGAACCTCGACATCCCGTCGGGCATGTTGATCTTTGAGGATCCACCGATTCACGGCGTGCACCGTAAGCTGCTGTCGCGGATGTTCACCCCGCGAAAAATCGCCGCGCTGGAGCCGATGATTCGCGAGTTCTGCGCGCAATCGCTGGATCCGCTGGTCGGGTCGGGTCGATTCGACTTCGTCACCGATCTGGGTGCGACGATGCCGATGAAGACGATCAGCATGCTGCTCGGCATCCCCGAAAATGATCAGGAATACATCCGCGATCACGTGACGTCGCAGATGCGCACCGAGGCCGGCAAGCCGATGGACCACGAGCAGGGCTTGTCCGTCGGCGAGCAGTTCGAGGCCTACATCGACTGGCGCGCCGACCATCCTTCCGACGACATCATGACCGAACTGCTCAATGCTGAATTCGTCGACGAAACGGGCACCACTCGGCGGCTGACGCGCGAAGAGATACTCGTGTACGTCAACGTCGTCGCCGGTGCGGGAAACGAAACGACGACGCGTCTGATCGGTTGGGCGGGCAAGGTTCTCGCGGAGCACCCGGATCAGCGCCGCGAGCTCGTCGAAAATCCCGGGCTCATCCCGCAGGCCATCGAGGAGCTGCTGCGCTTCGAGCCGCCGGCGCCGCACGTGTCCAGGTACGTGACGCGCGACATCAGCCTGCATGACCAGACGGTGCCGGAGGGCAGCGTGATGATGTTGCTGATCGGTTCAGCATGCCGTGACCAGCGTCAGTTTGGGCCCGACGGCGACGAGTTCAACATCCACCGCGCTGTCCGTCCGCATCTGACTTTCAGCGTTGGGACGCATTTCTGTCTGGGCTCGGCGCTGGCGCGCCTGGAAGGACGCGTTGCCCTCGAAGAAATCTTGAAACGGTTCCCCGAGTGGGAGGTCGACATGACCAACGCCAAGCTCAGTCCGACGTCGACGGTGCGGGGCTGGGACTCCCTGCCCGCGCTGGTGTCGTGATGACCGGCCGGGTGGAAGGCAAGGTCGCCTTCGTCAGTGGCGCGGCCCGGGGTCAAGGCCGCAGTCACGCGGTCCGGTTGGCGCAGGAGGGCGCCGACATCATCGCGATCGACATCTGCGGACCGATCGACAACTTGAGCTACCCGCACTCGACGCCTGAGGACCTCGCCGAAACCGTCGACTTGGTCAAGGGTCACGGCCGTCGCATCGTGACCGAGCAGGTCGACGTGCGGGATTTCGACGCGCTCAAAGCCGCGGTGGACAGCGGCGTGGAACAGCTCGGCCGGCTCGACATCATCGTCGCGAATGCGGGCGTTGGAACCGACGGCACCAGGCTGCACAAGATTCGGGAAGACATCTGGCAGGACATGATCGACATCAACCTGAGCGGTGTCTGGCACACGGTCAAAGCCGGCGTACCGCACATACTTTCGGGCGAACGCGGTGGGTCCATCGTGCTCACCAGCTCGGTGGGTGGGCACAAGGCCTACCCGAACACCGGCCACTACATCGCCGCCAAGCATGGCGTCATCGGCCTGATGCGTGCCTTCGCCGTTGAATTGGGCCCGAAAATGATCCGAGTCAACGCAGTGCTGCCCACGCAGGTAAGTACGACGATGTTGATGAATGACCAGACTTTTCGGCTCTTCCGTCCGGACCTGCCGGACCCCGGACCCGACGACTTCGCCCCGATCTCACAGATGATGCACACCTTGCCGATCCCGTGGGTGGATGCCTCCGATATCAGCAACGCCGTGCTGTTCTTAGCCTCTGACGAAGCCCGTTACGTGACCGGCATTTCGCTGCCCGTCGATGCGGGCAGCTTGCTCAAATAAGTCTTAGCCAAATTAAGTAAACAAAGGTGGACACAAGTTATGCCTGAATTCGACTACGTAGAGATGAAGAAGGAAGCCGAGCAGTACATCAGGTTCGAGAAGGACAAGAAGAACCGCATCGCATACATCACCTTCGACCGCCCCGACGCGCAGAACGCCACCAGCTTGGGGATGCGGCAGCTCTATGCCGACCTGATCCACAAGTGCAACGTGGATGACGATGTCAAGGTCGTGGTGATTCGCGGCGAAGGAGAAGACTTCGGTAGTGGCGGCGACTTGCCCGAACAGCGCGGCATGATCGAGAACCCCGGCATGCCGCTGCTGCACGAGCTTGCGATCAACGATGACGATGTGAAGTACCCGCCCGGCGGCTCCTACCGCTACCTGTCCACCGTGACCGACTTCTACGCCAAGGCCCGCGCGGGAAACCGCCCCCTGCAAGAGCTTCGGAAGGTCAGCATCATCGAGGCCAAGGGCTACTGCTACGGCTGGCACTTCTACCAGGCCGGCGACGCCGACCTGGTGATCTCCTCCGATGACGCCCTTTTCGGGCACCCCGCGTTCAGGTATGTCGGTTGGGGACCGCGGCTGTGGTGGTGGGCTGAGACCATGGGCCTGCGCAAGTTCTCCGAAATGCTCTTCACGGGGCGGCCGTTCAGCGCGAAGGAGATGTACGACTGCGGGTTCGTCAACAGCGTCGTCCCCCGCGAAGACCTGGAAGCCGAGACGCTGAAGTACGCGATGGCCTGCTCCAAGTCCCGTCCGACGGACACGGTCGCGGTGCAGAAGACCTTCCTCGAGCTGTACAAGCAGCACAAGGGTGAGTACTTCGGCAGCCTTCTCGTCGGCATGGTCGAGGGCATGCTGCCGATGATCAAGAACGATGAGGATAACACCGTCGACCTCACCGAGGGCACGTTCAACAAGGGGCTCAACAACGTGGTGAAGGACAACGACATGAACTTCCCACCGGAGTGGCGCTTAAGCCGCTCGGGGCGCGCCAAGCCCTGACCGGGACGGCTCGCATGTCGGCGCTGAGCGGTTTCAGGGTCGTTGAGCTGGCCGGTTCTGTCGCGGGGGAGTACTGCGGGAAGCTGCTGGCTGACTTCGGCGCCGAGGTGATCAAGATCGAGGTGCCGGGGTGCGGCAGCCCCACCAGGGCGATGGCGCCGGTCTTCGGCGACGGCGCCGAGCGCGAGGGCAGTGCGGTGTTCGCGTATCTCAACACGAACAAGCATTCCGTCGATCTTGACGTCACCTCCGTCGCCGGCGCGCGGCGGCTGCACGAGCTCCTCGATACCGCGGACGCCGTGATCGATGACCGCACCACGAGCTGGGCCGATCGGCACCCGAGCGTGGTGTTTTGCTTGATCACGCCTTTTGGCGAGGGGGCTGCGCCGGAGTTCGAAAATGCCAAGAGCATCAACGTGTTCCACGCCAGCGGCTGGGGGTATCACACTCCCAGCCATGCCGATCCCGCGCGGCCGCCGCTGCAGGGACCGGGCCGGTTTCTCGCCGACTACGAAGCCGGGCTGGAGGCGGCGCTGTGCGTCGCGTCAGCGCTGTTCGGCCGGATGCATACCGGTTCGGGGGAATTCATCGACATTTCCGCGCAGGCCGTGCTGGTTTCCCGCGCCGACTGCATCCTCGGCAGATTGATCACCGGCGAGGTCCCGGCCGACGGAAAGCGCGGCGATTTCGACCAACAAGGGCCGGCATCGTTTTTCGCCTGCGCCGACGGCTTTGTCTACCTGTACGTGACCAGCGGCGCGCACTGGCGCGGTATCAAAACACTGCTGGGTCATCCGGAGTGGCTGAACGCGTTCGAGGACGACTGGCTGGAGTTTTCGGTCACGCCGGAAAAGGTGGCCGAGTTTCAACGGGGTTTCGCCGCATGGGTCCGGGACTTGGCCAAAGAAGCCGCCGCCGACCAGGCCCAGCGTCTGGGCGTGCCATTGGTTCCGGTCAACGGTGCTACCGACCTACACCGGTCGCCGCAGTACCGGCACCGCGGGTTCTTCAAGGTGCTGCGACATCCCGTGCTGGGCTATGCGACATATCCCACCGTCCCCTACGGGTTCAGCGCATCGCCAGCTGAACTGACTGCTGCCGCACCGGCTCTTGGTCAGCACACCGCGGCGGTGCTGGAGCACCTGGATGCTGCGCGGGTGCCACCGGTGGTGAAGTCAGCACAACTCAAGCCGCCGAAGAGTCGGCGCGGCGGTCCGCTCGAAGGTGTCCGCGTCGTCGAGCTCACCAAGGTGTGGGCAGGTCCGTACGCGGGGAAACTTTTGGCGCTGTTGGGTGCGGAGGTGATCAAGGTCGAAACCGCGGCGATCCCTGAGGAGATGCGCGCTTACGGCGGAACCGACATCAACCATGCCCCTTACTTTCTGAGCATCAACCCGGAGATCCTCAGCGTTGACCTCGATATCAAGTCGCCCGAGGGCATGGCAGGCCTGCGTGGGCTGATCGCGCGCAGCGACGTCGTGCTCAACAACCTGCGGCCCGGGGCGATGGAACGCCAGGGCTTGGGGTTTGCGCAGCTCCAGGAGATCAAACCGGACATCATCGCGGTGTCGATCAAGATGTGGGGAAACGACGGGCCGCTGGGTCATCAAACGGGCTATGCGCCTTGTTTCGCGGCGCTGGCCGGGCTCGCTTCGCTGGTCGGCTACCCCGGTGGACCTCCGCTTGGGGCCAGCATGCGCTACGGGGATTCCACGGTCGGCGCCGCCGCCGCATACGCCGCGGTGGTGGCCTTGCTACATCGCGAGCGAACCGGCGCAGGCCAATTCGTCGATGTGTCAGCTGTCGAAACCCTCTCCTCGATGATCGGGGACCGTCTGCTCGAACAGAGCCTCACCGGAACGCAGCTCGAGCCCGACGGCAACAACCACCCCGACATGTGCCCGCACGGCTGCTACCCGTGCTGCGACGATGCATGGATCAGCATTGCGGTGACCAACGACGCCGAGTGGCGTGGATTATGCGAGGTGCTAGACACCGGAAGTCTCGGCACAGAACCGCGTTACGCCACAATGGGACACCGACGCGACCATCTCGCGGCGCTCGATGCCGACCTCGCGCGGCTCACCCGCCGACACGACGCCGAGGACCTTGCGCACCGGCTACGCATGGCGGGTGTGCCGGCGGCCAAGAGCGCCAATGCCGTCGATGTTATCGGGGATCAACGATTGTGGGACCGCGAGTTGTATCGCTTCGTCAGTGACCACCGCGAGGGACAGCGACCGGTACTGGGGCCGTCATGGCGCCTGACCCGGAACCCGGCCGAAATCTCGCGGGGCGCTCCCGACCTCGGCGAGAACACGGATTATGTTCTGCACGAGATCTTGCAGACCAGATCAGCAACGGGAGGCGCAGCATGACGCTGGCGAACGCGGTGGCCTTGGTGACCGGCGCCAGCAGCGGCATCGGCGCTGCAACGGCGAAAGCGCTGGCGGCCGAGGGCGCCGCGGTGGCGCTGCTGGCGCGCCGCGCCTCTCGATTGAGCGAGCTGAAAACCGAGATCGAATCGGCAGGTGGAACCGCGCTGCTGGTGCCCGCGGACGTCACCGACGCCGAGCAGGTCGCGGCGGCCGTCCAGCGCGCCGTCGCGGATCTCGGGCGCCTCGACATCTTGGTCAATAACGCGGGCCAAATGCAGTCCGGGCCCGCGGCAGAGGCCGCGTTGCGAGACTGGGACGGCATGGTGTCTGTCAACATTCAGGGCGTCCTCTATGCCACGCGTGCAGCGCTTCCCCACCTGATCAAGGCCGCCGCCGACTCAACCCGCGGTGTTGCCGATCTGGTCACCATCAGCTCCACCGCCGGCTGGGTGGCCCGGCCCGGCACTGCCGTCTATTCGCTGACGAAATTCGGCGTCAACGCCTTCAGCGAAGGCATCCGCCAAGAGCTGATCGGCCAGCGGGTCCGTGTCGGGATCGTCGGCCCCGGGACCGTTGACACCGAGATCTTCACCCACCTCTCCGAAACGTCTCGGGAAGCGTTCGAGCGGCAGACCGGCGGCATGGTCAAGTTACGGTCCGAGGACATCGCCGATGCCGTGCTGTATATGGTGACCCGCGATCGCCGGGTCGCGGTCAACCACATGCTGGTACGTGCGGCCGAACAGACTTGGTGACACCGGTGGATGGGGAGACCGACCGCTGGGTGGCCGGCGACCAGTTCGGCGTCGCGATTCCGCTTGACCCATCGGCGCTATTCGCCTTCGCCCCAGCGTTTCTGACCGACGCGTTTCGCGCCTCCGGGGAACTCACGGACGACAACAGCGTCATCGGTGTCACCGATTTCCGGGAGGTGGCCGGTGGCAGTACGGGGCGCAAGGTCATGCTGTCGGTGGAATACCAGCGGCCCGGGCCGGGCCTGCATACCGACTTGTTCGTGAAGTTCTCCCGCGATCTCGACAACCCGATACGCGACCGTGGCAAGACCCAGATGGAGTCCGAAGTGCGGTTCGCATCGCTATCGCGCGCGCCCGGGTTTCCCATCGCGGTACCCGGCGTGCAGTTTGGCGACTACCACCGGCAGACCGGCACGGGCATATTGATAACCGAGCGAATCACTTTCGGTTGCAATGGAATCGAACGCCAATATCACAAGTGTCTCGACTACGAGATGCCCGAACCGCTAGGGCACTACCGCGCACTGCTGACCGCGCTCGCCCGGCTTGCCGGCTCTCACCGCGCCGGCGGCCTGCCGGCCGACCTGACCGCGCACTTTCCACTGGAGGTGCAGGCCGCAACGGTGGGCGAACGAGCGCCGATTTCTGCTGCCAAGGTGGACCGTCGGATCACCCAATTGGCAGAATTCGCCGAAACCCTGCCGGGGCTATTGCCCACGAACGTCGGCTCGCCAGAGTTCTTCGCGCGCTTACGTAACGACGCGCCACGGTTCGCACAGCACGAACAAACGATCGCGCGGCGACTGGCCGCGGACACCGACTATGTCGCGCTGTGTCACTGGAACGCCAACATCGACAACGCCTGGTTTTGGCGAGACCCCGACGGTGCGCTTCGTTGCGGGTTGTTGGACTGGGGCTGCGTCAGCCAAATGAACGTGGGCATGGCCATCTGGGGCGCCATGTCCGGCGCCGAAACCGACATGTGGGAGCAACATCTCGACGAACTGCTCGACCTGTTCGTCACGGAAGTCCTTCGCTACGGCGGTCCCGATCTCAACCCGAACCGATTACGCCGGCACACACTGCTCTACGCGGCCACAATGGGGGTCGCCTGGCTGCTGGACGTACCGGCGTTGATCCGCAACCGATTCGGGGGTTTCGAGGGCGATGCGCCCGCTAGCCGCACGGATCCGCGCATCAAGGACGATGAGAGCATCCGCGCGCCGCTGCAGATGCTGTGCAACCTGCTGGCCATGTGGGAACGACACCGCCTGGGTGGCCTGCTCGATGCAATTCTGGTCGATTCCTGACACGGCGAGCGTGCGCATCCGTACGACGATTGCGGCGTGTCGCCGTACAGACACGCTCCCTCGCGCTGATTAGGGGCGACTGCTCAGGACGTCAACGCCGCCGTCGGTGATGTGGACCGTGTCCCGACGGAACACCGCGCCGAGGCCTTGCTGCCACACATAGCCGGTGATGGCCAGCACCATCCCCGGCTCGAGGCGGTCGTGCTCGCCGGCGGCCCAAAGCGACTCGGAAACGACGGGCGGATCGAAACCCAGTCCCAGCCCGTGCGCCACGGGCATCGGCGGCAACGGCTCGCCGGCCGCTTCGTAGGCCGCGAGCAGCTCGCGGACGTCCGCTCCCGGGCGAGTGGCACCAAGCATCTTGTCGTACAGCATGTTCGAGCGCTCGAACAACTCGCGGGTCGCGTCGCCGTCACCCACGGGAAGGGTCCGACCCACCTCGGCGACATAGCCGCTCGCCACGGCGCCGGCGGCGAAGGCAACGAGGTCACCCTCGCGCACCTCGTGGTCGGCCCGCTGCCACGGGTGTTCCCGCGATGTCACCCATGCGGCGTCCTGAGTGGCCGGCGTACTCACCCCGCCGGCGGCCATAGCCTCCATCATGACTCCGGCCAGCGTCTGTTCGGACACCCCCGGCCGTAACTCGGCGATGGCGGCGGCCAGCCCGCCTTCGGCGATGCGAAGCGCCGGCGCCATGGCGGCGATCTCGTCGGCTGTCTTGATCCGGCGCGCCGCCCGCATCGCGGGCTCGGCATCGACGATTTCGGCATTCGGAAACGCGTCGGGCAGCAGCGCCGCGAAAGTGGGCGTGATCGCATCGGTTCCGACCCGCAAAGCCGTTTCGGCGCCGTCGATTTTTTTCAGCACGTCGATCAGGGTCATCGGGTTCCAGGCGAGTCCGTAGAGGTGATCGTGACCGATTTCTTCGGGGACGCCCTCGTCGTCTGTGCTGTTGAGGTAGATGTCACCGCTCGAGCGCATCACGACACACATCGGACCGAACGGTCGCGTCCCGGCTATCCACAGCTGCGGCGCTCCGCTCACGTAGCGGATGTTGGCTTGCCGCCCGAGCACCAAGATGTCCAGGTCGTGCTCGCCCATCTGGGCCAGCGCCCGTTCCCGGCGCCCGATCCGTAATGCTTTGGTATCGGGTAGAACCTCGCCCGCCATAGCGTCAGTCGCCATAGGGGGAGTACGGGTAGTCGGTAATCGGCATGTAGCCGTCCTCGGTAATCACGATGATCTCCTCGCTGCGATAGCCGCCGGTACCGTCCTCCCAGATCACCGGTTCCAAAACCAGGACCATTCCGGGCGGAAAGACGAAGTTGTCATCGAACTCCTCCCCGAGATCCGTTCCGATCATGGGTGCTTCGGCGGGATAGGTGCCGATGCCGTGGGCGAGGTAGAAGTGCGGCAGCCACGGTTTACGGCCGCCGTTTGCGGCGATCGCCGCCCGCGCCAAGTCTCCCGACGTGACGCCGGCCTCGGTCACCGCGAGTACGGCGTCCCGGATGGCTCGCCACTGATGAAATTGATCCTGTTGCCTGGGCGTGGGTTGCTCGCCGACAATCCAGGTGCGGCCGAAGTCCGAGCAGTATCCGGCGTAGGTGATGCTGATGTCGGTCCACAGCACATCGCCGGCAGCCAGTTCACGATCGGTAGGCAGCAGTGGCAGCGCGAGGTCGCCGTGCGTCGTCCACACTCCCGATTCCCGGGAACTCGGCATGACCTGCCAGATGGCTTCCAACATATTTGTGGTGGCGCCCAGCTCGAAAGCCCGGCGCACGAGCTTCGCGGAAAGGTCGATCTGCCGTACGCCCGGCGCCAACGCCTTCTGCACGTCCGCAACGGCCTGTTCGGTGATACGAACCGCCTTGCGGAGACAGGACAACTCGTCTGGTGTCTTCACCAATTGCGCGGCACCCAGCACGATCGCCGCATCGGTCGGAGCCCGGGTTCCGAACAGCTTAAGCGCCGCCCGCCGCATCGCGCCCGTCAGTTCATCGACGGCTACCTTCGCGCCCGGTTGAAGTAACGCCGCCAGCTCACCAGCGAAATACTCGACACCCCGGTCGAATTCGAGGTACACCGGCCCGTGCAGATGGTCGTCGGGGACCGGCGGCGGCGCTGATGCCCCGCTGCGAAACGGCATGAACAGATGCGGATGCTCGTCATCAGCCAGCACGACCGCCACCGGGCGCTCCACGTGCGACAGGCCCGCGTCCAGCAGCGGCCAGCTAGCCCCCGTCGCGTAACCGACGTAGCCGTTCATCAACAGGATCAGCGCGTCGACGCCGTGGTCGGCCATCGCCGACCGCAGCCGTGCCCCGACCTGCGAGCGCATGCGTGCCCAGTCCGGGTCGTCGGGGATATCGATCATCGGGCCGCGAGAAGCCACCGCATTTGTCATGTCAGATTCCCAAGAAGCTGCTGATGTTGCCGCCGACAACGCGGACGGCGCTCGGGGGTCATCGCCTCAGTGAACACCGCACCGCTGATTAAATCAAGCGATTTATTTCAGCTCGAGACCGACCCAAAAGCCAGCCGGGCACGTCGGACAGACGGTCAGCCGCCGAGCCCCTTCTTGACCGCGTCGTCTTGTTTCTGAGCGACGTCGTTGACGAAGTCCTGTGGCGCGAGCGTGTCGACCGGGCCATCGAATTCCAGGGTGACGAATGCCTTGCCCTCGGTGAACAGCAGAATAGTGACGCCTTTTGAGTGGTCCGGCGAGTTCCCCGACAGCGCCGTCCCGCCGGTGCCGACCTTGGACGCATCCGTTGCGGGGGCTTTGATGGCGCCGGCCTGTGAGCTCTTTGCCGAGGTCAACGCATTCGTCGCAGCGCCGGGATCGGCCAGGACCTGGATGGTGTCCTTGATGACGTGGCTGCCGTCTTCGGTGCTGAACGCCGTCTCGACGCCGGGCTGGCCATTCGGATTCTGGGTGGGCGGCCTGCCGGTAAACGCCACCGGGGCGTCGATGTCTGTGGCCTGAATCAACAGGTTGGTGTAATCAGTCGGCGCAGCGCTCGCTTTCGAGCTGGTTGACCCCGATTTTGTGGGCGACGCCGTTTGACTTCCGCTGCAGCCCGCTACCGACACGGCCAGCGCCGCCGCCGCTAACCCGGCGACAACCGTCTGAGAAGTCCTCATCGCAGCGTGCTCCCTTCCGGCCTATTTGCCGACGCAGTCATACCGTCGAGTCGCACAGTACAGCGCCTAGCGGAAAGTCGATCCTGCCGACGCCTTGGAATGCGAGCGGCGGGCGCTCACTCCATCTCGTCGCGCAGGGACTGCAGCGTGCCGGCCAGGATGCGGGATACCTGCATCTGTGACACGCCGATTCGCTCGGCGATCTGGCTTTGGGTCAGCGATTCGAAGAACCGCATATGCAGCACTTCACGTTCGCGCGCTGGGAGCGCGTCCACCAGAGCACGCACCGTTTCACGGTCGGTGATGTGTTCGATCTGTGGGTCATTTTCACCGAGCGCGTCGGCAACCCGTCGCGCATTGCCGGAGCTGTCGCCGCCCACCGGGGCGTCGATCGAATCGAGCCGGTACGCATCGCCTGCGACGAGACACTCGACGATTTCCTCATGAGCGACCCCAAGCACCTCGGAAAGCTCGCTGGCGGTGGGGGCTCGGCCCAGCTTTTGAGTCAGTTCGGATGTAGTCCGGCCGATTTGAACATGCAGTTCGCGCAACCGGCGTGGTACGCGCATACCCCAGCTGAAGTCGCGGAAGTACCTTCGGACCTCGCCCATCATGGTGGGGACTGCGTACCCGATGAAGCTGGGGCCCTTCGCCGGGTCGAATCGATTGACAGCGTTCATCAATCCGACGCGGGCGACCTGAGTCAGGTCTTCGACGCTTTCCCCGCGACGCCCGAAGTGCCTTGCCACGTGGTCAGCCAGCGGCAGGCAGCGAGCGACGATGCGTTCGCGTTGCAGCCGGTATTCGTGAGATTCGGGCGGCATCTGCTGCATGGCCAGAAACATCTCGACAACGTCGTCGTATGAATCATCGGATTTTGTGCCGGCCGCCCGGGCAGGGCGGGTCGCGGCGATTGTCTCGGTCATCGAGCCACTTCTCTCCGCGCCGCCTACAGCGAGGCAACACGGCTGTGCATGCGGTTCCTCTCACCGTTACTCGGAGATACGGATCCGTCGTTTGCGGCGCACGCGCTGAACCAAGGCCAACAGAGGTCTGTTCGCCGGCCCAACAACTCAGCAGCGGTGCGGCTAACTGGCCGCTTTGAGCTAAACGGCGATCGTCCAGAACGGACTTGTGCTCAAGCTTACGCCCCGGGCCACGTACTGGCGACAGCACACGCTTGGGCAGGCTGACGTCGTTGAACGCGTACTGTCGGTTTGCGAAATCGGGGAGAGGCGAGAAAGGGCAGGTATGAGCGATAACCTGCTGGCCGGGCGCGGTGCGGTGGTGACCGGCGGCAGCCGTGGGATCGGACGCGCGGTCGCCGAGTTCTTGTGCAGTCTGGGAGCCGGCGTAGTGGTCAACGGGCGCGATCCCGTTGCCGTGAACGAGACCGTCGCGGCAATCGCCGGCGCAGGAGGCCGAGCCGCCGCGATCGCCGGGGCCGCTGACGATGAGCAAGTTGCGATTGCACTCGTCGAAGAATGTACGAACACGTTTGGGCGACTGGATATTCTGATCAACTGCGCCGGGGTCGCCGAGCCGGCCGGCTCCTCCATCCTGGACATCACCCCGGCAGAATTCGACGCCCTGCTGAGCGCCCACGTCGGAACGGCGTTTCATACGTGCCGGGTCGCGGCGCGGCTGATGGCCTCGCAGGGGCACGGGTCCATCATCAACACCGGTTCGGTGGCGTTCCTCGGCGACTACGGCGGCACCGGCTACCCGGCCGGGAAGGGCGCCGTCAACGGACTGACTCTGGCTATCGCCGCGGAGCTGAAACCCTATGGTGTGCGCGCCAACGTGGTCTGTCCGGGCGCTAGGACGCGGCTTTCGACCGGCGTCGAGTACGAAAAGCACATCGAGGACCTGAATCGCCGCGGGTTACTCGACGAGATGACGATGCGTGCGTCACTCGATAGCGCTCCCGCCGGCTACGTGGCTCCGCTCTACGCCTATCTCGCCAGCGCTTTGGCGGCCGACACGACCGGTCAGATCTTCGTTGCCGCAGGTGGATTCGTGGGCCGCTACGATCGGCCGGCGCCGTGCGTGCTGGGATATCGCGACCATCACCGGGCCGAGCCGTGGTCGGTCGAGGACCTGCACGCGATGATTGGCCCCACCGCAGTCGAGTAGCGACGAGCTCCGAAAACCGAGCCAACTGTGTATCCGGCGGTTGCAGCCCGTTTGAGCAACATAACGAACGGGCATCATTGATACGTGAACGCGACAACTCACGTATACGCAATGACCCTTGGCCGGCTCGGCGGTGCGGCCGTGGTCGGCGCATTGGCGCTGTTGACCACACCTGCCGTGTCCGCAACTGCCGCACCCTCTGCCACTTCTGCCGGCTGTCCGGATGTCGAGGTGGTTTTTGCCCGCGGCACTGGCGAAGCGCCAGGCGCCGGTTTCTTCGGCGACGCTTTCATCGACGCCCTGCGCTCGAAAATCGGCACGAAGTCGATGGGCGTCTACGACGTGAACTACCCAGCCTCGCCGGACTTCCCGACCGCGATGGTGGGTATCGAAGATGCGGCCAACCACATTAAGCAGACGGCCGCGACCTGCCCGCAGACCAAAGAGGTGCTCGGCGGATTTTCCCAGGGCGCGGCGGTCATGGGTTTCGTTACCTCGACTGCCGTACCGGATGGAGCGCCGTCGGACACACCGCAGCCGATGCCGCCCGAGGTGGCTAATCACGTCGCCGCGGTAGCCCTCTTCGGAACGCCGTCGACTCGTTTTATGACCCAATTCGGTCAGCCGACGATCGTGATCGGCCCACCCTATGTGGCCAAGACCACCGAGTATTGCGCGGCAGGTGATCCGGTCTGCGGGGACGGCGGAGACTTCGGCGCCCACAATGCGTACCTCGACAACGGGATGGTGGACCAGGCCGCGAGTTTCGCCGCCAGTCACCTTTCGGCGCCCAGCACTCCTTAAGGCGGCCGCGCCTAGCCGGCGACACGGCGCTGGCCTACGCTGGCGGGGACCGTAGGAGGGCGCATGACGATGCAACCCGGCCCGTTGGACCCAGTCGCCAGCGAACGGCTTTCGCACGCTGAAAAGGTGTTTACATCGGACCTGTCCATCAACGAATTCGCGCTGCTGCACGGGGCCGGATTTGAACCGCTCGACCTCGTCATGGGCGTTTCGGTCTATCACGTGGGCTACCAGTTCACCGGGATCAGGCAGCAATCGGAGCTGCCGGTGCTCACCGATGCGACGTACCGCGCACGCTGGAATGCCATGTCACGGATGCAGGCCGAGGCCGATTCGCTCGGTGCGGACGGTGTGGTCGGTGTCCGGCTCGACTGGCGTCATCAGGGCGAGGGCGAACACCTTGAGTTCATCGCGGTGGGGACCGCGGTGAAATACACCGCCAAGCCGGGGGCATTTCGGCGCCCGAATGGTCAGGCGTTCAGCAGCCACCTGTCGGGTCAAGATCTCTGCACATTGTTGCGGTCCGGGTACACGCCGGTTGCATTCGTCATGGGGAACTGTGTGTTCCACGTTGCCGTCCAAGGGTTTTTGAAAACGCTCGGCCAGGTCGGGCGCAACGCGGAGATGCCGCAGTGGACGCAGGGTAACTACCAAGCTAGGGAACTGGCCATGTCGCGCATGCAGGCCGAGGCGGAGCGAGACGGTGGAACCGGCGTCGTTGGGGTGCATTTCGACATCTCGAACTATGCGTGGGGTCTGCACACGGTGGAGTTCTACGTGGCGGGAACGGCGGTGCGGCACAGCGGCGAGGCGCAAACGATCACCCCGTCGTTCGTCCTGCCGATGAGCGGTTGATGACCGGCTTCGACCACGAACGGGTCAGCCGTGGAATCGGTGCGGCGCTGGCCGGGGCGGGCGGAGTCGGTCTGGTACTCAAGGTGTTCTGCGGTGTTCCTGGAGTGCTGTTCAGCCCCGCGCGCCGCGGCGTCTTCCGATCACAATCGGAGCGAGTCCAGATCGGCGACTGGCGATACGAGGTGACCCCCGAAGGCCGTCTGAGTGCGTCTCATCTGGTCAACGGCATCGTGCTGGCCGAGGAAGTCCTCGCAGCCGGTGTCGTCGGTCCACACATCGCGCGTGCGTTGGGGCAGGTCGTGAGCAGTTACGGTCCGACGATTGTGCCCAACATTGACGCGGCCCTCGAGGCTCTCGAGACCGGTGCCGGGTCAGGCTTCTGAATCTGGGATTGAACCTGTCCATCGCATTACCCGGCGCCGCATCCTCAGTTGCTGGCAATCGGCTATGTTCCGCGGGACAATTGGTCCACCGGGCCAACAAGGAGGCGGTATGCCCTACGACCTGATCATCAGGGGCGGGACCGTCGTGGACGGCACCGGTGCGCCGGCCCGTACCGCCGATGTCGCGGTCACCGATGGCGTCGTCGCCGAGGTTGGTCGCATCAACGCCACCGCGAGGCGCGTCGTCGACGCGGACGGGCTCACGGTGACACCGGGATTCGTCGATGTGCACACACATTTCGACGGGCAGGCCACCTGGGATCCGCACCTGACGCCGTCCTGCTGGCACGGCGTGACCACTGCGATCATGGGCAACTGCGGGATCGGGTTCGCGCCGGTCAGGGCGGATCGGCACGACTGGTTAGTCGACCTCATGGAGGGCGTCGAAGACATTCCGGGTTCGGCGCTATCAGAGGGCATCACCTGGGAGTGGGAGTCCTTCGGCGACTACCTCGACGCTCTCGAACGGATGCCGCGTGCGGTGGATATCGGTGCGCAGATCCCGCACGCCGCGGTCCGCGGCTTCGTGATGGGGGATCGCGCCCAGGACACCGCCACGGGTATGGACATCGACGCGATGAGCAAGATCGTCGCCGACGGACTGCGGGCCGGGGCGCTGGGCATGTCCTTTGGGCGTACCGCGGGGCATCGCAGCGCCTCGGGCGAACCCGTTCCGGGCACCTATTCCGAGGAGGACGAGCTTGCCGCGTTGATGGCGGTGATGGCCGAGGTGGGTTCGGGTGTGCTGCAAGTGGTTCCGGCCGGTGTGGGCGGAGCGATGGGCGGCGATGAACGCCACTCGATCGACGCGGAGATCGAGTGGATCACCCGGCTGGGTAAGCAGCACCGGATTCCGCTCACCTTCCTGGCGATGGTCAACGAACAGGACCCACACGATTGGCGGCGGTGGTTCGCCGCGGTGCACGAAGCCAACGCCGCTGGTGCCTCGATCCGGCCACAGGTGGCCTGCCGGGCGTTCGGGATGCTGATGGGCCATCAATCGCGGATGAATCCCTTCCGGCACCGGCCCACCTATCGCGCTCTGATGGATCTTCCGCTCGAGCAGCTGGTCGAACGGCTCCGGGATCCCGGAATCCGGGCTCAGATCTTGGCCGAACCCGCCGATCCGACACCGCAACCGAGTGCCGACCAGCTCAACAAGCACCTGTTCAAGCGCCTATATCCACTTGGCGAAGCGCTCGACTACGAACCGGCGGCCGAGGACAGCATCGCCGCCATCGCCGAACGCGAAGGCCGTGACCCCTGGGACGTCACGTACGACGTGCTGCTCGGCGCCGGTGGGCGCGAATTCCTGCTGCTGCCGCTACTCAACTACGCCGGTAACAACTACGACCATCTGTACGAGATGATGTCTGACTCGGTAAGTCTGCAAGGGTTGGGCGACGGCGGGGCACACTGCGGCATCATCTGCGACGCCAGCATGACGACTTACCTGCTCTCACACTGGGTCGGCAAGCGGACCCGAGGGCCCGGTCTGTCCCTGGAGACCGCCGTGCACCGGCTGACCGCGGACCCCGCGGGCTTCTACGGGCTCGGTGATCGCGGAGCGCTCGTGCCAGGCCGGCGCGCCGACATCAACCTGATCGATCTCGACCGCCTCGGGCTGCATTACCCGGATCGCGTCGAGGATCTGCCCGGTGGCGCTGCGCGCCTGATCCAGCGTTCGGATGGCTATGTCGAAACCATGGTGCTGGGACAGACCGTCGTCGCCGATGGTGAACTGACCGACGCCAGGCCAGGCGGTCTGGTCCGGGGAAGTCGCTAGCGGGGTTAAAGGCGACTGGCAGCGAAGTCGGCCGCCTGATCGACCAACCCCGTCTCCACGTACTGATGGTGCGCGCCGGGCGTTCCCGAGCTGGAGCAAATCGGGTCATTGGGAACGCATAAATCGATGGTTTTGGCGGCGTACTGGGGTCCGATCGTGATCGGCGGCTCGTTGATGATGCTCATGAACTGGCCCGACGGCTTTCCGAAGAGCGCGACGGTGGCAACGTGGTCAGCGACCTCGGGCGGCATCGGTTGCAGTGTCTGGGCAAGGTGTGCGCCATCGGGAACCTGGCTGTACGTGACGAAGCCCATCACCGCCGCACCCTGCGAATACCCGCCCAGCACCATCTTGGTTTTCGGGCAGCGGGCGGCCATAGCTTCGACATGAGTGCCCGCATCTGTGATGCCGTCGACGGCGGTGGGGAAATTGGTGGTGGCGGGGTAGTTGACCGGATACACCCCGAGCGACTTCGTGCCGACGTGCGAGCGCAGTGTGTCGACGAAGCTCTGACCAATTCCGCCGACGCCTGGCGGCTCGTTTGTGCCGCGGGCGAATACCACCTCGACGTCTGGGCACGGGTCCGCTGCTGCGGACGGAACGGGCGCGACCAGTGCCCAAACCGGTGCCGCCGCAGCGCAAGCGAGTTTGGCGAGGGGGTGTGCCTTCATATCGCAATATTCTCACAATGCGATACCGGGTGCCGGATGAACGCTTCCGGCGCGCCAGAACTCAGCCATGCTGCCGGCGTACGAACGAACTGGCGGAGCGCAGCACGCCTCGGAGCGCGTACACGGCGGTCACGATCGACACCAGGATCAACAGAATGAACGTCACCAGCCAATTGCCGCGGCTGTGGTCGACCTCCCACCAGATAACGGTGAATAGCAGCGCGCACAGCAACAACACCACGTCACGCCAATTGCCCCGATAAGACACCGCGGCCTTGCGCATGACGAGGCTTCGGTCGGTGGCGACGATGAGGTCATCGATGCGGGCATCGATGGTCCTCTGCAGCTCGGCGCGCCGGGTGATGGCCTCCGGTGGAAGCCGATCCAGTAGGTCCATGTCCTCTTTGATCAGACCCCGATAGTTGGGCCCGCGGAACTGTCCGGCTGCGACGGCAAACAAAACGCCACCAAAAACGGGTGCACTGTTGAGTGCCATTTGACCTAAGCCCGCCACGTTCACTCCTCTCGCGGTTTGATCACGATGCTGCCGACGGGCGCCGCCGAGTTCGTGTCGGTTCGGCAGTCCGAACCGCCTCCAGCGCGCGAGCCATTTGCGGGTAGGCGATCGCGGGTCCGATCCAGCGCGTGAGATAACGGCGAAGATCGGCCCCGCTACGAGGCGGCCGGCCGGGGTCTACGAGGAATGAATGCAGTACCCGGAGGGTGAACTCGTTCAACCCGTCCAGGCCGGCCTCATCGAAACCGTATGCCTCCCAGTCGACGTCGAAGCGATGCAGCATCGACCTGCCAAAGGCCAGAGCGGTATCGGACATGATTGAAATCGTTTGGCCGCCGCGGTGGCGCTGACTGAGCACGAATTCAACCTGATTGTCGGATTCCAGCTGTTCGATGGCGAACGCGACTCCTTCGGTGACAGCCACCACCGGGTCGGTCGCACCTTTGAGCCGGGCCGCCAGATGATCAAGGAATCCATCAGCCGAGCGCATCGCGGTGGCCACCAGCAGGGCCTGGGTTCCGGGGAAGTAGCGATAGACCGTCTGTCGTGTCACACCGAGGGCCCGCGCCACATCGGCGATCCGCATCGCCGAGCCATGTTCGTCGATGATCTTGTCCGCGGCATCCAGGATGCGCTCAATCGCCTCCTCGTCGGAGGCGGGTGTGTTCCCGGCCCAACCGTGACTGCGCATGCTCAGCGAACGGCAAACTCGTAGGAGGTCATCAGCACAGCCGGATCATAACGTTCACGTGAGTACCCAAGGCGAGACACTCTCGGCATTGCGTATGATCACTGGGGATCTGGCAGCTCAGGAAGGCCGCGAATGCAGTACGACACAGTGATCGTGAACGGGCGCTGGTTCGACGGAACGGGTGCGCCGTCCGCTGTCCGCAATATCGGCATCCGCGACGGCCGTGTCGCTACCGTCGCCGCCGGGGCACTGGACACCACGGGGGCCGACATCATCGACGCGACAGGTCAGTGGGTGATCCCCGGAATCATCGACATCCACACGCATTACGACATCGAAACGCTCTGCGAACCAGAGCTTTCCGAATCGCTGCGACACGGCGTGACGACGGTACTGCTGGGATCCTGTTCGCTGTCGACGGTGTATCTGGACAACGTGGACGCCGGTGACATCTTCGGCCGCGTTGAGGCGATTCCGCGGCAGTATGTGATCGAGCAACTGGACGAGGCGCGGTCCTGGAAAACCCCTGCGGAATATGTGGCAGCGCTGGAGGGGCTCAACCTCGGCCCCAACGTCGCCGCGTTCATCGGGCACTCGGACATGCGGGCCGCGACAATGGGGCTGGATCGGGCAACCCGCAAGGACGTTCGTCCGTCCCCGGCCGAACTCGCGCGGATGGAATCGATGCTTGACGAGGCGCTCGACGAGGGGTTCGTCGGGATGTCCTCGCAGCAGTTGCTGTTCGACAAGCTCGACGGCGAGGTCTGCAGATCCCGCACCCTGCCCTCGACCTACGCAACATCGCGCGAACTGCGCCGGTTGAACGCTATTCTTCGGCGGCGCAACAAGATCCTGCAGTCGGGCCCGGACATCAAGAATCCCCTTTCGATAATCTCCCAGCTGCTGACCTCGCTCGGGGTGGGTCGTCGCCGACTGAAGACCAGCCTGCTGTCAGCCGCCGACGTCAAGTCCCTGCCACCGGTCATCTACCTGATGGACGCGCTCGCGCGGGTTGTCAATGCCCTCGGCGGTGACTTCCGCTGGCAACATCTCCCGGTGCCGTTCGAGGTCTACGCCGACGGCATTTCGCTGGTGATCTTCGAGGAGTTCGGTGCCGGAGCGGCGGCACTGCACCTGCAGGATGAGGTCGAGCGCAACGAGCTGCTGCGCGACGAAGAATATCGACGCGGATTCCGCAAGGACTACGACCAGAAATACGGGCCGCGAGTGTGGCACCGGGACTTCTTCGATGCCGAGATCGTGGCGTGCCCCGACGATTCGGTAGTCGGCAAGTCATTCGGGCAGGTGGGTCTGGACCGCGGCGGTCTGCACCCCGTCGACGCTTTCCTCGATCTGGTGCTCGAGCACGGCGAACAGCTGCGCTGGCGCACCACGATCTCCGGCCACCGTCCCGAAATACTGAAAAAGCTGGCGCAGAGCCCCAACGTCCAGATGGGCTTCTCCGATGCCGGCGCCCACCTGCGCAACATGGCGTTCTACAACTCCGGACTGCGGCTATTGCGGCACGTCCACGACGCCGAGAAGCGGGGCGAGCCATTCCTGTCGATCGAACGTGCGGTACACCGGCTCACCGGCGAACTGGCGTCCTGGTACGGGATCGATGCGGGCACGCTGCGCGAAGGCGACCGCGCCGACATCGTGGTCATCAACCCCACCAAGCTCGACGAGTCCCTCGACGCCTACGCCGAGCATCCCGTCGAGTCTTATGGCGGATTGTCGCGGATGGTCAACCGCAACGACGACACCGTCACCTGCGTCCTGGTATCGGGACAGGTCGCGTTCGGTGCGGGTGAGGCCGCGCCAACACTGGGTAAGCAGAGGTTCGGGCAGTTCCTGCGCGCGGGTCGGCCGTCCAAGGACCTGACGCCGACGGCGTAGGCGTCGGGTCGGCGCACCGTCGGAGGCCGGCCGCGCTCCCGGTCATATCACGCAACCGATGCCCCCAAGATGAGGTTGACGGCCGCGTCGAGTTGGCCGGCGATTTCGTCGTAGCTGACGAACCGTGCCGTCATCAGCGCGCCGGAGAATGTCATCTGCAGTGTGGATTTGACCGCGCGCGGCCAACCCGGCCCCAGTGCGGCGCCGATCCGCCTGGACACCTCGTCGCCAATCTGTTCGCGCAGCGGGTTGACCGCTGGATCGTCGGCCATCAGCGCTGTCCCGCAGGCAGCGGTCAACTCCGGCTCATCGGCGACAGCCACAGCCATGTCCCGCAGCGTCGCGCTCACTCGCGTCTTCGTGGTGTCGTTGACGTCGTTGTGCAGCGGAAGCGCCTGCAGAAAGCGCAGATAAACCGCAGCCACCAGTGCGCTTTTCGATGGAAAGTAGGTGTAGGCGCTGGCCGGCGATACGCCGGCGCGGCTCGCGACCGCACGCATCGTCAGGCTGGCGTACGACGATTCGCGCAGCTCCACCAAACCCGCGTCGAGGACTTTGCGGATGGTTTGTCCCGGCCGCCGATCTGATCGGCGGGCACCTGCGGCGACAGCCAATGTTCCGAGGGGAGGAGCCACTTCTCTGGGCATCGGTCCAGTGTAGGAACCTGGGGTCCACAGGGTAGTCATGAAACATGTTTTGACACGCTGGCTTTGAGACGGCCTTCTTGTGATGCGGGCGCAGACCCGTTGCCTGCTGGTCTCCCAAATGCCGACAGGTGTCCCGAAAAAATCCGGAAGCCGTTCCGGGAAAGCCCCGCAGTGGGGTAGTCGATCGTTGCCGGTTCGAGCTGTTCGGTTTAGACGATGCTCTGCCCGCCAGGCTTTTGTCGGATTGGACGCCCCCGATGTGATTCTGTGCCACAAGTTTCGAGACCGTCGCCTCGACCAGGCGATTATCGAGAACATGGCCAGGGGCGGCGTGCTGGCAATCGCCACACTCCGTTAGGTCGACGTCGGTCCCAGAGTCGTTTCGCGCAAGGCCCAGTGAGCTACCCGCTACGTTGCGGAACTCGACCTGTCTGCGCAGGCGAAGGCCGAGGCTGCGCATGGCTCCTGGCGCGAGCCTGACGCTCAGGCCTCCAACCTGGCCCGCACGGCCGCGACCCGCTCTTCGAGTTCGGCCTGGCTGATGACGCCGCGCACCACCAACGAATGCGCGAGTGCAACCAGCCGGTTCTCGGGATATGGCAGGTCGGAATAGACCGTCGCTGAAAGTGCGTCCTCTTCGTTGCGCCGCTCGATAAAGCTGAGTAGCTCTGAGCCGCAACCCTGATCAAGTGCATCACAGATGCCGTCTAAGCTGGTTTTCCATGGCGGAAGCGGATTGTCGACCCCGTATTTTGCGGCCATCCGGCTCCAGACCTGATTGCGTCCAACAATTTTCGCCAGCGGCGCGATCGCGGCTTCCTCGACCGAACCGTCGCCTTCCGTAGGATTCATCAATTCCCCGTAATGTCGAGTGCTATGCGGGATGGATGGCGGGGCGCGTCTCGGTTACCACGTTCGCGGTCACGCCGGCTTTGGGCAACGCGACACCGATCAAGCAATCGCGAGTGACGATTTCGACCAGCTGGTCCTCGGTCCACCCCTCGGTTCCTTCAGGGCGGACGGGCATAACCATAAAGCGATGTTTCTGATTCGAGTCCTCGACCCGAATCTCAATCTCTTCTGGCAGATAGAGTCCGAACTCCGCGAGCACCTGGCGCGGCCAGCGCACGATGCGGCGACGGAAGTTCGGAGTTCGATACCACTCGGGAGAGTTGCCCAGAATCGGACGCGGGTAGCAGGAGCACAAGGTGCAGACAATCACGTGATGCAGGGTCGGTGTGTCCGCAAGCACGTGGAAGGCTGTGAAGTCGCTAGGTGTCCCAAAACCCGTGGGATGCAACCAATCGACCCCGATTTCCTTGCTGGCAGCAAGTGGATCAGAGATGACCAGCGCGTTGTAGTCGGGGTCAAGCCAGGCCCGGGCCACCAGGCGGGCAGCAGGGGTTGGGCCGATCTGCTCAGCAAATTCGGTCATGCGGCGGTGTTCCTCCGCAGTGAAAATCCCTTTCTCTATGCATAATTCGCGTAGAGCGATCTCGAGGGCTTCGAAGTCCGTGATCTCATCTACCATAGGCGCGGCGGTGCGATCGTGATCGTGATCGTGATCGGTCATGCTGAGGTCCTTTCGGAGAAGACAGTCAATGAACTTGAGCTCGGCAGAATTTCGGCTAGCCGGCCGCCTCGAGCCACCGCTCAGGAATCTCGGTCTGCAGCGTGTCGTTGCTGGTTCCGGTGTAGCCGTGCCACAGCTCCGACATGTTGAACCGAACGATGTAGAACCACTCTGGCATTTGATCGGGCCCTGCCCAGGTCTCGTCCTCGGCCGCAGGGCTTTCGTACGTGACGACGGCGATTTCACCTGCCGCGCCCCGCACGTATTCCTGAGTGCGGGTATAGAGCAGAATGGGAAGGTCCTTAACTAAGACCTTGTCGCCGGTTCGGAATTTCGGTTCGCCGGCCTGTCCGGCAAACACTTGTGGATCACCCTTGCCGACGGCGTGGATGTGGTGCTCATTGCGTTTGACTTTGGCAGGGTCACCTTCGGATTTGGGCTGCGCCGCCAGGGGCTTACCTTGCAGACCACCTTCATATCGGCTCTTGACTTCAGCCATACGCTCGGCCAACTCGCTCAGTCCGATGTGGTGTTTCTCAACGAGGACGCGCACGACTGCGAGCAACCACCGTACGTAGTAGGGGAGACCTAGATAGATCGCGCGGCCAAGGTCGACATTGCCCATCCGGCGTCGTTCCTCAGACAGCCAGATTCCGCGCCAGCCGAGAACCTCGCACATGACGTAGGTGTTGTGCTCCCATATCTCGTACTGCTTGTTTTCCCATGGGATTGGCGCATCCGGCTCTCCACCTACGTCATGTGGGGTCTTCGTATAGGCGGTGAACCGCGCGTGGTCAATGAGATCGGGTGTGGGCGCATCCGGAAGGTCGGTGTAAGCGGACTTAAGCCTAGCCACCAGGTCCAGATGGGTTACCCGGTCTAAAGGAGACGTCACGTGAGCTCCGTTCGTTGAAAGGATCTGGCCTAAGGCCACCGCAGCGGGTCCGACCCCGGGTGGCGTAGTCCAGCGCTCACCAACAAGCTCACCTCAACTGTCGACATCGCGCAAGCGTCCCAGCGTTGTGAATTACTGAACGCAATGCTTAACGCGCGATCACTTATCTGAGCCCGCGGGCGCGCCCATGTCCGCTAGTGTCACGCAGATGGAGCGGCGCGTGCTCGAAGCGGTCATCTATGAACGTGAACCGCCGATTGCGCGGATCATCCTCAATCGGGTCGACAAGGCGAACACCAAAGATTCGGTGATGGTCACCGAGGTCGACGATTGCCTGCACGAGGCCGACCGCGACAAAGAGATCAAGGTCGTCATCCTCAAGGCCAACGGCAAGGGCTTCTGCGGCGGCCACGTCGCCCGCTGGGGGCCGGACGAAAACCCCTATCCGGATTTCGGTACTACCTTCGAGGACCAATACAAGGGCACGGCCGATCTGTTCTTATGGCCGACGCTCTACCTCTGGGAGTTCCCTAAGCCCACGATTTCCCAGATTCACGGCTATTGCATGGGCGGCGGGATCTACCTCGGCCTGCTGACCGACTTCTGCGTGGCATCCGAGGACGCCTACTTCCAGATGCCGCTTGCCCAGAGTCTTGGCGAGCCCGGCGGACACACGATGATCGAACCGTGGCTACTGATGAACTGGCATCGGACCATGGACTGGCTGCTGCTGGCACCAACGCTATCCGCACAGCAAGCCCTAGAGTGGGGCCTGCTCAACCGGGTGGTGCCGCGCGACGAACTCGAAGACACCGTCGAGGAGATGGCACGCAAGATCGCCCAGATCCCGTTGACCACGCTGATGGCGGTGAAAAACAACGTCAAACGCGCCTGGGAATTAATGGGCATGCGGGTGCACCTGCAGGTCAGCCACATCCTGACGAACATGGTGGGCGCGGCAACCGATGTTCAGGCGCGCCGGGCCGAGCTCATACAATCCGGCCTGAAGCCGCGCGACTACCTCGACCGCGACGAGAGTTCCTAGCGCGAAGAGACGCAAAAGCCCCCATTTCGGCACGAAATTGGGGGCTTTTGCGTCTGCTCGCGGGGTTAACGGGACATCTGGCCGGCGATCTTTCGGCCGGCGGCATGCCGCGCGGCCACGTAGCCGAACACCATCGAATTAGCGATGCTCGCGCCAGCGCCCGGATACGTACGGCCCATCACCGTCGCGGTCGTGTTGCCGGTGGCGTAGAGCCCTTCGATCACTCGGTCCTGCTCGTCCAGAACCTGGGCGTGTTCGTTGGTGATCACGCCACCGGATGTCCCGACGTCGGCCGGCAAAACCCTGGTCGCATAATACGGCGCGCGGTCGAGCGGGCCGATGGCCGCATTCGGCCGGTACCCGGGATCGCCGAGGCAGTCGTTGTACGCCGACTGGCCGCGTCCGAAATCGGGATCCAGGCCTTTGCCGGCGAACCGGTTGAACCGCTGGATTGTGCGGGCCAGTTCGTCGGCGGGCAGGTCGATCTGGCGGGCCAGCTCGCCGACGGTGTCGCCGCGTTTGACCGCGCCGCTTTCGATCAGCTCGGGGGGCAGCTGCTTACCTCGCTTTAGCGGGTTGGTGCTAGTGACGTACCTGCGCACGTAACCGTCGTCAAAGATCATCCAGCAGGGCACCGCTTTGTTGGCGTACATCGCTTTGCCGACTTCGACGTAGGAGTTGGACTCGTTACAGAATCGCCGGCCGGCCGGGTCGACGTAGATGGCTCCTGGACGCTGCCGGCCGGAACCCAGTGACGCGGCCGCAGCGCCGCCGTTGGCGATGAAAACCGAAGGCAGCCAGACCGCTTCGTCCAAAAAATCCGTCTTCGCACCCAGCCGCATGGCCGCCTGCAGTACCTCGCCGGTGTCGCCGGCGTTGGCGATCGACCATTTCGCATCGTTGGGTTGGTCGGCACCGTAACGCCGGCGCATGTCGGCGTTGTGGCCGAAACCGCCGGCCGCCAGCAACACCCCCTTGCGTGCCTCCACGTTCAGCGTCACGCCGCCATGCGAAATCCGCGCGCCGACCACTCGCCCGTCTTCGACGATGAGGTCTTGCATGGCGGCATTAGTCCACAACGGCGGCTCACCCCCGAGATCTCCGCCGAGGTCGATCAGCGTCTTGAGCATTTGACCGATGAGTGACGCTCCGTTGGTGAGGATCTGACGCCGCCGAACGCGCGCCGCCGCGGTGCGCAAGAACACCTTGGCTGCCACCGCGAATGCGCGCGGGGCACGATTGAAGTACTGGACCGAGCGCAGTTCATTGGTCAGCACCACGTACCCGTAGTTTTTCGCCAACGGCGGTTGCACCTTGTCGCTCCAGGCGCCCAGTTCGGCCGCATCGAACGGAATCCCCTCCACGGCACGTCCGGCCTCGTTGCCGCCTTTGTGATTCGGGTAGTAGTCGCTCCATCCGGCGCACCGAATCAACCGGACGCCCTTGCGGACGAGGAAATTGATCATCTCGTAGCCCGCGGTCAGGAACGTTTCCCGGCGCGCGAGGGAGGAAGCCGGACCGGCGTCACCGACCACATCGGCCAGGTAGGCCAGGCCGTCCTCGTGCGAGTCGGCGATCGCGTCGGCCCGCATCAGCGGGTTGTTGGGCACCCAGACGATCCCGCCGGAGAGTCCCGTCGACCCGCCGACCAGGCCCTGCTTCTCGATGATCAGCGGTTCGAGCCCGCAGTCGAGTGCGGCCAGCGCGGCCACCATGCCGCCCCCGCCGCTGCCCGCGATGAGCAGGTCGACGGAGCGTTCCCAGTGAGTTGTCATGGCGCCTCCGCCGTCAATCCCGTGCTGAATCCCAGCTCGGCGACCGGCACATCGATGGTGGTGTTGGTCTTCTGAATCGCGGGCACCAGCACCTCATAGGGTAGGCCGGCCAGGAAACCATCTACGACGCGTTCGAAGTTCGAGATGAGTCCCTCGATCCGGTCGGACAGCCGCATGTAGTCGAAGCCCTTGGAGTGCAGGCCCTTTTGCTGCCTCGGCAAATTGGAGAAATCTTGCGCGGGGATCGGCGGCCAGCGCGGGTCATCTGGCGCCATGGGCTCCGGCGGGGTGGGCTTTCCCGGGGAGAGATCGGAGGGAAACCGGGTCAGAGACCAGATTTCGAACAGGGTTTCCTCGGGCCCCAGTGGACGGATCCGGTAGGACGAGGCGCTGCTGTAGGTGGGCAGGATGAAGTGGTGCGGGAAGCAGAACCCGATGGCGTCGGTGATCCCGCGACGGACCAGGTCGTTGAGGTCGGGCATCTCGCTGCCGCGGGCGCGGTGCCAGTCGACAACCGCGGCGTTGAGGGTGTTGCGCCAAGCGGCCATCGCCTGGCCGGTATCCGATGGCAGTTCGATGTTCTGCAGGCCCTCGGCGATGCGGATGTCGTTCTCGTGCGTCATGCCGCCCATGCCATCGCCCAGCGTCCGCATGAAGTACAGACTGCTTTCGATGATGGGATGCACCGCCTTGGAATTCGGGATAGGCCCGGCCGTCCGCGCGGATGGCAGCAGTTGGGGATGCGTCTGGGGTACGTGGTAGCCCTCCATGAACGCGGCCGTCGCGAGCTTCCAATTCACCGGAAGCCGGCACGACTGCCACCATTCGGTGCGCATCGAGTCCACTTTCCAGGCGTCATAGATCGTCGCGAATGGTTCCAGGCAATCGCGTAACGCCGGGGCGCCGTCATCGAGGTTGATCCACGCGCATCCGCCCCAGAGTTCACACCGCACCGAGACCAGCTGGAGGTCGTTCGGACGCAGGTTCTCCTCGGCGAACGTCTCCGGGCGGGCCACCAACGTGTTGTGTCCGTCGATGCCCCAGCACCAGCCGTGGAACGGGCATACAAAGGTACGTCGAGACCCGTTGCCCTCCACCAGCTTTACCCCGCGGTGCCGGCATACATTGTGATAAGCACGAACGGTTTCGCTGTCCACCCGCACCACGATGATCGACTGGTCGAGAATCTCGTACTCGACGAAGTCGCCCTGCTTGGGTATTTCCTCCAGCCGACATGCCATCTGCCACACGCGGGGCCAGAACATCTCGGCCTCGAGCGCATAGAACTCAGGGTCGTAGTACCGCTGCTTGGGTATCCGATCGGCGGTCTGGACGGCCCACGGCACTGGTAGCGGTGTCCAGTTCACTTCTTTGCTCACTTGACTACCCCTTCTGCGACGGTCACACAATCCGTGACGTCCGACCCTGCCAGTAACGTTCACGAATGCGCCTCTTGTAAAGCTTGCCGTTCGGGTCCCGAGGCAGCTGCGGGTCGAATTCGACTGAGCGGGGGCACTTGTAGCCGGCGAGGTGAGCTCGGCAGTATTCGATGAGCTCGGCTTCGAGGTGGGGCCCCGGCGTGATGCCGTCGACCGGCTGGACGACGGCTTTGACCTCTTCGCCGAACTCGTCGTTGGGCACGCCGAAGACAGCCGCGTCAACCAGCTTTGGATGCATGACCAGCAGGTTCTCCGCCTCTTGGGGGTAGATGTTCACCCCTCCGGACACGATCATGAACGTCGATCGGTCGGTCAGGTACATGTACCCGTCCGCGTCGACGTAACCCATATCCCCGAGGGTGCGCCACCCGTGCTCGTTTTGCACCGACGCGGTTTTCGCGGGGTCCTTGAAGTATTCGAAGTCCGGTCCGCCTTCGAAATAGAGCTCGCCGGACTGCCCGACGGGAAGCTCTTGTCCGTCCTCGCCGACCACGTGGACCGGGGCCATTGGTATGCCGACCGAGCCAGGATGGGTGAGCCACTCCTGCGGGCCGATCAGCGTGCCGGCGAATCCTTCTGTACCGCCGTAATATTCGTGAATAATGGGCCCGAACCATTCCATCATTCGCTGTTTGACATCCACAGGGCATGGCGCGGCCGCATGGAGCACGCATTGCAGGCTGGATACGTCGTACTTATCCCGAATTGCCTCAGGTAACTTGAGCATCCGCACGAACATGGTCGGTACGAACTGGGCGTGGGTGACCCGGTGCGCCTCGATCAGCCGTAGCACGTTCTCGGCGTCGAACTTGCGCATGACGATCGACGCGGCACCCACCCGGTTGACCGCCATGGTGTAGTTGACCCCCGCGGCGTGATACAGCGGAGCGGGGGATAGGTACACACTGGCCGGACTCATCTTGTAGCGGTGTGTCAGGGCCATCTCCAGCACCGCCTGCGCCCAGGAGCCGTTCCCGTCGGAGGGCAGCGGGCGCCGGACTGCTTTGGGTCGCCCCGTGGTGCCCGACGAGTAAAGCATTTCCGACCCGTCCGACGCCGGCGGTCCATCGCCGGCTCGCTTCAGGGCTTCTTCGTAGGACTGCCATCCCGGTAGCTGACCGCCGATCGCGATGCGCACATCCAGCGCGGCGTTCGCGTCGCCGACGTGCGCGGCCAACTCGGTCATCGTGGCGTCGATGAAAACAGCCTTTGCGTTGGAGTCGTCAATGACATAGCCGACCTCATCCGGCATGAAATGCGTGTTTACAGCGGTGTAGTAGAGCCCGGAAAGCTGGCAACCCCAGGTGATTTCGAGGAATTCCGGACCATTTGGCAGTACCAGGGCTATGCCGTCGCCGCGGCGCAGCCCCGCACCGTGCAGCACCGCCGCGACCCGTTGGCTGCGGGCGTAAAGCTCGCCGAACGAAATCGCGGCGTCATCGATAATCAAGGCCGGCGAGGCTGCGGCCGTGATGGCGTGATCGGCGATATTCACCAGCGGATGCCTCGGACTGGCCTAGGTGGTTGCCGCGCCGTCGGTGGGTGCGGCGGCGGCGGCCGCCTGGCGTCGGGCTTGCTCGGACGGCAGCACCTTGTCTTTGAACACCGTCTGAATCAGCGCCTGCACGTCCTTGCTGACCGAGGCGAGCGCGACGAGGTCGTTGGAGGTCTGCCAGTGCACCCGCATGCCCATCAGCTCCCAGGCTCGTTTCAGGTTGGCCTTGGTGAGCATCAGCGTCGTCAACGGTGCCTGGGCAATGTGGCGTGCGATCGCATCCACGCGGGCGTCCAGGTCCTCCCGCTTGACCACCTCGTTGACGAGGCCGACCTCCAGCGCCTTTTTGGCGTCGATCACCTCGGCGGTGAACAGATAGTAGGCGGCCCGGCGCCAGTTCATGAACACCCAAGGTTCTATCGAACATTCACCGGATGGCATGCCGAACCCCTGCAGGGGCGGGTACGAGAAGTAGGCGTCCTCGGCAGCGATGACGATGTCGGTGGTCAGGCCCATGTGCGTACCGCCGCCGACACAGTAGCCGTGGACCTGCGCGATGGTGGGCTTGGAGAACTCCCACAGATTCAGGGTTGGCTTGACGAACAGATCCGACTGCGCCTTCCACGGGTTGCCTGTCACCATGGCGTTCTCCACGAACGCCGGATAGTCGGTGGCGTTGTCGCCAATGGCATGTCCGGAGCAGAAGCCCTTGCCGTTGGCTTTGAGCACCAAAACCTTGATGTCGTAGTCCCGGTCGGCGTCCAGCAATGCGGCGTCGACTTCTTCGGCCAGCTTCTGGTCTTGGGCGTTCGCCTTCTCCGGCCAGTTCAGCGTGATCTTCGCGATCGCCCCATCTTTCTGGTAGATGATCCGCTCGCGAGTCTCGTTGAGATCCATGCCTGCTTACCCTTTCGTTATGAAGTGATGACACCGATTTCGGCGCCGATGTCGTACGTGGTCCCGACCCGCCCCGTCCATTGCACGGTGCCTGATGCGCCGGCTTCGATTTCCTGCTCCACCTTCTCGGTGGCAATCACGTAAATCGGCGTGCCCTCCTCGACTTGTGCGCCCGCGTCGACCAGAAGGTCGGTGAGTTCGGCTTCCGAGACGGCCACCGATACCCGTGGGATACGAATGACGAAGTCAGCCATGGGCTCCCGACCTTTGCAGCGTGCGCTGAGCGGCTTCGATGATGCGCGCGGGCGACGGGTACATCTGCGCCTCGAGCGCGGCCGCAGCCGGGTTGGGGACGAACCGGGCTCCTAGCCGCTCGATGGGTGCGGCCAACTCGCCGAATAATTCGGATTGCAGGATCGCCGCGATCTCGGCGCCCGGCCCGCCGAATTGGACCGCATCGTGCACGATCACAACCCTTTTGGTGCGCCGCGCGGAGTCGACGATGGTATCGACGTCCAGTGGGACCAGGGTACGCAGATCGACGACCTCGGCGCTCACGCCCTGTTCCGCCAAGCTCGTCGCCGCCGCGAGCGCTTCGTGCACGCTGCGTCCATAGCTGATCACCGTCACATCGGTGCCCGGGCGCTTGATGTCGGCCTGCCCCAGGGGAATTGCGAAGCCTGGCTCGATGGGCACGAGTCCCTTCTTGCCTTGCAGACGAATGGTTTCGATGAACAGGCAGGGGTCTTCATCGAAGATCGCCGTCGTCAGTAAGCCCTTGCCGTCACGTGGGGTGGAAGGCACGATCACCTTCATGCCGGGAATATGCATGAACCAAGCTTCGAGGCTTTGCGAGTGGGTGGCGCCGGTGGCCAGTCCTGCGTAGACCTGGGTGCGGATGGTGATCGGTGCCGTCGTGCGCCCGGCGGTCATGAACCGAAGCTTGGCGGCGTTGTTGATCAGCTGGTCGGCGGCGATGCCAATGAAATCCATGATCATGATCTCGGCCACCGGCAGCATCCCGTCGATGGCGGCGCCAATCGCCGCGCCGACGATCGCGGCTTCCGAGATCGGGGTGTCCAGCACCCGGTCGTGACCGTATTTCGTCGAAAGGCCCGCCGTCGGTCCGGACGCACCCGGATCGGCGATGTCCTCACCGAGCAAAAACACCCTGTCGTCGGCCTGCAGCGCCTCGTCGAGCGCGAGGTTGAGTGCCTCGCGCATCGTCATCTCTTTTTCTTCCATGATGTTCTGGGGCCTCACACCGGGAATTTGATCGGGGTCGCGTAGACATCGCGGTCAAGCTCGTCAACCGACGGCGATTCCGCGTTCATGACCATGCTCAATGCCGCTTCCACCGTCGCCAGCGCCTCGTTGTCGATGCGGTTGAGCTCGTCTTCTCCGCAGATACCTGCGCCGATGAGGTAGTTGCGGAACTTCGGGACAGGGTCGGCCGCAAGCGCGGCGGCCAACTGTTCCTTGGGGATATACGGCATCCGGTCACCGAAGTAGTGGCCGCGGAAACGGAATGTCACACATTCGATGAAGGTGGGGCCGCCGCCGGAGCGCGCCCGTTGCAGCGCCTCGTCGAGCGCTGATTTGACCGCCAGCGGATCGTTGCCGTCTACCCGGATGCCCGGAATGCCGTATCCGGCAGCCCTTTCGGCGACGTGTTCGAGCTTCATGGTGTCCGAGGTCGGCGTCATTTCCGCGTATAGATTGTTCTGGCACAAAAGGACCAGCGGGAGGTCCCACAGCGCACCCATGTTGGCCGCCTCGTGAAAGGAGCCGGTGTTGGTCGCGCCGTCGCCGAAACTGACCACCGTTACGCGGTCCAGGCCTTTGCGCTTCGCGGCCATCGCCAGTCCGACCGCTACCGGCGGTCCGGCCCCGACGATCCCGGTAGAAAGCATCACACCCTTGTCGGGGTTGGCGATGTGCATCGTCCCGCCCTTGCCGCGGCTCGCGCCGACCGTGCGCCCCATCATCTCGCCATAGATCTCCTCGAGCGGCACGCCCTTGCCGATGAGATCGTGCAGCCCGCGATAGGTCGTCACCAACTGGTCGTCCAGTCGCAGCGCCACACCCATCGCGGCCGCGATGGCCTCCTGCCCCCGCGACGGCCAGTAAACGCACATGAATTCGCCGGTGCCGATGCCTTTCGAAAGTCGATCGTCGGCTGCCTTCATCAGTACCATCAACGCGTAGAGACGACGCTTGATCTCCGCGGAGCTGTCGGCGCTCATCGTGGTTCTCCGCTGATCACGCCCAACCCGCTAATTCCCTTACCGGGCCACCCGATTGGCATCGCGGTCATGCACCCGACCATGGCTTGACCTTGAGGAACCCGCCCCCGTCGACACGCAGCTGCTGGCCGGTGATGTAGCGCGCGGCATCGGATGCCAGGAAGAGCACAGCCTCGCTGATGTCCTCGGGTTCGACATAGGGGATGGGCATCGCCTGGACTAGCGGAAAGACCGGTTCGGCGTCCTCGCGCGTGGGTTCCTTGAGGTCGGGCCGGAACGCCCGGTACATCGGCGCGCTATGCAGCATGTCGGTGTTGACGTTCGTCGGGTGCACCGCATTCATCCGGATGGAGAACGAAGCCAATGCTCGCGCGAAGTCGTTGACATAGTGCGCGGCAGCCAGTTTCGCGAACGCGTAGCCGGCTCCTCCGGTGCCGCCGTCGATGCCGCTGGTGTTCATCGACGACATGAACGCCGCGTTGGATCCGATGACGATAATCGACGCACCCGCCTCTAGATGCTTGAGGCTGGCGTGCACGAGGTTCAGCACGCCGAGCAGGTCCACGTCAACCGCATCGGCGAAGGCCTGTGGCGGGAGGCCTGCGGTGAGCGGGCAGATGCCGGCGTTGGCGACCACGATATCGAGGTGCCCGAGTTCAGCCACGCCCTTGTCGATCGCGGCGGAAAGGGCCGCCCGGTCACGAACGTCGGCGATCGCCGTGAACGCGCGCTGGCCCTCCTTTTCGACGAGTCGCGCCGTTTCGTCCAGATCCTCCGGGCGGGCCAGCGGATACTCGTTGGTCTCGATGTCCGCGCACAGGTCTACCGCGATGATGTCGGCGCCTTCTGCGGCAAGCATTCGCGCGTGGGAGCGTCCCTGACCGCGCGCGGCTCCGCTGATCAAGGCCACTTTGCCTGTCACCCTGCCCATTGCCCGTCCTATCACCCGTCGGTTGTCGCAATTTTCAAGTCGGTTACCCGAATTGGGGCCCAAAGCTGTTCGCCACCAACGCCGTCAGCGTCTCGTTGGAGTGCTGCAGAAGGTCGGGATAAGCCTGCCGATGCGGCACAGCGCGCGGGGTTGATACGCGCGAACAGCGTTGCGCGGCGGTTGGCCTGCGCGCCGGTCGGCTCCATCGCATCTCTCCCACGAAACACTGCCACCAGAAATCACCGGTAGCTGCAGCCGGGCTATCAATATCCCTTACGGTAGCTAGAATATCTAAAATAGCAAGGAAGGCTGCGACGAAGGGGTCGGCAGGATATGGCGAGGTCAGGCGTTGAAGGTGGCCTCGGTGGAGGCGTCCTGCAAGGTGTCCGAGTCGTGGAGTTGGCGTCCTGGACCTACGTACCCTCGGCCGGTGCCGCCTTGGCGGACTGGGGCGCCGACGTAATAAAGGTTGAAAGCGTCGCTTCGGGTGACCCCGGACGTGCGTTGGTTGTCGGCCCTTTCACCCGCGAGGCGGCCCGCCCCGACGCGGACTTCATCCTCGAATTGGGCAACCGGGGCAAGCGCAGCATCGCCATCGACGTGAGATCCGATACGGGCCGGAACCTATTCGGCCGCCTGTTGGCCAGTGCCGATGTCTTCCTGACAAACTGGCTACCCGGTGCGCTCGAGCGAGCCCGGCTGACCGTCGAGGACATCCGCTCATTCAACCCGAAAATCATCGTCGCGCGTGGCACGGGCCTCGGGGTGCGCGGACCGGATCGCGATCGCGGCGGGTTCGACGCCGCCACGTACCTGGCGCGTGGCGGTGTTGCGTACACGCTCACGCCGTTCGGGACGGAAACGCCGGCCGTCCAGGGCCCGGGCTTCGGCGACCTGCAGGCCGGGGCGACGCTGGCCGGCGGGGTGTGCGCCGCGCTTTATCACCGGGAGAAGACCGGAGAGCCGACCATTGTCGATTCCTCGTTGCTGGCCCAGGCGATGTGGGCGATTGCGCCGTCGATTTGTGCAGCCGATTTCTTCGATATCGACGGCATCCCGGGCGCACCACCCGGGTTGGCCATGAATCCCCTGGTAAACCGGTACAAGACCAAAGACGGCAGGTGGATACAACTGGTCTTCTTGCAGCCGGACAAATTCTGGGCCGGCTTCTGCGAGCGGATGGGCCTGGCCGAATTGGCTACCGACGAGCGATTCGTGCCGTCAAGCAACCTGATAGCCAACACAGCCGAGGCGACTGATATCTTCGCGAACGTATTCGCTGGCCATGACCTCGCGCACTGGCTGAAGGTCCTCGAGGACGAACCGGGCGTGTGGGGCGCCTTGGCGACCCCGCGCGAGACGCTCAACGACCCGCAGGTGGAGCCCAATGGCTACGTGGTGACCAACGTCGACGGTGCCGGCGAGAAATACCGGATTGTCGCTGCGCCTGTGCAATTCAACGAAACTCCGCCCGCCCCTGCGCGTGCGCCAGAACATGGTCAGCACACCGAGGAGATTCTGCTCGAACTCGATGTCGACTGGGACGACATCGCAAAGGCGAAGGACCTCAAGGCGATAATGTGACGCGTCATCGGATTTTGTTCCAAATGACAGTCATTGGCGATACGTAGCATTCGAGCGATTCGCCGCGTTGCCTGCGAGCAGCAAGCGTCTTCACCGCCCTCCGCGATCCGTCTGGACCCAAGCGGGTGGCGGGGGTGCGGAAGCCGGCGCATCTGATCGAGGTGTGACGATCATCCAGTGACGAATGACCCTACTTATAGGGACCAAAGTCGTTGGCTGCCAATAATCTGATGATCTTCGCCACAAAGAGTCGTAGGTTTGTGCCGGGAGCACACATATGACTGAATTCATGCGCAACAGCGATGCCTTCACCTGGGCGATGGAAAGTGATCCACGGCTTCGATCAACTGTGGTCAGCGTGGTGCTGCTGGATCGATCCCCGGACTGGGACGCGGTGCGTGAGCGATTCGACTTGATCAGCAGGAAACTACCGATATTTCGGCAGCGGGTGGTGGAGTCGGCGCCGCCGGCCCCACCGCGGTGGGAGTATGTCCGGGACTTCGACCTCGACTACCACATCCGCCGAGTTGCTGCCCCCGCGGCGGGCACGTTCGACGACGTACTCGAGATGGCCCGATTAGCCGAGATGCAGGATTTCGACCGGGCCCGGGCGCTGTGGGAGATAACGCTGATTGATGGTCTGGAGGACGATGGCGCGGCCATGATCTGCAAGTTCCACCATGCTCTCACCGATGGAATCGGCGGCGTCCAGATCGCGATGAACCTGTTCAACCTTTCCGAAGAGCTGTATGAGCACGAACCCTTGCCGCCCGAGCCAGATATTTCCAGCCCATCGTTGCTTGGGGGTTACCGCAACGTCTGGCGCTACGACATCGGTCTGCTCGGTAATGCCTTGACGGGTGTCGTCAAGGCGGCACCGCGCCTGATATACGAGAGTGTTCGTCGGCCTGTTGCGACGGTCCGATCGGCGACGGCCACCGCGGCTTCGGTCTACCGGACGGTTCGGCCGATAACTCGGACCGGGTCTCGGCTGGTAACCGACCGCGGCTTGATCCGGCGTCTCGGGGTGTACGAAGTTCCGATGCCGCTGCTACGCGAAGCGGCGCACCGGTGCGGTGGCGCGCTGAACGACGCGTTTGTGGCCGGCGTGGCCGGTGGATTGCGGCTATACCACGAGAAACATGGCGTCGCGGTCGGCGACCTACACCTCACGATGCCGATCAGCCTGCGGACGGCGGCCGATGACATGGGAGGAAACCGGATCACGCTGATGCGCTTCGATGTGCCGGTGGGCGAGGTCGACCCCGCCACGCGGATCAAGGCGATCCACGAACTTACCGGCGCAGTGCGCGATGAAAGGTCGCTGCCTTATACCCAGTTGATCGCCGGTGCTCTCAACCTGATGCCACGTTGGTACATCGGCTCGGTGCTGCGCCACGTCGATTTCCTGGCCAGCGACGTTCCGGGCGTTGCGGTGCCAGTCTTCTTGGGCGGTGCATCGGTACGCGCGCAGTATGCTTTCGGCCCGACGATTGGCGCGTCAGTCAATGTCACGCTGCTGACTTACGTCGACACCTGCGCTCTGGGCATCAACGTCGATACCGCTGCGATACCCGACTACGACGTCTTCTATGACGCTATCGTCGCCAGCTTCGACGAATTGTTATCGATCGCGGGGTGATTGCTAGCCGCCACTCTTGGGGGCTTGGCCCTGGTTCACTCCGCTGATGGTTTTAGGGCAGTACGCGCTCGCGGCGATCGCCGTGAACTTCGCGGCGCCGTCGCCCTCGAAAGCCGGGTTGAGTTCCTGTAGGTTCTTGACGATTTCCACGCCGGGCATTCCCCCGTCGACCAGATTGCACACCTCTTTGCCGACGGTTATCGCATGTTCGGGGTCTTGATACGTGAGCCCGGCTGCTTTGAGCGCGGCAAGGAAGACTTGGTCGTTGCCATCGATGTCGGCGCAGGCCGGGACGGCCGTGCCGATCGCAGCGGCGACACAGGCCAGCGCCAAGACGAGTCTCATAACCCGGAGATTCTCCCAAATCAGTGCTGCAGGTGCATCCGCTACTGCCAACTGGGACCTTAACGACATCTGGCCAATGACTGCGCAGCCGATGAAATCCCGATGTCTCACCTCGTCCAGGCAGGCGAGTCGGCCGCGGTGCGCAAGGCTGCGATTATGCGTTGTTCCTTTTCCAGGAAGCGTTCGGTGGGCGCCGGCACCGAGATGGCAACGATGTTGTCGCCCACGGCCCGTCGGGCAATGGCCGCCGCGGAGATCCCTGCGGTGTGTTCGCCGCGGTCGAAAGCGAGGCCCGTGCGCCGGATCTCGGCGATCTCATTGCGTAGCACCTCGGCGAGCGCGGGCTTCGACCGAGAGATCGCGGCCTCGGCAGCGGGATCCGCGAGAGCCGCGAGCGCCGCTTTTCCATTGGCGGTGACGTCCAAGGGAAATCGGACGCCGATTCCCGAAACCGCCCTGAGCCGGTGCGACGATTCGATCTGGTCGACGAACCACATCCGCTGACCACGCAGTATCGACAGGTCGACGGTCTCGCCGTCCGTGGCGCCGGCCACCCGTTCGATCGTCGGCCGAAAGATCGCGGCAATGTGCGCTCCGTCGGCGCTTCCGAATCCCAGGAGCCGATCGCCAAGCGAGAACCGCCCATTCGAATCGACACTTGCCAAGCCCACCTCGACCAAGCCCACCACCAAACGGCGCGTCGTCGATTTAGCCAGCCCAAGGCGCTCACCGAGGTCCACGAGGCGCAGCTGTCCGGGGTGGCTGGCGATTTCATCCAGGGCTGCAGCGGCACGGCGCAACACCTGGATACCGTCGTCGCGAATACTCGGCGAATCCCGTTCCGTATGCCCCACGCCTCCACTATAGTGATCCGCATTCCGAACTAGGAAGAACCGGTATGCGAGTTCAGGGAGGTCAGATGGGCGCGCTGCCGGCCGGGCGGCACTTCTTCCGGGGCGATGACGGCTACGAAGCGACCCGCCGCGGTACCGTCTGGAATCGCCGCGTGCCCGCGCGTTACCCCGACGTCATCGTTCAGGCGGTCGATGCCGACGAGGTCGTCGCCGCTTTGCGTTACGCCAAGTCCAACGGCCACAAGGTCAGCATCCGATCCGGTGGCCACAGCTGGGCGGCCAACCATCTGCGCGACGGAGCCCTGCTGCTCGACATGAGCCGCATCGATCACGCAACCATCGATACGGACAAGAAGATCGCGGTGGTGGGGCCCGGTAAAGGCGGCAGCGTGCTTATCGGCGAGCTTGAAGCACGGAACCTGTTCTTCCCGGCTGGCCACTGCAAGGGCGTCTGCGTCGGCGGTTATCTGCTGCAGGGTGGGTATGGGTGGAACAGCCGGGTCTACGGCCTGGCTTGCGAAAGCGTCATCGGTCTCGATGTGGTCACCGCCGAGGGTGAGAAGATCCACTGCGACGAAGACAACCACCCCGATCTGTACTGGGCCGCGCGCGGGTCCGGTCCCGGCTTCTTCGGCGTGGTCACATCGTTCTACCTCAAGCTGTACCCCCGGCCGGCCGCATGCGGGACCAGCGTGTACATCTACCCGATAGACCTCGCCGACGAGATCTACACCTGGGCCCGCACCGTCAGCGCCCACGTGGACCGTCGCGTCGAGATGCAGATCGTCGCAAGCCGCAGCGTCCCGAGTATGGGGCTGGACACCCCGGCGATCGTGTTCGCCTCGCCGGCGTTCGCTGACTCCGCAAAGGAAGCCGAAGAGGCGCTGGCGATTTTCGGCAGCTGCCCCGTTGCCGACAAAGCGATCAGCAAAGTTCCGTACATGCCAACCGATTTGCCCACCTGGTTCGCCGCGGTGATGAGCAACTACCTGGCCGACCACCGCTATACCGCGGACAACATGTGGACCTCGGCATCCGCACAGGACCTGTTGCCCGGCATCGACAACATCCTCAAGACGATGCCGCCGCACCCGTCGCATTTCCTCTGGCTGAACTGGGGGCCGTCGCCAACCCGCCCGGACATGGCCTACAGCATCGAAGACGAGGTTTACCTTGCGCTCTACGGCGCATGGAAGAAGTCGGCCGATGATGCGAAGTACGAGGACTGGGCGCAGACCAACATGGCCGCGATGTCGAACTTGGCCACCGGGATTCAGCTTGCCGACGAGAACCTGGGCCAACGCCCCGCGAGATTCGCCAGTGACGAAGCAATGGTGCGGCTGGACAAAGTGCGCGCCGCCTACGACCCCGACGGCCTGTTTCACAGCTGGATGGGCAGAAGCTAATGGCCGGAGATCTTTACCTCGGCTACCGCAACGACGACGCGAACACGCCGTTCGGAAAATTCTTCAAGCCTGAGATGGCTGCGCTTCCAAGACATGTCGTCGAGGCACTGGAGCATGGCCCGCAGGGCGGCCGGGCTCTGTTGCCATTCGACGACGCGGCGAGCGTGGCCGAGGATGGCTACCAGCAGACCGAAAACGGCTACGGGATTGCCGAAGACCGCAGCCTCCAAGTATCCGTATTGACGGATATGCCCGGTGTCACGCCGGCGATGTGGGTGTGGTGGTTCGGCTGGCACGGCTGCGAGACCCGCCGCTACAAACTGTGGCATCCACGGGCGCACCTGTCCGCCGCCTGGAAACACGGTGAGCAGGACGGCGACGGCGACGCTGCGGGTCGGCGGGGCGCCGCGCGTTACACCGGCCGCACGTCGCTGATCAGTGAGTACATCGGCTCGGCGATGCTCAATGGCGCAATCCAATTTGTTGCTCCGGCGGCCATGGGTCTGCCCCCCGACAGCGACGATGCGGTGGCGATCTGTGCACGACTGGGTTCGGGTGACGCGCCGGTGGACGCCGGCTGGTTCATCCACCACATCCGGTCGACGCCCGGCGGTGCCGAGATGCGCTCACGGTTTTGGATGGGGGGACCGCACATCGCGGTGCGCAACGCCCCGGGTCTTGCGTCGCGGGCGGTGCGACCCATCGCGTCGCGGGTACTGGGCACCTCGGAAGCCACCGCCCGCAACCTGTTGGTTCACTGTGCGCAGGAGATGAATCACCTTGCCGGATTCCTGGCGGACCTCTACGGAGACTTTGGCGAGGAATCGGTGCGCTGCGGATGAATTCGGCCACCGGTGCAATGCGTTGCATTGGTTACCGCAGCGCCCGACGGCACGGCTCAGCCGGCCGGTGTCGGTGCTTGGGCTGGACCAATGACCACGAATGCCTCTACTGCGGTGGCCATCTCAAAGCCATCGACCTCGACCCGCCACTCGTAAATTCCCGGTTCCAACGGTATGCCAGCCGGGATGTTGAGAGTCAGCGGCATTCGAACCGAAGTCCCGTGGATTGAGCCAGGGGGCCGGCCTGCCTCGGCCGCCGCTTCGAAGAGGATCCGTTGGGGTCCCTGTGCGCCGGTTACTACCACCGGATCGCCGTCGGTGGTCAATAGTTGGCATTTCAGCTTGTGCTGTTTGTTGGTCTCGTCCCAGTCGATATCCAGAAACAACACCAAAGTGAACGCGGGAGTAGGTGTTTGACACTGCCGCCACCCCAGACCGAGTGCATTGACCTTGCCCGACGCGGCGTCCGCCTGGGCTGCATCCGCAAGCAGCAGGCTAATCTTCACGCGGCCGCCAGAGCCAGGATTGATCCGGCGGTCGTAGCCGCGAGATCCTGCCAAGTCATTGCTGCCGCCCCCAGGATCCACGAGATGCTTGCGCTGCTCTTATTGGCTGGATAATACGTATGTCCGGAGCTGTCCGGCCAGTCGGCACCTCGGCGGGGGATGGCGCGAGCGTTCGCGGCGCTCATCCGGAGTGAAATTCCAGCGACGCGAGCAGATCAGCGACTATTCGGCCAACCGACGTGAGACGGTATGAGTCTATGCAGAACCACGAGTACGTGACCTACGAAGAGTTCGGCCGCAGATTCTTCGAGATCGCGGTTACCCCGGAACGGGTCGCTGCCGCCTTCGCCGATATCGCCGGCAGCGAATTCGCGATGGAACCTATAGCGCAGGGGCCCGGCGGGATTGCCAAGGTCAGCGCGAACGTCAAGATCGAACAGCCACAAGTCACGCGGCGCATAGGTGACGCCATTACGTTCGTCATCCACATTCCGCTGTCGATCGATCTCCTCCTCGACCTCTGGCTGGACAAGCAACGGTTTGTCGTCTCCGGCGACATCGCATTACACGCCACCGCACGCGCCGCCGAGCCGCTGCTACTAATCGTCGACGTTGCCAAGCCGCGGCCATCCGATATCACCGTCAACGTGTCGTCCAAATCGCTCCGTGGGGAGGTGCTCCGTATCCTGGCCGGCGTCGACGGTGAAATCCGGCGATTCGTCGCCCAGTACGTCGCTGACGAAATCGACGCACCGCACTCGCAAGCCGCGCAGATCATCGACGTCGCACATCAGTTGGACGAAGCCTGGCCGTAGCGAGCGGATACAACTGGCGCGAGTGGATGTTTCGGCGCCGCTCGCTATTCCGGGTGCCGCTCCAGCAAACGGCGTACCGGGCGGGTCTCAATGGCATTGATCGTCAAGGCTCGATGGCTGATGCGCCACCCCGAATCGGTCAATTCGTACTCGTCGTCGTAGCGCAGATGCCAGACCACATCGATCAATTCCTCCGCGCGTCGACTCCAGTGATGCGCGATGCACGCGATGCGCCCGCGTGCGCTGTCCGGGCGCGGACCGTCGTCGTAGACCTCACCCACGATCGCATGCTCGGTGCGGATGGTCTGGTTGACCGCCGCAATCGCCCCGGCGATGGCTTGCTCACCACGATAGGAATGGATCGGCACGAGCGCGGCGGGTGGTTCAGGCAGGATCAATACGGCGTGTGCAGTGAACAACTTTGTCGCAGAATCGAATTGGCGATCATCGACTCCAGCGGCGTACCGGTGCACTAAATCGCTGAGGGCGACCCGGTTGTCCACGGAAGCACTCATGAGATTAATGACAGTCGTTGCGCGCATGCCGACAAAATGTCTTTGGCCTGCTCGATATCGGTGGTCGGCGGCATGGCCAGGACAACCCGGTCCGCGCCCTGATCGACCAGGCCTGCTGCGCGCTCGGCATCGATCTTGGTAACCAGATGACCCAGCGATACCTCGAGGGCCGCCGGATCGCGGCCCGCCGCCGACGCCTCTTCGCGCATCAGCGTGATCAGTGCGGCGAGTTTCGGGCCGGTCACGCCGAGCGGCTGAAAACCGTCGCCGAAGCGCCCGGCACGGCGGGCGGCCGACCGGCTGTGACCGCCGACATGAACTGGAAGCCGCTCGCGTGTAACTGGTTTGGGATAGCACATGACATCATCGAAGCCGAAGAACTCGCCGTGATGCGAGGCCCCCTCGGGCTGGTCGGCCCACAGTGCCCGCAAGACGGCCAGTTGTTCGTCGGCCCGCCTGCCGCGGCTGTCGAAGTCCACGCCGCACGCGTCGAGCTCTTCCTTGAGCCAGCCGACGCCCACGCACAGCCTGAGCCGTCCGCCGGACAGCGCATCGACGGTCGCGGCGCGTTTGGCGAGTACGACCGGATGGTGGTTTGGCAGCACCAGCACGCCGGTGGCCAACCCCAGCCGCCTGGTTTGACCGGCCAGAAACGCCAGCAGATCGAGCGGGTCCGGGATGGGGCTGTCGGCCGTCAGCCCGACCCGTCCGGAACTGTCGTAGGGGTAGACGCTGTCATATCGCGTCAGCAGGACGGTGTGCTCGGCCACGATGATCGATTCGAAACCGCACAGCTCGAGATGGCCCGCAAAGCTCACCAGCCAGTCGGGATCCGCGGTGACACCGTCACCTATCGGAACAAAGACTGCTACCTTCAGCGGGAGATTCATGGGTCCCGAAGCTAACAGGTAGGCGTTTCACCGGTCGCAACGGCGATCTGAGCGCGCACAGCCTCGGCCAGGGTGGCCGCGCGGCGGTCGGTGAAAACATCCTCCAGCATGAGCTGCCGGCCGTCCGGGCCGGTCAGCGGAACACGCCAGTTCGGGTATTCGTCCGTAGTGCCCGGCTGATTCTGGGTCCGGCGATCACCGACCGCATCGGTCAGTGCCACTCCCAATAGCCGCGACGGAGTTCGGCCCAGGTACCGGTACAGCGCGAGAACGACCCGCTCCGGGTCATCTTCACCATCGCCCAGCAGCCCGACCCGGCGCAATTCGGCCATCCAGGCGGACAACTCGGCCCGGTCGGACTCGATCTCGTCGGCGAGCGGACGGGTCAACAATCCCAGGGACTCCCGCAACCGCACATGGTCGCCGGCCAGATAGCCGGCGGTCGGCGGCAGATCGTGGGTGGCGACCGACGACAGGCAGTATTCCCGCCAGCGCTCAGCGGGCAGCGGACCGCCGGTTCCGTCGCGATCCAGCTCGAACCAGAGAATCGAGGTGCCCAGCAGGCCGCGCAACATCAGATAGTCCCGCACCCAGGGTTCGACGGTGCCGAGGTCTTCGCCGACGACTAGGGCACCGCTCCGGTGCGCTTCCAGGGCGACGATGCCGACCATCGCGTCGTGGTCGTAACGGACGTAGGTGCCCTCGGTGGGGGCTGCACCCTCGGGAATCCACCACAACCGGAACAAACCGATGATGTGGTCGATGCGTACGCCGCCGGCATGCCGCAGCACCGACCGCATCAGTGCGCGGAAAGGCCGGTACTCCTGCTCATCCAGTCGGTCCGGCCGCCAGGGCGGCTGCGACCAGTCCTGGCCGAGCTGATTGAACTCGTCCGGCGGTGCGCCCGCGGTCACGCCGAGCGCGAGCACTTCCTGCAGCGCCCAGGCGTCGGCCCCGTCCGGATGCACGCCGACGGCGAGGTCGTGCATGATTCCCAGCGACATCCCGGCCCGGACGGCCTGCGACTGGGCCGCGGCGAGTTGCTCATCGAGTTGCCACTGCATCCAGCGGTGAAAATCAATCGCGGTCGCGTGCTTCTCGGCGAATCGGGCGACTCCGGCTGCTGCGGGATGCTGAAGGAAACTCGGCCAATGGTGCCAGTCGGCCCCGTATTTTTCGGCGAGCACGCACCAGATGGCGAAGTCGTCGAGCGCGCGGCCTTCACGCTCGCGGAAGGCGGCGTAGGCCAGCTCACGACCGGCCGACCTCGCTGCCCGGTGCACCAACTTGAGCGCCGCCCGCTTAGCCGCCCACGCGGTGTCGCGGTCGATCGCGTCGAGTTCACCGGCCCGCTGTTGAACTTCCGAGCGCAGTCTGCGCACCCGGCTTCGCTTGGTCAGATCGGCATATTCGGGGATCGCTTCGACCCGAAGATAGAGAGGGTTGACGAAACGCCGCGATGTCGGCAGGTACGGCGACGGCTCCATCGGGATCGTGGGGGAGGCCGCGTGCAGGGGATTGACCAGCAGGTAATCAGCGCTGTGCCGAGTTGCCGACCATACCGCCAGATCAGCCAGATCGGTGAGATCGCCGACGCCCCACGATTGCCTGGACCGCACGCTGTAAAGCTGCGCGGCCAGGCCCCAGGCGCGGCGAGCGCTCAGCCGCTCCGGCAGCCCGAGCCAATCCGGCGTCACAATGAGCGCACTGCTGGTCTGGAACTCGCGCGATCGCAGATGGACGCGGTGGTAGCCCAGGGGCAGGTCATTGGGCAGCACGAAGCTGGCCTCGCCGACCCAGCGTCCGTCCAGATCGAACGGCGGGGTGAAGTTCTCGACCTGTTGCACTCCGCCGCGCACCGTGCCGTCCTCGAGCTGCAGCCACACTTCGGCGGGAAAGCCATGGGTCACATGCACCCAGAACCGCGTCTGCTCGCCGGCGCGCCCGACGATGGTGGCCGGCATCTGACGCGCCCAATAGGACTTGAGATGCGTGGTCAGGGCCCGGTTGCGGTCCTGTTCGGTGCCCGCCGCAACGCCGAGCGCCGCGAGGACCGCCACCAGCGTTGCTTCCGGAACGGGCGCGTGCCGGCCACTCCAGTCCGCATACCAGGTAGCGATACCGAACCGCCTGGCAAGTTCGACCAGCGAGGGCGCAAGCTCTGTCATGTCGCCCATCTTGCGTCCAACAGCTCGTCGCCACGACACGGGCGGCGTTAACGACTTGTTTAGTCGCGTACACCGACACGGCAATTTCGGACGATTCTCGGCAAATCTGTGACGCTGTCGCTGGATTTGCCATTCAGCAGGACGGCGTGGCGATCCGCCGCTAGCATGCCCTTTGGAGACACCAAGAATCCGACGGGTATCCAACGGGGGATATGGAAAGTGGCAGCTCAGTAAGGCAGTCCGCTGCTGGCGCCTTTCGCGTCCCGGGCGACCCGGGCGACTGGATTCATAGACATAGCACGATACGAATGAGAGCACGTAGAGCACCACATGGCGATGCCGCGACGGGTGCCCTACGGTTATCAATGTGATTCGTGCGGTGAAAAAACGGGCGATCGAATAAACCGGATGGTGAATTAACGTGGCGGAAGAAGGTCGCGGACAGCGCGGGTCGGGTTACGGCCTCGGGCTCTCGACGCGGACGCAGGTTACCGGCTATCAGTTCCTCGCTCGCCGAACGGCGATGGCGCTGACACGTTGGCGAGTGCGCATGGAGGTCGAGCCGGGTCGGCGGCAGAACCTGGCCGTCGTAGCGTCGGTCTCGGCGGCGCTGGTGGCCTGCCTGGGGGCGCTGCTGTACTCATTTATCAGCCCGGCCGGTCAGGTGGGGGATTCGCCGATCATCGCGGACCGCGACTCCGGCGCGCTGTACGTGCGGGTGGGTGACAGGTTGTACCCGGCGCTGAATCTGGCGTCGGCCCGGCTGATCACCGGGCGGCCTGACAACCCGCACCTGGTCAAAGGGACCCAAATCGCCACCCTGCCGCGAGGCCCGCTGGTGGGCATCCCGGGTGCACCGTCGACCTTTGCGCCGAAGAGTCCGAATGCGTCGTCGTGGCTGGTTTGCGACGACGTCGCCGGTTCGACCGGCGTCGGGGCACCGTCGGGGCTGACGACCACGGTGATCGACGGCACACCTGACCTCAGTGGTCACCGCAAGGTGCTGAATGGTTCCGACGCGGTGGTACTCAGCTACGACGGGGATGCCTGGGTGATCAGGCAGGGGCGCCGGTCACGCATCGACGCGACGAACCGGTCGGTCTTGTTGCCCCTCGGTTTGACGCCCGAACAAGTCGGCCAGGCCAAGCCGATGAGCCGCGCGTTGTACGACGCTTTGCCGGTAGGCCCAGAGCTGGTGGTGCCAGAAGTGCAGGGCGCGGGTTCGCCGGCGACATTCGCGGGGGCGCCCGGCCCGGTGGGCACGGTCCTCGTCACACCGCAAATCAGCGGGCCGCAACAGTACTCGCTGGTACTGGGCGATGGTGTACAGACGATGCCGCCGTTGGTGGCGCAGATCATGCAGAACGCCGGGGGCGCGGGCAATGTCAAACCGGTGACCGTAGAGCCGGCCGCGCTGGCCAGGATGCCCGTGGTCAACAAACTGGACCTGTCGTCTTACCCGGACACCCCGCTGAACGTCATGGACCTGCGGGAGAATCCCGCAACCTGTTGGTGGTGGGAACGAACGGCCGGTGAGAACCGGGCCCGCGTACAGGTGGTGTCCGGCCCCAACCTTCCGATCGCACCATCCGACCTGAACAAGGTCGTGCCGCTGGTTAAGGCCGACACCACCGGCCGCCAAGCCGACCAGGTCTTCTTCGGACCTAACTATTCGAACTTCGTCGCCGTCACCGGCAACGATCCCGGGTCGAAAACCGCAGAGTCGATGTGGTGGGTGACCGATGCGGGAGCGCGATTCGGGGTAGACGACACCAAGGATGTCCGCGAGGCATTGGGGCTGAACACCGTACCGAGCCTGGCGCCTTGGGTGGCGCTCCGGCTGTTGCCACAAGGGCCGACGCTCTCCCGGGCAGATGCGCTGGTCGAACACGACACCTTACCGATGGACATGACCCCTGCAGAGTTGGTGGTACCGAAGTGAAACGTGGATTTGCGCGACCCACACCGGAAAAACCCCCGGTTATCAAGCCGGAGAACATTGTCCTCCCGACACCGTTGAGCATCCCTCCGCCAGAGGGCAAGCCGTGGTGGCTCATCGTCGTTGGTGTCGTGGTCATCGGCCTGCTGGGTGGCATGGTCGCCATGACCTTTGCCAGCGGATCACATGTCTTCGGCGGCGCCGGTTCCATTTTCCCGATCTTCATGGTCGGCGGAATGATGATGATGATGTTCGGCGGTCGGTTCGGCGGCGGCAACCAGCAGATGAGCCGGCCGAAGTTGGACGCGATGCGCGCCCAGTTCATGTTGATGCTGGACATGCTTCGCGATACCGCCAACGAATCGGCGGACAGCATGGACGCCAACTACCGGTGGTTCCACCCCGCGCCCACCACGCTGGCCGCCGCTGTGGGATCGGCGCGGATGTGGGAACGCAAGCCCGACGGTAAAGACCTCAACTTCGGCGTCGTCCGGGTCGGCGTGGGCATGACCCGCCCCGAGGTGACCTGGGGTGAACCCCAGAACATGCCGACCGACATCGAGCTGGAGCCGGTGACGGGTAAGGCACTTCAGGAGTTCGGGCGCTACCAAAGCGTCGTCTACAACCTGCCGAAGATGATCTCTCTGTTGGTGGAGCCCTGGTACGCGCTGATCGGAGACCGCGACCAGGTATTGGCGTTGATGCGGGCGATCATCTGCCAGCTGGCGTTCTCGCACGGGCCCGATCACGTCCAGATGATCGTGGTCAGCTCCGATTTGGAGCAATGGGACTGGATGAAGTGGTTCCCGCACGTCGGCGATCAGCGCCGTCAGGACGCGGCGGGTAATGCGCGAATGGTGTACAGCTCGGTGCGCGAATTTGCCGCGGAGCAGGCCGAATTGTTCGCCGGCCGTGGGTCGTTCACACCCCGGCATGCGAGTTCGTCGGCACAGACCCCGACACCGCACACCGTCATCATCGCCGATGTGACCGATCCCCAGTGGGAATACGTGATCAGCGCGGAGGGCGTCGACGGGGTGACGTTCTTCGACCTGACCGGCGCTTCGATGTGGACCTCGGTCCCGGAGCGGACGTTGCGGTTCGACGAGATAGGCGTAATCGAGGCGCTGCCTCGCGACCGCGACACCTGGATGGTGATCGACGACAAGCCTTGGTTCTTCGCCCTCACCGACCAGATCAGCATCGCGGAGGCAGAGGAGTTCGCCCAGAAGCTGGCGTACTGGCGGCTCGCTGAGGCCTACGAAGAGATCGGCCAACGGGTGGCGCACATCGGTGCCCGGGATATCTTGGCCTACTACGGCATCGACAAGCCGTCGGAAATCGACTTCGAAGACCTGTGGGGCAGCCGCACCGATACGATGGGCCGCGCGCGGTTGCGGGTGCCGTTCGGCAATCGCTCCGACAACGGCGAGTTGTTGTTCTTGGACATGAAGTCCCTCGACGAGGGCGGCGACGGCCCGCACGGAGTCATGTCGGGGACAACAGGTTCGGGTAAGTCGACGCTCGTGCGAACCGTGATCGAATCGCTGATGCTGGGGCATCCGCCGGAGGAGCTGAACTTCGTCCTGGCCGACCTCAAGGGTGGGTCTGCCGTCAAGCCCTTCGCGGGAGTGCCGCACGTCTCACGGATTATCACCGACCTTGAAGAAGACCAGGCATTGATGGAGCGATTCCTGGACGCGCTCTGGGGCGAAATCGCCCGCCGCAAGGCGGTGTGTGACAACGCCGGTGTCGACGACGCCAAGGAATACAACTCCGTTCGGACCAGGATGCGGGCCCGCGGTCAGGACATGCCGCCGCTGCCCATGCTCGTGGTGGTCATCGACGAGTTCTACGAGTGGTTCCGGATCATGCCGACGGCGGTCGACGTTCTGGACTCGATCGGCCGGCAGGGCCGCGCGTACTGGATCCACCTGATGATGGCATCGCAGACCATTGAGAGCCGGGCCGAAAAGCTCATGGAGAACATGGGTTACCGCCTGGTCCTGAAGGCTCGTACCGCCGGCGCCGCGCAGGCGGCCGGGGTTCCCAACGCGGTCAACCTGCCGGCCCAGGCCGGTCTGGGTTACTTCCGGAAGAGTCTCGAGGACATCATCCGCTTCCAGGCCGAGTTCCTGTGGCGCGACTTTTACTCCCGGGGTGTCACGATCGATGGCGTGGAAGCGCCGGCGTTGGTGCACAGCATCGATTACGTTCGGCCGCAATTGTTTACCAACGCCTTCACCCCGCTCGAGGTAAGTGAGGCCGGGCCGGATATCGAGGCATTCGCGCACTCCAATGGCGATGGTGAGGCGCTGGATGTGGTGGAGACCGAGGAGGAGGAAGCCGAAGGGATCAGGACGCCGAAGGTTGGCACGGTGATCATTGATCAGCTGCGTCAGATCGACTTCGAGCCCTATCGGTTGTGGCAGCCGCCGCTGACGAAGCCGGTTGCCATCGACGAGCTGGTCAACCGGTTCCTCAAGCGCCCGTGGAACAAGGACTACGGCACCGCCAGGGATCTGCAGTTCCCGATCGGGATCATCGACAGGCCGTTCAAGCATGACCAGCCGCCGTGGTCGGTGGACACCTCCGGGCCCGGTGCCAACGTCCTGATTCTGGGTGCCGGCGGTTCGGGCAAGACGACTGCGCTGCAGACACTGATCTGTTCGGCCGCATTGACCCACACACCGGAGCAGGTCCAGTTCTACTGCCTGGCCTACAGCGGTACCGCGTTGACCACGGTCGCGCGCCTCCCGCACGTGGGTGAGGTCGCGGGTCCGACGGACCCTTACGGTGTGCGCCGAACGGTGGCCGAGCTGCTGGCGCTGGTACGAGAGCGCAAACGTACGTTCCTCGAGTACGAAATCGCGTCCATGGAGGTGTTCCGGCGCCGCAAGTTCGGCGGTGAGCCCGGTCCCGTGCCAAATGACGGGTTTGGCGACGTCTTCCTGGTGATCGATAACTACCGGGCGCTGGCCGAGGAAAACGAGGTGCTGATCGAGCAGGTGAACGTGATCATCAACCAGGGCCCCTCGTTCGGGGTGCACGTGGTGGTCACTGCCGATCGTGAATCGGAGCTACGGCCACCGGTGCGAAGCGGTTTCGGTTCCCGCGTCGAGTTGCGGTTGGCCGCGGTCGAGGACGCCAAGCTGGTTCGGTCCCGCTTCGCCAAGGACGTTCCGGTCAAGCCGGGACGCGGCATGGTTGCGGTCAACTACGTCCGACTGGACAGTGATCCGCAGGCGGGTCTGCATACCCTGGTGGCAAGGCCGGCGTTGGCCGAAACAGCCGACAACATCTTCGAGTCCGACAGCGTGATCGCGGCGGTCAGCCGGCTGGCGAGCGGTCAGGCCCCGCCGGTGCGCCGGTTGCCGGCCCGGTTCGGTGTGGAGCAGGTCCGCGAGTTGGCGGCCCGGGACACCCGTCAAGGTGTCGGCGTGGGCGGAATCGCCTGGGCCATATCGGAATTGGACTTGCAACCGGTCTATCTCAACTTCGCCGAGAATGCACACCTGATGGTGACCGGCCGACGCGAATGTGGGCGGACAACGACGGTGGCCACCATCATGTCCGAGATCGGCCGGCTGTATGCTCCCGGAGCCACCAGCGCACCGAAACCGCCGGCGGGACAACCCTCTGCGCAAGTATGGCTGGTCGACCCGCGCCGTCAGCTGCTGACCACCCTCGGCTCCGAGTACGTGGAGAAGTTCGCCTACAACCTCGACGGTGTGCAGGCGATGATGGGTGAGCTGGCCGAGGTCCTGGCCGGTCGTGAGCCGCCGCCCGGCTTGTCCGCGGAGGAATTGTTGTCGCGGTCGTGGTGGACCGGATCGGAGGTCTTCTTGATCGTCGACGACATCCAGCAGCTCCCGCCGGGCTTCGATTCGCCACTGCACAAGGCCGCTCCCTGGGTAACCAGAGCTGCCGATGTCGGTTTGCATGTGATCGTCACCCGCACGTTCGGCGGCTGGTCCTCAGCGGGCAGCGACCCGATGCTGCGGGCACTGCATCAGGCGAATGCGCCCTTGCTGGTGATGGACGCCGACCCAGACGAGGGCTTCATCCGCGGCAAGATGAAGGGCGGCCCGCTGCCCCGTGGCCGAGGCCTGCTGATGGCCGAAGACACCGGGGTGTTCGTCCAGGTGGCCGCAACCGAACTGCGTAAGTAGAACGCGCACGTCGCGCTGGGGCTGACTACCTTCGAGTGGGTCAGCCCCAGCGCAACGGCAGCGATCGGAGCGCGAACGTCTTGGAAGGGAATGCGATTTCGGGGGTATAGCCCGAAGGCAATTCGAAATCCGGAATCTGCTTGAGCCATTCCGCGACGATCACAGTCAGCTCTATTCGCGCCAGGTGAGAGCCCAGGCAGCGGTGTGGTCCACCGCCGAAACCCCAGTGCCGGTGGACTTTTCCATCCATGGTCAGCTCGTCGGTAGACATCGAGTCGCTGCCATCGCGATTGATCGCGGCCATGCACAATCGGACATGCGTCCCGGCAGGCAGCGTCATGCCTCCGACCTCGACGACCTGCGTCGTCACCCGCGGCGCCACCGGCGCCGACGGCTCCAGCCGGACGATCTCTTCGATGAAAACCCTGATCTGTTTGGGATTTTCGCGTAGCGCGATGCGCAGCTCGGGTCGGCGCGCCAGTTCGAATATAGAGAATCCGATCGCCGCGGTCACCGTGTCCAGCCCCGCCAGGATCAACAGGTGGCTCATACCCAGCAGCTCCAAATCACTGAAATTGCCCTCGCTGGTCATCACCTGCGACAACATGTCTGAGCCCGGATTTTGCCGGCGTTGCTGGATCGCGTCAGCGAGATAGTCCAGCAACTTGTATCCCTCGGCCATGTCCTCCTGGGTGAGGAACGGTTTGTCGCCGACAATGATGTCCTTCCAGGTGATCACCTGATCAAGGTCCTCCAGCGGCAGACCATATAGGTCGAGAAACACAAGGAACGGATACAGTTTCGCGAAATCCGCCACCGCGTCGCACTCGCCCCGGCCGGCAAAGGCGGCGATCATGTCAGCCGCGTGGCGTTCCAGCACCGGCCGGGATTTACTCAGCGCGTGCGGGCTGAAGTACGGCTGCAAAATCTTTCGGTAGCGAGTGTGCTCCGGCGGGTCGAACGCGAGCGGCAGCACTGGCAGCGGGCTACCGGGGGGCTGTAACGCCAATCGTGATGAAAAGACCTTGGGGTTGCGCAACGCGGCGAGCACATCCTCGCGACGCGTCATGTAGTAGAAGCCGTTCATGAACACCACGGGCCCGGCATCCCGCAATGTCTTCCATCCCACGCCGCGGTCCTCGGCCAGCGGCAACTTCGCGTATTCAAGCCGTGGTAAATAGAACGAGCCATGCTGGCCTTGGTCAAGAGTGCTCATGCGCCCGGTCTCCGCTTGTGTGTCTGGTGCTAAGTCCATTTAGGTCCCTGACAGTCCCTCGACAGTCCCTGACGCAGCCAGGCCCGTCCGTAGAACGCTGTCCGTAAACCCGTGTCGTCACGGGCTTCTGGTGGCACACCAATATCGCATGTGACACGAGGGGCGCACCAATCCGGCTCTCGGGGTGCTAGGCGGAATCTAGGAGTAATGCGGTGGCCGTCCTAGGCTGGCTGCCATCTTCTAGACTTCCGACTGACCAATCCCATCGCGCTCATCCCGCAGCGCCGTCGAGGGAGGGAACCTTGTGAGGGTTCGTCTCGAAAAGCCCAAATGCGTGGGCCACGCCCAATGTTACGCCGTCGACCCAGACCTGTTCCCCATCGATGACTCGGGCTATTCGATCGTCGAAGACCACGTCGTAAGGCCCGAGGATGAGCAGTTGATCCGCGACGGTGTGGCCTCCTGTCCGGAAATGGCGCTCATCCTCGACGAGGACTAGCCGTGCCACGCCGGTCCGGCAAGCAAACTGCAGATGAACACTTAGTTGTTACGGACGAACAGTGGTTGGCAAGGAATGAACAATTAGCGTCTCCGGTCGGCTCTCCCGGCATGACCAACTAATGTCATTCGCGAGCGGCAGTTCAGCCATAAACGAGCTGTCGCTCGGTTGCTGATAACGAGGTGGTCGAAGCAGATTGCGCACATTGTCCCTGACCGAATGCCTAGGAATTTTGGTGGTAGACCACCTATCTGGGCCGACCGCGGGGATGCGTCACGGCGGCCGAATACGCCTCCGGCCGGATTTGCTGGTTAATGATCCAGGTCGGTCAGTGACTTGACTGGGACAACCTGGGACAACGAAGCCCAAGAGCAATAAGAGTGACGAGTCTTTACGAGTCTTGACGAACTGATCCTGGCCAACACTGAGGAGGGGCACGGTGCTTGACTTCGGGGCGTTACCGCCCGAAATCAATTCCGGTCGCATTTATGCGGGTCCGGGATCAGAGCCGATGATGGTTGCCGCGGCCGCCTGGGATGAGCTAGCGGCGGAATTGGGCACCGCGACTTCCGGCTACAACTCGGTGATCGATGAGTTGACCAGCGGACCCTGGGCGGGGCCGACGTCGGCAGCGATGGTGTCTGCCGTCGCGCCCTACGTGAGCTGGCTCGGAGCGGCGGCCGCGCAGGCCGAGGAGACCGCCAGCCAGGCCCGGCTGGCCGCAGCAGCCTTCGAGGCCGCGTTCGCAATGACGGTGCCTCCGCCGGTGATCGCGGCCAATCGGGTGTTGTTGGCCTCGCTGACCGCGACCAATTTCTTCGGGCAGAACACGCCGGCGATCGCGGCGACCGAGGCCCAATACATAGAGATGTGGGCCCAAGACGCGGCGGCGATGTACAGCTACGCCGGGTCGTCGGAGCTAGCTCGGGAGCTGACCCGGTTCACGTCACCGCCGAACACCACCGCACCGGACGGAGAGTCCTCGCAGTTCGCCGCGGTTGCTCAGGCTACCTCCTCGCCGGCCAGCAATATCGCGCAGAACGTGGCGACCGCAGCCTCACAGCTGACCTCCGCACAATTCTTCCCGACATTCAAGACCTGGCCGTTCTCGATGCTTCAGTCGCAATGGCAAGACTTCCTGAAAGAAGGTTTGCCGATCCCGGGGGCTGGGAACTGGTTCGGGGTTAACACCTCTATGTACACCGCCGTGATCAAGCAGACCCTGCAGGCCTATTTCGGTGTGGGCATTGGGAACTTCGGTTGGTCAATAGGACAGCAGACATTCCAGGGTGTGGGCACGACCGCCGGCGCCGCGGGTGCGTGGTACCCCACGCCGCAATTCGCGGGCCTACACCTGGGCGCTCTGGGCGCCAGCAGCAATACCGGCGGAGGGATGTCGGCCACCTTGGCCTCGTCCAGCAAGATCGGCGGGTTGTCCGTCCCGTCGAGCTGGCTCTCACCAGGCGGGACGCTTGAGGCAACCGCCACCCAGGCGGTGGACGCCGAGACAGTGGGTGCCGTACGGCCTACGGGATTCGCCGGAGCCGGAGCCCCCGGAGGACTCGGCGGTAACAGCATTCTGCAGGGCATGCCGATGGGCGGGGGAGGGCGGCGAGCCGCAGCCACCGCCTTTACCAATAAGTACGGATTCAAGCGAAGCGTGCTCGTCCGGCCACCGTCGGCCGGATGAGGTCTTACCCGTCCAGTACCGGGCCGAAGATGAACAACAGTTGTCCACCAATGAACAGTTGGCGCTAAGGAGGCGTGACCCGGCGGGATCCCATTAATCTCACCACCAAGTTATGTCTGAAATCAGCTTCAGCAGCACAGCATTCAATGAAGGTCACCGAGCCCTGAGGGTTGAGGAGAAACTCAAATGTCGTTTGTAACTACACAGCCAGAAGCGTTGACTGCGGCGGCGGGCACGTTGTCAGGTATCGGCTCGTCGTTGAGCGCGCAGAACGCGGCAGCGGCGGCGCCAACCACCGGGGTGGTCCCTGCGGCCGCTGACGCGGTATCGGCGCTGACAGCAGCGCAGTTCGCCGCACACGCCCAGATGTATCAGGCTGTGAGCGCACAGGCTACGGCGATTCACGAGCTGTTCGTCAGCACTCTGGGCATGAGTTCGGGGTCCTACGCTGCGACCGAGGCCGCCAACGCGGCCTCGGCCGGTTAGGGGTTCGGGAGATGACACTAGATTTTGGCGCGCTACCTCCGGAGGTGAACTCCGCGCTCATGTACGCCGGTCCGGGGTCGACTTCGCTGACAGCGGCGGCCTCAGCATGGAACGCGTTGGCCGCCGAACTGAATGCGGCTGCCCTTGGGTACGGAAACGTGGTCACTCAGCTTTCCAGCGAAGAGTGGATGGGGCCGGCGTCGGCATCGATGGCTTCGGCTGTGAAACCGTATGTGACGTGGATGACTACCACCTCGCTGGCGGCTGAGCAGGCGGCCACCCAAGCGCTAGCGGCGGCGGGGGCTTTTGAGACCGCGTTTGCTTCCGTCGTGCCACCACCGCTGATCGCGGCCAACCGCGCCGAGCTGGCAGCGGCAACGCAGGCCAACATTTTCGGTCAGTACAACAACCTCATTGCGCAGTTGGAAGCCCAATACGGCGAGATGTGGGCGCAAGACTCGTCGGCCATGTACAGCTACGCAAGTCAGTCGGCGACAGCGGCGCAGGTAACGCACTTCACCACCGCACCGGCGGTTGCCAACCCGGCCGCTGCCTTGACCCAAGCCGCTACTGCGGCGGCGCCAAACAGCATCATTGGCCAACTGCAGCTCTTTCTCCAGCAGACCATCGCCCAGCTGCAAAAGTTCGCGAATCCCTTCCTCGCATCCAAGGGCGCCACGATCAACTCGGCGATGAAGGAACTCTGGTTCCTGCTAACCGGCCAGACGGTCCTGCCGACTAACCTTGGAACAGTGCTGGCCGGCTACGCCAACTATGCGAGCTTCTTCTACAACACCGAGGGTCTGCCTTACTTCAGTGTTGGTATGGGTAACTTCGGCGTCCAGATGGCCAAGAGCGCCGGCGCACTCGGAGGGGCAGGACCCGCCGCGGCAGCGATCCCGAAGGCGGTGCCCGCCCTCGGCGGCGCGCTCGGTGGCGGTGCGCATACGGCTGGGTCGGTGAGCGGGTCGATCGGCAGCGCAGGTTCGGTGGGCAAGTTGTCGGTGCCGGCCGCTTGGTCCGGCGCCACGGTTCCGGCAAGCCATGCCAGCGCGGTTCCGGTCAGCACCGTCAGCGCCGCTCCGGAGGCCTCCGGGAACCCCGGAAACCTCCTGGGTGGCATGCCCCTGGCGGGTACGGGCGGTGCCGGCGGGCACGGGTCCGGGCCTCGGTACGGCTTCAAGCCCACCATTATGGCCCGGCCACCGGCGGCCGGGTAACCGCCACTCGAGAGAAACGCTGGCACGCGCCGGCGGCGACGAAACTGTCGCCGCCGGCGTTCTGTTCTTCAGGACCAGCAAAACCCCAGGGCTTTATCTGCGGCCGGATTTTTACCCCCGCAACGACTTTCGTGTTCGCTGGCCTACACCGCGGGGCAGCAGTGCCTACAGTCGCCCGCCGGCGTATCGACAACTCATTTCTCCAGGTAGCCGTCGTGTCTCAACAGCATCATCGCCCGCGGATCAGCGCTCCTGGTTCTCCTCGAATCCCCTGATAAGTAATAGCGGGCCGATGCCATCGGCCACACCGAGCATCGGGGCTGAGGGACTCCCACGACTTAACCTCTCAAGCATGTCGTTCGAATCCGGTGGTTCGTAGGTGGTGGACTACGGGGCCTTGCCGCCCGAAGTCAATTCGAGCCGGATGTATGCCGGTCCGGGGTCAAGCCCCATCCTGGCCGCGGCCGCGGCCTGGGATGGACTGGCGGCCGAATTGGGTACCACCTCGGCCGGCTATACCTCGGTGATCACCGAGCTGGCCGGCTCACCGTGGCTGGGCCCGGCTTCGCAATCCATGGCCGCCGCGGCCGCGCCCTATATTTCCTGGCTCGGCTCCGCGGCGACGTTGGCTGAGGAGGCCGCCAACCAGGCCAGGGCCGCCGCGGCGGCCTATGAGACCGCGTTTGCCATGACGGTGCCCCCACCGGTTGTGGTTGCCAACCGCGCTTTGTTGTCGGCGCTGGTCGCAACCAACTTCTTCGGCCAGAACACTCCGGCGATCGCGGCCACCGAAGCCCAGTACGCCGAGATGTGGGCCCAAGATGCAGTCGCGATGTACGGCTACGCCGGGTCCTCGGCGGCCGCCACCCAGCTGATCCCGTTTGCCGAGCCCACGAAGACCACCGACCAGGCCGGGCTTGCCGCGCAATCGGCCGCCGTGAGTCATGCACTTGCCACCCCGGCAGCCAATACGGCTGTCCCCGTGCTGGCGTCGGCGACCCCGGGACTGGCGTTGAACCCGGCTACCCTCACCCCTACGTCGATCGTGACGTGGATAAACCACCTGGTGCAACAGTTTTTGGCCCAGCTCTCGACCGTGGGGCTCAACCCCAACGACTGGAATATCACGGCGCAATTCGGGCTGCTCACCACCTCTATGCGCACGTCGCTGAATCGCACCTACGATACTGCCTACTTTGACTTGGGTGCTGGGGCGGCCAGCCCCCTCTCAATAGTGCAGCAGCTGGCGCACGGGCCAGGGGGCGCCACCGCCGGCGCCGGAGGGTCTTGGTACGCGACGCCGCAGTTCGCCGGCCTACACCTCGGCAGCCTCGGCAGCATCGGCGCCCATACCACCGGCGGGGTGTCGGCGAGCTTGGCCTCGTCCACCAAGATCGGGGGGATGTCGGTGCCCGAGAGTTGGGCCGGTGCGCCCGGCGCGGTCGAGGAATCCACCACCCAAGCAACGCAGGCGATGGCCGTCGACTACGCCACCGATCCGCAAGGTGGCGTGAACGGAATGCTGCGCGGGATGCCCGTCGGCGGTGGCGGTGGTCGACGCGGCACCGGTGGCTTGCCGCCGCGCGAATACGGATTCAAGCGCAGTGTCCTCGTCCGCTCACCGTCGGCCGGATAGCGCGAACATGCCTATCGGCAATGGCGGGCGCCACGCCAATCGCGGCAGGCTTCGCCCGGTGCGCTCAGCGACACGAGGCCGGCTACAGCAAAGTCGGACAAACGAGTCAGGGGATCGGACAACTGCCTCCGGGGTCGTTCGCCGCGACCGGATTTTATTCTGGGTAGGGCTGTCGTCAACCCGACTCCGGCAAAAAACTACAGGCCCGGCGGCTGCGCCGCTAATCGTTGACCGCTCACCTGATCCGTCGGTTGTCGCAGTTCATGGCGGCGCAGATCGATCGGACGTCTGGCCGCGGGAAGCAGCCGGGCGCGGCAGCGTTGCCGCCAAGGGTTCTACAAAGATTCGCTGTGAGGCGGTACCCACCGCCCTCGCCCCCCAGTGTTAACCCCCCGGACGAACTAACGTCACTGATCGCCGAAGGTCAATGACGAGCATCAGCAACCACGGGGCGAAGCGCAATCTGAGTCCCACGAGTATCAAGGAGGCGACAACATGTCGTTCGTGAGTACGCAACCGGAGGCTTTGACTGCGGCGGCCAACACCCTGCAGGGTATCGGCTCGTCGTTGAGCGCCCAGAATGCCGCGGCGGCGGGCCCGACAACGGGAGTGGTGCCGGCCGCGGCCGATGAAGTGTCGGCATTGACGGCAGCGCAATTCGCGGCTCATGCCCAGCTGTATCAGGCGGTCAGCGCTCAGGCTGCGGCCATCCACGAGGCGTTCGTCAGCACCCTGGGCATCAGTTCGGCGTCCTATGCGGCAACCGAGGCGGCCAACGCGGCCGCCGCCGGCTAAGGGGATCCGGGCATGACAATCGATCTTGCTGCGTTGCCACCGGAGATCTCCTCCATCCTCGTTTACTCGGGTCCGGGGTCGACGCCGTTGGTGACTGCGGCCTCGGCCTGGAACGGCTTGGCCGCCGAGTTGAGCTCAGCGGCCATCGGTTATGAAAACGTCGTCACCCAGCTGACCACCGAGGAGTGGTTGGGGCCGGCCTCGACGGCGGCAGCCGACGCGGTCGCACCGTACGTGGCGTGGGTGACTAACACCGCCGCCCAGGCTGAGCAAGCGGCCAGTCAGGCGGGATCGGCTGCGGCTGCCTTTGAGACGGTCTTGGCGTCCGTCGTGCCCCCGGAGGCGGTGCTGACCAACCGCGCTGAGCTGACGCAGCTGCTTTCGACCAACGTGCTGGGACAGAACACCCAGTTGATCCAGGAAGTGGAATCCCAATACGGCCAGTTCTGGGCCCAAAATGCCTCCGCCCTGTACAGCTACGCCTCTGCTTCGGCGAGCGCGGCCCAGCTCCCGAAGTTCTCCGCGGCCCCACAGGTCGCCAACCCGGCTGCCGCGCTCACTCAGGGCACGGCCGCCGTCTCCGTCAACTCGATCCAGCAACAGCTGAACAAGTTGATCAGCCAGTTCGCCAAACAACTGGGACAGCTGGCCGGGCCGCTCTACGCGCCGATTGCGATCGAGAACTCCTTCCTGAGCTCCGGCACTGGTCCGCTGTCGTTCGTGTGGAAATTCCTGTTCGGCACGAGCACGTTCCCCAGCAACCTCTTCGCCTTCCTGACCGCCTACTCGCCATATGCAAGCTTCATCTACTACACCGAGGGTTTGCCGAACTTCAGCATCGGTATCGCCAACTTCCTGACTCAGACCGCCAAGACCACGGGAGCGCTCGGCGGCGCTGCGGCCAGTGCCGCGGCCGCCATTCCGAAGGCCGTGCCCGCGCTGGGCGGGGCGCTCGGCAGCGCCGCGGCGCACGTGGCGGGGTCGCTGGGCACTGCACCCTCGGTCGGGCGCCTGTCAGTTCCGGTGTCCTGGAACGCGGCGCTGCCGGGGGCACACGCCGGTCCGACCGCGATACCGGTCAGCAACATCCGGGAGGCTCCCGACGCCGCACCGGGAAACCTCCTGGGTGGCATGCCGCTGGCCGGTACGGGGGGAGGCGGCCACTCCGGCAGCGGGCCCCGCTACGGATTCCGGCCCACCGTCATGTCCCGCCCACCCTCCGCGGGATGAGGCTGCATCCTGTCGACACCGCGAGCTCCGGCAAACACGCCGCTCAAGGCCTTGACGGTGGGTTCGGTGCGCAGCCACTGAGCCACGCCGCGCTGTTACTGTTTCGTTACCGGTATTGCTGTGTCGTTACCGGAAGTGAGTCGGTCTTACCGCTCTATGAACAAATGTGAACAGATCGGGGTATTGAAACCGTTTCGGGTGACACGGTCATCTAGTCTTTGGCACAGAGTGGTCCTGGGGAATAAACGAGGAGGAATCATTATGTCGTTCGTAACCACACAGCCGGAGGCCTTGTCGGCTGCGGCCGGAAGCCTGCAGGGTATCGGCTCGACGATGAGCGCCCAGAACGCAGCTGCGGCGGCCCCGACGACCGGGGTGGTACCCGCCGCCGCCGACGAGGTCTCAGCGCTGACCGCGGCACAGTTCGCCGCCCACGCGCAGATGTATCAGGCAGTTAGCGCGCAGGCGGCGGCCATTCACGAGATGTTCGTGAGCACGCTGGCCACGAGCTCCGGCTCGTACGCGGCCACCGAGGCCGCCAACGCTGCCTCCGCCGGTTGATCGGCGCAGACATTTAGGCGCATGCGGTAACCACCCGGTCAACCCAGTCGCAGGGGGCAACGGGTCAGGGTGGATCATTTTAGCTGCATAGGACGGCCGGGTCGGCGGCGCGCAACTGATCGAGCCACCCCCGTCCACCACGAGCGGACTCCGTTCACACCAGCAGAACCGACTACACGGAAAACCAACTAACTAGAAGGAGATAGGTACATGGCAACACGTTTTATGACTGACCCGCACGCGATGCGTGCGATGGCTGGCCGGTTTGAGACTCACGCTCAGACGGTCGAGGACGAGGCTCGTCGCATGTGGGCGTCGTCGCAGAACATTTCGGGTGCTGGCTGGAGTGGCACCGCCCAGGCGACGTCTTACGACACCATGGGTCAGATGAACCAGGCGTTCCGCAACATCGTGAACATGCTCCACGGTGTGCGCGACGGCATGCTGCGCGACGCCGGCAACTACGAGCAGCAAGAGCAGGCTTCGCAACAAATCCTCAGCAGCTAGCGCTAAAACCCAAGGCTGCGTAACCTTTCATAAGTTAGGAGATCATTACTATGACCATCAATTACAGCTTCGGCGATGTCGACACGCACGGTGCCACAATCCGTGCCCAGGCCGCGTCGCTCGAGCAAGAGCACCAGGCCATCGTTCGTGATGTGCTTGCCGCTGGTGACTTCTGGGGGGGCGCCGGTTCGGTCGCTTGCCAGGAGTTCATCACCCAGTTGGGCCGTAACTTCCAGGTCATTTACGAGCAGGCCAACTCGCACGGCCAGAAGGTGCAATCCGCCGGTAGCAACATGGCGAGCACCGACAGCGCCGTCGGGTCCAGCTGGGCCTAAGTCCCGACTTCAGGGCGCGGCAGCACACCACCTGTCGGTGTGCTGCCGCGTTCTGCAGTATTAAGTCACGTCGAGCCAGAGAGTAGTGATGGATCAACAGAGCACCCGCACCGACATCACCGTCAACGTCGACGGCTTCTGGATGCTTCAGGCACTCCTGGACATCCGGCACGTCGCTCCGGAGCTGAGGTGCCGGCCATACGTATCCACCGACTCCAGCGACTGGCTGAACGAACACCCCGGCATGGCCGTGATGCGCGAACAGGGCATCGTCGAAGGCAGCGGTGGCGTAAACGAAGTAAATGAGCAGGTCGCCGCCCGGATGCGGGTGCTGGCCGCCCCCGACCTCGAGGTCGTCGCCCTGTTGTCGCGAGGCAAGTTGCTCTACGGCATCGTCGACGACGAGAACCAGCCGCCGGGTTCGCGCGACATCCCCGATAACGAGTTCCGAGTGGTCTTGGCCCGTCGTAACCAGCACTGGGTATCAGCGGTTCGGGTCGGCAACGACATCACTGTCGACGATGTTGCGATCGCGGACAGTGCCTCGATCGCCGCGCTGGTGATAGACGGCCTCGAGTCGATTCACCACGCCGAGCCCGCGGCGATCAACGCCGTCAACGTGCCGATGGAAGACATGCTCGAGGCAACCAAGTCCTGGCAGGAGTCCGACTTTAACGTCTTCTCCGGCGGCGACTTACGGCGAATGGGCATCAGCGCCGCGACGGTGGCCGCGCTGGGTCAGGCGTTGTCAGATCCCGCCGCTGAAGTGGCGGTGTATGCGCGCCAGTACCGCGACGACGCCAAGGGGCCCAGCGCCTCGGTGCTGTCGCTGAAAGACGGTTCCGGCGGCCGAATCGCGCTCTACCAACAGGCGCGGACAGCGGGATCGGGCGAGGCGTGGCTCGCCATCTGCCCAGCGACCCCACAATTGGTGCAGGTGGGCGTGAAAACGGTGCTCGACACACTGCCTTACGGCGAGTGGAAATCTCACAGCAGGGTGTAAAGACGGATGCGAAATGTCATGTACGACACAATCTTTGAACAAGATTCGCGTTAAAGATGCGAACCCGGCATAACCCTCTAGAATCAGCAGCAAATCTAAACGCAGTGTCACCACAACCAATAGTCGCGAGGCGAAACAGATGAACTCGGAATCAGTCGAGCTGCACCTCCCCGGGGGCCACGGCCCCTCGGCAGGTAGAGCGACACAGGCCCCCGCTCAACTAGCGGCGCGGGGTTACACACACACCAGGGAAGGTGGTGCAGGGCGATGACTGCGGTAGCTGACGCGCTCCAGGCAGACGTTGAGGGAGTCTCGCAGCCACGGGCGGTTGTGATCGGCATCATGGCCGGCGACGGCGTCCAGATCGGCGTCCTGCTGGATGCCAACGCCCCCGTTTCGGTGATGACCGAGCCGCTGCTGAAGGTAGTCAACAGCCGGCTGCGGGAGCTGGGCGAGACCCCGCTGGAAGCGACGGGTCGTGGCAAGTGGGCGCTGTGCCTGGTTGACGGTTCGCCCTTGCGGGCCACCCAGTCGCTGACCGAGCAGGACGTCTACGACGGCGACCGGCTATGGATTCGGTACCTTCCGGACACCGAGCACCGCTCACAGGTTATCGAGCACATCTCTACCGCGGTCTCGCAGAACCTCAGCAAGCGGTTCTCCACCATCGACCCAGTCGTTGCGTTGCAGGTCGGTGCCTCGATGGTGGCCGTCGGCGTGACTCTCGCGTCCGGGCTGCTCGGCTGGTGGCGCCTGCACCACAATTCCTGGCTGACGACCATCTTCGCCATCGTGATTGGCCTGGCGGTATTGGCAGTATCGAACTTGCTGTTGATGCGGGCCAAGACGCAGCAGGAGCGACTCGTCGCCGATACCTTGTTGATGAGCGGCCTCGTGCCGCTGTCGGTGGCGGCCGCCGGTGCGCCTCCCGGCGGAGTAGGGTCCCCGCACGCGGTATTGGGCTTCGGAGTGCTGACCGTTGCGGCGCTGCTTGCCTTGCGTTTCACCGGACGCAGGCTCGGCACATACACCGCGATCATCACGGTCGGCGCTGTGGCGACGGTTGCCTCGTTGGCCCGCATGGTCGCGATGACCAGCGAGGTAACACTGTTCACGTCCGTGGTGCTGGTCTGCGTGCTGGCCTACCACGCCGCGCCGTCATTATCCCGACGGCTGGCCGGGATCCGCCTGCCGGTCTTCCCGTCGGCCACCAGTCGCTGGGTTTTTGAGGCTCGCCCCGACCTGCCCACCACCGTGGTGCGAGCCGACGGTGCTGCGCCAGTCCTGGAGGGGCCGGCGTCGGTCCGCGACGTACTGCTGCAAGCCGAACGAGCCCGGTCGTTCCTGACGGGTCTGCTGGTGGGACTGGGCGTGTTGATGGTGGTCTCGCTGACCGCGTTGTCCGATCCCCACACGGGACAGCGCTGGCTGCCGCTGTTGCTGGTCACCTTCAGCGCCGGTTTCCTGATGCTGCGGGGGCGTTCCTATGTGGACCGCTGGCAGTCGATCACCCTGGCCGCGACCGCAGTGATCATCGTGGCGACGGTGCTGGTGCGGTACGCACTGGTGTTGCAGTCGCCTCTTTCGATGTCGCTCTGCGCGGCGATCTTGGTTCTGCTGCCGACGGCGGGTTTGACCGCTGCTGCGGTGGTGCCGAACACCGTTTACAGCCCGCTGTTCCGCAAGTTGGTGGAATGGGTCGAATACCTCTGCCTGATGCCAATTTTCCCACTGGCATTGTGGTTGATGAATGTTTATGCAGCGATCCGATACCGGTAGTCGCAAGATGTGGCGCGGTCGTGCTTCTCGCGCGACCGTCGCCGCAATCTTGCTAGCTTCGGGCGCGTTAGCCGGCTTACCGCCTGCGTACGCGATTTCGCCGCCGACGATCGATCCGGGCGCGGTACCCCCTGACACCCCCCCCGGGCCGGTCGCACCGATGAAGCAAAACTCCTACTGCACCGAGGTCGGGGTCATTCCCGGCACGGATTTTCGGCTGCAGCCGAAGTACATGGAAATGCTCGACATGGCCGGGGCATGGCAATTCGGCCGAGGGGCCGGGGTGAAGGTCGCCGTGATCGACACCGGTGTTTCTCCGCACCCCAGGTTCCCGCACCTGATTCCTGGTGGCGATTACGTCATGGCCGGCGGCGACGGATTGTCGGACTGCGATGCGCACGGCACCATCGTGGCGTCGGTCATCGGTGCGGCGGCTGCGAACGGCGTTGCGGCGCCTCCTGCGGCACCGCGGAAGCCGGTCACCATTCCCACTACCGAGGCGCCCCCGAAAGCACCACCTCCACAGACCGTGACCTTGTCACCATTGCCGCAGACGGTGATGGTGGTGCCGCAGTCACCGGCACCGGATCAGGGAGGAGCGCCGGGACCGTTTGGAGCGCCGCCGCCACCTGCGGAGCCCGCACCGGCACCCGCCCCCGCCCCCGCCCCTGCACCCGCCCCTGCACCCGCACCCGCGCCGGCACCGCCAGCTCCGGGAGCCCCCGGAGCTGCGAGCCACGGCGATGGCACCGTGACGATACCCAGCTATTCCGGCGGCGGGCAGGTCGTCGCGGTCGACAACCCGCGTAGCCCGCGCCCGCTCGACCCCACGCCAAAACCGTCGCCGGCACCCGCACCGCCACCGGCACCCGCACCGCCACCGGCACCGGCGCAGGCAGCGGACGCCTACAGCGGCATCGCGCCGGACGTCGACATAATCGCGATCCGACAGTCCAGCCAGGCTTTCGGCCTCAAGGATGCGTACACCGGTGACGAGGATCCGCAGACGCAGGCAAAGATCGACAACGTGCAAACTATGGCGCGGGCGATTGTGCACGCCGCCAACATGGGCGCCCAGATCATCAATATCTCCGACGTGACCTGCATGAGTGCGCGCAACATCATCGACCAGCGCGCGCTGGGTGCCGCAGTACGTTATGCGGCAGTGGACAAGAACGCGGTGATTGTGGCCGCCGCAGGGGACAGCACCAAGAAGGACTGCAAGCAGAACCCGAACTTCGATCCCCTGCAGCCCAACGATCCCCGCGACTGGAACGCGGTCAACACAGTGGTGACGCCGTCATGGTTCAGCGACTTCGTCTTGACGGTCGGCGCGGTGGACAATAATGGTCAGCCGTTGACCCAATCGAGTATCGCGGGACCCTGGGTGGGGATCTCCGCGCCGGCGACGGACATCATCGGACTGTCACCGCGCGACGATGGTCTGATCAACGCGATCGACGGCCCGGACAATTCACTGCTGGTTCCTGCTGGCACCAGCTTTTCGGCCGCGATCGTATCGGGGGTAGCCGCGCTGGTGCGCGCCAAGTACCCGCAACTTTCGGCGTACCAGATCATCAATCGGTTGACCCGTACGGCCCACGCGCCGGCACGCGGTGTGGATAACCAGATCGGCTACGGCGTCGTCGACCCGGTGGCGGCACTGACCTGGGACGTACCCGAAGGCCCGGCAAAGCCGCCCACGCAGCTTTCTGCGCCGCTGAACATCCCCAAGGCACCTCCTCATCGCGATATGGTGCCGGTATGGGTGGCCGCCGGTGGCTTGGTAGGGGCATTACTGATCGGCGGCGCGGTATTCGGTACGGCGATGCTGCTGCGGCGATCGCGGCAGCAGCGATGAGAGCGGAGTAGCAATGAAAGCCCAACATAGTTGGGGGTTGGCTTTGTCGTGGCCGCGGGTAACTGCGGTGTTTCTGATCGACATTTTGATCCTGGTATTGGCCAGTCACTCCCCAGATTCCTGGCAGGGAGATCACCGTATCGCCTGGTGGGTGGGCGTTGCCCTGGCCGTCATTGTTGCGCTGTTAGCCCTGGTGAGCTACCACGGCATCACGCTGACGTCCGCATTCGCCGCCTGGTTGTGGGACTGGTCTGCCGATCCGGGGACCACCCTGGCTTCGGGATGCACGCCCGCGGTCGACCACAAGCGCCGCTTCGGACGCGACACGGTCGGGATTCGTGAGTATGAGGGCCAGCTGGTTTCGGTGATTGCGGTAGACAGCGGCGAGGACGACGGGTCCGGGCGGCACCGCCATCGGGCGACGGCGGGCACCTTGCTCGTGGAGTCAGTCGCCGAGGGTCTGCGCCAGTTCGATATTCACCTCGACGGCATAGATATCGTCTCGGTCAAGCTACGCCGGGGCGGCAACGCCGCCGAGTTGTCAAAGCTCGACGACTGGGGTCCCGAAGAGTGGGGGCTGGTGAGTGACCAGCCCTTCTCTTACGTGCGTCGCACTTGGCTGGTGCTGCGGATGAACCCGCAACGCAACGTAGCCGCCGTGGCGGCCCGCGATTCGTTGGCCTGCACCTTGGTGGCGGCCACCGAACGGCTCGCCCAGGATCTCGATGGACAGAGTTGTGCCGCCCGCCCGCTGACCGCCGATGAGCTTGGTGAGGTCGACCATGCCGTGCTGGCCGACCTGGAGCCGACCTGGAGCCGACCCGGGTGGCGCCACCTCAAGCATTTCAACGGCTTTGCAACCAGCTTCGCGCTGACGCCGTCTGACATCACGTCTGCGACGCTCGACGCGCTGTGGCTGCCCGAAACCGACGCCACGGTGGTGACGATCCGCCTGGTAACTCACAGCGGCCGGCCTGAGGTATCGGCCTGGGTGCGCTACCACACCGACGCTCCGCTGGCCAAGGAGGCGTCGGCGGGACTCAACCGGCTCACCGGTCGGCAGTTAGCGGCGGTGCGCGCCAGCCTGCCGGCTCCGGCCAACCGTGCCCCCCTGGCCGTACCCAGCCGCGGATTGTTCGACCAAGAAGAGCTGTTGTTGCAGGTGGGTCACGTTCAGGAGAGCTCAACGAGCGCGCCAGCAAGGCAATGAGCCGACCGCAGTCAACCGCCGAAGACTCGCGAAATGCGATGGTCGCTGGCCTACTGGCGTCGGGGATCTCGGTCAACGGGCTGCAGCCCAGCCACAACCCGCAAGTGGCAGCGCAAATGTTCAACACGGCGACCGCCCTTGATCCAGGCATGTGCGATGCCTGGCTCGCGCGAATACTGGCAGGTGAACAAGGCATCGACGTGCTCGCCGGCGCGTGGGCATCGGTCAGAACATTCGGCTGGGAAACCCGCCGCCTCGGGGTCACGGATTTGCAGTTTCGTCCCGAAGTCTCCGACGGATTGTTTCTGAAGCTCGCCGTCACCAGCGTGGAGTCTCTGGCCTGCGCTTACGCCGCCGTTCTCGCCGAGGCGAAACGTTACGCGGAGGCCGCGCAACTGCTCGACGGTGTCGAGCCTCGCCATCCTTTCGACAACGAGCTGATCAGCTATGTCCGCGGCGTGCTGTACTTCCGCACCGGACGCTGGCCGGACGTGCTAAATCAGTTTCCTGAGGGCGCGACCTGGCGGCAGCCCGAACTGAGAGCCGCCGGCGCCGCGATGGCGACCACAGCGCTCGCCTCGCTAGGGGTCTTCGAGGAGGCCTTCCGGCGCGGGCAGGATGCCGTCGAGGGGGACCGGGTGCCGGGCGCGGCCAATATCGCCTTGTACACCCAGGGCATGTGTTTGCGACATGTCGGTCGCGAGGACGAGGCCCTCGAGCTATTGCGCCGGGTGTATTCGCGGGATCCGAAGTTCACGCCCGCCCGAGAAGCGTTGGACAACCCGAACTTTCGGCTGATACTGACCGACCCGGAAACGATCGAGGCCCGCACGGATCCGTGGGATGCGGACACCGCACCGACCCGCGCCCAAACCGAGGCCGCTCGACACTTCGAGGAGGCGGCGAAGTACCTCGCCGAAGGGGACGCCGAGCTCAATGCGATGCTGGGCATGGAACGAGCCAAACGCGAAATCAAACTCATCAAGTCGACGACGAAGGTGAACCTGGCACGCGCCAAGATGGGGTTGCCGGTGCCGGTGACATCGCGTCACATGTTGTTGCTGGGACCACCGGGCACCGGTAAGACCTCGGTAGCGCGCGCATTCTCCAAGCAACTGTGCGGCCTGACCGTACTGCGCAAGCCTCTGGTAGTGGAGACGAGCCGCACAAAGCTGTTGGGCCGCTATATGGCCGACGCGGAGAAGAACACCGAAGAGATGCTCGAGGGGGCTCTGGGCGGGGCGGTCTTCTTCGACGAAATGCACACCCTGCACGAGCACGGTTACCAGCAAGGCGACCCGTACGGCAACGCGATCATCAACACGCTCCTGCTCTACATGGAGAATCATCGCGACGAACTGGTGGTCTTCGGTGCGGGCTATGCCAAGGCGATGGAAAAGATGCTCGAGGTGAATCAGGGTCTGCGCCGGCGATTTTCGACCGTGATCGAGTTCTACAGCTACACGCCGGACGAATTGGTCGCGCTGACCCGAATGATGGCCCGGGAGAACGAAGACGTCATCACCGACGAAGAAGCCGAAGTGCTGTTGCCGTCGTACACCAAGTTCTACCTCGATGAGTCGTACTCCGAAGAGGGCGATCTGATCCGCGGTATCGACATGCTCGGCAATGCCGGCTTCGTGCGCAATGTGGTGGAAAAGGCGCGCGACCACCGTAGTTTCCGCCTCGACGACGAAGACCTGGACGCCGTACTGGCCAGCGAACTCAACGATTTCAGCTCAGACCAACTCATGCGGTTCAAACAGTTGACCCGCGACGACCTCGCCGAAGGCCTCGGGGCCGCGGTAGCCGAGAAGAAGACGACGTAGCTATTTGAGCCTGCAAAAGGCTCCCGGCTGGGGTGCTCAGCACCTTTGCGTAGCCAAAACTTCCCGTGCTCGCTTGGGTGAGGTTCCCGCAAAGATAGGCATCCAACCGGAGTGTCATCCAATCCGCTGAGCTAAGACCGGCTTGACTGCTATGAGTTGAATCAACCGGGCTTACGACGTCGTTACAGCCCGATACGTTGTTCGGAGTTTCCGGACTCCGACAGCAGGGATGCCGCGCCCGGCAAAACACGGCCGGGCAACCTCATCCCATTTGTGCGACCACGCGCCAACCCGCGTGCGCGCACCATGGCGGGAGGTGATTCGCACAAGTCCATTCGAACTGCGGCTGTATGAAATCGATGACCGTTTCTTCCGATCCGGTCACGGCGCTTTCCCGACGATGCGGGTGTGGTCAGCTACCCACTCACGACGCCGCATCGACCGAGTTCCGTAACCGGATCGGCTACCTCATTAGGAGAAGTCCGATGTTGTTTGTTGCGACCACAACAGGAATCGTCACGCGCGGCTGGCGCTTTAACCCGATTGGCTCAGCCCTTGCCGCGAACACGATCACAGTCGGTTGAGAGGGGTGTTAACAATGGATTTCGGAGCATTCCCACCAGAAATCAACTCTGCACGAATGTATTTCGGACCGGGGTCGGCGCCGATGTTGGCTGCCGCAGCGGCCTGGGACACGGTGGCCGATGAACTGCGGTCGACGGCATCCACCTACCAGTCGGTGATCTCGCGACTCACCGACGAAGGCTGGCTCGGCCCCACATCCGCTTCGATGGCGGCTGCGGTGGCTCCATACGTGACATGGATGAGGATCACCGGAGCGCAAGCTGAACACACGGCCGCGAACGCCGTGGCGGCGTCGAGTGCCTTTGAAGCGGCGTTTGCCATGACGGTGCCCCCTGCCGAGGTCGCGGCTAACCGTGTTCAACTCACGGCTTTGGTCGCGACCAATTTCCTTGGTCAAAACACGGCTGCAATCGCTGCGACCGAGGCCCATTACGGCGAAATGTGGGCGCAAGACGCCGCGGCGATGTACAACTATGCCGCGAGCTCAGCCTCAGCCTCGGTTTTGCGAGCATTCACCGGCCCTGCGCAGATCACCGACCCGGCCGGGCAAAACGGCCAGGCCGCAGCGGTAGCCCAAGCCAGCGGCACCACGGCGGGCACCGGCACGCAGGACATGCTGTCCCAGCTGATGTCCACTCTGCCGGCCACGCTGCGAGGGCTCGCGTCGCCACTGTCAGCAGTGTCGAACGGTGCGTCTTCCCTTCCGACACCGTCGGGTGTGATCACAAATATTCTGAATTTCTTCTCCGGTGCGGACGGAAACCCGCTGGGTGCGTTCTTGAATTCCAATTTCTTCAACGGGCTCAGTTCCGCCGGGTACGTAAATCCCGCGATCATCTGGCCGGCGGTCAGCGGCGGGTTGTCCAACATCAACGAACTGCAGCCGGGAGCAGTGGCGGTACCTGGCGCAGCGTCCGACCTCCCTGCCTTGGCCAGCGTGCACGGGCCAACGAGCGTGCCGGGCCTGGGCGGGGTTTCGGCGGCGCCAGGGCGGTCCGTACTCGTCGGGCGATTGTCGGTACCCCAGAGCTGGACGGCGGCCACCCAGGTGGCCAACCATGCGGGCGTGGCGCTCCCGGGAGGCGGCTGGACCGGGACCGCTCTGCCGGAGAGCTCGTCGGGGGTGCCCGGCATGCCTGGAATTCCGGCTGTCAGCCCTGCCGCCCACCACTTTGGCAGTGGACCGCGATATGGATTCCGCCCAACGGTGATGGCACGGCCTCCGGCCGCCGGATAACCGGAAGGGGACGACTGCTACTGCCCGGCAAGTGAGCGTGATGCATCAAGTCAAGATGCCCGCGCAATCTGATCCGTGCATCATGAAAGGGATGCCTGCAAAATCGGAGGTCAGTTGCACTTGGTCTGCGTCGCTTCTCCGGCATCAACTCGCCCATCGCGTCGCAGTGCAACGCGGGCCGGGTGATTCTGGCGGGCGACGCCGCGCGCCTGCGCTCCCCGTTGGGCGGACCGGGGCTCAACCTGGATATCGCAGAATGCGGTGAACCTCCGGCTGGAAGCGGCCGCCGATCTCAACGGGCGCGTCAAGGCCACGCTGTTCGACACTTATGAAGCCGAGCGCCGGCTTGCGGCCGCACGGCGTTGTCAGACGCAGCCGTGCACAGTGTCTATGCACCCAGTGAGGGTGGCGATGTGGACGCCGGAAGGCACTTCGGCGGGGGCGGGCACAACGCTAGCCGTAGGGTGTGTCGTCGGTGTCGTCGTGCTGCCCAGCGGGCTAAGGCCGACACCGCCGAATCCGACGGCAACTGCAAGCGCTGCCACACCGCCGACCATCGCGATGGTCTTCTTGATGCCAGTCATTTCGACTCTCCCATCATTTCGAACATGTTGCCGATGCGTAACACTATACACCTGTGCAACTATTTCTATATTTTGGATTTGGCCAAAGGATTGCCGGCGTAACGATGTTCACGAGTTCCGTGATCAGATTCCAACGCCCACCACGTCGGCATACGAGCTAACAAGCAACACCGTCGTGGTGTGCACCGGCGGTAGCACTCTTGAAGCGACGCTGACGGATCGTCGTCGAGGCGAGGGAGCAGCCACTGATCGCGTCCTGGCCCGCAAGCACGCCCGATGAATCGAGGCGACCCTGTGGCAAGCTACGCGGTCTGGTGACGTTGACCAGGAAAGCGGTTCAAGGGCGTGTTTTATTAACGCGGCCTCATTGCTGACGTCGTCGGGACGGTCCTGGCGGCATAGCGGTCTAACCGTAAACTTCTGCCCGGGGGACGAACCGGACGAAGGGCAAGCGTTGTCCGACCGCGCGGAAGTCCGCGTCCGACCCGTCGACGGAGAATCCGAGAACGCGGGGAAGCATGTACGTGGCCGCGGTGCGATGCCGCGACCCGTAGCGTGCAAAGACTTGTGCTCCCTCCTCCTGGTCGAGCGGCACGGCCGCAACGGGTATCGTTCGCCTCCCGACCTGGATGGTGACGTCCGGGATCTGCAGAATGTTGCGGTACCACGCGGCAGTGCGTCCCCACCCCGAGGCGACGACATAGCTGTCGCCGTCGCGCTCGACGACCTCGAGGATGGTTTGTCGGGGCTTGCCGGAGACGCGGCCGACGTGGTTGAGCAGTAGAAGGCGGCCCCCGAACAGCCACCCGAGCCCGAGCCGATAAAGGTGGATAGGAATTCGCAACAGGAACCGGGTTAATCCGGCCGGTGTCGGAAGGTTCTTGACGATCTTCACGATTAGTTACCTCCTTTTCGCGGCCGGGCGGGCAGCCTGGTCAGCTCGCCTGGCCGTTGGGGATGCGGTCGTCGTCGCGTTCTCGGCGGCCATTCGGCCTCTCCTCCAAGCGGTCACCATTGGCCCAGCGCACCGTATGTACCGAGACTCAGGCATGGTGGGTAACTGCAATTGTTGTATATTGCAACTATCGTCAGTGCATATGCTTGAGGAGAGTGATGAGTTGTGAAACTGCTACTAGCGCTACTCGGCGTTTCCGCCACGATCGGCTTCGCCGCGCCGGCCGACGGCGACCCTCCTCCTGGTCCTCCGGGCGGTGACGCCGCAAGCTTCCTCGCTGCTCTGCACCAAGTCGGCATCAGCTACTCCGGGCCCAATCGCGCTGTCGCGGCCGGCCAAGCGGTATGCACGTGCTTGAATGACGGCGAGTCGGGCCTGGGGCTACTCCATGACGTGAAAACCCACAATCCCGGATTCGATATGGAGAGCGCATCCAATTTCGCCCTGATTTCGGCGAAGTTCTACTGCCCTCAACAACTCTCCAAAAGTTGACCCGAAAACAGGACTGCGGCAAGCGTTGACCGGTTGAGACCACGGTGAGTTTGGCGCGATCGGGTCTCACGAGCCGTGTGCATTTGACGCATTCTCCTTGCCCCGAACGACATCCGGTACGTTTGACGGACGCAGCGCGGTATCAGACTGGCGATTATACGATCGGCGAGTTCGGCGGCGGGGATGTCGGCGGGCGGTGAGTTGACGCGCGTAGCCGCAGGTGTCACCATGGATTTTGTATGCACCTCGCTAGGTGAGGCGTCTACGCGGATATAGGCCACTGACCTCGAACGTCGAAAGACGCCCAGGGTCAGGACAGCTCTTCCCGGCTTAAGGGTTGAGCCCAAGTGGCTTCCAGCTTCGTTGAGCCGGATACGCCGTGTGGTGCCAAAGCTCCGACGAGAGGGGTGCGGACTCGGTGTTGTCGCCGGGCCCTTCCCATGCGTGCAACGTGCGGCGCCTGCGTGTGCCCTGGCCGTGAGGAGGTGAGAGCGAAATGAGTTCCGACGATAGTCCGTATCCGAGATCGATGACCATTTCGTTGCGATCCGACCCGGGCGCCCTATCCACAGCTTGACTCGCCGTACCTCGGAAAAGACCTGTATTGCACTACCTTTCATGGTATGCGCGTGGTACCACGGCGCCCCGGCACGCCTGACAGGCTTGCTTTCGGCTGCAACGAATCAGGTATCAGCCTTGATCGCAACATGATTCAGCCTCGATGAGGGTGCCGACTTGTGCGCAGCTACCGACGCGATCAACACCGCCACAGCCCGCTTAAGGGGGTAACCATGACCGCAATACTGGATTTCGCTCTGTTGCCACCGGAAGTCAATTCAGCTCGGATGTACGCGGGTGCGGGTTCGGGTCCGCTGGTGGCTGCGGCGTCGGCGTGGAATGGCCTGGCCGCTGAATTGCGTTCCACAGCACAGTCGTATGGGTCGCTGCTAACGGCATTGACCAACGAGGAATGGCATGGTCCGGCGTCGGTTGCCATGGCGGCCGCGGCCGCGCCCTATGCGACGTGGCTGAGTGGGACTGCTGTGCAGGCCGAGCAGACCGCAACCCAGGTCGAGGCGGCGGTGGCGGCTTATGAGATGGCGTATGCGGCCACGGTGTCCCCGGCAGAGATCGCTGCCAACCGCGGTCAACTGGCGTCGCTGGTAGCGACCAATATCTTGGGCCAGAACGCCCCCGCGATCGCGGCCAACGAGGCCCAGTACGCGCAGATGTGGGCCCAGGACGCCGTCGCGATGTATGCCTACGCCGGCTCCTCGGCGCTGGCCACCCAACTGACTGCGTTCTCCGAGCCGGAGCAGATCACCAGGCCCGACGCGTTGACCGCCCAGTCCGCGGCTGTCATCCAAGCCGCCGCTACCCAACGAAGCACACTGGCCCAACTGATCTCATCAGTACCCGACGCGTTGCGAGGACTCGCCAACCCAGCGGCCTCGACGTCATTGCTGAGCAGCATCTTCTCGCCGACATCGGGCTCGGAGAGTTCTGGTCTGTCCGGACTGCTCAACGTGATCTCTGGAGCCAATGGCTCGGCGTTCGGCCAGCTGTTGAACGCCAACATCTGGAACACCATCTTCTCCTCCGGCTTCTACATGCCAGGCAACTGGATGGGTACGGCGGCCGACTTGATGAGCCAGGCGGCTCAATCCGCCGGCCAGGCTACCGGGGAAGCCGCCAGTGGAGCGGCCAACGCGGCAGGCGGTCCAATGGGTGGCATCGGGGCAATCGGCAATTCCGTGTCCGCGGGGCTGGGCCGCTCTTCGATCATCGGCACCGTGTCGGTACCGCCGAGTTGGACGGCCCCCGCACCCCTGCACAACCCGCTGTCCTCAGCTCTGGGAGGCACACCGATGGTTGCCCCTCCACCTGCAATGGCAGCAGGCATGCCCGGAGTGCCGCTGGGCGGCAACGTGAACCAGGCCTACGGGCGAGCAGTACCCCAATACGGTTTCCGCCCCACCTTCGTAGCCCGCCCGCCGGCCGCGGGTTGACTCCGGCTACCCACAACAGACGGCAGTGGTGCCTCACAGCAGAGCCCCAGCAACCGGCAAGCCTGACGGAAGGTATGCATGTTTACTCTAGGTGGATTCTAGGGAAGCGCAGCATGACTATTGACCATCAGTTCGGCAACGCTGCCGGCATCCACAGCTCCGTCGGCTCCGATTTCGGGCGGCCCGGCCGGTGGCATCCCTTAACAGGTCTCCGGACCGGCCGTCCGGGGTCGGTAACCGCTATGGATGAATAAGCCCGCGAGTCTGCTCTTTCTTATTTATTCGATAAATGACCCATAAGGAGGTCCTGCGTTCGCGACCGATGTTGGTTGATGCCTAACTCAACAAATAGCTGAAGCGATCGCCGACGAGGCCGATCAATAAGTGGCTGCACAAAACCGCTCATTCATAATGTATGTGGTTTAGTGCTGACTAGTGACTGGTCATTGATTGTACTGATGACCAGGCTATTTGTTGTTCTTCAGCAATAACTATACCGACATGGAGTTCACGATGCACGAAGGTGTAATGCCACCTTTCGTTTACATTTTTGTTACCTGCAGAGAACGGGGTTCCGCCACCTTTTGATAGCGATGAATGCTATGTTGCCCATTGAGCCGGAGCGGCAAGCTCTGGCAAATCTTCAACCCGGTAAGCGCGCAACTCTGTTGACATCGAACATGCTGAATAAGCGACGAATCTGGCGGATTTCTTGATTACAAGTTGGGCCCGGTTGACGGCGGACCTGACAGGCCGCCAACCAGCATGCCGGCCACTCGACGGAAACGGAACCGGAAGGTTCCTGACTGCATCGTTATCAGAAGGTATTTCGAAGGAGGAAGCAGATGTCTTTTGTCAGCACACAGCCCGAGGCGTTGGCGGCGGCGGCCAGCAATTTGGCGGGTATTGGTTCGGCGATGAGTGCGGGGAGTGCGGCTGCGGCTAGTCCGACCACTGGGGTGGTGCCGGCGGCGGCTGATGAGGTGTCAGTGTTGGCGGCTGCGCAGTTCGCAGCGCATGCGCAGATGTATCAGGCGGTGGCGGCGCAAGCCGCGGCGATTCATGAGCAGTTTGTGTCCACGTTGGGGGTCAGCTCGGCGTCGTACGCGGCCACCGAGGCCGCTAACGCGGCCGCCGCACAGTAAGGGACCGGAGGTCGTAGATGTTGGATTTCGGGGCGCTACCGCCGGAGGTCAATTCCGGACGGATGTACATGGGGGCAGGGTCGGGACCGATGTTGGCGGCTGCGGCGGCCTGGGATTCGTTGGCTGCGGATTTGCAGTCCACGGCGGCGTCATACGGGTCGACGATCCAAAGTCTGTCCATCGGGCCGTGGACGGGTCCGTCGTCGATAGCGATGGCGGCCGCCGCCACGCCGTATGTGGCATGGATCAATGCCACCGGCGCCCAGGCCGAGTTGGCGGCCAGCCAGGCCAAGGTCGCGGCGGGCGCCTATGAGGCGGCGTTTGCGGCGATGGTGCCGCCGCCGGTGATCGCGGCCAACCGTGCACTGCTCGCGGGGTTGGTCGCCACCAACATCTTAGGTCAAAACACCCCGGCGATCGCGGCCGCGGAAACCGACTACGCGGAGATGTGGGCCCAGGACGCGGCCGGGATGTATGCCTATGCCGGCTCGTCGTCGGCCGCGACGCAGCTGACCTCGTTTACCGAGCCGCCGCAGACCACCAACGCGACCGCGGCGGTCGTTCAACCCGCCGCCGCCGCCAGCACGGCTGCCGTCAACCCGGTCGAGCAGCTGATCGCGCTGGTCCAGTCGATACCGACCTGGTTGCATACCCTGGCAACGAATATCACGTCGTTGCCGACGCAAGCCTCGTCGTTTCTTGAGGGGCTGGCCATCCCGAATTTGATCACCATCCCGCCCGTGCCACCGGCACTCACGGCTGACCTGGTCAACTTGAACACTTTTTTCTCGGCGACCATCTCCCAGTCCTATTCCGTGCAGGGGATTGCTTCCATACCTGGTGGCCCGTTCCTGTCCTTCGGGCAGGTATACGCCTACGCCCAAAACGGGCAGGGCCTGTCCGTCTTTAACGCCGTAAAACCGATCTCAGGGGCGTTGGCGCCGCTGATGGGCGGGGCGCCGGCACACCTGAGCTCCGCAAGCTTCGGTGCTGCGCCGATGTCAGGATCGATGGGCAAAGCGGCTCTAGTGGGCAGTATGTCGGTGCCGCAAGGCTGGACCGAAGCCGCGCCGGGGATCAAGACGTTGGCCTCGGTGTTGCCGATGAATATGGCGGGCGCCCCGGCAGCCTCGCTGACCGCCGAGGGCGGCGTCTTCAGTCAGATGGCCCTATCGAGCCTGGCCGGACGTGCCCTCACCGCTAGCTCGGTCGGCTCCCATGCCGGTGGCGGCATGGCCGCTTCAGTCGGCGGTCTGGTCGCCGAAGCTGATCCCGCCGCTGCCACCATCATCGTGATACCGGCTCTGGAGGACTAACGGCAATGACGGCGATGAGAGAGGTATAGACATGTTCTACGCAGCATTTCCGCCAGAGTTCAACTCGGGCCGGATGTACTCCGGCCCAGGATCGGGGTCGATGCGGGCCGCCGCCGCAGCCTGGGATGGGTTGGCCAGCGAACTGCAGTCCGCGGTGTCGGCGTATTCGTCGGTGATCTCCACCCTGACCGGTGAGAGCTGGGTCGGTCCGTCGTCGCTGGCGATGGCGGCCGCGGTCACGCCCTACCTGTCCTGGATGCAGGCCACCGTTGCCCAAGCCACCGAAGCGGCAACCCAGGCCACCGCGGCCGCAACCGCCTATGAGGCGGCGTTCGCGGCCCACGTGCCGCCGACCGAGGTGGCGGCCAACCGCACCCAACTGGCGTCGCTGGTGGCAACCAACACGTTCGGGCAGAACACTCCGGCGATCGCGGCCACCGAGATCCAATACGCCGAGATGTGGGCCCAAGACGCCCTGGCGATGGAGGCCTACAGCGGTTCGTCGGCGGCCGCCAGCACCGTGACGCCGTTCACCCCCGCGCCGCAAATCACCAACGGGGCCGGGTTGGCCGCCCAGGCGGCGGCGGTCGGCCAAGCCGCGGCCACCTCGGCGGGCAGTGCGCAGTCGGTTCTCACCGAAGCCACCACCTTCCTGAGCCAAGTGACGAAAACGCTGGCGAACCTCGGCACCAGCATCAACGACACCGGCAACGATCTGCTGAACTCGCTGTTCGGGGCAGGCGCGGCGGCTTTGTATACAGACCTTTACAACGTCGTCAAGGTTCCGCTTAGCCTTACCACCGGGTTTAACGACATCGGCCTGCTGATCAACTTTCCCGCATCGCAATTCCTGAAATTCGCCCCCCATGCGTCGGCGCTGGGCGGGCTCCCTAAAGATGCGCTGGGCGCCGGACTTGTGCCGCACTGGCGCCGGGGCACGCTCTTCGACGCCGTGCAGGGCGGTATGGGAAATGCCGGCACATTGGTCGACAAGTTGTCTGTTCCACCAAGCTGGGCTGTCAATACCCCAGCGGTCAGAATGGTCGCCTCCGCATTGTCGGCCGCTGGGCCAGAAGCCGTGCCGGCGGCCGCGCTCGGCGAGGGGGGCCTGTTCAGTTCCATGTCCACGGCGGGGATGCTCGGCGCCGCGATGGGCTCTGGAGGTCCCACTGTGGTGGCCCGTGCCGGCGTGCGGGGCCGGATCAAACCGCTCAAAGACCTCAAGGACGCCCACTCACCAGAGCGAATGCAGCGCTTGGTGGCACAAATATCGGAGAAGCCCGAAAGCGTCCAGCACCACACCGTCGATCAGGAGGGTCTGGACAGTCTGCTCGAGCAGTTGGCCAAAAAACCCGGTATCCACGCCGTGCACCTGTCTAAAGGCGACAAGGCCAAAGTCGTGCCGTCCGAGGCGTCGTCGGGATAGCCGCGATCGACCGAACACGTAGGCAACCAAGAAAGGTGAGTTATGAAACGGCTACTTACGCTCCTAGGCGTTGCCGCCCTGATCGGCCTCGCCGCACCGGCGTACGCGGACCCCGACGACCTCAGCGGTGACGACGCAGGATTCCTCGCCGCACTACGCCAAGTCGACATCGACTACACCGACCCCGCTCACGTCATCATGTCCGGCAAAGCGGTATGCACATGCCTCAATAACGGCGAATCCGGCCTAGAGTTAGTCCACGACGTGAAATCTCACAACCCTGGAATGGACATGGAAGTCGCATCCAACTTCGCCATGATCTCCGCCAAATTCTATTGCCCCCAACAACTCTCCAAGGCCTGACGCAAACACGCTGCGGCGCCTCGACTGCCTGATCTGACGCCGGGGTGACTGCTGGGCCATCCGGCGATATACGGGATATGGCGTCAATGCAACGGGTTTGACCGAGTGCCGCCTATTGTTTACCTGGCTCTGGTTAGCTGCCGCCGACCGGCGGGCACCCTCGCGCCGGCATCACCCGGACGTGCTGGGGTTTTCATCTTGGGGCCAGGGGGGTGGCGGCCATGCAGACACTGACTGTTGCCGACTTCGCACTCCGGCTCGGTGTCGGGGTGGGTTGCGGCGCGCTCATCGGACTCGAGCGGCAATGGCGGGCACGCACGGCCGGGCTGCGTACCAACGCGCTGGTGGCCGCCGGTGCGACCCTGTTCGTCCTGTACTCCGTGGCGACCGAGGACAGCAGCCCGACCAGGGTCGCGTCGTACGTCGTGTCCGGCATCGGGTTTCTCGGCGGTGGAGTCATCCTGCGTGAGGGGTTCAACGTCCGGGGCCTCAATACTGCCGCCACGCTGTGGTGCTCGGCGGCAGTCGGTGTACTGGCCGCTTCGGGTCACCTGGTATTCACGCTGATCGCCACCGCCACCGTCGTCGGCATCCACTTGTTCGGACGGCCTCTCGGCCGCCTGATCGACCATGATCACCTCAGCGAAGACGACGAGGGCCTGCAGCCCTACCTGGTGCAGGTGGTGTGCCGCCCCAAAGCAGACAAATACGTTCGCGCTCAGATCGTGCAGTACACGAGTAACAACGACATCACGCTGCGGGGCATTCGAGCGGGTCAGACCGATGACGCCGTCACGGTGACCGCGCACCTCCTCATGGACGGTCATACGCCGGCAAAACTTGAGCAGCTGGTGGCGGAACTATCCGTGCAGCCGGGTATCCAGGCAGTGCAGTGGAACGCTGGCGATCAAGTGCAGACGGACTGACCGCACCCGGGCTACGGTCGGGTTTGCAGATCCGGTGCGGCCGCGGCCAGCAACTCAGTGCGGCTTCGGGTGAGTGGTGGATAGATCCGCTGGGTATTGATGGTCTGCTTGGTGGCCTTGGCCGCCAAGCCACGCGCAACTACTGCCCGGTCCCACCCTTCGGTGTACACCGCTCCGGCCGGACCCAAGTCGAGAACCGTCACATACCAAGGGATCCGCAGCCGCAGCATCGGCTTGCCAAATAGGTCGCTGATGACGTTATACCCGGCGTACCGCCCCATCGGTCGCCCGTGTTGACACGACATGACCGACAGATGCTCGTCATCCATCCTGGCGGCGGCGACGTCACCTGCTGCAAACACTGACGGCACCCCGAGTACCCGCAGGTGATTATCGACCGGTAACCGGCCCAATCGATCGCGGGACACCGGGAACTGTTCGGTCAACGAGCTGGCCCGCAGGCCGGCGCACCACACCACTGTGGCGGCCGGGAGCTGCTCACCCGATGACAAAGACACGCGCCGGTGGCCGATATCGGTGACGCTCACTCCGGTCCTGGTCTCGACGCCGTTTTCGGACAATGCCCGTTCAATTACCGGGCGAGCTGAGGTCCCCATGTCGGAGCCCACCAGGGGGTTGTGATCGATGAGGACCACCCGGGGCGCGACGCCAGTTCCGGCGAACAGCGTCCGCAGCCGGCCCGGCAGTTCGCAGGCCGCCTCGATTCCGGTCAGCCCAGCACCGACCACGACGGCCGTGGCCGCCGCTGGCGCCGGCGGATCATCGGCCAACGCTTGCAGGTGGCGCTGGAGCGCAACGGCGCCGTCATAGGTGTCGATATCGAAAACCACGTCAAACCCGAATTCGGACAGCCCCGCGAACAGGGGTTTGACCAGTTGGCTGCCCGACGCCAGCACCAGTCGGTCATACCCATAGGTGACGCCGTCCGACGTGGTGACCTTGCCGCCGTCGGTGTCGATCGTGGTCACCTGGGCGGCGACATGGGCAATTCCCGCGGGGTCGAGCACGTCGGCGAGCGGGATGCGGCACTCGCTCAAATCGGCTTCGTAGTTACGGACCCGAATATCGTGAAATGGTTTGGCGCTCAATACAGTGATGTCGACGGCTCCCACCGGGACGCCGAGCTCATCGAGTCGTCGGGCGGCGCCGAGCGCCGCCCACAGCCCAGCGAAGCCAGAGCCGATCACCACCACGCGGGTCAACGGCTCAACACCTCGACGATCTGATCATCAGTAACAGTGTCAATGAGCCTTGCATCGCGCGTCCGCGTGGTCCATCACGGGTCGTAATCTATTTGCGTGGGCGCCATCGCTGGTTTCTGGTCCGTGCTGCCACCGCAGACGCGGGATCCGGTGCTGTTCGCTATTCCATTCTTCCTGCTGTTGTTGGTTCTCGAGTGGACCGCCGCCCGCAAGATAGAGCGGATCGAGACCGACGGCGCGGACGCCGCCCACGTTCTAAGGCCCGGCCCCGGTGCCTACCTGACCCGCGACGCTTGGGCAAGCATCTCGATGGGGCTGGTCTCGGTGGCCACCACGGCGGGCTGGAAGGCGCTGGCCCTACTTGGCTATGCGGCGATCTACGCCTACCTGGCACCCTGGCATCTTTCCGCGACGCACTGGTACACGTGGGCGATCGCGATCCCAGGGGTTGACCTGCTGTACTACATCTACCACCGGATCGCGCACCGAATCCGGCTGATCTGGGCCACTCACCAGGCTCACCATGCCAGCCAATACTTCAATTTCGCCACTGCGCTGAGGCAGAAGTGGAACAACAGCGGCGAGATCTTGATGTGGACCCCCTTGCCGCTGTTGGGGATTCCGCCGTGGATGGTGTTCTTCAGTTTTTCGCTGAACCTGATCTACCAGTTCTGGGTGCACACCGAGCGGATCGCCAAGTTACCGCGTCCTATCGAGTTCATCTTCAACACACCGTCACACCATCGCGTGCACCACGGGATGGACAAGGTGTATCTCGACAAGAACTATGGCGGCATCCTGATCATCTGGGACCGGCTCTTCGGTAGTTTCCAGCCGGAGCTGTTCCGGCCGCATTACGGCCTCACCAAGCAGGTTGACACATTCAATATCTGGAATCTGCAGACTCGAGAATATGTCGCAATCGCGCGGGACTGGCGATCGGCCAGCCGGCTGCGCGATCGCCTCGGCTACGTTTTTGGGCCCCCAGGATGGGCGCCCCGGGGAGCTGACCAAGTCAGCAGCGCGGCTCCGCTCGCGACCTCACCGTAACGTTCGCGCCGGCCAGCGCGAATAGTTTCATGTCGAAGTGGTAACGACGTAATCTCAATATGTGGTCGGTGCGTGCGCCGGCCTTGACGGAACGGAGCCCGTCCCATGGTGCACCGCCTGGCATTGCGCGCATTGGCCGCATCGCTTCTTGTCTTGGTGTCTGCCGCCGGGCTACCAGCTGTCACGGCCCGAGCAGAGCCGTTAGTGGTTTACCCAGGCATGGAGATCCTGCAGGACAACCGCTTATGCACGTTGGGCTACGTCGATCTGGCCCAGAAAATTGCGTATACCGCGGGGCACTGCCGCAGCGGCACAGCACCCGTCACGGACAAGAACCGCCGCATCATTGGACATCTCGCCGCGTTCCGGGACAACACACCGAGCGGCACGACGGTCAACACCGACCAATTGATCACCGACTATGAGGCGATCGCCCTGGCCGATGGCGTCACCTCGAACAACATTTTGCCCGGTGGGCGTCCGCTGGAATTCAACCCGAAGGCGGCGATTCAGCACGGCCAGGCGATCTGCCATTTCGGTGTGACGACGGGGGAGACGTGCGGAACGGTGGAAAGTGTCAACAACGACTGGTTCACCATGTCCCACGGCGTGTTGAGCCAGAAAGGCGATTCAGGCGGACCGGTGTACCTGGCCCCCAACGAGGGACCCGGGCAGATTGTCGGGATTTTCAACAGCGTGTGGGGCGATTTCCCCGCGGCGGTGTCCTGGCGGTCCGCCTCCGACGAAGCCCGCCAGGATATGGCCGCCGCCAGCTTCCCCGGCTAACCCCGACGGTTTGAGGGATCAGTTCACGGCTTCGGCGAGCACGAACACCGGGATCGACGGTGCAGCAGCGCGCAGCTGCTCATCACTGGAGTCTGGTGTCAGCCCGGCGACGTAGCCCTTGACCTGCCAGTACCACCTGTCCAAATAGCGTTGCAACAGTAGCGGTTTGGCCGCATCGTCGAGTTCACTGACCCGAGTGCGCTTGCTGCGCCAGCGCGGACCCATCTCGACGACTCCGGCGGCTCTGACATTGCGCGCCCACTGGGTGTCACCGCGCGGCGAGACCAGATAGTCCGTGCCGTCGACGGTGAGAAGGTTGACCACAACACCGCGCAGCTTCCCGCTCTTGCGACCGCGGACGCGCAGCGCCCGGGTGCCGGCGATGCTGACCCCCATTTCGGCGAGCCAACGGATTGCTGCATTCGCTGCCCGTGCGACCCGGTTTGGTTCCTCGTATCGGGTTGACATCTTGCATCCTCTCGATTGGGTGTTCACGCCCGTCATAGAGAGAGCATTGCTCTCGTTACTAATTAAGGTGCCACACCACGGAGGAAAATACAAGAGCGGTGATCTCGGACGTGTCAGACTGACCGCGTGGGCAAACGCCAGGACTCCCGGGAACAGCTCGAGGCGAAAATCGTTGACCTCGGTCGCCGCCAGTTGGTCGATCACGGGGCGGCCGGGCTGTCGCTGCGTGCGATCGCCCGCGACTTGGGAATGGTCTCCTCAGCCGTGTACCGATATGTGTCCAGCCGCGATGAGCTGCTGACCTTGCTGCTGGTAGACGCCTACGCCGATCTGGCCGACAGCGTGGACCGGGCCCGCGACTCCGAGGTCGAACTGTGGAGCGACGACGTCATCGCCATCGCGCAGGCGGTGCGACGCTGGGCCGTTGCCCATCCGGCCCGTTGGGCCTTGCTCTACGGCAGCCCAGTTCCGGGTTACCACGCGCCAGCGGAGCGCACCGTCGCCGTCGGTACCCGCGTGGTCAGTGCGTTCTTGGACGCTGTGGCCGCGGGAATTGCCACCGGCGATATCCGATTGACGAATGATCTTGCTTCTCAACCAATGTCGTCCGACTTCGAACGGATTCGCCAGGAATTCGGCTTCCCTGGCGACGATCACGTGGTCGCGAAGTGCTTTTTGATGTGGGCGGGGGTCGTCGGTGCTGTCAGCCTGGAGGTCTTCGGACAGTACGGAGCCGATACCCTGACCGATCCGGAAGCCGTGTTCGACGGCCAAATGCAGTTGCTGGTTGATGTGCTCAATCAACATTGACGGCCGAAAATAGAACACGTTCAGTCGGCTATTCCGGACCCCAGGCGGCTAATCGCGGCAAATCTTTCCCGAGCCGTTTACATCCCTTTCTGCCGTTCGGACCGCTGGGCTATCCTGCGAGACGATGAACCTTCCCAGTCAATCACCGACACAGATCGCCTGGGTGACGCAGGACCTTGACGCCACCGAAACGGCCCTCACCGGCCTGTTAGGCGTCCGGAAGTGGGTGCGCATACCCGACGTGCACTTTGCTCCGGACAGCTGCAGCTACCTCGGCAAGCCAGCCGATTTCGTTGCGGGCATCTCCCTTAGCTATCTCGGAGACATGCAGCTAGAGCTCATCTCGCCGGTCCGCGGGGAGAACATCTATAGTGACTTTCTGCGTGACCGGGGGCCGGGTCTGCACCACGTCTGCATGGAGGCCGAATCCCTCCAGGGGTTCGACGCCGCGCTGACCGACGCCGCAGAGCACGGAGCCGAGGTTGTGCAGCAAGGCGTGATGCCCGGCGGAATTCACTTCGCCTACGTGTCAGCGCCACAGGCCGGAGTGCCCTACATCGAGATCGCGTATGTCTCGCCAGACATGAGGGCGTTCTACGACTACATCAAACAGGAGCAGCGGTGAGCACCGAGATTCCAGCGACGGTCAGCGCCGACAAGGTCGCGGCCTGGTCGGATGACGTCGACGTAGTGGTGATCGGCTTCGGCATCGGCGGGGGGTGTGCAGCGGTGAGCGCGGCCGCCGCGGGTGCTCGGGTGCTGGTGCTCGAGCGCGGGTCGGTGGCAGGAGGCACCACTTCGCTTGCCGGAGGGCACTTCTACCTGGGCGGCGGAACGGCGGTGCAACAGGCGACCGGGCACTCCGACTCACCGGAGGAGATGTACAAGTATCTGGTCGCGGTGTCGCGACACCCCGACCACGAAAAGATTCGTGCGTACAGCGACGGCAGTGTCGAGCATTTCAATTGGCTGGAAGACCTGGGTTTCCAATTCGAGCGCAGCTACGTCCCTGGCAAAGTTGTCGTCCCCGCGGGAACCGAGGGCCTGAGCTACACCGGCAACGAAAAGGTGTGGCCGTTCTGCGAGCAGGCCATCCCAGCGCCGCGCGGGCACTCCGTGCCGGTGCCGGGCGAACTCGGCGGCGCCGCCATGGTTGTCGACCTGCTGGTCAAACGCGCCGACGACTTGGCAGTACAGATTCGCTACGAGACCGGGGCAACCGCCCTCATCGTGGACGATGACGGTGCGGTCGTCGGTGTCACCTGGAAGCACTTCGCCGAAACTGGCGCGGTCAAGGCCAAGGCGGTCATCATTGCGGCCGGCGGGTTCGTGATGAACCCGGACATGGTCGCCGAGCACACCCCCGCACTGGGCCAGCCGCGGCGCAGTAAACACCATGGCCTGGTGGCGCCATATATCCTCGGAAACCCCAACGACGACGGGTTGGGCATCCGGATGGGTGTCTCGGCGGGCGGGACCACCGAGAACATGGACGAGATGTTCATCACCGCCGCTGCCTATCCGCCAGAAATTCTGCTGACGGGTCTGATCGTCAACAAGGAGGGCAAGCGCTTCGTCGCCGAGGACTCCTACCACTCGCGCACCTCGGCGTTCGTGCTGGAGCAGCCCGACCAAACCGCGTACCTGATCGTCGACGAAGCACACACCGAGATGCCCGCGATGCCACTGATCAAGTTCCTCGATGGCTACGAGACCATTGCCGAAGCCGAGGAGGCGCTGGAGATCCCCGCCGGCAACCTCGCTGCAGCGCTGGAACGCTACAACGACTTCGCGGCCAAGGGCGAAGATCCGGATTTCCATAAGCGGCCGGAATATCTTGCGCCACAAAACAATGGCCCTTGGGCGGTGTTCGATCTATCCCTTGGGCGGGCGATGTATTCGGGATTCACCATGGGCGGCCTGGCGGTCACAGTCGACGGCCAGGTGCAACGCGCCGACGGCAGCGTTGTTCCGGGGCTCTACGCGGTTGGGGCGTGCGCGTCCAACATCGCCCAGGACGGAAAGGGGTATGCCAGCGGCACGCAGCTGGGCGAGGGATCGTTCTTTGGGCGTCGCGCCGGAGCACACGCGGCAGCGGGGGCGTAGGCGCGCCATCCGATCCAGCGCCGGAGCACACGCGGCAGCGGGGGCGTAGGCGCGCCATCCGATCCAGCGCCGGAGCACACGCGGCAGCGGGGGCGTGGGCAACTAGCTAGACCTGCGCGGGCTCCCTGCCGATCGGGCCGAGTCGCCATTGACCGCCGCCGAGTAATTCGAGCTCTTGCTCGTGGTGCTGCTCGACGGTGTTCCGATGGCTGACGCTGACCACGACGCAGTCCGGCAGCTCGCTGCGCAGCATTTGGTAGAGCGCGAATTCCAACCCTTCGTCGAGTGCGGAGGTGGCCTCGTCGAGGAATACCGCCTGCGGTTTGGTGAGCAGGATGCGGGCGAAGGCAACGCGTTGTTGCTCACCGGGGGAGAGCACCTTGGACCAGTCCCGCTCTTCGTCCAGCCGGTCGCACAGCGGAGCGAGCGCCACCTTGGTCAGGACGTCACGCAAAGTGTCTTCGGCGATGTCGTCTGGCGAATTCGGGTAACACACCACAACGCGCAGACTGCCCAGCGGCACGTACGGCAACTGCGACAAAAACATCGTCGCGTTCTCGCCCTCGGGGCGGCACAAGGTCCCCGAGGCGAACGGCCACAACTCGGCCAGGCTGCGCAGCAGGGTGGTCTTCCCCGAGCCCGAGCGTCCGGTGATCACCAGGGAGGCACCAGTTTCCAGCTCCACATCCAACGAATCGATCAACTGGTCACCCGCCGGCGTACGGACCTCGATACTGGCGAGCTCAACTGCCACGGATTCACTCGGCTTGACCAGCACGCTCGGCAACGCGCGGCCCTTGGCGTTCGCATCGACGAGCCCGTGCAACCGGATGATCGCAGCGCGGAACGCCGCGAAAGCGTCGTAGTTGTTGCGGAAGAACGACAGCGAATCGTTGATGTTGCCGAAGGCCGTCGCCGTCTGGGTGACATCGCCGAAGTCGATCTTGCCTGCGAAGAGCCTCGGCGCCTGGATAATCCAGGGCAACGGCACGATTATTTGGGTGACCGACCAGTTCCAACCGTTGAAAATGATGGTTCGCCGAACGAATCGGCGGTAGTTGGCGATGATCGGCGTGAAGCGGTGCCACAGCTGTGCCCGCTCGACCCGCTCACCACGGTAGAAGCCCACCGCCTCCGCGGCGTCTCGTAACCGGACGAGGGCGTACCGGAACGCGGCGTTGAGTTTCTCGTTGTCAAAGCTGAGCCAAATCAGCGGGCGTCCCAGCCAAACCGCGACCACCGTAGCGATCAGCACATAAATCAGAACCGTCCAGAACATCGCACGCGGGAAGTGAAAGCCAAAGAGGTCCAGATCCCCGGAGAGGTTCCATAGAATCGCGGCGAACGAGAGCACCGAGGCGACCGCGTTGACGGCCCCGAACAGCAGGGTGTTGCCCGTCCCGTTGGACGGTATGTTCGGCGTGCCGCCAACGTTGGCGGTGAAGATGTCGATGTCCTGTTGAATACGCTGGTCCGGGTTGTCGATGGTGTGGTCGATGAACAGATCCCGGTAGTACGCCTTGCCTTCCAGCCAGTCATCGGTCAGGTGGGCGGTCAACCACATGCGCCAGGCGATAATGAACCGCTGAGTTAGATAGATGTCCGCCATGATGCGGGCGATGAAGATGGCGGCCAGCAAGCTGAAGATCGCGAGCGACATCCAAAACCCGTGAATGCCAGACTGTCTGACAGTTTCGTTGTTCGCCGCGACACCTTGAAACGCTTTCTGCAGTGCCGTATACAAGTCGTTGCTCTGGTAGCTGAACAACACGCTGAGGCGCACCGAGAGGAGCACCGACAGCAGCAACACGGCGAGCATCAGCCATACTCGGGCGCTCTGTCGGCCGATGAAGTAGCCGCGGGTGATCCGCCAGAACTGTCGGCCCCAGGGGGTCAGATATCTGAGCAGAGCCACCACGACGAGTACGCCGATAGCGCTGATCACCCAGGCGACGGCGACCCACCGTAAGGAATCCAGTGGTGCCGCCGACCAGTCGATCGACGGCGTAAACGGCTTCGGGCCCAAGATCGACGTCTCCTTTTACAGTGGCGGTGTTCGGACTGATCCGCAACGGAAATCCTCCGGCGAAGGTACCCGAACATTGTGGATAGGCTGCGGTGATGAGCACCGACGCCGTCTCAGCCCCCACCATCCACGCCGGCCGGCTCGTCGCACGCAGGCTCAAGGCCAGCGGTGTCGACACCATATTCACACTATCGGGCGGCCACCTGTTTTCGATCTACGACGGCTGCCGTGATGAGGGTATCCGGCTCATCGACACGCGGCACGAGCAGACGGCGACATTTGCCGCCGAGGGCTGGTCAAAGGTGACCAGATCGCCGGGTGTTGCCGCACTCACCGCGGGACCCGGCGTCACAAACGGGATGAGCGCGATGGCGGCGGCACAGCAAAACCAGTCGCCGTTGGTGGTGCTTGGCGGCCGCGCCCCCGCGCTGCGATGGGGGATGGGATCGCTGCAAGAGATCGACCACGTGCCGTTCGTGGCCCCGCTGGCCCGGTTCGCGGCGACGGCGCAGTCCGGTGACGACGCGGGTCGGCTCGTCGACGACGCCTTGCGGGCGGCGGTCACTGCACCGTCCGGGGTCGGGTTCGTCGACTTCCCGATGGACCACGTGTTCTCTCCGGCGGAGGACGACGGACGTCCGGGCGCCCTCACCGACCTGCCCGCGCCGGCAACCCCGGACGCCGAGGCTCTCGAGCGCACCGCAGCCATGCTGGCCGGTGCCGAACGGCCCGTGATCATGGCGGGCACCAATGTGTGGTGGGGACACGCGGAGGTGGCGCTGCTTCGTCTTGCCGAGGAACGGCAGATCCCCGTGCTGATGAACGGGATGGCCCGTGGCGCGGTACCCGCCGACCACCGATTGGCGTTTTCGCGAGCGCGGGGCCAGGCGTTGAGCACCGCGGACGTGGCACTGGTTGTCGGCGTGCCCATGGATTTCCGGCTGGGCTTCGGCGGAGTATTCGGATCGCAAACCCAGCTCGTTGTGGCCGACCGCGTCCAACCGCAGCGCGAGCATCCGCGGCCCATTGCGGCCGGGCTCTACGGCGACCTCACCCCGATCTTGGCGGCGCTGACCGCACCGGGCGGGACCGACCATCAGAGCTGGATCGCCGACCTGCGGAGGGCCGAGACCGCTGCGCGCGACCTGGAAGCGGCCGAGCTCGCCGACGACCGGAGCCCGCTGCATCCGATGCGGGTGTATGCCGAACTGGCTCCGCTGTTGGACCGCGACGCGATCGTCGTCATCGATGCGGGCGATTTCGGGTCCTACGCCGGCCGCGTGATCGACAGCTACCTGCCGGGTTGCTGGCTGGACAGCGGTCCGTTCGGCTGCCTCGGTTCGGGTCCCGGTTATGCCCTGGCCGCCAAATTGGCGCACCCAGACCGTCAGGTCGTCCTCCTGCAGGGTGACGGCGCGTTCGGCTTCAGTGGCATGGAATGGGACACGCTGGTCCGGCACGGCGTGCCGGTCGTTTCGGTGATCGGCAACAACGGAATCTGGGGCCTGGAAAAGCACCCGATGGAGGCGCTGTTCGGTTATTCGGTGGTTGCGGAGCTGCGCCCCGGTACCCGCTACGACGAGGTGGTGAGGGCGCTGGGAGGCCACGGCGAGCTGGTGTCAGCTCCCGCCGAACTGCGACCCGCGCTGGAGCGTGCCTTCGCCAGCGGGCTGCCCTCGGTCGTCAACGTCCTCACCGACCCGACCATCGCCTATCCACGCCGATCCAACCTCGGTTGACCGGTCACCGCGGTCCCCACGCGAACGTGCGAAGTTGCACAGCAAACCCCGGAGTGTCGCGTGCAAACACGCACGCTCGGGCCGGTGGGAGGCACTCGCGTACCGTTGATCTGTGCCGAAGACTGCCCGCGTTGAACCTGGGCGCCTGAGTGGTCGCTTCTGGCGACTACTCGGCGCCAGTACGGAAAAGAACCAAACTCGTTCCCTGGCCGAGGTGAGCGCGTCGTCTGAATACTGCAAAGAAGCCGCCGATCTCGATGACGCGAAGCTGCGGAAGGCGGCTGGGCTCCTCAACCTCGACGACCTCGCGCAGTCCGATGACATTTCGCAGTTCCTCGCGATCGCCCGAGAGGCGGGCGAACGAGCGACCGGGCTACGTCCATTTGACGTGCAGTTACTCGGGGCGTTACGGATGCTCGCCGGCGACGTGATCGAGATGGCCACCGGCGAAGGTAAGACCCTGGCGGGCGCGATCGCGGCGGCCGGGTACGCCATCGCCGGCAGACACGTACATGTAGTGACCATCAACGACTACTTGGCCCGCCGCGACGCGGAGTGGATGGGCCCGTTGCTGCAGGCTATGGGGCTGACCGTCGGCTGGATCACCGCGGAGTCGACGAGCGAGGACCGCAGGGCAGCCTATGACTGCGACGTCACATACGCCTCGGTCAACGAAATCGGCTTCGACGTGTTGCGCGATCAGCTGGTGACCGACGTCGCCGACCTGGTCTCGCCCAATCCCGATGTGGCCCTGATCGATGAGGCCGATTCCGTACTGGTCGATGAGGCTCTGGTACCCCTGGTGCTGGCGGGCACCAGCCATCGCGAGACGCCACGACTGGAGATCATCAAGCTGGTTGGCGAACTGACCGCAGACGTCGACTACGCCACCGACGCCGACAGCCGCAACGTGCACTTGACCGAGGTTGGAGCCCATAAGGTCGAAAAGGCGCTCGGTGGCATCGACTTGTATTCCGAGGAACACGTCGCGACCTCGCTTACCGAGGTCAACGTCGCGCTGCACGCACATGTGCTGTTGCATCGCGACGTGCATTACATCGTTCGAGACGACGCGGTGCACCTGATCAACTCTTCGCGCGGCCGCATCGCGCAACTGCAGCGTTGGCCGGACGGGCTGCAAGCTGCCGTCGAAGCGAAGGAAGGCATCGAAACCACCGAGACCGGCGAGGTACTCGACACCATCACGGTGCAGGCGCTGATCAACCGCTATGCAACCGTGTGCGGTATGACCGGTACCGCGCTCGCCGCCGGTGAGCAACTGCGCCAGTTCTACAAACTCAGTGTTTCACCAATTCCGCCCAATACTCCCAACATTCGTGAAGACGAGTCCGACCGGGTCTACATCACCGCCGCCGCGAAAAACGATGCGATCGTCGATCACATCGCCGAAATGCACGAGACCGGGCAGCCGGTCCTGGTCGGCACCCGCGACGTGGCCGAGTCCGAAGAGCTGCACGAGCAGCTGGTGCGCCGCGGTGTTCCGGCGGTGCTGCTCAACGCCAAGAACGACGCCGAGGAAGCCCACGTCATCGCGGAGGCCGGCGAATACGGCAGGGTCACGGTGTCCACCCAGATGGCCGGGCGCGGCACCGACATCCGGCTAGGCGGATCCGACGAAGCCGACCACGACCGGGTCGCCGAACTGGGCGGGCTGCATGTGGTCGGCACCGGCCGGCATCACACCGAACGCCTGGACAACCAGTTGCGCGGGCGGGCCGGTCGCCAAGGCGATCCGGGCTCGTCGGTGTTTTTCTCGAGTTGGGAAGACGACCTCGTCGCCGCCAACCTCGATCGCAACAAATTGCCTATGCAGACCGACGGCGACGGCCGGATCGTGAGCCCCAAGACCACCGGTCTGCTTGACCATGCTCAGCGTGTCGCCGAGGGCCGGCTGCTGGACGTGCACGCGAACACCTGGCGCTACAACCAGCTGATCGCCCAGCAGCGCGCCATCATTGTCGATCGCCGCAACACGTTGTTGCGCACCGCGACTGCGCGCGAGGAACTGGCACAATTGGCGCCGGACCGATACGAGGAGCTATCGGAAGATCTGTCCGAAGAACGCCTCGAGACAATCTGCCGACTGATCATGCTTTATCACCTCGACCGCGGCTGGGCCGATCATCTGGCGTACCTGGCCGACATCCGGGAAAGCATCCACTTGCGCGCGCTGGGACGGCAGAACCCGCTGGACGAGTTCCACCGACTGGCTGTCGACGCGTTCGCATCGCTGGCCGCTGACGCAATTGAGGCGGCGCAGCAGACCTTCGAGACCGCGAACGTGCTCGAAGAGGAGCCGGGCCTGGACTTGTCCAAGCTGGCGCGGCCGACATCGACGTGGACATACATGGTTAATGACAACCCATTGTCGGATGACACGCTTTCCACCCTGAGCCTGCCCGGAGTCTTCCGCTAGCAGCGCACCCGGCCAAGGTCGACCAACCTGAAGCCAGCTTCACGTTGAGTGAGGCGGTCCGACCTGCGAACCGTATCGTCGCCGGGCTAATGTCACGGCTCATGGAGCAGGTGCTTCCGCCGGATCGAGTGCTGACGGTGCCCAACTTGCTGAGCGCCATCCGCCTGGTACTCATCCCGGTATTCGTCTACATCCTGCTGTCCGCGCACGCCTACGGCTGGGCGGTGGCAATCCTGATGTTCAGCGGCGCCTCCGACTGGGCCGACGGCAAGATCGCCCGCACACTCAACCAGTCTTCGCGGTTGGGCGTTCTGCTGGACCCCGCGGTAGATCGCATCTATATGGTCACTGTGCCCGTCGTGTTAGCGATCGCCGGGATCGTGCCCTGGTGGTTTGTCATCACGCTGCTGGTTCGGGACGGTCTGCTGGCCGTGTCGCTGCCCCTGCTACGCAGCCGTGGACTCTCGGCGCTGCCGGTGACCTACATCGGCAAGGCCGCGACCTTCGCTCTGATGTCCGGCTTTCCGCTGGTCCTGCTGGGCAGGTGGGACGCCCAGTGGAGCCGCGTCATCGGCGCCTGCGGTTGGGCCTTCTTGATCTGGGGCATCTACGCCTACCTTTGGGCATTCGTGCTGTATGCGGTGCAGATCACGCTGGTCATGCACCGAATGCCCAAGGTCAAGGCCGGCGAGCATGGCTGACGTAGACCGCAGGCTCGGCGGCTATGACCCCAACGCGGGCCACAGCGCTCACGCGGCCGCACGCCCACAGCAGATTCCGGTGCCTTCCCTGCTACGGGCCCTGTTGTCAGAACATCTGGATCCCGGTTATGCCGCGGCGGCCGCGAAACGTGGCCCCGCTGCCATACCGAACACCGGCCGAAACCGCGCATTCGGGTGGTTCTGGCAGGCGTTGGCGGCGACGCTGGTCGCCACGGTGTTCGCCGCGGGGGTCGCGCAGGCCCGCTCGGTTGCGCCAGGCGTGCGTGAGGCCCAGGACCTGCTGGTGACGAGCGTGCGGGCACGCGAAGCCACCGCATCCAAGTTGGCCAGGCAGCGGAGCGTGCTGTCGGCACGACTCGATGACGTACAGCGGCACGCGCTCGCCGACGACGCCGAGGGTCAGCGACTGCTGACTCGTCTCGACGCGCTGAGCCTGGCAACGGCCAGCACACCGGTCATCGGCCCCGGCCTGGATATAACAGTTACCGATCCCGGTGTCAGCCCGAATCTTTCCGACGTTTCCAAACAGCGGATAAACGGCAGCCGGCAAATCATTTTGGACCGCGACCTGCAACTGGTCGTCAATTCTTTGTGGGCCAGCGGGGCCGAGGCCGTGTCGGTCGGTGGCGCCCGTATCGGGCCGAATGTGACCATCCGGCAAGCCGGCGGCGCGATCCTGGTCGACAACAACCCGACCAGCAGCCCATATACGATCCTCGCGATCGGCCCGCCGCACGCGATGCGCGACGTCTTCGACCACAGCCCCGGGCTGCAACGCCTGAGGCTGCTGGAAGCCTCCTACGGTGTCGGAGTCACCGTCAACGCCGCAGACGGCCTGTCGCTACCGGCCGGCTCGATCCGAGATATCAAGTTCGCCAAACAGATTGGGCCCTCGTGACAGATGCGCTGCTGAAGCAGATTCCTTTGCCGGAAAAGCGGTCGGGGTTCCGCACATGATCGGTATCGCGGCGCTTGCGGTGGGCATCGTGCTGGGTCTGATCTTCCACCCCAGCGTGCCCGAAGTGATTCAGCCTTACTTGCCGATCGCTGTGGTCGCCGCGCTCGACGCCGTTTTCGGTGGGCTGCGGGCTTACCTCGAACGAATCTTCGACCCCAAGGTTTTCGTCGTGTCATTCGTATTCAATGTCTTTGTGGCGGGGCTGATCGTCTATGTCGGCGACCAGTTGGGCGTCGGTACACAGTTGTCCACGGCAATCATCGTCGTGCTGGGCATCCGGATCTTCGGCAACGCGGCAGCGCTGCGACGCCGGCTATTCGGGGCATGACGCGCGCCGGCGACGATGCAGAGCGAAGCGATGAGGAGGAGCGGCGCCGTGGGCGGTGCCGGCGACGATGCAGAGCGAAGCGATGAGGAGGAGCGGCGCCGTGGGCGGTGCCGGCGACGATGCAGAGCGAAGCGATGAGGAGGAGCGGCGCCGTGGGCGGTGCCGGCGACGATGCAGAGCGAAGCGATGAGGAGGAGCGGCGCCGTGGGCGGTGCCGGCGACGATGCAGAGCGAAGCGATGAGGAGGAGTGGCGCCATGAGCGAGACGATGTCGAGATGAGATCCCCGTGAGCCACGAACCCGTCGGACCCGCCGGCGACGAAACTCCTGACACGCCAAGCCGAAACGATAATGCTAACGACGCCAAAACGGATGAGGGAGCGCCGCGCGGCCGCCACGAACTCCCGGCGAAAGGTTCGCGACCCGAAATCGGCGCGCTGCGACGAACCAGTCTTGCCGCGGTGCCGCGAAGCGGTAGCTCCCGGCTGGTGTTCGGGATGCTGGCGATCCTGTTGTGCCTGGTCTTGGGGATCGCGATTGTCACCCAGGTACGCCAAACCCGGTCTGGGGACTCGCTGGACACGGCGCGACCCGCGGACCTACTGGTGCTGCTGGACTCGTTGCGTCAGCGCGAAGCCACATTGAACAGCGAAGTGAGCGAACTTCAGAACACACTGAATACGTTGCAAGCATCGGGCAATAACGATCAGGCCGCCATCGAAAATGCCCAGGCCAGGTTGGCTGCGCTATCCATCCAGGTCGGCGCCGTCGGCGCAACCGGACCCGGTATCACGTTGACGATCGAGGACCCCGGACCCGGGGTGTCACCAGAGGCCATGCTCGATGTGATTAACGAGTTGCGCGCCGCCGGGGCCGAGGCCATCGAGATCAATGACGCACACCAGTCTGTGCGCGTGGGTGTCGACACCTGGGTGGTCGGTACTTCCGGCTCGCTGACCATCGACAACAAGACACTGTCGCCGCCGTATTCGATTCTGGCGATTGGTGATCCACCCACGCTGGCCGCGGCGATGAATATTCCCGGCGGGGCCGAGGACAGCATCAAGCGTGTGGGGGCGCGGATGTCGGTGCAACAGGGGGACCATGTGAACGTGACCACCTTGCGACAACCAAAACCACACCAATACGCTCAGCCCGGTAAGTGAGACCGGCCCAACATTCGACCAGAACAGCCGACCAGAACAGGATTACCGTGAGCGAAATCCCTTCCGATCTGCACTACACCGCCGAACACGAATGGATTCGCCGTAGTGGGGACGACACTGCCCGGATCGGGATCACCGATTTCGCGCAGTCGGCACTGGGCGATGTGGTTTTCGTTCAGCTGCCTGAGGTGGGTACCGAGGTGACCGCGGGCGAGACGTTCGGTGAGGTGGAATCGACGAAGTCGGTGTCGGACCTCTACGCGCCGGTTACCGGCAAGGTGTCCGCGGTCAACAGCGATCTTGAAGGCAGCCCAGACCTGGTGAACTCAGACCCGTACGGCGCCGGCTGGCTGGTGGACGTCCAGGTCTCGGGGGCCGCTGAGTTGCAGTCGGCGATTGCGACGCTGCTCGACGCTGCTGCCTACCGCGACACACTGACCGAATGACGATTGCTAATGTCCCTGCCAGCCCCGGGCAATCTGCCTGCGATCCCGCAGCGGGGGCACATTGCGAACGGGTGCGCGGTACGGTCGACACATCAGCACCAGAAGGCGGTAACCGGCGGTGCGGGACTTGAAAACTGAACCGGTAACTGAATGGATAACCCAATGGGTACCCAGTGGGAAGCGGGCCGAGTGGCCCGGGCAAGCACGCCACGGTGGTCAGTGAGGAGCAGCGGGTGACGGACATGGACAACGACCAGACTTCTGATGAGGTCACGGTGGAGACGACTTCTGTCTTCCGCGCCGACTTCCTCAACGAACTGGACGCTCCCGCCCAACCGGGTGCCGAGAGCCCGGTATCCGGCGTCGAAGGACTTCCGGCGGGTTCGGCCTTGCTCGTCGTAAAGCGGGGCCCGAACGCCGGATCGCGTTTTCTGCTCGACCAGGCCATCACATCCGCCGGCCGGCATCCCGACAGCGATATCTTCCTCGATGACGTAACCGTCAGCCGCCGCCACGCCGAATTCAGGCTGGAAGGTGACGAATTCAACGTCGTTGACGTGGGCAGCCTGAACGGTACCTACGTTAATAGGGAGCCGGTGGATTCTGCGGTGCTGGCAAACGGCGACGAAGTTCAGATCGGCAAGTTCCGCTTGGTGTTTTTGACCGGACCGAAGCAGGGCGACGACGATGGGGGAGCCGGAGGCTAGTGAGTGCGCCCGATAGCCCGGCGCTGGCCGGGATGTCGATTGGGGCGGTCCTAGACCTGTTGAGGCCGGATTTCCCCGATGTCACCATTTCCAAGATACGGTTCTTGGAAGCTGAGGGGTTGGTGACTCCTCAGCGCGCCACTTCGGGCTACCGGCGATTCACCGCTTACGACTGCGCGCGGCTGCGCTTCATCCTGACGGCCCAACGCGATCACTACCTGCCGTTGAAGGTGATCAGGGCGCAGCTGGACGCCCAGCCGGACGGCGGGCTACCGCCATCCGGATCGCCTTACGGTGTACCGCGATTGGTGTCGGTAGCCGGCAGCACGGTCGACGGTTCCGGCTCAGGGACCGCGCCTGACCCGGCGGCGGTGACTCCCTCCCTTGTTCGACTGAGTCGAGAAGACCTGCTGGAACGCTCAGGAGTGGGTGACGACCTGCTCGCTGCGCTGCTCAAAGCCGGAGTGATCACCACCGGGCCTGGCGGTTTCTTCGACGAACATGCGGTCGTCATCCTGCAATGTGCGCGTGCGTTGTCCGAGTACGGCGTCGAGCCACGGCATCTGCGCGCCTTCCGCTCGGCAGCCGACCGGCAGTCCGACCTGATCGCCCAAATCGCCGGGCCGGTAGTCAAAGCGGGCAAGGCCGGCGCCCGTGATCGTGCCGACGACCTGGCGCGTGAGGTCGCGGCGCTCGCTATCACTTTGCATACCTCGCTGATCAAGTCTGCAGTCCGCGACGTTCTCGACCGCTGAGGACTAGACTTCGTTCCAACTTGGTTCGCCGGCGCCGCGCCGTCGAACCAAGCGTGAGTTGGGCGCGGCGTCATGTGCGGAGGGCAGACACAGATGGGTGAAGTTCGTGTTGTCGGCATTCGCGTCGAGCAGCCGCAGAACCAGCCGGTGTTGCTACTACGCGAAGCCGACGGTGACCGGTACCTACCAATCTGGATCGGCCAGTCCGAGGCCGCCGCCATCGCGCTTGAGCAGCAAGGGGTCGAACCGCCTCGCCCCCTGACGCACGACCTGATCAGGGATGTCATTGCTGCGCTTGGGCATTCGCTCAAAGAGGTGCGGATCGTCGATCTTCAGGAAGGTACCTTCTACGCTGACCTGGTCTTCGACCGCGACATCACGGTATCGGCACGCCCCTCGGACTCGGTGGCCATCGCGCTGCGCGTCGGCGTACCGATTTATGTGGAGGAAGCCGTGCTCGCCCAGGCCGGTCTGCTGATCCCCGACGAGAGGGACGAAGAAGGCGGCACCGTTGTTCGGGAGGACGAGGTGGAGAAATTCAAGGAATTTCTCGACAGCGTGTCACCCGACGACTTCAAGGCGACCTAGCCCGGCGACGATGCACGGCGGAACGCCCTGAGGTGGGGATACCTCCCAGCCGCGCAGCGGCCAGGAGGCGCGCCGGGCGATTCAATGCAGCCGCCGACCAGGCGGAATTCTCGCCATGACGGGACGCAATACGAGGACTACGCTGGGGTCCGATATCACGGATGCATCTCAACTGCCTCTGGGATCTCGACACGCCTGGCGGATACTCGCCCACTTAGTCTTATGACCGCCATACTTTGAGGACGATTTAAGGCGCGATAGGGCTTTCCGACAGCGTAAGCTCTCTAGCACTCGCGCCTTAGCAAACGTCCTGCTGGGACAGCCAGTGGACGTAGCTAGTGCCAAGAGCGCGATCGGCGAGAGGAACCACCGTGAGCGACCAGCCACGTCAAGGTCAGCTGGATCTTGCTGACCACGCGGACTCCGCGACCAATGGCGAGCGCGACGTCACCGCACCCAGCGGACCCGTGCAACCTGGGCTGTTCCCCGACGATTCCGTGCCTGACGAATTGGTGGGCTACCGCGGTCCGAGTGCCTGTCAGATCGCCGGAATCACGTACCGCCAGCTGGACTACTGGGCACGTACCTCACTGGTCGTTCCGTCCATCCGCAGCGCGGCCGGCTCAGGCAGCCAACGGCTCTACTCGTTCAAGGACATCCTCGTTCTCAAGATCGTCAAGCGATTGCTTGACACCGGCATTTCCCTGCACAACATCCGTGTTGCCGTCGACCATTTGCGCCAGCGCGGCGTCCAGGATCTGGCTAACATCACCTTGTTCTCCGACGGCACCACCGTTTACGAGTGCACGTCCGCCGAAGAGGTCGTCGACCTGCTGCAGGGCGGGCAGGGCGTGTTCGGCATCGCCGTGTCCGGCGCGATGCGCGAACTGACCGGCGTGATCGCCGATTTCCCGGGCGAGCGGGCTGACGGCGGCGAGTCGATTGCGGCTCCCGAAGATGAGCTGGCATCCCGGCGCAAGCATCGCGACCGCAAGATCGGCTGACTCGGCACTACCTCGCCACGTGCGTCCCCGCGCACCCGGCTGGGGCACGCGAGTAAACTTGTACCCGCATCGCCCCCTCGCGGGAGAGTTCCGTGATTGCCAGTCACGGACGCCGAAGGAGCAACACCTCTCCGTCAACCTCTCAGGCACCCGGACCGCGTGGGGCCCCGATGCCTCTGGAAAGCGGTGACCGGCAATTCGGGTCACCCGCCCATGGGGAAAGGCAACCCTGTTCTGATGATCCGGATTGCCGAATCTCTCAGGCGCCCGCTGCGGGTTGACGACAGAGGGAGGGGACCGCCTGTCCTCTGCCGCCTGCCAGGAGCCCCGCATGCCCGACCAAAGAGCGCCCGACCAATCAACTTTCGCCAGCCGTCACATCGGTCCCGACAGCGACGCCGTCGCCGCGATGCTTGCCGTCATCGGCGTCGACTCGCTCGATGTCCTGGCGGACAAGGCGGTACCGGCCGGGATCCTGGATCGACTGACCGCCGGCGGCGCCGCACCGGGACTGGACGGATTGCCCGCGGCCGCAAGCGAGACCGAAGCACTGGCGGAGCTGCGAGCGCTGGCAGACACCAACACCGTCGCGGTGTCGATGATCGGACAGGGTTACTACGACACGCTCACGCCACCGGTGTTGCTGCGCAACATTATGGAGAATCCGGCCTGGTACACCGCCTACACGCCGTACCAGCCGGAGATCAGTCAGGGTCGGTTGGAAGCGCTGCTGAATTTCCAGACCCTGGTCACCGATCTCACCCGCCTCGAGATCGCCAACGCATCGATGCTCGACGAGGGCACCGCGGCCGCTGAGGCGATGGCCTTGCTGCATCGGGCGGCTCGCGGCTCATCCAACCGGCTGGCCGTCGACTCCGATATGTTCGCCCAGACGGCAGCGGTGCTCGCCACCCGGGCCAAACCACTGGGCATTGAGATCGTCACCGTCGACCTGCGTGACGGGCTGCCCGACGGTGACTTCTTCGGCGTCATCACGCAATTACCCGGCGCCAGCGGCCGGATCACGGACTGGTCCGCTCTGGTGGCAGAGGCTCACGACCGCGGCGCGCTGGTCGCCATCGGCGCTGACCTATTGGCCCTGACGCTGACCACACCGCCCGGTGAGATCGGCGCCGACGCTGCGTTCGGCACCACCCAAAGATTCGGTGTGCCAATGGGATTCGGTGGTCCGCACGCCGGATACCTGGCGGTGCATGCTAAACACGCCCGGCAGCTGCCCGGCCGACTGGTCGGCCTATCGCTGGATGCCGACGGGTCGCCTGCCTACCGGCTGGCGTTGCAGACCCGCGAGCAGCACATCCGCCGAGACAAGGCGACCAGCAACATCTGTACCGCCCAGGTGCTACTGGCCGTGATGGCCGCGATGTATGCCAGCTACCACGGCGCCGCCGGGCTGACCGGCATCGCGCGGCGGGTGCATTCCCATGCCGAGAAGATCGGTGCCGCACTGGGCGACGCGCTGGTTCACGACAAGTACTTCGACACCGTTTTGGCCCGAGTGCCCGGTCGCGCCGACGAGGTGCTGGCCGGCGCCAAGGCCAACGGCGTCAACCTATGGCGGGTCGACGCTGACCACGTGTCGGTGGCGTGCGACGAGGCAACGACCGACGAGCACGTCGCCGCGGTGCTCAAGGCCTTCGGGATGCCGGCGGCCGATCCGGTGTGTGCGGGCATTGCAACCCGCACTTCGGAGTTTTTGACCCATCCCGCGTTCACCCAATATCGCACCGAAACGGCCATGATGCGGTACCTACGTACGCTGGCGGACAAGGATATCGCCTTGGACCGCAGCATGATTCCGCTCGGTTCGTGCACGATGAAGCTCAATGCCGCTGCCGAGATGGAGTCCGTCACCTGGCCGGAATTCGCGCGTCAGCATCCATTCGCCCCCGCCTCCGACACTCCGGGGTTGCGGCGCCTCATCGGCGACCTGGAGAGCTGGCTCGTGCAGATCACCGGCTATGACGCGGTTTCGCTGCAACCCAACGCGGGATCGCAGGGTGAGTATGCCGGTCTGCTGGCTATCCACGAGTACCACGCCTCCCGTGCAGAACCGCACCGCGACATCTGTCTGATCCCGTCCAGCGCCCACGGGACCAACGCCGCATCGGCAGCACTGGCCGGAATGCGAGTCGTGGTCGTACGGTGCCTCGACGAGGCTGATCGGGCTGGCGACGTCGACCTCGACGACCTGCGCGCCAAGGTCAGCGAGCATGCCGACCGACTCTCAACGCTGATGATCACCTATCCGTCCACGCATGGGGTGTACGAACACGACATCGCCGAGATCTGTGCGGCCGTGCACGATGCCGGCGGCCAGGTGTACGTCGACGGTGCGAACCTCAACGCCCTTGTCGGCCTGGCGCGGCCGGGCAAGTTCGGCGGCGACGTGAGCCATCTGAACCTGCACAAGACGTTCTGTATTCCACACGGCGGTGGGGGCCCGGGCGTCGGACCGGTGGCCGTGCGGTCGCACTTGGCCCCGTTTTTGCCCGGTCACCCGTATGCTCCGGAGCTCCCGCATGGTCCCGCCGTTTCGTCGGCGCCCTACGGGTCCGCTTCCATCCTGCCGATTTCGTGGGCCTATATCAGGATGATGGGCGCCGACGGTCTGCGCGCCGCATCACTGACCGCTATCGCCTCGGCCAACTACATCGCCCGGCGACTCGACGAGTATTTCCCGGTGCTGTACACGGGCGAGAACGGCATGGTGGCCCACGAGTGCATCCTGGACCTGCGCGGCATCACCAAATCGACCGGCGTCACTGTCGACGACGTCGCAAAGCGCTTAGCCGACTACGGCTTTCACGCGCCCACCATGAGCTTCCCGGTGGCCGGCACGCTGATGGTGGAGCCCACCGAGAGCGAGACTCTGACCGAAGTCGACGCATTCTGTGAGGCGATGATCGCCATCCGCGGCGAGATCGATAAAGTGGCGGCCGGGCTGTGGTCTGTTGACGACAACCCGTTGCGCGGAGCGCCGCACACTGCCGAGTGCCTACTGGTGTCGGACTGGGATCATCCATATAGCCGGGAAGATGCCGCTTATCCGCTTGGCAAGGCCTTTCGGCCCAAGGTTTGGCCACCGGTGCGTCGCATCGACGGCGCCTACGGTGACCGCAACCTGGTCTGCTCGTGCCCACCGGTGGAGGCGTTCGCCTGACCGGCAATCCCGTTAGCCGAAGCGTTCGATGATCGCGGCGGCGATCTCGTCGGGCGCGTCCTCCTGGATGAAATGCTTCGCCGTGGGTAGCTCGACCAGGACGTGATCGGGAAACGCGGCGAGCATCGGTGGGATCGACGGGCCCGGCCTGAATGCGAAGTCCTTCATGCCCCAGATCAACAGCGCTGGCTTGGCGCCCAGCTTGGCCGGCACTTCCCGGGCAAGCCGGTCCAGGAACGGATGGGCGGCCAGGATCTGCTTGGGCATCTCGGCCACACCGAGCCGTGCGGCCGGGCTGGGTTGCACCGCGCGGTAGTGCGCCATTACCGCGTCGCTCGGGCGGCGCTCGGTTCCCAGCGGGATCATCCGCTCAACGAAGAAGTTGCGACGTAGGATGGCGCGCTGCATTGGGGGACTGGACATCACCCTGCTGAACATCTTGTTCATCAACGTGTCCGCCGGCCAGAACCAAGTGTTGCCCAACACGACGCCGCGCACCCGCTCGGCGCGCTCCACAGCGACTGACATGCTGATCGGGCCGCCCCAGTCTTGACCCATCGTCAGGAACCCGTCGATGCCGAGGTGGTCAACAAACTCGCCAATCACCCGAGCGTGCTCGTCGACCTTGTACCCGAACCCGTCGGGCCGATCCGACAACCCGAAACCGAGATAATCCGGTGCGATGCAACGGAATCGGTCGCGCAGCGCGACGATGATCTCGCGATACAGGAAGCTCCACGTGGGGTTGCCGTGACAAAATAGGATCGGCGGACCGTCCCCCTCGTCGATGTAGTGGATGCGGCCCACTGAGCTGTCAAACCAACGGGACTCGAACGGATATAGCCGGGGATCCGGCGTGAAATCGATGCGCATCAGCCTAGAAACGTGTTGATCGCAGTGGCGAGATCAGGGGAGGCCGACGTCGCAAGGTTTTGGTAACCGCCGCCGCTCAGCTGGGCGACGGCTTCCCAGGTTGCCCGGTCCGGGTCCGCTCCGAAGTCGATGATGTTGACCGCGATCGGTTTGGCCGGATCGGCGCTGGTCCGGATGAAATTCTGCAGCCCCGCCCCGTCCAGTGACTGGTCTGTGTGGGGCCCAGCCGTGATGAGCAGTATCGAATTCGTTTGGCCGGCATGGTAGTTGGCCTGTATGTCCTGATAGATCATGCGTAATGTGGTGAACGAGACCGCGCCACCGCCCGACGAATATTGCTTGTCCAGCGCGGCGGTTAATGCCGCCAACCGCGGCAGGCCGTTGACCGGGTCCGCCAGCGGTCCGGTGGTGACCTCGCTGCGCCCCTCGTGACCGTCGAAGGTCCATAGCCCCACCATGGCGCTGGGAGGTAGTACTTTGACCTTGTCGCTGAGCGCGGCGATCACGTTGGCGAGCCGGGTCTTTCCGCCTTCGTTCACAGGCAACGACTGGTCGAGCATGATCGTGGCGGCGACTCCCGTCGACGGTGTTGCCATGGCTTCGGCCAAGGTGGCTCGCATCGCATCGTCGCCCACCGACAGCGTGCCGGGCAACGCCGCAAAGCTGGTCACCGGGCTGCTCGGCGGTTGGACGCCGTTCACCCGGAAGCCTGATTTAGCGAACTGCGCCAGTTGCTCGGGTTTGCGCATGAATCGGGCGAACTCACTGGCTGCCGCGGACTGCTCGTGCGACAGCCACGAACCGCTGAGCAGCACGGTGGGATAGTCGGCAACCACGACGGGCCCGGGCGGCAGCCAAGAGGCCAGCGCGCTCTGGGCGTCGGAGAGCGACTGCCCACGCTGGAACAGTTGCTGTTCCGTTGTGATCACGGCATGCACCGGCGCGGTCGCCACATCACCCGGTTTGAGCAGCGTGTTCATCGCCTCTGCCAGCGAGTTGTCCGCGAGTTTCGGTTGTCCGCTCATCAAGGCGCGCACTGCGCCAATGCCCTGGGGCGGCGGCGCACCGGCAGGTACCGATGCGGCCGCCACCGCTTCGCCGGCCAAAAACGAGGCGTCGCCGTCACCGCTGCTCGGCAGCGCCAGTCGTAGCGATCCCCAGGTCGGCATGTTCAAACCGGCCAATGAGGTTGGGTTGTTCTGTAAGCCGGGCAGCGTCGCCCAGTTTTGGTTGGCCAGAGCCTGGGTGAGTTCTGGTCGGACGGCAAGCAACACCGGCGATGTCACCAGTGAACGGGTGTCGCTGATTGTCTTCTGGCCCGCGGCTGCGGCTAGGCGCGCCGCGGAGATGGAGCTGCCCGGGACCCATAAGGCCGGCTGGTCCCCCAACTCGGCCGGCCACTTACCCATGAAGCCGGCGAGGACAGCATCCGACCCGGCCGGTTTGACAGTGACCGCCATGCAATGGTCGCCGATCGGACCCGCCGATTGGTTGTACCCGTCCGCGAGCTGCTGCACCTGATCGGCGATGGACGGGTCGACGACAACAGAAACCGTCTCTTTGCCCCCCACACAGCGTCCGGCGCCCTGGTGTGAGCGGTTGGACAGCGCGTCACCAAAGAACCGCCACAGGATCACGGTGCCCACCACTACGACGACGGCGACCAAGGACACGATCACGCCGATGCTGATTCCTCGTCGTCCGGCCTCGTTGCGATGACCGCCCTGCCAATCGCCGAGTCCCCGGTGTCCTCGGCGAAGAAGTGCTGGGCGCCTAGGCTGTGGCGGGCTCGCCCCGGCGTTACGGGGTGGAAATTCCGGGTATTCGTCGGCGGGACCATCACCGAAAGCGCTGCCGGCGGGAGCTTGTTCCTCTGCGCTGACGGCTTCCTCATCGCTTAAGGGAGCCTCATCGCTGAAGGGATTCTCGTCCGGGGCCCGGCCATAATCGTGAGCCGGCTTGTCGGCGGGATCCTCAGGGCCGGGCAATCTGTGCCTACCCATAACGATGCCTGCCGCCTTTCGTTCGATCCATCAATTCGCCTGGCCCATCAGCGCGTTCGGCCCATCAGCCGGGAGCTCGTGGACTCGGCGCCGAGTCTAGTCATCAGCCGCATAGCAGCATGTCGAAGCACATTCAGGCGCTGGCTCCGTCACGGTGCCGGTCCTTGTACTCACGCCGACGCCGATGCAGGATCGGCTCGGTGTAGCCGTTGGGCTGCTGCGCTCCGGTCAGGATCAGTTCCTGCGCCGCCAAGAAAGCGATGCTGTCCTCGAACTCGGGCGCCATCGGCTGGTAGGTCGAATCACCCGCGTTCTGCTTGTCCACCAGCGGCGCCATCCGCTCCAGGCTGGCGCGGACGTCCTCGCTGGTGATAACGCCGTGCCGCAGCCAGTTTGCCAGCAACTGGCTCGAGATCCGCAGGGTGGCGCGATCTTCCATGAGCGCCACGTTGTGGATGTCGGGCACCTTCGAGCAGCCGACACCGTGGTCAATCCAGCGCACCACGTAGCCCAGGATGGACTGGCAGTTGTTGTCGACCTCTTCCCGGATCTCTGCCGGGGCCCAGGCCAGTTCCTTGGCCAACGGAATCGTGAGCAGCTCGTCCATGGTGCTACGGGTCTTGCCCTGGAGCTCCTTCTGCACGGCGAACACATCCACTTGGTGATAGTGCATGGCGTGCAGGGTGGCGGCCGTCGGCGAGGGCACCCACGCGGTGGTGGCGCCGGCCTTGGGCTGGCCGATCTTCTGCTCGACCATGTCAGCCATCAGCTCGGTCATCGCCCACATACCCTTGCCGATCTGGGCCCTGCCCGAGAAGCCGGCGGCAAGCCCGGTGTCGACGTTGGCGTCTTCGTAGGCCTTGATCCACGTGGTGCCCTTCATGGCACCCTTGCGGATCATCGGGCCGGCCTCCATCGAGGTATGAATCTCGTCGCCGGTGCGGTCCAGGAAGCCGGTATTGATGAACACGACCCGGTCGGCGGCCGCCTTGATGCATGCCCGGAGGTTGACGGTCGTTCGGCGCTCCTCGTCCATGATTCCGACCTTCATCGTGCCCTGCGGCAACCCAAGCACGTCCTCGACGCGACTGAACAGCTCGCACGTGAACGCGACCTCTTCGGGTCCATGCATCTTTGGCTTGACGATGTAGATGGAACCAGTGCGGCTATTGGCCATCGGGCCATTCCCGCCACCGGTTCTGAGCCCATGAACCGCCGTCAGGCCGGTGAAAAGGGCGTCCATGATGCCCTCGAACACCTCTTGTTCCTGACCGTCGGCTCCTTGGTTGTCGACCACGATCGCGTCGTTGGTCATCAGATGGCCGACGTTGCGGACGAACAACAGGCTGCGCCCGGGCAGGGTGAATTGCCCGGTGCCGTCGGGGGAGGTGTAGGTGCGGTCCGGGTGGAGCACCCGGGAGAAACTCTTGCCGTCCTTGGTGACCTCTTCGCTCAGGTCACCCTTGTTCAGTCCCAGCCAATTGCGGTAGCCCAGGACCTTGTCTTCGGCGTCGACCGCGGCCACCGAGTCCTCGAAGTCCATGATCGTGGTGATCGCTGACTCCAGGACGACGTCTTTGACCCCGGCGACGTCGGTCTTGCCGATAGGCGACTCGGGGTCGATCAGGATCTCGATGTGGAGACCGTGGTTGGCCAGCAACACCGACCAGTTGGACGAGCCGAGTTCGCCGCTGTATCCGACAAACTTCTCCGGGCTCGCCAAGCCGGTGGCCCCCGCACCGGTGGTGGCCTGCAACTGGCCGTCCACGATGCTCAAGCCCGTCGCGTCTGTCCACGAACCCGACGCCAGCGGGACAGCCTGGTCGAGGAACTTGCGGGCATACGCGATCACCTTGTCGCCGCGGACCTTGTTGTAGCCGGAGCCCTTTTCGGCACCCTCACTCTCGGGGATGACGTCTGTGCCATAAAGGGCGTCGTACAGCGACCCCCACCGGGCATTGGCTGCGTTCAGCGCGAACCGCGCGTTGAGCACCGGCACCACCAGCTGCGGGCCGGCGGTCTTCGTGATTTCGTCGTCAACGCCGGAGGTGGTGATGGTGAAGTCAGCGGGTTCGGGCTGCAGATAACCGATTTCCGTGAGGAACTGGCGGTATGCGGCAGCGTCGATCGGCTCGATCACCCGGCGCCGGTGCCACTTGTCGATCTGGGCCTGCAGCTCGTCGCGCGTGTTCAGTAACGTCTGGTTCTGCGGGGTGAGGTCCGTGACGACCTTGTCGACGCCCGCCCAGAAGCTGTCTGGGTCGATGTCGGTGCCGGGCAGCGCCTCGTTATTCACGAAGTCGTAGAGCACACGGGCGACGCGTAAGTTCCCCGCCGACACGCGATCAGTCATTTTTCTCCTCCGTAAAAGCCTCACTGAGCCTCCGCTGGCCCCCGATTGGCCCCAATTTGCTACGTACCAGCCTACCGGCCAGGTGCCTGACGGCCATATTCGCCGCACCCGCAACAGCAGGTCACGCCCGTGGGATGGGACTCACGATGTCCCGTCGCGCATGGCGCCGACGAGGTCCTCTACCAGATCCTCCATCGCCACCATTGCCACAATCTTTCCGTCGTTTCCGTCGTTTCCGTCGTTTCCGTCGTTCTCGTCGGTCCGCGCGTTACCGTCGTCTCCGACATCTCTAGTCACCAGTGCCAGATGACTGTTGTTGCGGCGCATCCGCGTCAAGGCGTCGGCCAGTGGCAGTGACGCGGGAACCCGCGGTAGCGGACGTACCAACGCCAGATCGATGACGGTGCGCGGATCGTCACCCAGTGTCAGCACGTCCTTGATGTGTAGGTAGCCAATGAATGCTCCGTCGCGGGCGGCAATCGGGAAGCGGGAATAGCCGGTCTGAGCCAACGCTTCTTCGATCATCGCCAATGTGGGCCCGGAGCCGGCGGCAGCCACCGGCACCGCCCGAATTTCGGCGAGTGGAACGGCGACGTCGCCGACCACCCTGGTGCCGATCCGCAGCGCGCGGGTCAGCCGGGTGTGTTCCTCCTCATCCAGCAGACCTTCGGATACCGACTCGGAGATCAGCTCGCTCAGCTCGACCGGGGAGACGGTGATGTCAAGCTCGTCCTTGGGCTGAACCCGCAGCACCCGCAGTACCGCGTTGGCACATGCGTTGTAGAAGGCGATGAACGGTCGCGCAGCGCGCACGTAAGCCAGATAAGGCGGCACCAGCAGCATCGCCGTCCGTTCCGGCCCGGCAAGCGCGATGTTCTTCGGCACCATCTCGCCGAGCAGCACGTGCAGCGTGACCACGAGCCCCAGCGCGATCACAAACGACAGCGTGTGCACCAGCGCCGGATGCATACTGGTCAGCCCCAACGTGGTGCGCAGCACGTCGGCAACCGCCGCCTCGCCGATCCGGCCGAGCAGTAGCGAGGCCACCGTGACACCCAACTGGGCGCCCGCCAGCATGGACGACAGCTGCTCGCCGGCGCGCAGCACGGTGACCGCCCTCGCCTTGCCCTGCTCGGCGAGCGCTTGCAGTCGGTCGCGCCGGGCGGAGATCAGCGAGAATTCCGCCCCGACGAAGAAAGCGTTAACCCCGATCAACAAGATCGCCAGCAGCACTCCGGGCGCGTTATCCATCGGTGGTCCGTTTCGCGGCCGGCTCATCGCGGCTACCCGATTGACCAGAGACTTCCGTCAGCTCGAGCAGGTCAATCCGGCGGCCGGCCATCCGAACCACGGTCGCCTCCCAGCGCCCAACGATGTCCAACAGTCCGTCCGGGTCTAACGCAGGCAGTTCGGCTTTTTCACCCGCCACCGGAATATGACCGATCTGACGCAGGACCAGACCGCCGATCGTCTCGTAGGGCCCTTCCGGAGCTCGATACCCGGTCGCGACGGCCACCTCGTCGATGCGCAGTAAGCCCGATACCCGCCAGCCGGTGCCGGCCACCACCACGTCCGGGGTGGCGTCGTCGTGTTCGTCGCGGACATCGCCCACGATCTCTTCGATCAGATCCTCGACGGTCACCATGCCCGCCGTCCCGCCGTACTCGTCGACCACCATCGCGGTCTGCAGACTATTGGCGCGAATCTCCGCCATCACCGCATCGCCGTCGAGCGTCGACGGCACCACTGGGACCGGCCGCGCGACCGTGGCCAGTAGCGTACGTGCGCGATCGGCGCGCTGGATTTCGAACACCTGCTTGACGTGCACGATGCCGACGGTCTCGTCGAGGTCACCATCGACGATGGGAAATCGCGAGAAGCCGGACTCGGCGGCGGCCGCAACCAAATCCGTGACGGTGTCATCGGTCTGTAGCGCCACGATCTTTGACCTCGGCGTCATCAACTCCTCGGCGGTCAGTCCGCCAAACTGCAGCGACCGCCGTACCAGTGCCGCGGTGGTGGCGTCCAGGGCACCGCTGCGCGCGGAGGTGCGCACCAGCGACAGCAGTTCTTGCGGCGAACGGGCCGACCGCAGCTCCTCCGCCGGTTCGATGCCGAGTTGGCGGACAATCCAGTTCGCCGCCCCGTTGGTCAGCTTGATGACAGGAGTAAGCAGCAGCGAGAACAGCAGTTGAAAACTCACGACGGCGCGCGCGGTCGACAGCGGGTGCGCCACGGCGAGATATTTCGGCACCAGCTCGCCGAACACCATCGACACCGACGTCACTATCAATATCGCCAGGAACGCCATCATCCCGTCGGCCACCGGGTCGGGTATCCCGATCGCGTCGAACCACGGATGGGGCAAGTTTGCCACCAACGGTTCGGTCAGGTAGCCCGTGACCAGCGTGGTGATCGAGATACCTAATTGAGCACCCGACAGCTGAAAGGACAGTGCGTTCTGGGCGCGCTGGATGAGGCGGTCGCGCCGGCCGCCCCTTCGCGCATTGGCCTCGACGGCGCTGCGGTCGAGCGCGGTCAGCGAAAATTCGGCCGCAACGAAGACGGCGTTGCCCACGATAAGTGCCACGATGGCCAACAGGCTGACGAGGGTGGCGGTGACGTTCACGATCACAGGAATTCACATGTTAGCGAAGACATCCGGCACATTCGGATATGACTGGCCTCCGCAGGCGTTAAATCGGCTTTGCCGGCTCCCGGCATTCACCAGCCCGAGGGCAGGGGATGTCCCTCAGCAAACCCCGCTGCCGACTGGACGCCGACGACGGCCCGCTCATGCAACTCGGTCAGGTTGGCGGCTCCGACGTAGGTGCAGGTGCTCCGCACACCCGAGGCGATATGGTCGATCAAGTCCTCGACCCCGCCCCGGTCGGGGTCCAACCCCATCCGTGATGTCGAGATGCCTTCTTCGAACAACGCCTTGCGAGCGCGATCGAACGCCGTGTCAGCGGCAGTGCGGGCCACCACCGCCCGCTTCGACGCCATCCCGTAGCTCTCCTTGTACGGCTGGTCATCGCGGTCACGCATCATGTCTCCCGGCGACTCATAGGTGCCGGCGAACCAAGTCCCGATCATCACGTTGGACGCCCCGGCGACCAGCGCCAGCGCTACGTCCCGCGGATGGCGGATCCCGCCGTCAGCCCACACGTGCCCACCGAGTTGTCTTGCTGCAGCAGCACATTCGAGCACTGCGGAGAATTGTGGGCGGCCTACGCCGGTCATCATCCGGGTGGTGCACATTGCCCCCGGCCCTACACCGACCTTGACGATGCTCGCCCCGGCACCGATCAAATCCCGAGTGCCCTCCGCCGACACCACGTTGCCCGCCGCCAGCGGCACACCTAAGCTCAGCGACGAGACTGCCGCGATCGCATCGAGCGTCTTGACCTGGTGCCCGTGTGCGGTGTCGATGACCAGCACGTCGACGCCGGCCTCCACCAGGGACTGGGCCCGGCCGGCCACGTCGCCGTTGATGCCCACGGCAGCGCCGATGCGCAGCCCGCCGTGGGCGTCGGTGGCGGGCGTGTAGAGCCCGGCACGGATGGCCCCCCGGCGGGTCAATACTCCCGCCAGTGCACCGTCCGCGTTGGTGAGCACCGCGACATCGATGGGAGCGTGCTCGAGCAGATCGAAGATCTTGCGCAGCTCAGTGCCCACCGGAGCGGACACGAAATCGGTCACCGCGACGTCGCGCACCCGGGTGAACCGGTCGACCCCGACGCACGACGCTTCGCTGACCAGACCGATCGGACGGCCCTCGAACACCACTACCGCCGCGCCGTGCGCACGCTTGTGGATCAGGGCGGTCGCATCCGACACCGAATCGTCGGGCGCCAGCGTCACCGGAGTGTCCAGAACCAGGTCACGGCTCTTTACGAACTCGACGGTATGCCGCACGGCCGTGATCGGAAGATCCTGCGGCAGGATGACGATGCCGCCGCGGCGCGCCACCGTCTCAGCCATCCGCCGCCCGGCCACCGCGGTCATGTTGGCGACCACCACCGGGATGGTGGTGCCGGAGCCGTCGTTGGTCGACAAATCGACGTCGAACCGCGACGCGACATCGGATCGGGTCGGCACGATGAAAACGTCGTTGTAGGTCAAGTCATACCCGGGTCGGTGCCCGTCCAAGAACTTCATCGCCGTCGCCTCAAGCTATTAACGCCCCCTTTGTCCCGAAGCCCCCGCTAGGCAGGAACTTCGCTGCGGTCCCCGCTCCACAACGTGTGGAACTTCTTGCCGGGGTCGGCGTCGATGCGCCCATACGTGTGGGCGCCGAAGAAGTCCCGCAGACCTTGGGTCAGTGCGGCGGGCAGCCGCTCGGTGCGCAGCGCGTCGTAGTAAGACAGTGCCGAGGAGAAACCGGGGATCGGGATACCGAGTTCGGTGGCCTTCACCACGACGCGTCGCCAGCTGTCGATGGATTCCTCGATGGCGGCGCGGAAGTACGGGGCAACGATCAGTGACGGCAGATCGGCGTCCTCGTCGAACGCCTCTTTGATCCGGTTGAGGAACTTGGCCCTGATGATGCAGCCGCCGCGCCAGATGGTGGCCATGTCCCCGGGCTTGATGCCCCAGTTGTATTCGGCGCTTCCGGCCTGGATCTGGTTGAAGCCCTGGGCGTAAGCGATGATCTTGGAGGCGTACAACGCCTTGCTGACGTCGTCGATGAATTGCGCTGAGTCATTTTCGGCGGACGTCGGCCGCCGGCCGAGGTCACCTGATGCCAGTCCGGTGGCGGCTTTGCGCTGGGCCACCGACCCCGACAGCGCGCGGGCGAAGACCGCTTCTGCGATGCCGGTCACGGGCACACCGAGGTCGAGCGCGGACTTCACCGTCCAGCGGCCGGTGCCCTTCTGCTCGGCCTCGTCGACGATGACGTCGACGAGCGGCTTGCCGGTCTTGCCGTCGGTTTGCCGCAAGACCTGCGCAGTGATCTCGATGAGGAAGCTATCCAGGTCGCCTTTGTTCCATTCGGCGAAGACATCCGCGATCTCGGGCGCGGTCTGACCGAGGCCGTCGCGCAGCAGCTGGTAGGCCTCGCCGATCAGCTGCATGTCGGAGTACTCGATTCCGTTGTGCACCATCTTGACGAAGTGACCGGCGCCGTCGGGACCGACGTGGGTGCAGCACGGCACGCCGTCGACATGCGCGGAGATCTCCTCAAGTAACGGGCCCAGCGACTTGTACGACTCGGCCGGACCGCCCGGCATGATCGACGGGCCCTTGAGCGCGCCCTCCTCACCGCCGGAGATGCCCGCTCCGACAAAGTGCAGGCCCCGCTCGCGTATGGCCTTCTCGCGGCGGATGGTGTCGGTGTAAAGAGCGTTGCCACCGTCGATGATGATGTCGCCGTCTTCCATGGCGTCGGCGAGCTCGTTGATGACCGCGTCGGTCGGGTCGCCGGCCTTGACCATGATGATCACCCGGCGCGGCTTCTCCAACGCGTCCAGGAATTCCTCGATGGTCTCCGACCTGACGAACTTCCCTTCGCCACCGTGCTCGTTGAGCAGGGCATCCGTCTTGGCGATGGATCGGTTGTGCAGCGCCACGGTGTAGCCGTGGTGTGCGAAGTTGCGGGCGAGGTTCGAGCCCATCACGGCCAAGCCGGTGACGCCGATCTGTGCGGTGCCAGTCTTCGAATCCGACGAGCTCATGTTTTCGCCTCTCAAGTTGGAGAACTTTCACTGAAAGCAGTCCCGACGACCATCCAACGGCAATCCGACACACTCTTACACACTGGACCCGGGGTATTCCAAAAGTGTTTCGGTTGCTGGATGCACTAGAGCACTAGAAGTTGAACAGCCGTTGCAACTCGGTAAGCCACGGGACGACCAACGTGCCGGTTGGCACGCCAAATATCGCGGCAGCGGCAAGGTAAGCGGCCGCTGACAGCACCCGACTGTTACCACGTCCGGACAGCCGGCGCACCCGCAGCACAGTGCTGGCCCCCCCCAAGGCGAGCGCCCCAGACGGCGGCCGCCCGGCCGCGCACGCAACTAGCGCCCGGGCCAGGGGAGTGCGACCGGTTGCGCGCACCGCGGCGTCATCAGCGAGTAGCTCGACGAGCAGTTGCACGGCGCGCAGCGCGTTGGCGCTGCGCACGAGCCGCGGGAAAGCGGCGTGCACCGCCGTGAACGCTTCTAGAACCAGATCGTGCCGGGCTCGCAGATGAGCTCGCTCGTGGCTCAGGATCGCCGTGACTTCAGCGTCTGTGAGCGTGCTGAGCGCCCCTTCACTGACCACAACGCGGCTGCGCACCCCCGGCAGGCAGTAGGCGAGCGGTTGCGCGATATCTAAGACCCGAAGGTCGCGGGTGTGGGCACGCTGCTGGGCAAGGGCCGCGTCGTGTCCTACCCCGACCAGATCGACCACCATCCTGTGGTGGGCCCGCCGGCGCCGGTTTGCGACGGCCAGCCGCGCCACGGCAATCAGCAGGCGGGCGCCGACCAGCACCGTCAGCGCGAAAACCGCGATGTAGGCCGTCCATAACGACCACCCGAGTCGGCCCGCGGCGCCGATGACGCCCGCGGTGGGTCGCCCGTCGGAGCCGGGCATCAGCAGGCGGGTGGCGATCGCGATGCCGGCGCTGAAGGCCGAGAGAGCTGCGGCCAACGCGATGGCTTGCCACAGGACCATTGCCGCGCGCGGGGCACGCAACGGCCACGCCGCGCGCGCCAACAGGGCAGGCGCTGGGCCGGCCAGCAGTACCGCAAGGAAGGTGAAGGCCAGCGCGGACACGCTGCCAGTCTCCCTTAGTCCTCCGCCGAAACGCCAGTCGAGGGCGTGTTGCGTTGACCGGCTTCCAGTTCGGCAAGCGCGCGTCGAAGCGCCGCGGCCTCGTCAGCGCCGACCCGCTCGACGAAATGCACCAGTGCGGCCTGCCTGCCTCCGGAATCCTCGGCCTGGGACAACGCGTCCACCATGAGGCCGGCAACCAGCTCGTCACGGCCGTGCACAGGTGCGTAACGGTGCGCCCGATCGTCGCGGATCTGGGAAACCAGGTTCTTTTTGGCCAGCCGCTGCAGCACGGTCATCACTGTCGTATAGGCAAGGTCGCGCCGCGCCGACAACGCTTCATGCACTTGGCGGACCGTTTGAGGTTCCGGCGTGGACCATAAGTGATCCATCACGGCACGCTCTAGGTCTCCTAGCCGCGTCAGTTTGGCCATAGTTCGTTCATCTCCTGAGGCTTGCAAGCAAGAGTACTCCCGCTTACTACCGACTGTCGTACCTAATTCTTGGCAAATCGTGTCCTTGCACGGGTCAGAGACTACCCTTGCCAAATTAGGGCAGCCTTGCCTATGCTTGCGATGATCGAGCGACAGCGACTGCGGAGAGTCCAGAGGGCTGCTGTGACCCCCGGTCAACTCGGTCGGCGAGCCCCGTGTCTTGATGGCACGGGGCTCGCCTGTCTTTCAGGCTGCATGGTGTAGACACATGAACGTGCCATCGCCGCAGGACGGGACCGTCCCACTCGATTTCACCGCGCCGTTCGACACCGAATTGGGACTGCAGTTCACCGAACTCAGCCCCGACGGCGCTCGCGCGCAGCTAGCGGTCAAGCCCAAACTGCTTCAGCCGATGGGCCTGGTGCACGGCGGGGTCTACTGCTCGATGATCGAGAGTATGGCCAGCGTGGCCGCCTACACCTGGCTCGCCGAGCACGGCGGCGGCGATGTCGTGGGCGTCAACAACAACACGGATTTCTTGCGTTCCATCGGCTCGGGAGTGGTCTACGGCGCCGCCGAACCGATCCACCGTGGCCGGCGTCAGCAGCTGTGGCTGGTTACCATCACCGATGACAACGACCGGGTGGTTGCCCGTGGTCAGGTGCGGCTGCAGAACCTCGAGGCGCGGCCCGGCGCCAGCTAGCTTGCGGCGCGAGCGCCTGCCGACGAGCCGCGCGCTTCGGCGGCCAGTTCGGCCAGCTGTTCCAGTCGCGTTCGGGCGAAAGCCTGCTGATCGGTGATGGTCAGCTGCCCTCGCCGATTGCTCAGGAATGTCATGGTCCAGGACAGCAGCGTGGTGACCTGGCTCTTGAACCCGACCAGGTAAACGAGGTGCAGCACCAACCACATCAGCCAGGCGATGAAGCCGCTGAACTCCAGCGGCCCGATCTTGGCCACCGCAGAAAACCGCGACACCGTGGCCATGGAGCCCTTGTCGAAGTACTGGAACGGCTCCCGCTGTGTGGGGTCGGCCCCGGCGAGTTCGGCTTTGATCGTCTTGGCGGCATACTTGGCGCCCTGGATGGCGCCCTGCGCCACCCCCGGCACGTCATCGACGGCGGCCATATCACCCACGACGAACACGTTCGGAAACCCCGGGATGGACAAATCGGGAAGTACCTTGACCCGACCGGACCGGTCGAGCTCGGTCGGGGACTGCTCGGCGAGATCTCTGCCCAGCCCACTGGCCGAGACGCCGGCGGACCACACCTTGCAGGCCGACTCGATGCGCCGGATGGTGCCGTCGGAGTCCTTGACCGTGAGACCGTCGCGATCCACATCGGTGACCATGGCATCCAGCTGAATCTCTACGCCCATCTTCTCCAGCCGGGCGGCCGCTCGCTGACCGAGCTTTTCGCCAAACGGCGGCAGGACGGCCGGCGCGGCGTCGAGCAGGATCACTCGCGCCCTGGTGGAGTCGATGTGCCGGAACGCGCCCTTGAGCGTGTGGTCGGCCAGTTCGGCGATCTGCCCGGCCATTTCAACGCCGGTGGGGCCGGCCCCGACGACCGTGAACGTCAGCAGCTTGGCGCGGCGGTCCGGGTCGTTTGAGCGTTCGGCCGCCTCGAAAGCGCTCAGAATCCGGCCGCGCAGCTCCAGAGCGTCATCGATCGACTTCATGCCGGGTGCGAATTCGGCGAAGTGGTCGTTGCCGAAGTACGACTGGCCGGCGCCGGCGGCGACGATCAAACTGTCGTAAGGAGTTTCGTAGCTGTGGCCGAGCAACTCGGAGACGACGCACTGGTTGGCCAGGTCGATATGGGTGACATTGCCGAGCAACACCTGGACGTTGCGCTGCTTGCGCAGCACAACTCGGGTCGCCGGCGCGATTTCGCCCTCGGAGATGATGCCGGTGGCCACCTGATACAGCAGCGGCTGGAACAGGTGATGGGTGGTGCGGGCGATCATCTTGATGTCGACATCGACGTGCCTGAGCTTCTTGGCCGCGTTGAGTCCGCCGAACCCCGAACCGATGATGACGACTCGTTGCCGACGTTTCAGTTCTGCTGGGGCTTCGGGATGGGGGCTCATGTCTGCAATGCTCCTGACTGGGCGCCTTCACGCACGCCTCTCAACTACCAAGGATAGTGAAGCGAATACCCAAAAACCCAGGTAAAAGCCTGTGTAATCAAGCACACCAGGGATAGACCCTGGTCGCGGCGCCGTGACGCTCGTCATGGTCGAGACGCATTTATGACTTGGCCCACCTAAGGACTTAGCGGACCTAAAGACTTTTTAGCCCACCGGGAGACCGACCAGCGGTCGGAGCGTTTCGCCGACCGCAGTGATGACCCCGGGCGTGTAATACGGAATGTTGATGATCACACTGTCGATTCCCGCGTCGATCACCTTGGTTTTGATCTGATCGGCGATCGAGTCAGGGCTGCCGACCACCATCCGCTGGCTCATCTCGGCGGGTATCTGGTCGGGTTTCATGTCGGCACTGACCAGCGCCGTGATCAGCATGCTGGTTTCCAGCGTGGCCGGATCGCGGCCGATCTTCTCGCACTCCTGCTGGACGACCTGCACCTTGCGCGGCAGCTCGTCGAACCCGGCGATCACGTTGAGGTGGTCGAAGTGCCGCGCGGCGAGCGGAATGGTCTTCTTCTCACCGCTGCCGCCGATCATCAGCGGAATATGGTCGCGGAACCGCGGATTGGCCAGTGCCTCGGTGGCCCGGTACCAAGCTCCCGTGAACGTCGGTCGCTCGCCCCTGATCATCGGCAGGATGATCTCCAGCGCCTCGTCGAGCCGGTTGAATCTGTCGGTGAAGGTGCCGAAATCGAAGCCCAGCTGATCGTGTTCGAGTTCGAACCAGCCGGTGCCGATGCCCAGAATCGCCCGGCCCTGACTGATCACGTCCAGCGTGGTGATGATTTTCGCCAGCACGGTGGGATTGCGATACGTATTGCCGGTCACCAAGGTGCCCAGCTGCACCCGCTCGGTGGCGGTAGCCAGCGCACCCAGTGCCGTGTAGGCCTCAAGCATTGGCTGGTCAGGGTCGCCCAGCATGGGCAGTTGATAGAAGTGGTCCATCACGAAAACCGAATCGAATCCTGCCGATTCGGCCTCGCGCGCCTGAGCGATGACAGTCGGGAAGAGTTGCTCTACCCCGGTGCCGTAGGAGAAGTTGGGAATCTGGAAACCAAGACGAATAGCCACGGTATCCACGGTAGCCATCAACCCCGAAAGGCTAAATCTGCTCTACGCGAAACTAGCCAGCGCGCCGTGGCTGACGTGCAGGGTCTGGCCGCTGATGTGGCGGGCCGCTGGGCTGGTGAGGAACAGGGCCAGGCGGGCTACCTCTGGCCCGACGGACGGTGGTGTGCGCGAAAGGCCCTCGTACCCGGGCTGCACGCTGCGCCCGGCAGCCACGGCGTTGACGGTGATCCCGCGAGTGCCGAAGATGACCGCCTGCCCCGAAATCCAGCTGGAGAGCGTCGATTTGATGGCGGCGTCGATGCTACCTGCGGGTGGGTTTTCCGTGACCACGCTGATGATGGAGCCGCCGGAGCACAGGTTGTCGCCGACCGCCTGCACCGTCAGCACGGCCGAAAGCACCGTCGCGTCGAGCTCGTTGCGCCAGGCTTTGGCCGTGTCGGAGATCGAGTAGGTGCGCGGGTCGCCGGCCTCCCAGCGCGGCGCCGGCACGTTGACGATGGTGTCAAGGTGGTGGGGGAACAACCCGCGGGCCTCGTCAAGGCTGGCCGCGTCGGTGGTGTCGCAGACAATGGCGTCCACGTCGAGTTCTTTGGCGGCAACCTCGAGGTCGCTGCGGCGAGCGCCAACGAGGGTCACCTTGTGACCGTCATCGCGGAAGCCCTCGGCTACGGTGCGCCCCAGCTCGGTGTCTCCGCCAGTGACCAGCACGTCCACTGCCATGACCTCCTCGTGTTCAACGTTGAACCCAGACCTGGCGTGGTTCCGATGGTGGCACACCGCAGGATCAAAGCCCGGGATCTCAGCGTGTTATCGCGTCAATCGAAGTAGATGTTACTGGACAGTAGCTCTAAGGGGAAATTAAGGACGCCACGACGCGCCGAGGACTTCGCAAACCGTTTCGCTCACCACTTCGTCGAGCACTCTCGCCGCGTTCTGGCGGGCTGCCCGCACACCCCAACGGCTAAGGTTTTCCCCATGCGGCGGATCGGGATTCTGGGCTGTTGGGTATCGCCCATGCTGGCAGTGGGCGTGTTAATGGGTATCGCGGGCTGCAGTTCACATTCCCAGCCCCAACAGGCCACCGGAAAGATCGTGGTGATGGCCGCGGCCTCATTGAAGTCCGCGTTCACCAAGATCGCCCAGCAGTTCAAAACTGACAGTCCCGGCAGCAGCGTCGATTTCGAGTTCGCGGGTTCATCGGAGCTCGCGACGCAGCTGACCCAGGGCGCGATTGCCGACGTTTTCGCGTCGGCAGACACCGCGCAGATGGATGTAGTCGCCCAGGCCGGGCTGCTCGCCGGTGACCCCGTCAAGTTCGCCTCTAACAGCCTGGTCATCGTGACCGCGCCGGGTAACCCGAAAAAGGTGGGATCCTTCGCCGACCTCACCAAGCCCGGGCTCAACGTGGTGGTTTGCCAAAAACCGGTGCCATGCGGATCGGCTACCCAGCGTATCGAGGACAGCAGCGGCGTGCACCTCAACCCGGTCAGCGAGGAACCCAGCGTGACCGACGTCCTGAACAAGGTCACCAGCGGACAGGCTGACGCCGCGCTGGTCTACGTCACCGACGCACTGAGCGCCGGGAACAAGGTGACCGCCGTCAGCTTTCCCGAGGCGCCCCGCGCGGTGAATATCTATCCGATCGCGGTGCTGAAAAAGGCTCCGCAAGCATTGTTGGCGCAAAAGTTCGTCACCTTGGTAACCGGCGACACCGGCCAGAAGATCCTGGCCCAGGCTGGCTTCGCCGAACCCTGACGGTTCAGCTTGGGTGTTCGAGTTCTGTTCGGGCCTGGTCGATTTGATCGTAGGCGTACGTTGCGATGGCGGCGGTGGTCATCATTTCACCATTGCGGGCGAGCGATTCGTAGGTCGGGTTGCCGAGGACATCGCGCAAGTGGGCTATCGCGGTGGTGATTTCGGGGACGTTTGTCGCGGCCGTAGGGTCGACCGCGAATCCGGCGATGGTGGCCGCCGGTTCATAGCGTCCCAGCCGGTCGAAAAGGCTGGCGAGGGCAGCCAGTTGGTGTCGGACCATGGTGGCATTGCCTGCGTCGTGGTAGTTGCGGATCGCCAGCGTTGCGTAATCGAACGCAGCCAGCGGCTCGCCACGTGTGGCCTCGAGGCGGGACAGATTGAGCGCTAGGAGTGCCTCAATGTAGCGGTTGCCGCTGGCGCGGGTGATCGCCAGGCCCTCGCGAAAGGCATCGAGCGCTGCGGCGGGATCGGCGTTGAGGAACGCGTAGCCGTAGGCCCAGAGTGCGACCGAGAGTGCAAAGGGGTTGTGGGTGGCTTCGGCGGCGTCGATCAGACCGTTCGCGGCGGCTCTCGTCTCCTCACCGCAAGCGATGACCGCCAGTGCGGCGAGGAGTAATGCCCTGCTAATGGTAAGAGTGTCGCGGTCGCGTGCGAGCTGGGAGCGGCACCATTCGACGCAGCGTTCGGGCTGCCCGATGGCCAGGTACAAACCGCCAAGCATGCCCTCGAGGCCGAACGGCGCCTCTTCGTAGCGGCCGCCGTTGATCACCGTCTGGGTGGCGTCGCCGTAGCGGATGGCCGCCTCGATCCGTCCGGCAGTCCAGCACAACGACGCCAACACATACAGGACAGCCAGTCGGGGATGGTCGATAGTGCGGGCGGGTTCGATAAGCTCTTCGGCCCAGGCTATGGGCTCGTAGTTGTTGACCCCAAGGCCAAGCCACGCCGCGTAGGTCGCGATGTTGGCGGCTACGTCAATGTCCCGGTGGTCCGCGGCCCAGCGAAACGCGGTGCGCAGATTGGCAATCTCCACGCTGAACCAGTCGTAGGCCTCCCGCTGGCGGGTGCTGTCCCACAGGGCCAGGATGTCGGCTTCGCGTCTAGCGAAGTAGCGGGAGTGGGCGGCCCGAACCGCGGATGCTCCGCCGCGGGCGACGAGTTGGTCGTCGGCGAACTGGCGGATCGTCTCCAGCATCGAAAACCGGGTCCGCCCCGAAGATCGGTCGGCGATCAGCAGCGACTTGCGCACTAGGGCGTCGAGTACCTCGAGGATGGCGTATTCGTCGAGGTCATCTGATCCGGATACCACGCAGGCGCTTTGGAGGTCAAATCCGCCGGTGAACACCGAACACCGGTCCAGCACTGTCTTTTCGGTGTCATCGAGAAGGTCGTAGGACCACGCCACCGCGTGGCGCAACGTGTGGTGGCGTTCCAGGCCGCGCCGCGAGCCGACCAACAGCCTGAATCGGTGATCGAGACGATCTCGGACCTCGATTGCGGTCATCGACGCCATCCGCGAGGCCGCCAACTCGATGGCCAATGGAATCCCGTCGAGGCGTCGACAGATCTCGACAACCGCGGCCGCTTCATCAGGCGTCGACGATCGCGAAGCCCGGTGCAATACCTCGAGCGCGTTCGACGAACAAGCTCACCGCCGCAGAGCCGATTCCCCCGCTGAGGCGTCCAGACGAGGCCACCGGCCACACCTGCTCGTCGGCGGACTCCGAGTCCTTCGCGGCTGGTGGTGACGATTCGTACAGTCGCCGAGTGCGCGAGGATGGCGTCGATCAGGTCGGCGGCAGCGTCGAGCACGTGCTCGCAGTTATCGAACACCAACAGCCGGACCCGGCCCTCCAACGCAGCGGCCACCGACTCACTGACGCTCTTACCTGGTTGCTGGGTGATCCCCAGCACCGCCGCCACTGCGTCGGGTATCGCCGCCGGATCGGTGACCGCGGCCAGCTCGAAAAACCAAACACCATCGGGGAATTCGTCGGCCAGCCGCGCCGCGACTTCGAGCGCCAGGCGGGTCTTGCCGACCCCACCCACCCCGGTCAACGTGACCAACCGATGGGCCTTCACCGCCGCTTGCAGCTCGGCCACCTCTGACTCGCGCCCGACGAAGCTCGTGGGCACAGGACGCAGGTTCCCCGTACTCGCATCCAGTGGCCCGCAGCGCCGGAAAATCCGAGCGCAACCCTTCCGCGCGTACCTGGAACACCCCGATTGGGTTCGGCAGATCCCGCAACCGGCGCGGTCCCAGATCGATGAGACCGACGCCGCTGAGTAGACCGGCCGTCGAATCGGCCAACAGGATCTGACCGCCGTGCCCGGCGGCCATCACCCGTGCCGCCCGATTGAGCACCGCTCCGAAATAGTCGCCGCCACGCAGCTCGGCTTCACCAGTCGCGAGGCCCATCCGCACCGGCAACTCCAGCGCCCGCTGCGCCGCCACCGCCGCATCCACCGCAGACCTGGGTGACGCGAACGCGGCGCACACGCCGTCACCGGTGTGCTTGAACAACCAGCCCCCGTGCGCTTCAATCGCCGTGCGCAATACCTCGTCGTGGGCGGCCAGCGCCACCCGCGTCGCATCCGCGTCCGCCTCCCACCGCCGGGTCGAACCCTCGACGTCGGTGAACAGGAACGTGACAACACCCGAAGGAGCGAACACCTCTGCAGAATCTCACAGAAGACGTGCTCCGAACGCGCACCCTCGCGGAAACTTCCGCGCCGAGCACAGGACCTAGCCGATTCGCAACGCGCGCAGCGCTAGGTTGAGGCGGTGGGCATCTCGCGCACGGATCTGCCCCGCTGGGTGTATGTCCCCGCTGCTGTGGGGACCATCTTTGTCGTCCTGCCGCTGTTGGCCGTCGCGATCAAGGTCGATTGGCCGAATTTCTTATCGTTGATCACCAGCTCCTCGTCGATGACCGCGCTGTTGCTGAGCCTCAAGACAGCCGCCACCAGCACCCTGGTGTGCACCCTGCTAGGGGTGCCGATGGCATTGGTGTTGGCCCGTAGCAGGGCACGGCTGGTGCGGATTGTGCGGCCGCTGATTCTGCTGCCGCTGGTGCTGCCGCCAGTGGTGGGCGGAATCGCGTTGCTCTACGCGTTCGGCCGGCTCGGACTGCTCGGGCATTACCTCGAGGCCGCCGGCATCAGCATCGCGTTCAGCACAACCGCCGTGGTGTTGGCGCAGACCTTCGTCTCGTTGCCGTTTCTGGTGATCTCGCTGGAGGGCGCCGCCCGGACCGCGGGGGCCGACTATGAAGTGGTGGCGGCGACGCTGGGCGCGCGACCCAGCACGGTCTGGTGGCGGGTCACCCTGCCGCTGCTGCTACCGGGCCTGGTGACGGGAGCGGTCCTGGCGTTCGCCCGCTCGCTGGGGGAGTTCGGCGCGACGCTGACCTTCGCCGGTTCCCGGGAAGGCGTCACCCGCACACTGCCGCTGGAGATCTACCTGCAGCGGGTCAGTGATCCGAACGCGGCCGTCGCGCTGTCGATCCTGCTGGTGGCGGTCGCGGCATTGGTAGTGCTGGTGCTGGGCGTCCGCGGGCTTACCGGGACCGCCGCGAGGTAGCCGGCAATGAGTCGAATTGCAGCTACGCGCGGTCGTGGCAGACCGCTGTCTGGACGTGGAATTCTCGGTGTCGGCGGGCGAGGTGCTCGCGGTGCTGGGGCCCAACGGCGCGGGCAAGTCGACCGCGTTGCACGTCATCGCCGGACTGCTTCGCCCCGACGAGGGTCTGGTGCGGTTGGGGGACCGGGTGCTGACCGACACCGCGGCCGGAGTGGACGTGGCGACACACGATCGCCGGGTGGGACTGCTCCTGCAGGACCCCTTGCTCTTCCCGCACATGAGCGTCGCCGCCAATGTGGCTTTCGGGCGGCACGGCCGGGGTTTTCGGTCGGCGCGCGCCCAAAAAAGGTCAAGGGCGCTGCGTTGGCTACGCGAAGTGGACGCCGAGGATCTCGCCCACCGCAGACCGCGTCAGCTATCCGGCGGGCAAGCGCAACGGGTTGCGATTGCGCGAGCGTTGGCGGCCGAACCCGATGTGCTGCTGCTCGACGAACCCCTGGCCGGGCTCGACGTTGCGGCGGCCGCGGGCGTCCGCACGATGCTTCGCACGGTAGTCGCCCGCAGCGGCTGCGCGGTGATCCTGATAACCCACGAGTTGTTGGACGTATTCACGCTGGCCGACCGAGTGCTGGTGCTCGAGTGCGGCGAGATCTCCGAGATCGGCCCGGTCGCAGATGTGCTGGCCGCGCCGCGCAGTGATTTCGGGGCACGAATTGCGGGCGTCAACCTGGTCCGCGGAACCATCGGTTCCGACGGTTCACTGCGCGGCCGATCCGGCGCCCACCTGCACGGGAGGCTCACTGACGAGTTCGGTGGGAAGGTTCCCGCGGGGCAAGATGCAATCGCGGTGTTCGCGCCCGCTGCCGTCGCCGTCTACCACGATGAGCCGCACGGCAGCCCACGCAACACCATCGAGGTGACCGTCGCGGCCCTGGATACCCGCGGATCGGCGGTTTTGGTGCGCGGCCAGGAGCAACCCGATGGCGCACCTGGCCTGGCCGCCGAGATCACCGTCGATGCCGCCGCGGAGCTGCGGCTGACGCCTGGGGATCGGGTGTGGTTCACCATCAAAGCCCTCGGAGTGTCGCTGTACCCGGCGCCGCCGCGACACGCCCATCCGTAGCCGGCCTCCTATGAATCTGGCTTGTCAGCGGTGAACTGCGCGGACGATGACGGAAAACGCCGCCATGTCGCCAGCAAGGCATCCTTGCGTCATGGCCGTTAGACGGTAGGTTCGTCGCCATGGATGAGGTGGACCCGAAGCCGACACGTCGCCGAGGACTGTGGACGACACTGGCGATCGCCACGGTGGCCGGTGCCAGCGTGGTCACCATTGCATTACCCGGGACGTCGAAGGCCGATCCCGAGGTCCCGACCCCGGTGCCGCCGACCACGGTTGCGGCCCCGCCGGCACCTGCCACGGCTGCACCTCCTGCACCTGCCACGGCTGCACCTCCTGCGGCTGCCCCCGGTGCGCCCGCAGCACCTCCAGCTGCGCCCGGTGCGCCCGCACCACCTCCGGCCGATCCGAACGCGCCACCGCCGCCACCGGCGCCGGTCGATCCGAACGCACCGCCCCCAGACCCGAACGCGGGCCGAATCACTAACGCCGTCGGCGGATTCAGCTATGTCCTTCCCGCCGGCTGGGTCGAGTCAGACGCGTCGCACCTCGATTACGGTTCAGCGCTGCTGAGCAAGTCGATCGGTCAGCCGCCCATGCCCGGCCAGCCGCCGGCGGTTGCCAACGACACGCGCATCGTTCTCGGCCGTCTGGACCAAAAGCTTTATGCCAGCGCCGAAGCCGACAACGCCAAGGCCGCAGTGCGGCTGGGCTCGGACATGGGTGAGTTCTTCATGCCGTACCCCGGTACGCGGATCAACCAGGAAGCCACCCCGCTCAATGCCAACGGGGTAGTTGGAAGCGCGTCGTTCTACGAGGTCAAGTTCAGCGATTCCGCCAAGCCGAACGGTCAGATCTGGACTGGTGTAGTCGGCTCGCCCGCGGGCACCACGCCGAACGCCGGGCCCCCACAGCGCTGGTTTGTGGTGTGGCTAGGGACCTCGAATGACGCGGTAGACAAAGTCGCGGCCAAGGCGCTGGCCGAGTCGATCCAGCCCTGGACGGCCCCGGCAGTCCCCGTTGCCCCGGCGCCGGTTCCGGGAGTCCCGGTCGCCCCGGGCGCTCCTGCACCCGCACCTGCTCCGGGTGCGCCCGCTCCGGCGCCGCCGGCTCCCGGTCAGGCCCCGGCAGGGGAAGTGACTATCACGCCTACATCCACCCAACAGCGGACCGTGCCGGCCTGATTGGGCTCAGTGCCTGAGGATTTGGCCTGCGTTAAGCCAGGTCGCCAGACGTTGCAACCGAGGTGGTTGACCGGACACGCGCCGGGTATACCCTGGGGTTTCGATCGCCAACCAATACTCCCAAGGAGTGGCCGCCGTGGACTTGTTTTGGAACATCTTTTGGATGATCGTCATCGGTCTCATCGTCGGCTTTATTGCTCGATTTATTGTGCCGGGAAAGCAGCCGATGGGTTGGATCGCAACCGCGCTGCTCGGCATCGCGGGGTCTTATGTCGGCGGCACGCTGGGGAGCGTCGTCTTCCCGCCGCACCAATTCGACATCCACCCGCCGATCAAACATGCGTTTTTGGGTGCACTGGTTGGTGCGGTGATCTTGTTGTTGATCTACAACTTCGTCAGGTCGCGCTCGCGGACCCGGTAGACGTCGTCTCCTAGACGGGATGGAGTGATGGCCCCGGCGTCAACCACCGCGACGATGCGCGCCTGGAGGGTGCGTCGACCCGGGCCCATCGACACTGGTCCGCTCGAACAAGTCACCACCGAAATACCGCAGCCCGAGCCGTTGGAATTGTTGGTGGCTGTCCGTGCGTGCGGGGTCTGCCGCACCGACCTGCACGTCAGCGAAGGCGATCTCCCGGTGCACCGCGAGCGAGTGACTCCGGGCCACGAAGTGGTCGGCGAGGTCGTCCAGGTTGGCTCGGCGGCCGGTGCCGGGTTCGAAGTGGGGGACCGGGTGGGCATCGCCTGGCTGCGCCACACCTGCGGTGTCTGCAAGTACTGCCAACGGGGCGACGAGAACCTGTGCCCGAAATCCCGCTACACCGGCTGGGACGCCGATGGCGGGTACGCTGAATTCGCCACCGTCCCAGCGGCTTTCGCGCATCACCTACCCGCCGGGTACAGCGACAGCGAACTCGCGCCGCTATTGTGCGCGGGCATCATCGGCTACCGATCGCTGCTGCGTGCCGAACTACCGCCGGGAGGCCGACTGGGCATCTACGGCTTCGGCGGCAGCGCCCACATCACCGCACAGGTCGCGTTGTCGCAAGGCGCCGAGGTGCACGTGATGACGCGAGGAGTCCGGGCACAAGAGCTTGCGATGGAACTTGGTGCCGCATCGGCGCAAGGCGCGGCCGACCCGCCGCCGGTACCGCTGGATGCCGCGATCCTGTTCGCCCCGGTCGGCGACCTGGTGCTGCCCGCCTGCGAGGCACTCGACCGTGGCGGCACGTTGGCGATCGCCGGGATCCATCTGTCCGATATCCCAAGCCTGAACTACCAGCGCCACCTGTTTCAGGAGCGTCAGGTGCGGTCGGTCACGTCGAATACCCGGGCGGATGCGCGTGCCTTCCTGGAATTCGCAGGAAAACACCACATTGAGGTGACCACGCCGGAATATCCCCTCGAACAAGCCGATCGCGCGCTGGCCGATCTCAGCGCCGGCCGGATAGCCGGCGCGGCGGTGCTGCTCGTCTAAGCCGGTGGCACCGAGCTACGAGAGGTGCCAGACCAGCGCGGCGGCCAGGGCGCCCAGCCCGTTCAGTGACCAATGCAGTGCGATCGGCGCGATCAGGCTTCCGCTGCGTCGGCGCAGCCAGCTGAACACGAAACCAGCCGTCCCGGTGGCCAGCACCGCCAAAGTCACTCCGGCCAGCATTCCGACGATCCCGCCGCCGAACAGCCGGGTGAAACCGACATTGCTGCTGGTCAGCCCCACCGATGTGGCGACATGCCACAGGCCGAACAGCAGCGAGCCCATCAGTGCGACGCCGCGAAACCCCCAGGCCTGATTGAGCGCGCCGTGCAACACACCACGGAACGCCAGCTCCTCGGGAATCACGGTTTGCAACGGAATGACGACCATCGAAGCGACCACGGCGCCCGAGAATCCCCAGAGCTGAGCATAGTGATGGTTCATGAACATCGGCCGGGTCATCGGCAGCAGCACTCCGATCGCGATCACCGATCCCACGACAGCCACGGCGGCCAGCGCATAACGCAGCCCGGACTTCCAGTGTTCGCGGCCTAGGCCCAGATCGGTCCAGTCCAGGCCATTGGCGCGCATCAAGAACACCAGGCCGACGGCGGCGGCCGGGACGGTGGCGACGTTCGCCCAAGGCGTGGTGAAATGCGCCACCAGGTTGGTAAGCACCAGCACCATCACGACGACCGCGACGTCGACCTGCGCCCGGAACTGGCGCAGCGCGGCTAGCCGCGACGCCAGAGGGTGTGGTTCGACCGCGTCAATAGCGGCGGTGGCGTGGTCGGACATCGTCACCTGAGTCTACCTGCGAGTGGCTGACCCCCCGCCCGGTTAGCCTCCGCTCGATGCAACCCTGCGTCGCGCGTAAGCCTGCAGGTCCGCTGAGAGCGCGTCCGCCACCAACAGACTTGGAAGCAGCTCTGGTTCGGTCATTCGGGCGCGAAACACCAGCCCAATCGTCACGTCATGGTCGGGGCGGTGAACCACGTCAATCGGATCGCCCGCGCGCACAGTGCCGGGCGCGATCACTCGAAAATACGCACCGGGCTTCCCGGCCTGGGTGAAGGTTTTGATCCAATGATTCAAATTCAGAAACGTCTGGAATGTGCGGCACGGCGTCCGCGGCGCGGAGACTTCCAGCACCAAGCCGTCTGTGCCGATGCGCCAGCGTTCACCGATCCGCGCCCCCGTCACATCGATGCCCGAGGTGGTCAGGTTCTCGCCGAAGACCCCGTTAGTGAGTTCCCGCTGGAGCTCAACCTCCCACGCGTCGAGGTCTTCTCGCGCATATGCGTAGACGGCCTGGTCGTCACCGCCGTGGACTCTGTGGTTGCCGATGGTGTCGCCAACCAATCCGCTGCCGAGACCACCACGCATTGACCCCGGTGCTCGCACCATGACCGGCTCAGTTGCCGCCACTTTGTCGATGCCCGTCAACTTCGATTGCCCGCGCAGGTCGGGATTCGCCCGGACACGAGCCACGTTGACCGACAAAACGTGCGCCACCCAGCAAGCCTAGCGCCGGGTTCTCTACTCTTGTTCGCCGCGAGCCCGCGCCTCGTAGGCCTGTCGTTTGGCGATGTCCACATCATCGGTGAAGACGTGGTCGCCGCCCAGTATTCGGTTCAGACCCTCGGCCAGTACGCGTGGCATGAACTTCGCCGACACGATCATGGCGCCGGCTGCTTTGGTGACGCGCACTCGCGGCCTGGGGTGCGCAATCAGTCCGACGATCGCGTCGGCGATGTCGGCCGGTTCGGCGTTCTTGAATCCCTTCATCCCGGTAGTGCCAGCGACGAGTTCGGTGTTGACGAACGTCGGCGACACCATCGAGAACTTCACACCGGCGGAGCGGTACTCGAGCCTTGCCGAGTCGGTAAATGCGACTACTGCGTGCTTGCTCGCACAGTAGGTGGCCAGCCCGACGACGTAGAGCTCCCCGGCCAGTGAGGCGACGTTGATCACGTGCCCGGATCCGCGGGGCACCATTCGCTGGGCTGCCAGCTTGCTGCCGAGGATCACCCCGTAGACGTTGATGTCCAGGATGCGCCGGGTGACCGCGTCGGGCTCGTCGACAATCCGGCCGACGGGCATGATGCCGGCGTTGTTGATCAGCACGTCGATTGGGCCGAGTTGGCGCTCAACCGAATCGAGAAAATCCGAGAACGAATTCCTATCTGTCACATCGAGTTTGCCGTATACGTCGAGGCCGAGATCGACGCCCGACTCTTTGACTCTCACTTCGTCAATGTCACCAATCGCGACCTTGGCGCCCAGATGCTGCAGCGCGGTCGCGGTGGCCAGTCCGATTCCCCGTGCGCCACCTGTGATGGCCACTACCTTGTTGCGGACTTTGACGCCGGTGGATCCCGAGGCTGGCATCCGCCAAGCACAACATTGGAAGTCGCGCGGCGCAATAGCCACCATTCGTCGATAATCCAACGATGACGGAGGTGCGCGCGGCGGTCCCCGCGGATTCGCTTGCTGTGGCGCGCGTGCACGTCCGGTCGTGGCAATCGGCGTATCGGGGACTGATCGCCCAGGAATACCTAGACAGCCTCACGCCCGAGGTGTGGGCCACCCGATACACGTTTGGTCGCATCGGGTTTCGGCTGCCGTCCACCCTGGTCGCGGTCGACGACGCGATTATCCTCGGCTTGGCCACCACGGGTCTGAGTGGGGACACCGACCTATCGAATTTCGGTGAGCTGATGGCGATCTACGTCGATCCCACACATATGCGCAGCGGAATCGGGCGGGTGCTGATCGCCGCTGCCCGGGAGCGGCTGCGCCGGGTTGGCGTCGCGGACGCGCTGCTGTGGGTGTTGGACGGGAATGAGCTGGCCCGGCGGTTTTACGAACGCGACGGGTGGAGGTTCGACGGGACACGGCGCACGTCGCGCTACGGCGATGCGCCGGCGCAGGAAGTGCGGTATCGATGCACCCTGTAATCCGGCGACTCAACGCAGGGTGAGCCACGCCAGGCTGGCGGCTCCGGCCAGTGTGCAGTAGATGGCGAACGGGGTGAGGGTGCGGGTTTGGAAGTACTGGGTAAGGAAACGCACGGCGAGATAGGCGCAGACGAACGAGGCGATGCTGCCGGCCAGAACCTGACCGCCGATCCCGGCTCCAAGAGGCCCGAACAACTCCGGGATTTTGTACACCCCAGCGGCCAGAATGATCGGTGTCGCCAGCAGAAACGAGAAGCGGGCGGAGTCTTCGTGGGACAGGCCGCGCCACAGGCCCGCCACCATGGCGATTCCGGAGCGGCTGATGCCGGGCAGCAACGCCAGGATTTGGGCGGAACCGATCAGCACGCCCTGGGCGATCGGCAATTGAGCAAGCCTGCCGTCGATCGCCTCGTCGCTGTGCACGGGTTCGTCTTCGGTGGCAGGGCTGGTTTCAGGGCCGGTGCGCCGGCGCAATACCTCGGCCGCGTAGAGGGTGATGCCGTTGAGGATCAGAAACACCGCCGCCGGAATAGGTTTGCCCAGTGTGGTGCGGAATAGCTGCTCCAGGAGCAGACCGGCAAGGCCCACCGGAATGGTGGCGGCCACAATCAGCCACGCCAACCGCTCGTCAGCGGTCCGGATTCGACGGTGTCGGACGGAGGAGACGAATCCCGCCAGGACCCGCAGCCAGTCCCGCCAGAAGAACACCAACAAGGCGGCGGCGGTGGCGACATGCAGACCGACGATGAAAGCCAGATACGGCGATTGGGGTGCGGAGACGTTAAGGTCTCGGGCCCATTCGCCACCGATCAGAGCCGGCACCAATATCGAGTGCCCCAGACTGGACACCGGGAACAACTCAGTGACGCCCTGAAACGCGCCGACGATCACGGCTTCGAAGTAGCTCAAGTGCGCACTCATTTGTCGACAATCTCCATTCGGTGGGGCGCGGTCCATTCGCCGAGCGTGACACTAGCCGCAGGCTCGGCGAACGGCCCGCTAGTTTGTCGGTATGCCCGTCGACCCCCGGACACCAGTATTGGTCGGCTACGGCCAGGTCAACCATCGCGAAGAAATCGATCTGGATAGGCGATCGGTCGAACCGGTCGGCTTGATGGTCGCCGCCGCGCAGCAAGCCGGCGATTCCCGGGTCCTCGAGGCCGTCGACTCGATTCGCGTGGTGAACGTGCTGTCGGCCCACTACCGGGATCCCGGATTGCTGCTCGGCGAGCGGATCGGCGCGGCCGCATTCTCCACTCTGTACAGCCCGATCGGCGGCAACGTGCCGCAGTCCCTGGTCAACCAGGCCTGCCTCGACATTCAACACGGCCGGGCCGGCATGATATTGCTCGCCGGCGCAGAGACGTGGCGCACCAGGAGGGGCCTGAAGGCCAAGGGCGGAAAGCTAGTCTGGACGGTCCAGGACGAATCCGTGCCGATGGCCGAGGTCAGCGGCGAGGACGTGGACATGGCCGGTGACGCGGAGAACAAGATCAAACTGGATCGGCCCGCCTACATCTATCCGCTATTCGAGCAGGCACTTCGCATCGCCAACGGGGAGTCGGTCGGGGATCACCGCAGGCGCATCGGCGAGTTGTGGGCCCGCTTCAACGCGGTGGCGGTCGGCAATCCGCACGCGTGGATCCGTAAACCGGTAACCGCCGAGGAGATCGTCGAGCCCGGCCCACAGAACCGGATGATCAGCTGGCCGTACACCAAGTTGATGAATTCCAACAACATGGTCGACCAGGGTGCCGCGCTCATCTTGACATCGGTCGAGCAGGCAACCCGATTGCGGATTCCCGCCGAAAGCTGGGTTTACCCGCACGCTGGCACCGACGCGCACGACACCTCCAGCGTCGCGGCGCGCGACGAGCTGCATCGGTCTCCGGCGATCCGGATTGCCGGCGCACGGGTCCTGCAGCTGGCCGGCCTGGGTATCGATGACGTCGATTACGTCGACCTGTATTCCTGCTTTCCTTCCGCCGTTCAGGTCGCGGCGGCCGAACTCGGGTTGGGAATCGACGACCCCGGGCGTCCGCTCACCGTCACCGGCGGTTTGACCTTCGCCGGCGGCCCGTGGAGCAACTACGTCATGCATTCCATCGCCACCACGGCCGAGCTGCTCGTGGCCAATCCGGGGCGACGCGCCTTGATCACCGCTAACGGCGGCTACCTGACCAAACACAGCTTCGGTGTCTACAGCACCGAACCGCCGTCCGAATTCCGTTGGGAAGACGTCCAATCGATAGTAGATCGAGAGCCCACTCGGGATGCGTTGGTCGAGTGGGAAGGCGTCGGCACGGTCGAGGCGTGGACGACGCCGTTCGACCGTGCCGGACAACCGGAAAAGACCTTCCTGGCCGTACGCACTCCCGACGGGGCGCGCACCTTGGCGGTGATCAGCGATCCCGCTGCAGCCGCGCTGACGGTGCAAGAAGATATCGCTGGCGCCAAGGTTGTCGTCACCGCGGACGGCAACGCAACGCTGTAACCAAACGCCTGGCCAGAGCGCAGCGGTCGCGCACTACCGGCTGCCTGCCTATTGTCGAAGTTGGACGTTGGGGGAGGTGGGTCCAGGTGCATATCCTGGTTACCGACGCCATCGGCACAGTCGGGCGGAACGTTGCACGACAGCTGGTCGCGGCCGGGCATACGGTCAGCGGCATTGCCGAGCGTCGGCACCCGTGCCTGGACCCAAACGTGGAATTTACTTGCGCTTCCTTGAGCGACCCCGTCCTGCAAACGTTGGCCGACGACGCCGACACGGTGATCCATCTGGCCCCGGTGGAGACCGGCGCACCCGGCAGCGCCGGCGTCGACGGCGTTGCGCGCGTGACCCACGCGGCGGCCCGGGCGGGCGCCCGGTTGATGTTCGTGTCCCAGGCCGCCGGCTCGCCCGATCTCTATCAGCCGGCCGAAGAGTTGGTGTCGACCAGTTGGGGGCCGAGCCTGGTCATCCGGATCGCGCCGCCGGTGGGTCGCCAACTCGACTGGATGGTGTGCCGCACCGTGGCCACGCTGTTGCGCACCAAGGTTTCGGCTCAGCCGATCCGGGTGCTGCACCTCGACGACCTGGTCCGCTTCCTGGCCATGGCGCTAGAAACCGACCGTACCGGCGTGCTGGACCTGGCCTCCACGGACACCGTCAATGTGGTCACCGCCTGGCGACTGCTGCGATCCGTTGATCCGCGTTCTCGGCTGCATCGAGTCCGCGGTTGGCCGCAGTTGATTCCGGAGTTGGATATCAGTGCGGTGCGGGAGGATTGGGATTTCGAATTCGGCTGGCACGCGACCGACGCGGTCGCGGATACGGCGCGGGGCCTGGCGGGGCGCCGGCTCGGTGCCGCGGGCGCGACCAACCATGGGAGCGAACTGGCGCTGCCGGTGGAGGTGGTGCCCCGGTCGGGGCTGTCCGAAGGGCTCGGGTCGGCGGCACCAGACGGGTTGGAAGGCGAGTTCGACGACCGGATCGATCCGCGATTCCCGGTGTTCAGTGCCTCCGGTCTAGCTGAGGCGTTTCCGGGGCCATTGACCCCGGTGACGCTGGACGTTCAATTGAGCGGGCTACGAGCGGCCGGCCGGGCGCTGGGTCAGGTGCTTGCGCTTGGCGACGTGACCGGCGACGAGTGGGGGAATAAGGTAGTTGCGGTCTTCGGGCATCGTCCCTACATCGGGGTGTCAGCCGATGTCAGCGCGGCCAACCAATTGCCCGGCTGGGACCAACAAGCGGTCGCCGAGCGAGCCCTGGGCGACCAACCACAGGTCGGCGCGGTCGCCAAAGCCGTCAGCGCGACGCGCTCGCTGGGCGCGATGCGGCACCTGCGTGCCGACACCCGGGCCTACTCGGCCGCGGCACACGCGGAACACCTGGCTGCGGATCAGTTGACAACGCTGTCGGATGCCGCCCTGGCTGTTCGGATTCCGCTGCTGCGGGATCGCATCCACCAAGGCTGGATCCTGACGGCGCTGTGGCTGATCGACACCGGCGTTACGGCGGCCGTGCTGCAACAAACGAAAGCGGGGTTCAGCGTGGCTGGATTCGGCGCGATCGTGGAAAGCGGGCGGATAGCCGCTGAGACCGATGAGCTGGCTGCGCTTTTGCGCGTTGACCCACCGGTGTGCGCGCTGGCGCGGGAAGGCAACCTGGCCAGCATCCGTGCGCTGTCCCCCAACACCGCGCGCGGCCTCGATGCCGCTATCGCCCGGATCGGGCACCGCGGGCCCGGGGAAGCCGAACTGGCCAGCCGGATGTTCGGCGACGATCCGGTGATCCTGCTGACGGCCGCCGCCACCGCCGCCGCGGCGCCCGCCGAGCCGGTGGCACCGGGGACACTGTCCCTCCGGCTGGCCGCCAACGGCCGCGGCTCGCGGGAGCTGGTCCACGACACGACCATCTGGTTCACTCATGAGCTGCGCATGACGTTGCGAGAGTTGGGATCTCGATGGGCCGCGATGGACCTGATCGACGCCGCCGATCACGTGTATTTTCTGACCTGCGATGAGCTGGTCACCGTGCCGGCTGACGCTCGATTACGAATCAAGCGCCGGCGCGCCGAGCGGGAGCGCTTGCAGGCGCAACGCCCACCAGACGTCATCGATACGAGTTGGACTCCCGTGAACGCCGGCCCTGAATGCCTCGAATTGCCACCTCGGGCTGACTAAACCTCATTTCGGCGGCAGACTGCGCGCGTGACCAGTGCCCTTGGTGACCCAACGGGAAAGCTGAGGCATCGTTTTGACGCCCTCGGCGGCGACGAGCACCCACCCGCGGGTTTCCCGGCCGGACATCACCATCGGGCTGACATGTGAACGCGCCAGTAGCTTGTCGGTTTCGGCCGGCGGCACCCGCACCATGAGTCCGCCCTTGCTGCTGACCACGACAGCCATATGCCCGTCGATGAGGAACGCGAGGCCGCCGAACATCGCTTTTTCGTGGACACCGGCCTGCCGGGCGAGCAATTCGCGGATCCGATTGGCCAGGTCTTCGTCATAGGCCATGTGGTTCAGTCCAGATCTATGCGAATGGTCAGCAGGTCGGTGCCCATCGTTCGCACGCCGGCGCTGTTGAGCCGGGGCAGGCTACGCAGCCGCACCCACGGGTCGTCTTCGGGTAACAGATGCGCCGTACCAACGCGCCACTGGCCGCCGATCCGCACCCGGACTGCCGGGTCCGCTTTAATATTGTGGACGTAGTCCGAATGGTCGCCGTGTTCGGAGACCATCCAGAACTGGTTGTCGACCACCTTGCCGCCGACGGCGGTGTGCCGCGGTTGCCCTGACTTACGGCCGGTGGTCTCCAGCATGGTCACCGGTAGCTGCCGACCAATTGGATTGACCACCAGCCGTTGCGTGCCGTGGACGAGTCGTCGTTTCAGGTTCACACCTCCATTCAACGCCGAGCGTGGTGTCAGAGTGGATCCTGGGCCACCCTCGGCGGCGAGCGTGAAACCAACTTCACGTTCGAGATCGAGCGTGAAACCAGCTTCACGTTCGGGCGCAAATGGCGCGTCACCCTCGCAGATCAGGCGGCGGCCGTCACCTTCTGCGCCGCAGGTTCCAGCGCTTGCGCGACGATCTCGGCGACGTCCGTCATCGGGATGACGGTCAGGGCTTCGAGCACTTCGGCGGGCACGTCGTCCAGATCCGGCTCGTTGCGCGACGGGATGAAAACCGTTGACAAACCGGCACGCTGGGCGGCCAGCAGCTTCTGCTTGACACCACCGATCGGCAACACCCGGCCGTTCAGCGTGACCTCACCGGTCATGCCGACGTCGGCGCGCACCTGACGTCCAGTGGCCATCGACACCAACGCGGTCACCATCGTGACACCGGCCGACGGGCCGTCCTTGGGCACCGCACCCGCGGGCACGTGCACATGGATCCGCCGGTCGAGCGATTTCGGATCGACGCCGAGTTGCTCGGCGTGTGAGCGCACGTAGGACAGCGCGATCTGCGCCGATTCCTTCATCACGTCGCCCAGCTGCCCGGTCAGTTGCAAAGCTGGCTCACCGTCGGTCGCCCCGGCCTCGATGTAAAGCACATCGCCGCCCAGACCGGTGACCGCCAAGCCGGTGGCAACGCCAGGCACCGCGGTACGTTCGGCCGACTCGGGCGTAAACCGCGGACGGCCCAGGTAACCAACCAGATCGGGCTCATCGATGGTCAGCGAGCCCGGCAGCTCGCCCTGTTTGGGGGCCAACTTGGTCGTCACCTTGCGCAGCGCCTTGGCCAGCAACCGTTCGAACTGCCGCACACCCGGTTCGCGGGTGTAGTCGGCGGCGATCTTGCGCAGCGCGGCGTCGGTGACGGTCACCTCGTCGTCGCTCAGCGCCGCCCGCTCCCGTTGCCGGGGCAACAGGTAGTCACGGGCGATGGCGACCTTGTCGTCCTCGGTGTAACCGTCGATCTCGACCAGCTCCATCCGGTCGAGCAGCGCCGACGGGATGTTCTCGATCACGTTGGCGGTGGCCAGGAACACCACGTCGGACAGGTCGAGGTCCAGATCCAGGTAGTGGTCGCGGAAGGTGTGGTTCTGCGCCGGGTCCAGCACTTCGAGCAGTGCCGCGCTCGGGTCGCCGCGGTAGTCGGAACCGACCTTGTCGATCTCGTCCAGCAGCACAACCGGATTCATCGACCCAGCCTCGCCGATTGCCCGCACGATACGGCCGGGCAGCGCGCCCACGTAGGTGCGCCGGTGGCCGCGAATCTCGGCCTCGTCGCGCACGCCGCCCAGGGCAACGCGCACAAACTTGCGGCCCAACGCCCGGGCCACGCTCTCGCCCAGCGACGTCTTGCCGACACCAGGAGGGCCTGCCAGCGCCATCACCGCGCCGGAGCCGCGGCCGCCGACGACCTGCAGCCCCCGCTCAGCGCGTCGGCTACGCACGGCCAAATACTCGACGATGCGGTCCTTGACATCGTCTAGCCCGTGGTGGTCGGCGTCCAGGATCTCGCGCGCCGCTGCCAGGTCTGTGGAATCTTCGCTTCGAACGTTCCACGGCAGGTCGAGCACGGTGTCCAGCCAGGTGCGAATCCAGCCGCTTTCCGGGCTTTGGTCGCTGGCACGTTCCAGCTTGCCGACCTCGCGCAGCGCGGCCTCGCGCACCTTCTCGGGTAGCTCGGCGGCCTCGACCCGGGCGCGGTAGTCATCGGACCCGTCGGGTTCGCCCTCGCCTAACTCCTTACGGATGGCGGCCAGCTGTTGGCGCAGCAGGAACTCCTTCTGCGTCTTCTCCATGCCTTCCCGCACGTCGTCGGCGATCTTGTCGTTGACCTCGACCTCGGCCAGGTGCTCGCTGGTCCAGTCGATCAGGACACGCAGCCGCTCGCCGACATCGGGCGTCTCCAGCAGTTGCCGCTTCTGCACATCGGTCAGGTACGAGGCGTACCCAGACGTGTCTGCCAGCGCCGATGGGTCGGTCAGGCTGTTGACGTGGTCAACGATCTGCCAGGCCTCACGCCGCTGCAGCATCGCCAGCAGCAACTTCTTGTACTCCGCGGCCAGGGCTTTGACTTCGTCGCTCGCCTGCACGTCGGGGACCTCGGTCACTTCGACCCACAGTGCGGTCCCGGGGCCAGTGGCTCCCACCCCGATGTGTGCCCTGCGCTCACCGCGCACGACGGCAGCGGTGCCGCCGCCGGCAATGCGCCCGACCTGCAGAATCTTCGCGATTACACCGTGGGTCGCGTATCGGTCTTCCAGCCGGGGGGCGATCAGCAGCTCCCCAGAATCACTAGCCTGAGCAGCGTCGATGGCGGCGCGCGCGGCGTCGTCAAGCGCTATTGGCACCACCATGCCGGGCAATACGATGGTGTCGGTGACAAACAAGACCGGCACGGATTTGGCTTCAGACATCTGATCCTCCAAAGGTTAAGTCTGATGCGCTCAACCCTCACCGGCCGCGGTTTGTTCCCCGGGTAGCGCGAGCAGACGCGAAAGCCCCCTTAAAACGGCCGTTTTAGGGGCTTTCGCGTCTGCTCGGCAACTAACGCAACTGTGTCACATGCTTGGGCGAAAGCTCCTCCAAGCAGGTCACACCGAGCAGGCGCATGGTCCGGAGCACCCCGGCCTGCAGGATCTCGATCGCGCGGTTGACCCCGGCCTGGCCCCCGGCCATCAGCCCGTAGAGATAAGCGCGCCCGACCAGCGCGCACCGGGCGCCCAGCGCGATCGCCGCCACGATGTCGGCGCCCGACATGATTCCGGTGTCCATCAGGATCTCGGTATCCCTGCCTAGGTCGCGCGCGACGGTCGGCAGCAGGTGAAAGGGCACCGGGGCGCGGTCTAGTTGACGGCCGCCGTGGTTGGACAACACGATGCCGTCGACGCCGCACTCAACGACCGCACGGGCGTCGTCGAGCGTTTGGATCCCCTTGACCACCAGCTTGCCGGGCCATTGCGCCTTGATGAAGGCCAGGTCGTCGAACGTCACGCTGGGGTCAAACATGGTGTCCAAGTACTCGCCGACGGTGCCCGACCAGCGATCCAGCGACGCGAACGACAGGGGTTCAGTGGTCAGCAGATCGAACCACCAGCGCGGACGCCGCGCCGCATCGAGAACGGTCCGCAACGTCAGTGCCGGCGGGATCGACATACCGTTGCGGACATCTCGAAACCGCGCTCCGGCGACCGGAACGTCAACCGTGACCAGCAAGGTATCAAATCCGGCGTCGGCCGCCCGCTTGACCAGTGCCATCGACCTGTCTCGGTCCCGCCACATGTACAGCTGAAACCATTTGCGGCCCTGCGGAACAGCGGTCACCACATCTTCAATCGCGCAGGTGCCCAGCGTGGACAGCGAGAACGGAATCCCGGCTGCGGCTGCGGCGCGGGCACCGGCGAGCTCGCCCTCGGTCTGCATCAATCGGGTGAACCCGGTTGGCGCGATCGCGAATGGCAACACTACCGGTTGCCCGAGGACATTCCATCCGGCAGTCACATTGCTGACGTCGCGCAGGATGCTCGGGTGAAACTCGATGTCGCGGAACGCTTGTCGGGCGCGCGCGATGGACAGCTCGCCCTCGGCTGCGCCGTCGGTGTAGTCAAACGCCGCCTTCGGGGTGCGGCTCTTAGCGATGCGGCGCAAGTCCTCGATGGTCAACGCGGCGTCCAGTCGGCGCTTGGTCCGGTTCAGCTCTGGGCGTTTGAACTGGATCAACGGCGCCAAGTCGTGGACTCTGGGCACCCGCCGTTTGACCGTCATATGTGCAACCGTAGTCACATGGAATCCGATGGCGACCCCTTCGATCTGAAGCGTTTCGTCGATGCGCAGGCCCCGGTCTACGGCGACGTCGTCGACGAATTGCGCGGCGGCCGAAAGCGCAGTCACTGGATGTGGTTCGTCTTTCCGCAGCTGCTCGGACTGGGCAACAGCCCGATGGCCGCGCGCTACGGCATCACATCGCTGCACGAAGCCCGCGCATACCTGCACCACGAGCTACTCGGGCCGCGCCTGCGCGAGTGCACTCAACTGGTCAACGCGGTGCCGGACCGCTCGATCGCGGAGATCTTCGGTTCGCCCGATGACCTCAAGCTGCGATCGTCAATGACGCTGTTCGCCCTCGCGGCCGACGACAACCACGACTTCGTCGAGCTGCTCGACAAGTACTACCGCGGGCAGCGCGATCCGCTCACGCTGTCCCAATTGAGCACTTAGAGGGGCTGCATGATGCGCCAGCCGTGTCCTTCGACGACCACTTCGCCGACAACCTCTTGCGGCGGTGCCGACGACCCCGCGATCACCTCCGCGCGTGCCGTGCCAAGTTCCGAGAGCACCAGCTTCAGCGGCTCGTCGTCGATGTTGAGCGCGACCAGCAGGACGTCGTCACCACCAGGATCGCCGCCGCGAGCCGCATAGACGTAGTGCCGGTTGGACAACTGCAACGCGGTGGTCGTCGCCCCATGCAGCCAGGGGTGACGGCGGCGCAGCCCGATCAGGTATCGGTGCAGCTGCCAAATCTTCTCGCCGAACGCATCCAATTGCACGGGGGGAGAGCCGAACACCGGTCGCACCGCGTCGTCACCGCCATGCCGCTCTTCCTTGACGCCGCGAAACCCTAACTCGTCGCCCGCGTACACGCTAGGCACACCTCCGACCGTCAGCAGGATCACCAGGGCCTGGGCCACGTGATCGGGGTTCTCCAGCTGGCTGGCGATGCGGGTCACGTCGTGATTGCCGACGAATGTGAGCGGCGCGAAGCTGTTCAGAAATTCGTTGTGCCGCTGCAAGGCCCAGTCCAGTTCGAAGAAGTTACCGTCGTTGATGCCGCTCCAGATCGCCTTCCACAGCTCGTATTGTGTGGCCGAGTCGAAACCGGCCGCGGAGACGATCGCGGCGTAGTCACCGTGGATGAGTTCCCCAACGAACCAGGCATCCGGATACCGCTCACGCACCTTCGGCAACGTCACCGCCCAGAACTGCTGTGGCACAGCGTAAGCGGCGTCCAGGCGCCAGCCGTCCGCGCCGCGCGCCAGCCAGTGCGCCATGACGTCGACCGTGTAGTCGATAACCTCGGGATTGTCGTGGTTGAGGGTAATGAGTTCGCCGTGGCCTTCGAAAGTGTTGAACCGGCCAGGGCGTCCGCGAAACCAGCGTGCCGATACGTCGTTGTTAGGCGCCTCGAGATAGCGCGAGAACTCGACGCCGACGTGATTGAACACGCCGTCGAGCAGTACCCGCAGCCCGCGGCCGTGCGCCTCGGAAACGACGTAGTCGAAGTCGGCCTCGTCACCGAGCCGGGGATCGATGCGGTAGTGATCTGTCGTGTCGTAACCATGCGTGCGGGAGACGAAGACCGGTCCGAGTGCGATCCCCGATGCCCCTAGCTCGATGGCGTGGTCGAACCAGCCGACCAATCGACGTAGCCGGTGTTCGCCGGGATCGGGTGGCTGATCAGCGGGAAAGGCGCCGACGAAACCCAAGGGATAGACCTGCCACCAGATCGCGTGCTCGATCCAGGATGTACTCAATGGGTCAGCTCCTCCCCGAATGTAAGTTCAGCACATGGAGAAGGTAATCGCCGTGCTGAGGCGCGCCGACCCAGATGATGACTGGTGCGACCACCAACGGGGTCCGGTCGCCGACGCTCTGTTGGACCTGGGCGTTGCCGGGCTTTCCGTTAACGTCCGCGACAGCGCGGTGCGTCACTCGCTGATGACCATCACGACGCTCGATCCGCCGGCCGCCGCGGTGGTGAGCCTATGGACCGAGCAATGCTATGGCGACCAAATGGCGTCGGCGCTGAAACTGCTTGCCGCGGAATGCGAACAACTCGCCGCGTACCTTGTCACCGAATCGATCCCACTGAGCGGACCCGTTGTCGAACCCGGTCGCCGCACACCGGGTTTGGCCAATATCGCGCTGCTGCGCCGACCAGTTGACCTGGATGAGGCGACCTGGCTGACGCGCTGGCAGGGTGACCACACCTCGGTAGCCATCGAGACCCAGTCGATATTCGGCTATACCCAGAATTGGGTCGTACGAACGCTGACCCCCGACGCGCCGGGAATCGCCGGCATCGTCGAAGAGTTGTTCCCCACGGAGGCGATTACCGATCTGAAGGCGTTCTTCGGTGCCGCCGACGATGACGACCTGCAGGACCGGCTGGGCCAGATGGTCGCCAGCACGGCTGCGTTTGGCGCCAATAAGAACATCGACACCGTGCCGACCAGTCGATATGTCTTCAGGACGCCATTCGAGGATCGGTAGGCCCGAACATGACAACACTCAACGACGCAGTGGCACTGGCGACTGCCGATAGCGGGCTGGCGGTGATCTCCACCGTTCGTGCCGACGGAACCGTGCAGGCATCGCTGGTCAACGTCGGGCTGCTGCCCCACCCGGCCGACGGCCGACCGTCGCTGGGCTTCACCACCTACGGCAAGGTCAAACTGGCCAACTTAAGGGCGCGACCACAACTGGCCATCACGTTCCGGAACGGCTGGCAGTGGGCCACCGTGGAGGGCCACGCCGAGCTGGCCGGGCCGGACGACACTGCGCCCTGGCTGGCAGACCACGACCAGCTACGACTGCTGCTCCGCGAGGTCTTCATCGCCGCGGGTGGCAGCCACGACAACTGGGACGAGTACGACCGGGTCATGGCCAAGGAGCGCCGCGCCGTCGTATTGATTGAACCCACCCGCGTCTACAGCAACGGCTGAGTCCGCAGGCACAAGTTAGGCTGCAGCCGTGATGCTGCAGATCGACGACGACAAGCGGGTGCGCTCGCTCACCCTGAACCGGCCCGAAGCACTCAACGCCTTCAACGAGGCGCTCTACGACGCCACCGCGGAGGCGCTGTTGGCCGCCGCTGACGATCCAGAGGTCGCCGTCGTGTTGCTGACCGGCACCGGTCGGGGCTTCAGCGCCGGCACCGATCTCGCCGAGATGCAGGCCCGCATCACCGACCCGGACTTCAGTCCGGGCAAGCACGGCTTCCCCGGACTGATCGATGCTCTCAGCGCTTTCCCCAAGCCGCTGATCTGCGCGGTGAACGGCGTCGGGGTGGGGATTGGGGCCACCATCCTCGGCTACGCCGATCTGGTTTTCATGTCATCGACCGCACGACTGAAATGTCCGTTCACCAGCTTGGGCGTGGCGCCTGAAGCGGCGTCGTCATATTTGCTGCCGCAACTGGTGGGCCGGCAGAATGCCGCCTGGCTGTTGATGTCCTCGGAATGGGTTGACGCCGAAGAAGCCTTGCGGATGGGGCTGGTCTGGCGGGTTTGTGACCCGGAGGAGTTGCTGCCCGAGGCCCGCCGGCATGCGGACATCCTTGCCTCCCGGCCAATCTCGAGCCTGATGGCGGTCAAGCACACGATGCTCGCACCGATCCGACCCGAGATTGCAGCGGCGACGGCACGGGAGAACGCGCATTTCGCCGAACTGATGGGCACCCAGGCCAACGCGGCAGCGCTGGCGGATTTCGCCGAGCGACGACGCGACTAAACGACCGAGTGCACGGAGTCGAGTTTGGCTTCTGATTTCGCGGCGATGATCGCGCGCAGTGTGCGCCGGCAACGCCCACAATCGCCACCAGCCCCACACGCGGCCGCAACCTCTTTGGACGTGGACGCGCCCTGCGCGACGACTTCGGACACGGTGTGATTGGTGACACCAACACACAGACACACGTACATCAGCACACCCCCCGCAGACGGGTTAAATCCGCACCAGGCCCCATGTTAGTGGAGCCTAACATAAGTAGGTGTACCTAACCTAAGTTAACGTGGCGTGACTACCGCCGGCGACGTAGTGAGCCCAGCCAAACCTTCCTGGAAGATTCGAAACCGGCATGGCAAAGTGCTGCTACAAGCCACGCGCGGTGGGCTCCGGCCCAGCCCACCAGCAACGGTCCGACATGACTGCCTTCACACCGTAGGAGTGACCATGCAAGGCGACCCAGACGTTCTGCGCCTGCTCAACGAGCAATTGACCAGCGAGCTAACCGCAATCAACCAATATTTCCTGCACTCCAAGATGCAGGACAATTGGGGCTTTACCGAGCTGGCCGAACACACGCGCGCGGAGTCCTTTGACGAGATGCGGCATGCGGAGGCGATCACCGATCGCATTTTGTTGCTGGACGGCCTGCCGAACTACCAGCGCATCTTCTCGTTGCGCGTCGGTCAGACGCTGCGCGAGCAGTTCCAGGCCGATCTCGCGATCGAATACGACGTGTTGGCCCGCCTCAAGCCCGGCATCATCATGTGCCGGGAGAAAGAGGACAGCACCAGCGCCATCCTGCTGGAAAAGATCGTGGCCGACGAGGAATCACACGTCGACTACCTGGAAACGCAACTCGAGCTGATGGACAAGCTGGGGGAGGAGCTGTACTCCGCGCAGTGTGTCTCCCGGCCACCTAGCTGACGTTTCTAGGCCAGTTTCGTAGACCGCCAGAAAACCCCACAGACGCGCATGACGAGCCCCAGAGCAGCGGTGACTGGCCTGGGCGCCATCCCGCAGCGCGCCGGGTAGGTAGTCGTTCGAGGGGTGCCAGTCGGGCGTACCATCACGCCATGAGCCGAATCGGAACATTCGCTAACGATGACCTGGCCGGCTGGTTCGCCAAATCACCTGACCTCGGCGGTGCGATCGGCGGCTTCAGCCAGGCGGTCTACAACAAGAGTCGGCTGCCGATGCGCACCCGCGAGCTCGCGCGGACGGTGATAGCCCACGACAACGAATGCGTTGTGTGCGTCAACACCCGCGACGAAGATGGTCCCGCCGCGGGCGTCGACGAAGAGCTGTACGACCACGCCTCGGAATGGCGGACCTGGCCCGGCTACAGCGATCAGGAGCGACTTGCCGCCGAGTTCGCGCACCGGTTTGCCACCGAGCACACCAAGCTGCGCGAAGACGAAGACTTCTGGAGCCGGTGCGGCGAACACTTCTCCGACGAGTTGCTTGCCGACCTTGCCCTGTCGTGCGCACTCTGGGTCGGCATGGGGCGGGTCTTGCGGACGCTCGATATCGGGCAGGCGTGCATGCTGACCTTGCCGTCGCGCGCCTAACCGCGCCTCCACAGCAACCAAGCGGCCGCCGATGAGCGCTGCATCGCCAGCCGCTGCCGCGATCGCCCGGCTGCAGGCCGAGGGCGTCGATACCGTCGTCGGCAGCACGGTGAACCCCGCGGGGCTTACCCAGGCCAAGACGGTACCGGTTCGCCGGATCGGCACGTTCGCAAATCCCGGCTTGGGTGCGAGTCCGTCGTGGCATGCCTTCGCCATCAACCAGACCGGCATCGCCTTCACCGACCGCGCCGGCGTTGTCGGCGATCAGCGCGTTCGCATCGACCTGGCCGCTTTGCGCATCATCGGCGGCGGGTTGGCATGGGCCCCCGCCGCATTCTTCGAGCAGGACGGGACCCCGGCCGCCGTGTGTAGCCGGGGAACGCTGAGCCGGGTCGAGACTGCGCTGGCACAAGCCGGCATCGAGGCGATGATCGGACACGAAATGGAGTTCGTTCTCGTCGATCCAGCTGGGGGCCGGCTGCCGTCCACGATGTGGGCCCAGTACGGGCTGGCGGGTGTGCTCGAGCACGAGGAGTTCGTTCGTGATGTCATCAGGGCGGCAGCAGTGTCCGGTGTCGGGATCGAGCAGCTTCATCCCGAGTACGCGGTCAACCAGTTCGAGATCTCGCTGTCGCCGCTACCGCCGGTGGCGGCTGCCGACCAGCTGGTACTCACCCGGATGATCGTTGGCCGCGCAGCCCGCCAACATGGGCTGCGCGTCAGCTTGTCGCCGATGCCTTTCGCCGGCAGCGTCGGATCAGGCGCGCACCAGCACTTCTCGTTGGCCACGTCGGACGGCCCGCTGTTTTCCGCGGGTGCCGGTGCCGCGGGCATGACGGCAGCGGGCGAAAGTGCGGTAGCGGGAGTGATTTGCGGACTGCCGGAAGCGCAAGGCGTGCTGTGCGGCTCAATCCTGTCCGGGTTACGCATGCAACCGGGTAATTGGGCCGGGGCTTATGCGTGCTGGGGTACCGAGAACCGGGAGGCCGCAGTGCGGTTCGTCAAGGGCGGCCCTGGCACTCCGCACGGCGGCAACGTCGAAGTTAAAGTGGTCGATCCGTCGGCGAACCCGTACTTTGCGTCGGCGACGATCCTCGGGCTGGCACTGGACGGAATCCAGCGCAAAGCGCCGCTGCCGGTGGAGACGACGACAGATCCGGCCCAACTCTCCGATACCGATCGGAAGCGGGCCGGCATCTTGCGTCTCCCCGAGACGCAGCCAGAAGTGATTGCCGCGCTGGATAACTCCGATCTGGTTAGGCGCATCCTGGGTGATGCCGCAGTCGACATGGTGGTCGCGGTCCGCCGCCACGAACAGCAGTTCTATGGCGAACGCGACGCGGAGTACCTGACGGACAAGTTCCGAATGGCCTGGAGCCTGTGACGGAACCGATACTGGCGTCTGATTCCTCGGTTCTGGCGCAACACATCGACGGCGTGGCGTTGATCGATCAACACGTGCACGGATGCTGGTTGACGGCGGGGGACCGGCGGAGGTTCGAGAACTCACTCAATGAGGCCAACACCGAACCCCTTGCCGCATTCGATTCCGGATTCGACACACAACTCGGCTTCGCCGTGCGAGCAAGCTGCGGTCCCATCCTGGGATTGCCTAAACACGCTGATCCGCAGGAATATTGGGAGCGCCGGAGCCAATTCAGCGAACCCGAGCTGGCTCGCTTGTTTCTGCCCGCGGCCGGGGTGAGCGACTGGCTGGTGGACACCGGGCTCGACGGTGAAGCATCCGGCATTGCGGGCGTGGCCGAGCTGAATGCGCTGTCCGGCAACCGCGTCCACGAGGTGGTTCGTCTCGAGCAGGTGGCCGAGCAGGCCGCGCTGGCCTCGGGCGACTACGCATCGGCCTTCGAGAAGATACTGCACCGACGGGCGGCAACAGCCGCGGGCACCAAATCCATTCTGGCCTATCGCGACGGGTTTGACGGCGACCTGAGCGACCCGCCGGTGACGCAGGTCGCCGAAGCTGCCAGCCGATGGCGCGACCGCGGCGGCACCCTGCTACGGGATCGGGTCCTGCTGCGCTTCGGGTTGCACCAGGCGTTGCGACTGGGAAAGCCGCTGCAATTCCATGTCGGCTTCGGCGACAGGGATTGCGATCTGCGCAAGGCCAATCCGCTCTACCTGCTTGATTTTCTGCGGCAGTCGGGCGACACCCCGATCGTGCTGCTGCACTGCTATCCGTACGAGCGCGAAGCCGGCTACCTTGCGCAGGCCTTCAACAATGTCTATGTCGACTGCGGGTTGAGCGTGAACTACCTGGGAGCCCGGTCGCCCAGTTTCATCGCCCGACTGCTGGAAATGGCGCCCTTCCGCAAGATCCTGTACTCGTCGGACGGATTCGGCCCCGCCGATCTGCACTTCCTGGGTGCCGCGTTGTGGCGCGCCGGTATGCATCGCGTGCTGCGCGGGTTCGTCGAGGACGGCGACTGGAAAGAGGCTGACGCGGTGCGGGTGGTTGATCTTATTGCCCACCAGAACGCCGTCCGCCTCTACCGTCTGGATAACCAGCCCCCACGCTGATTACCGCGGGATGACCCAGTACGGGTCAATTCTTAGATCCGGACGTCCACTTTGTACCTATCCGCCAACTCCTGGGCGTAGGCCTCGGCCTCTGGGCCCCCGTCCGTGTCGAGAAGGCCCAGCTCGACGATGCCACCCAAGCGTCCCCGGTACTCGGCACGTGGGCTGATCTTCATCGTGGGTGGTGGCCGAAATGCCAGCACGTCGTGCAATTCGACCTTGCCGACAACCAGATACGACCACGGCGGATCCGCCACCCCCAACCGCGACACGAGTCGCGACACGGTCGGGAATCCGCGTGCGCGGGCGATCAGGTCCCCGACCTCGATATCGGCGTACCAGCCGCACTCGCAGGCCGGCGCCGGCGGCATGTGCACCGGGTTGGAACATCCGGCGTAGGACCATTGCGCCGACCATGAGATGTCCGAGTAGTACGGAGACCGGAGCACATCCCCGGAGGTACCCGTCCAAAAGCGGAAGCCCATGGCGGTTTGCAAACGGCCGAAACCGGGTGCGGTCAGGCGTCCGTCGAGCCACTCATGCAAGGCGGGCATCGCGGCGTCGATAGCTGCGAAGGCGTCCTCGAAGTCACTACCAAAGCACGGATTCCGCACCTCGACGTACCTGAGCCGGTCGTCATCGACGCCATGAGCCTGCAAAACCCCAACGTGTTCGGGACCAAACGCAACCACCAAATCAGCTCCAAGGTGCTCAGCACCGACCAGCGCCGCCCGATGATCTGCCGGCTCCGGATAACCACGCTCACCCAGAACCGAACACGCCTGCTCATCGGCGCGATCACCCACACAGGCGATGGTGCCCGCACTGGACACCCGCACCAGATCCCCCAAACCACGCTCGCGCAGCTGTTCGGCGAACATCACCGCGGCCATCACCGATCGAGCACGATTAAAACTACAGATGAACGCGACGTGCAGCCGAGGGCTACTCACCATACGTACCGCTTCCCAAGGCAGCGCCCACCTCCACTCTCTGCCCGAGATTCTAGCGGTGCGCGACCCGGATCAGCCCGCCACTGTCAGACGAGACCGGTGGCATCAAAGATCCAGCTAGTGTCCCCATTCCCAAGGGCCTCAAAGTGATTCGGCGGCGCGAAGCTGACCAGGCTGTTCATGTCCCAATAGTCCTTCCACAGGGTGACCTTTCCATCAACCACCTGGTGGACGGTGACGAACCTCAGTACACCTTGCTCGCCCGTCGCGAAAGTCCATGTTTCGGAGTGCTCGTAGAGGACGTCGGAGCCGTTGGACACCAGCACGCCCGGGTGGTTCTCGTATCCGGCCAAATGCTCAAGTCCCATCCTGAGCCGTTTGACGATGCCTTCGGGACCGCGGGCCGACACCGCAGGGACCGGCATGTCGACGTAAAGGCAGTCGTCGGACAGGAAGGTCTTGATCGCATCCCAATCTCGGCGCGAAAGTGCCTGCCAGAGCCCGACGACGACGTTGTCGACCGCGATGGTGGAAAGTTCTGTCATAGCGGTCAATTAACTCGGTTGCCCGGCGGGTGTCAACCGGCACCGGATCCTTGCTCAGTCCTAGCGGTCGACCGGAGCCATCGAGTGGGCCGGCCCCAGGGCCACCGGCAACGTCGCCCAACCCCGTAGCACCCGGGTATCGCGCCGGCTTGCGGTGCCAGCGGCCCGGGCGTCGGGAAAGCGCTCGAAGAACGCGCGTAGCCCGACTTCACCCTCGGCCCGCGCCAGGGCTGCCCCGAGGCAGAAGTGCCGGCCGCCGGAGAACGCGAGATGCCTTCCGGCGTTAGGTCGTTCGATATCGAAGCGATGCGGGTCGGGGAATACGGAAGGATCCCGGTTGGCGGCACCCAGATAGACCACCACCAGCTCGCCGCGTTCGATCTGCGTACCCGCCATCTCGACATCCCTGAGAGCAAGCCGCGCGGTCAGCTGGACCGGTGACTCCAGCCGGAGGATCTCCTCAACGGCGTTGGGCCACAACTCTGGACGCTGACGCAGCATGTCCAAGTTCTCTGGCGCATCCAGCAACATCCGAATCCCGTTGCCCAACAGATTGACTGTTGTTTCGAACCCGGCGGCCAACACCAGTCCGGCGATCCCAAGCAGCTCGCTCTCATCCAGGTGTGTTTCGGCAGGGCCATTTTCACCCGCTTGGATCAGTTGGCTCAACAGGTTATCGCCCGGGTTACGTCGTAGTTGTTTGAGGTGGTCGACCAGCCAAAGGTTGAATCCGGCGAGCCCATTCTGCACGCTGCGATACTGTCGCCACGGCAACCCGATGTCCAGACTCGGCGCAGCCAGTTCGCCGAACTCGAGGACGCGATCCCGTTCTCGCTCGGGCACGCCCAGGATGTCGCTGATAATCGCGACCGGAAGCTGCGTGCAATAGCGATCCACGATGTCAACGACGCCACCAGATGCTTTAGCCTGCTGGGCGAGCTGGTCCAACAGTTTCATGGCGGTCTGCTCGACTCCGTCGCGGAGTGCCGCGACCGCTCTTGACGTGAATACCGCCGAAACCGTCTTGCGATACCGAGTGTGATCCGGCGGTTCGACTGCGAGCAACGAGGGAGCGCGCAGCGGATGAAGAACATCGTCACGGGCGCGGCGCTCCAGCCAGCCGATCGGCCCCGGCAGATTAGAGCCCATAATCAACACCCGGAAGTCGTCGGATCGCAGCAGCTCATGGGCTAGCGCGTGGCCGACCGCCAAGTAGTTCACGCGGGCTTTGACCAGCGGCCCCAGGGCATGCAGTTCGTCGTAAAACGGCACTGGATCGGCCTTCACCGTCGGATCGGCGATCAGCCTGGACTGATGGTCACCTCCCCGTACCCCGACCGCCGCCATGGCCCGGACAAACCCGTGCATCGCAAGCCAGTGCAGTCTCTGCTTCACCGGTCCTCCCTCAATCCGCTGGGCAGCAGCGCGTTATTGATCAAGCGTAGGCGCGGCTCAGAAGAAAGCTCTCAGCACTCGGCGGCGACCGTGAAATCGGTCGTCACGACCTTGTTGGGATTGTCGCTGTTGATGCCGTAGGCGCTGCCGGTGATGGTGAATCCACCTACGCTGACGTCGGCGCGCGCGCTCCCCACCCCGCCTTGCCAGAAGCTGCCCGTGAAATGGTCGACGTTGCGGATTTTCACCCACTGGGGGATGGCTCTGGCGCCGCTGAGCAGCAATTCCGCTTCAACCTTGCCGCCGCGATCGGAAATGTCGATGGTTCGATATCCCTGGTTTTGGCTGCACGCGGCGGGGGAGGTCGTGTGAGTGGCGCCGGCAATCGTCAGATGGGCAGCTTTTCGGGGGACGGTCTGAGTCTCCGCGCACCCTGCCATGCCGGCAATGACCAGCACCGCTGCCGCGATCAGCCGCTTGCGCACCATTGGCCCCTTCTACTGCTGTTTTGGCATGAGACCGGGCAGGGATTTGACGATGCGACTTCGCACCAGCTCCGGGCTGAGGCCCTTGAGCAGGTCGATCATCCGAATGCCCTTGGGCACGTACCAATGCAACCGCTTCGGGTCGTGGTAGGCCTGCCAGGCCGCCTCGGCCACGCTGGCTGCCGGCATCAGACGCATCAGGCCCTTTTTGGGGGCGCTGGCGCGGAGCTCCTCAGCGGATGTCGGCCCCATGTCGTCGGAGTGGTTGGTCGTGGTGGTCAGAATCGCGGTGTCGATCAAACCGGGCAGTACGTCGGCCACCCGCACACCATGTCGGTGCCACTCCACGCTCAGCGCCTCAGTCAACCCTTTGACCGCGTGCTTGGTCGACGAGTACACCGCGATCCGGGGCATGCCGTAGGTGCCCGCGGACGACGACGTCGAGAACATCAGGCTGCCGGGCGTTTTCTTGAGATAGGGCAATGAGCCGTAGGCGCCGGTCAACACCGCTTTGAAGTTCACCTCGACGACTCGCATCGCGGCCTCGTAGGGCACGTCTTCGAACCAGCCGGACTCGCCGATGCCGGCATTGTTCCACATCATGTCCAGGCCGCCGCCGGGATTGGCGGCACAGAAATCGGCCAGCGCACTGTCCAGGGCCGCCTTGTCCGTCACATCGACGGCACGGGTCCACAGCCGCTCGGACCCCAGGTCCTGGGATAACGACGCCAAGCCGTCGTCATTGCGGTCCACCGCGCCGACACGCCATCCCTTGGCGTGGAAGAGTTTGGCCCCCTCGCGGCCCATGCCGCTGCCCGCCCCAGTGATGAAGATCGATTTCACGCCTCGACCACGTCTTTGATGCGATTCAGCGTCTTGGTCATGTCCCGGATGTTGCGTCGTTTGCGCAGAAAACCGCCAAGTACCCAATACACGCCGTTAAACGGTGATGGGTTGAGCCGAAATGACTCAGTCACGTCCGTTCCACCCCCGCCGGCGGGCGCCAACCGGTAATGCCAGTTGTTCACCGCTCGATCGCCAACCAGAACCGCGAATCCGAACTCACGGCCGGGTTCGCACGCGGTTACCGTGCACGTCGTCCAGTACACCGGACCAATCTCGTTTCGGCGAACATGGCCGCGAAATTGCGCGCCGAGGGCTGGACCGGTTGCATCGCCTAGCCACTCCGCCTCAATTACTTCGGGGGAGAACCGTCCAGTGTTACGAACGTCTGCGATCAGATCCCAGATTTTGTCCGCGGGCGCCGCCATGTGAACTGTCGCCGAACCTTCCATGCCCCCGATCCAAACACATGTCTGGGTCAGGTCATAGACCGCGACTCCGACGGGAGCGGTCATCACGGGTGCGGAATGGCCGCCTCGATGAGCCCGTTGATGATCTGCTTGATGCCCTGCGCGGGGTGCGAGAATATCGCGGTGGGCAGGCCCGACTTCGCGCCGCACGTCGGCCATGGATCCAGCCCCTGCTCGGCGAAAACCCGGTTGGCCACGGCGATTTGCTGCTCCTTGGATGCTGCCGCCGGATTGCCGACACCGCCGAATGCATTCCAGGTGGCCTGCTTGAATTGCAGCCCGCCGTAGTCGCCGTTGCCGGTGTTGGCTGCCCAGTTTCCACCGGATTCGCACTGGGCGACGGCATCCCAGTTCGGGGTTGCGGTGGCGCTGGCCACTCCGGTGGACAGGGATATGGACGCTGCAGCGATCCCGCCGATCACGGCGGACTTGGTGAGAAGCTTGCAGAGTTTTTCCATGTCAAGCATTTCGTCGGGCGTGTTCAAAGCGTTACCGATTTGAATGGCTCGCGAGATAAGAAATCTATGGCATTGAAATCAGCACGTCAGAGCCCGAGGAAATGTCTTTTGCCATCAAATTCTTCAGACACAATAAGATTCGATCGCCGACGACAGCGCTTGTTGATAGAGGGTGTCGAGCCGGCGGCTCCGTATGACGTCGTTTCTGGCGGTGTCGAGCCGCGGGGTGCACGCCGGGGAATGCAGCAGGTCCCATTCACGCACGATCTGGGTGAGCATCGTTTGGTTGAGCCCATCGATCGCCGATCGCGACGCCGACAGATCCGGTGGCGCCGCTGGGGCATCGGACGGGTTGCGCTGCCAATCCGCGAATCGGGCGTATTCGATTGCCTCCGTGGCGTGGATCTGGTCCGTGAAGACCCGGGTGACGTAGCCGGGGTCGATGCGTTGGGCACTCGCGTCGGCCCCTAATTTTTCGAGTTCTTGCTGCACGCGGGCGGGGTCCTCGACGGCAGCGTGTGTGCTCCACTTGACGGCGGCCACCGGCTCGGCGATCTGCAACCGCTGTGCGGCGGCGTCGACCAATTCGGCGAGTGGGCTGGTGGCATCGGCTCGAGAGGGCTTAGAACCAACCAACAGCGTGGCAGCGACCACCGGCAGCCCAATCGCTACGGCCTGGGCGGCACGGCGACGAATGCTGGTGGTCATGGGCCAATAACGCGCTACTGCACCTGACGGTTTAGCGTCAAGTGCAGTAGCGACCTCCTGCAGATCGGGTTTATCCGCCGCCTCCGGCTGTGGCGCCCAAGCTGCCCTGCAGGTCAGGCTTCATGGCGTTGAGCTGCTGACCCCAGTACTCCCAGCTGTGCGTTCCGTTGGCAGTGAAGTTGAACACGGCGTTGTGGCCACCGGCTGCGTTATAGGCGTCCTGGAACTTCAGGTTGCTGCTGCGCACGAAGTTCTCCAGGAACTCCGCGGGCATGTTCGCCCCGCCCAGCTCCGACGGTGTGCCGTTACCGCAGTAGACCCAAAGCCGGGTGTTGTTGCCGACCAGTGCCGGGATGTTCAGGCTCGGGTCGTTACGCCTCCAGGCCGGGTCGCTTGATGGCCCCCACATGTCGTCTGTCTTGTAGCCACCCGCGTCACCCATCGCCAGGCCGATCAGGGTTGGCCCCATGCCCTGGGACGGGTCCAACAGGGCCGACAGCGAACCGGCGTAGATGAACTGGCCCGGGTGGTTGACAGCCAGGATCATCGCCGAGGAACCGGCCATCGAAAGCCCGACCGCGGCGCTACCGGTCGCCTTGACCTTCCGCTCTGAGGACAGATAGCCGGGCAACTCGCTGGTTAAGAAGGTCTCCCACTTGTAGGTGGAGCAGCCCGCCTTGCCGCAGGCCGGCTTGTACCAGTCGCTGTAGAAGCTGGACTGGCCGCCGACGGGCATGACGATTGAAAGGCCCGACTTGTAGTACCACTCGAAGGCGGGGGTATTGATGTCCCACCCGTTGTAGTCATCTTGAGCCCGCAGACCGTCGAGCAGGTACACGGCGGGCGAGCCGTCTCCACCGCTCTGGAATTGCACCTTGATATTGCGTCCCATAGCACCGGACGGCACCTGCAGGTACTCCACGGGCAGGCCTGGCCGCGAGAATGCTGCCGCGGTCGGGGCTCCGCCGGCAAGACCGATCAGGCCAGGAAGCGTTGCGGCCACTGCCGTACCGACCAATAGCCGGCGCCCCCAGGCCCGGATCCTCTCGCTCACGTCTGTCATACCTCTGCCCCTTGTCGTCGTGTGCATTTGCAGAAATTTACCGTGTGAATAGGCCAAATGTCGATCTGGACACGAAGTAATCTCGGTTTCGTATCGGTTACACCGGCCAATTCAGCAACTCTGATAAGCGGGCCGCAAAGCCCGCGTTAGCCATCCCAAAGCCACTCCAACCGTTTCTTGCGCCGCGGTTACGAGAGGACTGACCAGGCGAAAGGCCGGTCCGGCGCACCCAGGGACCGACGTGGCCGACGACACGGGGTGCGAGATTCAAAGCGTGTCTAATCAAAATGGCAGTCCGATTTTCAACTAGCTTCGCCGCGGCATTTACGTAGACGTCAGACACCGCCTAACAGTCCATCGGTTGTTTCGATAGTCCCGAGTGTGTCTGCCTGGCAGTTCAGGATCGGGGCAGACGATCCGGCGTCGACCGCGTAGGCTCTCACGAGGCAAGCCGATGGGGACGACGTTATCCCGGTCCGTTCCGGCCTCCCATGAATCACCGCGACAGCCGCCTTGCTGGTGCGTTGCGGTACGGAGGGGATCGGAGGTCCGGGACCGATTGAGGTGCAGATATTGGATACGGTATTAGGGCTATCAGTCACGCCGAGCGCTCTTGGGTGGGTTCTGGCTGAAGGACACGGGGCCGATGGCACCATCCGGGACCACCGAGAAGTGGAATTGCGCAGCGATGGCGGCGTGCCAGCAGTCAGTACCGCGGAGCAGGTCGCCGACGAGGTATTAAGAGTCAACGCGCTAGCTGCCGAAAGCGGTCAGCATCTGCGTGTCATCGGAGTGACGTGGAACGATGAAGCGTCCGCGCAGGCGGCCCTGCTTTTGGAGTCGTTAACGGACGCCGGCTTCGACAACGTCGTGCCGGTTCGGTGGCTCGAGGCAGTCGAGACGTTGGCCCGGGCCATCGCTCCCGTCATCGGCTTCGAGCAGACCGCGGTGTGCGTTCTCGAGCGCGACTGTTCGACCGTCGTCATGGTCGACGCCCACCACGACGGCGCCCAAACTGCGGTCAAGCGGGTGAGCGGCGGCTTTGATGGGCTGACTTCCTGGCTGACCGGAATGTTTGACCGCCAGGGATGGCGCCCGGCAGGGGTGGTCGTCGCCGGCTCGGACACCGACATCACCGCGTTGTCGTGGCAACTCGAAAAAGCCTTGCCTGTGCCGGTGTTCGCACAAACCATGGCGCAGGTGACAGTCGCGCGAGGCGCCGCACTGGCGGCGGCGCGCAGCACCGAGTTCACCGACGAGCAGCTCGTGGCGCGCATCGACGTACCTGTCGCCGCGCCCGCCCGTCCTCGTCAGTTGTCGTACGCCGGAGCGGTAACCGTTTTGGCCGCCGGCGCGATCACATTTGTCACTTCGCTGGCGCTCGCCGTGGGTTTGCAGCTGGCGCCAGACAAGGAAGCCGCAACGACCAAGCATGTGGTGCACTCCCCGACGCCGCAAATAGCCGAAGCGATAGCGCCGGTCGTCGCGTCGCCACCCAAGGCTGAATCGCCGGCGCCCCAGACAATGACACCGGCTCCTGTCCCGTCTTCCGAGCCGGTCACGGATTCGGGTGCGCCGGACCCGAACGGCCCCCAGCCGTACTTGACGCGAGTGCTTGACCACATACCGGCCGACTACGGTGATGCAACGCCGCCGCCCGCTCCACCCCAGCCTTAAATCGATCGCTCAACCGTCTTTGGCACGAACGGCAGTGAACGATACTGTGACGTCGTCGGCGACCCGCACCGAGCCCATCAGCAACGAGTAGGGCTTGACGCCGTAATCGGACTGACGGACCGTGGATTCGGCCGACATCCGCCACGAGTCACCGAGATCTTCTGTGCGGAGATCGATTACGTGGGTGCGCGACTTGCCGTGGATCGTCAGTTTCCCGCTGAGGCGATACCCGTCACCGGTTCTCTCGATGGCGTCTGCGGTGAAGCGGATCTCGGGAAACGGCCCGACGCCCAGCACCCGCAATGCATTCGAGCGCGCCAAGGCCTTCTCCGGTGCAGACAGACCCTTCACGCCACCGTCGCCGCGCAGCACCTGCAACGAATCCGTCTCAACCACAAGTTCGGCCGAAACGGGTTGCCCGCCTGCCCAGCTCACCGCGGCATGCCAGCGTTTCATCTCGATGGTGAGCCGATGGCCCATCTGCGCGGCCCTACCCTTGACGCCGGTGCGAACGAGTAGCTCACCGTCAGCCGCGTCGAGGGTCCACACCACGCTTTGGTCGCGGGTCACATGGTCAAGACGGTGCGGTAGTGCGCCCGCCCCTGCTCCAGGGCCGCATAGCCTTCGGCCGCCTGGGCCAGCGGCAACTCCTCGATCCACGTCCGAACGCCAGACAAGACCGCGAAATGCATGGTGTCTTCGATATCTTTCGCCGTGCCGGAGGGATGCCCGATGACACTGAGCCCTGGCCCGATCAGCTGTAGGGGACTGATCGGCAGCGGTTCGCCGGTGACGCCGATGGTGACTAGTTCGCCCTGGGGCGCCAGTCCGCCGATCGTTGCGGCCATGGCCTTCGAGTTGCCGACGGTCGCCAGCACGACCGCCGCCCCACCCAGGTCCTGCAGGGCCTCGGAGACATCGACACTGGTCGAATCGATGTAGTGGTGGGCACCCAATTTGCGGGCGTCCTCCGCTTTGGCAGTACCGCGATTGATCGCGATGGTCTCGAAACCCATCGCGCGGGCGAATTGCACCCCGAGGTGGCCGAGCCCGCCGACGCCGACAATCGCAACCCGGTCACCGGGCAGCGCTTTGGTGTGGCGCAGCGCGTTGTAGGTGGTGACGCCGGCGCAGCCCATCGGGGCGGCTTCGGCGTCCGACAACTCAGCGGGGATTCGTGCCATCGCGTTAGCCGGCACCGTCACCGACTCCGCGTATCCGCCGGGATAGTGCAGGCTCGGTATCTTGCCGTTGACGCAGTGAATGAAAATGCCCTTGCGGCAGGGATCGCACTGGTAGCAGCATCCGCCGAACCAGCCGACGGCAACCCGATCACCAACGGCAAAATCATCGACGCCCGCGCCGAGTTCGGCTATTGTTCCGGCGATTTCATGTCCAGGCGTCAACGGCCACGACATACCTGGAAATTCGCCCGCCACAAAATGAGCGTCAGTGCCGCAAATGCCGCAAGCGCGGACCTTGATGCGTGCCTCACCCCGGCCCGGTGCCGGCGTCTCAACCTCGGCCAACCGCAATGGCGCGCCTGCGGACTGTACGTGAACCGCTTTGTGCTTCGGCATCACTTTCCTAGTTTAGATTAGTTGCGCTAGTGCGCAACAGGGGATTTCGCTGCCCCAGTGCCTTGGTAATCAACTTGCCAGTGCTTGATCCCGTTGAGCCACCCAGAACGGAGCCGCTCGGGCTTGCTGATCGGCGCGATGTTGGGCATGGCGTCGGCGATCGCGTTGAACATCAGGTCGATGGTCATGCGCGCCAGGTTGGCTCCGACACAATAATGCGCGCCGGTGCCGCCGAATCCCACGTGCGGGTTGGGGTCGCGCAAGATATTGAAGCTGAACGGGTCGTCGAAGACGTCCTCATCGAAATTGGCCGAGCGGTAAACCATTACGACTCGCTGGCCCTTCTTGATCTGGACCCCGGACAGCTCGTAGTCCTCGAGGGCGGTCCGCTGGAATGACGTGACCGGGGTCGCCCAACGGACGATCTCGTCCGCCGTGGTGACGGGACGTTCCTTCTTGTACAGCTCCCACTGATCGGGGAACTCGGTGAATGCCATCATGCCCTGGGTGATGGAGTTGCGGGTGGTCTCGTTACCGGCGACCGCCAGCAGAATGACGAAGAAGCCAAACTCGTCGTCGGAGAGCTTGTGGCCGTCGACGTCGGCCTCGACCAGCTTGGTGACGATGTCTTCGCCCGGGTTTTGCGCCCGGTCGGCGGCCATCTGCATGGCATACATGATCAGTTCGACCGAGGCACCCATCGCGTCATTTCTGGCGAACTCGGGGTCTTGGTCGCCAACCATCTCGTTTGACCAGTGGAACAGTTTCATGCGGTCTTCCTGCGGCACCCCCAGCAGCCCGGCGATGGCCTGCAGGGGCAGCTCGCAGGCCACCTGCTCGACGAAATCGCCGGAGCCTTCCGCGGCCGCCACCTCGACGATGCGCTGGGCTCGGTCCTTGAGGTCCTCGCGTAGCCGCTCGACCGCTCGCGGCGTGAAACCGCGGGAGATGATCTTGCGCAGCCGGGTGTGCTGCGGGGCGTCCATGTTGAGCAGCACGACCTTGCCCGTCTCGAGCTGCTCTTTGACCGTGCCCTCTTTGTAGCGGGGCAGGGCGGTGTTCTGCAGACTGGAGAAGACGTCGCTGCGCAGCGAGACCTCTTTGACGTCCTTGTGCTTGGACACCACCCAGAAGCCGCCGTCGTCGAACCCGCCGACGCCGATGGGCTGTTCGTTCCACCAGATGGGCGCAGTCCGGCGCAGCTCGGCCAGTTCTTCGACGGGCAGCCGGTCGGCGTGGATGTCCGGGTCGGTGAAATCGAACCCCGGCGGCAGGTTGGGGGTTGGCTTGGCGGTCCGCTCGGCGGTTGACATTAACCCACTCCTCAGTACGAAGGATCTTCAGTCTTCTAGTGCCCAATAAACCATTGCTATACCTAGGTTGGGAAGCACCGGAGCGACATCGCCGAAGCCAAACTGAAACACGTTCACTGTCGATGAGCGGAGCGGCGAACCGATCTTGTGGCTCACGCAGCAATGGATATGCTTTGGTGCAGGTCACCGGCGACTTAACGGGCGAGGTGGAAAATGATTCGCGAGCTACTTAGCGCGGTTGCGATAACGGGCGCCACGGTCGGCATGGCGCCGTGCGCCCAGGCCGGCTACGACGGCGACGTGCCGGGGATGAACTATCAGGCTTCCCTGGGTGCACCGTGCGACAACTATGAACACTTCATCTTTGGACGCGGCCCAAGCGGCCAGGCCGAAGCGTGTCATTTCCCGCCCCCTAACCAGTTCCCGGCAGCCACCGTCGGGTACTGGGTGATCTCCTACCCGTTGTACGGAGTCCAGCAGACCGGCGCGAAGTGCCCGGGCTCGCAAGCAGCGGCGCAGACGCCGGACGGGCTCCCCATGCTCTGCCTGGGAGCTCAAGGATGGCAGCCCGGATGGTTCACCGGGGCAGGATTCTTCCCGCCGGCCGGATAACCGGCTTCTTCGCTCCCGTGCTGGCCGTCTTGTCGCCGTGGCCAACCGTCACCGCCGTGCTCTGGGCGATAATCGGGCTGACGGGACTTTGGTTGGGTTTGCTCGGCTTCGCGATGGCCGTCGGTCATGGCACGAATATTGCGATCGGGCACCGAGATACCAGAGGAGTACTGGCGCAAATTGGTGAATTACTGACGCCAAGCGGTGCAGTCCTCACCGCGTCTAGAGTCGTACTAAGGGTCCTGCAACGAAGGAGACGCACATGGGTTTCAACGCCAAAGACGCCGTCGACGCGGCCAGGGACATCGCGACCAACGCCGTCGAAAAGGCCTCCGACATCGTCGAAAACGCCGGCGACATCATCCGCGGCGATATCGCCGGGGGCGCGAGCGGGATCGTCCAGAATTCAATCGACATCGCCACTCACGCGGTGGACAGAACGAAAGAAGTCTTTACCGGCGGCGGCAAGTACGAAGTCGACGAGGACTGATTGTTCCGCGAACAGACGCAAAATCCCCTTCCGCCCCGGCGTGTCGGGGGCTTTTGCGTCTGTTCGCGCGAACTAACGGTCGTCAGACGCTGGCAGCCTCGTTCAATTCGTCGAGCCTGGTCGTCGCCTCGAGGTACTCCTGCACCCACCGTTCGATGACCGCCGCCGACTTCTCCACCTTGGTGAACTGGCCGACGACCTGACCGATCGGATTGAACGCGACGTCGACGCTTTCGTTCGGGTACCTGTTCGTGGCCCGCACGGCGATGCCAGAAACCATGTACTGCAGGGGCATACCAAGTGGCTTCGGGTTGTCCGGGTTTTCCCAGGCCTCGGTCCAGTCGTTGCGCAACATCCGGGCCGGCTTGCCCGTGAATGAACGACTGCGGACGGTGTCCCGGCTGCCGGCCTTGACGTACGCCGCCTGCTGGACCGGGGTGTTGTGGGCTTCCTCGACCATCAGCCACTGGGAGCCGGTCCACGCGCCTTGGGCACCCAGCGCCAAGGCCGCCGCAATCTGCTGACCACTTCCGATACCACCGGCAGCCAGCACCGGTACGGGAGCGACTTCCTTGACGACCTGCGGCCACAGCACAATTGAGCCGACCTCGCCGCTGTGCCCACCGGCCTCGCCGCCCTGAGCGATGATGATGTCGACGCCGGCGTCGGCGTGCTTGCGGGCCTGCGAGGGGGAACCGCACAGCGCGGCCACCTTGCGGCCCGAATCGTGGATGTGCTTGATCATGTCAGCCGGGGGAGTGCCGAGCGCGTTGGCGATCAACGTCATCTTCGGGTGCTGCAAAGCGACCTCGACCTGCGGGGTAGCGGTCGCCTCGGTCCATCCGAGCAGCTGCAAGCTGTCCCCGTCGGCGTCCTCGATCGGAACACCGTGGTCGGCGAGGATCTTCTTGGCGAAGTCCAGATGCTCTACGGGCACCATGGCCTGCAGTGTCTTGGTCAGCTCCTCGGCCGAGAGGTGAGAGTCCATGCCCTCGTACTTATTCGGGATGACGATGTCCACGCCGTAGTGATGGTCGCCGATGTTTTCGTCGATCCATTTCAGCTCGATCTCCAGCTGCTCGGGCGTGAAGCCGACAGCGCCGAGCACGCCGAAACCGCCGGCCTTGCTCACAGCGACCACAACATCGCGGCAGTGGGTAAAGGCGAAGATCGGAAACTCGATCCCGAGCTCATCGCAAATGGCGGTATGCATGCCTACTCCTGAGACGCTCGCCGAATTGAAACGTGTTCTAGTTTAGTACCGACCCCGTTGACATGGCCAGCGGGTCCTGACCTGCGCGTTACCACTACACCCAGTCGCGCACCGCTCCCGGTAGCCTCGGTCGCGGTATCCCCTTGATCCCCGTCGCCGCCACGCGGTAGCGTGGTGCTGCCAATTACGAACCCATGAGTAGCGTAATTGCAGCCCAGTGAAAGGATCGGCGCGATGCGCAGCCCGTACTCCGGCCGCCCTTTCACCACCACAACATCCGAAATCGCCGCGGCACTACAGGATGTCAGTGTCCCGACGCTGCTACTTTCACTCGTTCACATCACCGGCGACCCTCGGTTCATCCGCGACTTCAAGCAAATGGGAATCTTCCTCAACGAGGTGCAGGGCTTCATGTCCGAGGAAGAAAAGACTCGGGCACGAGCCGAGGCGCTGTCGGTGATCACCGAGTATCGAGACGCCGGTTGCCCCGAGCCGCAGCCACTGAGCCCCGAACTCATCAGGGAAATGCTGGACTGGGCGGCCTGCGAGCACGTTCCCGACGACTACCTGGCTCTGGTCTCCGAGGAATTGGACCTAGACGGAGTCGACCCCCGCGGCCCGGTGGCCCTGCCGATCGATCGTGCGGCCGAACTTCCGGTCCTCGTCATCGGGTGCGGCGAATCCGGCATCCTGGCCGGCGTCCGACTCAACCAGGCCAACATCCCGTTCACCATCGTGGAGAAAAACGCTGGTCCGGGCGGGACGTGGTGGGAGAACAGCTATCCCGGCGCCCGGGTTGATGTCGCCAACCATTTCTATTGCTACAGCTTCGAACCCAACAACGACTGGACGCACTACTTCGCCGAGCAGGACGAGCTGCAGGACTATTTCACCCAGGTGATGACCGACCACGACCTGGGTGAGCACGTGCGTTGGAATACCGAAGTTCTCGCCGCTGAATGGGATGACGGCGACGGCGTCTGGAACGTTTCCCTGCGCGGCGCCGACGGGCAAATCAGCACCACGGGCGTACGGGCCCTGATCACCGCGGTGGGCCAGCTGAATCGACCGAATATCCCCGAATTCGACGGGTCTGACACCTTCGAAGGCCCGTCGTTTCACTCCGCGGCCTGGGATCACTCGGTGGACCTGACCGGCAAACGGGTAGCACTCATTGGTGCCGGCGCCAGCGGCTTCCAGATTGCGCCGGCGATCGCCGATGACGTTCGGCAACTCACCGTCTTCCAGCGGAGCGCCCAGTGGATGTTCCCGAACCCGATGTACCACGACCAGGTCGGCGACGGCGTGCAATGGGCGATGCGCCACTTGCCGTACTACGGCAGATGGTACCGATTTCTTGTCCTGTGGCCCGGCTCCGACAAAGGTCTTGACGCCGCCCAGGGCGACCCGAATTATGCCGACCAGGAACACGCCGTCAGCGACATCAACGCCGCCGCCCACATGATGTTCTCGCAATGGATCACCAGCCAGGTCGGCGAAGACCCGAATTCACAAGAGTTGCTGGCCAAGGTGCTGCCCGACTATCCCGCCTGCGGTAAACGGACCCTGCAGGACAATGGCAGCTGGTTGCAAACGTTGCAGCGCGACAACGTCGAACTGGTGCGCACCCCGATCGAGCGGATCACCGCCCGCGGTGTCGTCACCGAGGATGGTGTGACACACGACGCCGACGTCATCGTCTACGCCACCGGATTCCGGCATACCGACGTGCTGTGGCCGCTAAAAGTGACCGGCCGCAACGGAACCGATCTGCACACCATGTGGGGGAGCCGCCCCTACGCCTACCTTGGCATCACGGTTCCGGAATTCCCCAACTTCTTCATCATCTACGGGCCCGGGACCCATTTGGCCCACGGCGGCAGCCTGATCTTCCAGTCCGAGCTTCAGATGCGCTATATCGACCAGTGCCTGCAGCGGTTGGCGGAGACCGATCTGCATTCTGTGGAACCAACGGCCCAAGCCGCCATCGATTGGCATCAACGGACTCAGGCCCAAATCAAGACCATGGTGTGGGCGCACCCAGCGGTCAAGCACTCGTATTTCAAGAATGCCGACGGAGAGATCCACACCGTCAGCCCGTGGCGCCTCAATGAGTATTGGGCCGCGGTGCGTGAACCCGACTGGTCACAATTCGTTATTCGGCAAAGAAAGTGAGCGACCTGCTATGCGCACGGTAGTCGTCGATGGGCCCCACAGCATCCGGGTCGATACCCGCCCCGATCCCGCGCTTCCCGGGCCCGACGGAGTGATCGTCGAAGTCACCGCCTCTGGCATCTGCGGATCCGATCTGCACTTCTATGAGGCCGACTTTCCGATGCCCGACCCGATCGCGCTCGGCCACGAAGCCATCGGCACCGTCGTGGAATCCGGGCCGGACGTGCGCAGTGTCAAAGTCGGCGACCAGGTCATGGTGTCGTCGGTGACCGGCTGCGGCAGCTGCCCCGGCTGCGCCACCCGCGACCCGGTGATGTGTTATTCCGGTTTTCAAATCTTCGGCGGCGGCGTGCTTGGCGGCGCACAGGCCGATCTGTTGGCCGTGCCCGCCGCCGACTTCCAGCTGCGCAAGATGCCTGACGGCATCAGCACCGAACAGGCGCTGCTGCTCACTGACAACCTGGCCACCGGCTGGGCGGCGGCGCAGCGCGCCGATATTCCGTTCGGCGGGACCGTGGCGATCATCGGCCTGGGAGCGGTCGGGCTGTGCGCGCTGCGCAGCGCGTTTTTCCAGGGTGCGGCAACGGTTTTCGCTGTTGATCGAGTCGAAGGCCGGCTGCAGCGCGCCGAGCGCTGGGGCGCCGTCCCGATCACCCCACCGGCGACCGAGGCCATCCTCGCCGCCACCGGTGGACGCGGTGCCGACGCGGTGATCGACGCCGTCGCAACGGACGCGTCGCTGACCGACGCCCTCAACGCGGTGCGGCCGGGAGGCACCGTCTCGGTGGTGGGCGTGCACGATATGAATCCGTTCCCGCTCAACGCCCTGGGCTGCCTGATTCGCAGCACCACACTGCGGATGACCACCGCTCCGGTGCAGCGCACCTGGCCGGAGTTGATCCCCCTGCTGCAGTCCGGGCGGCTCGACGTCGATGGCATCTTCACCACGACACTGCCCTTGGACGAAGCCGCCAAGGCCTACGCGACCGCCGAGTCGCGGTCGGGCGACGACGTGAAGATCCTGTTGACGCCCTAAGCGCTGTCTTCTTCGTGGCGAACGTGTCTGGCCAGATGACGCAAGGCCCGCACCGGTCCACGGCGGCCCGAGGTCAGGCACATCACCGGCCAGCCGTGCACAGCGGCCTCCGCGGCCAGCCCCGAGCGCGGGTTCACCGGGCGTGGATAGCCGACAAGTGACATCGACGCGGCATCCTCATCGCCGTCGGCGTAGAAGTAACTGTTTTGTACCGCAACGTCATTGTCGGCACAAAACTGTTGTACCGCGGCGGCCTTGGTCGCTCCCCATACAATCGGTTTGACGATTCCGCCGGTCAGCTGTCCGTGCTCATCGATTTCGAATTGGTTGCACTGCACGTTGGAAATACCGAGAAAGCGGGCAACAGGCAGCGCCTGGATCGAGAGCGCCGATGAGCTGAGCACCACGGTATGCCCGCGCTGCTGATGCGCCTGCACGACTTCGCGCATATGCGAATACAGTCGCGAGGCAACGCGTTCCACAAACAGCCGCTCGCCTAACTCGTCGAGTGCGCCGATCGACTCTCCTCGCAAATAGCCCGCCGCGCGCACGATCAGATGCTCAAATTCCAAGCGACCGAATCGATACCGCAGCGCTGCATCGAACACCCCCAGCAGCTCGCCGATCCCGGCTTGCCGACGCCGAATCCGATCGCCTACGTGAACTGCCGCGGTGAAGCCGTCGACCAGGGTGCCGTCCAGGTCGAAGAACGCACCAATCCGCGGTCCCGCCGGGCTGGCGCCGATCTCCGCGATCGCGCCGGCGGGGGAGAGCCTCGTCATCATCACCATCTCGATTCACCCCGACCGAATCGCCGTTATGTATTGCGAGTGCATGAAGGCGTCGATCTTCACATCCACCTCCGGAGGCGTCATCCCGTAGCCGGCCTGCAACTGCAGCGTGTTGCGCACGGGTTCGGTATCCCAGCCGTGCGCGGCCAGCCATTCCGCGGGGTCTGTCTTGGGCTCGTAGGTCAGTGCGGAGAAATCCACATCTCCTGACATATTGACCCCGGGATGCGACGTTTCCAGCGCAGTTAGCTGATCGTGATCCAAGCGTGACCCCAACGCGCCCAACGCAACTCGGCTGCCCGGCGCAGATAGCTCGGTGATCCGGGCGAAGAGCGCCGTTTGGGCGTCGCCCGTCAGGTAGGGCAACAGTCCCTCGACCGACCAGGCGCAGGGGCGTTGCGGATCGAATCCGGCCTCTTGCAACGGCGCGGCCCAATCGGTGCGTAGGTCGGCCGCCACCGCCGTCCTATGCGCCGTAGGCGCAGCGCCCTGCTCGCCGAGCACGCGCGCCTTGAAATCCAGTACCTTGGGCTGATCAATCTCAAAAACCGTTGTCCCGGCAGGCCATTCAAGGCGATACGCGCGGGAGTCCAATCCAGCGGCGACGATTACGCCCTGGCGTAGGCCGGCGGCGCCGGCTGCCCGGAAGAAATCGTCGAAGAACCGCGTCTGCACGCCGTAAAGGCGGGGAAACGCGGTCTCGTCGTCCGAGATTCCCGGATTCGCGAGTGCACCCGCGAGATACGGGTCTTGCGATGCCTCGATGAAGTACTTCGCGAACTCGTCCCGGACCAGCGGTCGCGGGCTCATCGCATGCACCGCGCGCCAGCCCGCCACCAGCAACGCCGTGTAACCCACGCCGCTGACGATGTCCCATTGGTCGTCGTCGGAACGAAGCGAGCCGAATTCGGGTGTAGTACTCATAAATGCAAGCTCGCCAATACATAGCCCATATAGCCTTTGTACTCGTGGCGATGCCGTTACAACTCCAGAATCACCGTCACCGGGCCGTCGTTTACCAATTCGACCTGCATATGCGCACCGAACACCCCGGATTCAACGCTGGCACCCAGTTCGCGCAAAGTCGCCGCAAAGGTCGCGACCAGCGGTTCGGCCACGGCCCCTGGGGCGGCCGCATTCCACGAGGGTCGACGTCCCTTTGCGGTGTCCGCGTAGAGAGTGAATTGACTGACCACCAGGATCGGCGCGTTCAGGTCCGCCGCCGAGCGCTCATTTGCGAGAACGCGCAGGTTCCAGAGCTTTTCGGCAAGCCGCCGCGCCTTATCCGCGTCGTCGCTGTGGGTGACGCCGACAAACGCGAGCAGCCCCTGCCTGTCCGGCCGGATGGCGCCGACCACCTCGCCGTCCACCGACACCGCCGCTGATGAGACCCGTTGCACCAGAACCCGCATGGTCTCGATGTTGCCAGGCCGCTTCATGGCGTGTGTAGGCTCGTCGGATGTCTGTGCTGGTCGCGTTCTCGGTGACCCCCTTGGGTGTGAGCGAGGCTGTCGGGGAGATCGTCGCCGACGCGGTTCGGGTTGTTCGCGACTCCGGATTGCCTAATAAGACAGACTCGATGTTCACCGTGATCGAAGGCGACACCTGGGAAGAAGTCATGACGGTGGTGCAGCGCGCGGTGGAAGCTGTCGCCGCTCGTGCACCGCGAGTCAGCACCGTGATCAAGGTGGACTGGCGGGCCGGGGTCGCTGATGCGATGACGCAGAAGGTCGCTTCCGTCGAACGATATCTGTCCGAAAGTTAGGCCTCTCGTGCTGGGCAGAACGCTGGTTTGGCCGCATGGCGATGGATTTCAAGTAGCTTGAGACGTAACTGGCTACTGAGAGGCTGACCGATGACAATTCATCCCGCGCGAGCACTGGTGCTAACCGCATGACCGGCGACGGGCAGGCCGGCCAAGGCGGTGCCGGTGGTGCCGGAGGCAGAGGTGGTGCGGGCGGCGCTGGCGGTAGAGGCGGCGACGGAGGTAGAGGCGGGGCCGGGGGCAACGGGGGCAACGGCGGCAACGGCGGCGACGGCGGTCAGCCCGGAGAGGGCGGCGCGGGCGGTCAGCCTGGCCAAGCAGGCCAAGCAGGCCAAGCAGGCCAGCCCGGCCAACCCGGACAGCCCGGACAGCCCGGACAGCCGGGCAGCCCTGGCCGTTAAGGCGTAGTCGTCACCTGCTCGCCCCGCTACGGCGAGAGACTTCACCGCCGGACGGCGTCTCGGATTTGCCGTGCGTAGGCTCATGGCCGTGAGCGCACGCGCGGGCATCGTGGTCACCGGCACTGAGGTCCTCACCGGACGGGTCCAGGACAGGAATGGCCCTTGGATCGCCGATCGGCTCCTGGAACTGGGTGTCGAGCTGGCACACATCACCATCTGCGGCGACCGCCCCGATGACATCGAAGCGCAGCTGCGGTTCATGGCCGATCAGGGCGTGGATCTCATCGTCACCAGCGGTGGCCTGGGACCCACAGCCGACGACATGACTGTCGAGGTGGTGGCGCGATTCTGCGGCCGCGAGCTGGTGTTGGATCACGAGGTCGAGAACAAGATCGCTGAAATCCTCAAAAAGCTTATGGGGCACTTCAATCTGGAAAATTTCGACGCGGTACTCGCCGCGAATCGCAAACAGGCCATGATTCCCGCCGGCGCGCAGGTGCTCGATCCGGTGGGCACCGCGCCCGGGGTGGTGGTGCCGGGAAAACCAACGGTCATCGTGCTTCCCGGACCGCCGCGCGAACTACAGCCCATGTGGCACAGGGCGATCGAGACGCCGCAGGCGCAACAGGCGATTGCCGGACGGACGATCTACCGCCAGGAGACCATCCGGATGTTCGGGCTGCCCGAGTCCGGACTGGCCGAGACACTGCGCGAGGCTGAGGGATCGATCCCCGGCTTCGATTCACTCGAGATCACCACCTGCCTACGGCGAGGCGAGATTGAAATGGTCACTCGCTACGAGCCGGACGCGGCGGCGGTTTACGACCAGCTGAAGCAGCTGATGCGCGAAAAGCATGGTGAGCAGGTCTACTCCGAAGACGGCTCGCAGGTGGACGACCAAGTAGCGCGGTTGCTGACCGGCCGCCGGATCGCGACCGCGGAATCCTGTACCGCGGGATTACTGGCCGCCAGGCTGACAGACCGGCCCGGATCGTCCGACTATGTCATGGGCGGCCTCGTGTCCTACTCGAATGCGGCGAAAGAGCAGCTTCTCGGTGTCGACCCGGCGCTGATCGAGGCGAACGGCGCGGTATCCGAACCAGTGGCCGAAGCGATGGCTCGCGGCGCTTTGCAGCGCTTCGGCGCCGATACGTCTGTCGCGATTACTGGAATCGCCGGGCCTGGTGGGGGAACGGCGGAAAAGCCGGTCGGCACGGTCTGCTTCACCGTGAAACTCGCCGACGGCCCTTCCCTGACCCGAACCATGCGGCTGCCCGGGAACCGGTCCGACGTCCGTGAGCGCTCGACGACGGTCGCGATGCACCTGCTGCGCCGCCTACTGAGCGAAGCCGGGCCTCACTAGGTCGCCGCCGGCATCGAGTCTGCGCTCCTGGCACCGAGTCTGGTTTCCGGGCAAGCTTTTTCGCCGTGACGTCGCCGCCACCGCAGTCCCGGCGTCACGCCCGCGTCGGGATAAACGCACTTTCAGCGGTACCAAAACGGATTCCGGTGGCGTCCTTGCCAATCAACGTCAATATCGTGACGGCGAGCAAAACCGGCACGATCGTGACGGCCAACGCGAACGGATACCCGTGTGACTCGGCGAGGTGCTCCTGGATGGGCAGGTTGAACGCGGCAAGCAGATTGCCCAGCTGGTAGGTGACGCCGGGGTAGAGGCCGCGGATGGCGTCCGGCGACATTTCGGTGAGGTGCGCGGGGATCACGCCCCAGGCGCCCTGCACGAACAGCTGCATCAGGAACGCCCCGAGGCATAACATCGCCGCGGTGCGCGAATAGGCGAACAGCGGCACGATCGGCAGGCCCAGCACCGCACAGAAAACGACTGTGTAGCGGCGGCCGAACCGCTGGGAAAGCGTGCCGAAGAACAACCCTCCGATGATGGCGCCGATGTTGTAGATCACCGCGATCCACTTGACGGTGACGCTGGGCAGGCCGGCACCGTGGTTGGCGGTGGACGTCAGGAAAGTCGGGTAGACGTCCTGCGTACCGTGGCTCATCCAGTTGAAGGCGGTCATCAACGCCACCAGGTAGAAGAAGCGCCGGACAACGGCGCCGTTGCGCAACACGTCACGGATTTTGGTATTGGTCAGTTTCATCCTGTCCTGCGCGGCTTCCCACACCTCGGATTCCTGCACCCGGTAGCGGATGATCAGGCTGATCATGGCCGGGACGATGGACAGAGCGAACAGCCATCGCCACGACAACCCGAGCCAGTTCATCACCACCAGCGACGCGATACTGGCCAGCAGGTAGCCCAATGCGTAGCCTTCCTGCAGCAGTCCGGAGAAAAAGCCGCGTCGCTCGACGGGCACCTTCTCCATGGCGAGTGCGGCGCCCAGCCCCCATTCGCCACCCATGCCGATGCCGTAGAGCAGCCGCAGAATCACCAACACGGTGAAGTTGGGCGCGAACGCGCACAGGAAGCCAACGGTGGAGTAAAAGATTACGTCGACCATCAACGGGAGCCGCCGACCCACGCGGTCGGCCCATAACCCGAACAGCAACGCGCCCACCGGGCGCATCAGCAGGGTGGCGGTCGTGACAAATGCGACCTCAGTTTTGCTGATGTGAAAAGTCTTTGCGATGTCGGCATAGACGAACACAACGATGAAGTAGTCGAACGCGTCCATCGTCCAGCCCAACATCGCGGCAATGAACGAGTTCCGCTGATCGCCGGTGATCTTGTTCTTGCTTGGCTTCTGTGTTGTCACGTTTGCATCGTGGCCCACTCAGCGCGCTGGCGCGAGCCCATTGACGATCCAATTCGCGAGAGTAAGTTCCGGATGCATGCGAATCATCGATGCGGATGGGCACGTAGCCGAGAACTCTTCGTTCGCGATCGAGGTGATCAAACGCTGGCCGGATCACGTAAAACCCAGCACGGACGGGCGACTGCGGTTGATGATCGAAGGCCGCAACTATCCGGAGGACCGCGGGCCCGGCGCCGGTTGTCCGCCAGAACACGGCATCAGCGAGGCACCCGACATCAACTGCAGATCGCCCGAGGGAGTGCTGAGCGACGCCGACCGCGACCACATCGACACGATGGTGCTTTACCCCAGCCTCGGGCTTTGCGTACCCAGCCTCGAAGACCCTGAATTCGCTGCGGGATTCGCGCGGCTCTACAACCAGTGGATGACGGACTACTGTGCGTCGACCAACGGTCGGCTGCGCGGCGTCGGGGTGACTCCGATCGAGCATGGGCAGGTGGCGATCGACATCATGGCCGAAGCCAAAAGCCTTGGCCTGGTCGCAATTCTGGTTCCGCCCGCACTTAAGACCCGAAATCTCGACCACCCGGATCTAGACCCGTTCTACGCCGCTGCTGTGGAACTTGGGATGCCGGTCGGCATTCACGGCGCGCCTGGAATTCATCTCCCCAAGATCGGCGTGGACCGATTCACCAATTACATACAGGTGCACTGCATCAGCTTTCCTTTCGACCAGATGACGGCGATGACCGCGCTGGTCTCGGGCGGCGTATTCGAGCGACATCCGCAGTTGCGGGTCGCCTTCCTCGAGGCAGGCGCGGGTTGGGTGCCGTTTTTCATCGATCGTCTGCACGAGCATTACGAAAAGCGGGGGGATTGGGTGGAGCACGGCTGGCGCCGCGACCCGCACGACTACCTGTCCGCGGGCAACATCTGGGTGACCTGCGAGCCGGAGGAACCGATCCTGCCCGGGGTGATCGACGTTCTCGGCGCCGACTTCATCATGTTCGCCAGCGACTACCCGCACTGGGACGGCGAATGGCCAGACAGCACTAAGTATCTGCGCACCCGCACCGACATCAGCCAGAGAACGCGCGAAAAGATCAGCGGATTGAACGCACAACGCTTCTACGGCCTGAACTAATTCAAGTAGCCGAGCAGACGCAAAAGCCCGCGCACGCACGGCGTGTCGCGGGCTTTTGCGTCTGCTCGGCAAGCTATCGGGTGGCAAGATCACCGGGCATGGGTCCTTTTCTGCTGCGCGCCGCTTTGACCGGATTTGCCTTGTGGGTCGTCACCAAGTTCGTGCACGGGCTGAGCTTCGTCGGCGGCAACACCCCTCTGCAGAGGGTCGGCGTCATCTTCGTCGTCGCCGTGATCTTCGGTCTGGTCAACGCGTTCATCAGGCCGGTCGTGCGGTTACTGTCGATCCCGTTGTACATCCTGACGCTTGGCCTGTTCCATATCGTCGTCAACGCGATCATGTTATGGATCACCGCCGGGATCACCGAACACACCACCGGGTGGGGCCTGCGAATCGACCACTTCTGGTGGACGGCTATTTGGGCCGCGATTCTGTTGTCGGTTGTGGGCTGGGTGTTGTCGCTGGTGGTTCGGCGTACCAGTCGCCGCTAGTTAGCGGCGGCCATCCGCACCACGTCGCGAGCACAACCCCAGGACAACGTCACGCCGTTGCCGCCGTGGCCGTAGTTGTGGATGCAACGCGCCAGCCCGAGCGGCTCGGCATTCACTCGCACCGACGGACGGTCCGGACGCAGCCCGGTGATGATCTCGATCACCTCGGCCTCGCCAAGCCGCGGCTCGATCCGGCGGCAACGTTGCAGGATCTGCTCGGTGATCTCGGGGTCGGCGGTGGTGTCCCAGCGGTCGGGGATACTGATGCCGCCGCACACCACCCGTTGCGGATGCGGGAAATAGCAAGTCCACTCGGAACGGTTGTTGATCTCCACAAACAGTTGCTGCAGACCGGGATTGGTGAGGATGACGTGCTGGCCGAACAGCGGCCGCACGGTGTCATCGCCGGCCAGTAATCCGGCGCCGAGGCCGGCACAATTGACCACGATCGGCGCGGCCTCGGCGGCCTCGTCCAGCGAGCGCACCGGGTGCGTCTCGATGTCGCAGTCGGCAGCAGCCAGCCTCGTTGTCAGGTAGGCGAGGTATTGCGGCATGTCGATCATCGGCATCGTGGCGCGATACCCAGCCTGGAAACCGACGGGAAGGTCACCCGAGTCAGCCCGCTGTAGGTCGGGGATCAGCCAAGCCGCGGAGGCCATCGAGTCGGCAGCGGTCAGTTCTCCGGCGACCATCGCGGGCGCCATGCGCACTCCGGTGCTGGGATTCTCGGCGAGTTCTCGAAACATCTGCAGGGAGTGTTGGGTCCAGGCAAGCGTTTCGGCGGCACGTTCGGCTGGGCGCGGGGGCGCCCATACCGCCCCCGCCACCACCGACGTCGTCTGTTGTGGCACTGCGGCCGCCCAAACCCGTACCGGCCACCCCGCCTCGGCCAGACACAGCGCCGAGGTCAGACCGCTGACCCCGGCACCAATCACGACCACCGGTTGTGGTCGATTCGGCACGGCGGCTGAGCCCGTCAGGACTGAGGAGCCTGCTGACCGGGTGCAGGACCGGGTGCAGGACCCTGCGAACTCGGCGCAGGAGCCTGCTGGGTGGGCTGTGGAGCCTGCTGAGCGCCGCCGAGCAGGCTCCCGAGGATGCCCAGAGTGCCCTGCACCTGACCGTTGGAAGCCTGGCTGGGCAAAGCGGCGTCCGGAGTCAGCTGCCAGGGCTGACAACCCGAAGTCTTGAAAGCTTTATCGCCTGCGTCGATCTGGACGACCTGCGGCTTCTTGCTGATCGCGTTGTCAATCAAGGCGCCGTCGGGGTTGGCCATCCGCTTCCAGTAGCACGTGCCGCTGCCGACCGGGCCTGGGGAACTGTAGATACCCGGCACGACGTCGGTTCCTACGGCGAAGATTCCGTCGTGGTCCATGGTGGTCTTCGCCGGCCCTCCCGGGGGCGCAGGCGACGGCGAGGCCGCAGGTGACGGCGACGCCGACGCTGCCGGCGACGGCTCGGGTGTCGGATCGGCGGCGGCAACGGCCGCAGACGCGCCCCAGCCCGCCAGCATCAGTCCGGCAGCGACTAACCGAGCCGCAGCAGGTGCTTTTGCGCTCATAGTGAGACAGTCTACCGAAACATCCGGTTGGTTAATTGCGCCTGGAAGCAATGGCATGCGCCGAGCGTGACCCCTGCTCAAACGGCGGCGGCTCGCGGGCCCAGGATCGGCTGAGTGCCACGCCCGTCATCGAAGGTCGAAGCCCATGGCCAATGCCCGCGCCAATCAGCCCACACCAGTTGCAGTGCCCGCACGTCGGGGCCGTAAAGCGCCATCGCGGCGTCCATGTGCGCGTCGGGATGCTCGACCTCGACGACTTCAATAAGGGTGCCGCTGAAGACCCGTCGCTCACCAGGGATGGGTACGTCGACATCCGGTGCTAAATCGGCAATGCCGCCCAGTACGCGGAGCGCCAGCTGCGGTGAGATGCCAGTCATCAGGAACTCCGGCAACCCATGTGGGGTCAGTCCGATCGTGTATGCGTACGGAACTCGATCACCTTCGACGTATTGGACCGTCCAGCCGGCCCGGCGAATCTTCCTGCGTAGCTCGTCGAGGTAGTCGTCTACGGTGCTGCCCGGGTGGTCACACATCCAGCACATCGCACATCCCCTTTCGCCGCGGCTATCGCGCTCACGTCCACCTTGCACGCCGGGTCTGACATTGCGAGCCGGCGATAGCGGAATGCGTAGTCGACACGCGACGAAATACGTTGAAGCGAAGGGGAATAACAAAGAAACCGCGGTCACTGCTGACGTGTGCCAACGTGCGCGTTATCACCCGTGCGTTACGACCTAGGGCAGCCGCCGCACTTTGCCGGCGTAGCCCAGCGCGTGCTCATAGGTCTCAAGGTTGTCGCGCGAGATCCTGGCGTGCACCGGGCGCTCGAGGAAGAACCGCAGCACCGGGTTGTAGGCGTGATAGGTCTCGTGGAACGTCAGCACGGTGCTGCCGTCGGGCTGTTCCTCGAGCTCGTGATAGCCCTCGGCGCGGGACCACAGCGGCGCGCCGACCGCGACATAGCGCGACAGCTTGTCAATCTCAGCCTCCGTCACGGTCTCCCACGATCGCGCTTTCCCGCGGGACAGCAGGTATTTGGGCACCGGGTAGATGCAGGTGCGGACCAGACCCTCGCCGGCCTCGTTGCCTTCGTTGAGGATTTCCATGCTGCCGCTGAAGGCCAGGTGAGAACCCGCGGCCGCGGCGCGTCCGGCGGCACCGGCGGATGCAGCACCCGCCACACCTTCCGCGGCGGCGCATCGACATGGAAGCGGACGGTGTAGGACTGCATCAGCCATCTCCCCAACTGTCCCAATAGGTGATGCTCTCGGCGGGCGGGCGCTTGGCCGGCCGGAAATCGGTGCCGATCGTGTAGGCGACGGGGAACAGTGCAGCCTGCGTGACGGTGGCCGGGATTCCGAGCAGCTCGGCCACTTCTTTCTCCTTGGCCAGGTGCATCGTCGTCCACACCGATCCCAAACCGCGGGACCGAAGGGCAAGGAGGAAGCTCCAGCCGGCCGGGATGATCGACGCCCATGCGGACGCGGCCGTCAACATAGTGGAGTTATCGATGCGCGTCTCCAGGCACGGGATGACGTGCACGGGGACCTGCGCCAGCGTCTCGGTCAGGCCCGCCGCGCCGGCGTATACGCGCTGGGTCTGCGGATCGGTCGCGGTCGCGGCGGCGTGCGCCAGATAGTCAGCGCCAATGCTTCGGTAGATGTCAGCGATGGCGGCTCGTTTGTCGGCATCGGTGATCACCAGCCAGCGCCAATCCTGCGCATTGCTCGCCGTCGGTGCCTGCATGGCCAGCCGGATGCACTCGAGGATTACGTCGCGACCGACCGGCCGGGTCAGGTCAAGGCGCTTGCGCACGGCGCGCGTCGTGCTCAGCAGTTCGTCGACTGAGGCAATGTCCATTCTGATCAGATGTCGATCGCGCAGGACTGGTCGACACCGAGCACGGTCAGTGACCGGCCCAGGCCGAGAAATACAGCGACGCACAGCGTGAGATCGAGGACCCCCGGCACTTGGATCCTGGCCACTGGCGACTCCTGCCCGACGTTGGTTAGCTAGTCGAGCAAACCAGACACGCGGCCAAACTGTCTAGGTCACACAACGTGCGTAATTGCGCCTTTGGGTAGGGCGGGACGCCCCAGCGGGTTGACGCCGTGGGCGCACGACGGCTTCAGGCCGGCAGGCTGAGCGACTGTAAGAACGGCTCGGCGATAGCGAGAAAGCCCTGCGGATCCGACGAGAAAGCCACATGCCCCGTGTCGAGGATCTCAAGCCGGGAACCGTGAATCGCGTCATGGGTCGCTCGTCCGGCGCTGAGCGGAATCGCAATGTCGTTCTTGCCCCAGACAATCAGCGTGGGCGCCGATAGGTCATTGGCACGACGGCGCAGGTCGTGCTCGGGCGTCGCGAAGCTTCGCCATAATCCTGTGCCGGTCCGAATGCCCTCGGCGGTCTGCGCTGTCGCGATCACACGCTCGACGATCTCACGGTCGTGGTCAGTCTTCGACTTCATGTAGCCGCGGATGAATAGGGGAGCGGCCCGCCGGAATGCAGCCGGCGTGCCAAGTATGCGACAAAACGTGCGGGACAGCGGATTCAACGGAACGAACCCGCCCGTGTTGACCAGGACCAGGCCAGCGACGGACTCGGGACGGTTGATCGCCAGCCGCGCGGCGGCAAACCCGCCGACCGAGTTTCCGATCAGAACCGCTCTCGTTAGCCCTAGGTCGTCGACGACATCTTCAAGCACGTCGGCAAACAGCGGCGCGCTTGGTTCCATCGTGGCGTCGACCGGATCCGAATCTCCGTGGCCGGGCCAGTCCACCGCGATCGTGCGGTAGCGGCGAGCGAGCGTCTCGAGGATCGGGTCGAAGTCATGCCGGTCGTGCAGTGTCGCATGAAGCAATAAAACAGTTGGGCCGCTGCCTAATTCGTAATAAGCAACGCGGCCTGCCCGAGTAGGAATAGACGCCATCGGAGTTCCCTTTCAGGAGGTTGACCGACTGGTCGGTCATCCCGTACGGTACAACGCAAGGAACGCCCTGACAAGACAGGAAACCGCAGTGCGACAAAACCCGCCGCCCACCTATCAGCTCGCCGGCGTGATTGACGTTTGCGAGCACTGCGGCGAAATGCTCGCCTGCCGGGCCAACTTTCGCGGCCAGCGCAAAGCGATGGTCCGATGAGGTCGCCTGAGCCCGGCCGCACCGCGCTATTGGATGCCGGACAGCGGCTGCTGTCGACCGAGGATCTAGCCAGGATCTCGGTCAACGCGATCGTCGCCGAGGCCGGGATGGCAAAGGGCAGCTTCTACCAACACTGGCGCGGCCGGTCTGAATACGTGCGGACATTGCATGCTCGATTCCATGACCAACTGGTTGAGTCGATCGAGGCCGCCATCGCCGACCAGCCACCCGGACGCGACAGGCTCAAACTCGGGATGAACACCTACCTCGACGGATGCCTGGCCGAACCGGCCACCAAAGCACTGCTGGTCCAGTCCCGCACCGAAGCCGGGTTGAGCGATCTGGTTGCAGCCCGTAATGACAGCGCCGCCGCGCTGATCATTCCCGACCTAGTTTTGCTCGGATGGACACCGGCCGAACCGATCGCGGCGCTCTTGGTCGCCGCTGTTGCCGAGATCGCGCTGGTCGAACTCGATGGCGGGCACCGCGACGACGCGTTGCGCGGCGGGTTGCTTCGCCTCGCCACCCGAACGCCAAAAACGAGCGTCGACACCTAGATCAGCGATGCCAGACCGGATCGAACCAGATCCAGACTGGCGGCCACGATCTCACCGACGTCGCCGACACAACCATTGCGGCCCCAATTCTCGACTGCCACAACAAGCGCGGCCGCAATCGCCGAGCCCGCCACCTCGGCAGCGAGATCGATGTCAGGAGCGTCGGGTTTGCGGTGCCTGACGAACTCGGCCAACACCGCAGCAAAAGACGACTGCACCACCCGTAAATGACTGGCGATACGATCCGCGCTGATCAACTCGGCACGGGCGGTGGCGGCCTGCCGCACCACTTCAAGGTCGTGCGGGAAGGCGGCGACGCTGGCCAGGACCGCCTCGAAGAGCGACTCGGACGCCGGACGCTGCGCCAGGGCTTCGGCCAGCCATTCCAACTGCGTCTCGTAGTCCTGGAAGAGCACGGCTTCCTTGGTTGGAAAATGCCGGAAGAAGGTGCGTTCGGTGACGCCGGCCTCCCGCGCCAGCTCCGTCACGGTCACATTCGCGAATCCCTTGCCGGCAAAGCTTTTTAACGCAGCCTGGCGAAGCGCATCGTGCGTCGAACGTCGGCGTAGTTCGTGACGGTTGGTCGGCTTTCGGACTAGCACGGTCATTTCACATCGATCGTATCGAACTTCTTCCAATTATGTCAGTACTGACATATTCTTGAGCACTGTGACGGACTATGACGCAATCGTGGTAGGTGCCGGGCATAACGGGCTGACCGCCGCGGCGATTTTGCAACGCGCAGGCCTGCGCACGGTGTGTCTGGAAGCCAACACCTATGCGGGCGGAATGGCGGCGACTGTCGAGTTGATCGACGGTTTCCGGTACGAGATCGCGGGCTCGGTGCAGTTTCCCACCGCGAGCGAGATCACCAAGGATCTTGGGCTGGATACGCTGCCCGCCGTGGAACCCGACGTGATGTCGACCAATATCGGCGAATCAGGCGAAGAGGCGATGGTCTTTTACCGGGACCCGATCCAGCTGATGACTCACCTCGGCGAAAAACACGGCTTCGATGCAGTCACCGGCATGGCCGAACTGATCGGCTGGAGTCAGGGGCCCGCACGGGCACTCGGCCGCTTCGACGTCCGCAAACCGCCCAAGACCCTCGACGAAATGTATGCCTGCGCAACCAACGACGCCGAACGGCGAGCGATTCACGAGATGCTGTTCGGATCGGCGATGGACGTAATCGACCGCTACCTGCCGGACAAGGAAAAGCACGCGGTCATGCGCGGAATGCTCGCGTTCTTGGCCGTCAACTCCACCTACCGCGGACCGTACACGCCGGGCAGCGCCACCTGTTTGGCATTCGCACTGGCGGTTCCCGACGACAGCACGGCCATGATGACCAAGCTCAAGGGCGGCATCGGCGCGCTCACCGAACACCTGCGAGAGCTTTTCGTCTCGCACGGCGGCGAGATCAGATTCCGCGCGAAGGTCGAGCAAATCCTCGTCGACCACGGGGCGGTGACCGGCGTGCGGCTGCGCGACGGGTCGACGCTCTCGGCGCCGATCGTGGTCTCCAATCTCTCGCCCGACACCACACTCACCGAATTCATCGCACCCGAACATGTGCCGGCGGAGCTGATCTCGCGGGTATCCGGTCGCGACCACCGGGCCTCTTTCGTGCAAATCCACTTCGCCCTCGACGGGCTGCCCGAATTCGCCCCGCCCTATGAATTGTTGAACGAGGCGGGCATGCAACAGTCGATCGGCATCTTCGGCTCGCCAGAAGAACAGCAACTGCAGTGGGAGACCTGCCGTCGGGGCATCGTGCCAGACAATCCGTCGATGGGGCTGCAGATCCCGTCGGTGCACGACCCCAGCATGGCGCCGCCCGGGAAGCACGCCGCCAGCGCGTACGCGTACGCGTTCCCGGTGGAGGTCAGCCGCGACCAGCATGGACACCTCAAAAACGAGATGGCACAACGTGTTATCGACAAGATCAGCAGGTACGCCCCAAATTTCAAAGATATCATGATTCGCCACATCACGTTTGCCCCCTACCACATGAACACCATGTTCGGCGCACCCGAAGGCGACTTCTGCCATGGGCTGTTGCATCCAGATCTGATGGGGCCCAATCGGCCCGGGCCCAGGGGCTTCCTCGACTTTCCCATTCCTATCGATGGCCTCTACCTGGGCGGCGCGGGATGTCATGGCGGCCCCGGCATTACCTTCATCCCCGGCTACAACGCCGCCTATCAGGCGATCGACGACGCCGGGTAACAGCGGTCAGCGTCAGCCGACAAACGTCCCGATCAGCTGCGCCTGCGCGGTCGCGGCACCCGCGATCGTCTGCGCCGCTTGCACACCGGCCAGTCCACCGGGCAATTCGTAGGTGTTGGGAAGCTGATAGAGCGTGAACCGGTAGTGATGTGTGCCGCTGCCCGCCGGCGGACATGGGCCCTTGTATTCGGGCTGGCCGGCCGTGTTCGGCAGAACGGTTCCGCCGGCGGGAGTCTGACCGTCGCCGGTGCTGCCAGATCCGGGAGCTATCCCGGCCACGATCCAGTGGATATACAGCCCGTTGACGGCGTCCGGGTCGTCAACCACAAGGGCCGCGCCCAATGGTGCCGACCATGTCAACGGTGGCGAAGTGTTGGAGCCCTTGCAGGTGTATTGAACGGGAATCGGCGCACCGTTGCCGAACGCGGGACTGCTGATCGTCAATGATCCGCCGGGAGCTGCCGCGACGGTCCCAGCATTGCTACCCAGGCCGACCAGCGCTGCGACAAGTACCAACCCTGCGACCGCGAACCTGATTCGGTGGTGTGCCATAACACATTGTCGCTAACATCCGGCCGGAAATACAGCGATAGCGTTCAGCCATGGCGGGCGGCTTCTTGGGCGAGCTGCACGCGGGAGCTCAGGCCCAGTTTGTGGTAGACGTGGGTCAGGTGGGTTTGCACGGTGCGCGGGGAGACGAAAAGCCTTGTGGCGATGTCTTTATTGCCGAGCCCTTCGCTGACCAGCCCCACCACGTCACGCTCCGTGGGGGTCAGCGATGCCCAGCCAGTGGTGGGGCGTTTGCGTTCGCCGCGGCCGCGCTGGGCGTAGGCGATCGCCTCTTCGGTCGACAGGGCTGCGCCCTCGGCCCACGCGGAGTCAAACTCCTTCTTCCCCATAGCATCTCGTAGCACCGCCACCGAGGCCTCGTAGCCGGCGTCCCAGACCTTGAAGCGGACCGCGCCCATGTGCAGCCGGATGGCCTCTGCCGCGCCAAAGAACCGGGCCGCTTCGCGGGGACTGTGGGCGTCGCTGGCCAGCACCGCGAGGCATTCGAGGATGTCGGGAACCAGCAGGTACGCCCAAACGTCGGCGGCACACGCCAGCGCGTCATGGGCGTCGCGCTCGGCCTGCTCGGGCTCACCTTGCGCGATCGCCACCCGGGCGCGCGTCGTCAGCGCCTGCGATAGGAAAAAGCCAGTCCCCATGGTGACGGCGTCGTCGGCCCCGCGGCGGGCAGCGATCAGATCCCCGCCGGCCAGCGCGGCCTGCGTATTCCAGGCGCGTAGTATCGCCGCCGTCTGGGGCACGACACTGAGGTGCGGCGAGGCCGCGGTGGCATCCAGCGCCGCTGCAACCTCGCCAGCGGCCACCGCCGCGGCAGCCAACGCCACGTAGCCGATGCCTGCAAAAACCCCGCCGACCTCGGCGGCCGCCTGGAGGGCCGCGTCGGCGGCGGCCCGGGCCGCCCCTGCGTCCCCCTGGTAGGCCAGCACGATGCCCTGGCTCGCGAGACTGTTGACCTCCCAGACCCCATCGTGAGCTGCCTTGGCTTCGGCCACCAGTTCGGCGAATTGTGCGGCGGCTCGGGCCAGATGACCCTCATATAGATCTGCCATTGCTAACCAGAAGCGGCACCGGCGCGAGTCGAACCGGTTACCGATCGCGTCGGCGAGGTCGCGTCCCTCCTCGGCGGGCCCGCGCGTCGCGATCGGGTCACCCGCGATGAGCGCCGCTGCGACTGCCTGCGCGGTGAGGATTTGGCAGAGCCGCCAGCGATCGTCCAACGCCCGGGCCAGGCCGATCGCCTCGGCGAAATACCCCGGGGCCGCCTCTGCGTCGAAGTAGGCGGCGATGTAGCCGCAAGCGGTGAGCACCCGCGCCAGCAGGGCCGGGTCCTCGATGTCGCGGGCGATGGCTAGGGCTTGCTGAGCCTGATCAGGGCTCTCAGCGGGGTCCACCCAGACGGCGAAGACGGCCCGGTCAGCGAGGGCTCGCGCCCGCACCGCGGCCGCCACCCTGGGGTGCTGCGCGTCGAGGTCGGTGAGGGCGGTGTCGAACCAGGTCAGGCTTTCCCGGATGCGGCCCCGCGCCAACCACAGGGGCTGCAGCGACGACGCCAGCATCAACGCCAGCTCGATGTCGGAGTTTTCCCGGCTCCACCCAAATGCGGCGCGCAGATTGTCGATCTCGAGGTTGGCCTGCTCGAGACGCTGCTCATAATCACTGCCGGCCGGCGCGTCGAGCAGCGCCGCCATCGACGTGTAGTGATCGCGGTGACGCGCCCGCACGACGTCGGCCTCCCCGGATTCGCCGAGCTTTTCCAGCGCGTATTGACGCACCGTCTCCAACAGCCGGTAGCGGGTCCTACCCCCACGGTCGTCGGCCACCACCAGCGACTTGTCCACCAGCAGGGTGAGCTGATCGAGCACCTGGAAACGCTGCACGTCACCACCGCCGGCGACCGCTTGGGCGGCGTCGAGGTCGAATCCGCCCAGAAACGCCGCCAGCCGGCGAAACAACACCCGTTCTGGTTCGGTCAACAGCGCATGAGACCAGTCCACCGAGGCGCGCAGGGTCTGCTGGCGGCGCACCGCGGTGCGAGCCCCCCCGGTCAGCAGCCGGAACCGGTCATGCAGGCTGTCGAGGATCTCGGCCAGCGATAACGCCCGCACCCGGGCCGCGGCCAGTTCGATCGCGAGCGGCACGCCATCCAGACGCGCACAGATCTCGCCCACCGTCGCGGCATTGTCATCAGTGAGGGTGAAATCGGGGCGGGCATGGCGGGCCCGGTCGGTGAACAATTCGATGGCTTCATCGGCCAACGACAGTGACGGCACCCGCCAACTCACCTCACCGGCCACCCCGATCGCCTCACGGCTCGTCGCGAGCAATGTCAGCCCCGCCGCCCCACCCAGCACAGCGACAACCAGCTCGGCGCACGCATCCAGCAGATGCTCGCAGTTGTCCAGCACCGCCAGGAGCTGACGGTCCCGAACAAACCGCAGCAGGCTGTCCATCGTCGAGCGGCCCGGTTGATCGGGCAGCCCCAGTGCACGCGCCACCGTCACCGGCACCAGCTCGGGGTCGATGAGCGGCGCTAAATCCACATACCATGCGCCGTCACCGAACTCGGGCGCCATTGCAGCCGCGACCTGGATTGCCAGCCGGGTTTTGCCCACCCCGCCCGCACCGGTCAACGTCACCAACCGGTTCTGGGCCAGCAGTTCGCGTAGCTGGGTCAGTTGCGTGCCGCGGCCCACGAAACTGGTCAGCTGCGCCGGAAGACGTGTCAAGACATCGGCTTTGGAGGGGCTGGATACCCGCAGCGGCGGGAACTCATTCACCAGATCGGGATGACACAGCTGCACCACCCGCTCGGGACGAGGCAGATCCCGCAACGGATGGTCGCCCAGGTCGGTCAGCCAGACGCCCTCCGGTAGCCGGTCGACCACCAACTGCTCGGTCGCCCCCGATAACAGCGTCTGACCCCCATGCCCCAGATCCCGCAGCCGCGCGGTGCGGTTGATCGCCGGACCGGCGTAGTTGCCCTCATCGCGCAACTGCACCTCTCCGGTATGCACCCCGATCCGCAGCCGGATCGGAGCCAACGGCGCCCGCTGCAACTCCACCGCGGCTGCCACCGCATCCGAGGCACGCGCAAACGCCGCCACAAAACTGTCACCCTCGCCCTGCTCGACGGGGCGCACCCCGTCATGGGCGGCAATCACATCACCCACGACCTGATTGAGACGAGCGATCGCGGACGTCATCACCGCGGCCTGGGTCTCCCACAGCCGCGTTGAGCCCTCAACGTCAGCCAACAGCAGCGTCACTGTGCCCGTCGGCAAAAGCCCGCTCACGCCAAGATCGCTCCAGTCCACCAACGGCCCATCCGCGCGCGAATCGATCTCACTCATGCTAGCCAGCATGCAGTCACCCCGCGTGACAAAACATCAGCACAAACGCGCAGATTAGAGCCGATCGCACGCGTATATGCGACTCACGGCACCAGTACTACCTTCCCGATGTTCTCGCGCGCCGCCAGAATCCGGTGCGCCTCGGGCGCTTCGGCGAAGGGAACCGCCACGTGCACGACGGGGGAGATGGTGCCGTCGCCCAGTGCCGTGGCCAGCGGCTCGATCCACGGCTCGAGGGTGCCGCGGTCGTCCCACAACCGCAGCATGTTCAAACCGATCACAGCTTTTGACTCCGAGAGCTGATCCATCAGGTTGAAACCGCGAACCATCGCCAATGCCTGCGGGGCCACCCGGCGCAGCGAACGCTTCTCACCCTGCTGCAGCGCCGAAACCCCGTAGCCGACAAGCCTTCCACCGGGACGCAGCAGAGCATAGGACCTCCTCAGCGAGGTCCCACCGAGTGCGTCCAGCACTAGGTCATAGGGACCGAGGCCCTTCCACCAGCCGTCCCGGCGGTAATCGATCGTGCGGTCCACACCCAGCTCGGCCAGCCTCTGGTGCTTGCCGGGAGATGCGGTGCCATGCACCTCGGCCCCAGCGGCCTTCGCGAACTGGATGGCGGCAATGCCGACACCACCCGCGGCGGCGTGCACCAGCACCCGCTCACCCGCACGCAGGGAGCCGTAGCCATGCAGCGCCGCCCACGCGGTCGCGTAGTTGACCGGAACCGCGGCGCCCTGTTCGAAGCTCACGGCGTCGGGGAGCGCCATGGAATCAGTGGCGGCGACGTTGACGATTTCGGCGTAGCCACCGAAGCGGGTGCCGGCCAGAACTCGTTGCCCCACGCGGCCCGCATCGACGCCGTCGCCGACGGCCTCGACGGTTCCGGCGACCTCGTAGCCAACGACTGCCGGGAGCTTCGGCGCGTCTGGATAGAGGCCGACGCGGGCGAGGTGATCGGCAAAGTTAACACCCGCGGCGCGTACGGCGACCTGGAGCTGGCCCGGACCCGGCGGGGGTGGTTCCGGGCGCTGTTGCACCTGCAATACCGATGGGCCGCCGTGTTTGGTGATGACCAGTGCACGCATGATCTGGACCTACGCCTGTGCGGTGGAGGCGGCGAGCCGGGGCAGAACGACGTCGCGCCACCCGAGGCCCATCCTGTTGAAGGCCTCGGCCATCCGCTTGTCGTTCAAGTCAAAGCCGCTGTGTTCCAAGAACACCCGGGTGCCGGCACCTTCGGCCTCCAGGCGCCAGTTCAGGGTCCAGGCGGCGGTGAAGGTGTAGACGAACCGGTGGGGTTCATCGACCTCGAGCACCTTGCAGGGTTGCTTGCCGTAACCCGGCATGTCGAGAGTGAATTGGTGGCCGACCACCGCGGCCACCTGCCCCTCCGCCAACCACAGACGCACCAACTCGGATTCGGTCAGCATTCGCCATACGCGCTCCGGGGACGCCGCCACGTATTGATCAACCCGGATTGTCTCGGTCTTGGACGTCTTTGACATGTGGGTCATTCCCGAATCCTACTTTCGACAGCCCCGGCGGGGCGCTACCGTCCTCTGGTGCATTTCGCCTGGGAGCAGCTCACCGACAGCGTGCATCGCTGCCGGCTGCCGTTCTGCGATGCCACTGTCGGGCTGGTGCGAGGCCGTACCGGAACGCTGCTCATCGATACCGGCACCACGCTGAACGAGGCGGCTGCCATCGAGCTCGACGTCCGGCGCATCGCGGGAGGCCCGATCACCCATGTTGTGTTGACGCACAAGCACTTCGACCATGTGCTGGGTTCCTCTCAGTTCACCGGAGCCGACATCTACTGTGCGCCCGAGGTGGTCGAATACCTGTCGTCGGCCACCGACCAGATTCGTGCCGACGCGCTGCATTACGGGGCGGACGTCGCGGAAATCGACTGCGCCATAGCGGCCTTGCGCCCGCCGCGGCGCGGAATGTACGAAGCCACTATCGACCTCGGCAACCGCATCGCGACCATTACCCACCCGGGCCGTGGCCACACCATTTCAGATCTGATCGTGGTGATACCGGCGTCCGACGATGACCCCAGTCCGACGGTGGTGTTCACCGGTGATCTCGTCGAAGAGTCCGCAGACCCCGCGATCGACGCCGACTCCGATGTCGCCGCGTGGCCCGCAACCCTCGACCGGATCCTCGCCATTGGTGGGCCTGACGCCCTCTACGTGCCGGGCCACGGGAAGATCGTGGACGCAGAGTTCATCCGTCACCAGCGGGATTGGTTCGGCACTCAGTGACCGATGATTCATTGCGCGCGCCCGGGGATAGACTACTCACCAGTAGGAAATGCCGAGGAGAGAGCGTAGGCGCATGGCCATCATCGAAACGGACAATGAGGTCCACACACCCTTCGAGCAAGATGTCGCCGCCACGCAGCGATACATCGACGGGCCACGTTTTGCCGGGATAACGCGCCTCTTCACGGCCCGTCAAGTCGTCGAGCAGCGCGGCACCATCCCCACCGACTACACCGTGGCGCGAGACGCGGCGGCGGCTTTCTACGAGCGCCTGCGCGAGCTGTTCGCGGCGAAGAAGAGCATCACCACCTTCGGCCCGTACTCGCCCGGCCAGGCGGTGAGCATGAAGCGGATGGGCATCGAGGGCATCTATCTCGGCGGCTGGGCGACCTCCGCCAAGGGCTCCACCACAGAAGACCCCGGGCCCGACCTGGCCAGCTACCCACTCAGCCAGGTGCCCGACGACGCCGCGGTCCTGGTGCGCGCCCTGCTCACCGCAGACCGCAACCAGCATTACCAGCGCCTGCAGATGACCGATGCGCAGCGCGCCGCGGCCAAGGAGTACGACTTCCGGCCGTTCATCATCGCCGACGCCGACACCGGCCACGGCGGTGATCCGCACGTGCGCAACCTGATCCGGCGGTTTGTCGAGGTCGGGGTGCCGGGATACCACATCGAGGATCAGCGCCCGGGCACCAAGAAGTGTGGCCATCAGGGCGGCAAGGTTCTGGTGCCTTCGGACGAACAGATCAAGCGCCTCAACACCGCTCGCTTCCAGCTCGACATCATGCGGGTGCCCGGCATCATCGTCGCGCGCACCGACGCCGAGGCAGCGAACCTGATCGACAGCCGCTCCGACGAGCGCGACCAGGCCTTCCTGCTCGGCGCCACCAACCTGGGCGTTCCTTCTTACAAGGGCTGTTTCCTCGCGTTGGTGCGGCGCTTCTACGAGTTGGGCGTCAAGGAACTCAACGGCCACCTGCTCTACGCGCTTGCGGACGGCGAGTACGCCTTCGCCAACGCATGGCTAGATCGCCAAGGGATCTTCGGCCTGGTCTCCGACGCCGTAAACACCTGGCGGGAGAACGGGAAGGAATCGATCGGCGACCTGTTCGACCAGGTCGAGTCGCGGTTCGTGGCCGCCTGGGAGGACGCCGCGGGGGTGATGACCTACAGCGATGCCGTGGCGGAGGTGCTCGCGTTCGGTGTGAGCGAGGGCGAGCCGGCGAGCATGAGCCCCGAGGAGTGGCGCACGTTCGCCGCCCGGACGTCGCACTACGCAGCCCGGGAGAAAGCCAAGGAGCTGGGCACAGACCCGCCGTGGGACCCCGAGCTTGCAAGAAGCCCGGAGGGCTACTACCAGATCCGCGGCGGCATACCGTATGCGATCGCGAAGTCGCTGGCGGCCGCACCTTTCGCCGACATCCTCTGGATGGAGACCAAGACCGCCGATCTCGCCGACGCCAAGCAATTCGCCGACGCGATCCACGCCGAGTTCCCCGACCAGATGTTGGCCTACAACCTCTCGCCGTCGTTCAACTGGGACACCACCGGCATGACCGACGAGGAGATGAAGCAGTTCCCTGAGGAGCTCGGCAAGATGGGCTTCGTCTTCAACTTCATCACCTACGGCGGACACCAGATCGACGGTGTCGCCGCTGAGGAATTCGCTACCAACCTCAGACAGGACGGCATGCTGGCGCTGGCTCGCCTGCAGCGCAAGATGCGCCTGGTCGAATCCCCTTACCGGACACCGCAAACCCTGGTCGGTGGGCCGCGCAGCGATGCGGCGCTGGCCGCGTCGTCGGGCCGCACGGCCACTACCAAGTCCATGGGGGCGGGTTCCACCCAGCACCAGCATCTCGTGCAGACCGAGGTGCCGAAGAAGCTGTTGGAGGAATGGCTGGCGATGTGGAGCGAGTACTACCAGCTTCCGGAGAAGCTGCGCGTGCAGTTGAAGCCGCGACGCGCCGGATCCGACGTGCTCGAGCTCGGCATCTACGGCGACGACGAGGAGCCGCTCGCCAACGTGGTCGTAGATCCGATCAAAGACCGGCACGGGCGCAGCATCCTGCAGGTGCGCGACCAGAACACCTTCGCCGAGAAGCTCCGTCAAAAGCGCCTGATGACGTTGATCCACCTCTGGCTGGTACACCGTTTCAAGGCAGACGCGGTGTACTACGTCACCCCCACCGAGGACAACATCTACCAAACCGAGAAGATGAAGTCGCACGGCATCTTCAGCGAGGTCAATCAGGACGTGGGCGAGATCATTGTGGCCGAGGTGAACCGCCCGCGCATCACCGAGCTGCTCAAGCCGGATCGCGTGGAGCTGCGGAAGTTGATCACCAAGGAGGCGTAGTCGCGCCTCGGGTTTCGTGTTGTTTGCTCACGCGTAACGGCGGGTAACACCAGATACGTGAGAGGCCAAGTAAGGACGCCGGTTCCGCCTTTCGGCTGTGCGGCGAACGTCTGTGGCGGCTCTTTGTAAGACACAAACTTGCTCCCTAAGCCGATGGGGCCATGCTCACCTGGCCCCATCGGCTGAGCAAGATCCAGATTGATCCCACCTGGCGGAAAACGTCCGGCGCATTTGGGTTATGGTTCTTCACAACTCGATTTGCAAGGGGACTTCAATGGCGAAGCTCAGGTTCGGATATTTCATCGCCCCCTTCCACCGGGCGGGCACCAATCCCACGCTGGCGTTGCAACGCGACCTTGAGTTCATCGAACATCTCGACGCGGTCGGCTTCGACGAAGTGTGGTTGGGCGAGCATCATTCCGCCGGCAGCGAGATCATCAGTTCGCCGGAGATCTTCATCGGCGCCGCATCGCAACGCGCCAAGCGAATCAAGTTCGGTACCGGGGTCACCTCGCTCTCGTACCACAACCCACTGTGGGTGGCCGACCGCTTGATGCTGCTGGATCACCTCACCCACGGCCGAGTGATCGGCGGCTTCGGTCCGGGCTCACTGCCGTCGGATTCCGCAATGATCGGGCTGACTCCGACCGACACCCGCGAGTTGCTGGAGACCAACCTCGACATCGTCGTCCGGCTGCTGGCGGGGGAGACGGTGAGCGCCAAAACCGCCACTCACCAGTTGGTCGACGCCCGTTTGCAACTTGCCCCGTACTCCGACGGCGGCATCCCACTCGCGGTGGCCGCGGTCGCGTCGCCGACGGGTGCCCGGCTGGCCGGCAAGCACGGCATCGGCCTGTTGTCCATCGGGGCGACGCTGACCATCGAGGGGTTCAACGCGCTGTCCTATCACTGGGACATCGTCCAAGAGCGAGCGGCGGTATTCGGTACGCAGGTCGACCGCAAAAACTGGAGCCTGGTCAGCCTGTTCCACATCGCCGAGACCGAAAAGCAGGCCCGCGAAGAGGTGAAGTTCGGCATGGTGCCGTGGTTCCGGTACTTCCAGAAGGTTGCCGCCTTCCCGCAGATGGAGATGCCGGGTGAGCAGATCGACGAGATGATCGACGTCATCAATGGCAACGGAGCAGGCGTGATCGGCACACCCGAGCAGGCACGGGAGCAGGTGCAGCGGATCTGGGATCAATCCGGCGGCTTCGGCTGCCTTCTGCACATGGGCCACGAGTGGGCGAATCCGGCCGCGACCAAACGCAGCGCCGAGTTGTTCGCTGCCGAAGTGATGCCCCATTTCCAGGGCCATGCGCAGCCGACACTGGATGCGGCGGCGCGCGCCAGCGACCGGCGCGAGGGTCTCGCGCAGTCTCAGAACGATGCCGTCGCGCACATGACCAAGAAGTACGAAGAAGAGAAACGGGCTACCAATCCGGCCTGAGCGGCCTGCCGTCGTATGACTTTGCCTGGTGGGGAATGCCGGTAAGAAGGATCTCACCGGCTCGGCGAGGCACTTCGGCGATCAATGGGAACAGGGCGCTGCGCTTGGGAACTCGTAGGTGGCGTCGGTCTTTCTGCACTGCCCTCACGACATCGTCGGCCACCCTCTCCCTGGAGAGTTTTATCCCGGCACGCAGACGGTAAGCCCGCTCGAATGCCTTGGCCGTCGGCTCGTAATCGTCAGTGTGCGCGAGCATCTCGGTCAGGACGGGTCCGAGTTCCACGAGAGTCGTACGGATCGGTAACCCCCGGAAGTCAGCTCGCAACCCCGCTGTGAAGTGGGACAGCGCCGCCTTCGACGCCGAATAGATCACAAGGCCGGGGAACATGACAGAGCCTGCCCCAGAAGAGATATTGACGATGTGACCGCCGCCGCGGGCAAGCATGCGGGGGATCGCTTGCCGGCATAGTTCGGCCGGAGCGAGGTAGTTGACCTCAGTGACTTGGCGCAGCTCGTCGCTCGAAACATCGGCGAAGCCGCCGGGGGTGCCGAGGGCGGCATTATTCACGAGGACATCGATGGGCCCGGCTTCGTCTTCGACCCGCTGGATGAGCGTCGCGACCTGCTTAGCGTTCGCCAGGTCAGCGGGGTGGGCTGTGCCGCCGAGGTCCGCCGCCAGCGTCTGAATCGCTTCTTCGCTCCGGGCAACGAGGGCCACAACGGCCCCAGCGCCCGCAAAAGCGTGGGCGAGGGACTCGCCGATTCCCCGCGATGCACCGGTGATCAGCACGCGTCTTCCGCGTAACTCCATTCTCGGGAGCCTACGCATCGTGGCCCAAAATGAAAGAGCCCGAGCCATCCAGTGTTTGGGCGCGGCTCAGATGCCGAACCACCGCGCGAGCACCCCACGCAGTTCGGCCAGCTCGTCGAGGCCGGGAGCAGGCGTCGACGACGCCCACGCCACATAACCATCGGGACGCACGAGCAGCGCCGTCGCCGCGACGTCGCCGACCGGACGTCCCGCGGCGACGGTGAGTCGGTTTGCACTGGCGGCCATCGCAGCCGCGACCACGCCGCTATCGGTGACGTCAAGTAGCAGTGGCAGCCCGGAGCGCGCGAGCTCTGCGACACGTCGTGTTCCGCTGTCGTTGGTGACCGCGAAGTCGGGTACCCAGCGCCCAACAAGCGGATGCGTTTCGGCGCCAACGGCGTAATGGTTGTCAGCCCCCGAAAGCAGGTCGCTGAGGCGGCAGACGGTCTCCGGCCCGGTGAGCAGTTCGGAGAAGAGCTCACGCAGCGCCGTAACTTCAGGGCCGGGCCGGAAGAGAGCCAACTGCGCCCGGGTCTGCATGATGACTCGTTCGGCCGCGGGCCTGCGTTCCGTCTCATAGGTAGCGACCAGCGCGGGCTGCGCGCGCCCCTTGAGAACCGCCGCCAGCTTCCAGCCGAGGTTCACCGCGTCCTGCAAACTCAGATTGAGACCCGGCCCACCAATTGGTGCATGGACGTGCGCGGCATCCCCGAGCAGAAGCACCCTGCCGACCTGGTAGCGGGACGCGATCCTCGAATTGATGCCGAAGAAGCGACGCAGATCGAGCGGCGCACCGGGCGATGTGGGCCGCAGCGGCACGTCCACACCGAGCACCCGCTTGGCGCTGGCCTCCAAATCGGCCAAGCTCATGGGCGGTTCCTCGGCAGTGTTGTCGTCCCGTTGTTCCCGGGGCGCGGCGTCCAGTTCGTACGTCATCACCGCCACCCGGCTCCCCATCGCACCGCACGAGAAAACCCCGCGGTCAGTTCGATGGAATCGCTGGGGTGGGAGTTGATCGGACTCAGGTGCGTGGGGTGCCCCGGTGACTGGGGCAAGCCATTCGTCCGGCGGCACCACGTCGAACCCGATCCGGACAACCAGGTCATAGGACGACATACCGGGAAAGTCGATGCCGGCGAGATGCCGTGTTTTGCTATGACCACCGTCGGCGCCGATAAAGTACTTGGTCGTCAGATCGTAGGCACCATCCGGGCCGGCGACATGCAGCGTGACGCCGTCGTCGTGCTGGTCGAAGCCAGCCAGGGTATGACCCCAACGTATGTCCACCTCGTATTCGCCGGCTCGGTCGACAAGCACCTCAACGAGCCCCCGCTGTTGAACCGGGACTGAGAACAGTTGGGAGTCCGGCATCACCGTGAGGTCCAATGGAAAGCCCGCGAAGTTTGAGTGCTGAGCCGGTTTCGGCGGTTCTGCTGTCCCGGTGAGCGCGCTGTACAGACCTCGGTGATCAAGAATCCGGGCTGCTTGGCCCACGATGCGGTTGACCCGCGCCTGAGGGTTAGGACCGGAAAGCGGGTCCAACACCACCGGCCGGATCCCCGCCAATCCCAGTTCGCAGGCCAGCATTAACCCATTTGGGCTGGCCCCTGCGATGACGACGTCGATCACGTGGCCAGCCTAGTAATCGGTGGTGATCGCGACAATCCCGATCAGGTGAGCCGCCGACCTCATATACGGGCGACAGCGACTTCTCAGCCAGCAGCTAGCAACGAGGAGCACAACATAGATATGACCCCCACTTACGCCTTTCAGCAACCGTCCCAGATCGATGACATCAATGCGGTCGGCGCGCGGCGTCGGCAATTCCGGATATTGCAGCTGATTTTCGCCGGCACCGCGGCCCTCGGCATGCTGGCGCTCTTCGACGCCGCGCGGCCCGACACGACGGCACCGGTTCTGAGTTCGGCCTCGGCGCATCTCGTCGATCTGGCCGTATCAGCTCCGGCCAGCGGGCCGTCCGGCCTGCAATTACCGCAGACACCACCGAACCTGGCCCCCGGTGGCTTTGCGGCCGACACCAACGACGACAACGAGGCTCAGCTACAGCAACAGCTTGCGCAGCAGGAGATGCAACAGTCCGAACAAGAGGCCGAACAACAAAACGAGGCTGCCGAGCAACAGGCCCTGCAAGATGAGCAACAAGGCCTGCAGGTCGAGGAACAAGCCGGACAATAGACCCGATTCAAAGCGTGGCGGTCGCTCGGTGCGGCCGCCATGCGCCATCTGAAATACTATGTACTGCTTGCTGACTCGCGCTCGGCTGCCTTGACCAGCCGGCCGACGATAAACTTGATCGCTCCGCCCAGCGAGGCCCGCATCATTGGCCCTGTGCCAGACACGCCTTCGATAAACGAGCCCGCCCAGCGGATGTCGGTACCGCCGGTCGCGTTCGGCGTAAAGACCACTTCGCTGTAGTAGTCCTTCGCCGGGGTCGCGGGTGCAAAAAGCTTGTAGCCGTGGCGGTGGTCCTGCTCGTATACGACGATCTCCTCTTGTACGAGCATGGGCCACATCCCGATCTTGCGAACGGCGCCGACGCCATCGGGTGGCGGGTTACCTTGCCGCGCCCAACTCGACTGAACGATCATCGGCTTGCCCCAGCGCGACCAGTTCGCACCGTCAGCGACAAGCCGGAACAATGTCGCGGCAGGTGCGCTACTGGTGCGGTTGATCTCGAACGAAAACTTCCGACCCGACATGCCCGACTCCCTCATCAGTCCGCCAACCTGGCCCGAATGGCACTGCCGGGTACCCTACCGCCCGCTAAACAATCCACCAGACAACAGCTGCCACCACGACAAAGCTGATGCATGGACGCCCGTGGCGGGCGATGCAACCAGTCGCGCGCCTGACAGAACGCACGCACTCTACAGACCGCGCGGGAACCGGTTGCGGGCACTTCACCCGGAAGCTTCCCGGTGGCGGGGTCCTAGACTGCGAGTCATGAATTACGCTTCCCGGCGGGATTCCGTGGCTCCAAAAGGCTTGCTACGGATCGAGGATTGCCTGGATGCCAGCGGCGCCATTGTGATGCCTCCGGGTACGACGCTGATCTCTCTCATCGAGCGCAACGTCGCGAATATCGGCGGCGCCGTCGCGTATCGCTACCTTGACTATTCCCGCTCCGAAGGACAGGCCGTCGAAGTGACGTGGGCCCAGCTCGGTGTGCGATTGCAGGCCGTCGGTGCGCAGGTGCAACAGTTTGCAGGCCAAGGTGACCGAGTCGCCGTCCTCGCGCCGCAGGGGATCGACTATGTCGCCGGGTTTTATGCGGCGATCAAAGCGGGAACCATTGCCGTGCCGTTGTTCGCGCCCGAATTGCCGGGCCATGCTGAACGTCTGGAAACGGCGCTTCGCGATTCGGAGCCCACAGTCGTACTGACGACAGCTGGCGCAAAAGGCGCCGTTGAGAATTTCCTCGGCAGCCTCCCACAGCTGCGGAAGCCGCAAGTGCTCGTCATCGACGAGATCCCAGACTCCGCAGGGGAACTGTTTGCTCCTGTCGAATTGAAGGTAGACGCCGTTTCCCACTTGCAGTACACCTCGGGCACGACACGACCCCCGGTCGGTGTAGAACTCACCCACCGGGCCGTCGGTGTAAACCTGGTGCAGATGATCTTCTCGATCGATCTGCTGGACCGAAACACCCACGGCGTCAGTTGGTTACCGCTCTACCACGACATGGGCCTGTCGATGATCGGCTTTCCGGCCGTCTATGGCGGACACTCCACCTTGATGTCGCCGACCGCGTTTATCCGCAGGCCGCAGAGGTGGATTCATGCGTTGAGCGCCGGCTCGCGGGAGGGCAATGTGGTAACCGCAGCGCCAAACTTCGCCTACGAGTGGGCCGCACAGCGAGGACTGCCGGCGCGAGGCGACGACGTCGACCTCAGCAATGTGGTCCTGATCATCGGTTCCGAGCCGGTCAGCATGGATGCCGTTACGACGTTCAATAAGGCGTTCGCGCCCTACGGATTACCGCGTACGGCCTTCAAACCTTCGTATGGGATAGCAGAGGCGACGTTGATGGTCGCGACCATCGACCGCGACGCGGAAGCTACCGTTGCCTATCTCGACCGGGAACAGCTGGGCGCCGGTCGTGCTGTGCGCGTCGCCGCTAACGCCCCCAATGCCGTCGTGCAGGTGTCGTGTGGCCACCCGGCCCGCAGTCTGTGGGCTGTCATCGTCAACCCCGACACCAGTGCGGAAATCCCTGACGGCGAAGTCGGCGAAATCTGGCTGCAGGGCAACAACATCGGGCGCGGCTACTGGGGCCGCCCTGAAGAAACCCGGCTCGCCTTCGGCGCCAAGCTGCAGTCGGCGCTGACGGAATGCAGCCGCGCTCAGGGTGCGGCGGCCAAGAGCGCATGGCTGCGGACCGGCGATCTGGGTGTGTATCTCGACGGTGAGCTCCACGTCACCGGCCGAATTGCGGATCTGATCACCATCGACGGCCGCAACCACTATCCGCAGGACATCGAGGCCACCGCCGCGCAAGCCTCCGAGATGGTGCGGCGCGGATATGTCACGGCGTTCTCCGTGCCGAACGAAACCGGTCAAGGCCTGGTGGTCATTGCCGAACGGGCAGCGGGCACCAGCCGTGCCGATCCCCAGCCGGCAATCGCGGCGATCCGGGAGGCAATATCGGACCGACATGGCTTGAGCGTCGCCGACGTGCGACTCCTACCGGCCGGCGGTATCCCGCGTACTACCAGCGGCAAGCTGGCTCGCCGGGCCTGCCGCGCCCATTATCTCGGCGGCTTCTGGGGCGCGCCGACGCGGGGATAGCCAGACGTAGGCGACGCAAACCACCGGTACCGGCGGCTCGGGCGGTTCCAGCGTCGACGGCCCAGGCGGAGACGGAGGCAGCGGCACTGCCGGTGGCTTCGGCGGCACAAGCGGCGGCGACGGTGGCCCCGGTGGTCCCAGCGCTACCGCGGGCAGCGGTGGCCCTGCCTAATCGCGGGCAATAGATCTCACGGACAGGTATATCCGCCGTCGATCACGATGTCGGATCCGGTCATGTAGCTCGACGCCGCGCTGGCCAGATACACGTATAGGCCGGCGAGCTCTTCGGGCCGGCCCATGCGGCCGAGCGGAATCTTGGGTTCCCACTGCGCGTGGTAGTCGGCCAAGGGCTCGACGAGCTCGGTGCGGATGTAGCCGGGGCTGACGCTGTTCACTCGGATCTGGTGCGGCGCCAGCTCCACGGCCATGCCCTTGGTCAGGTGAATGACCGCAGCCTTGGAGGCGCAGTAGTGGCTGACGTGTTGGGGGATGTTGATGATGTGGCCGGACATCGACGCGGTGGTGATGATGACCCCGCCCCGGCCCTGTTCCACCATCGCCCGGGCCGCCGCCTGAGCGGTGAGAAAGACGCCCGTCACGTTGGTTTTCTGGATGCGCTGAAACTCTTCGGGCGCGATGTCCAGCATTCCCGCGACCGAGACGATCCCGGCGTTGCAGACCGCGATGTCGATCCCGCCCAGCTCGGCGACCACTGTCTCCACCATGCTGGTCACCTGCTCGGGCTGGGTGACGTCGCAAATGATCGGCACCACCCTTGCACCACCGGCCGTCGCCAGCTCGTCGGCAACCTTGCGCAGAGCGTCGGAATTCCGCCCCGCAATGGCCACGTGGGCACCGGCTTCCAGATATGCCAGCGCCACGGTTTTGCCGATACCGCTGGATCCGCCGGTCACCAGGGCCGTTTTGCCGCGCAAGTCGAATAAGTCCAACACGCTCATGTATCCGTTACCTCCTGGCGATCCGGGGCGATCTAGTCTGTCCGCTATGGGCAAGTTCACCAGAGCCGAGATTCAGCAGGCCGTCGACAACTACACAACCGTGGTCGAAGGGTGCAGCGCGTCGGGCGACTGGCGACCTTTCGCGGATCTGTTCACCGAGGATGTCGTCTACATCGAGCACCACTACGGGACCTTTCACGGCCGCGAGGCGGTGCGGGACTGGATTGTGGCGGTCATGGCTCCGTTCCCGCACATGCGATTTCCGTCGGACTGGACCGCCTACGACGAAGACAATGACGCGGTCATCATAATGATCAAGAACCTGCTCGACCACCCGACCGACCCGAAGGGTGAGCCGTTCTGGTTCCCGAACTGGACCCGGCTCGTCTACGCCGGCGACGGCCTGTTTTCCAGCGAAGAAGACATCTACAACCCGGACCGCGACGCGCCACGCGAGGTCGGCGCCTGGTTGCAGGCCGGCGGTCAGCTCGCCTCGGACCAGATCCTGCAGCCCAACGCTTAACTGGCCCTGCGTCGCCGCGACCGGACTGCCGTCAGGGCCTGGTCCCAGGCAAGCATGGTGGTGGCCTTCAGATGTGCCGGCTTGGCGCTGTCCCTTGATAGCAGCGCGGTCGCAGCGGCTTTGGTGGCAACCGACGCCTTCGACAGATGGCCGGAGTCGAACGGCGGCTGCGGATCGTATTCGAGCGCCAACTGGATAGCCTTCGCGCGGCCTTGGCCGCCGATCTCGCCGGCCAGCCACAGCGCCAGGTCGAGTCCGGCCGACACCCCCGCACTCGTAACGACGTCATCCTGGCGCACCACCCGCTCATCGGCGACGGGGGTAACGCCGAAACCCTTCAATAGCGGGATTGCCATCCAGTGCGACGTCGCTCGCCGGCCCTTCAGCAGGCCCGCGGCCGCCAGGATCACCGAGCCCGAACACACCGACGCTGTCCAGCTCGCCGTCTGGTGGGCTTGCCGCAGCCAGTCCAACAGCACGTCGTCGCGCGCGTACACCGGAGTCGACGGGCCGCCCGGCACCAGAATCACGTCAGGCGAAGGTGTTTCGGCCAGCGAATGTGTCGCGCCGACGACCAGCACGCCGGAGTCGGCCGTGATGGGTCCGGCTTCATGCCAGACGAAACGCACCTCAGCGCCCGGCAGGTTGCGCAGCACCTCGTACGGGCCGATCATGTCCAGCGCGGTGAATCCGGGGTAGGCGACAAAGGCGATTTGGGTCATTGTGCGGTCTCTCCAATCATGCGAAAGCCTTGCGATACTGGTCCGGCGAGACACCGACGCGGCGAATAAAGTTGCGCCGCATCGTCTCCGCGGTGCCGAAGCCGCAGCGGGCGGCAATCGCCACCACGGTGTCCCCGGTCTCTTCCAACTGTCGGCGCGCGGCTTCGGTGCGGATGCGTTCGACATAGTGGCCGGGCGCCTCGCCAACCTCGTCGGTGAATACCCGGGTGAAATGGCGCGGGCTCATCGCCGCCCGCCGCGCGAGCTCGCCGATGCTGTGCGATGCGCCCGGTTGCGCCTCGATGGCACCCTGGACCTCGCGGATAGAGGTCCGCTTGGCGCGCGGCATCCACACCGGAGCCGCGAACTGGGTCTGGCCGCCGGGGCGGCGCAAGTACAGCACGAGCCAGCGGGCCACGGTCTGGGCGATCTCGGTGCCGTGGTCATCCTCGACGAGCGACAGGGCGAGGTCGATGCCCGAAGTGACGCCCGCGGCCGTCCACACCCGCTCCGAGCTGCGCAGGAAGATCGGGTCGGGATCGACGTCGATCGCCGGAAATTCGCGGGCCAACCGCGCGGCGAAGGCCCAATGTGTGGTGACTCGGCAGCCGTCCAGCAGCCCCGCCTCGGCCGCGAGAAATGCGCCCGTGCAGACGGTGACGACGCGGCGGGCGTTGCCGGCGACGGCTTTGATCCAGGCGACGAGCTCGGGGTTGGATCGCGCGGCGTCCACGCCGCTGCCGCCGGGCAGCACGACGGTGTCGAGCGGCTCGCTCGGGTGCGGCAGCGGCGCCCCGACAAACGCGAGGCCGGTGGTGGTGGTGATCGGTTGTCCATCGATTGAGGCCACGACGACGTCGTATCCGCCGTCGGTCAGCAGCGAAGCCCCGGCAAACACGTCGTGGGGCCCCACCATGTCGAGTGCCTGCACGCCGGGAAAGCCGACGATAACCACCTTGCGAGCCATGCACTCAGTGTTGGCCAGAGCAGGCAATGTCGTCTACGTCTAGTACCCCACGATTTAGGACATCGAGACCTGGACCGAGGCGGCCAGTTGGGACTTGGCAGACTGTTGCCCATGGCACACATAACTTTGCGCGGAAACGCGATCAACACCGTCGGCGAGCTTCCAGCCGTCGGATCCGAAGCCCCAGCCTTCAGCTTGACCGGCGCCGACCTGGGCGCGGTCACTAACGACCAGTTCAGCGGTAAGCCCGTGTTGCTGAACATCTTCCCCTCGATCGACACGCCCGTGTGTGCGATGAGCGTGCGGAAATTCAACGAGCGCGCCGCCGGCGGCGGTGCGACCGTGGTGAATGTCTCCAACGATCTGCCGTTCGCACAGAAGCGATTCTGTGGCGCCGAGGGCATCGAGAACGTCACGACGGCGTCGGCGTTCCGGGACAGCTTCGGCGCGGACTACGGCATCACGATCGTGGACGGTCCGATGGCCGGGCTGCTCGCCCGGGCCGTGGTGGTCATCGGCGCCGACGGCAACGTCGCCTACACGCAGCTGGTGCCCGAGATCGCCGAAGAGCCCGATTACGACGCGGCGCTCGCGGCGCTGGGATGACCTAGGGCAGCCCAAACCGATCCGCGGTGGCGGCGAGCACCTCACGGCACCCAGTCCACATCTGCTTGATGATTTCGGCGGCCGGTGGGATGTCGTCGATCCGACCGGCGACTTGACCGGTGTTTACGACGCTGGCATCCATGTCGCCGTCAAAGTACAGCCGCTGAACCCGTTGCAGCGCCGCACCACCGTCGTCGAAAGACGCTGATTCATCGATCTTCTCGGCGGCCGGCGTCCGGATGACGCGCATCATCCGCTTGCCGTCGAGGGGGAGTAGCACCGTCGAGGTTTCGTCGGCGTGCACAACCGCTTGCTTGAGGTTCTCATGCACTGGGGAATCGGCCGAGGCCAACAGTCGCGTGCCCATCTGGACGCCCTCGGCGCCCAGTACGAATGCCGCGGCCATGGATTGGGCATCGCAGATTCCTCCGGCGGCCACGATCGGTACGTCGACATGAGCCGCCACCAACGGCAGCAGCACCATCGTTGACGCTCCGAATCGATTCTTGAAACCGCCGCCCTCGACGCCCTCGACGATAAGCCCGTCGACTCCGGCGTCGACGGCCTTCCTGGCCGCCGCCAGTGTGCCCACCACGTGAAACACGGTGATGCCCGCATCGTGCAGCCGGTCGGTGAAGACCGAGGGGTCACCGGCCGAAGTGGTCACGAACCGAATGTCGCTGGCGACAAGCAGTTCCACCATCGCCGGGTCGCGGTTCATGATCAGCGCGATGTTCGCGCCAACCGCACCGTCGGTGAGGTCGCGAACTCGTTTCAGGTCGGCCCGGCCCTGCTCGGAGGTGGTTTCGATGATGCCCAACGCGCCGGCGTTGGACACCGCCGCGGCGAGCCGGGCCCCGGCGATGTAGGTCATCGGCGCCTGGAGGATCGGGATCTCGATTTGCGCGAGTTCGCAGACCCGGTTGAGGGCGCGACGGGCGCCGCCGGTGGTCATGTTGTGCGCGGGTCGACGAGGTCGCGGAACCTGGGCGCCGGGAAGACCTCGGCACCCAGGCCGCGGATCCGATCGCTCAGCGCCTTATCCGATGTCACGACGCGTATTTCGTGCGGTGCGGCGTCGGCCTGAACAAGCCTGACGATCTCGTCGTCAGCGGAGTTCGCGCCCGCCTTGGGCGCGTGCGCGATGTCGATCACCGAGGAGGTGATGGGGGTCGACGGCGGCCGTTCGAACACCACGATCACTGTGTCTGTTTGGCTTGTCTGGCCTGTTTGGCCCAAAACCCAGTTGTCGAGCTTCTCGACCAGGGTGACCATGGCGCGGCCGCGGTCCTTCCACCAGCCATCGGGGCGGCTCCCGATCACGTTCATGCCGTCGACGATCCATCGCATAGAAACACGCTAGGACTATGCCTGCGACAACCCCGACGTCAGCACGCTTTGACCGGCCGGCGTGCCGGGGTCGAATGCGATTGGCAGGGTGGTGGGCCCAGTGATTCCGATGATGCGCTTCCAGGGTGCGGGGCCAGCGCGGTGCGGGTTGGGCATGCGGCATGTGATGACGGTGAGGGCGTGGGCGAGTTCGAGACGGGCGAGGTGTGTTCCGAGGCAGTAGTGGATACCGCCGCCGAAGGTCAGCATGGTCGCCGGTCCCTCGCGGGTGATGTCGAGGCGGTCGGGGTCGTCGTGGACGGCGGGGTCGCGGTTGGCGGCCGCGGTGTTGACGATCACCAGCGTGCCGGCGGGTATCCGCACGCCGCCGAGTTCGACATCCTCGACCGCCTTGCGAATGGTGCTGAAAACGACTGGGCTGTGGCGCATGAGTTCCTCGACGGCTCGCGGCGCGAGCTCGGGATGCTCGGCGAGCAGGGCCCATTGCTGGGGGTGGTCGCACAAATCCTGCACGGCGGCGGCCAGTTGATTGCGGGTGGTGTCGGTGCCGGCCATCAGCAGGGATTCCGCGAGCATGCGTAACTCGTCGGCGGTGAGCCGGTCCCCGTCGTCTTCGGCCCGGATCAGCTGCGAGATCAGGTCGTCGGTGAGGTTGCGGCGCCGCTGGGCGACCATGTCGTCGATGTAGGCGTCGAGTTCGTCATAGGCCGCCATAATGACCCCGGCGTGGTCCGCGACGTTCCAGGTCAAGGCCTTAAAGATGTCATCGGCCCAGTCCGAGAACAATTGCCAGTCAGCGCGCGGTGCGCCGAGTAGCCCACAGATGATCGGAATCGGATACTGGCGTGCGATGTCGGCGACCACGTCGCAGCACCCCGTGCCGGTCACCGGATCGACCAGTTCCGTGATGACCTCGACGATCGTGGTCTCGAGTCGTGCGGTCGAGCGTGGTGTGAACGCCTTGGAGACCAGTCGGCGCAGCCGATTGTGATCGGCGCCGTCCCGGCTTAGCAGGCCCGTGGTGACCTTGTCCCACAGTCGCCCGGACGTAATGCCTTGCGCTGCAAGCGCAAGGCCTTTCGGCATGCAAAACCGGGGATCGCGCAACACGGTCCGCACCAGCTCGTAGCTCAACACTTCGGGCCCGTGGGGCCCCAGCGCGATCGGCCCCTGCAGCCGGGCCCGCGCAATGAGCCGGTGCGCCTCATCGGGGCTTCGGGCATCCTCGTAAGCGATGTCCGGCAGCCCGGCATCGAAGACGGTGCGGGTGGTGGTGCCGATGGCGTCGATGGTCATGGTGGCCTCCTCGGATTCGACTGAGTCGACTGTCCGACATCGCGGGAGTAAGACCATCGGTCAGGACGCGTAGATCCGCACGATCAGGGGTCGTATATACGTATGCGCCGGGCCGCAATCTGCGCGTTTGTGCTGATGTTCCGCCGCATCCGGTGGCTGCATGGTGGTTAGCATGAGCGAGATTGATCGGCGTGTGGGCGAGCCGTTGGTGGACTGGAGCGATCTTGGCGTGAGCGGGCTTTTGCCGACGGGCACGGTGACGCTGCTGTTGGCTGACGTAGAGGGTTCAACGCGGCTGTGGGAGACCCAGGCCGAGGTGATGACGGCCGCGATTGCGCGGCTCAACCAGGTGGTCGGTGACGTCATCGCCGCCCATGACGGCGTGCACCCGGTCGAGCAGGGCGAGGGCGACAGTTTTGTGGCGGCGTTCGCCCGTGCTTCGGATGCGGTGGCGGCCGCGGTGGAGTTGCAGCGGGCGCCGTTGGCTCCGATCCGGTTGCGCATTGGGGTGCATACCGGCGAGGTGCAGTTGCGCGATGAGGGTAACTACGCCGGCCCGACGATCAACCGCACGGCCCGGTTGCGGGATCTGGGACATGGGGGTCAGACGGTGCTGTCGGGGGCGACCGAGCAGTTGGTGGTCGACCGGCTGCCGGAGGGGGCCTGGCTGACCGATCTGGGCAGCCATCCGTTGCGGGATCTGCCCCGCCCGGAGCGGGTGGTGCAGCTGTGCCACCCGGATCTGGTCAACGAGTTTCCGCCGCTACGGGTATTGGGTACCGTTGTGTCCCAACGTCTTCCGGCACAGCTGACCAGTTTTGTTGGCCGCGGCACGGAACTGACCCAGCTACGCGAACTGCTGGCCCAGAACCGGGTGGTGACGTTGACCGGTGCGGGCGGGGTGGGTAAAACCCGGCTGGCGATTCAGGTGGCTGCCGCCATGGCGCCCGAGTTCGTTGACGGGGTGTGGTGCGTGGATTTGGCGCCGCTCACCGACCCCGAGCTGGTGGCAGTGACGGTGGCGCGTGCGCTGGGCCTGCCCGATCAACCGGGCCGCTCCATCATGGACAGCGTGCTGCGGTTTGTTCGTGACCGGCAGCTGCTGGTGGTGCTGGACAACTGCGAGCATCTGCTGGATGCGTGCGCCGAGCTGGTGGTCGCTGTGCTCAGCGAGGCGGCGCGGTTGACCGTGCTGGCGACCAGCCGTGAGGCGATCGGGGTGGCTGGTGAGGTGAGCTGGCGGGTGCCGTCGCTGTCGCGGGCTGATGAAGCCATCGCGTTGTTCAGCGACCGGGCCCGCAACGTCCGCCCCGATTTCGCCCTCACTGACGACAATGCCGCGACGGTAGGCGAGATTTGTGCGCGCCTGGATGGGGTGCCGTTGGCGATCGAGCTGGCCGCGGCGCGGGTGCGGGCGTTGTCGTTGGCCGAGATCCTGGCTAGCCTGCATGACCGGTTCCGGCTGCTGACCGGCGGGGCGCGCACCGCGGTGCGCCGCCAGCAAACCCTGCGCGCCTCGGTGGACTGGTCCCATGCCCTGTTGACCGAACCCGAGCGGATCCTGTTTCGCCGGCTGGCGGTGTTTCTGGGTGGTTTCGAGTTCGACGCCGCTCGAGCGGTCGCCGGTAGCAGTGAGGTGGAGCGCTATCAGGTGCTGGATCAGCTCACCTTGCTGGTGGACAAGTCGCTGGTGGTGGCCTCTGACAGCGAAGCCAGCGAAGACAGGACTCGGTATCGGTTGCTCGAGACGGTGCGCCAATATGCCCTGGAAAAGCTGGGCGATTCCGGCGAGGCCGACGAGGTGCGGGCGCGCCACCGCGACCACTACACGGCGATGGCCGCCGTGCTTGACGCGCCGGCCGGCACCGATTATGAACAGCACCTCGAGCAGGCCAACCTCGAGATCGACAACCTGCGCGCCGCGTTCGGATGGAGCCGGGAAAACTCCGACGGCGAGCTGGCGTTGGCGCTGGCGTCGTCGCTGCAGCCGCTATGGGTGACGCGGGGACGCCTCCGGGAAGGGCTGGCCTGGTTCGACGCCACCCTCGCCGATCTCGACGCCCACCACACCCCAGTGACGGCCGCGGTGCGAGCCCGCGCGCTCGCCGACAAGGCCGTGCTCGATAACTATTTGGGCGCCACCAACAGCCTGGACCAGGCGGAACAAGCGGTGGCGATCGCGCGAGACGTCCATAACCCGGCCCTGCTGGCCCGGACATTGACCTCCTACGGGTTTATCGCCAGCCTGGTCTATCAGACCGAGGTGGCCCGGGAATGCTTCGCCGAAGCGATCGGCCTGGCCCGTACCGTGGACGATCAGTGGCGGCTAAGCCAGATCCTCACCGAGCAGGCGCGGTGCGCTCACATCGCGGGTGACCCGCTCGGGATATGCGCGGTCGCCGAAGAAGGGCGCGACCTCGCCGATGCAATCGGCGACAGGTCGCACTCGCGTGCATGTCGCTTTTATCTCGCGATAGTGCAGCAGTTCGGCGGTGATTTAGCCGGATCTGCGGCACAGCTTGGCGAGGTGGCGGCCGAGGCCGAGGCAGCTCACGACGAGATTTGGAGGGTGACCAGCCTCGGCGGTCGCAGCATTGCACTTGGACGCCAGGGTGAGGCGACCGCGGCCCGGGCGGCGGCCGAGGCGATCCTTGAGGGCGGCGCGGGTCTTGGCGGAAGGTGGGCGTCGTTCGGGCACGTGGTCCGTGGATTCGCGGCCTTGGCCGCCGGGGATTTCGCGGCCGTGCACGAGGCGCGCGAGGCCGCTCTGCGGTACCCGGTTTTCGTGGGCGGCGGCGCGGCGGGATTGCGGCGCATCTGGAATGCCGAGGCCGCGCTGGCAGACCGAGATCTCGCTGCTGCGCGCCGCTGGGCCGACGAGGCCGCGTCGACAACGAGCGGCTGGTGGCTGATGTCGGCGCTCACGGCGCGCGCTCGGGTGGCGATCGCGCAGGGTGAGCCGGATCAGGCTGAGCGTGACGCCCACGACGCGCTGGGGTGTGCCGCCGAACTTGGGGCGCACCTCGGCGTTCCAGACATGCTCGAATGCCTCGCCGTTCTGGCGGGGGCCAGCGCCAGCCACCGTGAAGCCACTCGCCTCTTGGGTGCGGCCGGCGCCATTCGGGAAAGCATGGGCGCAGTGCGCTTCAAGGCCTATGACGCCGACTACCAAGCCTCGGTGGCGGCGCTGCGAGACGCCCTGGGCGACAAGGATTTCGGCGCCGCGTGGGCCGAGGGTGCCGCGATGTCCACCGAGGAGGCGATCGCCTACGCGCGGCGCGGCCGCGGCGAACGCAAACGACCCACCAGTGGCTGGGCCTCACTGACCCCCACCGAGCGCGACGTCGTCCGACTTGTCAGCGAGGGGCTGGCCAACAAGGACATCGCCACCCGGCTGTTTGTCTCACCGCGCACCGTGCAGACCCACCTCACCCACGTCTACACCAAACTCGGCCTCACCTCGCGCGTACAGCTCGTCCAAGAAGCGGCCCGTCACACCTAGCCTTCCGGAGAGGTCTCCCACCCAGATATCGAGTCGAGTACGGTCACCGGTATCAGTGTTCCCGCTGATGCGGGCGAACAAAATCGATGATGGGACGCCAATGACGTCGTTAGCCGACACGGATGATCGAGTGGTTGCGCTAGCTCGCGGAATGCGGGATCTGGTGCAGGCCGAAGCCGCCGAATCCGAGCGGATGCGCACTCTTACCCCCGCGATTGTCAACGAGATGTGGGCCAGCGGGCTGATGTCCTCCTTTAACCCCGTCGCGGCCGGTGGTGTCGAACCGTCGTTCGCCGAAATGATCGAGACGTGGATCGAAATGGCCTGGCAGGACGGCTCATTCGGATGGATCGGCATCGCCAACCTGCCGTCTTCGTTCGCCGCGGCGGCCTACTTACCTGACGAAGGTTTCGCCGAGGTGTTCACGGCGCACGACAACCGGGTCACCCTGGGCGGCCAGTTCTTCCCCAACGGGCAGGGGACCGCCGTCGACGGCGGTTATCTCCTGAACGGATCGTGGAGCTTCGGGTCCGGCACCGGTCACTCCGAGTACGTCGCCGCCGGATTCCTGCCGATCGACGAGGGCGAGATGCGGTGGATCGGCGAGGGCCTCCCCGACATGCAAGTGGCCATCATTCCGAGGGAAGAGATCAACTTCAAAGACGGCTGGCACGTCCAAGGGCTCAAAGGAACCGGATCCTACGACTACAGCGTCGAGAACGTCTTTGTCCCGAAGAGCCGCACCTTCGGACTGTTCGCCCGCGAGCCACACCGCGGCGCATCGCCGGCCACCCGCATGGGGATGATGCCGGTCACCGCCGCCGGCCACGCATCCTGGGCGCTGGGGGTGGCCAAGAGCATGCTCGACGACGTCCAGGAACTCGCCGCCACCAAATATCGGATGAGTGACATGGAGTCATTGGCCAGTCGCCCGACATTCCAAAAGGGGCTCGCGCATCACCGCGCAAGCTGGCGCGCCGCCCGCCTCCTGGTGCTCGACGCGTGCACCACGGCCGAGGCCGCCGTGGCTGCGGGGGAGGACCTCACCCCGGCCCTGCGGGCCGACATGCGGGTGGCCGCCGTCTACGCGACCGACACCGCCCGCAGCTGCGCCGAGTGGGCCCATCTGGTCGCGGGCACCAGCTCGATCCGCGAGGGCAGCCGACTCGAACGCGCCTTCCGCGACGTGTACACGGGGACCCAACACGCCTTCATCAGCGAAAAGGTCGCGATCGACGCGGCACAGATCTGGCTGGGCATCATCGAAGACCAGCCGGGGTTGTGAGTCATTGACCCTCAGAGGTGGGTCAAAAGCCGCTCGGCGAACGTCTCCGGATACTCCCGGTGCATGAAATGTCCGCCGCGAACCTCCTCCACGACGTACTCGTTCTGGAACATCCGGGCGGCGCGGCGATAGTCGGAGGGCTCGGCGAGCGGATCATCGAGGCCCGCAAAGACGACCGTCGGCACGGTGATTCGCGCCCTCAATGCCGCGCTGGGTATGGGGGAGAGCTTGCGGTAATAGCCGAACGCCGCGTTTAGGCTCGCCCGGTCGGCGAAGGTGGCACGGACGGCGTCGAACTCCGCGGGATCAGGCTTCCAGGTCGGGGACCATCGTCGACAGATCGCCGGCAGCGCCGCGAAGTCGTTGCGCGCGAATCGGTTCGGCGCTCCCGGCAGCTTGTAGGCCGCGAAGTGGCGAACACCCCAAAGCTTCCTCGGTGACGGCTTGAGTGTCGCCGGGTGCGGAATTGCGATAGCGAAGAGCTTTTTGACCCGATCCGGGCCGAGCCCCGCCGCCCCGTAGGCGGCCAAAGCTCCAAAGTCATGTCCGACGACTATGGCGTCGCGCGCGCCCAACGCGTCAATCAGCGCGAGCGGATCGCGCGCCAACGTGTCTTGGTCGGTGTCGCGATCCGGGATCGCCGTGGGGTGATATCCGCGCATGAACGGGCTGACCGCGCGGTATCCCTTGGCGGCGATCCGGGGGCGAAGGTCATCCCAGGTGTGCGCCGTGTCCGGGAAGCCGTGCAGCATGAGCACGAGGGGCCCGGAACCTTCCTCGAGATAGGCGAATCTCAGCCCGTTCGCGCCGACGAATTGGATGTCATCGCCCATGGCATGGCGACACTACGCCGATCCCTGCGGCACCGGAAGGCGATGTCCCGTCCTTGATCTGACGTTGGCACTTACCCGGGGTGATGCTCAGCGGGATAGGCGTGGATCAGTGCGGTGCTGAGTTTGGGGACCGCGTGGGTGAGCTCGTGTTCGGCGCCGTGCGCGATGCGGTGCGCCTGCGCCAGATCCAAGCTCGGGTCGACGTCAAGCTCGGCGTCGGCGTGCAGCCGGTGCCCGATCCAGCGCATCCGCACACTACGCACCGCTCGCACTCCCGGAACAGCCGCCAAGGTTTGTTCGGCGGTGTCGACCGTCGCCGGATCTACTCCGTCGAGTAATCGGCGGAATACGTCGCGCACCGCGGTGCGCAGCACGGCCAGGATCGCCACCGTGATGACCAGGCCGACGATGGGGTCGGCCAGCGGGAACCCCAGCGCGACACCGCCGGCGGAGATCAGCACGGCCAGGGAGGTGAATCCGTCGGTGCGGGCGTGTAGCCCGTCGGCGACGAGGGCGGCCGAGCCGAGGCGGCGACCGACCCTGATGCGATAGAGCGCCACCCATTCGTTGCCGATGAACCCGATCAATCCCGCCAATGCGACCCAGCCGATGTGCGCAATCGGTTCGGGGTTGATCAGCCGCATGACGGCTTCGTATCCGGCGATGATCGCCGACAGCGTAATCATGGCGACCACGAACAACCCGGCCAGGTCCTCAGCGCGGCCCAACCCATAGGTGTAGCGGCGCGTGGCGGCCCTGGTGCCCAACGCGAACGCAATCCACAGTGGCCCCGCGGTGAGGGCGTCGGAAAAGTTGTGAATGGCATCCGCAGCCAACGCCACCGACCCGGAGATGATCACGACGACGATCTGCGCCAGTGCGGTCAACCCCAGAACCACCAGGCTGATCTTGACCGCGCGGATGCCCGCGGCGCTGGATTCCAGGATGCCGTCGACACTGTCTGCGGCGTCGTGGGAGTGCGGGGCGAAGATCTCTTTGACCGCTCCGCGCAGCCCGCGCTGGTGGTGGTGGGCATCAACACTGGGTGTGCAGGTATCTGCATGCATACGCAGATACTAAGCCTATGGGCTTGGTTCTGGCTAGCCAGCGGTCGCATAACATCAGCTCATGCGCGGTTCCAAGATCCTGATCACCGGCCCAACCGGACAAGTTGCCACCCCGGTCGCCCAAGCCCTGGCGGTCGATAACGAGGTGTGGGGCATCGCCCGGTTCACCAATGCCGCAGTGCGTGAAGACCTCGAGAAGGCGGGGGTGCGGTGCCAGACCGTCAACCTGTCCGCAGGTGACTTCCAAGGTCTGCCAACCGACTTCGACTACGTCATCAACTTGGCGGTGGCCAAAAGCGGCAAGTGGGACAAAGACCTCGGCGCCAATGCGGAGTCCGTCGGCTTGCTGATGGCCCACTGCCGCAGCGCAAAAGCCTTCCTGCACTGCTCGTCGGGGGCTGTCTACGACCCACCGGGTGACGAACCTCGCACCGAGCGGGCCGACTTGGGTGACAACCACAAACCTTTATTCCCCACCTATTCCATCTCCAAGATCGCGGGGGAGGTTGTCGCTCGGACCATGGCGCGGGCTCTCGGCGTGCCCACCACAATCGCCCGCCTCAACGTCCCGTACGGCGACAACGGCGGGTGGCCGTTCTATCAAATGGAGATGATGCTGGCGGGGATGCCGATCCCGGTGCCGGCCGGCGGCCCAGCGCGCTACAACCCGATCCACGAGGACGACATCATCGCGACCATCCCGAAGCTGCTCGCGGTGGCGTCGGTCCCGGCCACCACCGTCAACTGGTCGGGCGACCAGACGGTCAGCATCCAGGAGTGGTGCGGCTACCTTGGGTCGCTCGTCGGCAAGGAACCAACCTTCGAGGAAACTGAGCAGGCGTTGCGCGGAAATCCCACCGACAACGCCCTTATGCGTGAGCTCATCGGCGGCACGACAGTCGATTGGCGCGACGGGATGCGCCGGATGGCTGCCAAGTTCCACCCGGAACTCGTCGGCGCGTCATAAATCCTGGTGCGGCGGAGGTTGACTACCAGTACCGCATGGCTTGGCGAAACAAGTCGGCCAGGGTGGGTTTGTCCATCTCCCGCGGCGCGTTCTGCAACAGACGCTGCTGAGGGTAAGCGCCCTCGGTAAGGGCCGCGACGTCTTCTTCGGTGTATCCCACCCCGCTCAACCCGTTGGGCATGCCCACCGCGCGCATGATCCGGACGATTTCCGTCGCCAGCACCTCACCGGCATCGTCGGGTCCGGCGTCGCGCGTGTCAGCGCCGAGCAACCGGGCCGCCTCGGTGTGACGTGCAGGGCTCACCTCCGCGGTGAAGCGGAATACCGCGGGTGCGTTGACGATGACGGACATGCCGTGCGGCACGAGCGGCTCATCGGCCGGATAGCCCGAGGGGCGGAAGTCGCGCACCAGCCCGGCGACCGCGTAAGCCATGCCGTGTGGTGCGTGCACGCCGGCGTTGCCGAAGGCGATGCCCGCAAGCGTTGCGGCCCACATCATCTGCTCGCGCGCTTCGCGATCGGAAGCGTCCCGCACTGCCCGCTCCAGGTACTGGCCCAGCAGGCGAAGCGCCTCGCTGCAGCCCAGGTCGCTCCAGGGGTTGGCGCCCTGACTCATCGGCCGTAGGCCGGGGTGGGCCGGCGCCGGTCGATGGACGTAAGGCCGCGCGGTATAGGACTCCAATGCGTGCGACAGCACGTCGAGGCCCGCCGAGGCGACCACCTCGGGGGGCAGACTGGCGGTACAGTCGGGGTCGATAAGCGCCTCGGTTGGCCGCAACGCGTGCGAAGCGATGCCCGTTTTGACTGACAACGACAGCAGGTCGAAGATCGCGATGCCGGTTACCTCGCTGCCGGTGCCGGCCGTCGTGGGGCATGCGATATGTGGCCGGAGCGGCCCCGGTATCGGCGCGCCCTCCCCGATGGGGGCATTGACGTAGGTCAGCAAATCCACGGGATGGCTGGCGTACAGATTGGCGGCCTTACAGGTGTCGATGACCGAGCCGCCGCCCAGCGAAACATAACCATCCGGGCCGACGTCTTGGGCGAAACGGGCTGCGGCGCCAAACGACACGTCCGTCGGTTCGACGTGCACGTCGGTATAGGCGACCACATTCAGCCCAGCGGCTACCAGCGAGTCGGTCGCCGTCGCGTAGGCGGGCAGTGCCGCGACCCCGGCATCGGAGAACAGGGCCACGCGTCGCATCCCGAGCGCGCGGGCCCTGTCACCTAACTCGGCCAGACAGCCCCGGCCGAACGTTATCCGGGAAGTGTCGACGGTGAAGGCTCTGTCGCAGCCCTGCGCCACAGAGGGGAAACCGCAGCACCCCATCGCGTCCTCCTGTGCCCGGTCAGCGCTCGACGGGCTTGACGATACGGGTAGCCGCCTCGACTGCAGCGGCACGCCGGCTGGCGACGACGTTCACGTCGGTGCTCGCGGCCGCGGGGTCGGGCCAATGCGCCCAGCCGAGACCGATCGCGAACAAGAGTACGAGCAGCTGTTGCGGTTCCCAGGCGGGGTCGACATGCCCCTCGGCCCGGGCCTGTTCCAGGGCGGCCACGGCCCGATCGGGCCCATGCACGCCGTCGAATTCCGGTTTGTCGAGTGGAAAGCCCTCCAACTGCGCCCAGGTGATCATCCGTACATGTTCGGGCCGGCTCTGCGCCAGATCGAAGATATCGCCGACGAACTCGGGTACCGCATCCGGACGAAGTTCGACAGCGCGGAAGAACTCGGCGCCGTCGGCGGCGACCACGCCGCGAAACAGGGTCTCCTTGTCGCCGAAATGCGCGTACAGGCGTTCCTTGCTGGCAGCGGCGGCCCGGGCGATGCGGTCAATACGCGCTCCGGCCAACCCGTACTGCGCGAATTCCGCACGCGCCGCGCTAAGAATCTCGTCGCGCAGCTCGGTCCTTGTTCTCATGACATAGATCATAGGCAGACGAACGTGTTCGTTTGTTACCATGGTGTCAGAACCGGCTGCAACGCCGGCAGGCACGAGCACGAGGGGTTGCGCAATGGGTACGACGGAGACTTTCGACAAGGTTCACGATCAGGCTTCAGGGCAGGCTTCAGGGCAGGCAATAGCCACGATGCCAAGGGGCGGTCCCAACGCATCGTGGCTTGATCGTCGGTTCCAGACCAATGCGCTGGAGTACCTCGACCGCGACGATGTTCCCGACAAGGTCAAACAGAAGGTCATCAGGATGCTCGACCTGGTGGGCTCACTCACCAACATGCATGAGGACTACGCGCGCACCGCGCTAGAAGTTGTCGCCGACATCCCCAGTCCGCGCATCCTGGAACTGGGTGCGGGTCACGGCAAGCTGTCGGCGAAGATCCTCGAACTCCATCCGACAGCTACTGTCACGGTCAGCGATCTGGATCCGACTTCCGTGGCCAAAATCGGCTCAGGGGCGCTGGGAACCCACCCGAGGGCACGCACCCAGGTGATCGACGCCACCGCGATCGACGCCGCAGACGACAGCTATGACCTGGTGGTGTTCGCGCTGGCGTTTCACCACCTGCCTCCGCCGGTCGCCTGTCGTGCCATCGCTGAGGCAACCCGGGTGGGCAAACGCTTCCTGGTCATCGACCTCAAACGCCAGACGCCCTTGTCCAACATGCTGTTTCCGGTTTTGGCGCTGCCGTTGAATGTGTTGCTTTTTCGTTGGCTCTGGCCCTACCTGCACGACGGCTTCATCAGCGCGCTGCGCGCCTACAGCCCGTCGGCATTCACGGCGCTTGGCCGCGCAGCCGTTCCAGGGATGCGGATCGAGATGCTGCCCACGCCAAGGCGGTTCGGTCCGCCATCGATCACCGTGGTGTTCTCCCGGCCAGAAGACGCCGACCGTGGCTGACAGCGCGTACCTCGCCAACATCATGGAGCCGAGTGGGCGGGTTCAGACGCTGCGCCGGGTACTCGATACGGTGACCGATGGGCTCCGCCCGGTTCTGGACCTGCACCGACCGTATGTCGACGGCGTGGAACATCTACCCACCGATGGACGATTCCTGTTGGTGGGCAACCACACTCAGTTGGGTTCCGAGGTTTTCCTGATCCCCGATACGGTGCGACGCGCGATCGGGACCCGGGTGCGGCCACTGGCCGATCGGGGTTTCGGGCGGATGCGCGGGCTGCCTGCTGACCTGCTGGCTGCTTTCGGCGGCGTCATCGGTGAACCGGAGACTGCGCGCGACCTCATGCGCAATGACCAGACCATTCTGGTGTTTCCCGGGGGTGGCCGGGAGATCGGGAAGTTCAAGGGTGAGGAGTACACGCTGAGTTGGCAAGGGCGCGCAGGATTCGCGCGGCTTTCGGTGGAGAACGGCTACCCGATCGTGCCGGTCGGTCTAGTCGGCGGCGACGACGTCTACCGTAGCTGGACAACCCGGGACAGCGCCTACGCGAAGTTCAGTGGGGTGCTGGCGCGCAGGCTTAGCAGGTTAAACGGTCGCCCGGACATGGCAATGCCATTGCTGCGGGGAATTGGCCCGACCCTGGTTCCCCGACCGCAACGGATGTACCTGCGCTTCGGCCCACCGATCGATACGAGCACACCGCTGGGCATCGGAACGCAGGGCTGGGTGAACGCGGTCAAAGAGCAGACGCAACGGGCGGTGGAACGAATCCTCGTTGACCTGCAGCAGGTGCGTGCAACCGATCCGTATCGTGGGCTCAACCCGCTGGCCTGGCGGGGTGCGACCACGCCCAGCGGCGGCGCTTGACCAAGCAACGCTCGCGATGCTAAGCAGGTGCTCAGCACGCGAACGCATCGAGGCGCGCGGCACTGGAAGGGATCAGATGACGCTGCAGACGGTATTGGACGACATTCGCAAGCGCTCAGGCTCGGGTGATGTCATTCCGATCATCAATCCTGCGACCGAAGAGGTGATCACCGAGTTCAACGACTGTGGCGAAGAGGCGGTCAACGAGGCGGTCGCGCGGGCCAAGGCTTCCTTCGAGTCCGGCGTCTGGTCTCAGCTGCCGGGCCGCGAGCGGGCCAAGGTGCTGTGGCGCATCGGGGATTTGATCGATGAACACGCCCAGGAGTTCGCCGAGCTCGACTCGCTCAACACCGGCATGCCGCTGATGCAGGCGCAATTGCAGATGTCGACCGTCTCGGAATTCTTCCGCTACTACGCCGGCTGGTGTTCGAAGATCAACGGCACCGCATACGACGTGAAGACCGACGGCATCGCCGGTGACGCGTATGTCGACATGCACGCGTACACCCTCAAAGAGCCCTACGGCGTGGTGGGTCTGATCTTCCCGTGGAACGGCCCGATCTTCAATGCCAGCGCCAAGCTTGCGCCCGCGCTGGCCGCCGGCGGCAGCCTGCTCGTCAAACCAGCCGAGGAGACCCCGCTGTCGGCACTGCTCCTCGACAGGCTGGTCCACGAGGCGGGAGTGCCTGAGGGGGTCGTCAACCTGCTGACCGGTTACGGCCATACCGCGGGCGCGGCAATCACCGCGCACCCCGACGTGGAGAAGGTCGCCTTCACCGGGTCGACCGAGGTCGGTAAGGCGATCGTGCGAGCGTCGGCTGACAATCTGAAGAAGGTCACGCTCGAACTAGGCGGCAAGTCACCTGTGCTGATCTTCGACGACGCAAATCTGGACAACGCCATATTTCGGGCGGCAATCGGCATCTTCGTGCACTCCGGCCAGGGCTGTGTGTGCGGATCGCGGATCTTCGCGCAGCGCGGCGTGTACGACCAGGTCGTGCAAGGCATTGCAGGGATGGCGAATACGTTCAAGCTGGGGGCCCCCAGCGAGGAGGGCTGCATGAGCGGTCCGCTAATCAGCCAGAAGCAACTGACCCGCGTCATGGGCTTCATCGACGAGGGCAAGAGCGACGGCGTCGAGGTGGTCACCGGCGGGCACCGGCTCGACCGCAAGGGCTACTTCGTGCACCCGACGGTGCTTACCAACGTCGACCCGGCGATGCGGCTATTTCAGGAGGAGATCTTCGGGCCGGTGGTCAGCATCCTGCCGTTCGAGGACGAAGACGAGGCCGTGGCCCTGGCAAACGACACGACCTATGGGCTGGCCGCCACCGTCTACACCGAGAACGTCGGCCGGGCGCACCGCATCGTGAAGCGGTTGAAGGCGGGCAGCGTGCAGATCAACTGTCAGTTGGTCTTCGACCCCGACGTGCCGTTCGGCGGCTTCAAGCAGTCCGGCTGGGGTCACGAGTTCGGCAAAGAGGGCCTCGACATTTACTTGAAGAGCAAGTCGGTCTGGGCCCAGCTCTAAATCCCTGCGCCGCAACAAAATAGCTCCGAACCTCCATGAGGTCCGGAGCTATTTCACACGTACTTCAGGCCCCGGAGCCCTTGGCGTAGCGGGTCAGGAACCCGATGGACGCGATCGCGGCGACGGTACCTATGACGCCCCACAACACGAACGGGAAAACCAGCGACCCGAAGAACCAGCCAAACGTCATGCCGATGTAAAGCGTCCAGATCAGCCGGAAGACGCTCCAGAGCGCGAGCGCTCCGGCACTGATCCCGATGTACAGGCTCCGTTGGCGATCGACGCGGTTGATCTGCTCTTCGATGTTGTTCGGCACGATCTTCATTTGGTGTCTTCCTTTCACGTGGCGCCGCCTCCCTGGCTTGATAATTCGGGCGGTTGGGACAATTACAGACCGCGGCCGGCGCTACCGATCCCAACTACGTCCGCCGAAAGAAGGCTGGGTCGTTTCCCGGATCTACCGGCATTTCACCCGCGGTACAAGGGCCGAATGACACCGCGACTGAGGGACGACCTCACTTATCGGGGTCACTTCGCGTGTGAGTCAATTCAGATGCCGACTATTTCACTGGGAGCTCGACGTGCATAAACGAACCCTGATCCCCGCCTTTGCCGCGGTCACGGCCACCGCGGTCGTCGGTGGGTTGGCGAGCCGGCCGGCCGCCTCGCCGTGGTACCAATCATTGCGCAAGCCGGCTTATCAGCCTCCGCAGCAAGCGTTTCCGATCGTGTGGCCGTTGCTGTACGCGGACATTGCGCTCGTATCGTCGAACACTCTGGACCAGATGGAGCGAACTGGGCAGAAACGGGAGCGCCGCCGATACGTTACCGCCCTTGCGGTGAACCTTGTTTTGAACGCCGGATGGTCCTGGCTGTTCTTTGATCGTCGGCTGCTGGGCACCTCCGCGATTGCCGCGGCCGCCCTGACTGCGAGCAGCGCCGACTTGGCCCGCCGTGCGGTTGCCGTGCAGGGCACGCGCGCCGCTCCGCTGCTCTTGTACCCGATCTGGTGCGCGTTCGCGACGACGCTGGCCAGCCATGTCTGGTTTCTCAATCGACGCTGAAGGGAATAGTCCCGCTAATGAATTTGATCAAGTTCGCCGAGCAGATTGTTGAATCGCTGGTCGCGGTGGTCGGCATTCGGGTTGGCACCGAGGAGCCGAAATACACGCGCCACCGGCTCACTGACACCGTGGAAATACGGAGCTACGGTCCGCGTATTGCTGCCGAAACGACGGTCGTCGACGACGAGGACCGCGCCCGCAATGTCGGCTTTCGGCGCCTGGCGGGTTACATCTTCGGCGGTAACCGCCGGGATCAGACGATCTCGATGACAGCGCCGGTCAGCCAGCATCCGCCGCGGGGTGGCGCTCAGATCGCGATGACGGCACCGGTCGTCCAGAGCGCCAGTCCAGACCGTGGCTGGGTGATTCGGTTCTTCATGCCGTCGAAGTGGACGATGGAGACCCTTCCCACACCTAACGATGATCAGGTTCGGCTGGTGACCGTGCCGCCCGAGACGGTGGCGGTGCTGCAATTCAGCGGCGACCGCAGCCCCAAGGCCGTTGCAGCCCGTTCCGCCGAGCTCCTGAAGGCGCTACAGGATAATCACATTGCGCCAACAGGGGAGGCTGACGCCTGGTTCTACGACCCGCCCTGGACGGTACCGTGCCGTCGTCGCAACGAGATTGCGGTGCCGGTCGAAACCGAATCCGCACCGGTGTAGCCGGCGAGCGTCATCGGAAGGGCCCAGTGTTGCCGGACCGGTAGGGTGCTGTCTCGATGACTCATGGATACGGCGACAAACTGGACGCCAAGCAGCTGACCGGAGTTTCGGAAACCGCACTTATGACCCTCTACGGCAGGGCTTACCAGGCCGGCCGCCCGGAACCGATCATCGACGACCCGATGGCAATCAAGGTCATCGAGTCCATCGACTTCGACTTCGAGAAATTCGGTCGCAAGGGCCAGGAGATGGCGTTGCGCTCGTTGGCCGTCGACCGGTGCGCAATCGAGTACCTCACCACGCATCCCCGAGCAACCGTCGTGGCACTTGCGGAAGGCTTTCAAACCAGCTTCTGGCGCCTGAATGCCGTACTGCCAGATGCGCAATTCCACTGGCTGTCGGTAGATCTGCCACCGATCATCGAGCTTCGGCAGCGGCTGTTACCCCAATCCGCACGGATCACTCACCTGGCACAGTCCGCTCTCGACTACACGTGGATGGAAAACATCGACAGCACCAACGGAGTGTTCGTCACCGCCGAAGGTCTCCTGATGTACCTACAACCCCACGAGGCATTGGGGCTGATCGCCGCGTGCGCCGGTCGGTTTCCCGGGGGACAGATGTTCTTCGACCTACCGCCGACCATCGTCAAGAAGGTCGCACGAAAAGGTCTGCGTGGGTCTGCGCGCTATCGGGTTCCGCCAATGCCTTTCAGCCTCTCGGAGCATCAACTCGCGGAGCTGGTGAACACCATGCCCGGAATCCGAGCGGTGCGCGACGTGCCTATGCCCAGGGGACGGGGCCTATTCTTCGGGTCACTGTATCCCGCCTTCTGGCAATTCGGACCGACCAAGCCGTTGCGCGGCGCCTACACCCTGCTTGAGTTCGGCTAGCCGCCAGCTCAAGACAGGCACCGGGCGCGCCACCTCCTACCAGACGCGTATCCAGTCGACGAGCATGTCCGCGGGATAGCTGCCCGGCCCCGGATCCTCGCCACCCGAACCGGCGATCGCGAGATTGAATACCGGATAGGCCGTGTAACCGGGCGCGTTGAACGGCCAATCCGGCAGCGAACTGGCCGGCACGTCGAAGTAGGGCGCCGCGCCGTCGGAGTAGTCCTTCCAGAATCGAATTCCGGCCTCATCCCACTGGGTTCGCCAGGTGTGCCAGGCTCCGTCCACCGCGATGTTGTGGGTTTTCCATTCGCCGCCGTTTGCTTTCGCGTGAACGGTTGTGGCCGCGGGCCATTTTCCGTTGCCGTACCACTCCATTATGTCGATTTCGCCTTCATCCTGGTTGCCCAGCCAATAGGCGGGCCAGGCCCCGGCGGTCAGGCAATTGAGTTTGATGCGGGCTTCCCAGATGTGGCCGGCGCCGCCCCGCCAGATGCCTTGAACCTTGCCGCCGTAGTAGGTGCTGCCGTCTTTTGCGGCACGCAGAACCAGGTTGGAATTGCCGTCGACGAATACGTTGCGGCGATCATCCCGGTACTGCCCGATGTTCTCGGGTCGCTCCCAGAATGTCGGGTCCTTGATTTGCTCGCGGGCCAGCGCCACCGTCCACTTCGACGGATCGGGGGCTGACCCGGCAGGCCCGTCGAATTCATCCTGGAATACGAAGGGTCCGCTTTGGCCATTCGGTGCCGTCGGCGGTGGCACCCGGCCGGCCCGGGCTTCGGGGACGGGGATCGCGGCTGCCACCACGCTGATCCCCGTCATCAACATCATCTGGCGACGGTCCATCTGCGGCATAAGCAAGCGACGATAGCAGCCCGCTTTACCCGCCCGCTCGTGCCCGGCCGGACCCAAAATTGTGTCGGTGGCCGCCGCTAGCCTATTGCCATGCCAACATCACAGCGCGTTGACGCTGTTCAGACCGGTTATCGCAAATTGACGGCAAATTCTTAGCATGACTACTGGTTTCGTCTCAGGTTTGCCTGGGCACAATATATTACGAGCCGGTAACCAATCGATTTTGATTTCGCGGATGCGGTGGGTGGCTCTGAGAGGGGAGCAATCGTGGCAACCACAACAGGGGCGACCGTAATTTTCCTGCATTCACACCCAAGATGGATTGCAGCACGGCACCATGCGCGCCAGCGCGGCGAAGCGATGCACCGGCATCCTTCGCTCGTGTCCCGGCGGCGCGCCGCCGCGGCCGCGGCAGGTGGCGGTGCCGCAACCGTCATTCGCGACTTCAAGCTGCACTCCAGCGCCGACACACCGGCCTGAACGTTTCGCCGAAATCGACCGTCTATCGCAACGCGGGATAACTCTTGCCTGCGAGTGCTATAACCCAACGTATGACAGGCACCGGGCACATCACTCACGTTTCCGATACGGCCCGCTGGACTGCGCTGCATCGGGCAACTGAATCGGCCCGTTCAGACGCGCTGTTCAATGACCCGCTCGCCGGACGCCTCGCGGGCGAGGGCGGCCGCGCCATCGCCGCCCGGACACCACTGAGCAGCCGCAGTGGCTGGTGGCTGGTGGCGCGCACCAAAATCATCGACGACGCCATAACCGGCGCGATCGCCGACGGCTGCGACCGGGTGCTGAATCTGGCCGCCGGTTTGGACACCCGCCCATACCGCCTCGATCTGCCGTCCGATTTCACATGGGTGGAGGCAGACTTCCCGGAGTTGCTCGCGGAGAAGGCAGCGCTGCTCTCTGACCAGACGCCGCGCTGCCACTTGACCCGCACCGCCGTCGACTTGGCCAATCCGGCCGCCCGCAGTGCCTTCCTCAACGACGCTCTGCACGGTGCCACCAAGGCGCTGGTGCTGACCGAGGGCCTGTCGATGTATCTCGACGACAGCGACATGGTCGCGCTGGCGGGAGCATTCGCCAGACCCGAGATCGCCTGGTGGATGCTCGATTTCGCCTTTCCCGGCTTGCGGAAGACGATGAACAAAAAAATGTCCGGGATGCTCGAGAACGCGCCGTTTAAATTCGCGCCGGCGAACGGACTGACTTTCTTCGAAGACCTCGGGTGGCGCGTTGTCGAGGGGGAGTCGCTGATGCACGCGGCTCAACGACTCCACCGCCTGCCGGTGTTCATGCGGCCCGTCGCCTGGTTGTCCAGCCCGGACCTGCGTCAACCGGGCGAACGCACGGGGAGCGCGATCGCCCTGCTTAGGCCCCGCTAGCGGGAGGTCTTGACGACGAGCTTGCCGACGTTCTTGCCCTCGAACAACATGTTGATTGCGGTCGGTAGCTGCTCGAAGCCCTCGACGACGGTCTCGAGCGGCGTCAGCCTGCCCTCGGCGATCAGCCCACTGATCTCAGCGGCGGCCTCGGGCGTGCGGCCGAGGTGGTCCAGGACGATGAAACCCTGCAGCGTCGCACGCTGAACGAGCAGGTTCCCGAACGCGCGCGGCCCAGGTGGCGGGTCGACCGAGTTGTAGCCGGAGATCAACCCGCAGAGCGCGACGCGCGCGCCCATGTTGAGGCGGGCGAACACCGCGTCCATGATGTCGCCGCCGACATTCTCGAAGTCGACGTCGATACCGTCGGGCGTGGCGGCGGCGAGCTGAGCGCCCCAATCACGGGCGCGATAATCGACGGCCGCGTCGAAGCCGAGCTGGTCGGTCAGCAGTGCGCACTTCTCGGGGCCGCCGGCGATCCCGACGACCCGGGCACCGTCCACCTTGGCGAGCTGGCCGGCAACGGAGCCGACCGCGCCAGCCGCGGCCGAGACCACGACCGTCTCGCCCGGCCGCGGCTTGCCGATCTCGCGGATCCCGATCCAGGCGGTCAGCCCGGTCGTCCCGAGGACGCCCATGTACGCACTCGGCGAGACGCCCGTAGCGACGTCGACCGGAAACAAGAACATTCCGTCCTTCGCGACCGCAAACTCCTGCCAGCCGACGAGACCCTGGACGGTCTGACCGACGGGGTAGCTCGGGTTCTTCGACGCGACGACCTCACCGAGGCCACCCCCGCGCATGACCTCGCCGATGGCGACCGGCGGTAGGTAGGTCGGTGTGTCATTGATCCACGCGCGGTTGGTCGGGTCCAGCGAGATCCAATCGACGCGAACCAGCGCTTCGCCGTCCGCGATCTCGGGCACCGCCTCCTCGCTGAGCTCGAAAGTGTCCGGACCGATGAGTCCGGTGGGGCGTTCACGGAGCAAGAAACGACGGTTCCGATCGGGCATGAGCGCACGGTACTCCACCGGGTCCGCCGCGAGGGCGCGGTCACCGCGCTCGCCCCGCGAAGGGTCAAGCGGACAAGAGCCACAAGCCGGTCCGGCACTGGTACCACGTCACCTACGAAGCCTGAGACTGCGACCCATGGCCCGACCCGACGGTGGTGCGAAGCACAGATTGAGATTATGCGCATGGGGTATAGTTCAGCCAGGTTAAGTATCGTGGTTGATCAATAAGCCGGTCCGCCACCATTTGCGAAGCTCCCACGTGCGGGCGAGGGGACCTGGATGCCATGACACTTGCTGACAGCGATTTACCACCAACACCACTATCGGCCGGGGCCAGGATGTCGCGCACAACGGTGCGCTTTGCCATGTCCGCCCTTCAGGATCAGCATGGACTGGATCAGAACGCGGCATTCGACGTTTTGCGGGACGTTTCTCAGCGCCATAACGTGAAGCTGCGCGTGTTGGCCGCCGGAATGATCGCGCCGCACACCGGCGCTCGATCACGGCCGCCGGCCGCGCGCCCACACCTGCCATTTACGGTTCGTGGGCGCACCTGTACCACCCGCGCCGAGGTTGTCACCGAGTTGATGCGCGTCGTAATCAGTCGCTCCGGTGCGGAGCGGGGGACCATCCAGCTACATGACCAGGTCCACGGCGGGCTGCAACTCGAGGGCTGGCGCGGATTCAGCCAGGACTTCGCCGACACCTTCAGCTATGTGAGGGGTGAGGACACCTCGTGCGGGGGCGTCCACAACGGCGCTCAGATCCTCGTCACCGACGTCGACAGTTCGCCATTAATCAGCGAATTGATCCGGGAAGCGCTGCTCGCGAACGGTGTCCGCTCCTGTGTGTCCACCCCGATCGTCGACAGTGACGGGGCGGTGCGGGGAATGGTGTCCACGCATCAGCCCCGCCCGAACGCCATTCCGACCGAGGCGGAGTTGCGGCAGCTTCGGCGCTTGGCCGGCCAGTGCGGTCGCTGGCTGCAGTGGTATGACCTTTTGGTGCTGCCCACGGTGGTGGCGGCCGTCCACGAGGCCGCGGCGGCCAGAGCCAGTGGCGGCGGTTCCGCCCTGACCGCGAGCCCGGCCGACAAGGCAGCGACCATTGCCGGCGCGGCCCGCGTGCTCACCGACCGCTACGGCGTCGATAAAAGCCATTCGCGAAAGATGCTCGCCGCGATCGCCCGTCGGCGCGGTGTATCACTGCACGCACTGGCCGCTCAGCTGACCACGGGGATCGATCAGCCGAGTTTTTAGAGCTTGCCTGCGACGAAGTCGGCCGCCTGGTTGGCCATGCCTGCGTCGATGTACGCATTTGCGAGATGTTGTGGCCAGTTTTCTTTCCAGGTGTTCGGGTCGGCGGGGTTGCAAATTGGATCTGCGCCATGGCACAACTCGATGGTCCTGTCGTTGTAGACCGGACTGAAGTTCGTGATGGGGCCTGCCCACTGGCTGCCGTTGCCGAACAACGCGACGGCGGCGACGTGTTGATCCATGCCCGGTGGCAAGGGGCTATCGAAACCGAACGCACCGATCGGCGCCGCGAGCACCACGTCGGTGACCGCCGCACCCAGCGAGTAGCCGCCCAGCACGAGCCGGGTGTCCGGGCAGTTGTTGGCCATGTCCTGGATGTGGTGGCTCATGTCGTTGGCGCCGATGTCGATCTCCGTGTCGGCCGGGTATTTCACCGCGTAGCTGGTGATGTTCTTGTTGACCTTGGATTCCAGCGAGTTGATGAACGCATTGCCGAGCACGCCCGGGCCCGGTGACTCATATCGGCCACGGGCGAAGATCACCTGCGCGTCGGGACAGCTGGCCGCGGCCGACGGCGGAGCCCCCGGCGTTCCCAACGGCAGCAGTGCGGCGGCGAACATCAGCGCCGCGGCGATCAACACCGCCGCTGAGCCGAGGTCGATCAATCTGCGGAATAGCGGAAGACGCACAAAACGATGGTAAATCGATCAAGCGCTCGGCGCTGAGCGGGGTGATGAGCGGTCCGTATAGGTTCAGGTGATGAGCCAGACCGATATCAGTGCCACCGAGCGCGTGTTCGCGTTGGCCGAGCAAGTGCAGGGTTTCATGCCGGCCGACGAGGGCCGCGCGCTCTATGACGCCGCGCTTCGCTACCTCGACGGCGGCGTCGGTGTAGAGATCGGCACCTATTGCGGTAAGTCCACGCTGTTGCTCGGCGCGGCGGCGCAACAAACCGGCAGCGTGCTCTACACCGTCGATCACCACCACGGCTCCGAGGAACACCAGCCCGGCTGGGAATATCACGACACTGCGATGGTGGATGAGGTCACTGGCCTCTTCGACACGCTGCCGACGTTTCGGCGCACCCTCGACGCGGCGGGTCTGGACGACCACGTTGTCGCCGTCGTCGGCAAGTCACCGATCGTGGCCCGGGGCTGGCGGTCGGCGCTGCAGATGTTGTTCATCGATGGCGGCCACTCCGAGGCCGCCGCCACGCAGGACTTCGACGGGTGGGCGAAGTGGGTGGCCGTGGGCGGGGCGCTGCTCATCCACGACGTGTTCCCAGACCCCAAGGACGGCGGGCGCCCGCCGTATCACATCTATTGCCGGGCGATCGATTCCGGCCAGTTTCGCGAGGTTTCGGCCCTCGGGTCGCTACGCGTGCTCGAAAGGATCAACGGCCAGCCGGGCGAACAGGTTTAGCCGCGGACAGTCGCATTCACGCGGTTCCGGTACAAACTTTCCCGTCCGTTAACTTAGTTGCAGGGGTAGCAGGCCCACCCGCGGTCGCCGTTTCGCCAGAACCATCCGGGTCCACAGCCATGCGATCCGGTAGTGCCCTGGCAATCCAACGGCTGCACCATAGCCGGCGTGCCGGGGTTCGTGGGAACGATTGGGTTGTAAGGCGTTTGGGCGGCTTGCGCCGGGGCAACAATCGTTAACGAGCCTATCGTAAACACCGCGGCGGCAACCATAGTGATTTTATTTCGCATTTTGACGCCCCAAATTTGTGTGGGTGTGGACGCAATAACGCTACGCCCGCGTCGTTAGTCATGTCTATCGCGGTTTATTCAAAAGGTTGCCTGGCCACGCCGCCTCAGCGGCCGGGGCCGCTGATAACGCATTCGCAATCGAAATCGGCCTGCAAGCCCATCGGCAGCGTGTCGCCGCGGAAGATCCCGGCGCCGGCGGTTGTGTCCGACAGTGCGTCTGCCGCCAGGATCATCGCCGCCCCGGTCCAGGTGGTGCGTTCTTCAGGCCAGCGTTTCCCATCCGCGAATACCAAACCCGTCCAGTAGGAGCCGTCGCCTTCGCGCAAGTGCTGCATCGCGGCGAATTGCCGGTGTGCGGCGGACCGGTGGCCTATCGCATCCAGCGCCATCACCAGTTCGCACGTTTCGGCGCCGGTGACCCAGGGTCGGTCGTCCACACACCGAATGCCAAGTTCGGCGACCACAAATTTATCCCAGCGCTGCTTGATTCGGGCGGCCGCCGCTGGGCCCCGCAATGCACCACCAAGAATGGGGTAGTACCAATCCATCGAGTACCGGTCCTTCTCGGTGAAGGCCTCCGGATGCGCGACGAGAGCATGGCCGAGGCGGCCCAGCGCCAGTTCCCACTCCGGCTGCGGTTCCCCGATTAGGGCGGCAAGCGCGAGCGCACAGCGGATGCTGTGGAACACACTTGCGCATCCGGTCAACAACGCTTCCAGAACAGGCCCCGTTTCACCGCGGGCCCAACAAATCTCGCCGTTGCCGACCTGCAGGTCGATGACGAAGTCGACCGCCTTGTGCACCACAGGCCACATCTGTGCGGCGAACGATTTGTCGCCGGTCACCAGCACGTAATGCCAGACACCGGTGGCGATGTAGGCGCAGAAGTTGCTGTCGCTGTTTGCGTCTTCGATGACGCCAGCGCGGAATTGGATGGGCCAGGAACCGTCTGACCGCTGGGTGCGACGACTCCAGTCGAACGCGGCCCGCGCGGGTTCCAACAGGCCGGCGGTGGTGAGCGCCATCGCGGATTCCACATGATCCCACGGATCGGTGTGCCCGCCGTCGAACCACGGAATGGCGCCCGAAGATTCCTGCGCGGCCGCGATCGAGAGCGCGGTCTGCCGGCATTGCTTCGAAGTGAGGACGCCGGGAACCTCCGGCGGGTTAACCCGATGCAACTGAATGTCCCAGTGTCGCTTCGCTTTGCATGCTTGTACGCTTGCTGAAATACATGGCCACGCTCTTGCCCACCAGCGGATTGAGCAGCGTCTCGGCCAGCTGCGTTATCTTCGGCCGCCGCATCAGATCCCACACCAGAAGCTTGTGGTACGTGGTCACCACCGGATGGTCCGTATTCGAAACGCCGACAGCGCATTTCAGCCACCAGAACGGCGAGTGCAGCGCGTGCGCGTGATGAGTATGCGTCAGATGCATTCCGGAAAATCCGCGCCCAACGATCTTGTCCCGCAACTTGTCGGCCCGGTAGATGCGCACGTGGCCGCCCTCGTTGCTGTGGTACTCGTCGGACAGCAGCCAGCACACCCGCTCGGGGAGCCACCTCGGCACGCTCACCGCCAGTGTGCCACCGACCTTGAGCACCCTGATCAGCTCCGCGATGGCGGCGTCGTCTTCTGGTATGTGTTCCAGGACTTCGGACGCGATGACGCAGTCAAATGTCGCATCGGCGTAGGGCAGGCTCAATGCGTCGCCGACCACCACTTGCGCCGAGGCCGTGGCGGGTGCCTCCCCGGTTTCGGCCATAGCGTTGAGGATGGTGGCCACCGACTGCAGTTCGGCTGCATCGCGGTCGAATGCGATCACATCGGCACCGCGCCGATACGCTTCGAAGGCGTGCCGGCCGGCACCGCAGCCGACGTCGATCACCCTGCTGGCAGGACCGATTCCCAGCCGGTCGAAATCGACTGTCAGCATTGCGCTTCGCCCCGAGCGCCGACCCGTCGCGCGATCGCCCGCTGATAAATCTGCACGGTCTGAGCGGCCACCGCTTCCCAGCTGAATACGCTCACCGCCCTGGCTCGACCCGCCTTGCCCAGACTGCGACGCTTTTCCGGGGAGTCGAGTAGCGCGCCGAGCGCGCGACTCAGCGCTTCGACGTCGGCGGCGGGCACCAGCTCCGCGCAGGCACCATCGGTCCCAAGGACTTCGGGCAGTGCACCCACCCTGCTGGCGACGATCGGCGTACCGCTCGCCATGGCTTCTACGGCGGGCAGCGAAAAGCCTTCGTACAGCGAGGGGATGCAGGCGACCTCGGCCGACGCGAACAAGGCGGCCAGCTCCGCATCGGAAAGTCCGCTGGCGATATGGACGATATCGGAGATGCCAAGTTCGGCGATGAGTTTGTGGGTGGGACCGTTCGGCTCGACCTTGGCGACGAGCCGCAACTCGACATCCCGGTTCATTCGAGCCTTGGCGACCGCGTGCAGCAGGGTGCTGACCCCCTTCAACGGGGTGTCGGCGCTGGCGATGGCGATGACCCGGCCCGGTTGACGTGGGCTTGATCCCGGTTTGAACAGGTCGGTGTTCACACCCAGCGGCACCACGTGAAGTTGATCCGGCGCGATGCCGAAGTCCTCGACGAAGTCCGCGGCCGAGGAAGACGAGACGGTCAGCAGATCCGGGATCTGGCGTGAGACCTGTTTCTGCATTTTGGAAAAGCCATACCAGCGGTGTACCAAGGGCTTTCGCCACCATCGCGCGGCGGCAAGGTCAAGCTCCCGATCGCGGGTGATGGGGTGGTGGACGGTGGCCACGACCGGCAGCCCAGCGCCGGCGATCGTGAGCAGGCCGGTACCCAGGCTCTGGTTGTCGTGGACAATATCGAAATCGGCCACCCGGTCAGCCAGCAGGCGGGCAACCCGCAGCGTGAAGGTCCGCGGTTCCGGGAAGCCCGCGCTCCACATGGTGGCGAGTTCCAAGACATCGATCGAGTCGCGAATCTCGCTCGGCCACGGCACCCGGAACGGGTCGGGCTCGCGATAGAGATCGAGGCTGGGTACTTTGGTCAATCGCACCCGCGGGTCGAGCAGTTCCGGGTACGGCTGGCCGGAGAACACTTCGACCTCGTGGCCAAGCTCCACCAGACCGCGGCTGAGGTGGCGCACGTAGACACCCTGTCCGCCGCAATGGTCCTTGCTGCGGTAGGACAGCAGGGCAATTCGCATACTCAATTCTTTCCTTCTGGTGAACGACCGCCGAAGGGCGCCCTCACGTCCATCGCCGTCAATGCGCTCCTGAGCAGCGCAATAGCAAACTGGACATGTGTCCAGACTATAATTCGCTCAGCTAATCGCCGCAACGCGCGACGGCTGGCGTCGGGTCCCCGGCCACCCCGCCTTCCTCGACCATTGCCGCAGGCCAAGCCACATTTTACTGCCCCCGTTCAGAGTCCCCGCGGTGCCCTCGCTTGCCATCCTGCTGCGCTCAAGGCTGATTTTGGTAGCATCGCGCGGTGCACGATTCGGCTGGGCCACGTGCGAGCGGCGGCCAACGATCTGCTTCAAGGCGCGACGTCCTCAAATACGCTTTCGCTCCCGTCCTGTTGGGTCTGGGGGGAGTCGCGGCAGCACTCGGTGCACCGCGGGCATCGGGGGCTTCGGGGGCCAATCTTCGGCTAATCGACTTTGCCGTGCGCAGGATCGCGCCCGACGAAATCAAATCCGCGGGATACGACGGGGTAGTGAATTACGTGTCCGAGTCGCGTCCCGGCGCGAACTTCGAGGCAAAGCCCATCACCCGCGAGTACGCGGACGCCTTGCGCGCCGCCGGGCTGCACATCGTCAGCAACTTCCAATACGGCAAGCCCGGTTGGCCAGGGGCCCCTTCGGATTACACCCGCGGGCACGACGGTGGCGTGGCAGACGCCCAGGCAGCCCTGCAGCTGCACAACGCGGCCGGGGGCGGGAATTCGGCCCCGATCTTCTTCAGTATCGATGACGACATCGACCGCAACACCTGGAATAGCCCGGCCGTCGATTGGTTTCGCGGAATCAACTCGGTCCTGGGCGTCGAGCGCACCGGCATCTACGGGAATGCCCAGGCGTGTGGGTGGGCGATCGACGACGGCGTCATCGGGCACTCAACCACACCCGGGCACCGGTGGGCATGGCAGACAAAGGCGTGGTCGCACGGGGACCGCGAGCCCGCGGCGGTGCTTTACCAGGGGGTAGTCAATACCCCATCCGACCCGGGGCCCCTGTTAGGTGGCATAAACGTCGATGTTGACGACGTGCTTGCCGCCGACTATGGCCAGTGGGATCTTGATCGCTGATCTGACTTCCAACGTCCAATAAACGACACCCCGCGAGCCGATGACTCGCGGGGTGTCGGGTGATGTAGGGCAACCAGGTCCTGGTGCTACTTCAGGTCGAACCGGTCGTTGTTCATCACCTTGACCCACGCACCGACGAAGTCCTCCACGAACTTGCCTTTGTTGTCGTCCTGCGCGTACACCTCGACCAGTGCGCGTAGCACCGAGTTCGAGCCGAACACCAGGTCGTTGGCGGTCGCAGTCCACTTCAGAGCGCCCGAGGACCGGTCATGCCCCTCGTAGACGTTCTCCGCGGTCTCCGACGCCTTCCACGCCGTGCTCATGTCGAGCAGGTTGACGAAGAAGTCGGTGGTCAACACCCCCGGCTTGTCGGTGAACACGCCGTGCTTGGTGCCGCCGTGGTTGGCGCCGAGGGCACGCAGACCCCCGATGAGCACCGTCAATTCCGGGGCCGTCACACCGAGCAGATACGCCCGCTCAATCAGCAACTGCTCCAACGGCGCCTTCTCACCGGGACGGGCGTAGTTGCGGAACCCATCGGCCCGCGGTTCGAGCACCGCGAACGACTCCACGTCGGTGCTTTCTTGCGAGGCGTCGGTACGCCCGGGCGTGAACGGCACTGTTACGGCATGCCCGGCGTCTTTAGCCGCCTTCTCGACCGCCGCGGTGCCGGCCAGCACAATCACGTCTGCCAGCGAAATCTTCTTGCCGCCAGAGGCGGAGGCGTTGAAGTCCTGTTGGATCTTCTCCAGCGCCGGCAGCACCTTGCTTAGCTCGGCCGGCTCGTTGACCTCCCAGTTCTTTTGCGGCTCAAGGCGAATCCGTGCCCCGTTCGCTCCACCACGCTTGTCGGTGTTGCGGTAACTGCCCGCCGCCGACCACGCCGTCTTGACCAGCTGGGGAACAGATAGACCGGACCCGAGCACCTTGGCCTTCAGCGCCGCAACATCCTTCTCGTCGACCAGCGGATGGTCGATGGCCGGAACCGGGTCCTGCCACAACTGCGGCTCGGCAACCCACGGCCCGAGGTAGCGCGAAATCGGGCCCAGGTCGCGGTGCAGCAGTTTGTACCACGCCTTGGCGAAAGCCTCGGACAGCTCCTCGGGGTGATCCAGCCAACGTTGCGTGATCTTGCGGTAGATCGGGTCCTCCCGCAACGCCACATCCGTGACCAGCAGCGTCGGAGCACGACCCGGGCCGCCGAACGGGTCCGGGATGGTGCCCGCGCCGGCGCCGTCCTTCGTGGTGAACTGCCACGCCCCGGCGGGGCTCTTGGTCAGCTCCCACTCGTAGCCGTACAGGTTCTGCAGGAACCCGTTGCCCCACTTGGTCGGGGTCGAGGTCCAGACCACCTCCAATCCGCTGGTGACGGTGTCCTTGCCCTTCCCGCTGCCGTAGGTGCTCTTCCAGCCCAGCCCCTGCTGTTCGATCGGAGCGGCCTCCGGCTCAGGACCAACTTGCTCGGCATCGCCGGCACCGTGGGTCTTGCCGAAGCTGTGACCACCGACGATCAGCGCGGCGGTCTCCTCGTCGTTCATCGCCATCCGGCCGAACGTCTCACGGATGTCCACCGCGGCCGCCACTGGGTCCGGCTTGCCTTCGGGGCCTTCAGGATTCACGTAGATCAGGCCCATGGTCGTCGCACCGTAGGGCTCCGCGAGGGTCCGCTCGCCGGAGTAGCGCTTGTTGGTGCCCAGCCACTCGTCTTCTTCACCGAACAGAATCTCTTCGGGCTCCCAGATGTCAGGACGGCCAAAGCCGAAACCGAACGTCTTGAACCCCATCGATTCCAGCGCGACGTTGCCGACGAAGACCAGCAGGTCCGCCCAAGAGATTTTGTTGCCGTACTTCTGCTTGATCGGCCACAGCAGTCGCCGGCCCTTGTCCAGGTTGGCGTTGTCTGGCCAGCTGTTGAGAGGGGCGAAGCGCTGGGCGCCCTGGCCACCGCCGCCGCGGCCGTCGTGAATGCGGTAGGTGCCCGCGGCATGCCAGCTCAGCCGGATGAACAGGCCACCGTAGTGGCCGTAGTCGGCAGGCCACCAGTCCTGCGAGGTGGTCAGCATGGAAATCACGTCCGCCTTGAGCGCCTCGACGTCGAGCTTCGCGAACTCCGCGGCGTAGTCGAAATCCTCGCCGAGCGGATTGGCCTGGGGCGACTGCGGGTGCAGCTTCGACACGTCGACCTGGTTAGGCCACCAGTCCCGGTTCGTCAGGGGAGCACCCGACTTGGGCTCGGGCGCATGGATCACCGGGTTTTCGCTGTTGCTATGGGATGTATCTGGTGACACAAACATTCCTTTCAGGGGTGGGTAAATCGGGCTGCGATCACGGCTGTGATCAGGAATCTGCAGTCGAGCAGTCGGGGCACAGGCCCCAGTAGACGACTTCGGCCTCATCGAGAACGAAGCCGTCCAGAACGTCGTTGTCGTCCGACGGAGTCAGGCACGGCGCGTCGCCGACCGCGCAGTCAATGTCGGCGATCACCCCGCACATCCGGCATACGACGTGGTGGTGGTTATCGCCAACCCGGGATTCATACCGAGCGACCAAGCCCGATGGCTGGATTCGGCGAACCAGACCGACCGTGGTCAACGCGCCGAGCACGTCGTACACAGCCTGACGGGAGACCTCCGGCAAGTCGCTCCGCACCGTCGTGAAGATCGTCTCGGTGTCGGCGTGAGGATGGGCGTGCACGGCTTCGAGCACGGCGAGCCGGGGGCGGGTCACACGCAGATCGGCCATCCGCAGCTGTTCTGCGTAATCCACCGCCGACGACACCAGGACAATATGACCGCTTATCTGGAATCAGTCAAGACTTTGTGTCCGCCAGGCGCACAAATACTCGGCGAACATTGTCGCTGATGGCATCGAAACTGCGTGTACGGCGCGTTAGATCAACGCTGACTAGCCCAGGTCGAAGTTTCGATGGACGTTTTTTGAAAAACGAGCCAACGCAACTCGATCGGTGATTCGTGAGCACTGACGTCGAACAAGTCGAGGCCGTTGGCCCAACCGATGAACCAGTTCGTGGGCGGCCAAGCCCCTTGCGGCAGGTGGGCTTCCTCGAACTCGGCGGCGGAGTCGTCGGCGACTAGCTCGAGAGGCAGCCCGGCGATTGCGCTCGTCATCTCATCCCGGGTGAAGATCATCGTGTTGACCTGCTGCCCAAGCTCGAGGGCGGCGTTGTCAGGGCGATAGTCCCGGCGCGGCAAGAACGCGTTGAACAGCATGCGGCCGCCGGGAGCGAGGCAATCGGCCGCGAGTTCGAGCACGCCGCGTAGCTCCTGAGTGGTGCGGAAGTCGGGCACCACCTCGGAGGCCACGATTAGCTGATAGTCGTCACGAACACCATCCATGGTGTCGAAGGCGTCGCTTTCGATGACACTTACGTCGAGCGATTCCCGTTCGGCCTCAGAACGAATGATTTCAGCGAACTTGGGAGTCATCTCCACCGCGTCTACCGGGTGGCCGCGTCGGGCCAGTGCCAGCGAGTTGCGCCCGGTTCCCGCACCGATGTCCAGTACGCGATAAGTAGTCGGATCGGTCGCCTCCTCGGCCAGTGCCCAGACGCGCGCGTCCGCCGCGGTGCCGAACAAGGGTCCCTCACGCGTGTCGACCCAGGTGTCGTAGTCGCCCGCGACCGTCAACCACTCGGAGGTAATACGAAAGGTCATCCCGATGCCGAAGGGAGAGAAGTACGCGATGACGATGTTCGAACGCTGGGAGGCGGCATAGGCCCGGGCCAACTCGGTTTCTAGCCACGTTTTAAGGCCGGCACGTTCTGATGCTGTCTGCTGTGCGCCCACGATCGCACAGACGGCGTCGCACATCTTGACGTAGTGGTCGATCATCGCCGGAACCGCCGGCACCGTGATCTTGCCCTCGACAACGGCCCGGCGAGACAATCGGCGGGCCATCGCGTCGCGCAGCGTTGACGGATCGAACGACCCGGGGAGCGCATCCTTCACCAGACCCTTCTACATGACGGCGGTCGCTTCTCACCACCGCTGGCAAAACTCATTGCCGACAAAACTCGCGCGCCCTAGAGATTTGGTCTTCACTAGACGCGTGTTCAATTCCCGGATCGTGACCGTCGCAAGAAGCGCCGCGTTGAATGCGTCCATCGGCTTCTCCGCTGTGTTCCTCGTGGCGGCTTGCTCCACGTCGCAGACGGCATCGCCGCCGTCGTCGGCCCCGTCGTCGACGCAGACGTCGGCGGCGTCCGCCAGCCCGAGTGGCGCCTTGGGTGACTTGTCGGTGACGCCGACGGCCTCGCCGGCCGCCGCGTTTCCCGGCGTATTTGGCGATCCCGCCGCGGTCGCCAAGTATTGGCACGCCCAGTCGCTCGAAGACAACTGCGGACTGATGTCGGTCGCCGACATCGTCGGTGAGACCACCGGACAGCAGCCGACGGAAGAGCAGATACTCACGCTGGCAGAGCACACGCCCTCCGTGGTCAACCCCGGCACTCAGATCTACGCCCCCCGCAACGACCCGAGCCACACCAATGGCAACGGCGGCGTCTCGATGGGGGATCTGGTGGTGCTGTTCGATCATTACGGCATCAAGTCGACGATGAGCGACGACGACCACCCCGACCAGACCGGGATGCCGGCGGTGCAGGGGTACCTCGGCGCCGGCCGCAAGGTGATCGCCTACGTGAATTCCGCGGTCGTCTGGAACACCAGCGACCAGCGCAGCACGGCTGACCACTTCCTGGTGGTCACCGGCGTCGACACCAACAAGGACATCGTTCACCTGAACGATCCCGGCGCCGACCACGCTGACGAGCAGGTGCCGACGGCCACCTTCAAGACGGCCTGGCAAACCTCGGGGGATTCAATCGTCTTCACCGCGCCGGCCGGCTGAGCACCCCTCTTCCTCGCGGGCAGTGCCGCCCACGACCGTAGACAGTGTTTTTGCTGCGTGGGTCGTTGCGCGGCCTAATATTCGCTAATCGGTGTTTGCCAACATTTCGGCGGCCCGTTACCGATGGGGAGAAACGGCATGGACTTCGCAGCAGTGCCGCCGGAGATCAACTCTGCCCGGATCTATTCCGGCGCAGGCTCGGGACCAATGGTGGCAGCCGCGGCCGCGTGGGCCGCGCTGGCCGCCGACCTGAATTCGACGGCGAGCTTGTATCAATCCGTGATCGCCGAATTGACCGCGGGTCCCTGGCTGGGTCCGTCTTCTGCATCGATGACTGCCGCGGCCGCCCCATACGTGGCGTGGACCAGGAGCACCGCCGCGCAGGCCGAGCAGGCGGCCAACCAGGCCAAGCTGGCGGCCGCCGCATACGAGACGGCGTTCGCGGAAACGGTGCCGCCGCCGGTGGTTTTGGCCAACCGCAGCCTGCTGATGGCGCTGGTGGCGACGAACATCTTCGGGCAGAACACCCCGGCGATCGCGACCACCGAAACCCAGTACGCGGAGATGTGGGCCCAGGACACCGGGGCCATGCTGGGCTACGCGAGTTCGTCGGCGTCGGCCACGACGCTGACGCCGTTCACGCCACCACCGCAGAACACCGAGCAGGGTGCGGGCCAATCAGCGGTGGTAGCCCAAGCCACCGGCACCGCCGCCGGCAACGCGCAGAAGGTCGTCGCTTCGGCGCAACAAGCCTTCTCCGCTGTGCCGGCCGCGCTAAGCAGCCTTGCTTCAGCGGGGCCGACCACTGCCGCGGCGAGCCCACTGGACTTGTTGGACCTGGCGAGCGATCTGATCGCAATTTTTTTTGACTTACCAGCCAGCGTGGCGGGGCTTGGTATCGACTCACCGATTTCATTGACGTCTTTTCCCTTCGACGTGGTCGGTGCCCTGACGGGTTTCCACACCGATGACATAGTCAGCGGCTGGGCGGGGGTTCAGCCGTGGCCGGGAAAAGAAGCGGTGCCCCCGACACAGTTTCCGGTGATCACAAACCTGGGCTCGCCCGTTTCGGCGGGGTTGGGGGAGGCGAACACGATCGGGAAGTTGTCGGTGCCGTCCGGTTGGGCCGAGGCGGCCCCGGCGATGCGCTCACTTGCCGCGCCGTTGCCGGCCACCAGCGTGAGCCCGGCCCCGGCAGCTTCTCCCGGCGGCGCCGGAAACCTGTGGGGTCAGATGGCCGCGGCCGGCATGGCGGGGCGCGCGATGGCCGGGACCGGCGGCGCAGCTGCCCCGCGGCCCCGGGAGCGGATCGGGGCACCTACCGACACGCCGGGTGAACCGCAGCTGCCGAGTGAATCACCGCAGGTCCCGACAGGCGGCCCGATCACGAGCATCGCAGCTGAGCTACGCGAACTGGCCTCGCTGCGCGACTCCGGGATCCTCACCGACGAAGAGTTCACCGAGCAGAAACGACGCCTGCTCGCGCACTGATCGCGCAAACGATCGCGTGCGACGTTGAACCGGATGGTTTGGCGGCACGTGCAAGGGGTATGCCCGCTCACGACGCATCCCACCGCGAGCATGCAACCCATTGGGGGGCCTCTGGGTTACCAGAAGGGCGCACAAACACATGACTGAGAAGCTGAAACCGCATTTCGCCGACGTACAGGCGCATTACGACTTGTCCGACGACTTCTTCCGGCTGTTTCTGGATCCAAGCCAGACCTACAGCTGCGCCTACTTCGAACGCGAGGACATGACGCTGGAAGAGGCCCAGGTCGCCAAGATCGACTTGGCGCTGGGCAAGCTGGGCCTGCAGCCTGGCATGACGCTGCTCGATGTCGGCTGCGGCTGGGGCGCCACCGTCCGACGTGCGGTCGAGAAGTATGACGTCAACGTCGTCGGCCTGACTCTGTCCAAGAATCAGGCCGCTCACGTGCAGAAATCGTTCGACAAGATAGCCAGCCCACGCAGCAAGCGGGTTTTGCTCAACGGCTGGGAACAGTTCGACGAACCCGTCGACCGGATTGTGTCCATCGGTGCGTTCGAGCACTTCGGCCATGATCGCTATGACGACTTCTTCAAGATGGCGCAGACCGTGCTGCCCGCCGACGGCGTCATGCTGCTGCACACGATCACCGGATTGACGGGACCGCAGATGGTCGAGCGCGGCATGCCGCTGACGTTCGAGCTGGCCCGGTTCATCAAGTTCATGTCGACCGAGATCTTCCCGGGCGGCCGCCTGCCGACCATCGAGATGGTGCAGGAGCATTCGGCGAAGGCGGGTTTCACGCTCAGCCGCCGCCAGTCGCTGCAACTGCACTACGCCAGGACCCTCGACCTGTGGGCCGAGGCTCTCGAGAAACACAAAGACGAGGCCGTCGCGATCCAGTCCGAAGAGGTCTACGACCGCTACGACAAATACCTGACCGGGTGCGCCAAGTCTTTTCGGGTCGGCTACATCGACGTCAATCAGTTCACTCTGGAGAAGCGACCACAATCCGCAGGATGACCCGCGGCTTGTTGCGCCCACCGGCCGCGATCTTCTCGATCAGCGTCACCAGGTGGTACTCCAGGCCGTACTTGCTGCGAATCTCGCCTTGGAGCCGATCCACTGTCACAGGATCGGTAAGGACCTCCGCGGTGCCGTCCACGGGCACCACACCGTCCCGTACCTTTCCGAACCGGCCGCTCGGCGCCAACTGGACGCGGGAATTATGGCGGACCCGTTTGACTTTCCAGCTGTCCGCTGGTGTCCAGATGAAAAGGTCGGCGCCGTCACGGCCGATCCACATCGGCGCCGAGACGCCCTCCCCATTGCGCTTGAATGTGGTCAGCGAAACGAAACGCTGCTCGCTCAGTGGGGTCATCGAATCGCTTGTCATGGTGATTCTCATTTTACCGATATAAATGCCCTCGGCTACGGTGCCGGGAACGTTCGAAATGTGTGCAGCACTTCGCAAGCATTTTCCCAGCTCTCCGGATTAAGGTGCCATTCCCGCCCCGACCCCTCATACTGACGGCATCGTCGTTAACAACGTCGCTAACAAGTAGGAAGGGCAATAAAAATGTCTTCACGCCGCTGGCTGGCCAGGCTAACCGTCCCCGTGATGGTGAGTGCTGCGCTGACAACTAGCACTGCGATTGCACTTGCCGACAGCACCGACGACACTTTCCTCTCGAAAATGCACAGCCTGGGCTTTACCTGGCCGGCGGGCGATGACTCCGACATCGTCTCGATGGGAAAGCAAATCTGCACCGACCGCGGGGAAGGCAAAACGCCTGACGCAATTGCCACCGACATCCACTCCACACTGGGTCCGAAAGGCATCTCGTTCGCGGACGTCACGTCCATGGTCAGTGCCGCGGAATCGACTTATTGCTCCAGCTAATCGGTATCTGACCGAGGCATTATCTCGGGATTGGCTATCCGAATGGGCGTTCCATCCAGCCACGCCGACACGGCTTCTACCGAGTCTGAGTAGAAGGCGGCCAGCATTTCGCGGGTGACGTATCCCAGGTGCGGAGACAGCGTCACATTCGGGAGCGCCCGCAACGGATGATCCGGTGCGGGCGGCTCGATGTCGTATACGTCAAGCCCGGCCCCGGCGATCCGTCCGTTCTCGAGCACAGCGATCAGCGCGGCCTCATCGACGATCGGGCCCCTGGACGTGTTGATCAGGTAGGCGTGTGGCTTCATCAGGGCCAACTCCGGTTCACCGACCACGCCCCGGGTGCGTTCCGAGAGCACCAGGTGGATGGACACCACGTCGGACTCTTCGAAGAGCGTCGCCTTGTCGACCCGGCGAGCGCCGGCCGCCTCCGCGGCCTCCTCGGTGAGGTTCTGACTCCATGCAATGACTTGCATGCCAAACACTTTCGCGTATTCGGCCATGCGTCCGCCGACCCGTCCCAGACCCAAGAGCCCGAGAGTTTTACCGGACAGCGTCATGCCCGCCGTGGTCTGCCACCCGCCCCCTCGCATGCGCCGGTGCTCTTCGGCCAGATTCCGCACCGTCGCGATCATCAGCCCCCAAGCAAGTTCCGGAGTGGCATCGCGGACCGCGCTGTATAGCGGACTGGCGAAGTTCGAGTGGGCCACCAGGATACCGTGCTCGCTGGCCGCAGCGACGTCCAGATTCGGCAGGCTCTTGCCGATGATGGTGATCAGTTTCAGATTCGGCAGTCGCTCGATGAGCGTGCGCGGAAGTGCCATCCGCTCGCGCACGGTGCAGATCACATCGAATGGCCGTAGCGCGTCGACGGCATCCACTTCCGACAGGTGCCGGTCGAAAACGGTTACCTCGGAACGGGTTTGCACCGGCGACCAGTCAGCCAGGTCGAGGGCCAACCCGGCGTAGTCGTCGAGTATCGCCACCCGGACCATCGAACTACAAGCCCTTGGGCGCGTCACGGACCGCTTGTACCGCCGCTTCATCGCCGTCGAACTCGACGCGGGCCAGTCGCCCGACGGAGAACAGCAGTAGCTCCTGGGGTGCACCGGTCACGGTGACGGCCGGGCCACGGCCAGCGGTCAGTACCGTCGTCCCGTCTGCCGTGCGCAACGCCACGCGACCGGGAGCCTTTCCGAGTGTCATCCGGCCCATCAGCGGCAGGCTGCGGCGCAGCGAATTGGCCAGGTCGGGTTCCAGGACGCGTGGCTCCCAGCCCGGCTGGGCGCGCCGCACGTCCTCGTGATGGATGAACATCTCGCCGACATTGGCTACAGCGTCGAACAATTTGAACGGCGAGTAGAGCGGGGGACCGGACGCGATTTTATTGACCAGCGCATCCCAGTCGGTTTGGGCCATGTCGCTTTGCACCTTGGCGGTGTGGCCGGCGAAGAGGGGGATGAGGATCCCCGGCGCGGCGTCCAGACGACGCTCCCGTACCACCAGGTGAGCCGCCAGATCGCGCACATTCCAGCCATCGCACAGGGTGGGCGCATCCGGCCCGGTGGCTCGCATCGTTTCGACGAGGGCTGCACGTTCGCGCTGAGCAATGGACACCTGACTTCCTTTCAGTCGAGGGCGTCAGATCGCCGGCGGCGCTGACCTGCTCAATGTAGCGATCGCGCTACCGTCCCGAGGTGCCCGTCAGCCGTTCTGCAACACGCGCGACATAATCGTCCGGTTGTGAACGACAACAGCTGGGGGTCGTTGTGACGAGCATGCCGAAACCTTTTGAACCGCATGAGTCGGGTGCGTACCTGCATGGCACCAGGGCCGACCTCTCGGTGGGTGACCTGCTGGTACCCGGGCGTCGATCGAACTACGACGAAAATCGCCTCTCGAACCACGTCTACGTCACGCAAACGTTAGATGCTGCTGCGTGGGGCGCCGAACTGGCCGTAGGGGAGGGGCGATGCCGCATTTATGTCGTGAAACCGGAAGGCTCAGTTGAGGACGACCCGAACGTGACGGACAAAAGATTCCCCGGAAATCCCACCCGCTCCTACCGCACCCGGGAGCCGGTGAGAGTACTCGGCGAGATCACGGACTGGGTGGGGCATTCACCGCAACAACTTCAAGCCATGCGGGACAGGCTGGCTGACCTCGAACGCCGGGGACTTGCCGTCATCTACGACTAAGTTCAGTGACTCAAGAGGTCGTCCGGATTGAACCAGGCCGGGGCATGCCCGGACTTTGCGCAGGCAATCAAGGCGTCGGTGAATGAAGCGAACATCGAAGCCAGCTCGCGGTCCACGCCGGAGGCCGGCGAACCGTTCGCGATCTCGGCGAAACGCTTTGCGAGCCTGTCGGCGTCGCGCACGACCTTTGTCAGCGGCAACCGCACGCCAGGACTGGCCGCGTCGATCGCGGCAGACCCGTCCGACTGACCCGGTGGCGCCCCGACGGTCGCCAAGGTTCGAAGCTGGCTGCTGAGCAGTTTTGCGTTGACAACGGACTGTCGTTGGGCACCGGTCAGATTCCGATAGCTGTTGTAAAAATCTTCACCTCTGTTCTGCAAGCCGTTGGCCCCCGTGCAGATGTCGGAATCGGCCTGAACCGAGCTGCGGTGGCCATCCGGTGCGGCCGTCGACATGTGGCTACGGGTGTCCAACACAAACTGTCTCAACCGCAGTCGATCAACCAGTTCGCAATCGTGTACCACCGCGAGTTGCTGAGCCGCTCGGGTGAACAGGTTGTTGGTCACCACCATCGTCGCGTTGCAGTCGTGCATCGGCGCCCCGGCGACGACCTGTTGGACGGCTGCGGCTCCGACCGCGCCGCCCGTTTTTCGCTTGCACTGAACGGCTGTTCGCGTGCCGTCCCTCGCCGCGACCAGGTCAACACCAAAATCACCGGTGGTCTTGGTCGTGGTCACTGCATAACCTAGGCCCCTGAGGATCGCTGCGAAGTAGCCCTCGAACTCGATACCGGTCATCACGTCAATGTCGTCGAATCCCGACGCCCGCAACGTTTCTTCGCGCTCTCGGTCCCGAGCGCGGTCACTTAAACTGCCATACCACCAGCAGACGCTGACAACGAAGACACCGGCGAAAACGTATGCACCAAGACGGTGATGGTTGATCACCATCCCGAGGCACGCAGCGGCCCACAGCCCAACCCAAATAAGGCCGCGCCGCGCCACTCGATCCAACCGCATGAATCGCACACTAGCGGCGATGTATGACAGTGGCGCGGATCAACCGGCTGTTGAAGCCTCATAGATGGACTGGATCGCGCGGTCGAGTGTCGCGTTGAACTCCGTGTCGGATTGCCCGGCCGATAACCCCTCGGTGAGCGCGCGGCTGAAGCTGGCGATCAACCCGGTGTTCTGGGCCAGCAATGCGTCGGCCTCGGCGCGTGAGTAACCACCTGACAGCGCCACGACGCGCATGACCTTGGGATGCTCGATCAGCGGCCGGTAGAAATTGGTGACCGTCGGCAGCGAGAGTTTGAGCATCACCTGGGTGCCATCCGGGATGTTGTCGAGGCGGGTCGTGATGACATCGCGCAGGATGGCCTCGGCCTGCGCCTTATCGGCTATCGAGATGGTGACCTCGGGTTCCAGGATCGGGATCAGCCCGTGTGAGAGGACCTGGTCCGCTAGCTCGAATTGCTGGTCGACGATGGCTTTGATGCCACCGGGGTTCGCGGCGCCGATCACCGAACGTTCCTTGGTCCCGAAAATCCCGTGCTGGACGGCTCGGATCAGCAGGTCGTCGAGACCCGGGATCGGTTTCATCAGCTGAACGCCGTCGGCGACGTCGGTCAGCCCCTTGTCGATCTTCAGGATTGGCACGACACCCTTGCGCTCCCAGAGAAAGTGTGCCGACGGCTCACCGTCGATTTCGCGATCCATGGTCTGCTCGAAGAGGATTGCGGCGAGTATCCGGTCGCCGGTGAACGCCGGCGAGGTGATGATCCGCGCACGCATCTGGTGGATGAGATCGAACATTTGCTGCTCGGAGGAATACGAACTTTCCTCGATGCCGTACTGCAGCAGCGCCTTGGGCGTCGAGCCGCCACTTTGATCGAGCGCGGCGATGAAGCCCTTGCCCGACCTCATCTTTTCGGCCTGCTGGTAGTTCACCATTGCTGTCTCCGTCCGTCCGCCGCTGTGAGAATATCTGGTTGACGCAGCACGGTTGTCCACTTAAGGAGCCGGACTACTGTGGCGGCCGTGACCGATCGCCAAGAGCGCGCAATGTCCTTCGGATCGATCGCCGAGAACTATAACGAGCTGCGCCCACAGGCCCCGCAGAACGCGGTGGACTGGCTGGTCCCGGCCGGGTGCCGGGTGGCCGTCGACGTCGGCGCGGGGACCGGACTGTTCACCCGCACGCTGTTGGGCAGGGTGCCCCAGGTCATCGCCGTCGAGCCCGATGCCCGGATGCGGGAGGTGCTGACGGCGCATTCCCCGGGAGTCCGGGTTGTCGAAGGCCGCGGCGAATCGATCCCGCTACCGGACGCTAGTGCGGACGCGTTGTTCGTCTCGTCGGCGTGGCACTGGATGGATCCCGAACTGGCAATTCCGGAGATCGGGCGGGTGCTGCACGACGGCGGTCGGTTAGGGCTGATCTGGACGAGCCGAGACCGCGACGTGGACTGGGTGCGTGAACTCGACGTGCTGCGCGGCCGAGATACACCCGAGCCAGCGTCGGGGGACCGCTTCCGGCGACGCCTGGACTTTGTGCTGCCGGAGCCGCATGTCTTCCACAACATTGCGCGCGAGACTTTCAGCTTCTCGCGCGCGATGACCGTCGACAACGTCGTCGCGATGCTGGGTACCTACAGCCGGGCCATCGTCGCGTCTCCGGATGATCGCGCGCAGGCGCTGACCGATGCGCGGGCGGTGTTGCAGGCGAGGTTCCCCGGCGCCGACCGGATCGACATCCCCATGCGGGCGTGGTGCTGGCGCGCCGACCGGATTCCCCGCAGCGACCATTAGGCCCGCCTTCGCCAATCAGCAAACGCCGCGGCGGGCGGTCTCTTCGAGCAGATCTGCGGCCGCAGCGACACTCGCGGTGGATGTGGTCATCGAGGCCGCGACCTCCTGTGCGCGAGCCGCATATTCCGGAGCGAGGATGCACCGCAGATCCGCGACCAGCGAATCGAGCGTGCTGGCCAGGAATTCGCGCCCGGCGCCGGTTTTCAATCGCGTCACCGCATCTGCCCACACCGGCTGATCGAGCCAGAACCACAGGATCAACGTCGGGATTCCCGCTCGCATGCCCGCGGCCGTGGTACCGGCGCCGCCGTGGTGGACGACCGCGCGGCACGCGGAGAAAACCGCAGCGAAGTTGACCGGTCCGACAATCTTGACATGGTCGAAACGTGGCACCTGGGTGAAATCGTTTGAGCCACTGTAGATCAACGCCCGCTCACCTAACTGCGCGCAGGCCGCACTGATCACCGCCACCGTCTCGGCGGGAGATTCAATCGACCAACTGCCGAAACCGAAGTAAATCGGCGGCGTCCCCGCGGCAATCCACGAAAGCACCTCTTCGTCGGCGTCGGCCGGCAACTCCAGCGTCAATGCGCCGACGAAGGGACTTGGAGGGCCGTCGGGGTCGATCCATTCCGCCGCCGGCCCGGGCAGACTGATCTCGTCGTAGGCCTGGATCTCTAGCGCCGCAGCGGGTCCGGATGCCTCTGGCACGCCCAACATACTGCGTTGATGATCGTCGGTCTGCTTCGCTATTCCTGCATCGACGCCCTCCGATGGCCAAACCTTCGCCGGGAAGTAGTGCAGCACCACCAATGGAATCCGGTAGTAGTCCGCGACAGCACCGGCCACGCCCCGCTCGATGAAACCCGCCACGATCAGGTCAGCCCCCTCTGCCAGGGACGTCAGCGTTTTGCTTTTCGCAGTCTTGACCTGGGTGATGTGCTCGGTAATTTGGCTCACCATTTCGAATGCATTCGTGAATCCCGGCCCGGCCACCGGGTGACAGACGTTCGTCGAGAGATTCATGGCTTCGTGCGAATCCGGTCCGTAGGCAGTCGGCACTAGCCCCAGCGACGCGACGAAATCGACCATACTGGGCGCGACCGCCATACATACCTCGTGACCTCGGCGCAGCAACTCCCGACCGACAGCGATGAAAGGCTCAGCCTCGCCGCGGCTACCGTAACCGATGACCACAATTTTCATTGGCCGAACCTACCCGAGCGCCCCTTCGGTTGGCATCTTCCTGGAGATTAGCGGCGCGGGCACGTTCTCGGCCGGTTTGCTCAGCGACCAGTAGGCCCGCCTTCGCCGATCAGCCAACGCTGATGCGAGCAGTCTCTTCCAGTAGATCTGCGACGGTAGAAACGCTTTCAGCGGATTTGGTCATCGTGGCAGCGACCTCACGGGCTCGTCTCGCATATTCCGGAGCGAGGATGCGCCGCAGATCCGCGACCAGTGAATCGAGCGTGCTGGCCAGGAATTCGCGCCCGGCGCCGGTTTTCAATCGCGTCACCGCATCTGCCCACACCGGCTGATCGAGCCAGAACCACAGGATCAGCGTCGGGATTCCCGCTCGCATGCCCGCGGCCGTGGTACCGGCGCCGCCGTGGTGGACGACCGCGCGGCACGCCGAGAATATGGCAGCGTAGTTGAGCGCTCCGACAATCTTGACATGGTCGAAACGTGGCACCTGGGTGAAATCGTTTGAGCCACTGTAGATCAACGCCCGCTCACCTAACTGCGCGCAGGCCGCACTGATCACCGCCACCGTCTCGGCGGGAGATTCAATCGACCAACTGCCGAAACCGAAGTAAATCGGCGGCGTCCCTGCGGCAATCCACGAAAGCACCTCTTCGTCGGCATCGGCCGGCAACTCCAGCGTCAATGCGCCGACGAAGGGACTTGGAGGGCCGTCGGGGTCGATCCATTCCGCCGCCGGCCCGGGCAGACTGATCTCGTCGTAGGCCTGGATCTCTAGCGCCGCAGCGGGTCCGGATGCCTCTGGCAAGCCCAACATGCTGCGTTGATGATCGTCGGTCTGCTTCGTTATTCCTGCATAGAGGCCTGTCGTTGGCCAAACCTTCGCCGGGAAGTAGTGCAGCACCACCAATGGAATACCGGAATAATCAGCGACATTGGCAGCCAGCCCTTGCTCGTTGAACCCCGCCATGATCAGGTCAGCCCCCTCTGCCAGCGCCGTCAGCGTCTTGCCTTTCGCCGTCTTGACTTGGGTGACATGCTCAGTGACTGCGCCCGACACGGCGAGTGGATCCGTGAGCGCCATCCCCGCCACGGCGTGAAAGACATTCGTCGCCGGGTTGATGGCCTCCCGAGAATCCGGCCCGTAGGCAGTCGGCGCTAACCCCAGCGACGCGACGAAATCGATCATATTGGGCGGGACCGCCATACATACCTCGTGACCTCGGCGCAGCAACTCCCGACCGACTGCGACAAAAGGTTCGACCTCGCCGCGGCTGCCGTACCCGACCACCACAAATTTCATTAGCCGAACCTACTCGGAGCAGCCTCCAGGCCGACCGCCTCTTCCAGCAGATCAGCCGTGCGCGCGGCACTCTCGGCGGGCGTGGTCATCTGAGCCGCGATCTCACGGGCCCGAGTGACACACTCCGGGGCAAGGACGAGGCGCAGGTCCGCGACTAGCGAGTCCAGGGTGCTCGCCGAAAAGGCGCGCCCAAAACCGACTTTCAACCGGCTAACGGCATCCGCCCAGATTGGTTGGTCGTCGACCTGATGCCAGAGGATCAACGCGGGGACGGCGGCCCGCATGGCCGCAGCCGTTGTGCCGCAGCCGCCGTGGTGGACAACCGCGCGGCAGGCGGGGAGGACGGCCGAGTGGTTTACCGCCCGAGCGACACGGACATTGCCGAAATGCGGGACGTGGCTGAAGTCATTTGGCCCGCTGCATATCAACGCCCGCTCGCCCAGCTGCGCGCAGGCCGCGCTGATCACGGCGACTGTCTCGGCGGGAGACGGGATCGGCATGCTGCCAAAGCCGAAGTAAATGGGCGGCGCCCCCGCAGCAATCCACGACAAGACCTCGTCGTCGGCATCGGCCGGCAATTCGAGCGTCAGAGCGCCGACGAAGGGCCTGAATCGTGGAAGGCCTCCCTGTCGCGACGATTCGGCCGCCAGCCCCGGAAAGCACACCGCGTCGTAGGCCTGGATCTCCAACGTTGGTCGCGTCGACGATCCGGTGTCCCGCGGTAGGCCCAGCACTCGACGTTGGGCGGCTTGAGCCTCTTGCGTGACATGGCCAAGCAAGCCATGCAGGGGCGAATTGCCCTCCGGGAAGTATTGCAGCGTGGCCAGGGGAATGCCGTAGTACTCGGCAACGTTGGCGGCCAACCCGTGCTCGACTTTGCCCGTCAACAGCAGGTCCGCCCCGTCTGCCAACTCCCTCAGCGCGGCGCCCCACTCCGCCCAGGCTCGGGTGACATGCCCAACGACTTCGGCTATCAGGTCGGTCGGATTGTCGCCGGGCTGCGGCGGCTCCGACCCGAAGGGGACGGCGTTGAGACCGGCCGACTCCATGTAGCCGAGCATGTTGGGTGGGACCGCCATACCCACGTCATGACCCCGGCGCAGCAGCTCCCGACCCACAGCGGCCAGTGGCTCGACATCGCCGCGGCTGCCATAGCCCGCCAGCGCAACTTTCATCGCAGCAGACCTAACTCAGGTGAGCGCGGCTCAACGCCATTTGATGCCGCACCCGATCGACGGCCGCTGGTCGCTGTCGACCGGCCGCCCGGCTAGCACGGCATCAACGGCGGCGCGGATATCGGCGGCCGTCACCGGTCGATCGTTCTTGGGTCGGGAATCGTCGAGCTGACCGCGGTAGACGAGTCGACGTTCGCCATCGAACACGAACGCATCGGGCGTGCAGGCTGCGGAGTAGGCGCGGGCGACGTCCTGCGTCTCGTCGTAGAGGTACGGAAACGTCCAGCCGTGGCCTCGCGCCTCGACGACCATCTCATCGGGTCCGTCCTGCGGGTAGGTGGCGACGTCATTGCTGGAGATGCCAACCATCGCGACGCCTTGTTCGGCGAGGTCGCGGCCGAGTGCGGCGAGCCCCGCAGCGACGTGCTTTACATACGGGCAGTGGTTGCAGATAAACGCGACGACAAGCGCGGGGCCGGTCAGCTCGTCGAGGCTGACGGTGCCTCCGGTGGCCGGCTCGGGCAGCGTGAACGGCGGGGCGGGGGTGCCGAGTGCGAGCATGGTGGACTCTATGGCCATACCGGTAAGCGTAGCTGGGCGCCGAACGTCGTGTTATTGGGCCGATTTGGCACTGGCAGCGTTACTGAAACTTGGAACCCAGCCCCGCGATCAGATTGATCGTAACGGCCAGAACCACCGCGCCGAGAAGGTAGGACAGCATCGCATGACGCAGCACCGTCGACCTGATGGACCTCAATCCGATCTCGGTGTCGGAAACCTGGTAAGTCATGCCGACGGTGTAGGCCACATAGGCGAAGTCCTGAAAGCAGGGTGGTTCAGGGTCGTGGAAGTTGATTCCGCCCGGTTGACCCGAGTAATAGAGCCGCGCGTAGTGCACCGTGTACAGCGTGTGCACGGAAAACCAGGACGCACCGACGGTCAGGATGCCCAGGATGGCGGATCGCAAGCTTTCGGGACCCGAGCCTGAGCCGGCAATAACCACGTAGGCCACGCCGCCCAGGCTCGCGATACTTGCCGACACGATAACCACATCGGCGAACCAACGGGTGGGGTCTTCTCGAGTCGCATATCTGCACGTTTGCTCGGCATCCATTCCGCCCAGGATGATCCGCGTCCACACCACATATGCGCCGGCGCCAACGACCCAGCCGGCCAGCGCGTATCGCCAGCCGACCGTGTTGCCCATGACGACAGCGACGGCAATCCCGAGCACCGTGACAACCAGAATTCGAGCTGCAACAGTGTCGCGAAACAGCTCCACTAGGGGTTTCACAGTCCCAACCTGAAGAACATCGGCCCGCGTCGCGCGCAGCCGCTAAGCGTTAGGCCCTGGACCGAGCCTGTTCACCGCGAATGTCGCGGCCTGGTTCGTCATCCCGGCTTCGATATATGAAACGTGCGCGATGATGTTGCCGCCACCGGAGCAGATTGGGTCGTCGGGAGCGCACAAGCTGATCGTTTTACTGCTGTAGAGCGGATTGATTGTCGGCAACGGCTGGCCGCCGTACAGCGTGCTGGAGAATCCACTGCTCGGCTCGCCGAAAAAGGCGACAGCGGCGACATGGTCGGCCACCGGGGCCGGCATGGCATTGGTCGCCAAGTCGATCACGGTCGCACCTTGGGAATATCCACCAAGCACAATCTTGGTTTTCGGGCAGCTGGCGACGACGCCCTGGATATGCGCACTGGCATCCGCAGAACCGGCCGACGAACTCCCGTGGTAATCGTCGTTGGCCGGGTAGTTGACGGCGTAGACGTCGACGGACCGACCACCGGCCTGCGAGGTAAGCGAGTCGACGAAGGCCTGGCCGATGTTGCCGAGACCGGGCTCCTGGTGGGTGCCGCGGGCGAAGACCACCGCGACGTCCGAGCACGGGTCGGCCGAAGCCGCAGGAAGGGCGACGGGCACGCTGAACAGCGCCCACATCGCCACAACGAAGACACCAACGGTGCGCGCGATGCTGCGAGGACTCATCCCCAAATGCTGACACACCACCGGCGACGGCGCCGCCGGGGCACCCACGGCAGCGCGTTGATCGCATGAGATCGACCAGTAAGTTGCCAAACTGAGCCGCCGAGAAGGGGGTCACGTTAAGCTGTGCGCACAAAATCGGTGATTGACCCGGAGGGGGCGGTGTGTCATTTCTGGTCGTGGCTCCCGAATGGGTGGAGTCGGCCACAGCGGATTTAGCGAGCATCCGTTCGGCACTCAACACCGCGCATCTCGCGGCTGCAGCTCCGACCACCGCGATTGCGGCCGCCGGCGCTGACGAGGTATCGGCGGCGGTCGCGTCCCTATTCGGCGGCTTCGGTCAGGAATTTCAGGCGGTCAGCGCGCAGGCAACGCGGTTTCATGCCCAGTTTGTCCAGGCACTGAATAGCGCGGGCGGCTCCTATCTGGCCGCCGAGGCGGCGAACGCGTCGCCACTGCAGGCCATCGAGCAGGGCCTCTTGGGTGCCGTCAATGTGCCTGCGGCGGCGACCGGCGCGCCGTTGCAGTCCATCGAGCAGTTCGTGGTGGGCGTCATTAATACGCCCACCGAGATCTTGTTCGGGCGTCAGCTGATCAGCACAGGGCAGGCGGTGACGCTTGGCGGCACGATTACCGGCACGGGGTCAAAGCGGTAGGACAAGCTCCGTTCTCGATGTACGCGAGCACCGAGGCGCGGGTGAACGCCTCCGTCGGCAGCGGAACCCCGGTACGCCTGCTGGTTGACACCGGATCCACGGGGCTTGTCATCCCATTCCAAAACGTCGGCGGACTACTCGGAGTACTCCAGCTCGGCTTACCCATCAACGCAGGTATTGGCGGGTATAGCGGGGGGATCGACTACCTTTACGCCACGTATAACGCGCCGGTGAATTTCGGTGGCGGACTCGTAACCGCGTCCACCCCCGTTAACGTTGAGTTTTTCGCATTCCCGACATCCATCTCGTCCGCGATAAACAACGGCTTCACGTTCCAGTCCTATTTCGCGTCCGACGGGGTAACTGGCGTCTTGGGCGTTGGGCCAAATGCAGGAGGCCCGGGACCCAGCATTCCGACCCAGGCGTTGGCTTCTCCCTTCAATAAGGGCCTGCTCATCAACGAAGCGCCGGCCACGGGTTCGCCCTACATCCAGTTCAGTGGCGTACCGACAGACCTCGTCGGCACCCCCATAGCCACGCTTCCCGGAGCGCCGGTCACCAACCTGAACGTAGCTGTCACCCCCAGCGGCGGGAGTACGACCACTTACACCGACGTTTCCTCGATGCTCGATTCCGGTGGTGTTCAGGGGACCATCCCGTTCAACGCGCCGACGGGATCCACCGTCGTCGTCACCGATCCCACCACCAATAACGTTCTTTACACGTACGTCATGGGCCAGACGTATACCCCAACGGTGTCAGCCGGTTTGATGAATACCGGGGCGCTGCTTTTCGAGGATCACCCGGTGTATATCCAGTACAGCCCAGGCGGTGTGGGGACGACGATCATCTACCCGACGCAGTGATTGCTGCACAGCACCAGCATCTCGTTTAGCCGGCAAGCGGATCGAACATGTGAGCCGGATCGATGCCGAGTTGTCGGGCTACATAGCTGGTGTCCCAATACTCGCGCCAGCGCAAAGGCCTCTCTGCGCTTCCGGAATCTCGGGCGCCTGTACGCCCCAAATAGACCGGCTGATTTAATCGGCTCGGCCATGCGCCGTTGCAAACTTTGACAGATCGCGGCTTATCTCACCGGCGATGCCCGACTCGGCTCAATTTGGTGCGCACGTCGGCGGGGATCTTGAGGGGGCCGTGGGTATCGGGTCGGCGGCGGTGCGGTTGTCGGCCTTGATTATCAAGGTCTGATGGCAGTTGGTAGCGCAAACGAAATTCTTTATGCCCGAACCCGTTTCGGTTTCGCATTCGATGCTGCTAGCCAAACGCTAGTTGCTCGTTGGTGGTGGTTGCGGCTGGAAGGGTTCGTACCACCACCAGTCGGCGCGTTCGCCGGTGGGGCCGGGGCAGGGTGCCACCGTGGGTGGGGGTTGAGTTGGGGGGCGGGCCAGCGATCCCGGGCTCAGTAGGCGGCCGGTGTCGTCGGTGACGGTCAAAGCGTCGGCGGGTCCGGTGATGGTGATGGCGCCGCGGTGGTGCAACCGGTGGTGATACGGGCATACCAGAGGGTGTCGCACGAATCCCTGGTGTGAATTGTCGCGGTAGCGAGGGTTCGCGTTGACTGATGGGTAGGGTCCGGTCGCTTTCGATCAGTCGGGTAGTGCGTGCTGGAGTTTGAGCAGGTTGTGCACCGTGCAGATCAGGCGCCACTCGCTGCGCACTCCAGCATGGCCGCGGAGAGCGAATTGGCGGAATCCGAGGTTGGCTTTGATGTTGCCGAAGACAGGCTCGATGCTGACGCTGCGTTTGCGGTAGAGCGCGGCGTTGTCCGGTTGGGAAAGCTTGTCGTCCATGGCGTTTCGGGCGACCGTGGGGTCGGTGATGTCGCCCCGGATATGCGCGAGCATCGTCTTGACTCGCGATACCGAGACGGCGAGCTGGTCACTGGCGGCGCGCATGGAGATCTCGCCGGCGGCGACGCGTTCGACGACCGGAATCCACTCCCGGGGTTCAGGTTCGGCGCTGCGGGTGATGCGTTGTCCGTCGTGCCCGAAGTACCGCTTGGTCATGTCCCGCACCCAGGTATACGAGACCCCGAGAATCGCACCTGCTTGACGTTGAGAAAGCTCACCGCGGTTTACCCTCGCCAGCACTGCCAACTTGTCGTCGTCGGGCTTGTCGGCCTTACGCCACGACGACTTTCGTGTGGCGATCAATACCTCGGCACCGACGTCGGCAGTGCCGTTAGCGCCAGTCCAGTAGCCCGCATCGGCCACGAAGGCGCCCGCACCACCGCGGTGGCCGGCCTCGGCGAGATTGTCGATCACCGCAGTGGTCATCGGCATGAAGTGAGGTTGGTCGTTGGTGGTGGCGGCGACCTCGGCGGCGAGCACGATGTGCCCGGTCGTCGCGGCCGCTTGCGCGTTGTAGCCCTGAAGCACGCCCTTGGATGCCTGCGCGATGATCCGCGAATGCGGGTCGGTCGTGTTCGCCCGCCTCGGCCGCGCTCGCCGCGCCGTGTCCGCGCTCGGTTTCGGCCCGGTCAGTTTGCGGCCCAGCTCGTTCTCCTTGCGGGCACGCTCGGCCATCCGGGTCTCAAGGTCCCGTGCCTTCTGCGACTCGAGTTCGTCGAGGGCAGCACGGATCCGGGACCGCCGATCCCGGCCACCGGCCCACTCGGCCGGCAACCGCCCGCCCTGGTCATGTCCACATTCATCATCTTCGGCCGCATCGACGCGCTCGGCTTCGGCCAAGACCTGTTCTGCGACTCGACGAGCCTCAGCCGCGGAGTCCTGGGCTCGGGATTCGTCGAGCTCGGCAGCAAGGGCCGCATGGTCGCGATTGGCGAAGAACGAGGCGTTCGCGGCGATCTTCGTCCCATCGATTGCGACCACTCCCGCATCGACCAGACCGGCCTTGACGCACAAGCCCAGAACCTGCCCGAACAATCCCGCGATCGCGTCCTGGTGGCGGCGGCGGAACCGGGCCAGCGTGGCATGATCGGGCTGCTGATTGACCGCAACCACCCGCACCGCCACATCCTCAATCAATCGTCGCTCGATCCGACGTGAGGACCGCTCCCCGGTGCAGTACGCATACAGAAGTACCGACAGCATCATCGCCGGGTCGTACACCGACCCGCCCTTACCGTCGACGCGGTACGCCGCATAAAACGCACTGAGATCCAGCTCGGCGACGACGTCGAGCACGAAGAACGCCAGATGATCCTCGGGCAGCCATTCCCGCACCGACGGCGGCATCATCAACAACTGATCGACATCACCCGCGCGCACATTGACAGACACCTCGAATCATCACATACAGCAGTATCTTTCACGCAAAACGACACGAAGATCGACAATTCACACCAGGGATTCGTGCGACACCCTCACCAGCACCAGGTTGGCCAACTCGGTGGGGCCGCCGTCTTCCCAGTGCCGGATGTGGTGTGCGTGCAGACCGCGGGTGGCACCGCAGCCTGGGACCGCGCACATGGGCTGGCGGTGCTCGAGGGCGCGGCGAAGCCGCCGGTTGATCACGCGGGTCGCCCGCCCGGCGCCGATGACCTCGCCGTGGCGTTCGAACCAAACCTCACACGTGGCATCACAGGTCAGGTATCGGCGTTGGGCCTCGGAAAGCAGCGGACCCAGATGCAGCGCCGCGGCGCGCGCGGCAACGTCGAGGTGCACCACCACCGTGGTGTGCTGCCCGTGTGGGCGCCGCCTCGCCTCGGCGTCCCATCCGGCCTCGACCAGGCGCAGAAACGCCTCGAGGGTGCCCGGCAACGGGGGCGCGATATCTGATCCGCGGTCGCGATTGCCGTGATCGCGCTTGTACTCGGCGATCAGCGCATCACGATGAGACGCCAGCGCCGCGTCGAACTTCGCCGCGTCCAGGTGGCCAAGTGTGATCCGGTAGCAGCTACCCTGCTCGCTGGAGGTCTTGGTGATCGAGGGTTGCGGTTGCGGCCCAGAATCGGGTTCGGGTCGCGGTTCGCACTTGACCGCGGTGCGCAGCTGATTGACCGTGGCGACCCGCGCCAACTGGGCGTAATGCTCGTCAGATCCCTCACCCGCGCGCGCCGCGATGACCCCGACCTGATCCAGTGACAGCCGACCCTGCCGCATACCCTGCGCGCAACGCGGAAACGCCTCGAGCCGGCGCGCAACGGTGGTGATGGTGTGGGCGTTCGCCGACGAGGTACCCAGCTTCCACGCCACCAACGCCGCAACCGAGCGTGCACCCGTAGCGCCGCACAGCTCGTCGCGATCCAACTCGGCGACGATCTGCACGATGCGCCCATCAATCGCGTTGCGCTGACCGGCCAACTGCGCCAACTCCTCGAACAACACCTCAAGACGCTCAGCAGGGCTCACTGCCGCGGCAGGCGATGCGATCGAAGACATAACCCCATCATCGCAGCCAGGTCCGACAAATCTCGGCCACCAAACCCACGCCGGGATCCGACCGCCATCATTCGCCAAGCAGGACAACCTGATTGGCCATGAGGCAGGCCCGGCCTCCGACTTTAGTGCGCAGTGCGATCACTCTGGCAGAATTGTCCGTCGGTACGCATGTCGCCCGCGACAACAATGACCGCAGCGCCCGCCAGCAACATTTGCAGCAGGCCGAGGCCGACTTTGAAGTTCTTCCGTTCGACGCAGACTGCGCTAGAGCATTCGGTGGGGTCGCCGCAGGGCTGCGCGCGTCCGATCGCAAACCGGCAGCAAGCGCTTACGATGCCCTGATCGCTGCGAGTGCGATCGCTCACGGCGTCCCGCTATATACCTGCAACCCGGATGATTTCAAAGGGATCCCGCGGTTGGAGCTAGACCCGATCGCTCATTAGCGTTTTTCACGCCAGCCACGCTCGAACGGCAACCGCCACGCATTGGGCGCGATCAATTGATGAATGGCGTTAGGACCCCAGGTGCCGGCTGGGTAGTTCTTGACCGGTGGCGGGTCATCTAGCAGTTGCTCCGAACGCTCCCACAACGATTCGATGCCCTCGGCGGTAGTGAACAACGTGTGATCGCCGCGCATCGCATCGAGGATGAGCCGTTCGTAGGCCTCCAGCGCGTCAGCGACGGTGTCGATCTCCTGAGAGGAGAACTGCATGGACAACTTGTCGAGCTTCATGCCGGGACCGGGACGCTTGCCATAGAAAGACAGTGAAACCTTCGACCTGTCAGCCAGGTCGAACGTGAGGTGATCGGGACCTTGGGCCCCTACCCCCGATCCCTCCGGGAACATCGTTCGGGGAGCCTCTTTGAATGCTATCGAGATGATGCGGATGCCTTCGGCCATCCTCTTGCCGGTGCGAAGATAGATCGGCACGCCAGCCCAGCGCCAGTTGTCTATGCCGACCTTGAGCGCGATGAACGTCTCGGTGTCGGAATCTTTTGCCACTCCGGTCTCTTCGCGGTACCCGCCGTACTGGCCTCGCACCACATCCGAACATTTGACCGGCAGCATCGACCGGAAGACCTTGTTCTTCTCTTCGCTGATGGCGCGCGGCTCGAGCGCCGTCGGCGGCTCCATCACCACGAACGCCATCACCTGGAACAGGTGGGTCACGACCATGTCCTTGTAGGCGCCGGTGCTTTCGTAGAAGTTTGCCCGCTGATCCAGACCCAGGGTTTCGGGAATGTCGATCTGGATGTGGTCGATGAAGTTGCGGTTCCAGATCGGCTCGAATAGACCGTTGGCGAAGCGGAACGCCAGAATGTTTTGTGCTGCCTCCTTGCCCAGGAAGTGGTCGATACGGAACACCTGGGATTCCTCGAATGTGTCGTGCACATAGTCGTTGAGCGCGACTGCGCTGGCCAAGTCGGTGCCGAAGGGCTTTTCCATCACCACCCGGGAGCGGTCGACGAGACCCGCTTCGCGAAGCATGGTGATCACATCGCGCGCCGCTTTCGGAGGGACCGACAGGTAGTGCAGTCGCCGCACGCTCGGTCCCAGACGGGTTTCGGCTTCGGCGACGGCGGCCGCAAGGGCTGCGGGACCGGCACCCTGCGGGACGTACCTGATGTTCTTTGCGAAGCTGTCCCACTGTTCGGGCGTGAGCTTGTGGGTGCCAAACGCGTCGAGTGCTTCCTTGGCGAGGTGTCGGAACTCGTCGTCGGTGAGCTCTTCCAGCGACGTCGCGATGACTTGGATATCGGGCGCCAGCGAGGACTTATCCAAATACGCCAAGCCGGGGATCAGCTTGCGTTTGGCCAGATCGCCGGTCGCGCCGAACAGGACGATAACGTGGGGGTCGGCCGATTCATGGTCGTAACGACGGGGGCGTGCACTTGGCGCCGAGTAGGCGATCGTCTGCGGTTTTTTGGTGGCCACGCCCGCGATACTTCCACCGCCGCGCCGTGTCCGCAGCACAAGGGCGTACGCATATCGGGGCGGCCATCGCCGGATGCCCAACTGGGGGCGTCTGAACGTCGTCAAGCTTTGGGGGATTAGGGCTGCGCGTCACCCGCAATTCATCTGCAGTATGCCCGTTCCGGCAGTTTCACGGCGCTGCTACCGTGTCAACGTGATCCGCAATGTGGTGCTCGTAAAGCTGAAGCCAGGCTACGATCCCGCCGAAGTTGCCGACATTCAGAGCGATTTCCGCAGGCTCAACTGTCCCGGCACGCTCAGCTACACCATCGGCAGCGATCTTGGACTGCGCGAAGGGAATTGGAGCTTTGCGATCGTCGCAGACTTCGCCAATACCGACGCCTACCGCGCCTATGACGTCGATACCGCACACAACCGCGCCCGCGCCAGGCTGGCGCCCCTTGTGGAACAGATCGCCCGGGCGCAGTTCGAAGTTCCGAGGGATCCCTTTTTGTGAACGACTCCGCTGCACCGGCGCTACGCCCGCGTCGATCGGCCCTCTATTTGCCCGGCAACAACGCGAGGGCGCTAGAGAAGGCCAAAACGCTATCGGCGGACATGTTGATTTTCGATCTCGAGGATGCCGTTGGCCCGGATGCCAAAGCCGAATCAAGGGCCAAGGTGTGCGAGGCCGTCTCCTCCGGCGGCTACCACCCCCGCGAGATCGTGGTGCGCGTCAACGGCCTGGGCACCGACTGGCACGACGATGATCTGGCCGCCGTGGCGGTTTCGACGGCCGATGGCGTGCTCGTGCCAAAGGTTGAGAGTGGCGAACAGGTTCGAGCACTGGCCGCCGTGCTCGAAACGCTCCACGCGCCGAAGGCGTTGCGGCTGTGGGTAATGATCGAAACGCCCAGGGCCATCTTGAGAGTTGAGGAGATCGCCTCGGCCAGCGATCGGTTGGCTGGGCTGGTGGTCGGCACGAACGATCTGGTCAACGATCTACACGGTCTGCATGTACCCGGACGCGCACCAGTGCTGCCCGCGTTGGCACTGGCCATGTTGGGAGCGCGGGCGGCCGGAAAGGCCATCTTGGACGGCGTGTTCAACAACATCACTGACATCGAAGGCTTTCGGGCCGAGGCTCGGCAGGGGCGCGAGATGGGTTTCGACGGCAAGACCCTGATCCATCCGTCCCAACTCGCCCCGGCCAACGACGTGTTCGGTCCGTCGCACGAGGAGCTGACCGACGCCCGCAAGATCGTCTCGGCCTATGAGCAGGCTCAAGCAACGGGGGAGAGCGTAATCACCGTCGACGGTCGCATGATCGAAAGCCTGCACGTGCGCGACGCGCAGAGGATCCTCGCACTTGCTGAGCTCATTTCCGAAATGGAATCCGCGTCTTAGCCGGCCCCTAATTCCGCGCGCCGGACGAGCCACCCGGACAGGGCTCAGCACAGATGCTTACAGCTCCAAAAACTGATGTACTGGGTACCTGTAGCGCGAAGGCTTGATAATTAGACAGGATTTGCACCATGACCGAAACTCAGCAGCCGCCCAGCCTCCTGCCTTGGGCGCAGTTCCGTGACGACATGCTGACGTCACGTGAAGCCCGCCGCAAGGCGGCGATTGACGCGGTGCGGCGATTCGTTGATCACCATCCGATAATCAACCGGCACCCGCGCCGCAAGGCCATCATTGAGGCCCGGCTGCAGCTCCGGGAGGACCTGGTTTCCGCGCGCTTTCAGTTCCGTCGCGCGGTGGTGCGCAACGTAAGCCAGTTGGTAACCAGTCTGTAGGTATCAGCTGAACCAAGTGCCGGGTGCGGCGCTCAACGAATGATTTTGCATGTTGGTTTGCAGTTGTTCACGCCAAGTTTGGCCGTACTCAGGCTATTCCCCGATTCACCAGTGATCTGAAAGTTCATCCTTGGTAGCACGTTTCGTGGCGGGGTAACATCGGACTCCCAATACAGGTCGGTACGCAGGCAAAGGAGATGAACAATGGCCGCATACAAGCGTTATGGCCGATTTGCGGGCACAGCGCTATTCGGTGGCCCACTTCTGGTGGCCGGGGTCATCTGTGCCGGCCCGGCACAGGCCGACGACACCAGCTATCTCAACGACCTGCACAACTCCGGCATCCACGACTTCAACGGCGGTGACCAGGCGCTGCTGCTGGTGGGCTACAAACTGTGCCAACAAATGTCGTGGGGCGCTCCGCCGGAACAGCTGGTGGCGTTGGCGCTGCAACGCTCCGACGGCAAAGAGGGGCCGAATGGGCTCACCCCGGCTCAGGCCAACAATCTCATCGCCTACTCCGCATCCGATCTGTGTCCGCCGGCGCATTAGCCGCATTCACCCATTCCTGGCGAATGTGATCGCGCCGAGGCGCACGACGTCAGCTCGAAGCGCTGAGGACCTTAATCGCGAAGACGAGCGAGTCGCTGGGACGGATTCCCGCACTGGGCTGACCTTCGGGATAGCCATCCGCCGGTGTCATTGCGACGGCGACGGTAGACCCGACCGTTTGGCCCGCGATGGCCTTCTGGAAGCCTGGCACGACCCCGGTAAGCGGGAAATCAACCGCCTCGCCCCGTTGGTAGCTGCTGTCGAACACCGATCCGTCACGACCATTGACGCCCATGTAGCAGACGGACACCTTCGCGATACTCGACACCACCGGACCATTTCCGGCGTGCAAGGTATGTACCTGGGTCTGGCTCACACTGAACGGTGTCGTCACATTGACGAGCGGTGCGGTCGTATCCGTGGATCCGGTGACGGTGACGCTGCCGGTGGTGCCGGTCAGCGTCCAGTCGGGCGTTCCCGCGTTCTGCGGTGTCACGGACGGGCAGGAACCGGCGGCGGCTGCCGTGCCCGATATCGCGAATGTCGGAACGATTGCCGCGACACCCACTGCAAGCGCGACGGAGGAACACACCCTGGACAAGTTCACGGGCGTCACGCTACAGCCAGTTGTTACGCCCCTTAACTGGCAGCCCTGCTCTGGGCGTCAAATCGCGCGATGCCCCGGTGGAGTCGCGTCCTCGTCGAGGCTCACCCGTCGGACTCGTGCTCGCAGATCCGGGTGATTCAACAGCGCGTCCACGAGCGGAACCGGTCCACCGACACAGGTCCAGTCGTCGTCCCACAGTGTTGTGACCAACCAGGACCGATCCGCGGGAAACATCAGCTCGGGTAGAAGTAGGGGCGTGGCGCCGATCCCACGCCAGCTGGCGGCTTCCTCGGGGCCGGCCTGCACCAGCACGTAGTGCCAGCCTGCGTACAAGGTAACCGGGGGCGCCTCGGGAAAGACGATGTCGCTCCAGCCACGGTCGAGATATCCGAGCCACCATCGCTGTTGCGGCAACTGGCTTTTGAGAACCGCCAGGACAGCGCGATCGTGCCGTAGCTGCTCGGCGTCGCTTTCGGCCAGCACGACAGTTGCGTAGTCGTCGAAGACTGGCGGGATCCCTGAGGTGATCGTCAAGCCGACCGTCGTCCCCGTCTTGATCCATGCGACGTCCGACGCCGTGCCGATCCGCCAGCTGCGACCGTCGCGAATGACTTCCTGCACGACTACAGCATGAACCTGCCCGACATCGTCATGGCATGGCCTCGGCCCAGTCGATATGCCCCTCGTAGCCAAGCGTTTTCGCTGTGTCGCGGTAGCGATCCCGAAAGTCTGCATAAGCCGCGCCATCCCCGTGAGCCCGCGCCAGCAGAGCTTGCAGCGGCAAAAGCCAAATGTCGCGGATCACCAGACCCTCTTCGGCTGGCGCGGTCGCTAGCCGCTCGATCGCCGCCTCGGCTTCGACCACGTCAGCGTCGGTCCCGCGCTCAAGCAGTGTCTCCACCAGAACACCCGTCGCAGGAACGCCATACACCAGCAGCCGTCCCTCGCGGAACATATGGTCGACGGCGGCGCGCATGAGCGGGATGGCCTCGTCGTGATCTCCGCGCCGCGCCCTCTCCCGTGCTACGTACAACTCGAGGCCCGGTACATTGCCTAAGGCCTGTCCCGAGCGTCGGCACATCTCGCTGACCTCGGCCAGGAGCTGCTGTCCGCGAGCACGCTCGGCGGCCGTGTGGCGGTGCACCAGCGCCATGCCCACCGCTGCCCGGGCTTGGGCCAACGCGAAGTCATCACCGGATCGTTCGGCATTCTGTAGGGCATCCTCGCTCTCGCGCACAGCGGAATCGTCGGGTTTCAGCACGCCAAACGGTATGCCCTTGAGGTAGACCCAGGCGAAAACGTTGGCGTAGGACATGGGGTCGGCGCCGCAGGCCATCGCCAGGGCGTGCCGCTGGTCGTCGCGCCACCCGGGACGACCCAGGCATAACCTGGCAATAGACCGCAGCGCGAAGGCGAGCGCCAACGGGGACCCGACAATGAAGTTGCCTTTAGCCGGGTCACCGTCGGCCAGCTGGATGACCCGCTGTGACCAGCGCAGCGCGTCACTCACCTCGCCGCTTTCGATCTTGGCGTACAGCAGTGGAAAGGACAGCCCCACCGCCAGGGTCGCATCGCCGATCGACTCGACGAGAGTCCAGGTTTCCGACGCCAGCTGCGACGCCTCGCGCACCCGGGCCTGCGACGCGTGATCGATCACCAGCCCGGCCATCCCGATGGCCAGCGACGCCTTGTCGTCGGCGGCGGTGCATAACTGCCGCAGTTCCTCAAAACGGTCACCGGCCACATGTTCATGGACTCGCCACGCGATCCCGCACAGCATGGCGCGAGGAGCGATGCACATGGCCGCCCGGTTGGGGTCATCGGCGGGCAGTGCGTCGGCGATCCTTCGGGCGCGCTCCCAACTCAGTCGGGCGGCGTTGATGTCGCGGTTGGTCGCCCACGTTGCGGCGCGCATGTGCCAGCCGTAGGCGGTGTGCAGATCACCGCCGGCCTCCAGGTGTTCGGCGATCAAGGCGGCATTTTCCTCGGCCGCTGCCGGGTCACGTGATTCGATGGCGGCCGCGACGCGCCGGTGCAGCTCGGCGCGATCTGTTTTGAGTTGTGATTCGTAGGCCACCGCGCGGATCAGCGGGTGGCGGAAGGCGTACTCGGCGGTTGGGGTCAACCGCACCTGATCGATCAGCTCCGCGACCAGCGACTCGTCGAGCACCGCATCGATGCCCAACGCGGCCAGCAGCTGCGCCCCGAAGCGGGCTCCGATCACCGACGCCGCGTGCAACGTCCGCTTGGCCGAGGTGTTCAGCCGGTCGATGCGCGCCTCGATGGCCGCCTGCACCGTGGCCGGCACGCTCACCTCGGCGATGTCGACCTGGCGCACGTAGCCACCACGCTCACCGGCCAGCACCCCGCGCTGGGCCAACTCGCGCACCATCTCCTCGGCGAAAAACGGGTTCCCGGCGGACCGTTCGGCGAGGATCACCGCCAACTCGGCGACCGAGGAATCCGACCCCAGCAGCTCACCGAGCAGCGCCGCGGTGTCCGCATCACCCAGCGGCTCAAGCGCTATCGACTGCGCGCCGGGCACCCCCGTCAACACCCCCGCATACTCGGGACGAGACGTGATCAGCACCAGCGATGGGGTGCGCGCAATGACGGCCAGGAACTCGGTCAGCATTGACTCACTGACCGCATCGATCCACTGGGCATCCTCGATGATGAACAGCGCCGGCTGGGTGCGCGCCAGCGACGCGGTGTTCACCAAGGCGGTCAACCGGCGCCGCCGCGCATCCGGGGCGATCTGGGGCAACGGCACATCCGGGTCGGCGATCCCCAGCAGATCATCAAACAACAGCAGATCCTGCGGATCGGCATCCGGGAATTGTTCCCGCACCCGGGCGCGGGCGGCTCGATTATCAAGGCCGTCCAGGTCAGCCACGCCGGTGCTCGCGCGCAGCAGGCGCGTCACGGCATAGAACGGAACGTCACCAGCATGCGACTCGCAGAAGGCCCAAAACACCTCGACCCCGCGACCGGCCGCCACCGCCGCCGTCTCCCGCGCCGTGCGGGACTTCCCGATGCCCGGCGGTCCCACCACACCCACCACCCCACCGCGGCCACCGATCGCCCCGTCCACCATGGCGTCCAGCGCCGCCATCTCCCAACGCCGTCCGACCAGGCTCGCCTCGGCGCGCCCGACCAGCCCATCCCGCGCGCCGATCCCCACCAGCCGACGCGAGCGCACCGGCTCGTCGGCGCCCTTGATGCGCACCCACTCCGGTTCACCCAGCAGCACGGTGTGCTCGACCAGCCGCGCCGTCGACTCCGACACCATCACCCCGCCCGGGGGCGCCACCGATTCCATCCGCTGGGCCATCCCGACGTGCTCGCCGGTCGCGGCGTACCCCAAGGTCCCCGAACCGATCTCCCCGGCGATCACCCGACCCGAATCCAGGCCCACGCGCACTCGCAGCTCGACACCGTCGCGACGTGCCACCTCATCCGCCAACCGGTGCGCCGCCTCCTGAATCGCCAAGGCCGTCAGACAGGCGCGGAAAGCGTGATCCTCCAACGCCACCGGGGCGCCGAACAGCGCCATCACGCCGTCGCCGGTGTACTCCACCGTCCCGCCGTAGCGGCGCACCACCGCCGCCAACCGCTCCACCAGCTCGGTCATGATTTCGCGCAAGCGCTCGATGTCCACGGAGGCTGCGATATCCATCGAGCGGACCACGTCGGCGAATAGCACGGTGACCTGCTTGTACTCGGCGTGTGTGCCCGGCTCGGCAACGGGCGAGCCGCAGCCGTGGCAGAACTGGGCGTTCTCCAGCGGTTCGGTGCCACACGTGCGGCACGCGGTCGCTGCGGTCATCCGACCCTCCGTGCTTCCGGCCTCCGAGGTCCCGGTTCACCAGCATAGGGCGCTAAACGCTTCGCAGATACGGGTTAATCGGTTACTACTGGCGGCACGTCTTCGCACGTCACAACGACGTACCCGGCACGCGCCGGACACCAGGCGGAGATCGTCGTCGATGGCAGGACTAGCCGATCCCGAAGCAGACGGGGCTTTGAACCGCGCCAAAGGCGAGGAAGTGCAGTAGTCAATTACTGGAAGTGCAGTAGTCCGCTACTGAATACCGCGCCGCAGCGCCGCCAGACAATAAGCCATACCTGTTCTGACGGGTGGAAGACCGCCGGGACTGGTGACAACCAGGGGCTCCTAGGAGGTGGACGGACATGTCGCATGTGACCGCGGCGCCGGAGCTGATGACTTCGGCGGCAACCGATTTGGCGACCATCGACTCGAACCTGAGCGCGGCCCACGCGGCGGCGGCGCTCCCGACCGTCGCGGTGCTGCCCGCGGCTGCCGATGAGGTGTCGGTGGCGATTGCGAACCTGTTTTCCGGGCACGCAAAGGCGTATCAGGCACTCAGCGCTCAAGCGGCGACGTTTCACGAGCAGTTTGTGCAGGCGTTGACCGCGGGTGCGGCATCCTATGTCAGCACGGAGGCCGCCAATGTCGCGGCGTTTACGGCCAATCCGGCGCAGACGATAGAGCAGGATCTGCTCGGCGTGATCAATACGCCCTTCCTGGCGCTGACGGGGCGCCCGCTGATCGGCACCGGCGCCAACGGGGCTCCGGGGACGGGGCAAAACGGCGCGCCCGGCGGGTGGCTGCTTGGCGACGGCGGGGCCGGCGGCTCGGGCGCGCCCGGCACCGGCCAGGCCGGCGGTAATGGCGGGGCTGGTGGGCTGCTGGGCATCGGCGGTGCCGGCGGGGCCGGCGGAAGCTCAGCGACCGGCAACGGCGGTGCCGGCGGGAACGGCGGTAATTCCGGCGACCCGTTCGACGGCTACGGCGGGGCCGGCGGCGCGGGTGGATTCAGCACGGCGCCGGGCGGGGTCGGCGGGGCCGGCGGACACGGCGGCAATGGGGGCCTGCTGTTCAGCGGCGCCGGGGCCGGCGGGGCCGGTGGGGGCTCAATTCTCGGCAACGGCGGGGCCGGCGGCGCTGGCGGGACCAGCGGGCTGCTCAGCGGGCTGTTCGGTGCGGGCGGCGGGAACGGCGGGGCGGGCGGATTCAGCGAGGCTGGCGTCGGGGGCGCCGGCGGAGCCGGCGGCAATGGGGGCCTGCTGTTCAGCGCCGGTGGCGCCGGCGGGGCCGGCGGACCCGGCGGCACCACCGGGGGGGCCGGCGGAGCCGGCGGCAACGCGGGCCTGTTGCTCGGCTCCGGCGGCGTCGGCGGGGCCGGTGGATTCGGGGCCACCGGCGGCGGGAACGGCGGGACCGGCGGCGATGCCACCGGGCTGTTGGACGGCGGGGGCGGTGCCGGCGGAGCCGGCGGATTCAGCTCAACGGGCACCGGCGGAGCCGGCGGGACCGGCGGCAACGTCGCCGGCCTGCTTGGGCCCGGCGGTGCCGGCGGAGCGGGCGGAAGCTCAGCAACCGGCAACGGCGGGGCCGGCGGGGACGGCGGCCATGCCGCCCCGTTCTTCGGCGGCGGCGGTAACGGCGGCGAGGGCGGCGCAGGCGCAGGTACCGGCGGTAACGGCGGTAACGGCGGCAACTTTACGCTGGCTGGCGCCGGCGGGAACGGCGGCAACCCCGGGACTGGTGCGACGCTGGGCAAACCCGGCACCGGCGGCACCGGGCTGTTCCCGTTCTTCTCGGCTTTCCCGGGAATAACGGGATAACCTAGCCTGCGGCGTTGAGCCAACGGGACCTAACCCGGCCAGCGCCGGAATAGCTCCTCGGACGCCCACGCCGGCCATGTCGACGCGCCGGTGATCGTGCCCGCAGTCAGTTGGGCGCTAATTCTGGGCCCGTCGAGGCGTGAATTGTCGTAGATCGTTGCGGTGTCGGCGATGTCGATCGCATCAGCCACGAATTGCCATAATCGGCGGTGCCGTCCGCGGATCTTGACCTCGGGAACGTCGTGTCCGCCGTGGAGGACGCGCCGCTGCACGCGTTGTACCGCCAGGCCCTCGGGGATCAACATCACGTGCAGAGCGATGACGTAGCCCGCATCGTGGGCAGACCGGATCAGGTCCAGCTTCGACGGATGCGAGAAGACGGTCTCGGCGATGAACGACAGGCCAGCCTCGATCAGCTTGGCGCGGGTATCCGCTGCGATCCGCGCTGCATCGTAGGCATGCGCGGTTGGATCATGGGGCCAACGCTGCCTTGCGATCTCGTCGGCGTTGACAATTACGCTGCGCGGCAAGAGCGGCGCCAGCGTGAACGCGATGAATGTCGACTTACCAGCACCGTTCGGGCCGACGACGAGGTCGAGCCGCTTCACCGGCGCACCGCGACGTCATCACTCATCCATCGACGTCGACCACCGAGGTCGTGCCGTCGGGCCGGTACTCGACGATCTCGCCGTCGTCGTTGAGTGCCACCGTCGTGATGCCACGCGCTGCCAGCGCGTCACCGTAATGGGCCGCGGCCAGGGACTCCTCGATAGCGGCCGAGATCTCCGCATTGAAGACGAGCCCCTCATCCTCGGACAGATTGTTCGTGTCCAGATTGCCGGCCAGCGCGGCCTCGACACGGCAGCGCGACGCCGTCTGATGGCTCGACACCGCTCGGCCCACCCGGGCCCAATGATCGAGTTGTTGCTTGGCCGATCGGCTCTGGCGAGCGCCCTCGGCAGCGGCGCTGTCTACCAGGTCAGCGGCGACCCTGGTGACGCGATCGGCGACGTTCGTCATGTCCGCACCTCCTGTAGCAGGATGCTACGTCGTGTAACACAATGCTACACGACGGTAGGCGATCTGAATGGGATGCAGGGGAGCAGGTTGACCGCGGACAACGCAAGAACGATGTAGATCATGATCTACATTTCGGCGTACAATGGATTTATGACAGACGTCGGGATGCGAGAACTGCGACAGAATCCGGCCCCCGTTTTGCGTGAGGTTGAGGGGGGCGCCGAGGTAACGGTGGTGGTCAATGGCCGCGCCGTAGCCCGGATCGTGCCACTGGAGACGCCAGCCTGGGTGGCTGGGGATCTGGCCGGGCGGATTTACCGCACGGCCGTAGACCCCGGGTGGGAAGGCGAACTGCGGGCCGCCCGCGAGGAAGACATCGTTGGCGACCCCTGGAAGTAGACGAGCCATCCTCGACACCAGCGTGCTGGTAGCGTCCGATGCCGACCTGTCGGGGCTGGTCTGCCAGATCAGCGCGGTGAGCTATGCCGAGCTTCATTTCGGTGTTCAGGCAGCACAGGATGACAGCGCCCGGCTAAGTCGTCAGCACCGGTTGACACTGATCCAGTCCATCTACGGTCACGGCATCGCCTTCACTGACGACACCGCCCACCACTACGGCCTGCTGTGCGGACGCCTGCGAGCCCAAGGCCGCAGTCCGCGCGGTCGTGCCATGGATGTCATGATTGCCGCCACCGCTTTGACCCTCGGAGTTCCCCTGGTCACCAGAAACACCAACGACGTCGACCGGCTCGGCATCGAACTATTGCAGCGTTGACCACCTGCCTGGACTCGATGCATCACCGCACGTCGCCATTCGGGCGACTCCCCTGATGGAGGTTCCACTGACCGCAATCGGGGGCCAGGACGTCGTTGACGTCGACTTCGAGTCCGCCGACCAGCGGGCCGGGATTGGACGCGGTGCTCACGACGCGCTGGTAGAGAACAGCGGCGGGGTAAACCTGATTGCCGGACCAGGCTTTAGTTTGCCAGGCCCACCGGCGGCCAGTTGTGCTCGAAGACCCGATGGCGCCATCGGCGGCGGCCCACTGGCACACATTGATGCCTCCGTAAACCCCGGTGCGTTGAACTCCAAGAATCGAGTTGATCCCGCGAAACCACTGCAGCGCGACGCGATTCCAGGTGTCGCGGTTGATGTCCTCGTCGATGGTGAAGAAAACAGGCGCACTCTGGCCGCCGCCTGCCTCGGTGTGCAGCTGCCAGGCGGTGCGCGCGTCCGCGATCCCGCCGGCGTAGCCCCGCGTGAAGTCCGACGGTGCCGTCCCACCCGGTTTGCCGTATTGGTAGTTACTGATGATCACCAAGCCCGCGGCTTTCAGTGAGTCGGCGTAGGGCCGAGTGATCGGCTTGGCGCCAAACGATGAACCAGGACGCGACAGCGACACGTAATTGACCACCCCGCTGTATCCGGCAGCCCGGATCTGTTGCGCCGGAATCTGGCGCGCGGCGAAGTCGATCAGTTGGGGAGGAGCGGCAGCGGCCGCCGTGGGCATGCCGCAGGCTATTGATGCGGCACCCAGACCGGCCAACGCAGTGGCGTAGCGCAGCGCATCGCGCCGGGAAACCGTTCGCAGTCGCACATCGCTGGCCGACGGGGGCAAACTGTGCATCGCGCGACTTTAACGATGTGACTGTTGGTACCGATAGACCTGCGCTAGCCGAAACGCGGTTGCGTTCCCAAATGGATACCGAGCGGTGACCGTTCGGCTATGACCTCGAAAGCCGCGTGCGAAACGACTCGGCGGGTGGTTGGAGTTTGGCGCACGCGCGGTCGCGCGACTCGGGGGGCGGCTTAGGCGTCGCCGCCCCCGCGCAAGCCAATTGATGTCTTGGCGTTAACCAGCTATCCCAGAATCGCCCGCGCCGCGCGCTCTGCGATGAGCATGACCGGCGCGTTGGTGTTGCCGGAAATGATGGTGGGCATAGCCGACGCATCGACCACTCGAAGGCCGGCGACACGATAAACACGGCAGTCGGTGTCGAGCACCGTCGCGGTCGACCGCGGCCGCCCGCGGGGGTCAAAGCTTCCCATGCCGCAGGTGCCCACCGGGTGGAAAATAGTCGTACCGAGTTCACCGGCCGCCTTCTGCAGCGCTTCGTCGCTCACCAGTTTCGGGCCCGGAAGCAACTCTTGCGGGCCGTAGCGGGCCAGAGCTGGCGCCGCCATGATCTGCCGGGTCATCCGTAGGCCCCTCACGGCGATTTGACGATCGGCATCAGTCGACAGGTAATTGCAGAAAATCTTCGGGTTGGTCAGCGGATCTGCACTGGCCAGGCGCACGTGGCCACGCGAGCTAGGGCGCAAGTTGCAGACCGAGGGAGTGATCGCTCCGAAGGGGTGCAGCGGTTCGCCGAACTTCGGCAAAGACAGGGGCTGCACGTGCCACTCCAGATCGGGACTTTCTAGCGCCGGGTCGCTCTTGGCGAATGCCCCTAGCGTCGAAGGGGGCATAGTCATGGGCCCTGATCGCAACAGCAGGTATTGAAGGCCCATGCCCGCGCGGCTGATCCAGTTCCGGTACAGCGTATTGACAGTCGCGGCGCCCCGCACCCGATAGACCGTTCGCAGCTGCAGATGATCCTGCAGGTTTGCACCCACTCCTGGCAGATCGACGACTACCGGCACTTGATGCCGGGTAAGCAGCCCAGCTGGGCCTAGACCCGAGACTTGCATCAGATGCGGCGAGCCAATAGCTCCGGCACTCACGATCACTTCCCGCCGGGCTCGGACGTCGACGATTTGGCCATCTCTGAGCAGCCGCAGGCCGGTGACGCGTTGCTGCGCCCTGGCCCAGGCACCGCGACGCTGATCCTCGTGGACCTGGTCGTCCATCAGCAGCCGCAAGGCCTGGGTCTGGGTGTAGACGGTGAGATTCGGCCGGTGGGCGACCGGATGCAGGAAGGCATCGGCCATCGACCATCGACGGCCACGCCGTTGGTTCACGTGAAAGTACGCGGAGCCGGCGTTGTAGCCCCGGTTGAATTCATCGATAGGGAAGATGCCCACCTCGGCAGCGGCGGCCTGCCAGGCATCCAAGATCTTCCAGCGCACACGTGGCCGCTCTACAGGGATCTCACCACCGGCGCCGTGGCAGTCGTCAGCTCCGCCGAAGTAGTCCTCTAGCTGTTTGTAGATCGTCAGCGTCTCACCGGGATTGTCCCGGCCACCCCAACGCCATCGCTCGTCACCGGTGGCCTGCGCCCACAGGTCGTAATCGCTAGCCTGACCGCGCATGTGGATCATGGCGTTGATCGAAGAGCTGCCGCCGATCACACGGCCGCGCGCGTAGTGAATGCTGCGGCCGGCCAGACCTGGATCAGCCTCGGTCGTGAAGCACCAGTCGGTGCGGGGGTTGGCAATTGTGTACAGGTAGCCCACCGGCACCTTGATCCAGAACCAGTCATCGTTGCCGCCGGCCTCAACCAAGAGCACACGGTGATCAGGGTTGGCGCTGAGCCGGTTGGCGAGCAGGCAGCCTGCACTGCCTGCTCCCACGATGATGAAGTCGAATTCGGCGACCGGGCTCATTCCGGTATAGGCCCTCCAGGCGTCGGATACGTGTCCTAGTGTGCGCGATACCGCCTTAGCTCGTCGGGGAATGATAGCGCCCTGAACAGATACAGACCATTGACCAAGCACTGCGCCGTTGTCTTCGACGTCTGAAAGTTATTGTGAAGCAACCGAAAACGCCGTCGCTTACTGGTAATCCGCCGTATTCGATTCCGCCCTATTCCAGCCCCGGGATAAGCGCCAAGACCAGCGTCTTACACTCTGTAGTACACTATGTCTATGGCTGACACGATTACATTCCGGCCCGACGATGACACCTCCAATGCGTTAGCTGTATTGACACGTGATGGCACTCCGGTATCAGCTGCCGTTCGAGCAGCACTGATCGACGCCGCGCGACGAAAAGCCGCCGCCTCAATTCGTGCAGAGGCTGAGGCGCTCGCGGCGGACGAGGCCGACAGGGCAGAAGCAGCGCAGGTGCTCCGCGATATGGAGACACTACGTGCGTGGTGAGATCTTCCGACTTCGCGCCGCACGGGATAGCCGCGGCCATGAGCAATCCGGCGCACGCTATGCCGTCGTCGTCCAGTCCGACGAACTCCCGTTATCAACCTTGCTTGTTGCGCCGACGTCGACGGCTGCCCGCGCGGCGAGTTTTCGGCCTGAAATAGAGATCGCTGGCCGTGCCACTCGAATACTGGCCGAGCAGACGGCAGCCGTCGATCCAAGCCGGCTGGGCGAAAGTGTCGGATACCTAAGCCTCGACGAGCTGCGCCGCGTCGACGCGGCGCTGCGGATTGTCATGCAGCTCTGAAGGGCGAGCCCGGAGCAATTGCGGTCGGGGGGGTTCAAAACCGTTGGCTTGCAGGCAAGCTCGTTCATAACCCTCGTCAGCTCTAAGTTGACATAATGTCGCTTATCGGCACAACGCGGTTATGGCCGCTCGGTTAAATGGCCCGTTTCCGTCGTCCCGTGTTCGCGACCCCATTCGATGCCGTCAAGCATCTCGCGTAGGTCAACAAGGTCCGCGTCTGAGTGACTGGCTGGATTGGTTGGCTCGCGACCGATGCGCCGCAGGATGTAGCCCCACCTGTCGTCGCAGAAGATCTCGAAACCCAGCCTTTCTGCTCGCGAGGTCAGATCGGCAAGTAGGTCCTCTTCAACGACGCGCGGCATGTGTTTCCCCAACTAAGTCAACAGTCGTTTCACTACCCAAGTAGTCAATCATGTCTCATGGATATATTCAAGTAAATCGACTGGGCGGCAAGGTAATTGACGGCACCGTCAGAAACAGCGCTGTAACGCATAAGTTCGCTACGAGTTTGAATCCAGCCCCACCAGGACACCAAAACGTCACGGTGACGAATTGAACAGCGCGAGAGGGCTATTGATGCGTGGTGTCAGCGATCGTTGCGGGTGCCGGACAGTTGCGCCTTCGTTTTGCGGGTCAGATCGTCGGCGAGAACCTCCGGCTCGCCGGCCAGCAGGCCGTCCAGCGCCAGCTCGGCAACGACCGCGGGATCGGTCTTTTGGTCTGCCGCGGCAAAGGCCGCCATATCGGTGTCCATGTAGCCGACGTGCACGGCGGTGACGTGGATGCCGCGCGGAGCCAGTTCCTGTCTGAGTGCGTCGGTCATCGCCCACTCGGCTGCCTTCGCCGCCGAGTAGGCGCCGGAGGCGGGAGAATGCAGCCAGGACAATACCGACAGCATGTTGAGGATCGCTCCCCCACCGTTGCCTTCGATGATCGGCACAAAAGCCCGAGTGGCGCTCAGGGTGCCGAAGTAGTGCGTCTCCATTTCCAGCCGGACGTCCTCGAACGCCCCGGACAGCAGTCCCGCCCGCGTGGAGGTGCCGGCATTGTTGATCAGCACGGTGACGTCGCCGGCCAGCTCGGCCGCGCGGCGCACCGAGGTTGGGTCGGTGATGTCGAGCTGAACGGGTTCTACGCCCGAAAGCTCGATTGTTTCGGGGCGGCGCGCGGCGGCGTAGACCTTCGCGCCGCGCTCGACGAGTTGGGATGCGAAGTGTTTTCCCAATCCTCGGTTTGCGCCCGTGACAAGAGCGGTGATGTGCCCGGTGCTCATGGCGAATCCTCCTTCGGTTTTGTTGAGGGCGGTTAGCGATTGTTTTGTCGAGCCTTCCTGCCTACAACGTGGTGCGCAAGACTCCGGCCGTCCCCCGAAAACGCTCCGACCGGGGTTACCCGGCGAAGCGGCTCGACCAACTACTCTCACACCCAACGGAAGACTCGTCACCGCTGTTGGCCCGACATCCGAGGAGTTCGCCGACCTATGTCCGTAGCCGGGAACCGAGGCGACGTCCGGCGGCGGCTCGCGGATCGTTACCGGCGGCTGGACGAGGCCCGCAAGAAGCACCCGGTCACCGCAGTCGCCAACCGCTTCACCGAGATCGACGGCGCGACGCAGGGCGGACTCGTCTCGATCGAGTTGTTCACCACGATCCTGCCTTTGATCATCATCGGATTCGACTACATGTCCGGGTTCGCAGAGAACGCAAGTCCGGGCACGCTTTTGACTCGACAGCTCGGCTTGGTGTCCCCGCTGGCCGAACGGGTCCGCGCCGCATTCGGCGATTCCTCCGGATTTCGGTCGGGTTGGACGTTCGTCGGGGTCGGCGGATTCCTGATATGGGGAATCCCGATGTCAATCACCATTGCCGGAATCTTCGCCAAGGCGTGGCGCCGTGAGCAGTTCGGGCTGGGCCAGCGGCTGCTGCGCGGTGCGACATGGTTCGTCTTGTATCTGGTGATGATCGGCATTCGTGAACGACTAGCCTTGGGCGTCGCCGAACATCATGGCGGTTCGATCAGAGTGCCGCTGTTCGTCATTTCCCTGGTGCCGGTCTGGATCTTCTGGTCGCTCACTCCGGTGCTTCTCGTCCGCAACGGCGGCCGGGGCGGCCTGAAGTATCTCGTGCTAGCCGGGCTGGCCGGGGTGCTGATCGACGGAACGATCATCCCGCTGTCCGCCCGGATCTGCTTTCCGACGTTGCTCCATGGCTGGGACGGCCTGGGCCCGATCGGTGTTGCGATGGCATTGCTGACGTGGTGCGGGGTGATCGGCGTCGGATGGGTCGTGACAGCGTGCGTTGGCGGGGTCCTTTGGGAGCGCACAGCGCCGTCCGAAACAGTTATCGAGTCACAGACGGACGACGACACCGAGTAGGCAGAATTCAGTGACAGTCGGCGCGTTGTTCCCGGGCCGCCTGCAGGATCGAGCCGGCAGTCAGGTAGGCGGGTTTGTCGCGGTCAGCGGCCTCGATGGGCAATTTGGCGGCGCAGCGCAGCACCATCAGAGCGAGCCCGCTGTAGGTCGCGTACGGGATTATCAGCAGATTGGCGCAGGCCTCCACGCCGTTGACGGTCATGACGTGCTGGCGTTTGTGTTCCCATCCCGGCCAGTTGAAGTCCGGAGGTCGTTGCAGGGCCGGCCAGTTGACGTTGATGGAGGTGATATCTCCGAGCAGGGGTGTGAGGGCGCCGACAAGGCTAGGCAATTCATTGGTGATGCGGTCCGCGCGCGGCCACCACGCGCCGTCGATGTCGAAACCGAGCTCATGAGCCACCGATACCCGGACGGGGTTGGCTCGGCGGCGGCACGCGACCGAATGCGTAATCTGAGCTGTCACTGTCGCGCCATGGCTCGGGCTGCATCATCCACAGGGCCTAACGCTACGGCATTGCGGTCTGTCGAAAACCCAGACGGTCCGTCAGGTGAACCGCTGGCCGGATTTTACGACGCTTTGGCGAGCCTTCGAACCAAGTCGTCCTCGCTGAACGTACTCGAGTGCTGCAGACCGCGGTCGTCCTGGCCGAAAAATGTCCACTGCTTTGGACTTTTCTGCGGCTCGCCGATCATCTTGACCGTGTAGTGCTGCTGCTTAAGGGAGCGGATCGCGCCGATGATGTCACCGACTCGGACCTCCGACGGATGAATCTCGGGCGCGTCACTCCAATTTAGTACGGCCATGCCACCCATCCTCACATCGGTTATCACCACAATACCCCGAATTCGTACCAACCACGGACCATTGGCAAACCGCGGTGAACTACCGGTCTTAGAGCGCCGACGCGCGATGTGCCTACCCTGATGCCACGACTGACGCGGAGTTCCAGGGCGCCAACCGCTCGGACGAACCGTTCGTTTCGGGAAGATCATCACTGACATCCCAGGTCGCCGAGAGCCGTCCGACTCCCAGCGCGACGGCGCAGTGCAGGCCGAGCTCCACGAGCTCGTCCTCACTGAAGTGCGTGCGCAAATCGTCGTAGACCGCGTCGTCGATGGCAAGGTGGTTGGTCGCGAACAGCTCGGCGAAACGCAGGGCGGACCGCTCGGCGGCCGAGAGGTTGTCCGCGTCGGTGGGCCGTTCTAAGGAGCAGACCGCGGACTCGTCAAGACCGTCGTCGATGGCGCTTTGATAACGCACCGCCATGCAGCTTCGGCACTGGTTGAAAAACGCGATTCGCAGCCGCACCAGTTCGAGAAGTCGGGGCGGCAACGTTCCATTGCTGCGCAGCGCTCCGGTCAAGCCGCCAAGTGCCTCGGCGGCTGCGGGAAGGCGACCAATAATGGAGGCAACCCCGAAGTTGATCCGGTCGCCTTGTTCGAGATCTTCGGTAGGCACCGCGGCAAAGGCCGGCGCAGGCGCGATTCTTGTCAATTGGCTGTCTCCTATAGAAGAAAGCTCGTCTGAGTCTCCCTGAGTATCACCGCCTCGGGGCGACGCTTGCAATGGTGTAGCGACGCCTGATGACCAGTTCTTTTCGCTCAGTCAAGCGTAAAGAAAGCGTCAACGACTCGGCGGCCGCGGCGCGCTGAAGATTAACTTCATTGTGGATCCTCACGCATGTGGTCACGGTCGTGTCTATTCCAGGGAGGTTCCCGTTGAGTGCTCCATCCGCGGGGCTTGCTTTCCTCGCTCTGTTGATCGCGGCGCTGATGGTCGCGCACGTGCCGCTGGGTGACTACATGTACCGTGCCTACAGCTCGGAGCGGGACCGGCGAATCGAGCGCGTCATCTATTGCGTCATCGGCGCCGACCCTTTACCAGCCTTGGCACGCGGTCCACTCGCCGAAGGAGTCCACTAGGAAGATGCGCGGTCACGCCTACTTGGAGGCTGATTGGCGGCGGGAGACGCTGCGGACCAACCTGTGGATCGTCCCCGCGGTGGAGACGCTCGCCGTATTGCTGATCTTCGCCGGCACTTACGGGGTCGACCGTGCGGCCTACAATGGCGTGATCCAGCTCCCTTCGTGGGTGCTCAGCGGCACAGCCGATGCGGCGCGAATGATCTTGGCGACGGTCGCCGCGGCGATCATCACCGTGGTGGGGATCGTCTTTTCGATCACGATTGTGGTGCTGACGCTGGCTTCGACTCAGTTCGGACCGCGGATGCTGCGCAACTTCGTACGGGACCGTGGAACTCAACTGACGTTAGGAACCTTCGTCGCGACGTTTTGCTATGCGATGATCACGCTGGTAACCGTGGGCGGCGGACCGCACGGCGAGTTTGTACCGCATTTGTCGATCACCGTGACCCTGATGCTCACGCTGGGTGCCGTGGGAGTGCTGATCTACTTCCTCAATCACATCGCCACGATGATTCAGCTTCCGGTGGTGATTGCAGGCATCGCGGGCACGCTGGCCGCCGAGATCGCAGCTCAGGATCGCATTGCCGATTTCGGTCTCGGGGCGGCGCGCGGTCCGTCGTCCGAAGAATTGTTGGCATGGTTGGCGGAGTCCGGTGCCCCGATCCGCACACCAAGCAGTGGCTATCTTCAGGTCATCCGGCATGAGACGCTGCTCAAAATAGCTTCTGCGGCCGATGCCGTCGTTCAGTTGCCCTACCGCCCAGGGCATTTCCTGGTGGCGGGCCAGGTAATGGCATGGGTGTGGCCGCCCAGTGCTGCCGGATCTTTCGAAAAAAGCCTTGCACTCGGTCACGTCACCGGTGCGTATCGAACACTTGCGCAGGATATTTCGTTCGGCTTCGATCAGTTAGTAGAGATCGCCCTCCGCGCATTATCGCCGGCGGTCAATGACACGTTCACGGCGTTGACCTGTGTCGACTGGATCGCCGACTGCCTGTGTCGAATTTCTACCTCATGGCGTCCGCAACGGATCCGGCGTGACACGGAAGGCCAGATACGTGTCATCGCCTATCAAGCCGATTTCGATAGGCTAGTGGAGCGTGCGTTCGATACAATCCGCCAGGCGTCAACGGGCATGCCCGCCATCATGATCCGGCAACTCGATGCCCTGACTAAAATCATCGAACAAACGCCCGACCCTGTACGGCGGAAGATATTGCTCCGCCAAGCCGAGGCGATCCAGCGATCCAACCGGGCCACGGTAGCCGACCCCGGAGACCGCGATGCCGTTACGCAACGCTACGAGGCGGTCATGGCATTGCTATCCAAGAATGTGGCGCCACCGATGAAGCCCTAGCAGGTGAAGGGCTCCCCGTCGAAGCTCTCGCGCGTGACGAACTCAGCTACCGGCCGTCGCCGCAACTTCGTAACTTGGCGCACGGGCTTTCCCAACGGCACCACCGCGGCGATAGCGTACGAATCGGGGATACCGAGAAGCTCTTTGACACGTGGCTCCTCGGCCACCACCATCGTGGTCAACACCCCGCCGTAACCTTCGTTGCGCGCGGCCAGCAACACGTTCCACACGAACGGGTACACCGACGCGCCTGGCACCACCGCTATACGGTCGAGGTCCTGATCGGTGGCGGCGACGACGCCGAGGTCAAGGCAGATCACCAACACCACCGGCGCATCCCGCACTGGGCCCGACATCTGCGCCGGCGCCTGGGTCGCCTCGATCGTCGACGCGGCTACGCCGGCGGGCTGCAACGGATTCCACGGCGATTCGCCGTTGGCGAGCTGCGCCGCGTAACGGCGGGCCGCCGGAACCGCCAGATCGGCCAAGGCTGACCGAGCCTTCTCGGCGCGGACAAGGATCACGCGCACGCCCTGGCGGTTACCACCCGATGGTGCGAAGCGGGCGTTGTCCAGAATCCGTCCGAGGACCTCATCGGGAAGCGGGTCGTCGGTAAAAACACGCACCGCAGAGGTGGATCGCATGACGTCGTACAACTCCATGACCACCATGGTGCCGCATGCCGAAATCCACCTCAGGCGGCGTCATGGAAGATCAAGCCGAGGGTGCAGCGCGCGCCGGATCGAACCACGGACACGCCATGCCGCACCGGGGCGGCCGACCAGCCCCGGGTCGAGCGGATCGGCCGTTCCCTGGTGGTGAAGACGTAGCCCTGTCCTCGGGGCAGCGTGGTGGCCGTGCCACGGGATTGGGCTCGGGCACGTTGCTCGACGAGAAGGAATTCGCCGCCAGTGTGCTCAACACCAGGTTCGTTGAGATTGATGACGACCTGCAGCGGGAAGACGAGGTCGCCGTAGAGGTCTCGGTGCAGGGCGTTCCAGTCGCCGGCGCCGTACTTGAGTAAGAGTGCGGTGGACTTGGTCTGGCCGGCACGATGGCAGATTTCCAGCCATTCGTCCAGGGTCTCGGGCCAGGGCACGTCCCGGCCCAGCTTGTTCCACCAATCGCGGGCGATCGGCAATAGCCGTGGGTAGAGAGCTTGTTTGAGCGCTTCGATCGGCGGCGGGTAGGGCTGTTTGAAGTAGCGGTACTCCCCTTGGCCGTAGCGGTGGCTGCCCATGTCGACGGTGGCGCGGAACAATTTCTCATCGGTGTAAAGGTCAAGGACCGCAGCGCATTCGGCGGCAGTGATCAGCTCGGGCAGCAGTGCGCCGCCGACGCAGTTGAGCTCAGCGGCGACCGCATCCCAGTCGGCGGCGTCGACGCGCCGTTGCCACGCGGACGACATCAGAACAGCTTGCCAGCCAACGCGGGTGCCTGCTCTTCAAGATCCAACAGGAATCGTTTGCGTTTGAGACCGCCCGCGCAGCCCGTTAGAGCGCCGTCGCGCCCGACGCCACGATGGCATGGCACCACAGTCCACCACCCGCCGTGCCGCTCATATCGCCATCGTCACGCCTAACGCAGTCGTCGTCAAAATTATTAACGCTTTCCTTACGCATCAAGGTGCGCGCACCCGCCACTAGGATCGTTCGAACACTGCCGACAATTGCTTCGACCCAGTGGACTTTCGGCGTTTCGGGCGCCGTGTTCGGGCGTTGAGGGCGCGTAAGTAGTGATGCGATCGGCAATCGCATAAAGAATTCGTCAGGGATTGACGCGTGCCGTAGATGCGGGTTGACTTCCGACGCTTGGGGGCGCAGCATTTTCCTGCGTACAGCGCCGACGCTCAGACGAGAAAGGGTTGTCAGGCAAGGTTTTTTGGCCGCAGCAGATGCTCTCGCGTGCCGTGACCAGACACCCGCGCGCAGCCCGGGCGCGAGGAGGTGGGAAATCAACCATCGTTTCGCGTGGTAGTCCGTGTACGAGTTCGGTTGCGGCAGAAGTCAGTTGCGGCGTAAGCATTCAACGTCAGATTCGGAATGCAACGAGAATCAAGGCAGGCAGTGATGCTCCACGAATTCTGGCAGAACTTGACCCACAACCTCTTCGCGCCCCTGTTGCTGTTCTTCTACTTCGGGCTCCTGATCCCGATTTTGAAGGTGCGTTTCGAGTTCCCGTATGTGCTGTATCAGGGCCTGACCCTGTACCTGTTGGTGGCCATCGGCTGGCAGGGAGGCGAGGAGCTTGCCACGATCAAGCCGGCCGACATACACAACGTCGCGGGATTTATGTTCGTGGGCTTCCTGTTGAACTTCCTCATCGGAGGTTTGGCCTACCTGCTGCTGAGACTCATGAGTTCCTTGCGAAGAGTCGACAAGGCGACGATCGCCGGTTATTACGCGTCGGACTCAGCAGGGACGTTCGCCGCCTGCGTGGCCGTCCTGACCAGCGTCGGCACCGCGTTCAACGCCTGGATGCCGGTCACGCTGGCTGTCATGGAGATTCCCGGCTGCCTGGTGGCGCTGTACCTGGTGGCACGACTCCGGCACCGGGGGATGGACACCGCGGGGTTCATGCCGGATGAGCCCGGCTACACCCCGCCGGTCACGGTGCGGGTCGGGCCCGGCACGGCCGCGCGCCCTCTGAAGGGCCAGTCCCTCGCGACCGAGCAGGAAAGGGGAAACGAGCAGGAATTGGAGCTCTCGATGGAAAGGCTGGAGCATCCCGACTGGGAGCCCGACCAACGCCCACCCATTGGGAAGCCGAAGAGAATGCCCATTTTCTCCCGTGAGCTCCTCCAGGAGGTTTTCCTCAACCCTGGGCTCGTCCTGCTCTTCGGGGGCATCATCATCGGCCTCATTAGTCGGCTCCAAGGACAGAAGGTCATTCACGACGACGACACCTTCTTCGTGTTGGCATTCCAGGGCGTGCTGTGCCTATTCCTGCTCGAGATGGGCATGACGGCATCCCGGAAGTTGAAGGACCTGCGATCCGCGGGCTGGGGTTTCATCTTCTTCGGTGTGCTGGCACCGAATATCTTTGCGACGCTGGGGATCATCGTCGCCCACAGCTACGCCTACCTCACCCACACCGGCTTCAAGCCAGGAACCTACGTGCTATTCGCGGTGCTGTGCGCGGCGGCCTCCTACATCGCCGTCCCGGCGGTCCAGCGGCTGGCGATCCCCGAGGCCAGCCCAACCCTGCCGTTGGCCGCATCGCTGGGTTTGACGTTTTCCTACAACGTTACGATCGGGATCCCGCTCTATATCGCGATCGCCCGCGCCGTTGGGCACTGGTTCCCGATCACCTGACGCGCCACTCCTCAGCGGGACCAATGACAGACCGCTGCGCAGCAGCATTCTCAGCAGCACGTCTTGGGTGTATATAGCGTTGGTGTCGAACTGCTCGAAGCCCGCGACCGGCAGTGTCGCACCCTCCAACGTCCCCATAGATGTTGGAGGACTGGATATTCCGCCAGCGCGTCGCGTCGAGATGCCCGTGCAACACGACAACACGACTGCGACAAACTGCCGCGCCCCACTGCCGGCACCGCGACGGTTCTTACCCCCGCCGTCGACCGTGCAGATGCTGCGCACCGGATACCGGGCGCAGATCGACGATTCCGCCCGGTAGTCCGCCGCGGGGACGCTGTTGCTGCTGTATAGGGTCGATCAGATGGCGATCAGATCGGACACCGCGTTCACCTCACGAGAGGCGTTGAATCCCGATCTCCGCAAGTTTTCCCGCCTCTTGCCTCGCGGGTACGCCTTGCATCGTGGTTTCAAACTGCAGCGCAAATTCATCCAGCTGGTGGGAAGCGCGGGCCGGATTCGCGGCGTCCAGGTTGCCGCAGTCAACGACCACGTCACGGTCCGCCTGCATCGTCCCGCCGGGCTTCCCGACCGCGCGCCGGCGCTGCTGTGGATCCACGGCGGCGGCACGCTGATGGGTACCGCTGTCCAAGACGACAAATATTGCCGCAAGCTGGCCCACCTGACCGGTGTCGCGGTGGCGGCCGTCGAACATCGGCTGGCGCCCGAACACCCATTCCCGACGCCGGTCGAAGACTGCTATGCCGCGCTGCTGTGGTTGGCTCGGCAACCATGGGTGGACGCGGATCGACTCGCCGTCGGCGGAGCCAGTGCCGGCGGGAATTTCGCCGCGGCAGTGGCTCAGCGGGCACACGATCGCAAAGAAGTTGAACTCGCCTTCCAGATGCTGGTATACCCGATGCTCGACAACCGCACGGGCGCAAGCGGCGACGGCCCGAAACGCCTCATGTGGACCGAAACCGACAACCAACTCGCGTGGCAGTGGTATCTGAACGGAGCCGACCCCATCGAAGCCGCTCCGGCACGCCGGGCAGATCTGTCCGGCCTGCCGCCGGCCTGGATCGGTGTCGGCACACTGGACCTGTTCTACGAGGAGAGTCTGGAGTACGGACGGCGGCTGCGCGAGGCCGGAGTGCTCGTCCACGAGCAGATTGCTCCCGGCGCATTCCACGCGTTCGACCAAATCGCGGACACGGCGCCGGTATCCCTGAACTTTTTTGCCAGCCAGTCCCTGCACCTGCGGACCGCACTCGCCCCTCGCCGAGTGTGACGTTGGTTTCACGTTCGCGGCCGACGGTGAAACTAGCTTCACTGTCGTAGCTAATTCGCGCACGACGAGGATCACACACCGGTATTGACTGCAAACTTTGCATTTCGTGCAACTATGGATGGCATGGCCAATCCCACCGGTCTGCGCGAGCGCCGTCACCGCCAGACCAGCGCGGACATCCGCGATGCCGCGGTGCGCCTTGCGCAGCAACGCGGCTGGTTCAAGGTGACCATCGAGGAGATCTGTGTCGAAGCCGGGATTTCGACACGCACGTTCTTCAATTACTTCCCGAACAAAGAATCCGCGATCGCGTACGGCCCCTCGGACATCCCCGCCACTCTTGTCCAGGATTTTGTCGCGGCCGGTCCCGCGCCGTATTCGATCGTGCTGGCGGAGCTGATCACCTTGGCCGCCCACCATCTTCGTGACATGCCGCCGAGGCGCGATCAGGCCGTCTGCATGCTGGAGCTGGCCAAAACCACCCCCGCGGTGTTGGCGGCATTCCTTGCCGATTTGGAGCGGTTTCAGAATCACCTGACCGACGTCGTTGCCCGGCGCCAACTGGTGCAACCCGACGAAGAGCTCCCGGCGTTGATCTCCGCGTTAGCGCTGACGGCCGTACGTTCGGGCATCGAGCGCTGGTCAACCGGCGACCCAAAGGACGCCGACGACACGCCGATGCCTTATGTGGAGCGGGCTGCCGCGCTGGTCAACAGCATTTTCACCGAGCCCAGCCTGTAACCCAGGTCACAAAAGTTGCAGGCTCTGCAAACTATGCAGAATATGTATATATGCTAAGTGTGTTGCTCGGCAGCGGTTCGTCGAGGCGACGCGCCTGACGGTCGAACGGGTACAAATCTCAACAGTTTTCGGAAGTTGCGCCAGGTAACTCGCCTTCGCGACCTACGGGGGTCGTCGCGAGGGCGATCACATCCCCGTTGAGTGATGGAAAGGGAATCCACCGAGGTGCAGATATCGAAGCTCGTGCGCAACGCGTGGTTGCCGTTGTTGATCGTGGCGGTCGTGCTCATCGGCAGCTTTGCCGTGGTCCGGGTCAAGTCGTTCTTCGGCGCCAACGACACCGGCGTGCTGACAAGCCCACGGCTGGAAGATTCCAAGCCGTTCAAGCCCAAGGTCGTCAAATACGAGGTCTTCGGCTCGGCAAGCCACGCCAACGTGAACTACTTGGATCTCAGCGCCGACCCCAAGCGGATCGACGGCGCGTCGCTGCCCTGGACGCTGGTCCTCAGCACGACCGCGCCCTCGGTCTTCCCGAACCTTTCGGCACAAAGCGACGGCGACACCCTCGGTTGCCGCATCACCATCGATGACGAAGTCAAGGATGAGAAAATTACCGACGGCGTGCACGCACTGACATTCTGCTTGGTGAAATCAGCATGAGCACGACGTTCAACGACACCCGTACCGACGCCATTCCCGTCGCGAAACACGAAGCGCGGCCTGCGATCCCGCGGTTGATCCGGAAGTTCGCCATACCCATCATTCTGGGCTGGATCGGGCTCATCGCGGTGCTCAACGTCGTCGTCCCCCAGTTGGACGAGGTGGGGAAGATGCGCTCGGTGTCGATGGCACCTGACGATGCGCAATCGGTGGTCGCAACAAAGCGCATGGGCGCGGTATTCAACGAGTACAAGTCCAACAGCTCGGCGATGATCGTTCTGGAGGGCCAAAAGCCTCTGGGCGCCGACGCACACGCGTACTACGACGGGCTCGTCAAGAAACTCGACGCCGACACCAAACACGTTGAGCACGTGCAGGATATGTGGAGCGATCCACTGACCGGGGCGGGCGCACAGAGCAACGACGGCAAGGCCGCCTATGTGCAGGTCTATCTCGCCGGCAACCAGGGCGAATCCTTGGCCAACGAGTCGGTCGAAGCCGTGCAGAACATCGTCAAAAGCGTGCCGACGCCCGACGGGGTGAAGACCTTCGTCACCGGGCCCGCGGCACTGGCGGCGGACCAGCACATGGCGGGCGACCGCAGCGTGCAGATCATTACGATGACCACGTTCACCGTGATCATCGCGATGCTGCTGTTGGTCTATCGGTCCATCATCACAGTGCTATTGACGTTGACGATGGTGGTTTTTGAGCTTGCGGCCGCGCGTGGGATGGTCGCGTTCCTGGGCTACTACAAGATCATCGGGCTCTCGACGTTCGCCACGAACTTGTTGGTCACGTTGGCGATCGCCGCCGCTACGGACTATGCGATCTTCTTGATAGGGCGATATCAGGAGGCGCGGTCTGTCGGCGAGTCGCGAGAAGACGCTTACTACACAATGTATCGCGGCACCGCACATGTTGTGCTGGGCTCGGGTTTGACGATTGCCGGCGCGACATTCTGCCTACACTTCACCAACCTGCCGTATTTCCAGACCCTGGGTATCCCGCTGGCCATCGGCATGGTGGTCGTGGTGGCGGCCGCGTTGACGATGGGCGCCGCGGTCATCTCGGTGGTGACGCGTTTCGGCAAGACACTCGAACCCAAGCGAGCGCAACGCATTCGCGGCTGGCGCAAGGTCGGGGCCCTGGTGGTGAGATGGCCGGCACCAATCCTGATCATGACGATCGGCATTGCACTTATCGGCCTGCTGACCCTGCCCGGATACCGGACCAACTACGACGACCGCAAGTATCTGCCCGCCGATCTGCCCGCGAACGCGGGTTACGCGGCCGCCGATCGGCACTTCTCCCAGGCGCGGATGAATCCCGAAGTATTGATGATTGAAAGCGACCATGATCTGCGGAACTCCGCGGATTTCTTGGTCATCGACAAAATCGCCAAATCGATCTTCCGGGTACCGGGGATCAGCCGGGTGCAGGCCATCACCCGGCCCGAGGGCACGCCGATTGAGCACACCTCAATCCCCTTTCAAATCAGCATGCAGGGCGTCACCCAGCAGATGAACCAGAAGTACCAGGAAGACCAGATGGCCGACATGCTCAAGCAGGCCGACATGATGCAGACGACCATCGACAGCATGACGAAAATGTCGAGCCTGACCCAGCAGATGGCCGAAACCACGCACGGCATGGTCATGAAGATGCAGAGCATGACCCTCGACATCGAAGACTTGCGGAACCATATATCGGATTTCGAGGACACCTGGCGGCCCCTCCGTAGCTACCTCTACTGGGAAAAGCACTGCTTCGACATCCCGGTGTGCTGGTCGATCCGTTCCGTCTTCGACACCCTCGACGGCATCGACACGATGACCGACGACATCAAAAGCCTGATGCCCCTCATGGAACGCCTCGACTCCCTGATGCCTCAGTTGGTGGCGCTGATGCCCAGCATGATCGAAAACATGCACGCCATGAAAACGACGATGCTGACCATGTATTCGACCCAAAAAGGCCTGCAGGATCAGCAGAACGAGGCGCAGAAAAACTCGAACGCCATGGGTAAGGCTTTCGACGCATCCAAGAACGACGACTCGTTCTACCTGCCCCCGGAAACCTTCAACAATGCCGAATTCAAGAAGGGGATGAAGAATTTCATCTCCCCCGACGGCCACGCCGTGCGTTTCATCATCAGCCATGACGGCGATCCGATGTCGCAGGAAGGCATTTCGCACATCGCTGCGATCAAGAAGGCCGCCTACGAATCGCTCAAGGGCACGCCGCTGGAGGGCTCGCGGATCTACCTCGCGGGCACCGCATCAATCTACAAAGACCTCAGCGACGGCAACGACTACGACCTGTTGATCGCCGGAATCGCTTCACTGTGCCTCATTTTCATCATCATGCTGATCATCACCCGAGGTGTCGTCGCGTCGGCGGTGATCGTGGGAACTGTCTTGATCTCGCTGGGCGCGTCCTTCGGGCTTTCGGTCTTGATCTGGCAGCACCTCATCGGGATTGAACTGCAGTGGATGGTGCTCGCGATGTCGGTCATCATCTTGCTTGCCGTCGGCGCCGACTACAACCTGCTGATGGTGGCGCGGTTCAAGGAGGAGCTCCACGCGGGCTTGAACACCGGCATCATCCGATCAATGGGCGGCACCGGGTCGGTCGTCACGTCGGCCGGCCTCGTCTTCGCTTTCACGATGATGACGATGGCGGTCAGCGAGCTGACGGTCATCGGCCAGGTCGGCACCACCATCGGCCTCGGCCTGCTCTTCGACACACTGATCGTCCGGTCGCTGATGACGCCATCCATTGCGGCGCTGCTGGGCAAGTGGTTCTGGTGGCCGGCACGCGTCCGGCAGCGGCCGGTTCCTTCGCCGTGGCCGACACCGGCGAAAACGGCGAAAGAGCCCGAATCGGTTTCTGCCGCTACGTGACCCACTCCGGTTGCTCGGCAGTCTCGACCGCGGAGAAGTCCTTGTGTCCCAGGCCGGCGGTGGTCCCGCCGTCCACCACGAACTCGGAGCCGGTGGAATAGCTGGACTCGTCGCTGGCCAGATAGATCACCAGGCTGGAGACCTCCTTGGGATCGGCGGCCCGGCCCAGCGCGGTCTGGAACAAGTCATCGGGTACCCAATCGGTCATCGGCGTCTTGATCAGTCCGGGATGAATCGAGTTCACCCGGATACCACTGGGCCCCAGTTCCATTGCGGCTGATTTCGTTAATCCGCGGACACCGAATTTGGTTGCCGTGTAGCCGTGGCAGGCAATGGTGCCGGCGATCCCCTCGATCGAGGATATGTTGATGATCGATCCTCGTCCGGCTTCCTTCATGGGTTTGACGACGCTGCGGATGCCGAGAAAGACGCCCGTCAGGTTGACGTCGAGGATGCGCTGCCACTCGGATATCTCATAGTCCTCAAGAAAGCCGACATTGATAATTCCGGCGTTGTTCACCAGCACGTCAATGCCGCCGAATTCACTGATGGCGGTCGCGACCGCCGCTTCCCAATCCGCTGGCTTTGTGACGTCGAGATGCAGATAGCGGGCTTCGTCACCGAGCTCGGCAGCTACCGCTTTGCCCTCGTCGTCGAGGATGTCGCCGAATACCACCTTGGCCCCCTCGGCTACCAGCATCCGCACGTGCGAGGCGCCCATCCCCCGCGCTCCGCCGCTAACGAGCGCGACCTTTCCCGCCAACCGTTCTGCCACTGCGTTTCTCCTGTCGGTGCGACTTTGGGGCTGGAGTTGGCAATCGCCCGGTACGGACAGTTGGTCCACTTCCAGTAGTCGAGTATGCGCTAGGCGTGGAGCGTGGCGCCGTTGACCACCGGACACAAACTGTGCAAACGCCTACGCTGCGCCCGGCTGGACGGCAGCGACGAAGACCGGATGCGCAAACTTCATCCGTCGAACTCGCAAAAAACCTCCCTGCCACGCAAGTCTGGGCAACAACGCATGGCTCAGGAAGGTCAAAGCGCGCTTTGTCCACCGCGGGAGGCCGTGCCCCCGGCCCAAGCCGCGATTGCCGCATATGCCTGATCGTTGGCCGGGGACCGCGACCTCGTGCGCTGCATGATCACACGCATCTCCTCAGCCAATTCACGCATCTCATCAACCGCGGCCAGGGCGTGCGCCTGACCGCCGACAACAGCCAATTCGGTAGCAAAGAATCGGCGCAGAACGGCATGCAGTAGCCGCTCGGGGGGCCACACCAGCGCCCGCGTCATCCGGGGCCGAATTGCCGTCCCATCCGCTCGCAAGGCGCTGATCCCGTCGCGGTATCCGGCGACAAACACGTGCAGCAGATCGTGCCGGCGGCCCAGCAGCCGGATGTCCCCGCCAGCGCTGTAAAGCGCACCGGCGAAGGCGGGAAGACCGGCGGCGCCGCCCTCGACAGCCTGCTTAGGCTTGCTACGGACTTTTGGCAGCGGTCCGTTCATCCGGAGGCAATAGGTTCAGCTCCGGCAATAAGTGACAATTACCCAATGACAGCACTGAGTTCCGACGAGTTGTGCCATATCGACGAATACTGGCGGGCGGCCAACTATCTGTCGGTGGGCCAGATCTATCTGTTGGATAATCCGCTACTGCGGGAACCACTGCGGGCCGAGCACATCAAGCCCCGGTTGCTTGGACACTGGGGCACAACGCCTGGACTCAACCTGATCTATACCCACCTGAACCGGATAATCCGCGAGCGCAACGCGAGCGTCATCTACATAACCGGCCCGGGCCACGGCGGGCCGGGCCTGGTCGCCAACGCTTACCTGGAGGGCACCTACAGCGAGGTGTACAGCGCAATCGCGCAAGATGCCGAAGGGTTGCGGAAATTGTTCCGCCAGTTTTCTTTTCCCGGCGGCATCCCCAGCCATGTGGCGCCGGAGACTCCAGGCTCCATCCACGAGGGCGGCGAACTCGGTTACGCGCTGGTGCACGCTTATGGCGCGGCATTCGACAATCCGGATTTGGTGGTGGCCTGCGTCATCGGCGACGGTGAAGCCGAAACGGGTCCGCTGGCGACGAGCTGGCACTCCAACAAGTTTCTCAACCCGGTGACCGATGGGGCGGTCCTACCGATTCTGCACCTGAACGGGTACAAAATCGCCAATCCAACTGTGTTGGCGAGAATTCCGGCGGCGGAACTGGATTCACTTCTGCATGGCTATGGCTACCAGCCGATCACGGTGGAAGGCGACGATCCAAAAATTGTGCATCAGCGGATGGCGGCCGCGCTCGATGAGGCTTTCGATCAGATCGCGGCCATCCAGAATGCGGCTCGCAGCGACGGCGTCACGGACCGGCCACGGTGGCCGATGATCGTCTTGCGCACTCCAAAAGGATGGACGGGTCCGGCGATCGTCGACGGCAAGCAGGTCGAGGGCACGTGGCGTTCCCACCAGGTTCCGCTCGCGGAGACACGCACCAACTCCGAACACCGCAACCAACTGCAGGATTGGTTGCGCAGCTACCGTCCCGAGGAACTCTTCGACGAGCACGGTGCGCTCCGCGCCGACTTGCAAGCGCTGGCGCCCACCGGCCCCCGAAGGATGAGCGCCAACCCGCACGCCAACGGTGGCCTGTTGCTCCGCGACCTCGATATGCCGGACTTCTCCGCGTATGCGGTAAAAGTGGCCGAACCGGCTACTGAAAACGCCGAAGCAACGAAGGTCCTCGGCACGTTTCTGCGAGACGTCATCGCCCGCAACGGTGATCGGTTCAGGCTGATGGGACCCGACGAAACCGCGTCCAATCGGCTGTCCGAAGTCTTCGAGACCACCGATCGCACGTGGATGGCCGAAACGGTAGATGGGGACGACCACCTGGCCGCCGACGGTCGGGTGATGGAGGTGCTGTCCGAACACCTCTGCCAAGGGTGGTTGGAAGGCTATCTGCTGACCGGTCGCCACGGACTCTTCAACTGCTACGAGGCCTTCGTCCACATCATCGACTCGATGGTCAACCAGCACGTCAAGTGGCTTACCAGCTGTTCCCGGCTGCCATGGCGCCAACCGATCGCGTCGCTCAACTATTTGCTCACCTCGCATGTGTGGCGCCAAGACCACAACGGCGCTTCGCATCAGGACCCTGGCTTCATCGACCACGTCGCGAACAAGAGACCCGAAGTGGTTCGTGTGTACCTCCCGCCGGACGCGAACACCCTGCTTTCGGTGGCGGATCATTGCCTGCGCAGTCGCGACTACGTCAATGTCATCGTCGCGGGAAAGCAGCCGGCGCTGACCTATCTGAGCATGGACGATGCGATCAGGCATTGCGCACGCGGGCTTGGTATTTGGCAATGGGCGAGCACGGCTATCGGCGAGCCCGACGTAGTGCTGGCGTGCGCCGGAGACGTTCCGACGCTGGAAACGCTTGCCGCAGCCGATATTTTGCGTCGCGGGCTACCGACTCTGCAGGTTCGAGTGATCAATGTCGTGGACATCATGCGACTCGAACCCGACTCCGAGCATCCCCATGGACTGTCCGACAGGGAATTTGACTCGCTTTTTGGGACGACCACTCCCGTCGTATTCGCCTACCACGGGTACCCATGGCTAATCCACCGGTTGACCTACCGCAGGACCAACCACGCACATATCCATGTGCGGGGATTCAAGGAACGCGGCACCACGACAACGCCTTTCGACATGGTGATGCTCAACGACCTCGATCGGTTCCACTTGGTTATGGATGTCATTGACCGAGTCGACGGGCTCGGCAATCGTGCCGCTGAGCTTCGCCAGCGGATGGTCGATGCTCGGCTGGACGCCCGTCGATTCACAAGGGAATTCGGTGAAGACCACCCCGCCATCGCGAACTGGGCTTGGGACCATGAGTTTCAACCCGCCGAGCTTGACTGAAGCGCAGCCACGAATCAATCCGTTGGACAAACCCGGTCCAATATCAGCTCTCACTTCGCTGTGTCATTATTCAGGCGTGCCGCTACGGTCCCGCGCCGCCTCCGCTTGGCGCATATTGGGGCCGGGCTTTGTCACCGGGTCGTCCGACGACGACCCATCGGGCATCCAAACTTATAGCCAGACTGGTGCGCAATTCGGCTACTCCCAACTTTGGATCGCTGCCTGGACCTACCCGTTTATGAGTGCGATCCAAGAGATGTGTGGGCGAATCGGCATGGTCACCGGCCGGGGCCTGGCGGCGGTGCTGCGCGAGCACTACTCGCGCCCGGTGCTCTACGTGGCCGTGTCGCTGCTATTGGCTGCAAACACCGTCAATATTGGGGCCGACCTCGGCGCGATGGCGGCAACCGGGCAGCTGCTCGTTCACCTACCCTTTATGGGTTGGCTGGCGGTGATCGTCGGGATCTCACTGGCGTTACAGATTCTCGTGCCCTATCCCGCGTACGCTCGATTCCTGAAATACGCATGCTTAAGCCTGCTGGCCTATGTCGCGGCAGCCTTCGTCGTTCACCATCCTTGGTGGCCCACCGTCACGGTGGCCGCGATCGTCCCGCACGTCGAATGGTCGCGCGAATACGCGCTCAATATTGTGGCGCTGCTCGGGACGACGATCACGCCCTACTGCTTCTTCTGGCAGGCCGACCAGGAGGTCGAGGAGGACTTCGCCCGCGGCCGGATGACGTTCTACGGTAAGGGCGTGCCGACGCTGCGCGGACGCGACATCCGCAACATGCGCGCCGACACTGCCGTCGGGATGGGCTTCTCCAATGTGGTGCAGTTCTTCATCATCTTGACCTGTGCGTCCACACTGCACGCTGCCGGCGTGCTGACCGTGGATACGCCCGACCAGGCGGCCTTGGCGTTGCGGCCGCTGGCAGGTCATTTCGCCTACCTACTGTTCGCGATTGGGATCATCGGTGTGGGCTTTCTAGCTGTGCCCACGCTGGCCGGCTCGGCCTCGTACGCACTTTCGGAGGCACTGGACTGGAAGGCTGGGCTGGGCTATACCTTCCGCCAGGCTCCGGCGTTCTACGTGGTGATAGCCCTGGCAACACTAGTCGGCGTCGGCCTGAACTTCGTAGGAATTCCCCCGTTCCGGTTGCTCTACTACGCCGCCGCGGTCAACGGCGTGCTCGCGCCGCCACTGATGGCGATGATCACTTTGGTCGGTAATAACCGGGCAATCATGGGCCGGCACATGAATAACTGGTTCGCCAACATCATGGGCTGGGCCATCGTTTTGATCATGGGCGTGTGCGCATTGGCCTTGATCGTGTCGCTGATCGCTGACGCGTGAGGCCGACTGCGTCTTTCGGTGACAGGCGGCGTCAGATTTCGGCTTGGTCCAGCACGTCTGGGAGGCACTTCACGAACAGGTCGATCTGAGCCTCGGTGATGACGAGGGGCGGCGCCAGCCGAACCACGTCCGAGGCGGCGGCGTTGACGAGGAAGCCGGCTTCGCGGGCGGCCGTCTCCACGCCCTTGGCAACGTGGGCGGTCAGCACAACGCCGAGCAGTAGGCCGCGGCCCCGAACATCGCGCACCAAGTGGTGGTTCAGGGCCTTGATCCGCTGGCTAAGTGACCTGCCCAACGCGTCGGCACGTTCGATCAGACCTTCGTCGTCCAGCGTGCGCAGCACTGCCAGCGCCGCGGCCGCGCAGACTGGATTGCCACCAAACGTGCTGCCGTGCAAGCCGGGTGTCAGCAAGGCGGCTACGGGCCCGATCGCCAGGCACGCCCCGATGGGCAGGCCGCCGCCCAGCCCCTTGGCCATCGTCACCACGTCGGGGATGATTCCATCATGCTGGTGAGCGAAAAATGCTCCGGTGCGACCCATTCCGGTCTGCACTTCGTCGATCACAAGCAGCGCGCCATGGCGGGCAGTTATCTCCCTGGCTGCGACCAGGTAGCCGGCTGGCGGGACGACAACACCGGCCTCACCCATGATCGGCTCTAGGAAGACCGCCGCAGTCTCATCGGTCACGACGGTTGCCAGTGCCTCAACATCGCCGTATGGGACATGGGTGACGTCGCCTGGCAGCGGAGCGAACGGCGCCTGCTTCTCAGGTTGGCCCGTGAGTGCCAGTGCTCCCATCGTGCGGCCGTGGAAAGCGTGCCCGGTCGCAACGAGTTTCGTGCGGTCGGTGAGCCGAGATAGCTTGAACGCCAGCTCGTTGGCTTCGGTACCGGAGTTGCAGAAGAAGACCCGCGCACCATCAACACCCCACCGCTCAACCAAAGCTTCGGCCAACTCGATGCCGGGTTCGTGGGCATACAGGTTGGAGGTGTGGCCCAGAGTGTTCAGCTGGCGCGTCGCGGATTCGATTACCGCGGGATGACGGTGACCCAGGATGTTGACTGCGATTCCGCCCAACAGGTCGATGTAAGCCTTGCCATCGACGCCGGTAAGCTCTGCGCCGTCACCAGAAGCGAGCGCAATCGGCGGGGTCGCATAGCTAGTCATCATTACGGAATCCCATCGCCGCAGCAGCGCATCGGCGTCGGTCATGCGGGCAACACCTTGGTTCCGGCGCCGTCATTGGTAAGAAGCTCGAGCAGCACGCAATGCTCGGCTCGCCCATCAATGATGTGTGCACTGGGTACTCCGCCCTCGACCGCATGCAGGCAGGCCTCGACTTTCGGGATCATGCCGGATTGCAGTGATGGCAGTTTTTCGGCCAGCGCCACCGTATCGATCTCACTGACCAGTGAATCCCGGTCCGGCCAGTCCGTGTAGAGCCCCTCGACATCGGTTAGAACGAGTAGCTTTTCGGCCTGCAGCGCTTTGGCCAACGCAGCCGCGGCGGTGTCTGCGTTGATGTCGTACACGACACCCTCTGCGTCTGGGGCGATGGACGAGACCACCGGAATGCGCTGGTCAATGAGATCCAGCACGGCCGCGGTGTTGACGCTCTGGACATCGCCGACCAAGCCGATATCGGTGGGCACCCCATCGACCATGACGCTACGCCGCGTCGCCGTGAACAATTGCGCATCCTCGCCAGTTATCCCCACCGCGTACGGTCCGTGAGCGTTGATCAGGTTCACCAGTTCCCTACCGACGTGGCCAAACAGCACCATCCGTGCCACATCGAGCACCTCGGGGGTGGTGACCCTGAAGCCGCCCTTGAATTCGCTGGGGATATCGAGCCGCTTCAGCATTGCGCTTATCTGTGGTCCCCCGCCGTGTACGACGATCGGTCGAATTCCGCAGTTGCGCAGGAACACCATGTCGGCGGCGAATGCACGCCGCAGGTTGTCATCGGTCATTGCATGGCCGCCATATTTGACAACGACTATCTTGCCGTGGAGATGCTTGAGCCACGGCAACACCTCAGCCAGCACCTCAGCCCGGTCTTCACGGGTTATGCCGACAGTCGCGGTCATGGCGCTACCCCCACAACGGACAGTCCGTCCGTTTCCGGCCAGCCCAGCGCGAGATTCATCGACTGGACGGCCGCTCCACCGGCGCCCTTTACGAGATTATCAATTGCGCAAATGACCACGAGTGTTTCGGCTTCCTCGTCGACGGCGACCGCTATCTGCGCGGTGTTGCTGCCGATTACAGCGCCGGTCCGGGGCAGCCGGCCGTCCGGCAGCAGGTGCACAAATGGCTCACCGCTGTAGTGCTTTTCGTAGGCGGCGCGCACCTTCGACAGTGGTGCGACGCAGCGCGCGGTGCAGGTGGCGAGGATGCCACGGGTCATGGGGATCAGCACCGGAGTAAACGACACAGACACATCGCGATCCGTCACTGCCCTCAGCCCCTGGGCGATCTCAGGAGTGTGGCGGTGCACCCCGCCGATGTTGTAGGCCCGGGCAGATCCGATGATCTCCGAGCCGAGTAGCTCTGTCTTGGCCCCGCGTCCGGCCCCTGAGGTACCGCTGACCGCCACCACGGTCACTGAAGGCTCCGCCAAGCCTTCAGCAACCGCCGGCACCAGTGCAAGCAGCGCGGCGGTCGGATAGCAACCGGGCACGGCGATACGGGTGACGCCGCGCAGGCGATCGCGGGCACCGGGAAGTTCCGGCAGACCATAAGGCCAGGTACCTGCGTGCGCACAGCCGTAGAATCTCTCCCAGGCGGCGGCGTCGCGCAACCGAAAATCCCCGCCGCAGTCAATAATTCGTGTCTCTTGTCCGAGCTGTGCGGCGAGGCCCGCGGAATGGCCGGCCGGTAAGGCTGTGAACACCACGTCGTTACCGGCTAGCACGCCGGCTTCGGTGGGTTGCAGCACCCGATCACCCAGCGGAAGTAGGTGCGGATGGTGTTCGGCCAGCGTGGTGCCGGCACTCTCGGCGGCAGTCACTGCGCCGATGGTTAATCGCCCGTCCTGGAACGCCGGATGACCCAGCAGCAGACGCAGAATCTCTCCGCCAGCGTAGCCGCTGGCACCAGCCACAGCGACTGTCGTGTTGACACCCATTCGTGTTGCCCTTCGTGTTTGTTCAGTACCTGTGCCAAAGATATGAGCGAATCGTGCTGCCGCATAGGGCCATTCGGCCTGATCAGGCCCGACTTTCGGCCCTTCGCCGATTACCGGACCAACACGCCCGCCGTCAGTACCATGTTGATGAGAGAAACGCACCGCGCGGCTCCGAATAAAGGCCGATCGTCATCAGATTCACCACAACGAACACTCTCAATCCTCGGCCCAGGCACCAGCGGAGCAACTCGGCGTTGCGCATCGGCACAAGAAACCCAGGACCCGCGAATGCCTCAGCCGCACCGATCAAGGCCTGCAGGTCATCATTGGTTTCGGCCACCGAATGCCCGTAGAAGCTGATGCCGGTCGTGTAGCCCGTTATACGACCGCCGCGTTCGACCACCCTGACCTGGCCGTGGGTGAACACGGTGCGCAACTCGCCGTCGCGGTCGTGGCCATGCACGCGTAAACACAATGCGTTGCACGCCTCCACGTCGGCCGCTGTGGCCATCCGAACGTCGTATCCGGGCATCCGAAGCGCCAATGGATCGCCCTGCATCGCGGCAAACGGCTCGCGCACATCGAAGCCGAGTTTGGCGTACAGGCTCATCGACCGATAGTGGTAAGCAGCCTGCAACAGACGCACGCCAGGTACCCGCCGCTGCTCGCAACGTTGCAACACGGTATCCATCAACTCCCGGCCGATCCGGCGGTCCTGGGCGTCCGGAGCGACTGTAACGTGGCCTACCCCGGCGATCATCGAACGTTCGTCAAGAAAGCTGCTTCCCACGATGCGCCCATTGGACTCGGCTACCATGCTGTAGAACCCGGGATGTGCGATCAATTCCGAAACCAAGCCGGTCGCGGCGTCGATCGACGCGACGTCGGGCGGAAAACAGTGCCGGGCAGCGATTGCGGAGAAAGCGTCGTAGCAGACGCGACCAGACTCCGGCACGTCAGCCGGGGTTGCCGGACGAATCATCAACACCACGAGGGCTTTCCGCTCTCTCAGTCTCGTCGCAGGTGGCTGCGGGCGGCCTTTTTAAGTGCGTCGAGGCCGTCGAACAATGCCCGGCCTTCGATGATCCAGGCGTTGAATTCGGTGTGATTTCTTGGTGGCCTCCGCTCATACCAGTCAGCTATATACATTTCATAGCAAACGTATTCGACCATCAGTTCCTGCAGCCCCGGATCTGCAAGCAAGGCCTGGTCCGACACCGAAGACAGGAGCGCAGACAAATCGACGAAATCAGGCGATGGATGGTGAGCCATGGTTGATCAGCTTTCCTTAAAATCATCGAAGCGGCGCCGTCGCGCTATTCGCCCGAGCGCTACTTGGAGCTCAAAGGTCTTTTCATGCAATCTGCCGAATCGTGGGCACGCTCGCATGCAAACGCACCGCCGCTGGGCTGATCCCAGGGGGGCGCGTCGGGCGGGACGAGCACTTGCCACCGATTAGCACGACGTGAGGAGACCGTGCGGCGGGAATTGCGCATCGACTGTCGCAATGCTCGTCCGCTGCCATCCATTCGATGAAATCGGCGGCGATCCAGCCTGCGCCGGATACTGCCAACGCGCCGCCGAATTCAAGTGGCGAGCCGGCAACGAGCGCTACCATGGCACAGGCTCCGGCCAGGACAACGATCGTCAATGCGCTGACGTGCAAGGCGGTCACGCGCGGGCGGTTCGCCTGCTGCGCACCACCAGGGCTGGCCATGTTCTCCCCCTTCTTCGCTCAATAACTGAAGTTTGGCTGCTCGGAAACCAAATCGTGACTTCGATGTTGCGCTAACGAGACAATGCAAACCACGGCCAAACGGCATGGCTGAGGGGTGGCGTTGGGCCTCAAGCGGGAGGCCGAAAGTCCCAGAAAGTATCCAGACGCGCTGTAGTCTTGCTGTTCAAGGCTCGCGTAGCAGGCATGCGTCCGTCTGCCTGAGGCGTATCGCAGCGGCAAAGGGCCAGTGATCTGCGTTGGGGGGCTACAGACTGATCGGTGCCCGACCATTCAGCCATCGGCAGATCCGAACTTCCTGCCCCGCGTTCAGCGTTTTACGACCCGCAACGTCGCCACGTGATTACCGGAGGCACCCTCTGCAACGTGCAAGCGTTCAGCAAGATCCGACAAGGCGCGTGCAGTCGCCAGCTTCTGAGCAACTTCCTGTGTCAGGCAATCCGCCGGATGCCGAAATGCAACTCCACGTCCCGCCAGAGTCTGGCCGGCCCAGTGCAATTCGACCCTGGCGTCAGTTCGTCCACCCGATTTCTTGACCGAGATGCTCATCGTTGAATCTGCCCCGTCGCGAGAGGATGGATTGCTGCGGTGCATCTTCTGCCTCCAAACGCGTTGTTATGGGAAAATTCCTGGCGAGTCAGAGCGATCGCGTCTAACTTCGAGCATAAAGATGCCCGGACCAGCACCTAGGGTCTTTTGTCACCACCGGCGCACCCATTGGCAACGAAGCATCCGCTGACTCTTTAGCAGAGTCCGAGTCGGGCTAGACGTGGTAGTTCACGGCCGAGCTGAGCGGCCGCGGTTCACCCGGCGGCCCACTCCTTGGCCTCTTCGAGCTCGTCAAGCCCGAACACAGCGAGTTCGCCGGGGATCATCCAGGCCAGCGCATGCAAGGTATGGGCAACCCATTCCTTGTCGGAGACTATCGCGATTCGTCTGAACGCCGAGTGGTGCGGCAAGACACTACCGAGGCCGATCTTTATGTCTTCGACGAACCCGCCAGGCCCAAAGCCCTCATAGTCGGATGCGATGACCTCCACGATCCTGATCTCGCTGGTATTCAGCAGCTCATCGATGGCGGGCTTGAACTTGCGCAGCTCGTCACCTCGCAGCCGGCCCGACACGCGAATCCCTTGCACTCCCTGCGGCATGTCCGGCAGTTCTTCGATCATCAAATTGTCCTTTCCTCGGTGACGCATTGCCTTGGGCGCAACGGCGGGCGTTGGTAGCGGGCCGTACCGTAATAGTGTGAGCCGTCCCGAATCGGAAGCCGTCAGGCACGACCGCGAATCCTACGACCGCCTCTACCGCGGAGAATCCGCATTCCCTGGCGCACCCGCCCCAGACGCCATCCCGTGGGACATCCGGCATGCCCAGCCTCGCCTCATGGAACTCGAAGCGCTCGGCGCGATCAGCGGACAGGTGCTTGACGCTGGTTGCGGCCTTGGCGACAACGCAATCTATTTGGCCAGTCGTGGCTACCGGGTGACGGGCTTCGACAGCTCGCCGGCAGCGATCCAGCAGGCGCGTACCCGTGCCGCTGATGCTGGTGCAGGTGCTGAAGTACATTTCGATGTCGCCGACGCCACAGAACTGACCGGTTTTGACGGGCGCTTCGACACGGTCGTAGACAGCGCGCTCTACCATTGCCTCAACGACCACGACAGACGCGCCTATGCAGTTGCGGTCCACCGCGCGACTAAGCCTGGAGCACGCTGGTTCATCTACTGCTTCTCGGACGCCAACATCAACGGCGTCACCGCGCCGATGGAGGCTGTGACGGAGGCCGACATCAAAGGCACGCTGGCAAATGCCGGCTGGCGCATCGACTTCCTCGGGCCTACAACATTTGTCGGCAACGCCGCGGGTTTCTCGGGCAGCTTCGGTAAGCTCCCGGACTCGGTTCTGCGGCGGATGCCAGCCGGACAGGCCGAACAAATGCGCCTCAGCGCCGAACGGATGGCGACCATCCTCCCCCTTATCGATGGTGCGCGAGTTCATCTGCCCTGCAACGTTGTCCATGCCACCAGGGTCGAACTATAGCTGGACTGTCAACACATCGGCTGGCGGGCGGCGCGGGGTTGGCGGCGGTAAATGTTCCCCTTCAGGCGCGCAGCCGACGCGGACCAGCACCTGGGGCAGTGGCCGTCCGGTCACGTCTTCGACGAGATGCCGGCTAGTCGACAACTCCGTTAAGTGAGTCAGGGTGCACGTGGCCAGTCCGGCCACGGTGGCTTCGAGCAACACCGTCGAAAGCGTTTCCCCGCAGCCGAGTTTGTCCCGCCGGGTGTCGTCATGCGCGGAGATGACCAGGATCGTGGAGAAATCGTTCGGCACCTCATCACGTCGCTCAGGGTGATGGGTCACCGGGAACGTACGCCCCACGTCGACACGGTCCCCCTCCGCGGCCGATACCAGCGAGTCATACGGAATGCCCTCGCTCGCCTCGAACGGGGCCGTCCACCGCAGCAGTGCTCTGAAGTATTCGGTGTCGTAGAACCGCAATGCGTTGGTTAAATCGGTGGCTTGCACAAGTCGGTGGCGGTCGGCGTCGCTGACCACATCCACTAGCGCCAGCGTGTCGTCGAGCCGGCTCCGCAGCACGCTTTCGAAGCCGGACCAGTCCGTGACCGGCCCGAAGGCCAGCCGGTCGGTGCGGCGCGTGACGATAGCCTCGGCGCGGCGTTGACTTTCGTCGGTTACTACGGGTATTTCGGTAAAGGCGATCGAGGCGAGTTGCTCGCTGTTGTTGGCGTCGGGAAAGCGATCGATGTGCGCTCTCCAGCCGGCCGCCGCTGTCGCGACACGCAAGTGATCGAGGACCGCTCCACAGCTGATGAGTGCTTGGCGCTCGTCGGGGTCAGTCTGCACTAGCCGACTCCGATCCAAGAAAAGGTGCAATCCGTCGCGGTCGGCGACCCAACGCCAGGGCTGGCTGTTGTGGTACGAAGGGGCCCGGCATGCCAAGGCCACCGCGCGCCTCAACACATCCGTCGCCACGTTTGTCATGGACATCACCATGTTCTCCCTTCGCGTGCTCATTCACCACTGACAGTGCATTAGTTGCCCCGGGCCGCGGCAGAGTCCTTGGTCCCTGATCACCAAAAGCGTGCTGCGACAACCCCAACCTTCGACCAAAATTCACATCTGCGTGACGCCGACGAGGCCGACCCTAATTGTGCGTAGCCTCGAACCAGAAATCGTGAGCGCGCGGCAACGAGTATCCGAGCCTGCGGGAGGTGTCCACCCGGTAAGCGGTTTCCCAGCAGTTGTTTTGAGCTGACATCTCCTCAGCGATCTCGGGGGTCACGTCCGAATTTCCCGGCGGCCGCGCTGTTATCCTGTTTGCCGCTACATCAGCCTCGGCTACGCACATGAGTTCAACCAGCGCCGAATGCGTCTTCGCGGCAAGAATGCCTGCGTTTGCACGCATTTTCGGATCACGCCACGTTGCGTCAAGGATCACTGATCGTCCAGTGCCCAAAATCGTATGCGCCCGCCGTAGGGCTTCCTCGTAAACTGTGGCGACGTTGTCCGCGGTGTACAGTCCTGCGTCCAAAACACCTGGGCCTCCGGTGATAGCGCCTGATTCTCGTAGTTCCCGACGCACATCGTCGGTCGAGATAACTTGCGCTCCAACATCTTCAGCAAGTGCGTGCGCCAGGCTGGACTTTCCGGTACCTGGGTTGCCACCGATCAGCGCCAGCCGCACCGCCCCGTTGTTTAGGTGTTGCAGCGCAATGTCCAAGTGCGCGGCGGCATCCGCTCTAGCCTCCGACTTGCCCTGTGATAATCGGACACAATCGACCTTGGCTCTTACGACCGCGCGATACGCGATGTAGAAGTCGCGCAGAGACTGCGGTGCCGTGTCCACCGAATGTGCGACATACCGTTCGAGGAAATGGTCACCAAGATCTTTGCGGCCCAGAAACTCTAGGTCCATCGCGAGGAAGGCGGCATCATCGATACGGTCGACGAAACGAAGCTCGTCGTCGAACTCCATGCAGTCGAGCACGGCCAGTTTGCCGTCCGGACAAAAGATATCGTCAGCGAGCAGATCGCCGTGGCCGTCGAGGATGCACCCTTCTTCTACGCGGTTCGTAAGTAAAGCAGCTCGCCCCGAGATGAATTCGGTGGCAAGATGCTGAATGCGCGATAGAGACCACTCCGAGAGTCCCGAATTCGCCGTTGCCGCGTACCGCTTCAGCTCCGACAAGTTGTCGTGCCAACGTCGTTCGATCGCATCCGGCTTACCCTGGGCACTGATTATCCGACTCCGCTCGGCGTTTTCATGAAAGCGAGCCAGCACGCCAGCGATCTGGTCCAGGATGCTCAGAACCGACTGTTCAGGCCGGTCACCTGTCACTATGGACGCCAAACGGTCGTCGTCGCGGTACCGTCGCATGACCACGATTGGTTCTGCAGGACCTCCGCTGGGGTCGGTGAGATGCGCAACCCCGAGATAACTCTCTGGAGACAGTCGGCGGTTGAGCTCGACTTCGCGAGCACACGCGCGTTCGCGCTGCTCTGGTGTGCGGAAATCGAGGAAGTCGGTCAAGACCGGTTTCTTCGCTTTGAACGCCCGGTCACCGGCGAGGATGACTACACCCGTGTGGGTTTCATGCATGTCGATGTAGGGGGCTGACGTTGTCTCGCCTGACTGGGCAAGGCTGTCGGTCATGGCCGAGTCGCCGGTGACTCTAAATTCGCCACGGTGAGTTCGCCCGCTGCCTTTAGGACGGCCGCGCCACGATCACCGGCATGCGAACCGCATGAACGACTGCGTTACTAACCGAACCCAGCAGCGCGCCAGTGACGCCACCTCGACCGTGGCTGCCCACAACGACAAGCTGGGCCGACTCCGACTGTTCGATCAGCTGTCGGGCCGGTCGATCACAAACAACAATACGGTGCACCGTCACATCGGGGTAGCGTTCTTGCCAGCCAGCTAGACTTTCGGCCAAGTTGCGCTCGGCTTCAGCCTTTACGGTCAACCAATCCAGCCCGGGCAATTCGACTACATCGTCGCTCCATGTGTGCAAGGCCTTCAACTCGACACCACGCCGAGACGCCTCGTCAAATGCTATTGCCGTTGCCAGCTCCGAGGCTGGTGATCCATCGATTCCCACGAGGACGGGAGCGTGCAGCGGGTCAGGCATCAACGGATCCTCGTCACGGATAACCGCCACAGGGCAGGTCGCCCGCCTCACCACGCCGGAACTGACCGAACCAAGCACCACCCGCGCCAAGGCTCCGCGCCCATTGCTTCCTACGACGACGATTTCCGCCTCTTTAGACATTTCGACCAGCGTCGGCACGGGCGCCGAAGGCTTCAGTTCGCTCGTCACATGAATGTTGCCCTGAGTCTTCGTAGCGTCCTGGGCGATCTTCACCGCCTCCTCAAGAACCCTCCGGCCGTCGTCGGCCTGCCATACCCCAACCCCGCTCGGCATCGGTATCTGCGGCAACGTCGGCACGTATGTGCTGAACATGTGCACCAGCGTCAGAGGGACATTTCGCATCGCCGCATCACGCGCGGCCCAGCAGACGGCGAAATTCGACGCCGGCGATCCATCCACTCCGACGACGACGCCATAACGCTTGACGGTGGTGGACATCTTGCACTCCCTTGTTGGTCGGTCACCAAAAACGTTATCGACCTCACGGGCGTCGGTCATGAGCCTTTAGTCCCGAACCGCATGGCCCTCAGACCCCGCTTGCCTGCTGGGAGCGCGATCCGGGAGCGCGCTCGCGCCGAGCCGCAGACCACCAACGAAGCTGGGCCCCGGCGACCATTAGTAGCGGGCGCCGCTGCTTCCCATCCGACCCGAGGCCCGACGTGGAAAGTTAACGGGTGCCGTCGGCCGGCACGGGCACGGCGATTTCGGCGTGTGTTTCAGCGGCAATCTGGTCGGTTTGGCTGTTGTAATCGAACAATTCGGCGTATCGCCCCCACCCGATGGCGACGTCCAGCTGCCGCTGCGCGTCTTGGGCGCTGAACCCCTGTTGCAGAATGTCGAGGAAGAAGCCAGTCCGCAGCGTGCCGTCCGGGCAGTCGTTCAGAGCACTGCATATTGTGCGCACCAGCGGGGCGCGGGTGCGCGCTTGTTGAGCGAATATTTGCTTGGCCCTCTGGATGTCGGCGGTGGTGAAATCCTTTCCGATCGCTGTAAGTTCGAGGTCACCGTCGCTGACGCGCACGAAGTCCAGCAGGGCCGCGGCGTCGATCAGTGGCAACAGCTCTTTGGCATCGATGCTGAGGTCCGCGGCGATATCGGGGATGTCGACGCACCCGCCTTTTCCGTGGACGATTTCCACCAGGCCGGCCAGCCCTCCGACCGTTGCGTGGGGCAAAGGGTGACTGGTTGGGGTGGCGAATTCGACCGCAGTGGCAGTCGGTCCGGTACCGGTGAGCAACTCGTAGAGCTTATCCACCAAGGCTTCAAACGAGGGCGAACGGCGGCCGCGGGGCCGTTGCAGCTCGATGGGAAATTCGGCCAGGATGCGGCCGGGCTTGGTGCCAAGCACGACGACCCGGTCAGCCAGCAAGACGGCTTCTTCGATGTTGTGGGTGACCAGACAGATGGCTTGGGTGGGAAAGTCTTGCCGGGTCCAGAGAGTCATCAGTTCGTTGCGCAGGTTCTCGGCGGTGAGCACGTCAAGCGCCGAGAAGGGCTCGTCCATCAGCAACAGGTCAGGTTGAAGCACGAGCGCCCGCGCGAATCCGACGCGTTGGCGCATCCCGCCGGAAAGTTCTTTGGGGTAGGCGGATTGGAAACCGTCCAGTCCGATGAGGTTGATGGCTTCTAATGCTCGTTTACGCCGTTCTGTGGGGGCAATTCGGTGAGCTTGCAGGCCTAGTTCCACATTCTTCTGCACGGTCAGCCACGGCATCAGCGCGAAGTTCTGAAAGACCATGGCGGCGCCCGCGTTCGCGCCGACCAGTTCCGTGTTGCGGTAGAGCGCCTTGCCTGTGGTTGGTGCGATCAGTCCGGCGATGATGCGCAACAGCGTTGATTTGCCGCAACCAGAGCGTCCGAGCAGCGCAACGATTTCTCCGGAGCGGATGTCGAGGTTGATGTCATCGAGGACCAGCAGCTGACCGCCGTCGGGCTTGGTGAAGCTCTTGGTCACGTGGTCAAGCTCGATGAGCACGTCGTCGGTCATGCGAACCTCCGTGAGGGGTGATCGATCAGGACAGGGAAAAGCGCCGCTCAGATAGGGCGTAAAGGCGTTGCCACAACACCACGTTCGTTGCTACTACGTAGAAGCTCATGATGATGACGCCCACCAGGAGCCGCGGGGAATCGCCGACTGCGGTGGCCTGCGTGATGTATGCGCCCAGCCCGTCCGCGGCCAACGTGGTGTTGTGGTATCGGACGACTTCGGCGACGATCGAGGCGTTCCACGCCCCGCCGGCAGCGGTGATGCCGCCGGTGACGTAGCTACCGAAGATGCCCGGAAGAATCAGCGTGCGCCATCGAAGCCTCGTGGGCAGCCGAAAGCTGGCGGCCGCCTCGCGCAACTCGTTGGGGATCGCACTGGCACCGGCAATGACGTTGAACAGGATGTACCACTGCGTGCCAAGCGCCATCAGCAGGATCCCGCCGAAGTTCAGGCTGATCCCGGTCGCCAACAGCAAAGCGGTAAATAGCGGAAACAAGAAGTTGGCGGGAAACGACGCCAGCACCTGCACCACCGGCTGAGCCAGCCGACAGACCCTGGGATTCAAGCCGATCCACACTCCGATGGGCACCCAGATCAACGTCGAGACCACAACTACCACTACGACTCGGGAAAAGGTAGCTAAGCCCAGCAGCGCCGCATGGCCGACTTCGCCGAAGCCGACGCCGTGCGCGATGAAGGCGATCACCCGGATGGCGCCATAACCCAACGCCAATGTCACCGCGAGGGTGAATACCACGTCGCCGACGCGGCGGCGCACCGCCGAAGTCTTCAGCGGCTGGCTGGTCACCCCGAGAACGGCCGTCGCCCGGTCGATCGGATCGATCAGCCGGCCCAGCGGAGCACCGATAAGGCCGGGGATGCGGGAGCGCCGTAGAACCTCCAGCGTCATACTGCGCGGCGCCTCAACGGATTCGGATTCTTCGATGCGGAAGCGTTCGGCCCACGCGGTCAGCGGCCGCCAGAACAATGCGTTGACGCTGAGGATCACCACGATCATCACCGCGATTGCCAACAGCACCTTGGTCAGATTGCCCTCATCGCTGGCCGCGGCGACATAGGCGCCGATCCCGGGCAGTGCGAACTTATGGTTGTTGACGCTCAACGCTTCCGACACAGTAAGGAAAAACCAGCCGCCACCGAAGCTCATCATGCCGTTCCAGACCAACGGGATCATTCCGGTAGGTAGGTCGACCCGCCAAAAACGCTGCCAACGCGACAGCCGCAGCAGTCGTGACGCCTCATCCAGATTGTGCGGCTGGGCGATGAGCGACTGGTACAACGCAAAGGTCATGTTCCATGCCTGCGAGGTGAAAATCGCAAATATCGAGGCACATTCCAAGCCGAGCATTGAGCCGGGAAACAACGCAATGAACCCAGTAATGGTGATTGCCAGGAACCCCAACACGGGCACCGACTGCAAGATGTCCAGCAGCGGAATCAGCACCCTCTCGGCGCGGCGTGAGCGCGCCGCCGCGGTTGCATAGAAAAATGTGAACACCAGCGACAAGCCCAGCGCGGCGAACATGCGCAGCAGCGATCGCGCCGCGTAATAAGGCAACTGGGAAGGATCAGTGGACACCGCCGATGGTGCGCCTACCGCCATCCATGGTGTGGCCATCCCACCGCCGACGCGCACCACCAGCCACAAGATCACCGCTGCGCCAACGAAAACCGCCAGATCGGCTACCCGGCTGCGCGCTGGGCGCGACGCCACTCCGCGGCTGGGAAACGTTGCCACCGCACTCATGAACACCTCACCCTGCTTTGGTTAATGACGCAATCCTCAGATATTGACGGCACCCTACCCAGTGCCAAGGGCCCGGGGGAACAGCTGTCAAAAGTCTCTATTATCGACATGATCAGCGCCGTTGGCCTGCGGCGGGGTTGATGCGTTCATCTGTATGTCAGGCCTGATCCGACGCTTGTTCATCTCGACGGTCTTCGATGAGCACGACGATGCGCGGGCATCGCGGGATCAGGAGGGGTTGATGTTCCCCAGGTTAACGGTCACCGCAGCGGTCGCCATTGCCGCCGCAAGTTGGCTGACCGGGTGTGGAAGCACCAGTAGCGGTGGGACCGCCAGCAGCACCCAGCAAGCCCTAGCGGGCCAGATTTGCGGCCAGCAGGCGGCCGGCAAGCCGGGCTATCCAAGGACGATCGCAAAGATCGACGGCGGTGCGACGAGTTTGTCGGGCGCCGGGTCTACGTTCGTGGCGCCGGTCATGTCGGTCTGGACCAAGAATTACTCGCAGACCGATGGGGTCCAGGTCGCCTATCAGCCGATCGGCTCGGGCGGCGGTGTGCAGCAGGTCATCGCGGGCACGGTCGACTTCGGCGCATCAGATACCCCGATGAAGGACAGCGAGCTGACGGCCGCGAAATTCGGCCCCATCCTGCACATCCCCTTGACATTGGGCGCCGTCGTACCGACCTACAATGTCAAGGGCGTCCAAGCCGGCCTGAAGTTCGACGGTGACACGCTGGGCAAGATCTTCGCCGGCAAGATCACCAAATGGAACGATTCGGCCCTGGTCGCGCTGAACCCCGGCACGACCCTGCCCGACCAACCGATCGCGGTGGCCCATCGCTCGGACGGCTCCGGCACAACCGCGGTGTGGACGGACTTTCTGACCAAGGAAAGCCCGACCTGGGTGCAAGCCCTTGGCGGCCCCGACCGAAGCTTCGGCAAGGACATCGCGTGGCCGGTGGGCATCGGCGGTAAGGGTAATGAGGGCGTCTCCGGGGTGATCAACCAGACCGACGGAAGCATCGGCTACGTCGAGTTGGCTTACGCGTTGGCGCAGAACCTCAATTACGGCCTCGTGAAGAACAAAGCGGGCAACTTCATCCAGGCGTGCGTTGCGACCATCACCGCGGGCACCCAGGGCATCACCTATCCCCCGGACCTACGTCAAAGCTTGACCGACGGGCCCGATCCCAACGCGTTCCCGATCACCGGCACGACCTACGCGCTGTTGTATCAGAACCAGACCGACCCGGCGAAGGCAAAGGCGCTGGTCAACTTTTTCTCCTGGACCCTTTCTACCGGCCAGGACGATGCTGCCAGCGTCAATTACGCTCCGCTGGGCAAAGAACTGCAGGGTTTAGCAATGGGCATGGTTCAAAAGATGACCCTCAACGGCGGACCAATCGCAAAATGATCCGCGATGCCGCAGAGGCGAGATTTTGACCGCCGAACTCCTAGCACCACCCGACACCTCGGAGGGATCATCGGACGCCCGGTTCGGTGATGGGCTGTTCGCGCGCCTGATGGCCGCCGCGGCGCTGACTGTGATCGCGGTTTTAATAGCCACGGCCGTGTTCCTGCTGATAAGGGCGTGGCCGGCGCTGACGCATTACGGACCGCTGAGCTTTTTTCACGCTCGTTGGGCGCCGTCGGAGGCAGTCGCCGGCTCGTCCAATCCGAATCCTTACGGGATCCTGCAGTTCATCTACGGGACCGTGGTGACTTCGCTGGTCGCGATCGCGATCGCTGTGCCGGTCGCGATCGCGGTGGCCCTCTACATCACCAATCTGTCGCCAGCGGTGCTTCGCCGACCATTGTCATCGTTGGTCGACCTGCTCGCGGCGATCCCAAGCGTGGTCTACGGCTTTTGGGGGGTATTCGCGCTAATCCCTGCGCTGGGGCCGATTGGTCGCGGATTGACGTCGGTGTCGCGCATCCCGGTGATCGGCTGGTTGTTCCAGGGCCCCTTCTTCGGATATTCCGTGTTCGCTGCCGGTGTGGTCCTCGCGATCATGGTGTTGCCTATCGTCACCGCCATTTGTCGCGAAGTCTTCGACACCGCGCCGGCTGCCGAGAAAGAAGCCGCGCTCGCGGTCGGCGCGACCAAATGGGAGATGCTTCGCATCGCGGTGTTGCCGCGGTCGCGTTCGGGGATCGTGGGCGCGGCAATCCTGGGTCTGGGCCGCGCATTCGGCGAGACAATCGCTGTGACCATGCTGATCGGCAACAACGTATTGACCATCCCGCACGGGATTATGCGCTCAGGTTCCACCATGCCGAGCGTCATCGCCAATGAGTTCACCGAAGCCAACCAGCCTTTCCATCTGGATTCACTATTCGTGGTCGCCTTCGGGCTGCTGTTGTTGTCTTTGCTCGTCAACATCGTCGGCAAGCGCATCGTCGGGCGGGTTTCGGAGCACATCGCATGAGCACGACAATCGACGAAGATCCACTCAAGGAACTGTCGGAGGTCGACGAGTTCCCCGGAGAGCATCGTCGCCAAGTCACCAACCTGTTTATGCACGCCGTGCTGCTCATGGTCATGGTCGCCACCGTCGCCGTGCTGGTATGGGTGCTCGTCTACGTCGCTGGACAAGGGCTGAAGTACCTGGGCCCCGAGTTCCTCACCCAGACGCCGCCCGGCAACCCCAGCGAGCCGGGTGGCGGTTTCCTGAACGGCATCATCGGAAGCCTCATTGTCACCGGCATCGCCACGCTGCTGTCGATGCCGCTTGGTATTGCAGCGGCAATCTACCTCGTCGAATACGGCGGCCAATTGGCCCGGGTGACACGCTTTCTCACCGACATCCTGGTCGGAGTGCCAACGATCGTCACCGGCGCACTGGTGTACGCGGTATGGGTGGTGTTCTTCGGGTTTTCCGGTATCGCCGGGGGGATAGCCCTCGGACTCGTCATGCTGCCGCTGGTGATCCGCTCGACCGAGGAGATGCTGCGACTCGTGCCGCGCGAACTGCGTGAAGCCTCGTTCGCGCTGGGCGCTTCCAAGGCACGCACCATTATGACGATCGTTCTTCCCACCGCCAGCTCAGGCATCATCACCGGTATTATGCTGGCGTTTGCGCGTGCCATGGGAGAAACAGCGCCGCTGCTGCTCACCGCGCTCGGCAACGACCTGTTCATCGAACTCAACCCAACCAAACGCATGTCGACACTGTCACTGCAGATCTTCGGCAATGCCATAACCGGGTACAAAGCCGCCCAAGCCCGTGCCTGGGCCGGAGCGCTAACATTGGTGGCCTTGGTGCTGCTATTCACCGTGGCAGCCCGTTGGATCGCGAGCCGGACCAGCGTCGGTCGCGGACATTCGACCGAACCTCGAGCATGAAGACGACAACGCACCGCAGGCCTGGTCTCAAGCGCGGACGACATCACAGGAGGATCGCGTGACACCGGACACCAACGTGACAACGGATGGCGCGGTCGAGAACCGCACGCGCGCAGCCGAACCGGCATCCCCGGCGACGGAGCCGGCGACCGACAGCGTCCATCCGCAGCGCCGCGGTGCCAAACGGGTGGAGGCCCGGGACCTCAACATTTACTACGGCTCCTTTCAGGCCGTGGCCAACCTCAACATGACGGTCAATCCACGAAGTGTCACCGCGCTGATCGGACCATCCGGGTGCGGCAAGTCCACCGTTTTGCGCGCCATCAACCGGATGCACGAGACCATCCCCGGGGCCCGGGTGGAAGGATCGTTGTTGCTCGACGGCTGGGACATCTACGGCACGCGCAGTAGCGCCGTAGGAGTGCGCCGCATCGTCGGGATGGTGTTCCAGCGACCAAACCCCTTTCCCACCATGTCCATTCGCGACAACGTCACCGCCGGATTGAAATTGCAAGGCAAGCACCATAAGAAAGACCTCGATGAGCTCGCCGAACGGTCGTTGCGGGGGGCGAGCCTTTGGAACGAGGTAAAAGATCGGCTGGACAGGCCAGGCGGTGGCTTATCAGGTGGACAGCAGCAGCGGCTGTGCATCGCACGGGCGATCGCCGTCTCTCCCAGCGTATTACTGATGGATGAACCCTGTTCCGCGCTTGACCCAGTCTCGACGCTCGCGATCGAGGAACTCATCGCTCAGCTTAAGCAGGACTACACCATCGTCATCGTTACCCACAACATGCAGCAGGCCGCCCGCGTTAGCGATCAGACCGCATTCTTTAACCTGGAGGCCACTGGCAAGCCCGGACGGTTGATCGAAATCAACGACACCGAGAAGATCTTCTCCAAGCCCGACCAAAAGTCAACTGAGGATTACATTTCCGGCCGCTTCGGCTGACCGATTGGCCGTAAACTCCCACAGCGGCTAATCCCTACTCCACCGAACAATTGTCAATATCGGTTGGATCAGGGATTCTTGGGTGGAGGCTGATTAGCGAGGAAGTCGACGATCAGGCGGTTCACGAGCTCGGGTGACTGCCGGTTGGACCAGTGACCGTTACCGGGAGCAATCTCCAGCCTGGCGTTAGGAATGCGACGGGCCGCGTCGGAAGTGTGTCGGGCCTTCACGGCTACATCGCGGTCGCCTTGGATGAACATTGTGGGACAAGCGATTTCGTGGAGTCGCGGTCGCAGGTCGAGGTTCATCTTGAAGAATCCGACGAATACTTCCGAGGGCTCGACGCCGTCGGCGATCCGGCCTTCTCATCCGGGGACTCGTCGACGATGTCCTGCAATTGGCGAATTTCGCGCGGGCGGACCAGCGCATGTGCTGCGCTAACCAGGCCACCATGGTGCGGCGGCGAACAGCGTCGTTGATAGGCCGGAACTAGCGACGATAGTTTTGCTGTCAGCCGGTGACACGTTGATCAGCACGGGCGGCCACGGGAGGATGCCTGCCGGCGCCATCGCGACCACCCTCCGCACCACGATCTCTTTCGATGCTGGCCGAACTGGCCGTCCGACCCGGCGCTCCGAACGGCCCCACCTCGCGATTTATCCCGAACGCCGACCAAAGCAGGTTGGAAAGCTGCTGCATCGAAACGGGATTCGGGCTGATGTCGCGGATGGTCTTTCGCCGCTTGAACACAGCGAACAGCGGATCGTCGAGACCGCTTGCCGGCGTAGGCAGTTGCAGGCCCGCGTCGGCCGGCGCCGCATCAGCCATTGTTCTGACCGAACGACGAGGTCGCCTTCACGGGGAGTTGCAGGTATGACGCCCGGGACCCACCGGTATGGATGATGTGTCTGCCATGGTTGTCGGGGACCACTGTTGCGAGGTTCTGGGGCGTAGCGGAACCGGTCGAAAGGTTCGGCATCACGCCGCCCAACAGGTTGTAGCCGGTGATGACGAGCCGCAATTGCTCACCGGCGTGGAATGCCAAGCCGATTGGGAACATGTCTATTTCGACGGGGACAATCTCGCCGGGCTTGAGCTTTTCAACACGGTCGAAGCTGTGAGCGGGCACGGCGTCCGTTGAGGTCGCTTCGTCGAGCCGTCGCATGGAAACGCGCAGCCGTCCGTTGGAACCCTTGTATTTCAGGATCGCGGCACCATCTTGGGTCAGGCGCTGCAGAATTTCCGCGTGGTTGGGAACGTTGAATTGCTCGAGGTGTCGCCCTTCAGCATCAAGCTTCTGGACGAAAACGAACAAGTCAAGGTCGTCCCAGCCCTCTGCTTCGACCCATAGCCGCACCTTCGGATAGCCGACGAGTTCCGTTTCGTTTTCGAAACGGGCGACGAAGGAAACCCCTTCTCGGTTCGACTCCGCGTCGTAACTCGTCGGCACGGCGCCTGCGGGTGCCTCCAAGGTCAGCGCCTGCGATTCGCCGTCGAGGTAATACTTGACGTAACCGGTATCGCCTGGGGGAAATTCAGTCGCGGGGATGTCGACGCGGTCGTTGCCGTTGAGGTCGAGTAGGGCGTAGCGGACGCGGGGGGTTTTCTCCCATCCGTTGTCTTGTCCCTTGAGGTAGTGGTCGAGGAAACGAAGTAGGTCGCGTTTGTGCGTTTCTTCGTTGAAGTCGGGCCATTCCATGGTGCGGTGGATGCGCAGCCACTTCTCTTGCGAGCTGATCTCTCGCCATCCCCGGAACGTCCCCGGTGTGTGAATCAAGTTCGAGTAGCTTGCGACGATGTAGGCCGGCACGTTGATTTGAGCGAGGCCCGCGATCTTCGATTTCCAAAGGTCGTTGATGAGTGGGTATCGCTTGGCTTCGGCGACGAGATCCTCTCGCTTGTTCTTGCCCACATAGGAGTTTGCCCACATGGCGGGGAAGGCCAAATCAGGCATTCCCCCGCGCATGACGAGGTCGCGATAAATGTCGCTCATGCCCTCCCATGGAGCAATTGCTGTCAAGTGCGGTGGTTTTTCGGCCGCGGCGAACCACTGCGAAATGGCGAGGTAAGAGTTTCCGCTCATGGCGACCTTGCCGGTGCACCAGCCTCGGGCGGCGAGCCATTCGATGAGATCGTGACAGTCTCGGCCGTCTTGCTGTCCGGGGAAGATGCTGTCACCATCGGAGTTGTAGACCCCACGTGCATCCGGGTTGCAAATGGCATAACCGTTCGCGCACCAGAACGCAGGATCGGGACCCTCGAACTTTCCCAATCCCGAGAGCTCGCTCTGGTCGATCCCAAGAACGTTGAACATGTTCCAGTTTCGCGGAAGCGTCCCGCCGCTCTTGCCGTACGGGCTCCAGGCGACGATGACGGGAACCTGTTCGATCCCGACCGGGCGAAATATGTCAACGTAGATCGTCGTTCCGTCACGAAGTGTGACGGCAGTGTCTTTCTCGAGCACGATCTCGACGGGGATCGGGCAAAACTGTGGTGCGGCCTGAAATCCCGCCGGTAGGACGCTGGTGCCCGGATCGAACCTGCCGAACACCGTCGGGTCGTTTGTTTCGTCATACCCAAACGCGGGCAGGAAGACTGCCTCTTTGTTACTCATCGTCGATTCCCCTCGCCGTGGCGCTCGAATCCGTTGCCTGACCTGACTGTCTCGCCTATCTGTTAGCGCTGTTGGGCCACGATCACGGGAATGCGGGCGGCATGTGCGACCGCCGTACTGACTGATCCCAGGACCATCCCTGCGAATCCGCCGCGGCCATGGCTCCCAACGACAATCAGTTGAGCTGACTTGGCCTCATCAAGGAGATGACCGGCCGGGTCGTCCCACACGACGCGGGGATGGACAGTGACGTCCGGATAGCGTTCCCGCCAGCCGGCCAGCCGCTCAGCCAGGTTTCTAACCGCGAGCGATTGCTGCGCCGACCATTCCATGCTCAACCCGTGTGATAGATCCGGGTCTCTCCACGCGTGCATGGCGACCAAGTCCACACCACGCCACGATGCCTCGTCGAACGCGATCGCGGTCGCCAATTCCGATGCCGGCGAACCGTCGACACCGACAACTACAGGCCGCCTGGACTTCTTCGATCCCGTCGGTGCAGTGCCGCCGACCACCGCGACCGGGCAATGCGCATGGTGAATCATCCCCGTGCTGACCGAACCGAGCGAGACCCCGCGCAGACGGTGCTGCCCGCGGCGTCCCACAACGACCATTTGCGCCTGTTTGGACAAGTCGACAAGTGTGGGCACGGGCACCGAAAAGAAAAGCTCACTGTTGATTTCAGGACGGCCATTTTCGCGGCAACTCGCTTCGGCGACTTTGACTGCGTCCGTGAGGATCTTGCGGCCCGAGTTTTCCAGTGCCGGATCTTCCTCTGCGGGAACCGGAAGGGGGGCATTAGACAAGAGCCATGGTGCCGGACCCCAGGACGGCGTGACGACTACGTGGACGACGGTGAGCGGCACATTGCGCATCGCTGCCTCCTGCGCAGCCCACTTAACAGCCTTCCGAGACGATGGCGACCCGTCGACTCCGACCATAACACCTAGTTTTGTTGTATGCCTTGTCATTTCGTGTCCACCTTTAGCTCGACCCACTTAATTTAAACGCCGTGATATCGACGATGCTAATCGTTGAACCCATCGCAGGGTAAGGAGGAATTAGTCCCTCGACCAGTGGCCATTCGTCAAACCGCGGGCAGGATTGCAGCCTTTAGCCCAACTTCGCGGCATGGGCGAGTACCTCATCGGATAGCCCATTAGGCTGGCTGGAACTCGAGGCCTTCCGTTCGCGATTCAGGAAGCCGGTTAGCTCTCCGATCGCGCTCATCATCGGGGCGGGGAACACAACCGTGGTGTTCTTTTCCACCCCCAGTTCGGCCAGGGTTTGTAGATTTCGCAACTGCAACGCTAAAGGGTGCTGCATCATGGTGTCGGAAGCGTCGCCGAGCGCCGCGGCGGCGCGCGCTTCGCCCTCAGCGGCAATGATTTTCGCTCGCTTCTCACGCTCGGCTTCGGCCTCACGGGCCATGGCGCGTTTCATGCTGTCCGGAAGCTGGATGTCCTTGAGTTCGACCAGGGTTACTTCCACCCCCCACTCCACAGTGGTGGTGTCGAGGATCTGGCGGATGCTCGCGTTGATCTTCTCGGTCTGAGCGAGAACCTCATCGAGAGAATGTTGCCCAACGACATTGCGCAGCGTAGTTTGTGCGATCTGATCTATTGCTGCACCGACGTTTTCAATCACGACAACCGATTTCTGCGCGTCGATGACGCGGAAGTAAGCGACCGCGGCGATATCGACACTGACGTTGTCGCGGGTGATGATGCCCTGCGACTGAATAGGCATGGTCACAATCCGCATCGAAACCCGCCACAGGCGATCGATGACGGGGATGATCAACCGCAGACCGGGTTCACGAACCCCGATGACCTTGCCGAGGCGGAAATGCACACCGCGCTGATACTGCTGTACCACCCGAATCGAGGCGATCAGCAATAGCAACATCACCGCAACCACGACAGCCATAAGGAATCCCGCGTTATAGCTCATAACAACCACTCCAATCCGCTTGACCCCGTTTGGCAACGGAATCCAGTCCGTATAGCTACCAACTCTAGAAGTCCCGCCGCCGTCAGTCCGGAGCCGAAAGTCCCACGGCGGATAGCTGAAAGGCCCCGTTATGCCGGGTGATCCAAACGGCAAGCCGGCGCACCTTGAACCGCGAGATAAAGGCCAAACGGCCCTGCCGAAACCTCGCAATTACCCAATAGCGTCGCAAGTGATGAGCCAGGGCCGCTCCAATGCCCGTACCTTTCGACCGGGAGAACGTAGATGGAACAAACGCAAGAACGGGTCGTCGTGGGTATCGACGGTTCAGATGCAGCGGTGAATGCGGCCAAGTGGGCGGTCTCCGAGGCCGTCAGCCGCAACATCCCGCTTCGTCTCATCCATGCGATCCCCGAACCACGGCCCGGTGAACCCGCGTGCGACGAGAGTCTGGATGTCGAGTACGGCGAGACCGTCCTGCGCGCCGCCTCGGCCGCCCTGCATGCCGTGGGCGCAGAGGTCGACGTTGAAGCCGCTCTGGTCCATGGATCACCTAAGAGTGTCTTGGTGGACGAATCACGCCACGCGGCGTTGGTTTGCATAGGATCTGTTGGGATCGGGCAAGTCGCCCGCAAGGTTCTTGGCTCGACCGTGGAGAGTGTCGCGCAAAATGCCCATTGCCCGGTCGCAGTGATCCGCAGCAATCGCGAGGCCGGGGAGTCACCCTCCGGATGGATCGCTGTAGTCGTCGACGATTCACCCAGCAATGATGCGGTTCTCGAGTATGGCTTCGCTGAAGCGCAACTCCGTAAGGCGTCAATTTTGGCCATGGGAGTCTGGCCACGGGGTTTCGGTGAAATTCCCTACCGTCAGCTGGATCATCGGCTCGGCCACTGGGTGGCTCAATACCCCGAGGTGCATGTGCGTCCGGCTGCCGCCAGACATGGATGTGCTGACTATTTAAGCGGCACAACGGAATCTGTGCAACTCGCGGTGGTGGGGAGTTCGGACGCCAACAACGTCGCCCGAATGGTCGGTCCAATCACTCCCCACTTTGCACACCCAGGGTGCTCGGTGCTCGTGGTGCGCTGATCACCCGCCGAGTGCGGGCAGCCCGGTTATCAAGGGCGTGTCAACGCCAATTGGGCCTACATTGGCGGCGCCACCCGGACAACCCACCGGGTCACCGCGGCCTGGTAGCACCTGGCTGAAAAAGGCAGCGTTGTCATCGAGGTACTGTTGCTGGTCATCGGGTAGATCACCCTCCCAGTAAATCGCCTCAACGCGACAAATCGACTTGCAAGCCCCGCAGTCCACGCACTCATCGGGATTGATGTACATCGACCTGACACCCTCATAGATGCAGTCGACTGGGCAGTCCTCAACGCACGACTTGTCCATCACATCCAGACACGCCTTGCCGATCACATAGGTCATAATCGGTGAGATTAGCTGACGCGGCACAGCGTAAGCGCCTGCCAAATGGCCTCGATCCGTGGGGACCAAAGACCCTGCCGTACAGTGCAAGTAGGCTGCGTTTTCAGTTGCCCCGAACCACGATCACTGGAACTGTTGCCAACCGAGCGACAGCAGAACTGACCGATCCGAGAAGCATGCCGGCAAAGCCCCCACGCCCACGGCTACCGACCACGACCAGCTGGGCACGTTCGGATTCCTGAAGTAGCCACCGCGAAGGCTTATCGCAGAAGACTAGTCGCTCGACATGCACATCCGGGTACTGCTCTTGCCAGCCGGCGAGACGCTCGGCGAGAATCTCCTGCCCTTCACGCTCGCTGTCCCGCCAGTCCATCCCCAGCATCGGAAACACTCCCACGTCGCTCCACGCGTGCAGCGCCACCAGACCAACCCCTCGGCGGGAGGCTTCATCAAAGGCCAGTGCGGTCGCGGCTTCCGAGGCAGGCGAACCGTCGATGCCAAGTAGTACAGGTGCATTGGAGCCAGCAGCCACGCTTTCGTCGGCGTGAATGACCGCGACCGGGCAGTGGGCATGGTGCGTCAGGGCCGTAGTGACCGAGCCGAGCAGCAGGCGGCCTAACGCGCCCAGTCCCTGGCTGCCTGCGACGATCATCGAAGCATCTCTCGACGCATCAATCAGTGTCGGCGCAACACTGAAATACACCATCTCAGTGTTTATCGCCACCGGCTCGGAACCACTCAGGCTGGCGCTCGCCGTCTTGCGGGCCAGATCGATCACGTGCTGTCCATTTTCTTTCTGCCACTCTGGCGTGTCCGTGTACAGTCGGCCCACTGGCCAGCCGACGACCACGGGCGGCACAGCGTGCATCAGCGTGATAGGTAACTGACGCATGACGGCCTCGCGGCTTGCCCAGGCAACGGCAGCATCAGAAGCCGCTGACCCATCGACGCAAACCAAAATCCCGTATTTTTTTTTCTGCGTAGACATTTCGTACCCCTTGCTATGGAACCTCATTAGACGCGGTTGAAGCCTCGCTAATGCCGTCGGGTGGCTCGATGTTCAGATGAAGAACTGATCCGTGATTCAGTCGCGCACTCGGCCAACCGAAGTCGAACAAGACCACGAGCATGGGGTCATTGTCAGCCAGGACGTCGGCCTCGAACTGGCGAATTCCATGAGCTCGAGCGACCCGGGCCAGATACTTGAGTAATGCAGCTCCTACGCCAAGCGAATGATCTTTTTGCGCAACAACTATCGCGATTTCAGCACTGTCCGGGTCGTCGGAGACCGTGTAATTCGCTACACCGATAAGTCGGTCTCCATCGAACGCTCCGAGCGCACACTGCCCATTCCCCGGCTCGATCAGCCTGCTAACGAGCTGGTCGAGATGAACGGGATTCAGCGTGACATAGCGGCAGTAGCGATCACGGTCGGTGAGGTGTCGGTGAAGCGCCACGACGGCATCGGCATCGTCGGCACCTAAGCGACGCAACGAGATAAGGCGCCCGTCTCGCAATCGAGATGTGAGCGCGAATTCCACCGCTTGACTGCACATCATCCCGCCTCGAACGTCACGTCGATTGGTCTCAAATTGACGTTATGCCTGGTCGGCAGGATTTGATAGGAGCCGTTAGACTCCACCCTCGGGCCATTGGTCCCCCATGGCCGAGACCGGCGCGGCGACAGATTGGGGACGCGCGAGGTCGACGCGTTGGATCTCGTCTGAAGTTAGAAATCGGCCAGCGGAGCGGTCCAGTGAACTCGGGTACCGCCCTCAGGCGGACTGCTGATCTCGCAGCGGCCACCAACTTGTTCAGCGCGGTACGACATATTAGCCAGACCGCTGCGCCGCGGATTGTCGACGGGCATTCCGCATCCGTTGTCAATGATGTCGAGAGTCAACATGTCGCCGACACTCACCTCGACGGTCAGTCGCGAGGCGCCGGAGTGGCGAACGGCGTTGCTCACAGCTTCCGCAGTGACCGCTTCGGCATGTTCGGCGAGTTCGCCGCCAATGGCGGTTGTCGGTCCGTGCATGCGCACGGTCGTGGCAATGTCGCGGTCCTCGGCGAGGTCGGCGACCAGTCGCTGAATCCGATGCCGAAAGCCGCCACCAGGCTCAATCGGGGATTTCAGCTGGAAGATGGTGGTGCGGATCTCTTCGATGATCGTCTGCAGATCGTCCAGCGTCCGGTTGAGCCGGTCAGTTACCTCGGGTGAGCGTACCCGGGCGACCGTGCCCTGCAGATCCATGCCCGCGGCGAACAGCCTTTGGATCACGTGGTCATGCAAGTCGTGCGCGATGCGCTCGCGCTCGGCCACAATGGTCAGCTGCCGCGCGTGCTCTCGGCCCGACGCGAGCATGAGTGCGATCGCAGCGTGGGTGGCGAAATCGCTCACCAGGTCCAGGTAACTATCGTCAAATGGCGACTGATCTGCGCTGCGCGCGACGGCGATCACACCGGCGACCGCGTCATGGGCCCGTAATGGCATCAAAATCGCGCTGCGTTGCCCAACATCGGTGAATGCCTGGATCGGGTAACTCAGCGCCTCGGTGATCAGCGGCTTGCCGGAGCGGAAAACCGCCCCGCTGCTAGAGGCGTCCACCGGAATCCGTTGGCCGATGACCTCAGAGGCATGCAGCCCCACCGCAGCAGCGACAACCAGCGCGTCGACTTCGTCACTGGGCAGGTCGTCGTCAACCGGAACCAGCACAATCGCCTGCTCGGCTTCGGCCAGGGCGCACGCGCGTTCAGCGATCAGCTGCAACGGAGGCGACCTCGGCCCGTCACTAGACAGCAGGGCGGTGGTGATTTCCCGGCTGGCTTCCATCCACTTCACCGACGTGCGCTCACGCTCGAACAGTTGCGCATTATCGATGGCGACCGCAGCCGCCAACGCCAATGCACGAGCGGCGACCTCGTCGGATTCAGAGAAAAGCCGACCTGACTCGTCGTGGGTCAGGTAGAGGTTGCCGAATACCGTCCCCCGGATAGTGATCGGCACACCAAGAAAAGCGTGCATCGGAGGATGGTGCTGCGGGAACCCGACCCCGGCCGGGTGCGTGGCCAGATCATCCAGCCGCAAAGCCGGTGTGTCGAGGAGCGACAAACTCAGGATCCCCTTACCGACCGGCAGATGCCCGATTCGCCGCGCCGCGTCAGCGTCCATTCCCTCGTGGACGAACGAGAGCAACACGCCGTCGGGATCTCGCACGGCCACGGCGCCATAGGGGGCAGAGGTCAGTTGCCTGGCCGCGTGAACAATCCGGCACAACGTCGCGTCGAGATCGAGATCTGAACCGAGTTCGACGATCACGCGAAGCAATTGTTCCATTTGGTCGCGCGCTGCCAGCAACTCATCAAGCTGCTCATGCATCCTGCCAACCAGCCCACGCTGGCCTAATCCGGCAAACGCCGAGCCACCTTCGTCGCTGCTCACCCGACGCACTACCTCCACCACAGTCTCAGCCCCTGGCAGCTTTCGCAGGGCGACAACGCGAAGGTGCCTTTGGTCAGCTTAATCCCGTTTGGATCAGACGCCTAAGAAAGTGGAGACCCCCGCCTTTATGTCGAGGTGGTCGGCCAACCCGGCGGTGCTTCAGTATCCGTAGTCTGCGGGTGTTGGCCCAACTTCGAGGCGAACACGGCCGCTTGGGTCCGCCGCTCCATGCCTAGCTTAGCCAGCAGCCGCGATACGTAGTTCTTGACCGTTTTCTCGGCCAGAAACATTCGGGCGGCGATCTGCCGATTGGTCAACCCTTCGCTGAGCAGTCCGAGGAGCGTCCGTTCGCGGTCGGTCAATCCGGAGAGCGGATCCTGGCGCTCTGCGGACCCGCGCAATTTTGCCATCAATGCAGCGGCCGCCCGGTTGTCCAGCAGCGATTTACCTGCGCCGACGTCTTTGATCGCAGTAGCCAGCTCCATGCCCCTGATGTCTTTGACGACGTAACCGCTGGCGCCGGCGAGAATCGCTTCAAGCATCGCTTCATCGGAGGTAAAAGACGTCAGCATTAAGCACCGCAGCTCGGGGAGGTCGGAGAGCAAGTCGCGGCACAATTCGATCCCGCTACCATCGGGAAGGCGGACGTCAAGCACGGCGACGTCGGGCTTCAACGCGGCAATTCTGACCTTGGCTTCGGAGACTGAGCCCGCGTCACCGATGACTTCGAGCTCAGGGTCCGACGCAAGCAAGTCGGCAAGACCGCGGCGAACGACTTCGTGGTCATCGACCAAGAAAACTGTAACCATTGCGGGTCCTTCCTGCTGGTCATGCGGGTCAGATCCAATATCCCATAACTTCAGAGTCGCCCGATCTCACAAATGCGGGTGGTTCACGATGAGGAGCGAACAATCAGCCTCCTGCAGTATCGCCGTCCCACGTGGTCCGAGAAGTTCCCCCAATTGCTGGAGGTTGTGGGCGCTGACGATTACCAACCGCGCCGATCGGCGGTTGCAAGCCAGATAGTCCAGAAGGCCGCCTCGCGTGGCCGTTGACTCCACTTCGACGTGCGGATACCGTCGCCGCCAACGGTCCAGCCGACGATCTAGGTCGGCGCATGCCCGAGCATCGTGATCCCGATCTGTGCCGTCCTCTCGCGATACTGTCTGCCGACAGACAACCGCTCGGATTGCGGCATTACGCAACTGAGCTTCCGCCATGGCGGCGCCCAGAAGTACGCCATTGTCCGGAGACCCGTCTACATGGACGACAATCTCATCTGGCTGTCGGTGGTGCTCGTCACGACTCCGGATAATCGCCACCGGGCATCGTCCCGAAATGGCCAGCGCCGCAGCGGTGGAACCCACCTGACCCGGTCGGAAGTGCCGCAATCCGACCGCACCCACACACACCATCGACGCTGAAGCCGAAGCGCTGATCAACTCCCTGACCGGGGGTCCATCAGCAATCTTCGTTTCTATTTTTACGGGCTTTCCAATGGCTTCAACCGCCGCGACCGCCTGGCGGAACGCATTTTCTGCAACGCTGAGGTTGTGCGCCAAGCCGTCTGCCTCATGGCTGTCGCGCTCCTCAATCGCGTAAAGGAAGTGCAGCGGGACGTCACGACTAACAGCCTCATCGGCCGCCCAAAGTGCTGCGCGTACCGATGTAGGTGAGCCGTCGATACCGACGAGAATCGACCCGGGTTTCGCTGGCACTTGCCTCACGGCTACAGCCCGCTCGGGTAGGTTTCCGGCGTTTGGCCGGCAATCCAGCGACTCGTGGGCTCCAGAGGCTCGAGCGCCCGGGTCCTGTCGATGTGAATCATCGCGTCGAATTGGTCGGCAGGCCGCACGTGGAAGTAGTGGCTCTGCCGTTCGGTCGCGGGCTGGTAGATCACTCCGATCGCGCGCCCCAACCGAACGACACTGAGCGGGTCTGCAGCTTCCGGGCAAATCCGCGCCGACACCAGGAATGCATTCCTGCCGGTCTCGTGTAGGAGTTCTTCAATGCTCCCGTTGAGCGCCGGCAAAACGGCCTTGCGTTCGGCAATTCCCCCCCACTCACTGGCAGCCGTGACCGTGCCGCTATAAGTGCTAAACCCAATGAGGCGTGCCTCATCGCCATACCGCTGACGAACAAGTTGACCGAGCGTCAGCTGCCCGTCGGCGCCAACCTCAGTCGCCCGAGCATCGCCAACGTGGGAGTTGTGCGCCCACACCACTATTCGCGCCGGTGGCCCATCGTGGTGGCGGTCCAGATGCGCCGAAAGGGCCTCAAGGGTCTGCGCCATATGTTGATCACGCAAATTCCACGAGGTGACCCTGCCGCTGAACATCGCACGGTAGTACACCTCCGCGTTGCGCACCGTCTGAGCATTTTGCTGGGCGTAGAACAGTTCGTCCTCGGCGAGCAATCCGTCCCTGCGCGCATAAGCCAGTGCATTTCGCTGGAAGTCAACCAGTTGCTCGATTGCTTGACGTTCACACGACGGACCAGCGCCGAACGCCGCCGAGAATCCATAAGCCTGACCATCGTCGGCCGACGCGTGGTCGAAGCACGCATAACGGTCCCGGGCCCGGGCCGCCGCCTTCGGGTCGACCTTCTCAAGGTAAGTGATCACTTCGTCCATCGACCGGTGCAGGCTGTAGAGGTCCAGTCCGTAGAAGCCGGCTTGCCGCTGACCGTGTGATTCCTGGCTTTGGTTGCGTCCGCGCAGCCAATCGACAAAATCACGGACGACAGTGTTGCGCCACATCCAGGCCGGGAAGCGTTCGAATCCGCTCAACGCCTCATCTGCGTTCTTGTCCTCGCCGACACCGCGAACGTACCGATTCACTCGGTAGGCGTCGGGCCAGTCCGCTTCCGCGGCGACGGCGCAGAATCCCTTTTCCTCGATCAGCCATTTGGTGATGCTGGCCCGAGCCTCGTAGAACTCGTGCGTCCCGTGCGAACTCTCACCGATCAATACGATGCGCGCGTCGCCAATCAGCTCCTCCAACGTCTCGCGCGGCGGGATACCCGCAGGGGCATCGATAGCAACGTTGCTGACGATCTCGGCTGCTGTCCGCGCCGCGGGTCTGCTCGTCACGCCGTCCGTCGTCGGGGTGGCGAGCAGCTTACGAACTTCTTCGTCAGTAACCTGGCGGAAGTCCCAGAACGACTCTCCGACCGCGGAAAATGGGGTGGGCATGGACGCGCAGACCACGTCGTCGACCAGGCCGGCGAACTCCCGGCAGGTGGACTCCGGCGCCGCCGGCACCGCAATCACGATGTGCGCCGGCTCAGCCTCGCGTAACGCCTGCACCGCGGCGAACATACTTGCGCCGGTCGCCAACCCGTCATCGACAAGGATGACGGTCTTGCCGGTCACATCGATGGGCGGACGTCCGCCGCGATACGCGGCCTCCCGCCGGGCCAACTCCCGGCCTTCACGCTCGGCGATGTCGCGCATCTGCTGCGGGCTGATCCGCAATCCCCGCACCACATCGTCGTTGACCACCACGCGGCCCCCACTAGCCAACGCTCCAAACGCAAACTCTTCATGGCCGGGGGCACCTAGTTTGCGCACGATGAAGGCATCCAGCGGGGCGTGCAGCGTGGCTGCCACTTCCCACGCAACAGGCACTCCACCCCTTGCCAACCCCAGGACAATCACATCCTGTCGGCCTCGATAGGCACTGAGGAGGTTCGCCAACACCCTGCCGGCCTCGCAGCGGTCGCGGAACACGCGGCGCGGCGAGTGCCGTGCGACATCAGCTGTGCTTGTCATTTGGGAACCACACTGATCGTCAGTTGACAGAGTGGACCTGGACATGGCGCTCTATCGGTTTCGGCTCCGAAACCGCTACCGAGACTGCTCATGACGTCTCCTGAATCTTGCGGTTAGTCCAAACGGACAATGTCCATCCGACCAGCCCGCCACACTCGGCGATAGGGACCGAAGTCCCCGCTGCGGAGGCCGTTCGTCGGATCTCTCGGCTATTCAAAGCCTGAGTGGGGCGCCATGCCGACGTGCCTCATAACGTGGTGGAGGACGAGGTCGTATGCATCGCCGTCTTCGGCGATGCGGAACATGCCCTGGCGCCGGAGAAACCCGTCGAGGCGTCGATCCAGCGGCCAATCAGCGTATGCCTTATCAGCGTAGGTCGAGGTCAGGAATCGCGACACCAGCGCGTCTAAATCGGAGTCAGACAACAGAGCTGGATCGCCTAACATTGCACCCATTTCACCTCGTTGCGAAAGCGGACAGCGCACTAGTTGTATCTCCAAGCTGTCCCATGATCTCGGTGGTGCACAACTCGGCAATAGGGTCCGAAGTCATCTCCTAACGCGGCGATCTGCCGGTCTACCAGCGGCCCGACACTAGACACGAACCAGCAACATCGAGAAGCCGCTATTACGCAGGATCAGAGCGCCATCATCGCTGAGGAGCTGTTGAACTTCGCCAGACCGATTCGCACCGACCGTAACCAGCTGGATCGATGTGGCCTGTTCGGCGAGATAGTCAACGAAGGAGCCTTCCAGAAGAACGGTGTCGACTTTGACATCGGGATAATTGTCCATGCAGTGCTTCAGATGAGCGTTGCCGGCTACCGGACCCCGATCCTCCTGCAGGTTGTCGAACCGCGATTTTGCTGTCGTCAGCACCCGTAGCGGAGCGCGTCTCCGCAGAGCCTCGCTCAACGCTAGATCCAGAACGTCGATGTCATCTGGTGAGTCATCAACGCGCGCAACAATACAACCGCGGCCGATTGTGCCCGTGTCGTGGGGGTCACCTCGGACGATAACAACCGAGCAATGGGCAGATGCCGCGACTTCCTTCGCGGTGGAACCTAACCAGTTCTCTGGGTGCTGCGCGGAACCCGTGTCGCCGACGCATAGCAACGACGTGGAATGTGAAGCGGCAATCAGTGCCGGTACCGGCTGGCCCGCAATGACTTCCATCTCAACCTTCAATGGCATGCCGATGACGTCGATTGCGGTGTAGGCGTCGTGCACAACTTCCTCGGCCGCTGCCAGCGCCGCTCTGGATTCGCTTGGGCTAGCACCGTGATTCGGTTTGGTGACGTAGAGCAGACGCAGCGGAATATCGGTTCCAGCTATCTCTTCAACGGCCCACCGGGCGGCGCGAATTGCCGCTTCCGATCCGTCAACCCCAACGACTACGGACTTCGGTGGATACCGATCGAACATCGTGAACTCCAAGCAACGAAGGACATTAGTGACACCATCCAAAACGGTACGGATGACGCCGATGAATGATCAGAGGCCTTGGTCCTCGCCTCAAGGTCCTTATGCCCTCTCGTGGAGCGCGTGGATGGTTCGGGGGTAAGAATTATCTTCAGACGAAGCCTGGCCCGGCCTGGGCCCCCGCTTGATTTTCGACGATCGGCGGTTGCTAGGTTCCGTTGGACTTCTTCAGACGCGGGATTTCGTTGCCCCATACCGACTGGGCTCCGGCGTCACCGATGCGGTAGATCTGGATCATCGACGAAACCCCGACCGCCAAGACCATAATCGCCACTATGATTCTGATTGCCAACCCGAGCTTGTGAGTTCGGCGTTCGGCAAAACGAAATGCCACAAGTGCGATTGCGGCGACGAGTAGCGCAACAGAAAAATAGATCATTGTTTCGCCCCGCTCGGCGTGCTCGCGCAAGATCGGATCCGGGTTACGCCGAAGGTCATACAGCCATCCTCCTGCGTTTATCGTGATTGGCGTCAACACAGTAACCACCACCGCGAGGATCAGCGTGAGCCACAGTAGCTGTCCCCTGCGCGCGGCGGGCCATAGCGCGCAAACGATCTCAAGTAGGGCGGTTAGTGGTGCGAGCACCACCAGAAAGTGCACGAGCAGAACATGGCCCGGTAGGCCGTTGACGACATTCATGGGACTCCCTGACCGATCGTCGCGGCGTGCGGCGGTCGCGATCATAACCCTCCAAGGGCGGAACCGTATGTGATCAGCTGCGGCCGTCGGCCGGTCAGCTAGCGCGCAGGAGTGCCATAAATCCGTAATCCATGTGGAGTTGTTGGTGGCAGTGAAACAGTGACAAGCCCGCTTGGTCGGCGAGGAAGTCGATGTCCATGGTTTGGTAACCGCCGAGCATCGCGACGTCCTTGAGTAGCCCTGCTGTGGGCGTTCCGGCGACGTGGGTGATTTCGAAGGTGTGCCGGTGCAGGTGGATGGGGTGGATGTCGTCGGTGGCGTTGCGCAAGCGGATCCGGTAACGCTTGCCCAGTTGGATGTCGTAGACGGGTTGATTGGTGCCCATCTCGAACGGTCGGTCGTTGAGGGTCCACACGTTGAAACCATTGTCCGCGGCGTTGCGTTTCTCGATGAGCATGTCGATGCTGTGATCGGGAGTGGCCGGCGGCGCCGGGTTGGGTGTGGCGAACAGGCGATAGTCCCATCTGAACGGCGGCGGTGGCGCCCACTGCGGACTGCCGCTGCGGCCGGAGTATTCGACCACTATGCCCATGCCATTCTGCCGGTCAGAATCAGCAAGATCCCCAAGCACCCACACCCCGGGGTTGCCCATCTGCACGATCGCCGAGATCCGTTCGGCGGCCCCAAGCCAGAGCACCGGCACCGGCGCGGGGTGCGGCACTGGGTTGCCGTCCATTGCGACAACTGTGAAACTGTGCCCGGGCAACGCCAGGCTGCGGTTCTCGCCGGCGCTGCCGTTGAGCACGTGTAGCAGGACCCGCTGGCCGGTCTGCACGCGGATCGGCTCGCCATGTCCGAGCATGCGTCCATTGATCGCGAATGCGTCGTAGCCCACCTCGTAGCCGCGCGGCATGCCCCGCGCAAGTGAGGCGGCCATCGCCGACTCCCCCGTGGTCTTTAGGTCGGGGTCTTGGTCGCCGGCAAGGAAATCGGCGTCCATGTCGCCTTGGGTACTGAAGGCGGGTTGAAATTCCTTGAGGGTTAGGAAGATCTCCTGGTCGTAGGCTCCGGGATTATGCTTCGGCTCGATGTAGATGGGACCAACCTGGCCGCTGTACTGGCCCCGCGCCAAGTCAGCGCCCGCAACGAGGTGGGTGTGATAGAAGCGGAATCCTGCCGGGCCCGGCGTAAACGAGATGCGTCGCATCCCGTGGGCAGGGATGTATGGGGTGCCTTCTTCGGCGGCACCGTCAACCTCCACCGGTATCTGCAGGCCGTGCCAGTGCAGCTGCTCAGGGGTGTCGGTGTCGTTGTGGATGTCCACCCAGGCGGTTTGGCCCTGCTTGAACCGCAACAGGGGTCCCGGGAACTGCCCGTTGTAGACGACCGTGGAGACCACACGATCCGGCGCCAACTCGACGGTGCCGGTACCGATACGCAGCGTGTAGTCGGGTCTCCCGTTCGGCGGCGAGGGCGATGAGCGCGAACAACCCTCCGCGGCGCAAATACCACCGGCGGCGGCCATGGTGGCGACACCGCCCCATTTCAACAAATCGCGCCGACTCACCGGCATGATTCCCCTCCCCCGGCAGCTGTTTGAATCGGGCAGCCGCGCTCACCGCTTCGCCGCCGGTTGTGTTCGGCGCCGTGTTTAAGTTTGTCACCTCCGTTGAGGCGACCCGCTTGGTGGAAGCTTGCGACAGTGGCGGTCGTCAAGCGAGACGGGCACGAAAAGGCATGCAGCTTAGCGGCGAATTTCCAATACGTCGGTAAAGGGCCGCCGCGGCGTAGGCGCGGGAACCGGCTCGTCCCGGGGTCCAATACCGATTCGAACCAAAACCTGAGGTACGGCTGCGGGCCCGCCGATGAAATCCCGAACAATGTCCCGGCTGGCCTCCAGCTCCGTGACATGCGTTACTGGGCACGTTGCCAGTCCAGCCATCGTGCACTCCAGTAGCATCGCCGAAAGCGCCTCGCCACAATTGAGGGCGTCGGCGCGCGTGTCCCGTGGTGTTGACAGCACAACAATCTTCGCTTGATCGTAGGTACCCGAAGAACTCCGCTGATCCGACGGGTCTGTCGGGAACCGACGGTTCAGGTCCACTCTGCGGCCGTCGGACTCCGATACCAGTGCGCTTTGCGGTATGCCTTCAGAAGCCGTCAACGGCGCTGTCCACCAATTCAATTCGCGGTGATAGTGGTCGTCGTACCGGCGCAGAGCTTCGGTGAGTCGTGCCGCCTCCGCCAGCCGCGGGCGCACATTATTGGAGAGCACGTCGACGGTTACCAATTCGCTTTCACATGAGCTGCGCAGCACTGTTTCAAACGACGCCCAATGCTTCGGCGCACTAAACGGCAGTCGGTTGGTGCGCCGACTCAATATCGCGTCTGCGCGATCACGCCGGGCCTGTGTCACGCTGTCTACGGCGGTGAAGTCGATTGAGGCGAGGTGGTCAAGATTGTTCGGGTTCGGAAATTGCTGCACGTTTGCGTCCCAACCTATGGCAGCCATCGCCACCCGGAAGTGATCGAGCGCCGCGCCACAACTGATGATCGCTTCTCGACCTGACCTATCAGCAGATCTCAGTGTTCGCCCTGGATCGACGAATAGGTCGACACTCGTGGCGCCGGCGACCCACCGCCACGGCTGGCTGTTGTGCAGCGAGGGAGCACGACAGGCCAAATCCACTGCAATCGTGATCAGCTTCGTGTCCACCATCATTTGGGTCATTACCGCCACCAGCCTCCCGACATGGCTCCAGACTCGGATATCCGCATACGTGAGGCGAGAGTCCTTGGTCCCCAGTACCAGGCCCACCGACCCTCCCACGCGGTCGGGGCCTTCGGCGTGGACCTAGCGGCGACGCCTTCCGCTGAGCAGGACTTACGACTCTATTAGTCAGCGCCGTTGTCTCCCTAACGTTGACGGCATACCGGAACTCGGGGATGGTTTGTGACATCATGCATGCGGCGCTGGACACCCAAGTTCTAAAGAAGGCAGTGCTACTGGCTTGCCGCGCCCCATCGGTGCACAACAGCCAGCCATGGCGGTGGGTAGCCCAGGGCAACGTCCTGCGTCTGTTCCTCGATCGCCACCGCACGGTTCCAGGCACCGACGATTCGGGTCGCGACGCGCTCATCAGTTGTGGCGCAGTCCTCGATCACCTTCGTATCGCGATGCTGGCCGCCGGTTGGCGCGCGAGTATCGAACGATTTCCCAACCCGAATGACACCGACCATCTGGCATCCATCGAATTCAGCTCGATTGATCACATCACAGACGCCCAGCGCGACCGCGCCACAGCGATTCTGCAACGCAGAACCGATCGGCTTCCGCTGGGTCGGCCGACCTATTGGGATGCCTTCGAACCCGTCCTGCGCAGCACCATTGATGACAGCCCGGTGGCACTACATGTGCTGTCCGACGACGTGCGACCGCAGTTGGTCGAGGCCGCACAGCTCGCCGAAGCAGTTCGTCGCGACGATTGGTTGTATCACTCCGAATTAGATTGGTGGACCTCACCTTTTGTAGTGAACGAGGGTTTACCTTCGAGCGCGCTGGCGTCCGAGAAAGAAGACATCCGCGTCGATGTCGGACGCCGGTTTCCGGCCAGAAGCCATCTGGATCGCCGCCCCGAAGTCAAGGTCGATTGGTCCAAAATCCTGGTGTTGTCGACCGCGAAAGACACCGACGCCGATGCATTGAGGTGTGGTGAAGTGCTTTCGACAGTGTTGTTGGAATGCACCACTGCCGGGATAGCGACCTGCACGCTGACACATCTGATCGAGGTGGGTGGGAGTCGCGATATCGTCCGCACGCTGATCGAGCGGGGTGGCGAGCCACAGGTGCTGGTCCGCGCCGGGATAGCACCGTCGATGGAAGGTCCTCCGCCATCGACGCCGCGCAACCCGTTGGGCGATGTCCTTCAGATCCGCTAGCTGTTCGTGTGCTTAATAATGCGTAACGGTCCACTCACCACAGGCATCCAGTCACGCGAGTAGACAGCTGAGTGGTTGAATGGCAACTTTCGTCCCAGCGAGACAGGACCTTTGGCAGGCACAATTTCTTGGCTTCCTCCGATAGCCTTTCCCTATGACGCATCAAAACCTAAGACACGATGGGGTCGAGATCCTGCCGGAGCACGAATGCTGGGATCTGATGGCAGGTGTGACGCTGGGGCGCCTGGTCACGAGCGTTGGCGGTAGGCCGGAGATATTTCCGGTGAACTACGTCGTCGATCGCCGCACGATCCTGTTTCGCACCGCAGAGGGCACCAAGTTGGTCAGCACCGCGGTCAACAATCATGTGGTGTTCGAGGTTGACGATCATAATGTCGCCGAGGGCTGGAGCGTGATCGTCAAAGGCCACGCGCGCTCGCTTCGTACCGGCGAAGAAATCGAGAAGGCGGAGCGCGCTCAGGTATTGCCGTGGACGGCGTCTGACAACAAGACGCACTATGTGCAGGTGCTTCCGGAAACTGTCACGGGCCGACGTTTCCAATTCGGCTCGCCGCCGATGGAGTCCTCGATTCACGCCTGACCCCAATTGAGTGTGGTCACCCGACCTGGCCCCACTTTGGCCGTTGTTCTTCACGAATTCTGGCCCCGTCGGGGTGGTGGTCATTGCCGGCCGGGTGGGTGCGGTGTGTCGTCGCGAATGTTGGCCCCACCCTCGTTCAGATCGTTCCTGTCGCCCGTCATCCCTGTCGGTCGCCGTCAGGGAGGTCAGTCAGGATGCGGCCATGCGTGGAGTTGTTCGAAAAGATCAGGAGAGACCGCCGGCTCGACGAGCTGTCGATCCGCGACCTCGTCGAACCCCCGACGAACGAGTCCTGTCTCGCGTCGTGGCCCGCTACGGACGCCTAGACCCGCCCTACCTAGACAAGCTCGGTATGTCCAAATCGACCCTGGCGGAGCCGAATTGCTCTTCCAGATCATCACCGAACGCGAGGAGCGGGCCTCCGTCGCGATGCCACTAACTTGCCCTTCAGCGAGGGGGGCACCGCGTTCCCCGACCCCCGCCTCGTCGACGCCATCGTCGACCGCGTCACCCTCAACGCCCACATCATCGAAACCGGCACCCAGTCCTACCGCCTAAGCACCAGCAAAACCACCGCCCGACGCAAGCCAGCTGACCAGAGTGGGGACCTCCTACTGGGTCACCACTGGGGACTTCATGACCACGGACACAAGCCGAGGTCATAACAATCGGCGCGCTGCGGCCCAGACTCCGATCGGTCCAAGGCCCCGTTCGATCCTCAGCACGTCGGTGGGTGCTGTTGCCGAGCCCTGCGTATCCGTCTCTTGCTCGAAGCACGCTTCTGTCCGGGCAGTACGATTCATTGACTTAACGTTTAATCAACTATATGGTGGTGTCATGAGCGCGCGGCAAGAGCAGGCCCAACGACGTCGCGAGCAGCTCATCGAGGCTGCGTTGGTCGTCTTTGCTCGCAAGGGTGTTGACGGGGCCTCGGTCAAAGACATCGCCGCCGCCGCGGCTGTGACGCCCGGGCTGCTGTACCACTATTTCGACAGCAAAGAAGACCTGGTCGCGGCGGTGCTTCAGGAGCGCGGTTTCCTTCCGCAGTTACGCGCGTTGCTTAGTGAGCACTCCGACCAGCCGGCGGCTGCGGTGTTGCCCCGGCTGCTTCGGGCGTTCGACGAAACCCTTGCCGCCAATGCTGATTTGGTATCGGTGTTCTTCTCGGTGGCTAGCCACGCCGACGCGGCGTTGCGTGACTTCGTCGCGACCGGGAACGACGTACTGCAGTCCTATCTGGAATCGCGAGCCGAGGCCGGTGAACTGCGGCCTGAGCTGATCGGGGCCGCCGCCGGCGCGCTTTTCGCGGCGGTCGCGATCGGACACAAGACGGGTCGGCGGGTCAACGTCGACGAGCTTGTCGAACTCGTCCTGAACGGGTTGGCTACGCAATCACCTGTGGAGGTTCACCGTGTCGTATCTGTATAGCGATCACCAGCGCGCCCTGGGGCCCTTGCTGTTTCACGATACCGGGGCCCGGCCCGACGCGTCGCGCCAGGCAGCCGCGTTGCCCCGCTTCGGCGCACCTCCAATGGTCCCGCTACACAAGCCGGTAGCGGAACTGACCGTCGGGCTACTGGTCAGCCTGGGCGCACATGCACCCGGACAAGAACCGCTGGAACGCACCAATGACCTGTCCTACCGCCTTATCCCGCGCAGCGTGCCCAGCGAACAGATCGTGTTCGACCACGCCACCCCGGCCCGCTTCTGGGCTGATGAGGACCTCAACGTGGCCTTTCCCCGCGACCGCATGGCCGAACTAGAAGCCGAGGCCACCATCGGTGCGCTGGCGCCGGAGGCGATCAGCATCCTGGGCTCGATCACCCAATGGGACCAGCTGGCCACCGACACCGCGCCTCGCATCCACGACGAATTCAGCCGCCAGAACGTCGATCTGGTGCTTGTGGTGCCGTTCTGCCCGCAATGCCACCAGGCCACCGCGGTACTAGTGCGCGCGCTGGAAGCCGGGGGACTACCCACCCTGATGCTGTCCACTTTGCGCGATATCTCCGAGGCCTACCAGCCGCCACGCACCGCCCTGGTCGATTACCCCATCGGCTCACCATGCGGACGCGTCGGCGACCCCGAACACCAGCGTGCCACGCTACGCGCCACCCTGGGCTGTCCGCTGGACACCACCACACCCCAGCTGCACACCGTCGATCTGCCCTATCAGGCCGACGGCGGGCGAGAATGGATCGAAACCACCCTGGCGGCCTATCGCGCCGACATCGCCAACGTTCAACAGAACCTGCGCCTCCACAGCGGCTCGGAGTCCTTGGCTGGACAGGAGAAAGACTTCACCATCCGGTGCAACTGCTAACGAACCGACATCCGGGCATCGGGCCCCGAAGCCGGGCCGCAGACTGCACAGTCCGCTGTTCTGAACAAACACCGCCCATGAGAAGGAAAGTAATAATGACCACCGACACCCAACCACCGATCGTGACCAGGCTCAAAGAATCAACGGTGGACCTGCCCAGGCTTGCGGGCGCCCCAAATACCTTGGAGAACAACAACAAGCCGGTCTTTCACTTCCCGGTCAAGGTCTCGCTGAAAACCGACGAGGGATTGCGCAAACATGCCGACGTCACTCCGGCGGTCAAGGGGTATGGTGCCTACGAGCTGTGGTCCGATGAGGGCACCGGCCTTCCGCCCGGCGCAGACAGCGCTCCAGCACCGCTGGTGTACTTTGCCGCGGGAGCAGCGTTCTGTCTCGTCAGTCATCTGACGACACTGATCAATGACCGCAAGCTCGACGTGCGCAACCTCGAAGTCGAAAGCGAACTATCCTTCGGCTACGTCAGCGGCCAAACGGGTCAGCGGGCAGTCTGCTTGGGCCTGCGCTACCTGGTCGACATCGACTCCGATGAGCCGCAGGAACGGCTGCGTCAACTCATCCAGGAAGCCAAGGGGCTCTGCCTGGCCGAGTCCGCCCTGGCAAAGCCCGTCTCGATCCAAACGCTGCTCGCCGTCAACGGGGACGTGGTGGATCCTGACGTGGCAACCGAGTCCGGCTCGCTGGGCGAAATCGCCTTCCCCACAGCGTCAAGCTAGACGACCACAGACCCAAGTCCTACCGCCTACGCACCGACAAAGCCACTGCCCGACGCAAACAAGCCAGCTGAACAGGTGGGGCTAAAATTCGTGCCCACCCTGGGCCAAATCATTGACGAAACGCACCCAATGCTTCGACCCGGTTTTGCCGGGGTTTCGTTACGCCGGCTGCTCTGACTATCAGAGGCAGGAGCTATCTAACGCTGCAGCAAGCGCGGGCTTGGCACGAACTCCAGCGACAACAACACCACGAGCGCTGCTGGGATGTGGTGGGCAGAAACAACGGCGTAACGCCGCTCTGCTAGCGAGTGAAACTTGCGAAGGTAACGATAGAGGGACTCAAGCCGGATCAGCGGGTCCATTAGATGGATCAGTCGGCGCGCGACGCGCTCCCGCCAGCCTGGGTGGATGGCATCGAAGATCTCCGGAAACGCTGCGAATGCCAGCGACAGTCGTAGTGCTTTAGCACCTTTCGCGTATTCAATCATATCGACGCTTAGCCGCTCGTCGACTCCGTTCGGGGCGTCTGGACGACGGAATGGCACATCAAGGGTGACCTCTGATCCTGCTCCCGCGGTGGCGTACCGGTGAAAGGCGGCCACCCGTCCGCACCGCTCACGGGCGATGGCCAGCTTGACGCCCGGGTAGCGCCCCTGCAGGGCACCGTCAAGGTTCATGCAAAATCCGCGTTCGCTGCGCGCTGCGCGGTGTGCGGCGTGCAACACCTCGGTCAGCTCGGAGATCAGGGCGGCGTCAACGTCCTGCTCGTCAACGACGTCGGTGGTGACCCCGCAGTTCTGGGTGCGTTGCACCGCTTGGCGCAGGTTGCGAAAACGGCGCCCCACGAGCGTGAAGTGCGGAACGTCGACGACCACATCGCACCCGATCGGCACAGCGAGCATCCGCTGTCCGACCGTCTCGCTCCGCCACAGGTCCAAGTGCCGCTGACCGCAGGCCAATACGATGATCCGCCAGCCCCGACTGTGACACATGCGAACGAAATCGGCCACCAGAGATCCGAACTGGGTGGCATCACCAATCGGATCGCCGCTGACTACCGCGAATCCAAGCCGGCTGCGGTAGGCGATGGCTGCGGTCTGCTGAGTGTTGAAGTGATAGCTTTTCCTCGAATGCATGGCAAAGGGCGCCAGCGGGTCTCCGCGTGTGGCGTTCACCAGCGCCCACACCCGCGCGACCAGCTCCGGTTGGGGTTGGGCCGTAGTAGGTAACATGAGAATCAGCCCGCTGCCGCCGATGATGGCGTTCCCCAGCACCCCGAGGGACAAGAAGTGCGCACACAGCCCTGCGCACACCGCGCCCGCCGCGGCCACCGCATGGCCGGTAGTCACCGGCCTGCCCAGGAACATGCCGCGCGCGATCAGAGCCGCCGCGGCACATAACGCCACCGACCACCCGAAGCGGCCCGGCGCAACCCGGTAGTAGCCGAGTTGATCGCGCACGACCAGCACGGCAAAGCAGCCCAGGACGCACAGCAGCATAAACGCGCTGATGACGCGGATCCCGGGGACGTCAAGTCTGACCAAGACGCGTTCGCGGCCCCGCGCGGTGGCGGGCCCACCGCTGTTCTGACTGACCTTCATCGCACGCTCGCTTCCTGCGTCCGCTCTTGCGCATGTTCCCGGTTGGCGGTTGGCAGCGTGGCCGACTGCCGGGGAGCGACAGCAGCCTGGTCATACACGGCTCAATCCTTTTCTGGAAAGGTAGAGGGCGGTGGCGAACGATCATGTTGACCCTAATTACCGCCGCCGCGCACCGCCCAGAGCCGTTTGTCCTCGGCTTATGGCACAAGGACCCTTGGTTAATTCGCCATCCCCACGTCGCGACGATCAGCCGCAGAGCGTGATCCGAAAGAGTCCGCCGACGGCTCGCCACATCGTGGGCGACCTCCGCCGGCAGCCAAGCACGCGGTCAACTATTCGCTGTCTCAGCAATCCATTCGAGTGCTTCACCAGCTTCAGTCTCTGGGAAAGCCCGGTATTGCCCGGGCCACAGAAAGCCGAAGAACTCACTGAATTTCGCGATATGTTGAGCCCAGGCGACGTCGGTAACCACTGCGCAGCGTTCCCAGTCGAAGAAGTGTTTCCAGCCTAGCTTCTGATCCTCCCAGACTGCTCCCGGGTCGAAACCTTCCAAATCAGAGGCGATCTCGATGTATATACGCAGCTTTTTGTGACGATGTAACCGATCTTCAAAGTCGGGTATCAGCACCCGGTCGTAATCGGCCTTCGTCACTTGCCCGTGTAACGCGAACGCGGCGACGTTGTCGGGAAAGCCCTTCAGCAGTTCGATCATGAGCACCTCCTCGAAATGGCCGCCTGTTCTTGCCTCACGTCATCGTCACCCGATGTGAACGCGCGGCCCTAGAGTCAAAAGTCACCGCTGATCAACCCCGCCGACAAGGAAAAGATCGCCCACCTAAACGCGGAACGCTTGCTGCGACTTTAAGGATTCAACCCAGGTACCTGGTTTGCTCGTTCACATCACGAGTATCTAGCTTCTCAGAAATGCCGAGGATCGACGATCAGCACCGAGCACTCCGAGTTATGCAGCACCGCATTGCTCATCGGCCCCACAAGTTGCTCCACGTCCGCCACGTCGCTTGCGCCAACGACGACCAACTGCACCGATCCGCTGTTCTCAGCAACGTAGTCCAATAGGCTGCCGCGTACTTGCAACGACTCCACTTGCAGTTCCGGATGGCATCGCGGCCAATGGGCTGGCCGGCGAACTGAGTTGGCGTCTGCCCGGCGATCGCTGTGTCCGGCCGCGTCCTCATCGCCGATTTCATTGTCGCCAGTTTGCCCGCTGCTGATTACCTTCAGAGGCACGTTGCGCAGTAGCGCTTCAGCGATCGCAACGCCCAGCAATACGTCATCTTGGGCAGACCCACGAGTTTCGACGACGATCGAATGTGGACGGCGGTCGTCTTGGTGACCCTGGTCTCGAATGATAGCCAAGGGGCAATGTCCAGACCCAACGAGGGCAACAGCGGTGGAGCCCATCCGCTCACGCCGGAAGTGGTGCACGCCCACTGCACCGATGCACACCATCTCCGCCGACTCGGAAGCTCGGAGCAACGAGCTGATCGCCCGCTCCTGGGCGATCTCAACTTCGATCTTGACCGGCTTGTCCGTAGCCTCGATCGCGACGAATGCATACCGAACGGCGTTTTCGGCGATAGCCAGCTTGCAAGCCGCCCTGCCCGGCGGGGTTCGCTGAGCATCATCGGGTTCGATCGCGTAAAGCAGGCGCAGCGGGATGTCACGACTGACCGCCTCGTCGACAGCCCACAGCGCGGCGCGTATCGCGGCCCTCGAGCCATCGATGCCGACGACGATCGACGGGGGTGTACGTACTTCGTTCATCGCACATCTTCCGGATTGGCGTCGGTTGCGCGCCGTTCATCGGACACGGGTGCAACGCTATGGCTCCGGGCTTGCGTTGCCGAGAGCCATTGGTCCTCACTTGAACCGCCGTTGGTTCTGGCAAGCAGCTCGAACGCGGCGCGATTCACCCCAAACGTCCCGGATACTCGGGACCTCTGTCACTCCCACGACGCATCGATCAAATGTTCAGATGTTGGTATGGAAGCAGCTCGAAACAACAATTAGCCTGCCGTCCGACACAGATGCCAGGCGTCGATGGAGGTATGGCAAATGAGCACTCAAAAGCCACAGCAGCTCCGGACGCGTATGTTCGCGCGCGTTCTCGGCCCGTTCTTTGTCATCATGGCCGCTACGACGGTGGGCCGCGCATCGGACATGCGCGCACTGCTTTCGAACTTCGAGACCAACCCCGCTTGGCCGTGGGTGACAGGCGGCTTTCTGCTGCTGGCCTCTCTCGTTGTTGTCGCGCTTCACCCATACTGGCGGGGTGCAGCGGCGATCACGGTGTCTGTTGCGGGCTGGGTGCTCGCGCTGCGCGGGGCATTTCTGATGGCCTTCCCGCATGCCTTCCTGTCGGCTGCCGACGCCGCAATGGGCATGCCTGCCTTGTGGGTCAGCGTCGACACCTTCGTCGGACTCGTCGGGCTGTACCTGACCTACGTGGGCTGGAGCGCGGCATCGAGTCCCGCAGTCTCGCAAACGGACACATCGAACCGGGACCTCCCCCGCGCCGCCTGATGTACGCACGAGGATTGCTGGGGGCCGCGGAGTGAAGGGCCCCCAGCGCCACTTCGATGCAGGGAACGGATGCGCCAACGAGCAAGGGATCGGCGATGTCAGCATTTAATGGGCGACTGGGAATCGTCGTTGGAGTCGACGAATCTCCGGGCGCCAAGGTGGCGGTGCAGTGGGCAGCGCGCGACGCCGAACGGCGCAAAATCCCTTTGTGCCTCGTGCACGCGATCTCACCCGAAGTCGCGACGTGGCCGAAATTGCGGTTGCCCGCAGGCATGGCGCGCTGGCAGCATGACCGGGGGCACCGACTCGTCAACGAGGCATTGAAGCTGGTTGAAAAGACTTGTCAGCACGGAGGTCCCGCAGAGGTCCAGACCAAAATCTTGCCGTCGGCAGCGGTCCCTACATTTGTCGAGTTGTCCAAGGACGCCGAGTTGGTGGTCACGGGATCGCGCGGAACTGGGCAATGGCCTGGCCGGGTGCTCGGCTCGGTCAGTTCCGGAGTGCTGCGTCATGCGCATTGTCCGGTGGCGATCGTCCACGAGGATGACCCGGTTACGGCGCATACCGATCAGGCGCCGGTTTTGGTCGGCATTGATGGCTCATCAGCATCCGAGTTGGCAACCGCAATCGCATTCGATGAGGCTTCGCGCCGGAAGGTGGGGCTGGTTGCGTTGCACGCGTGGAGCGATGCTGACGTGTCAGAGTGGCCAGGAATTGATTGGCCCACAACAGAATTGATAGCCAAAGAGGTACTCGCTGAGCGTCTGGCCGGGTGGCGGGAACAGTATCCCGATGTGCAAGTGCATCCTACCGTTGTGCGCGATAAGCCGGCTTACCAACTCGTGCAACGGTCCGGAGATGCCCAGCTGGTCGTGGTCGGCAGCCGTGGCCGTGGTGGGTACGCCGAAATGCGAGTGGGTTCAGTAGGCGAAATCGTTGCCCAATTGGCGCGGGTTCCGGTAATCGTGGCACGCGAGTCGGGCGAACGGGTGGTCTAATCCGAGCGGCCGAATATAACTCCCTGTAAAGCGCACTTCGTTGACATCGGTACTTAACTGCGCACCACGAGCACCGAGCATTCGGGATGACGGAAGAGCGGATGTCCGCCAGGCCCGATCAACCGCGCTAGCTGATCGGCCTCGTCACCACCGATAACCGCGAGTTGAACTCGCTCGTCGTTGATGTTCAGGAAGCTGGCGATCGCGAAGTCGGTCGGGATCGGGTAGACGACCACCTCGGGATGCCGCTTGCGCCAATCCTGAACCCGGTGCTCGAAATCGCCATCCGGATGCTCGGTGAGTTCCTCCGGCCGGCCTCCCAGGACGAGCATGGGCGCCTTCCGCAACTTCGCCTCACGCACAGCGTGTTCGACGACAGCGTCGTTCTCGGGTCGGTCGACCATCCGGACCACGATCCAGTTGATGTCGGGCGGTGGCTGCTCGGATTCTGTACGTATGACAGCGACCGGACAATGTGCCTTTTCGGCAAGATCCGTCGCAGTCGAACCCAAGATCGAGCGGGCGTAGCGCCCGATCCCGATAGAGCCGACGCAGATCATCTCGGCATCACGGGATGCCTCAACCAGCACCGGTCCGGCCGGACCCCGCGGAATCTCGGTTTCGACCTTCACCGGCCTTGCGGCGCCGGCAATCGCTAATTCTGCTTCCCTAAGCGCATTCTCGGCATGCGCAAGGTCACGAGCATAGTCATCCGGGGAGGGATGTGTCTGCTTGATAACTGAGATGAGACGCAGCGGCACGGCGCGGCTGATGGCCTCATCGACAGCCCAGAACGCGGCCGCGATCGCCGCCTGCGAACCATCGATGCATGCGATGATCGGCTTCATCGTCCACACTCCTCTCCGAGGCTTTCCCGAACCAACGGGCGGTATCGTGTCGGTGCCGGATCACCCGGCGGTGGAATACGTGTCCGCATCTTGACGAGGCGCGGCCAGGCCCGGTCCCGGCTGGGCGAGTCGATATACGTCGATCAACCGTGCGAGGTCGCTTGGCGTGACGATGCCAACCACCTTCCCCCCGTCCATGACCAGCGCCCGGCTACCGTGACCGGCTGCTGCCAACCGCTCGATCAGCGCGCTCAGCGGCTCGCGCGGTGCCGCGGTCGGCACACTCTGCAGCGGGATAGCAATCTCACGCACGCTGGTAATGGCGCGCCGGCCGGGCACCACGTCGCGCAGCTGCCGCAGCGTGACCAGTCCTACGATCGAGCCATCCCGGTCGGTAACCGGGTATGCCGAGTGACGGTCACCGAGCAGATAGCGCTCGATGAAGTCTGCCACGGTAAGCCAGCCGGGAGCGGCGTGCGGCTGAGCGGTCATGGCGTCGGCGACACGCAGTCCAGCGAGGGCCTGGCGGGTCGTCACCTGTGTTTCCTCCTCGCGAGCGGCAACGAAGATAAACCAGCCAATGAATGCCAACCACACGCCACCAATAAGGCCGCCCAACAGAAACTCAGCCAACCCCAACGTGATCAAGATGATTGCGACCACTCGTCCGGCATGCGCCGCGCCGACTGAGGCACGCACGCTATCGCCATGGCGGCCCCACAGATAGGCGCGCACCACCCGGCCGCCGTCCAACGGAGCACCCGGCAAAAGGTTAAACAGGCCCAGCAGTAAGTTGACGGCGGCTAGCCACCAGGCAACGCCGACCAAGATGGCGGCGGCCCGCCCGGTTTCGAGTGCTACCGCCAGCCCGGCGAACACCGCGGACAGCACAAGGCTGGTGGCTGGACCCGCGAATGCGATCCGGAAAGCCGCCTTGGGTGTCTTCGCCTCGCCGAGGGTCGTCACACCGCCGAAGAGCCATAATGTCACGCTTCCCACGCTGACTCCCATACGACGGGCCACCACCGCGTGCGCGAGTTCATGCGCCACGAGCGAGGCCAGCAGAACCAGCGCGCCACACGATCCGGCAAGCCAGTAGACCACTGGCGAATACCCTTTGACCGTGGCGGGCAAGGTGCTCGCCAGGCTCCAGGTAAACAACCATAGGATGACCAGCACGCTCCAGTGGACCTTCACCGGAAGTCCGGCTATCCGTCCTAGCGGAATTGCGTCGCGCACCTCAAGACCTCCAAAAGATAAGCGGCGAAGAAGCCTTTTCGGCTCCTCCCGTCTTTGCCGAAACTACTGCGACGCCGCAGCGCACACTAGGGTCGTTGGACCTTCGTCGACAGCCGAGGGATCTGGACCCGCACATCGCTTCAGCGCCGCGAAGCCACGGTCCCGGGGTCCCATCGCGCGCTCACGGCCAGGATCTGGCCGCCCGCCAACGGCGTACCAGTTAAAGACGATGCGTGTCAACCAATTTCAAAGCCGGCTGCGCCTGCGCGGGCGGCAGCCGCTCAACCCGGTGCTTGATTCCGAGCAACAATCCTCGTGTGCCGAAAGCCACTATCGGCCTGGCCAGTTCCATTGCAAACACTTCGCCTGGGTGGCGCAGGGCGATTCTGGCGCGAGTAAGTAGTCGGACGCGGTCCTCCCAGTGCGGCTGGAGGTGGAATGACCACACCACATTCAAGCGCGAATCTTCTCCCGCCCCGGTAGTGAGCACGATGTACGTTTCGGGCACGATCCCAGCGACAGTCAACGTCACCCCGTCGGTTAGTCCCATCCAGCCTTTCGGAGCCACCCGGACGAGGTCTCCCACTGCAAGCTGTTGCCATTCGGGATCTACTCGATCTTCGCCATAATGGCGCAGGCCAGCAAGGCTTTTCAGTCCATCCAAGCCGTAAAAGCCAGCTTTGTCCTGACCCATCTGCAAGAGCCAGGGCCACACCGCAGATGACTGCGCGTCGATGTACAACGCCTCGGTCGTCTGGATCGCCGGATCGGCGACCAACGTGTCGCCGGGCAGTCGCATTCGACACTCGGCCTTGGTCGTACCCCAATTGCGGTAGTACCGTCGCGCGGCGTAGAGCACCGCGAACGCCACGGAAGTCTCAGTGATCCTTTTCGTCACGTTCGCCATGGCGCCAGTCTGCGCCGGCGGATCTGCCGTTCGCGAGGGTCAATGGTCCTCGATCGCCGGCCTATGCGCCCCGCACACTAGGCCGCTAACTCCGCGGTCATCATCGCGACGTCCAGCGGATCCAGCGAATTCATTTCGTCCTCGGCAACTAGGCCGGGCGGTGGAGCTGTGTCGGTGACCCGTCCAACAGCCCTGACCGCCGCACCGCATCCAACACGAACCGCTGTACCGGCTGTGAGCGGAAGAATCCGGTATGGCCGCCCGGGTACCAGACGATTTCCGGTTTGCCCCAGTGCTCCCAGAGGCGGACCGCCTGCTCGCGTGGACGCACGAGGCGGTCAGCCACGCCGGCGTAGATGAAACGGCCCCGCATGGGCACGAGCGGAGCAAGTGACAGCGGCGACATCATCCGCCCGATGGGTTCAGCCAATTCCATCGTGTGACGACGGGGGTCATCGCGACTGAGGCCGGAGTGGCGCCCCAGCAGTCCAACCAGGTCGGCCACCGGAACACCGAGGATCGCGCAGGTGAGACCCTTCTCGAGACTGGCGACAAGCGACGCGATGTAACCGCCGAGCGAAAGACTGTTCAGCCCGATGAGCGACTCGGGCTCCTGCAACCGGATCCACGACAACAGCCGTCGGATATCCCACACCGCCTGCGCCGTCGCGTGCACGTCGTCCAGCACATCCTCTCCCGGAAATACAGCACCCTTCGGCAGGCCGTGCGCCCGGGGTCCGTGCATCGGGAGGACCGGAATGACGACGTTCAGACCAAGCTCGTCGTGTAGTTTCCAAGCGCGGAACAGGGCCAGATCAACCGGAGCCCGGCCCATCTCCGTTCCATGCACACAGATCAGCCAGGGGCGCGGTTCCGGGTGGCGCAGCAACAGTGCGTACTCCCGGTTGTTTGCGGTGTACGTCCGCCACCTTTCGGCACCCGGTTCGCCCTGGTGCGGCGTGTACCCGCTGTCGAAGAAGATGCGATAGAAGGAGTCTCTACGCCCCTTGACCTTTCGTACCGTGACATCTGAAAGCGCCGGGGGCCTGACGAAAAATCTTTTCGGCTTCTCGAGCCAACCCTTGTCCCCGTAGAACTCTAGCCCCGCGACCACCTCGCGGGTGATCCGATCGAACGCATCCGGCCTGCTGACCGGGCGGCGCACTTTCAGGCCCGTCAGGACGACCTCGTCACGAAACGCCTGTGCCGCCAATGCCATAGTGGGCCGCACGATCGGAAGTTCATCCGGCGCTTGATCGCGGTAATCGCGCCATGATCGAGCGAGGTAGCGCCCCGTACGCACGAACGGTCTGACGGCACCGCCCAAACCTGCTGAAGCCGGCGGGCTGAGGTGAGCCCCTAGGTTTTGACGGGCGTCGTCGCTGGATACTGCCATGGCGGCCAAGCTAACAGCGCCTGCGTCGACGTGTTAGGGACCTACGTCCCGGCGAAAGTCACCGGCGCAGAACTCCCCGACCGGCAAACCCGTACAGCCACCAGACGCCCCAATTCGGGACGAACGATGGGGTGCGGAAGGACTTTCGGCACTCGTGCCGGTGGCGTGGAAACCATAGCCTTTGATCCGGCACAAGTACCGATCGCTGCGACAGAGAATTTGCAGCGCACATCAGCAAATTAGAGGAGATTGACAATGGCACAGGCACCGGAAAAGACGGAGTCACGCTGGGCCGAACTGTCGGACGACGTGCTCGCATCGGTCGAGGCAAGCCGTAAGCAGGCCATGGACGCAGTCCACAAGTTCGTCGATCAGGTGAGCGGAGACCTCCCCGACGCGTCGCGGCGCAAGAATGTCATCGACGCCGCCCTGGACTTGACGGAGGAGTTGGTCACCGGACGGATCGAGTTCGTCCGCGGTGTGGTGCGAAGCGCCGGCCAGGCGGTAGGCGGTAAGCAGTCGTAGCGGCTCAATGACCCGAGGCCGATGGCCGAACGGTTGCCCGCAGGGCACCGCCCGGCCATCGGTCATTCCACGTCCGGCTCGTCGCGTGGATTTGTCATGAACCAGCCTGAGAGCCCGCAACGCGCTTGCGGAGGGATACCGCCAACGCCGCGGCCCGATTCAGGTCATGTTCGTTAGGACGTCCCCTGTTTATCCCGCCGATGAATCCGAATGGCCCGACCGTGTCGAACCCGCGGCAAGAAAACGAACCGATTACCTCAAAGCCCTTGGTTTCGAGTTGTTTCCGAAGCGGTTTGTTGTAGTCCATCAGCGGAATCTTCCGCGCGCCGCTGGTGAAGAAAGTGAACGCCCGGACGTTGTCAACGGCGGGCAAATGCCGTATGAGGTCCCGTAGCCTCGCGTCCACCGTCATGTAGTAAATGCCGGACCCGAAGCCGACGAGCTCGTACTCGCGGAGGCTTTCGGGGTCGACCGACTCGGGTGTGACGACCTCGGCATCGAGCACCTCAGCCATCCGATCGGCGACGTGGCGGGTGTTGCCGTGCGATTTCGAAGAGCAGATGATGAGCGACTTCATTGCCTAACTCCCTTCCGGAATATGGCCCAGACGGGTCCATGCTCCGTGAGCGCCTTGCCATCCGGTAAGGGTGTTAAGGCACGAAGACCCGGGGCGTTGGTCACCTTTAAACGGGTTAGTCGAACGCGCGGACCACTTGGCGGGCCACCTGCTCGATCTGCCGGCGCGTGTCGTAATCAAGGGGTAGGTCATCGGGGGCCGGGATCTCCCCCGTCGCAGCGACCACTCCGGGTTCCTCCTGCTCCCAGCGGGCGTTGACCTTATCGCCCAATGCACGCGCGGGCGGATTGTCGGTAAGCACCCGGCCGTGAAACCGCTCGATGCCGTCGACGCGTGCAGCGACCGCCAGCGCACCCAGCAGCAGCGTCCCGATCCCGCGGCCCTGGTAGGCGTCCGCCACGGTGAGCGCAACCTCTGCCGAGGCGAGGTCGTTTTCATCCCGGATGAAGCGCGCGTCGGCGACGACCGGCCCGTCTACCCCGTCGGTTACGACCCAGACGAAGTGGTCAACGTAATCGACCTCGAACAGGTAGGCCAGCCTCCCCTCGGTCGGTGCGCCACCCTGGTAACGCCGGTATAGAGTCTGCCGCGAGAATGAGCCATTGCTCTTGAACCGCTCGGCATCACCAGGCAGGACTGGGCGCAGCATCAGCCCGGCACCGTCTTTGGCCGATACCGGAATCGGGGCGATGTATGCGGCCAATCGCTGCCGCGCCGTACGGACCATCCGCTCGGCGATGACGGGCATGGCTAGCATGGACTCGAAAGCGACGTCGTACCCGATATAGCCGCTTACCTCATCTTTCGCGATCACCGTCGCCATTCTGGATGCGTTCCGCAGCAAAGCGATTTCACCGACAATCGTCCCTGGCGACAACTCGGTCACCGCGACCTGCCCATCCGCGCCGACGTGCCTGATCTCGAGTCGGCCGGACGCAATGATTGCAAACGACACCGCTCGCTCACCCTGCCGCATCAATACCTCCCCGGCAGCCGCATGCAGGGGTTTCAGGTTTGCAGCCAATGCCGCAAGGGCCTCAGCGGGGATATCGGCGAACACATGCAGCGCCGCCAGGCCCGCGGTATTAACGGCGCTCAACCCAGACCGCATGCCAATTCGGCGTGAGCGCCCTAATCGCCCGCCTGGGCTGCCGACGGTGACCGGTTGCTAGAGAGTTCATCTCGCCAATTTCTGTGTCACTGCGCTACCCGACGCAAGAGCCCAGTACGCCGCCCCGGATGTACGGTACCCGACTGGCGCGGCCAGCGCCCGGGCATTCTGGGGGTAAAGCAGTGACAAAAGACCCTGTCGGGCTAGGACTTCGGCAGATCCGAACCGAGACCAAAGCAATCCGGTCGTCGTGCACCCTCGGCGAATGCTTATCCGTTGCTGTAGCCGACGTCGGCTACAGCGTCTCCCAGCCGGGTACGCATCCTGACGGGACGTTTGCCGGTCTGCACGTGACTTTTGTCACTACCCCAAGCTACCGGACCGCAGCAGGATTGAAAGCGACATAACCACGCCCAGGCGTATCCGGTTCGGCACCAATGAGTTAGGAACATGAAAACACCACTCGCCTCACTGGAGAGGCCCGACTACGCCAAGATCGAACAGCGCGCACCGTCGGTCGCGCGCATGTTCCTCGACCGCGTCGCCGCTACCCCGGATGCGGAAGCTTTTCGATATCCACAGGATCACGGCTGGGAGAGCGTCACCTGGCAGCAAGTCGGCGAACGCGTTCACAACATCGCCGGCGGGTTGATCGCACTGGGAATCGCCCCGGAGGATCGGGTCGCGCTCGCATCATCGACGCGGTACGAGTGGGTGCTTGCCGATTTCGCCGTGGTGTGCGCAAGCGCCGCGACCACCACCGTGTATCCGACGACCATGGCCAGCGATGTCGCTTATATCCTGGCCAATTCCGGAAGCAGGGTGGTGATCGCCGAGGATCAGACACAGGTCGACAAGGTGTTCGAGCACCGTGCCGAACTGCCCGATGTGAGCAAGGTCGTGATCATCGACGGCAAGGGCGACGGCGACTGGGTGATCACCCTCGGCGAGCTGGAGCAGTTGGGTAAGCAGTTGCTCGCCGACTGGCCCAATGCCATCGAGGATCGCGTTGCAGCCATCGGTCCGGGTCAGTTGGCCAGCCTCATCTACACTTCCGGCACTACCGGTCGGCCGAAGGGCGTGCGGCTGACGCACGGGGCGTGGACGTACACCGCCGCGGCCATTGATGCGCTCAACATCCTCGGCCCCGACGACTTGAACTTTCTCTGGCTGCCACTTGCACACGCATTCGGCAAGGTGATGCTGGCACTGCCGCTACAGATCGGCTTCGCGACCGCGATCGACGGGCGCGTCGAGAGGGTCGTCGCCAACCTTGCGGCCCTGCGTCCCACCATCATGGGTGCAGTGCCGCGCATCTTTGAGAAGGCACACGCCCGCATCGAGGGGATGGTTGCCGAAAAGGGCGGTCCCACGAAAATAATCTTCGACTGGGCAATCGGGGTTGGGGTCAAGGTGTCTCAAGCCCGGCAAGTGGGGAAGACGCCGTCGTCGGTATCGTCGCTGGCCTACAAGGTGGCCGATCGGATGGTGTTCTCTACCATCCGGGAGCGCTTCGGTGGCCGGTTGCGGTTCTTCATCTCCGGGGCCGCCGCCCTGGACCGTGACGTCGCGCAGTGGTTCGACGCCGTCGGTATTACCGTGCTCGAGGGCTATGGGCTGACCGAGACTGCTGCGGCGTCATTGATCAATCGCCCCAATGCTTATCGCTTCGGAACGGTCGGCCGGCCGTTCCCGGACACTGACGTCAAGATCGCTGACGATGGCGAAATCTTGCTCAGGGGGCCGGGTGTGATGACGGGCTACCACGATCTGCCGGAGGCCACCGCCGAGGCACTCGACCCGGATGGTTGGTTCCATACCGGCGACGTCGGGGAGATCGACGCCGACGGATTTCTGCGGATCACCGACCGCAAGAAGGACATGTTCAAAACCTCGCAAGGCAAGTACGTGGCGCCGTCGGCGATCGATGCGAAATTCAAGGGCCTCTGCCCTTACGTGAGTGAGCTTCTCGTTTACGGGGAGGCTAAGCCGTACTGCGTGGCGCTAATCGGCCTCGACAACGAAGCGATCACGGACTGGGCCGGCAAGCAAGGTCTGGCGGGCAATTCCTTCGCCGAGATAGCCAGCGACGAGAAAACACGGGAACTGATCGCCGGCTACATCGACGAGCTGAATCTGGAATTGAATCGCTGGGAGCAGATCAAGAGATTCGCGATCATCGACCGCGAGCTTTCCATCGATGCCGGCGATCTCACGCCAAGCATGAAGTTGCGTCGCAAGGTCGTCATCGACAAGTTCACCGACCGCCTCGCGGCTCTCTACGAACAATGAAGAGCGTGTAGGCCTAGACAACGAATGATCCAGCTGGTTGAAAGCTTGGCAACGAAATATTCTCCACCAGAATTACTGTCCGATTTTGCTCTACATCTCGACGCGTTTCTCCAGCAGACCCCACGGCCACCCACCCGATCAGGCTCGAGGACGCTCCTGACTGGGACCTAAGACCCGCACGTGGGGCCTAACGACTCTCGCGGAGGCACGTTCGACCTTCATACGGTCGGTGAACAGCACGAATCAGAGAAAACAGCAGGGAGGGATGGCATGCGATCAAATCGCCTGCGGTGGTTGGTAAGAGCTGAGGGCCCTTTTGCCTCGGTGTATTTCGACGACTCACACGACGCCGCTGATGCCGCCGAAGAACTCGAAGTGAAGTGGCGCGATATCCAAAAACTCCTCGAGGAGCGCGGCGCGAGCGCGGAACTCGTGGGGACGCTCGAAGAAGCCGTGCTCAATCATCGCCCGGCCGTGGGCCGGCGCGGCCGGGCGGTGATCGCGACCAGCGACCAGGTGCTGATCAACGAGCATCTGATCAGTCCACCGCCGGCTACGGTGGTCCGCCTGTCGGATTACCCGTACATCGTCCCGTTGATCGAACTCGAGATGCAGCAACCTACCTACGTGGTTGCCGTCGTTGATCACTCGGGCGCCGACATCACCCTGTACCAGGGCGACACCAGCAGTTCCACCAACATCATAGGCGCCGGGTACCCGGTGCATAAGCCGGCCACAGCCGGCTGGAACGGCTACGGCGACTTCCAGCACACGACCGAGGAAGCAATCCGTATGAATTGCCGTGCGATCGCCGACCAGCTCACGCGACTGGTGGACAAAGCGGACCCCAAGGTGGTGTTCCTATGCGGCGAGGTTCGTTCGCGCTCAGATGTGATTTCCGAATTGCCGGAGCGGGTAGCCAAACGCGTATCGCAATTACATGCCGGCACCCGCAGGAGCGGCATCGATTCCGAGCAGGTCGGGCACCTGACGGCTGCGGAGTTCGCCCGTCGTCGTGACATCGAAATGACCGACATCGCTAATCGGATTGAAGCGGAAATCGGGCGCGGCTCGGGGCTGGCGGCCGAAGGGCTCGCTGCCGTGTGCGCGGCGCTGCGAGACGGCGACGTCGACACGCTGATGATCGGTGAACTCGGCGACGCGACCGTGGTCACCGGTAGAGCGCTGACCACGGTCGCGCCCGATGCCGATGTGCTGTCCGAACTGGGCGAACCGGTGGAACGTGTGGCAAGGGCCGATGAGGCGTTGCCGTTTACGGCAATCGCGGTTGGCGCATCATTGGTTCGAGCCGACGACCGGATCGCACCCGTGGATGGCATCGCTGCGTTGCTGCGATATGTCGCGACCGACAGACTCGCCAGCCAACGGACCGGCGGGGAGTAGCAGGACCCCGGCTCAGCATATGAGGCATTTCCATGATCGCGCCGATGCCAGCGGCAGTTGGCGTCACGCCTAGATTTTTTGCGCGGTCAACATGTAGTCGCGCGGTCAACATGTAATCGTACTCGGTCTGCCGCGAGGCGGAGTCCCCGTGGCTTTCGAGGTCACCAAAGCGCTACAGGCACCACTTGATGTCCTCGTCGTGCGCAAACTCGGTGTGCCGTTCCAGCCCGAACTGGCCTTCGGCGCCATCGGAGAGGACGGCACGCGGGCGCTCAACGATTCGATCGTGCGGGAGTTCGTTCCTTCCCCATCCCGATCGGCGAGTTCGGCGACGCTGGCAGCTTGCCGACTGGGCGCTCTTCATGCTTTCAGCTGCCGCTGATTTCTTGTGCGGAAGCGTCGTTTTCGTCGATGCCGGGTCGGACCCCGTCTAGTCCTCGTCGTCGATGATGTGAATAGCGGCTTCTTCAGCGGACGCTGCTCCCCCACTGATACCGACGTCCTCGGCCACCAGCTCCGCCTCTGTGTCTTCGCCATACCCCCTGTCCGGCGCGACAAGTCGACCCGCTCGTACCCGCCCAACCTCGCGTCGCCCCGGGAACTCGATTTCGCGCTCGGCTTCGTCGGACCGCTGCTGTTCCTCCGCGTCGAGCGGGTTACCGATTCGCGACAGCGGATCTGGCTCTTCCTCTGCAAGCTGCTGGTCGAGGCTTTCCGACGGCCCGTAGGCCCCGCGTCCGTAGGGTCGCTCAGGCGGCGAATATCCCTCGTCAAGTATGTCATCGACGCCGCGGTCAATCAGCGTGTCCTCTGGCTGAAGCTGGTTGTCGTCCTCCGCGCTGTACTCGCCTGCCGCCCGCTCCAAGCCGAAATTCCGACCACTCATAATTCAACTACTCCTTTTCACCGTGAGCCGAAGGTCACCGACCTGGGCGAGCACAAGCGCCTATTTGCTCTTGTCGTGGGAGATGGCCGATTGCACGGCTCCGAACCGCTGCCGCGCACGCTTGTCGGCGGCTGCCTGCTCCGCGGCCGTGACGACCAGAGCGTCCGGGCCCGGAAAAACGGTTGCCTCGTGGTCGGTGGCGAGCCACCGCACCACATATGGCGGTGCGCCATCGGCTGAGTGAATCTCGGTGATGAGTCCCCGCTGGTCTGGCTGATCGATTGTGGTGCCCTTGATCACGAGCCAGTCGCCGGCCTTTGCCTTCATACGCTTCCCCTTTCCTTGGGTACTCAATCGTGCACCGGTGCAGCGAACCGGCGAGAGGGGATCACGTCACAAGCATGGATGTCCAAAGACCCTCGCCGCCTGTCGAGCCGTTAGGAAAACAGCGGCAACCGCCACAGCGACTGGCCGGGCTCGAGCAGCCACAGTCGGCGGGCGTTCAAGCGCACCAAGCTCAAGGCCCCGACAATGAGAACGAGCGCCAGCGGGACCCCACCCAGTAACGCGGTTAACACGGCCGCGCGAAGCTCCTCGGGGCTGGCGGTCGTGACGTCGAACCACGCATCGCAGAGCAGCAGTATCCCCGTGGTGAAAGCGGGAAGCACAAGCACTTGGCGATGTAGCCAGGTCAGGACGGCCGTTGCGGCCATGAACACGACCAACAAGCTGTCAAAGCCCAACCACGTCAACGGCCAGTCACGGACGGTGTAGTTCTGCGGCAACGTAAAGCCGAGATAGACAATCCACGGGATCATGAACACCGCGCCACCAGTCATCAACCCCAGATGTGCTTGGGTCAGCTTCGCTGCATAGCCTTTCGGCCTCAAATCCGCCATTGGCCGCTCGAGGCGCTGAATCAGCTCACGCCGCTGCTCGGCTGTCAGCGCAGTGATCTGCGCATCGGAGAGAACGTTCGTTGTCATCTTCGGCATGCCCTCAGGTTCTTGCCAGGCCATGTCTAACCCCCCGTTGATGCTGACATGTGCTGCGCGGGTATTCGGGCGCAGTAGATTCGGTGACTTGACTTCACCATCGTCCTCCTCGTCCAGCCGAACCTGCTAACCACACCACGGCCGGGGCGGAGCCCCTAGGGCCGAACGCACCGCGTTGCAGGTGCGTTTGGTCCCGACTTCCGCGTTCCGTTCAGAGGGTCCCAAGGCTCCGTACTTGTCAGTTAATCCGTGGGGAGTGCAGAATTCGTGAACTTCGGGACTTCCGGCCCTATCGCAGGCAGCGTTTGGACGATCGGATAACCCTCATGGGAATTTGAAACCCTTCAACGGTGACGGTGAGGTCGTCATTTCAACCAAGGGACGCTTGGCAGGGCCGCCGCCGTGAGCTCTGCACAATAACTTCAAGCCACGACCCGCATGTTCCGCTCGCCTGAATCGGTGCGGGATGGTTTCGACTGCATACCAAAGGAATCCATATGGGCATTGCATTGTCTACAAGCTTGGCAACTCGGTTCGACGACGTGGTAGCACGTACTCGAGAAGCGCTGACGCAGCAGGGGTTCGGCGTGCTGACCGAAATCGATCTCAAGGCGACACTCAAGGCCAAGCTCGGAGTGGACATCGAGGACTACCTAATACTCGGTGCGTGTAATCCGGCGTTGGCACACCGGGCTATCAGCATTGATCGAGAGATCGGGCTGTTGCTGCCCTGTAATGTGGTGGTGCGCGCCGATCCCGCGGACTCAGACAGAATTATTGTTGAGGCAATGAATCCTGCCATCCTGGTCCAGGTAACCGGCGAACCGGCGCTCGTGACGATCGCCGATGAGGTCACCACGAAACTCGGCGCTGCGATAGCGTCCCTCGGTCCTAGTTGCGATTGATTTCGTCTAGCACCATGCCCATCACCCCCGGGAGCGGGGCCGCTGCGACCCGCGGAGAGTGGCATCACAACTGGCTCGTCCCACCGTCGTCCACCAAGCATCGGAGTTCACAGTCCCACTGAGCATCGCGTGCTCGATCGAGTCGTGAACGAACGCAGGTCACGAGCAATGTCATCGCTCCGGCCACCAGAATCACTACCGCCTCAACCGCGCCGACCGCGTCTGCAACGGCATGCCACGTCGGTGTCGGCGGAGCCGCCGGGTTACCGTCCTGGTCCAGCCAAATCGTCACGCGATCGGCCACCTTGGCCGCATTCGCGAGTAGGGCGACACCGGTGCGCTCACCGACCGCGACCGGCCATCGCGCCTGCACGACAGTCGCTTCCGAGCTACCGATTCCGGTCACTGTTGCCACCACTGCATGCCGTTCGTGCGCCTCCTGGACATATCGACCATCACGGGCGCCATAGACCGCCGCGCCCACCACACCGGCGACGGATACCCCCATTAGTCCGACAAACAGGGCCATCAACGTGATTAGGGCTTCGATGCGATCGGCGCGACGAAGCAACGGGTTGCGACCGAAGATGCGGCCTATCCGCCAGCAGCGCGGGTCCAACGTGAATGTATCCATTGTAAATCCCTTGAATCCCAACGATTCGAACGCTTTCAGGCGAACTGACCCGTCAGACAGTGTCCTGTTCGAGATCAGCCATCCCTTCGACGATTTCTCCGAGATCGCGGCGCGGTGTCGCCGGCAATGGGTCCGCGTTGATCGGCGCCCACCCCACCCGAAGCAGCATCTGCGGATAGCTGCTGTCACCGAAGATCTCGGAGCGGACCGCCGCACGTGTTTCAGCGCTCTCCAGTGGTTCGGTGACCGGGCAACTGGCCAGGCCCAGCGCTGTCGCGGTCAACAGGACCAAACTGGTTGCCTCACCAGCACGCAGCTGGGCCACCCGATCGTCGCGTCTAGTTCCGAGCGCAAGCAGCACAGCGTTGTCGTCGGCCGGCGATGAGCCCGGTGGCATGGCCAACGCAGGACCTGCGAAATAGCGACCTGGTATCTTCGCCCTGGGGTCGGACTTTGGCGTATTACGGGCCGGAACGCCCGCTTCAGAAGCGTAGCGCCCACTCCATTCGGTGAGCTCCGTAAGATAATCGTGGGTCATGTGATCCCAAACAGATTCAGCCACAATCTTATGCAGCTTGCCGATGTCGTCGACTTGACACACCGCCACCCCAATCCGGGCAGCCCGCGCAGCCATGAGAGCGATATCCTCCACCGGTACCGTCCAGGAACTGTAATATCGCCGATCGGTTCGCCTCCGCGGTATCGCTGCGGCGAGCGTTATATCGAGGGAATCAGCTGTAGAGCGGGACAATTCGATCGCGGCAAGGTGATTAGGCTCAGCCGGATTCGGCAGGCGGGTTACCTTGGCCTGCCACCCGACCGCTGCCAAGGCAACGATGCAGTGATTCAGCGCCGCACCGCAACTCAAAATCAGATCACGCCCATCGGGATCCGTGTTGGGCAGTTGCCGGCTCACATCGGAGTAGAGATGTAGGCTCCCCGGACCCACTAGCCACCGCCACGGTTGCGTGTTATGGACCGATGGAGCTCGTGATGCCAGAGCCAGGACCGTCCGGATCGTGCCGGCGTCGGGAAAGCGTGGGTTCATGACGATAGGTCCCTTCAGAAATTCTCCTTATACCGACGATCGCGTAATCACACCGTCCGCACGAGAGCACGACGACCCCTGTCGGGAAGGACTTTGTGCCACGACCGGTAGGGGCGACTTGCCTCAGCAGACGGCGGGGTCACATAGCCGATCGCCGCTATGCCTGCGGTTGGCCGCCTCGCTGTGTGGACTTCTCGGGATTCGTGGGCTTGTCTGCGTTTGCCCCGGGTTGGCCGCGGGCCGCCAATGCGCCGGCAATCGACGTGGCGGCGATCGTCAGTAATGCACCGAGCATCATGGCCGATGCTTCTCCGGTTACCAGGAGGTGTTCCTCGGTGCCGATGGTGGCCGCGGCCACCGGCACTCCGAGCTGCGCGGCCGATAGCACGGCGAGTGTGAGCGGCTGGCCGAGTAGTCGTCCCGCGCAATGCGCCAGTACAGAACCCAGACCCAGGCTTACGCCCAGCAAAATGAGTTTGGGGTGCGCACCCAGCTCGCGTACTTGCAGCGAGCCGCCCAGCCACACGAAGAACAGCGGACTGAAGAACCCTTCGGTGATGCCGAAGAGCTGGCGTGCCAGCCGTCGCGGTTCGCCAACCGCGCCGATCACCAAACCCAGCGCGAAGCCCGCCAACATGATCGACACGTGAGTGCTGACGGCCAGCGCCGCCAGCGCGAACAGGATGAGCAGGCTGATCCGCAATTCCAGTGCAAAATCGTTCTTCTCGGAGTACGCGTGTAGGCGCTTACGCCAGCCGCGGCGGTCGACCGCGAGCAGCAGCATAAAGAGCACCGCCGCGCAGGCCGCGATCGCCAGCGCACCCAGGGCTGCCGTTGGCGCCCTCCGGATGTCGATCACCAACGGCAGCAACACGATAGACGCAGCATCCGCGATAGCGATCTGCGCGGTCACCGAGAGCACCTGCGGTCCCTGCAGCCCCAGTGAATCGATGACCGGTAAGGCGAGCGCTGCCGACGAAGACGCGATCAGGACCGCGTAAAGCGCCGCGTGGCCGGTACCGAACTCCACCGCCAGCCCGACACCGAGCGCCGCCGCGACCACACCGATCAAAAGCGCGCGCCCCAACGCCAACGGCACCGCCGAGCGCATCCTGCGATCCCGGATCGGAACGTGGGTACCCACGACGAACATCACCAGCGCAAAGCCGATATTGGCGAGTAACTGAAAAGTGGGGTTAGCGACATCGACCACGCCGAAGCCGGTCTTGCCGAGCACGAGCCCCGCCGTCAGCTCACCGATGATCACCGGAATCCGCAGCCGCGGCACTGACGCCAGCAGCGGACCGGCGAAGCCCACCGCGGCGAGTAGCGCAAGCGTGCTAAAGCCGAATCCGTGCATGTCAGTGGCCCCCTCAGCTGTTCCTGTCGCCTTCAGGGGCTCTATTCCGGCGTACCTGGTTGAACGGCACGCCGCGGTCGGCGGCGTGCTCGCGGGGAAAGTTCAACACACGCTCGCCGATCACATTGCGCGCCATCTCGGTGGTGCCACCGCCGATGCTGGCGATTTGGCGTCCCAGGTAGCGGGTGCCGATCTCGAGCAACCCCGCACTGTCCTCTACCACGGCCGCCGAACCCGCGACCGCGGTCGCGGTGTCGGTGTCGACATCGTGGGTTTCGGCCATCGACAGCCTGATAATCGATCCCCCGGCAGGTGGCAGGGATCCACCGGCCACCGCGTGGAAGACGTGCTCGCTGAGCTGCGCGTGGACCGCCCGGTGGACCAGAGCCCGGCCGACCATCTCCCGGACGCGTTCGCTGTCGTGTTGGTTCGTCTTGTCGACCAGCGCCAGCAGGTCGATCGAAACATCTTCTGCATCAGCGATTCCGGGGCCGCTGGTGTACTCCGAACCGTCGCCCATGGTGCGGCGCTCATGGTAGAGCTGTCGCGAGGCGACCTCCCACCCTTTGCCAGGTTCGCCCACGACAGCGTCGTCCCCGAGCTCGACGTCGTCGAAGAACTCTTCGCAGAATTCGATCGAGCCGTTTATCTGCGTGATGCGATTGATCGTGATCCCGGGATGATGCAGCGGTACCAGGAACATCGTCAGCCCGTCGTGCTTGGTTGCGTCCCAGTCGGTGCGTGCCAGGCACAGGCCGTAGTCGGCGGCGAATGCCCAAGTGCTCCACGTCTTGGCGCCGTTGAGAATCCACCGTCCATCCCGGCGATCGGCCCGGGTGATAACACCCGCGAGGTCCGACCCTCCGCTGGGCTCCGACAGCAGCTGGACGAGCACTTCCTCGCCGCTCAGCGCGGCCCGGATGTGGGCGCGCTTCTGGTCCTCACTGCCCATGTCGAGGATCGTGGCGCAGCAAATCGCGAAGGACGGAACGTTGAGGAGCAGCGGCGTCTCATAGTCGACGGCCTCAGCGTCGAACGCCTTCTTGTACTCATAGCCGAGCCCGAGCCCGCCATACTCCCGGGGAAAGCAAATTCCGGCGAATCCCCCCTCATACAAAGTTTTTTGCAACTCGCGGGCACGCAGCCAGGACGGCATTTCATCGCGCTCCAGGAGTGCTGCCTTCTCGCGATCAATCCGCGGCATGTTGGCGGCCAACCAGGACCGGGCCCGGCTGCGAAATTCCTCGACAGACCCATCAGTCACGCCGAGTTCGCCTGCCAGTCATCGATGATGGCCTCCCACTATGACAGTGCTGCACGATCGTCCAGCCAGTGCCGATCGACCTTACAGCAACGCCAAGAGACTGGACCTGTGTTATTGCCGCGGCACCGCGTGATGCGTGCGGTTGGTCCTGCCAGCACGTCCGAGCATCGGAGTAGCAGATGTGCTACAAACATCGCGAAGCACCGAACCGCCCGGGCCGAGCGACTGCGACGCCTGCTGGTGCTTCAGCGCACCTTCGACGCGCTGCCCCTGGATGAAGCCGTGGCAGCGAGCTACGGTCAGGTGGCCGCAGCCGTCGTCGACGCGGGACGTCACTCGCGAGCGCGATCGATGGACCTCCTGATCGCGGCCACCGCCCACGCGCACTCGGCCCCGCCTATACACGCGCAACGCCGACGACTTCGACGGCCTCGACGATCTGGTTGAGGTTGTCACCGTCTGACCACGGCATTACTTTGCGACGTCGACGGATCACCAGCCGCCATCTCGGCACGTACCCCAGCGATAACCCATTCGATGAGCTTCGGGAAGTTCTGCTCGATCTTGGCCACTTCGGTCGCGGTCTCGACCGAGTGCTTCGGTTCGCGCCGTGACCGTACTTCAACAATGGAATGGTTGATGGTCATGTGGGCCAGGCCGCGGCAGCATTCGGAGGCCAGCGGGCGCCGGATGCCTTCCCGCAGAGCCGCATTCAGCAACGCTTCGACGTAATCGCTGATTGCGCTGCGGTCGTCGATGGTCATCAACTCGGTCAGAAAAGGGTGGGCCCGAAGCGCGTCGTGCAGCGCAAGACACCAGTGCAATGCCGTCGATTCCCACGTCTCGTACTCTTTGAAGTCGAGTCGCAACCGGGCGAAGTGGCGGGCGACCAACGCCCTGATCAGTGCTTCTCGATTCCCGACCTGCTGATACAGCGTCCGCGGTGAGATCTTCAAGTCGGCCGAGATGCGACGCACATTGAGGCCCTCTACGCCTTCGGCGTCCAAGAGTTCCAGGGCGTGGGCAAGGATGTCATCGGCCGGGATCAACGGCTTGGCCATCGCCGCCTCCGATAGCCGAGCAGACGCAAAAGCCCCCGACACGCCGGGCGTGGAGGGGCTTTTGCGTCTGCTCGGCGGGTTGTCATGGGATGGTGAGTGCGATCTTGCCGATGTGCTCACCGGCCCGCATCACTTGCAGCGCCTCGTCCAACTTGGCCCAATCGAAGACGTGGCTGATGTGCGGCTTGATGCCGGCAGTAGAAATGAACTCGCATACCTCTCGGTGGGCGCGCACGCTGCCGACGGTGATCCCGATGACGCGCAGATTGTTCAGCATCAACTCGGGGATCGGTATCGGTGCCATCTCGAATCCGCTGAGAATGCCGATCACCGCGACGGTGCCGCCCATCCGCGCCGAGCGCATCGACTGCGCCAGCGTGGCCGGACCCCCGACCTCGACCACCAGGTCCGCGCCCCGCCCCCCGATCAGCCGCTTCACCTCTGCCGCCCAGTCCGGAGTCGTTCGGTAGTTGATCAGATGTGTTGCGCCCAAATCCGATCCGATCTTCAGCTTCTCGTCGGACGAAGACGTCAACACCACCGTCGCGCCCAGCGCCCGCGCGAGTTGCACAGCGAACAGCGACACCCCGCCGGTTCCCTGAGCGACCACGACGTCGCCTTTGCCGATGTTGGCCTCCACCAATGCGCTCCACGCCGTCACCGCGGCACAGGGAATGGTCGCGGCCTCGGTATCGCTGAGGTGATCGGGCGTGCGGACCAGGCCGGTGGCGTCAGCGACGCGGTACTGCTGCAACCACCCGTCGCCGCTGTCGCCGGGCAGCTCCCGTTTGGCGTGCGGCGTCGGCGGCCCGTCGAGCCAACCCGGGTGGAATGCCCCCATGACGCGCTGTCCAACGCGGAGTTCATCGGACCCCGGCCCGACGGCCACCACCTCACCGGCGCCATCGCTCATCGGCACCCGCGGCAGCGGTCCGGGGATGAGTCCCATCAGATTGACGTTGTCGTGAAAGTTGAGGCTCGAGGCCTTCACCTTGACCAGCACCTGACCGGGACCGGGCTCGTCGATCGGCCTGTCTACCGTCAGCACCGGTGCACCGGGGCCGGTCATCACCATCGCCTGCTGGCGGTCCGGAATGCTCATCCGCTATCCGCTCCTTGACTAGGTCGTCGGCCAAACGTTCCGCCGTTGGCATATTAAAATAACAGCGATTTCGGTAGTGTCGGCTGCACACGAACCCTGGAGATCGCATGTATGACATGAAGATTGTCGGCGGCACCGTTGTGGACGGCACCGGCGCGGACCGGTATCGAGCGGATATCGGCATCAAAGACGGCAAGATCGTCGAAGTACGCCGGCGCACCAACGGCGACGATCAGCTTTCCGGAGCTGCCGCCGAGACGATCGACGCGACGGATCGGATCGTCGCGCCCGGTTTCGTAGACATTCACACCCACTACGACGGTCAAGCCAGTTGGGACAGCCTGCTGGAGCCCTCCAGCGGTCACGGCGTGACGACGATCGTCGCCGGTAACTGCGGTGTCGGCTTCGCCCCGGTGCGCCCGGGCAGCGAGGAGTGGCTGATCAAGCTGATGGAGGGTGTCGAAGACATCCCGGGTACGGCGCTGACCGAAGGCATGACTTGGGGTTGGGAGACGTACCCGGAGTACCTCGATGTCATCGAGAAACATCAGTTCGCCGTCGACGTGGGCAGCCAGGTGGCCCACGGCGCGGTCCGCGCCTACGCGATGGGTGAGCGCGGCGCCCGGAATGAGCCCGCGACACCCGACGATATCGCCGCGATGAGCCGCCTGGTTCGCGAGGCGATCGAGGCTGGGGCGCTTGGCTTTTCCACCTCACGAACGATCGCCCACCAGGCGATGGACGGCGAACCGGTGCCGGGCACCTTTGCCGCCGAAGACGAAGTGTTCGGCCTCGGCCGGGCGATGGCGGCCGGCGGCCAGGCCGTCTTCGAGCTGGCCCCCCAGGGCGCTGCCGGCGAGGACATCGTCGCGCCGAAGAAGGAACTGGAGTGGATGCAACGCTTGGGCGCCGAGATCGAGCGACCCCTGTCGTTTGCGTTGATCCAGGTCGACGCCGACCCCAACCTGTGGCGCGAGCAGCTCGATATTTCCGCAGCCGCGCACGCGGCGGGTAGTCAGTTGTATCCGCAGATCGCGGCGCGGCCGTTCGGGATGCTGCTCGGATTCCCCGGGCATCACGGCTTCACCCACCGGCCGACGTACCGCAAGCTCAAGGCCGAGTGCAGCCCCGAGGAGATGGCGCACCGTCTCGCCGAACCGGCGTTGAAGGCCGCGATCCTGTCCGAGGACGACCTACCCATCGACCCGAGCCTGCTGTTCGACGGCATGTTCATGCTCGTCAAGCATTCACTGGACCGGATCTATCACCTGGGCGATCCGCCCGACTACGAACCGACACCCGACTGCACCGTTGCGGCGATCGCCCGCGAGCGCGGCGAAGACCCGATGCACACCCTTTACGACCTCATGCTGGAAGCCGACGCAGGCTCGATGCTGATGCTGCCGTTCTTCAACTACGCCGACGGCAACCACGACGCAATCAGGGAGATGTTGACCCACCCGGCGGGAGTGCTGGGGCTCTCCGACGGCGGTGCACACTGCAACCTGATCTGCGACGCCTCCTTCCCCACCTTCCTGCTGACCCACTGGGCCCGCGACCGCCACCGTGGCGAGAAGCTGCCCCTGGAGTACCTGGTGCGCAAGCAATCTCGCGACACCGCCCACCTGTTCGGCCTCACCGATCGCGGCACCATCGAGCTCGGCAAGAAGGCCGACATCAACGTCATCGACATGAACGCGCTGAGGTTGCTCCCGGCGCGGATGGCTTACGACCTGCCCGCCGGTGGGCAGCGACTCGTCCAGGGCGCCAGCGGATACAGCGCGACCATCGTCAGTGGCGCCGTGACGCGTCGCGACGGCGTCGACACCGGCGCCCGCCCCGGTCGCCTGGTGCGCGGTCCTCGCTGAGCCTGATATTGCACCCCTTCGACGAGGCCGTCGAGTTCGACTCGGTTGACGAAAACGTCCGGCGCGCCCGCACCCATCCGGAGTGGGCCAACATGGTCGGCCCGTTCGGCGGGATCACCGCCGCCATCATGGTGCGTGCCATTCAAACCCACCCCGAGCGCATCGGCGCGCCCCTTGCGCTGACCATCAACTTTGCCGCGCCCATCGCCGATGGTGACTTCGACATCACGCTTCGGATCGCGCGCACCAACCGCACCAACCAGCATTGGGTCATCGAGCTCAGCCAGGACGGCGAAATCAAGACCACTGCGACCGCCCTGTTCGGCATTCGCCGCGACACCTGGGCCGACACCGAAGCGCAGCCACCAAGCGCGCCGCCGCCAGAACAACTCAGCCCGAGAGGCCTGGGGGCCCCCATCGTGTGGGCAGCCCGCTACGACATGCGGTTCGTCGACGGAGTCGTCCCCGACGCGGACTCGCAGCCAAGCCCCTCATCGACGACCACGTTGTGGGCGCGCGACGTTGCGCAGCGCTCCGTCGATTACCCGGCGCTGGCCGCGCTGGCCGACATTTTCTTCCCGCGAGTGTTCCTGCGCCGCGGCGAATACCTGCCGGCCGGAACAATTTCGCTGACCACCTACTTCCACGCCGACCAGGAGCAGCTGGACGTGCTCGGCGGTGACTACGTCCTGTGCACCGCCCATGCCAACCGTTTCTCCCTCGGCTATTTCGACCAGAGCGCGCAGCTGTGGACGCGCGACGGCGCACTGCTGGCGACCACGCATCAAATCGTCTACTTCAAGGGGTGAGAACCGTTGAGAATGGATTTGTCATGACAGAGCACGAGATGGCGGCGATCGAGGCGATCAAGCAGCTCAAAGCCCGCTACTGCCGCTTCCTCGACACCAAGGACTGGGCGGCCTGGCGATCGATCTTCACCGACGATTTCCTCAGCGACACCTCCGAGGCAGGCGGCAAGGTGATTGCCGGCGCCGACGACTTCGTGGCGTTCACCCGCAAGGCCATCGGACGCCCGGCACAGGCCACCGCGCATCAGGTGCACGCGCCGGAGATCGAGCTCACGTCGGCGACCACGGCGCGGGGTGTGTGGGCATTACAGGACGTCGTCCGTTTCGGTCCCGGATTGACCCTGGTCGGCTACGGCCACTACCACGAGACCTACCAGAATATCGCCGGGCAGTGGCTCATCAAGAGCTCTAAACTGACTCGACTGCGCGAGGACATCGTCACTCCCCTGTTCTCGCTTTACGTCTCTGATCGCATGCGTAAGGCCGGCGCGAGGCTCGCCGGCCGGCTGTCGGTAACGTAAACGCCCATGACTGTCGGCACCATCCTTGTCACCGGTGCGTTCGGCCAAGTCGGCAAGCGATGCACTCAGATCCTGCTCGACCGGGGCCGAACCGTCGTCGCGACGGACCTGAGCACCGAAGCGACCCTTGCCGTCGAGAAAGAATTATCGCCCGGCCCCGGAACGCTGATTCCGGCCTACATCGATCTGCTCGATGCAGCGGCGGTGCGCGAGTTGGTTGCCACCCATCAGCCAGAAGCGATCGTGCACCTTGCCGCGATCGTTTCACCACCGTCGTATCGCAACCCAGGGCTGGCCAGACGGGTCAACGTGGGCGGCACCGAGAACCTCCTGACCGCGGCCGCAGCGCTGTCTCGGCCACCACTATTTCTGCTGGCATCCAGCGCGGCGGTATACGGATCGCGCAATCCCTACCGCTATCCCGAGCGGATCACTCTGGACACCCCGGTGAATCCCATCGATCAGTATGGACAGGACAAGGTGCTTGCCGAGGCGGCCGTGCGGGCCAGCGGCCTGCCGTACGCCTTGTTCCGCCTGGGCGGAGTCATGTCGCCGGACACCCTGTCCGGTATCAGCGGCGACTACCTGCTCCTGATGCGCTCGTTGCCGGGCGACAATCGGATGCATTCGGTGGACGCGCGGGATGTGGCGCTCGCATTCGCCAACGGTGTCGATCGCCAAGCCGCCATCGACGGCAAGGCGCTGCCCATCGCCGGGAATGAAACCTATGTGCATCTGCAACACGAGATGGAGGGCGATCTGATGTCTGCGGTCGGCCTGGGGCGACTGGGCGCCTCGGCCAGCCTGCCCGGCGACCCCGATGACGACCGCGGCTGGAGTTTCACCGGCTGGTTCGACACCACCGAATCGCAAGCGCTACTTGACTTTCAAGAACACAACTGGGACCAGACGCTGGCCTGGATCTTCGAATCGCAAGGCCACCTGCGCGCCGTTTTACGCGTGCTCGGCCCAATACTGCGACCGGTGCTGCGCACGACGCTCAAACTGCAGCAGCGCGCCGAGGGACGAGGCCCATACGCCGACCCGTGGACATTGATCGAGAAGAAATACGGTCCGGCGGCGCTGGCTCAGGCCGATTAAGGCCTCAAGCAAGCACCCCGGTGATTGGCGCACCCCCGGGGTTTCCGGAGTTGCACCACCACCGGAACAGACCCTCGATGTCGGAGGCACCGCCGACGTCGAGCGTGAGTAGCTGAGAAGTTCGCGTCCACTCGATATTCGGCGACCCCTGGAAGGAACCGCAGAGCAGCTGGCCGGCGACCTGGTCGGGCGACTCGGTGTAATTCCAAGTGCTCGGTGAAGCGGCCACGCCGGGGCACTGCGAGGGTGCCCAGAAAGGGCTACCAACCGCCTGCGTCTGGAACTCGTCATTCATCGTGCCTGCATCGGGCCAGAGCGTGAAACGTCCCGTCGTTGGGCCACCTGCGGCGCTCCCGGTGCATTGCAGACTAGCCACCGCATCCAGCGGAGGAATGGGATCGGTGGCCGTCTTGCAGAGGCTCGGCGAGAACCCGTCGGGTAATAGGTTCGCGATCTTTTGCTCGTCATCGCTGAACTCGACGGCGCCGACGCGCGGAGCGTGCAGGCCGGTCAGCACGGCGATGCCGCTGAGCAGCACCAACACGGCGAGGAACCGAGTTGTCCGAGCGAGCACCAGAGTATTGGCACTGTCGCGCATCATAGCTCCTTCGACTCTCCTTCGACCGTCTCCTGGCAAAGTCTAGGCGCGCGACGCGAACCAGACGGCGGCTTTGCGGATCGAATCTTCGACCGGTTCGGGTTTCCACCCGAGTTCGCGTTCGGCCTTGCTGTGGTCGAGCGGGGACATCAATTCGACCATCTCCATACCGACGTAGGCGAATTGCAGGTCGCGCCGCAGCAACCGTGCCAACAAGTCGTTGATGCGTGCACCCGCGCGCAGCACCGACATCGGGATTCCGATCCGCGGCGGCCGTCGGCCGACCGCGGCGGCAGCGATGTCGTGCAGCTCTCGAACAGTCATGTATCGGTCGGAGATGATGTAGCGTTCGCCACTTCGCCCGTGTTCGGCGGCGAGAAGCATTGCCCTGGCTGCATCTTCAATGCCCACCACTTCGGCCGAGTAATCCAAGTAGAACGGGAAGCGCCCGGCAGCAACTTGAGCCAGCAGGGAGCCGTGTGGAGTCGGTCCCCAATCGCGCGGCCCATAGGTGGTGGCTACGCACATGGCCACCGCGGGCAGGCCCTTGTCATGGGCGTACGACAGCACCATCTTTTCCGCAGCCACCCGCGCCTCGATGTAGGCCCCGCCCTGATCCCAGTTATGCGGATCGTCTTCGGTAACCAACCGGCTGTCGCTAATCGCCAAAACACCTATAGTGCTGGTGAATACGAACTTTTTCAGGTTGGCCTCCAGCGCCGCATCCAGAACGTGCCGCAGCCCCTCCACGTTGGTCCGGAACAGCGGCTCCGGGTCGCGCAGCCACATCCGGGCATCGACGACGCAGTAGTAGACGACGTCACAGCCGGTCATCGCCGCGCGCAACGCGTCGTCATCAAAGACGTCGCCGTAACAGCGCTCGACATCGAGATCGTCGATCGCCCTGGTGGAACTGCTGCGGCGCAACATGACCCGGACGTTAGTGTTTGAGGAGCTCCGCTCCTCCACCAACTGACGTGTGACATGCGAGCCCAGGAAGCCACTGGCTCCGATGACGAGTTTTTTCATGGCCTTAACGGTCTATCCAGCCCATTTGCGCCGCGGCGTGGTGGCCACCGACGGCCGGGGTGAGTTCGTCGAGCCTGGCCAGTTGGTCCTGGGAAAGCACGACGGCATCCGCGCCCGCATTCTCCTCAAGGCGCGCAACGCGTTTCGTTCCCGGAATGGGTACGATGTCGTCGCCCTTGGCCAGCAGCCACGCCAAGGCGACCTGGGCGGGCGTGGCACCGATGTCGGCACTGATGTCGCGCAACTCGTCCGCACTGCTGAGGTTGTGCCGGAAGTTCTCCGCGAAGAACCGGGGGTTGGTCTTGCGGTAATCGCTGTCGGGCAGCTCCTGCGTCGACCGGATCGCACCGGTCAGGAAGCCGCGGCCCAGCGGCGAGTATGCGACGAACCCGATTCCCAGTTCACGCAGCAGCGGTAACACCGCCTCTTCCTGATCTCGGGTCCACAGTGAATATTCGGATTGCACGGCGGTGATCGGGTGTACGGCGTGGGCCCGGCGGATGGTGTTCACGCCGACTTCGGAAAGGCCGATGTGTCGGATCTTCCCGGCTTCGACCAACTCGGCCAGCACTCCGATGGTGTCCTCAATCGGAGTCTCGCGATCGAGACGGTGCTGGTAATACAGGTCGATGCGATCGGTCGCCAGCCGTTTCAGCGAGCCCTCCACAGCGACCCGGATGCTGGCGGGACTGCTATCCGGGTTGTCGCGTCCGGTATGGGAAATCAGGCCGAACTTGGTAGCCAACACCACCTGATCCCGTCGGCCCCGTAGGGCGCGGGCGAGCAGTTCTTCGTTGACATAAGGGCCATAAACCTCGGCGGTATCGATCAGCGTTACGCCCAGGTCGATGGCGCGGTGAACCGTACGGATGGATTCCGCGTCGTCAAAGCCTTCCCCGACGTAGGCCACAGACATGCCCATGGCACCCAGACCGAGGCGGCCGACCTCCAGGCCGGCCAGCTGAGCGTGTTGCATGGACGTCTCCTTGTTCTGGTTGAAATTCCGCGGCAGGGCTCGCGCTGAAGGACCAATGACCCTGGCGCCGTTTGCCATCCTGTTCCAGGATTGACCTTAGACCGGACCCGGGAGGGTGGATCATGCCGGATGCATTGCTGGACGCCGACGTACTCATGGCCGCTGTGCAGTTGGCGTGCCGTGCCCCGTCGTTGCACAACAGCCAGCCCTGGCAGTGGGTCGCCGAGGGCAGCAGACTGCACCTTTACGTCGATCACAGCCGGATTCTCTACTCCACCGACAAGTCGGGGCGAGAGGCCCTCATCAGCTGCGGCGCGGTGCTCGACCATCTACGCGTTGCGATGGCCGCAGCCGGGTGGACGGCGAACATTGACAGATTTCCCGACCCGAAAGACCTCAATCATGTCGCGTCATTTGATTTCAGCCCAACGCGCCTCATCACCGACGACGATCGTCGCCGAGCCGACGCGATCACGCACCGCCGCACCGATCGGCTTCCGTTCGCCGCGCCCAGCGATTGGGAGTCTTTGGAACCTGCGCTGCGTAACGGCGTCGACACCGTCAGCGCCGGAACAATTCACCTCGACATGATACCCGACGAGGTCCGCCCGGAACTGGCCAGAGCGTCCCGACTCACCGAATCGCTGCGCGAGTACGATTCCTATTATCGAACCGAATTAGACTGGTGGACAAATCATTTCGAGAACTCTGACGGGATTCCGAGTAGCTCACTGATATCGGCGGCCGAAGCTGGTCAGGTCGACGTCGGACGTGCATTCCCCGATAGCCCGCACACCCGACGGCGTGCCTCCATTGGACACGACCAATCCACGGTGCTCGTTTTGTCGACCGACGAGGACACCCACGGCGAAGCCGTGCGCACTGGCGAAGCGTTGTCCGCGGTGTTGTTGGAGTGCACGCTGGCCGGTATGGCGACGTGCACGTTGACCCATCTCACCGAGCTATGGTCCAGCCGCAACCTGATCGGCAACCTGACCGGGCGGACCGCTATGCAGCAGGTCCTGATCCGCGTCGGCGAGGCCCCTGTCCGTGGCGAGGAACCCCCCATGACGCCGCGGCGGCCACTTGGCGAGGTTCTGACGTTTCACCCTGATACATCGGGGTGAGCGGCTTTACCTGCGGCTCGCGTCACCCGGATCCTTCACTCATCGCAACCAAGCGGGCCACCGCGGCTTCAATACCGCTAGCCAGTTCGTCGACGTCGGGTACCGCGTCATAGTCGGCGGTGATACCGAACACCAGATCGTCGCCGTAGCTGAGCATGGCGATGCCCGTGCGGAGGTGAAGTGCGATCGGCGGGATAGGTAGCAGGCGCAGCACATCTCGGCCCATCATGCGCAACCGACGACGGGGACCGGGCACGTTGGTCGCCAATGCGACGATCCCGAATTGGGGAAGCCGGGTCAGTAACCGAACCGCCCAGGCCGTCAACGCGAAAGGGATGTAGTTCGTTGCCGAGAAGAGCGCAGATCCGGCTTGTCGTTGCCCGCCGGACTTGGCTCTTGTCAATCGGCCATGCACCGCTTGCAGCCGTTCGAGGGGGTCCTCGAGCTCGACGGGAAGGTATGGCAGCATGAGAGATACGCGATTATCGAGTTGGTTCAGCGCGTCGGCCGAACGCACCGACACCGGCACCAACGTGCGCAGTGAATTTCGTTGTGGCTGTTCGCCTCGGCGCATCAGCATTGCCCGGAAACTATCGGTAATCGCAGCGAGCGCAACATCGTTGATGGTCACGTCGAACCTATGGCAAATCACGGCCACATCGACGAGGAGGACTTGGGCTGCGCTGTAACGCCGCAGATTGCTGACGGGGCCGATCAGCGAGGAATCCGCCGGACTCAGGATGCCGGCGGCGATTTGAACGGCGCCGGTCGCTATGCGAGCAGCGGCACTCGTGACGGCGGTAGACAGGTGCCAGATATCGCCGGCCCAGTCGAGCGGATTCAGGCTCGGCCAAGACGGGCGGGGCGCCGGCGACTCGGCGGCGGCGCGTATCCGGTTTGCGAATGTCTCTCCATCCGTGCCGTCGCACAGCCCCGCGAGCAGGTGTGTCGCGGAGATTCCGTCGGCGATGCAGTGGTGCAGTTTAGTCAAGACCGCCCAGCGATTCTCGGCCAGTCCTTCGATAATCCAGCTTTCCCACAACGGTCGATCCCGATCGAGGCGTCGTTCCATGATGTCGGCGACGACCCCGAACAGCGCCGCATCATCGCCGGGCTGTGGCAATGCAATTCGATGCACATGATGGGCGAGATCGAACTGGTCATCATCGACCCATTCCGGCGCCGCGAGGTCGAGCGGGTGCGTGCGCACCACCTGAGTGAACCGGGGAATCTCAGACACCCGCCCAGCGAACACCGAGACAAGCGACGCGTATTCAGGAGCCGGCCCTTCCATGACGGCCAAGCCGCCGATCGCCAGACTCACGTGCCGGTCGGAATCTTCCGCCTCGAGGAAGCCCGCATCAAGGGTTGTCAAGTGCTCCACCGACGGCCTCCAAAGGTGTTTCGTTTCAATTACCATCCGCCTTGCACAGGCGTCCCGGCAGAGTCGGAAGTCCCACGATCGGTGCGGCTCAAAGGGTCGACGCCACCAGGCCGGCCAGATCGGCGAGGCGGTGCGAGTACCCCCATTCGTTGTCGTACCAGCCGACGATCTTCACCAGATCCCCGGTGACTTTGGTAAGCCCGGAGTCAAAGATGCACGACGACGGGTCGGTCACGATGTCGGAGGAGACGATGGGATCCGTGGTGTAGGTGAGGAAGCCCTTCAGCTCACCGTCGGCCGCGGCCGCAAACGCGGCGTTCACCGCCTCGGTGGTCGCCGGCTCGCGGACGATGACGGTGAGATCGGTCGCTGAACCGGTGGGCACCGGCACCCGCAACGCGTACCCGTCGAGCCGGCCCTCGAGCTGGGGCAGCACCACGCTGATCGCACGAGCGGCCCCGGTGGACGTGGGCACCACATTGATCGCCGCGGCGCGGGCCCGGCGCAGGTCGCGGTGCGGACCGTCCTGCAGGTTCTGGTCCCCGGTGTACGCATGGACGGTGGTCATCAGCCCGCGCTCGATTCCGAAAACTTCGTCGAGCACCATCGCCATCGGCGCAAGGCAGTTCGTCGTACACGAGGCATTCGAGACGACGGTCTGCGTGCCGTCGTATTCGCGGTGGTTGACACCCATCACAACGGTGAGGTCCGCACCCTTGGACGTCGCGGACACCACCACCTTTTTTGCTCCGCCGTGCAGGTGACCGCGAGCCTGCTCCGCGGCGGTGTATCGACCGGTGGACTCGATGACGACATCCACGCCGAGATCCCCCCACGGCACCGCCGCCGGCCCCTCAGCGATCGACCAAGCCCTGATCCGCTGGTCTCCCACCACGACGTCCTCGCCGTCGACCGACACATCGTGCGGCAAACGTCCGAGGACGGAGTCGTATTTCAGCAGGTGCGCAAGAGTCTTGTTGTCCGTGAGGTCGTTCACCGCGACAATCTCGATGTCGGTGGTGCCTGCCGCGCGTTGTACGTCCACCGCACGGAAGAAGTTTCGGCCCACACGTCCAAAGCCGTTTACGCCCACCCGGATAGCCATAGTGATCTCCTCTCGTTCTGCGCTCTAAACGCAGCATCGGGTCGCGCGTCAACTTGAGTCTGACCACGCTTCGGGCCGAGCAGCAGAGGACAAGGTCCTCGCTTTCCGGACTGTGGCTGTTACCGATTCGAGTGACCTTCGGCCCTGGCACCGTGCGTGCCGCTTATGGAAGCTTGGCATTTGTGGCCCCATGGCCGGCGACGAACCGAGCGCACGATCGTTTCCTGCGCAGCCTGCACGACCCTGCACGACGAGAGAAGGCGTTGTCGGGCAACGATACCGGGTGAGTTCGACGCTGCCTGATACGTGAGGTGCCGACCGCTTGACGCGCAACGAGAGGACAGGTCATGAGTACATCCGGGTACGTCCGCTTTTTTGAGGAGTTCGGCATCGACGACGTGCCGCTGGTCGGCGGAAAGAACGCGTCGCTGGGCGAGATGTTCCAGAAGCTGTCCGGGCAGGGCGTCCGCGTGCCGCACGGATTCGCCATCACCGCCCAGGCCTATCGCTACATGTTGGACAAGGCTGGCGCGTGGGACCGTCTGCATGCCGAGCTCGACGAGCTGGACCCCGCCGACGTCGCCGCGCTGGCGCGTAAAGGCAAGCGCGCCCGTGAGATCGTCTACGGCGCAGGGCTCCCCGACGATCTGGCCGCCGACATTCTGGATGCCTACCGCAAGCTTCAGCAGGAGTACGGCGAGGATGTCAGTCTTGCCGTGCGGAGCTCGGCGACCGCCGAAGACCTGCCGACGGCGAGCTTCGCCGGCCAACAGGATTCGTATCTCAACATCAAAGGCGAAGAGAGTCTCCTCGATACGTGCCGCCGCTGTTTCGCCAGCCTGTTCACTGATCGCGCCATTCACTACCGAGTCGACCAGGGCTTCGACCACTTCAAGGTCTCTCTGTCGATCGGCGTGATGAAGATGGTGCGCTCCGATATCTCGTCGTCGGGCGTGATGTTCTCCATCGACACCGAGTCGGGCTTTCGTGACGCAGTCTTCGTGACGGGCGCCTACGGCCTTGGCGAGAACGTGGTTCAGGGCGCCGTCGACCCGGACGAGTTCTACGTCCACAAGCCGACCTATCTCGCCGGCCACCGCGCCGTGTTGCGCCGCCTCATCGGCGACAAGGCGGTGAAGATGATCCTCGTAGAAGGCGAGACGAAGAACACGACGCGAAACATCCCCACGCCGAAGTCCGACCGGGCTCGGTTCTGTCTGACCGACGAGGACGTCCTGGAACTGGCCGGCTATGCATGCACCATCGAGACGCACTACGGACGCCCGATGGACATGGAGTGGGCCAAGGACGGTCTGGATGGAAAGCTCTACATCGTCCAGGCCCGCCCCGAGACGGTGGCCTCCCAGCACAGCGCGACGGCGTTGGAGTCCTATGTGCTCGAGGGCAGGGGCGAGATACTCACCGAAGGCCGGTCGGTCGGCGAGCGGATCGCCTCGGGCGCGGTGAAACGGATCGAGAACCTCACGCAGCTGGCGGAATTCAAGCCCGGGGAGGTACTGGTCGCCGACACCACGACACCCGACTGGGAGCCGGTCATGAAGACCGCCGCGGCAATCGTCACCAACCGCGGCGGTCGCACCTGCCACGCGTCGATCATCGCCCGCGAACTCGGCATTCCCGCCGTGGTCGGCACCGGCGACGCGACCACCTGCGTGCCCGATGGCGAAGTCGTGACGGTGTCGTGTGCCGAGGGCGACTCGGGCCGCGTGTACCGGGGCGCGGTGGGTTTCCATGTGGACCGCACCGAGGTGGCGGACCTCGCGCGGCCGCGAACCCACATCATGATCAACCTCGGGAACCCCGACCTCGCCTTCAAGACGTCGTTCCTGCCGAACGACGGCGTGGGACTCGCTCGGATGGAGTTCATCATCAGCGAGTACATCCGGGTCCACCCGCTGGCCCTGCTGCACCCCGAAAAGGTCGCCGACCCCGAGGCTCGCCGGACGATCGATCGGCTCACGCAGGGCTACGCCGACGGGAGCGCGTTCTTCGTGGAACGCCTCTCTGAAGGAATCGGCACCATCGCCGCAGCCTTCTGGCCCAAGCCCGTCGTCGTACGGATGTCGGATTTCAAGACCAACGAATACGCCACCCTGATCGGCGGAGCAGCCTTCGAGCCATCCGAGAGCAACCCGATGCTCGGTTTTCGCGGCGCCTCGCGCTACGCGCATCCCGCCTACGCCGAGGGCTTTGCGCTGGAGTGCCGCGCGATGAGACGTGTCCGCGAAGAGATGGGCCTGACGAACGTCATCCTCATGCTCCCGTTCGTGCGCCGAATCGCCGAGGCGGACCTCGTGCTGCAGACGATGGCCGACCTCGGTCTGCGCCGGGGCGAGAACGGGCTCAAGGTGTACGCGATGTGCGAGATCCCCAACAACGTGATCCTCATCGATGAATTCGCCAAGCGATTCGACGGTTTCTCCATCGGCTCCAACGACCTGACCCAGCTCACCCTCGGCGTCGATCGTGACAGCGAGATCGTGGCCTTCGACTACGACGAACGCGACGAAGGCGTCAAGGAGATGATTCGCCTGGCCGTCGAGGGCTGCCGCCGCAACGGGATTCACTCGGGCCTGTGCGGACAAGCGCCTTCGGACTACCCGGACATGGCCGAGTTCCTGGTCCGGCTCCGCATCGACTCGATGAGCCTGAACCCTGACACCGTGATCAAAACCACCCGCCAGGTCCTCCAGCTGGAGAAACAGCCCGTGCCGGCTCAATGAGCAGCGACGCGTTTCATCGGCCAGCAGCCGGACCGGCGGAGGATGTCACGCCCCTTGCGGATCTCTTGCATGGGCAGTCCCGGGCCGGGCCGGTGCGCGAGCGCCGTCCCGTCTACGTCGACCTACTGCCGCCGTGCAACGCGGGTTGCCCGGCCGGGGAGAACATTCAAGCCTGGCTTGCCCATGCCAACGCCGGCCGGCACGAGCAGGCCTGGCGTCAGCTCGTTGCGGACAATCCGTTCGCCGCGATCCACGGGCGGGTGTGCTACCACCCGTGTGAAACCGTCTGCAACCGCGCCCGTCTCGACAGCGCGGTGTCGATCCATTCGGTGGAGCGGTTCCTCGGTGACCTTGCTTGCGAGCGGGGCTGGATGCTGCAACCACCGTCGATCCGCACCGGCAAGCGAGTCCTGGTCATCGGCGCGGGGCCGAGCGGACTGTCGGCGGCCTACCATTTGGCAGTCCTCGGCCACGAGGTCGAGATCCGCGATGCGGGCGCAATGCCCGGCGGCATGATGCGGTACGGCATTCCTAGCTACCGACTGCCCCGGGACGTGCTGGATGTCGAACTGAACCGGATCGCGGCTATGGGCGTCCGGTTGACCTGTGATCATCGGGTCGATGACCTCGCGGCCGAGCGGGCAGAGGGCGGCTTTGACGCTGTGTTCGTCGCGGTCGGTGCGCATCTGGCCAAACGAGTCGACATCCCCGCCCGCGACGCCGGGACGATGGTGGACGCGGTGTCATTTCTGCGCGAAGTGGCATCCGGCGAACGGCCGGCGATCGGGCGCCACGTCGCCGTCTACGGTGGGGGCAACACCGCGATGGACGCCGCCCGCGTGGCCCGCCGCCTCGGCGCCGAGGACGCCGTCATCGTCTACCGCCGCACGCGCGAGCAGATGCCCGCCCACCAGGAGGAAGCCGTCGATGCCGAACGCGAGGGCGTGCGCATCAACTGGCTGCGGACGATCAGCGCCTTCGACGGCCCCGAATTACGGGTCGAGGTGATGGAACTCGACGATTCGGGTTACCCGCAACCGACCGGACGATTCGAGACGCTGGCCGCCGACACCCTGATCATGGCGCTCGGTCAGGAAACGGAATCGGCGTTCATGCGCACGCTGCCCGGAGTCGAGTTCGACCATGATGGCAGCGTGCGCGTCTCGGAATCACTGATGACCGGCTGCCCGGGCGTCTTCGCCGGCGGTGACATGGTGCCGTGTGAGCGCACCGTCACGGTCGGTGTCGGGCACGGGAAAAAGGCAGCCCGCCACATCGATGCCTGGTTGCGCGGCGCGCCGGGCGCACGCCCGGCCAAACACCCGACGGCGGAGTTCGACTCGCTGCACCTGTGGTACTTCGGTGACGCCGCACGACGTCAGCAGCCCGAACTCGAGCAAGCACAACGCGTCAACAGTTTCGCGGAGGTCGTCGGAGGTTTGTCGAACGAAGAGGCGACCTACGAGGCGGGGCGCTGCCTCTCCTGCGGGAACTGCTTCGAATGCGACGGCTGCCTCGGCGCATGCCCCGAGGACGCGGTGATCAAACTCGGGGTCGGGCATCGTTACACGTTCGACTACGACCGTTGCACCGGGTGCGCCGTCTGCTTCGATCAGTGCCCGGTGCATGCCATCGAGATGTTCCCGGAGCCGACATGACACGCGCGACGGTGGACGGCAACGAGGCCGCCGTTTCGGTCGCCTACCGATTGAACGAGGTGTGCTGCATCTACCCGATCACGCCGTCGTCGCCGATGGCCGAGTTGGCCGACCAATGGGCCAGCACGGGGCGGGTCAATGTCTGGGGCACCGTCCCCACCGTGGTCGAAATGCAAAGCGAGGGTGGCGCAGCCGGGGCCCTGCACGGCGCATTGCAGAGCGGCGCGTTGACCACGACATTCACCTCGTCGCAGGGCCTGCTCCTGATGATCCCCAACATGTACAAGATCGCCGGTGAACTGACCTCGGCCGTCATCAACGTGGCGGCCCGGTCGGTGGCAGCGCAGGCCTTGTCAATCTTCGGTGACCACTCCGACGTAATGGCTGTTCGGCAAACGGGGTTCGCCATGCTCGCGTCGGCCTCCGTGCAGGAGGCACAGGACCTGGCACTCGTCTCGCAGGCGGCCACCTTGGCGACCCGGGTGCCGTTCGTGCACTTCTTCGACGGATTCCGAACCTCGCACGAAATCAACACGATTGAGACGCTGTCCGACGACGACCTGCGGGCGTTGGTGCCCGAGGAGTTGGTCCGGGCCCATCGCGGACGGGCGCTGACGCCGGAGCGCCCCTTCATTCGCGGCACCGCGCAGAACCCGGACGTCTTCTTTCAGGCGCGGGAAACGGTGAACCCGTTCTACGCGCGAGTTCCCGGTGTAGTCGAGGACCTGATGGCGCGCCTTGGCGAGCGCACCGGCCGCCAGATGCACATCGTCGACTACGCCGGGCACCCGCAGGCGCAACGGGTGCTGGTGGTGATGGGCTCGGGTGCCGAGACCGTGGTGCAGACCGT
>CAVQSX010000046.1:0-11803 GCA_963715905.1 uncultured Actinomycetota bacterium
CAGTCGCGGGTTCTCGGCGGGACTGAGCCCCGCTAGTGGACATAACGCCTCAGCCTAACCGTTGCCCCCGGCCTGAAAGTCGTTGGCAACGTCCACGCTCGCGCCTGCCTCGAACATGACACTCTTCGGGCCGCCTTCCGCCAGCTCTGTGACAGCCCACGAGCCATCGGCTCAGGAGCCTTGGACGACGCGGGCGCGTCGGTTGGTTTTGACAACATACACAATGGGTCAGCGTGCTCTCCCATAAACGAGCTGAAGGTTGAAAACGCTGGCTAAGCATCGATGAACCGATTCACTTGCTTGCCAACTCGTACACGACCCAAGTGGCCGCAACACCAGTAGCCTCGACCTACCGGTACCGCGCGCCCCTGTGGCAACGCGCCTTTGAACGGTGTATGAAAATGGCTCGCTTGATCAACGCGTCCTCGCACGCCTGAGTTAGGTCACTGTGCATCAGGCTGGCGGCGCCAGCCCCACCGAAGACCTGCAGGGCCAACGCACGGATCATTCGGGATTTCGCCCGGACATCGAGGGCCTGCGCGCCGCCGCGGTGTTGGCCGTTGTACTCTTTCACGCTGGCCTGCCCGGTGCGTGTGGTGGGTACGTCGGCGGGGACGTATTCCTCGTCATCTCGGGCTTTCTAATTACTGGGCTGCTCCGGCGCGAGGTAAGCATCAGCAACTACCGATTCGCTCCATGAAGGCACCGACTACTTCGCTCCCATACTGCCGCCCTCGCCGTTCCAGCATTATTGGTCATTGGGTGTCGGGGAGCAGTTCTACCTGGTGTGGCCGGCGTTGCCTTCTCGGCACGACGTGGATCGTCCGGCTCCTACGTAGGCGCACCAGGGCCCCGACCGCTTCGGCCCCCGCCAAGCAACGCCCATATTTGGCGGTACTTGCGCTGCTAGCGGCGGTGTCATTCGTGATGTTGCGCGCCGCCACTTTCGTGACGCCCGCCGTGGCGTCCTTTTCGCTGCCCACCCGGGCCTGGCAGTCTGCCGCCGGCGGCCTAGTGACCCTGACGGCCGGCCAGTGGCGCCGACTCCCGGAACGCGCTGCCGCAATTGTGGGATGGGCCGGGCTGGGGGTGATTCTGCTGGCCTGCACGTGTTGGGACCGGGCACACCCTATCCGGGTACTGCCGCGCTGTTGCCGGTGCTGGTAATAGGGGCTCTGGTCGACCGAACACTTGCCCACAATTGACTTCTGTCCCGGTATGATCTCCCGGACCGCAACCCATGGCAACGCATGTCGGTCACATATTTCCTCCACAGAGGAACCGGAGGCGTTGGCTGTTGTCTACATCCGTGCTCATCACTGGCGGCGCAGGGTTCATTGGATCCGCGCTCGCGCGTCGTCTCGTCAAAGCCGGTTATGACGTCGCTGTGATGGACGTCTTGCACCCGCAGGTGCATGGCGAAACCACAGTGATCGACCTGCCGCCATCGGTGCGGTTTTTCACCGGCGATGTCACCCATGCCCCCGACTGCGATGCGGTGCTTCGGTTGTTCCGTCCATCCCAGATCGTCCACTTGGCGGCTGAGACGGGAACGGCACAGTCGCTGTCCGAGGCAACGCGCCATGGTTCGGTGAACGTAGTGGGAACGACTCAACTTCTTGACGCACTGAGCCGCTCAGCGCACGTGCCCGGCCAACTGGTCGTGGCGTCATCGAGGGCCGTCTACGGCGAGGGCGCTTGGCAATGCGGTTCTGAAATCTTCTACCCGCAGCCTCGCAGCCACGCACAGCTGCTGGCCGGTATCTGGGATCCGAAGGGGCCCACGGACGATCCTGCGGTTCCGCTTCCGAGCAGTGGTGGCCGAACAGAGCCCAGGCCCACCAACATTTACGCCGCGACCAAACTCACGCAAGAGCACATATTGGCCGCCTGGACGGCCGCGCACGACACCCATCTCAGCGTGCTGCGGCTGCAGAATGTCTACGGACCGGGCCAGTCGCTGACGAATTCGTACACCGGAATAGTCGCTCTTTTCGCACGATGGGCGCGCCAGCAACGCCCGTTGGAAGTCTACGAAGATGGGCAAATCGTGCGCGACTTCATCTACATAGACGATGTCGTCGAGGCGCTGTTCGCCGCGATCGCAGAACCCGCGACTCAAGCACGTTGCGTCGACATCGGGTCGGGTACCCCGACGACCATCCATCAGCTGGCTCAAAAAATCGCCGTTCTCTGCGACGCTCCTGAACCGGTCATCGTGGCGAAATTCCGCGACGGCGACGTACGCGCCGCGAGGTGCGACATCCTGGCGGCAACAAACCAGCTCGGCTGGCGTCCGAAGTGGGCGCTTGAGGACGGGCTGCGTGCTCTGCTTGATTGGATCGGCGAGCAGCCCAAATTGCCCGTCGAGTCAAGCGATCAATCACCTATGACAGTTCTGCCGAAGTAGAAACTATCTCAAGGTTGGCTGTCACGTCGCGACGCCGAGCCGCTATGACGAAGCTTTAGTCATTTGACTCATGGGTACCAGCATCAGTGCCTTTGCCGATAACCGTGCCTCTAGGTCGCCTTGGCCAGGCAGTACATCCGGTACGTTATATGCCCGCTCTCTAAACTGCGGTAGATGTGCGATCCCCGCGCCGGCGCCCCATCACGGGCCAACCGCTGCAAAAACCCCGGCACCAGGCTATCCACCAACGCCTGCATCTGCGCCGAATTCAGCTCCAATCCCCGTAAAACCTCGGCATCGATTTCCCGCCACGACACCACTCGCATCTGCGGCGCACTAGCCAGCGCCGCCTCCCACTCAGCGCATTCGTTCCGCGGTCGCGTATCGGCATAGAGGAACACGCCGCCTGGGCGCAACACCCGCCCGACCTCGGCGAGGAATCGATCGAAATGCGGATAGCAATGCGAGGACTCGATATTGATCACCGCGTCGACCGACTCTGGCGGCAACGGAAGGTTCTCGGCGTGTCCCTGGACGAACTCCAACCCCGGCACGTGGTGGTGCTTACGGCAGAACTCGATACCAACGGGATTCAAATCCAACCCAAGATAGGACGCCGGAGCCAGCGCCCTAGTCAGATATGAGGCCCCACCACCGTGCCCGCAGCCCACCTCAAGCACTCGCTTCCCGGCAAGTTCACCGGCCTGGGTTGCGGTGCGATGGTACAGCTGGATCGGGTAGCGGTTGGGTTCGTCGACGACGTCCAGCGATAAGGCCATCGGCGGGTCCTCTTCGTAGGACCAGTTCAGAAAAACCGCATCATCAGCGGCGCGGCGGCTCAAGTAGGGATAAAGCCGTTTGTTGAGGGCGCGGTTGAGCTTCCTCCTCGCCTCGCCTCGCGTAAGGTCAGCAATTACCACACAAAACTCCTTTCAACAGCAACGGCGCAACGGTACAGGACACGACCTGATTCAGTATGTGGTTTCGGTGCGGACGCCCTCTCCGTGATTGCCTGGGTCAAAATCGAAGTCCCGCATGCCCTGCCGATACGCCTACACGTATCGATCATGTTGGGCATCGGTGACAGGTTCGTCCACGCCGGCGGTTATCCCGTAACCCATCCCCAGGCGATCAGCCGGACGCGGCCGGCGCCAACCATCGCGGCGCTCCACCGTCCCGGCTCAAACAACACCCTTCAATCGGGCGAAATTTTCCAGAAGATCCGCGGCGTTCACAACGCTGTCCGCGGGTTTGGTCATCCGGGTGGCGAGCTCGCGGGCGCGGATGAGGCATTGCGGGGCGAGGACGGCGCGAAGGTCCGCGACCAACGACTTCTCCGTGGTCGCCGAAAAGCGTCGTCCAGTACCGACTTTCAGCCGCTTGACCCGTGCTCCCCAAGCCCCCTGATCCGGCAACGTCCACAGGATCAACGTGGGGAGCCCCGCGCGCAGGCCTGCGTTCGTTGTGCCCGCGCCACCGTGGTGTGCGAAAGCGCGGCAGCCGGGAAGGTTGGCCGCATAATTCATCACGCCCACCACCTTGACGTGGTCGAAATCAGCGACGTTGCTGAAGTCGGTCCCGGCGGCGCACAATCAACGCCCTCTCGCCTAACGTCGCGCAGGCCGAGCTGATCATGGCGAGCGTGTCGGCGGCCGATTCGACCCCTACGCTGCCAAAGCTAAAGCAAATCGGCGGTGTTCCCGCGGCGATCCACGACGCGACCTCGTCATCGGTATCAGTCGGCAACTCCATCGTCAGTGCACCAACGAACGGCCTTTTGGGGGGCTGCTGCCCATTCCATTTCGCCCATTCGGCTGCCAGCCCGGGGTAGCACACCTCGTCGAAGGCCTGGATTTCCAGCGATCCGCGTTCGGTGATCCGTTGCGGCCACGGGCGTGTTGCCTCCGGCAGGCCGAGTTCACGGCGCTGCGCATCCTCGACCTTCTTCGGTCCGCGCCACGCCAGCCAGTCGAGCGTCTTTATCGCGGAGCGGGACAACGTCGCGGGCAGGAATGGTAGGAGCTGGCCGTTGGCTCGCAGCGGGAAGATATGCAGGGTGGCGAACGGAATGTCGAAATGCTCCGCGACGTTCATCGCATCATCCTCGTAATTCATGCCGGTGAGCAGCAGATCGGCCCCGTCCGCCAGCGACGCCAGCGTCGCGCTGACTTCTGCCCTGCACTGGCTAAGAGGCGCCGAATATTCGCCCGCCAACCTGCTTAGCTCTTGGATCTTCCAGGGGTTGGCGAACAAACCCGCCCAGAAATCGCGATGCGGGTCCAGGATGGCGTTCAAATCCGGTCCGTAGGCCACCGCCTTAGGCCCGGCTGCCTCGGTGAAACTCACCATCTCAGGCGCAACGGCCATGTGCACGTCGTGCCCGCGGCGCACCAACTCGCGGCCGACAGTAACGTAGGGCTCAACTTCGCCGCGAGTTCCCCAGTTTGCCAGCACAAATTTCATCGGCGCGATCCTAGCCTTTCACTTCCCGTGCGCGTTCTGGGGAACGGAAGCGGCAGGCCGCTTACCCGGCTCAGCCGCCCAGCAGCATAACCTGGTACTCGCGCTATCAAACTGGAAGTCGGCGATCTTGGGCAAGCGGTCGACAACACCGGACGGTCGCCTGGAGCCTTGGACTATCTCTCAGGCGCCACGACACCCAAATTTCGGCGCCACGTATTGGCGCCCGCGGATTGTCGGTGGTCGCGGCCGACACCAGCGCGCTCGTCGTGTAGATGGCCGGTGTGCAGTTAGTGGTGGATTTGAGCGGGAAGTGTTGAACGAGTGTGTGATAATGCCTCGATTCGATGACGCGCCCTCTGAGTAGGTAGGTGACCTTGCGCCAGTCCGACAGCGTTAGTCCCACCGCAGAGGCGCGGGGTCAGCGCTCGGCACAGTCGCGGTTTCGCCCCGATATCGAGGGTTTGCGCGCTGTCGCGGTGGTGGCCGTTGTCCTATTTCACGCAGAGGTGCCCGGTCTCGGGGGCGGGTTCGTCGGCGTGGACGTCTTCTTCGTTATCTCGGGCTTTTTGATCACCGGGCTGCTCTGGCGGGAGGTGAGCGCCACCGGCACCGTACAGCTGCGCGGCTTCTACGGGGCACGGGCCCGCCGACTGCTACCAGCATCGGCCACGGTCGGTGTCGTTACCATGATCGCCTCGGCCGTCCTGTTGCCCCCGCTGCAGATCGGGGCCGTCATTCGTGACGGCATCGCCAGCGCCCTATATGTCAGCAACCTCTGGTTCACAGTGCAAAACGTCGATTACTTCGGCGGGCACCTGCCGCCGTCACCGTTTCAGCATTACTGGTCGTTGGGTGTCGAGGAGCAGTTCTACCTGGTGTGGGCGCCGATGATCCTGGGCACGGCGTGGCTGATCCGGCGGGTGCGGAGGGGTACCAAGGCCGATCTCACCTCGCCTGCAACGTTGTCGAAACGCCCGTATCTGGTAATCCTTGTGCTGGTCGTGACCGTGTCGTTTGCGCTGTCGTTAGTGACCACGTACCTGGTGCCTGCCGCTGCGTTCTTTTCGCTGCCCACCCGGGCCTGGCAGTTGGCCGCCGGCGCCCTGGTGGCCTTGACCGCCGACCAGTGGCGCCGACTATCGCCCCTGGTTGCCGCGATCGCCGGATGGGCAGGACTGACGGTTATCCTGCTGGTCTGCACCTGGTTGAGCGCGAGCACGCTCTATCCGGGCACCGCCGCGATTTGGCCCACGCTGGGCGCGGTGCTGGTCATCGGCGGCGGCTGCGCCGCATCCGCTCAGGGATGCGGCAGCATCCTGGGATTAGCACCGATGCAGGCGATTGGGCGGATCTCGTATTCGTGGTATCTGTGGCACTGGCCGATGCTGGTGCTCACACCGGCGCTGCTGGGTCACCCGCTGGGGCTGGCCGCCAGGGTGGCGGCGGCCCTGGCCTCGGGTGGGCTGGCAGTACTCACCCTGCGTTTCATCGAGAACCCGTTGCGATTCGCCGCCCCGATACGCCGATCTGCCTGGGCCAGCCTCGCACTCGGCGGTGCCGCCACCTCGGTCGCGGTCTGTGTGGGCGTGGGACTGCTGGCATGGGGAGTGCCCATCCCCATAGGCCGTGGCGCGCCCGCTACGCCGCTGGCCGTCACCGCAGCACCTGCACCCACTGGCTCCGCTATGGACATCTACGACGCGGCTGTGCGGCACGCCTTCTCACAAGTGCAGGCCGCGGTCGAGACGGCCGCCGACCTCCAAGCCGTTCCGTCGAACCTGAACCCGCCGCTCGCCGGCGCGTCAGCGGCCCACATGGGCTTGTCGTCCGACGGCTGCTTACGCACACAAAAGGAAGCTGGACAGCCTGAGTGCGCGACGGGCGACACCGCATCGAGGACGACGGTGGCTCTTGTCGGCGACTCGCACGCCGCGATGTGGAATCCCGCGTTCGAAATAATCGCTACGCAACGACACTGGAGGCTAGAGATGCTGGCCAAGATGGGCTGCCCATTGATCGACGTGCCTTTCGCCAAACACCTCGGTGGCCTGATCGAACACTTTGTCCACTGCGAGCAGTGGCGTGCTCAGATCCTCGCCCGGTTAATCGCCGAGCGCCCACGGCGCTGGTCCTGCTGAGTATGTCGCGGGAGCGCAGTGTCGGCAGCTGGCAGTCAGGTTACGCGCCATACGACTCGGCTTGGATCAACAGCTTGACCCACCTGGTGCGGCAGCTCCGCGACACCGGCGCAAGGGTGCTGGTCCTCGGACCGATCCCGGATCCGCAGACATCGGTGCCGGAGTGTCTGTCCGGCCACCTCGATGACGTGAGTGCCTGTTCACCGCCACGGTCAACTGCGGTCAACCAACCGGGCATAGCAGCTGAGACTGCCGCCGCCAAAGCCAGCGACGGACAATACGGCGACGTCACCGAGCTTTTCTGCACCGCAAGTCGCTGCCCCGTCATCGTCGGCAACACGCTTGTCTACTCTGACTGGAACCACCTGGCGATCGAATACTGCCGCCAGTTGGCACCGGCAATGGGGACGCTGGCCGACCGCGCACTCGCTTAACGCCTCACCGCGCGGGCCAGCTCAGCGGGCGCAGGCCCGTCGGCCGCCTTACGATTGACCCCCTCCGCGCTCTTTGAGGTACCACGGGTTGGCCCGCGCCCAATCGATGGTGCGACGAATCCCCTCCTCGACGTCGACCTGAAGGCGCCATCCCAACTCCCGCTGCGCCTTCGTCGAGTCCGGGATACGACGAGGAATGTCCTCATAGCGACCGCCGTACCGCGCCGCAGTATCAACGGCTTCGGCGCCGGAGACCCCGTCGACATTCGCGATCTTGATCGCCAGATCGACAGCTTCACCGACAGTCGTTTCGGTCATGCTCCCGATATTGAAGGCCTCACCGATCGCCGCGTCGCTATCGGCCGCGAGCAAGGTGCCGGCGATGGCGTCGTCGACGTAGGTGAAGCACCGTGATTGGTCCCCCGAGTCGTAGAGCAACGGCTGGCGGCCATTGAGAATTCGGTGGATGGTCTGCGAGACTACGAAAATCGGATTCTGCCGCGGGCCGTACACGTTGAAATAGCGCACCACCGTCACCGGCAGCCCATAGGCGCTGTGCATGGCGAAGACCAGGTGCTCGGCCATGCCCTTGCTGGTGCTGTAGCTCCAGCGTGCGGTCTTTGTCGAACCCAGGACGCGATCGTCATCCTCGGCAAACGGCGGCTTGGGGTTCTTCCCGAACACCTCAGACGTACTGGAGAACACCACCCGCGTCCCGTGCCGATGGCTCAGCTCAAGGACGTTACGAGTGCCGGTCACGTTGACGTCGAGAACCCGTAGCGGGTCATTCATATAGTTTGTGACGCCAACGACCGCGGCCAGGTGAAAGACCGTATCGACACCGGCAGTCAGGGCCTCTTCGAGTGCAGATAGATCGGTGACGTCGCCTTGCACGAACCGGAAGTTGGGGTGTCGGTCGAAGTCGATACTGCTGTCGCGGGTGTTCTTGGCGAAGTCGAAAACGGTCACCGAGTCCCCGCGGTCCAGCAAGGCGGAGACCAGGTGCGATCCGATAAAGCCGTAGCCGCCTGTCACGACGACATTGGACATATTTACTCTCTCATTTTCACGGGGCGGTTTACGTTCACCTGATCGGACGGTTACCGGCCGATCCCCTTGTAGACGAAGCCGGCCGCGCGTACGGCCGCCGGGTCAAAACTGTTCCGTCCGTCGAGGAACACACACTTGGCGGCCGTCAGCTCCGCGAGCCGGACCAGGGGGATCTGGTGGAATTGTCGGTGCCCGGCGAGCACCACCAAGGCATCGGCACCCTCGACCGCCGATTCGATGTCTGCGGTCAGAGGAGTTTTCGTCACTTCGACGGCCTCCTCGGTCGGCACCCACGGGTCGTGGACCGAAAGCTCGCAGCCGGACTCCTCGAGCAAGGCAAGGACGTATTTGGTGGGCGTGAGGCGGCAGTCACCGGTGTTGTTTTTGAACGCGATGCCCAGCACGGCAATCCGGCTGGTCTCGACCCTCTTACCCTGATCGCCGAGCAGTTGCTTGAGCAGCCCGTAGGTGTAGGCGGGCATCGTGTCGTTGACGGTCCTCGACGTCCGCGGAATTTCCAGGTCCAACCCGACGGACTTGCCCAGGTGGTCGACAAACCACGGATCTTTCGTCAAGCAATAGCCACCGACGCCCATACTCGGCCTCAAGATGTTCGCCGGGCTACCGCCCTTCGGCATCGTGTTGGCCGCCTCGATGACTTGCAGGGCATCGATCCCGAGCCGGTCGCATACCTTGGCCAGCTCGTTCGCCAGCGCGACGTTGAGGTCGACCCAGAGGTTGTCCGCGAGCTTGACCATCTCGGCGGTCCGTGGCCGGTCAACGACAACGGAGTCCACTCCCAGCGCGTGCCGCCACAGGGTGGAGCAGGCGCGAGCGCTGCGCTCATCGACAGCGCCGACGACGACGGGAATCGACGTCAGCTCGTCGATGGCGTGGCCCTCGGCGAGCCGTTCCGGGCAAAACGCCAACCCGAAGTCGACGCCGGCGCGCAGTCCCGAGGCCGCTTCGAGGATCGGCCGAACAAGATTTTCGGTGGTGTCGGGCGGTACCGTGCTCTTGAGGATGACGATGTGGCCGCGGTGTAGGTGCTCCCCCACGGCCCGCGCCGCCGCCTTGATGTCGTCGACGATAGGCTCGTAGTCCGGACCGAGCGGCGTACCGACGGTCACAATGATGAAGTCATTGTCGGCGATGGCGCCGAAATCGGTCGTGGCGCCCAGCCGGCCAACTTGGACGCTGCGTGACACCAGTTCGTTGAGCCCCGGCTCGGGCACCGTGGTTTTGCCGAGGTTGATCTCGTCGACGACGCTCTGTCTCACGTCGATGCCGGTCACCGGCCAGCCGCGATCAGCCAGCACGGCACCGATCACCGTGCCGATGTAGCCGAAGCCCACCACTGCGATCCCCGAGCGCATACCACGTACCAACAGGTCGATCTCAGCGTCGCTACGTCCGAAAACGCCTTCAGCCATCGCGGAACCAGCCCTTCAATCCCCCGTGCGCATTGTGTGTGATGAAACTGGGCCCTCCCCGCCCCAGGCTAACCCGCCCGGAGTCTAATCCAACACGTGCCCTATAGACCTGCAATTCGGCCGCGCAGTCCTGATAGGGTCCGTTAAATGGGCCTGTTCGTGCGCGAATCCGGTCCGGTGGGGGCTCCTACCATCGTTTTCCTTCATGGCGCGTATACGAGCGGCTGGTCCTGGGAGCCGGTGGTCGAACGAATGCAGCAATACCACTGCCTGGTCCCCGATCTACCCCACTACGGCAAGAGCTTCGAGCACGGACCATTCGAGATGGGCCGAGCCGCCGCCGCGGTGGCCGAACTCATCCGCTCCCGCGCAACCACCGGCCGAGCACATGTGGTGGGCCTATCGCTCGGGGCCCAAGTGGGGGTGCAGTTGCTAGCGACCGAGCCAAAACTCGTTGACCGGGCGGTGCTGTGCGGGACCGCCCTCAACAGGGTGCCGTTTGTACCGCTGACGCGGCGCCTGCTAGCGCTGCCCGCCCGCAACTCCACATACCGCTGGATGGTGCGCCACTACCGGAATGCCTGGCAAGCGAAGGTTCCTCCGGCCCATGTCCATGAGTATCGCGAGGATGTACGCCTCATTACCAGCGGCCAGCTCCCCGACGTCATCATGGCATCCGCCGGATTCACGCTCCCCGAGGAACTCGACAAATCGGATTCGCCCACATTGTTCATGACCGGCGGCAAGGAGATGCCGATCGTACGCCGCTGGGCTGCAGCACTCGCACAGCAAATGCCCAACGGGGTCGACAGGGTCGCGATCGGCATGCCCCATGAATGGCACACGCGCCATCCGGACCTCTTCGCACGCACCGTCGACGGCTGGCTCACCGGCAGCGCCCTGCCGCCCGAGATCGCACTGCCGAAGCGGCACCAGGCGAACGGATGAGCGTTCAGGCCGGCTGACGCAGCGAAAGGCCGGCAGCGCGATAGATCGCATCGATGACGGTATGGTTCTCGACCGCGTCCTGCGGCGTCGTCCTCACCGGTTCCCCGCGCAGCACCGCCGCGGCGAAAGCATCAAGCTGATACTCATAGGTGGCGCGCCGAGGGAACCGCTCAACACGCTTTCGGGCGGCTGAGCGGACCGAGAGCCGTGGGAAGACGTGCGGTGCCGCCGGGCTGAGCCAACGCAGCTGGCCCTGATCACCGACCACTTTGGCACTCGCGCGAAACAGGTCCGATGACCACAGCGCACACCGGATCCTGCCCGTGGGCCCCGCCCGCGAAGCTCAACTCGGCCGTCATGGCCCGGTCCACCTCGGGACCACGGAGCGTCGCCTGAGCCGAAAGCACCTCCGGGGTCGAGCCGCCGAACGTGCGGAGCATGTTGACGACATAGCTTCCGGCATCCATCATCGCGCCACCGGCGAAGGCGTAGTTGTAGCAGTTGCCAGAGAACTTCGGTAACAACACGCACAAGGTGAGGTCCACCCGTTCCAGCTTGCCCAGCTCCCCCGAGGCGATGATCTCCTCAACGCGCAAAGTTAACGGGTGGTGGCGGAATTGGATTGCCTCCATGACAATCCGGTCTGACTGGGCAGCCAATTCGGCGATCTCGCGGGCCTCGGCGGCGTTGGCGGCGAACGGCTTTTCGCACAGCACGTGCTTGCCCGCGTCAAGAGCGGCCCGTGTCCATCTGCCATGGAAGCTGGTTGGCAGAAGGACGTAGACAGCATCCAGGTCAGGATCGGCGATCAACGCCTCATAACTGCCGTGCGCCCGGGCGATGCCGTATTTATCGGCAAAGGCCTGCGCACTGGACATATCGCGTGCTCCCACCGCGGCCACCACAACCTCATCGTTTCCTCGGGCC
>CAVQSX010000047.1:0-39368 GCA_963715905.1 uncultured Actinomycetota bacterium
CGTCGGCGCGAAGCTTGAAGCGCCCAAGATGCCAATCCGAACTGGGGCACTGCGTCCAGACACAGGGCGATGCTAGCAGTCGACGCGGTGACTCTGAGAAATCGAGCAAAACTCGGGCAGGTGCAGTTGCGCGCTCCCGAATCAAGGATCCCGCTACGAATTGCTGCGGAGCCATTGCTACTTTGTGCGAATGTCGCCATCCACGTCGGTAACGATGAGACCGTTGCGACGCGTGCCGAGGTGGTGTTCGACGACAACATGGGGCGCCGCCGGTTGGCAACAAGCCCTCGCCGCGGTGATCACGGCTGTCATCTTCTGGCCACAGTCTTCGGTCGACGCCATCAGCGGGCTCGACTCGTCTTATCAGGCCGGCCTCGCCCTGGCTCGGATCCATCAACTCGCGTGGGGCCCAGAGATCGTATTCACTTACGGGCCCCTTGGGTTCCTGCAGACCACAGCCTATTATTCGTTCGATCAGTCGCTGCTCGCCACGATCTACCAGCTAACCGTCGGCGCCGCCCTCTTCCTGGGCATCGCGGCAGCGCTACGCCAGCGCCACGCCCCACTGCCGTCGCTCATCGGCGCATTCATCACAACCGGCGTCACCGCCATCCTCCACACTGGTCATGGGTCCGCTCTGGGCATGATGTACCCCGAACTGGTGGTTCTCGCGGCGTTCGCGTGGGCCGCCGTCCCCTCTTGCAGCAGGATCCCGAACGCTCGACGGTGTTTACCACGTGCATCCTCCTCGGCGCAGTTGCGGGGCTTCAGCTGTTGGTGAAGTTCAACACCGGCTTCACGATCGTGGCCATCGCGCTCGCCGTGTCGGTGATGGTCGGCTGGAGGGCTTTTGGGCGCCATTGCGCAACGGTGGCCGTGTTCGCGGTGTCCACCTTTATCTGTTGGGTGCTCGCCGGGCAACGACCCTTGGACTTGTCCTCGTGGCTCAGGTACAGCGCGTCAATCGTATCGGGGTATAGCGCGGCAATGGCCACGCCCCTCCCTGCGGTCGGGCCGTTCGCCATCCAAACGGCCATACCGACCCTTGCCTGGATCGGGGCGCTCTGCGCGATGTTCGTCCGCGGCGGTCCGGAGATCCCCCGCCGTTTCATAGCCCTCGGCGGCCTCGTGACCCTGATCACCGCCAAGAAGGACTTCACACGACTTGGCTTAGGGACTTTCTTCGATCTGCTCGCGTTCGTCGTTGTTGCTGTGGCCATCACCGCTTTCTCCCGAACCCGTCGACGTGCGTTTGTGTTAGTTGTCGGTGCCATCGCATTGCTCGCAGTTGGTTCGGAGCATGCCTTCCTGCACGCACATGGGGGCGACGCCCGCGACCGCACGGTGGCGGCAGTCCAGGCGCCAGTGCAAGCGGTCGACCGGCTGGTCACACTCGCCCTGCCAGGCCACGTCGACGATCGCGTCGAACAAGCCAAGGCGCGCCAGCGCGCGCTCTATGCCATCCCGGACCGCTTCGTCAAAACCATCGGGTCGGGAACGGTCCACATTGACCCCGATGAGACCTCGGCCGTGTGGGCCTACGACTTTGCGTGGCGCCCAGCACCCGTCTTCCAGAAGTACGCTGCCTACACGCCAACACTCGACGACTTGGACGGCGATTCACTCGCTAAGGGGCCCCAATTCGTCCTGTCCCGGCGATCGCCGGCCTCACCGGCCATCGACCTCGACGGCCGGCTTGGTGTTCAAGAATCTCCGCGGTATTCGCGTGGGCTGCTGTGCAACTACACAGTGAGCGGCGTCGAGAGCCGCTGGGCGCTTTTCACCCACACCGGCCCCCACTGCGGACCGCTCACCGCGCTGACACAGGTTATCGTTCACGGGAACGACGTGATCACGGTTCCCCCGCCGAGTCGGCCAGGCCTGGCAGTCCTGGTTGGGATCGACCTGCAACCAACCATCGTTGACTGGCTCTTCCAGGGGACCTTGGTTCCGCTGAACATCCCGACGGTCGTGCTCGACGGCGTCACGTACCGCCTTATCGGCGCCAACGCCGCCGAGCCGTTTCTCATCAGCGCCCCTGCGTCGGTAGAGGGCACCAACCTGCAGATCCACGCCGACACCATCGGTGTCGGTCGTGCTCCATCCCTGGGACAGAGCAACATCTCTGCGCGGCTGCGCTTCTACGAGATGCGCGTCGCACCATAAAGAAGGCCCACCGCCCTCGTGCTGCGCGCACCCACCGATCTTGTGGACACTAGACAAGCTGCCAGCATCCATCTGCCCTGATCTACACTCCACACGCATGAAGCGCCTCGCACTGACGGCCCCCGCGCTAATGCTCGCTGCGTGCGGAACCGTTTCGACCGTGGGTACCACGCAGACCGGCACCACGCAGCCCACCTTCACTCAAACGGCGGGGAACATGCCGCCAACGGCCACCAAGACCGTCATCGACGCTAATGGCGCCTTCCTGTCGGTCATCGACAATGACGGCACGTACCTGGTCGGTACCGACATAATTCCGGGCAAGTATCGCAGCGCTGGGGGGACGACGTGCTACTGGGCGCGGCTACGTAGCCCCGATCCAATCGACATAATCGATAGCAAGAAGGCCGCTGACCCGCAGGTAATCGGGATTCAGATGAGTGACGTCGCTTTCCTGACGCGAAACTGTGGGACCTGGCAGATGATTTCCCTAGTCCCTTGAACCTTCTCAGCGCCGTATCTATGAGAATGGACTCCAGGCTGGCGTGAGCCTATATGCTGTGCAGACCAAGGCGAGACTAGAAATCGGGGGCCTGACTTGGAAAGAGGGCAACCCGTGGGGTCAACAACCGAAGGTTCGGAATTCGAGTTCGACGTCTGTGTGGTCGGCGGCTGCGGGCACGTGGGGCTGCCGCTAGCCATCGTGATGGCGCACCGCGAACTGCGCGTCGCGATCGACGACATAGACACGAACGCCGTCGAAATGGTCCGGGCCGGACGAATGCCTTTCATGGAGGAGAAGGCGGAACCCATGCTCGCCGAGGTCATCAACAAGAACCTGATCGTTGACAACGACCCGACGCTCATCTCGAAGTCACGTGTCATCGTCGTCATCATCGGAACGCCCGTTGACGAGCACCTCAACCCCACCTTCCACATCATCCATCGCTTCTTTCTCAGCATGATGCCGCACCTGGTCGACGGACAGACTCTCATCCTTCGCAGCACGCTCTACCCGGGGACGACCGAAAAAGTTGACGCGCTGTTGCGCGCCTCTGGACGACGCGTCCACGTCGCTTTTTGCCCTGAGAGAATCGCGCAGGGATACGCCATGCGCGAACTTGTCGAGTTGCCGCAGATCGTCGCCGGCTGCGACGATGAGGCGACCAAAGTGGCGACCGAGCTCTTCAGCCGGATCGCTCCGTCGATCATTCCGATGCAACCGGTCGAAGCCGAACTGACGAAGATTTTCGCCAACGTGTGGCGTTACATCCAGTTCGCGACTGCCAATCAATTCTTCATGATCGCGACCGACTTCGGTCTAGACTTCTACAAGATTTACGACGGGCTCACCCGCGATTATCCGAGGATGGCCGGGTTACCGAAGAGCGGGTTCGCGGCCGGACCGTGTCTTTTCAAGGACACGATGCAACTCGCGGCGGCGACGGAGTCGCGGTTCATGTTGGGGCACGCGGCCATGCTCGTCAACGAGGGGCTTCCGAATTTCATCGTCCAGCACATGAAATTGCGGCACGCGCTTGGGGATTTGAGGGTTGGGATTCTGGGCATGGCATTCAAGGGCGACATCGACGACACCCGAGAATCACTTTCCTACAAACTTCGGAAGATCCTCGAGTACGAGGCAGCAGAGGTTTTGTGCACCGACCCCTACGTTGACGACCCGCGATTCGTCACCCTCGATGAGGCGATCAACCGGTCCGACGTCCTCGTACTCGGGGCGCCGCACAGCGACTATCGTTCGTTGACGATCCCGGACCACAAGCCGGTCATTGACGTGTGGAACTTCTTTGGAAAGGGCGCGCAACTTACGTGAAAATTCTCGTCACCGGCTCGGCCGGTTTCATCGCCGGCTACCTCGTCGAGGAATTACTCGCCAACGGTCATGAAGTGGTTGGCGTCGACAACTTCTCCAAGTATGGCCCCGTCGAGCGGGCATTCGACGCGAATCCTAGCTACACCGGCGTCAAGGGCGACGCGAAAGACGTCGCGCTACTCAAAGAACTACTCGCTGGCTGCGATCATCTTGTCGCCGGCGCGGCGATCATAGGCGGCATCTCGCTGTTCCACGAGCTGGCCTACGACCTGCTTTCGGAAAACGAGCGGATCACCGCGGCGACCTTCGACGCGGCGATTTGGGCGCACCGCAACGCGAGCCTGCGCAAGATCACCGTCGTGTCATCGTCGATGGTTTACGAGAGCACGTCGATCTATCCCACCCCCGAGGGCGAGCAACGCCGCTGTCCACCGCCGGAATCGACCTATGGCTTCCAGAAGCTCGCAACCGAGTACTTTGCGCAAGGCGCATGGGAGCAATACGAACTCCCGTACACCATCGTCCGTCCGTTCAACTGCATCGGCATCGGCGAGAAACGTGCGCTATGTGACCGCGAAATCATGTCGGGCAATGTCCGGCTGGCGATGAGTCATGTCGTCCCCGACCTCGTGCAAAAGGTTCTCAAAGGACAGGATCCGCTGCACATACTCGGCGATGGCAACCAAGTCCGTCACTACACCTACGGCGGTGACCTAGCCCGAGGCATCCGGTTGGCCATCGAGTCCGACACCGCACGCAACGACGACTTCAACCTCTCGACTGCGACGTCCACGACCGTGCTTGAGCTCGCCGAGATGATATGGCGCAAGGTTAAAGGCGATGTCCCGCTGCGGTTGGTGAGCGACGATCCATTCCAATATGACGTGCAGCGGCGCGTTCCCGACGTCCAAAAGGCCATGGACGTCCTCGGTTTCAAGGCCACGACGTCACTCGACGAGGCACTCGACGAGATCATCCCGTGGATCGGGAGCCAGATCGAACTGGGCGGCATCTGATGTCGGAAACGTTCGGCGACCTGAACTCCGAACTGGATCGGCTGTACGCGGCCCGGTTTCACGACGACGAGCGCGAGTCCAAGGCGCAGCTCTGGCGCGTCATCTGCAAGGACTTCTTCGCCCCTTACGTGCCCCAGGATGCCTGCGTCCTCGACCTCGGCGCCGGGTACTGCGACTTCGTCAACAACATCTCGGCCCGCCGTCGGATCGCTGTCGACCTCAACCCCGACACCGCGCGGTTTGCCGCGCCCGGCGTCGAGGTGCACCAGCTTCCGCTCGAACGCCTATCGGAGGCCGTCGAGCATGGAACGGCCGATTTGGCCTTTGCCAGCAACGTATTCGAACATCTTCGCAGCCCCGACGCGTTGCTGAAAGTGCTCGCCGAAGTTCGTACGGCGCTACGACCGGGCGGGCGAATCATGATCATGCAGCCAAACGTGCGGCTCGTGGGCGGAGCGTTCTGGGACTTCTTCGACCACACGCTGCCGCTGAGCGAGCGCGGAATGACTGAGGCCCTCGAGGTCGCCGGATTCCGAGTTGTCGAGTGCCGCCCGCGGTTCCTTCCGTATACGACCAAGAGTCGCCTGCCGCAGTGGACCTTCCTCGTTCGGCTTTATCTGCGCTTCCGTCCGGCCCAATATCTTCTCGGCAAACAGATGCTCGTAGTGGCGGAGCGGCTGTAGTGACCGACGAGGTCGACTTCATCGTTCCCGTCTACAACGAAGGTTCCAACATCGCCGGCGCACTGGCCGAGATCTATGGGACGGTGACGCGCCCGAAGCGGGTGCTGATCGTCTACGACTTCGACGAGGACGACACGGTTCCGGTGGTCCGCGAGCTCGCCCCTCATTACCCCGGCCTCGAGCTGGTGCGCAACACAATTGGCCGAGGCGTTATCAACGCGATTCGTGCAGGCGTCGATGCAGCACGCTCAGACGTGGTCATCGTCTCGATGGCGGATTTGTCAGACGACCTGCGGGTTGTCGACGACATGGTCCGGTTGATTCGCCACGAGGGGTACGACATCGTTTGTGCGTCGCGTTATATGCGCGGGGGGCGACAGGTCGGCGGGCCGATCGTCAAACGGACGATCTCGCGGGTCGCTGGCGTATCGCTCTACTGGCTGGGCGGTCTGCCGACACATGACGGGACGAACGCGTTTCGCGCCTATCGCCTGTCCGTCCTTCGCGACATTCCGATCGAGAGTTCGGGCGGGTTTGAATACTCGCTTGAGGTCACCGCCAAGGCGCACGTCGCCGGCCATCGCGTCACCGAAGTACCGTCGACATGGCACGACCGCACGGCAGGCCAGTCGCGGTTTCGTCTCATGAAATGGCTGCCCCAATACCTCAAGTGGTACGTCTATGCCCTCACTAGGGGCCGGGTCATCACCGGAGGCCGACGTTGAACCCGTTGTCGCGAGCGCTCGGCGTTCGGCTCGGCGTCGGCGCCCTAGCATCGTGCAATGACGGTGATGACGTAGCCGTTTGCGTCACCTACGGCACTTAGACAGGGAGCTCGCCAATGACTTCGTCGGCGTGCTCGGGCGTATCACCCGCTAACTTGAACAGCCAACGATCCAGGACAAGGAAGCGCGCGACCCAGACGATGCCCAAGCCCAACAGTTGGGCGACTACCACCGCCGCGCCACGGACGAGCGTTGTCCGATCCGCCGTCGCATTCTCAACGAGGTGGGTGAATAGCGTGGCCAGCGCGACGCCAAGCATCACAGCCACCCAAAATACGAGCATCTGGCTGCGCAGGTTTTCGCGAGATGTAACCCGCCAGACGAAATGCTTATTTGCGAAGAAGTTGGGAACGGTGATGATGGCGGCCTGCACCAGCGACGCAGCGGTGTAGTTGTGCAGCCACGGGCCCAGGATTTGGATCAGAATCTGGCCGATTGGGACAAAGACCACCGACACCGCAGCGTAGCGCAGCTTCTTACGAGTCTCCTCCGTGCGAATATCCACGATGCGACCCAAACGCGAGAGGACCATGGTCGGCCAAGATACCCCTAATAGGTCGCCTGAGGGCCGAATTAGTGGAACGGAATGCCCGTCCCACGATGAATGTTCCGGAAACCGGAATCGACAGTGCCAGGCGTTCGCGGCCGCAAATCGCGGTCATTGGTGTTGCTGGCATTTTTGTTGATGGCAGGCGCGGGCAATTGCCCGGTGTTTTTCGGCGGCATTCCGATCGGGCCACAATGTTGGCGACGGCGTAACAGGGATCGTAAACCCAGGTTTCCACCGTGGCCGGGTCTGCGGCGAATGGATGTTACGATCCCGATTCGCCCAGACCGGGCCACGCGTTTCCGCTGAGGAGTTCGATTTGGCTGACGGCGAACTGACCGCACGCGAGGCCGAACGCGTTGAGTGGGACGTCATCGTCGTGGGCACCGGTATGGGCGGCGGAATGCTGGGCTACCGGCTGGCCCGCTCGGGCCGGCGGGTGCTGTTCGTCGAAAAGGGCCACTCGACACTGCCCGGAATGCCCGGAACCATTCGCGCCGCCATACCCGAACTGGCCGAGCCGCTTTCGGCCCGTTCCGCAGAGGCGTACTACGACGCCTTGGCCCGTGCCGGACGCACCACCGACGAAGTCGAAGACATCAGCGGCCGCCGCCCCAAGCGGTTCGTGCCGTTCATCGGCAGCGGCACCGGCGGGTCCTCGGCCTTGTACGGCATGGTCTGCGAACGATTCTTCGTCCGCGATTTCACCCCCCGGCAAAACTTCACCAATCCTGGCGATTCCACCGTGCCGGAGGCCTGGCCGATCAGCTATGACCAGATGGCGCCCTGGTACGCCGAGGCCGAAAAGCTGCTCAGGGTTCGCGGCCAACCCGATCCCCTACGGCCCGATGCCGCCGAAGTCGGCCTGCCCGCGGCGCCGCCGTTTTCGCCTGAGAACCAAGCACTGGTCAACTATCTGGTAGGTCGCGGATTGCATCCCTACCACCTGCCGATGGCCTGTGATTACACCGACGACTGTGCCACCTGTCAGACCTATCTGTGCGAGAAGTCGTGCAAAAACGACGCCGCCCGCAACGGGGTCCTGCCCGCCGTCGCCGAGCACGGCGCCCAGCTGCTGGCCCAATGCCGAGTCGTGCGCCTCGAGGCCGACAGCACCCAGGTCACGCGGGTGATCTGTCAGCGTCGCTCCGACATGCTGGCCCTGAAGGCCAAGGTGGTGGTGCTGGCCGCCGGCGCGCTGGCCACCCCGGTGCTGTTGCTCAATTCCCGGTCCGGCGAGTGGCCGCGCGGACTGGCCAACGGCTCAGACTGGGTGGGGCGCAACTTAATGCGTCATCTGCTCGACCCGATCGAGATCTGGCCGCAACGCGATTCCAAGATCACGGCCGCGAACAAGGAGATCGGGCTCAACGACTTCTATTTCTCCGACGGGCAGAAATACGGCACCGTGCAATCATTCGGCGCGATACCGCCCATGCAGTGGCTGACCAACCGTCCCGACTGGCGGGGCAAGGCGCTGCGCCTGATGAGCCCGGCGGTGCGCCAGATCTACAAGCGGGTCTTCACCGGCGGACTGGTGCTGGCCGCGATGACGGAAGACCTGCCCTATCTGGACAACCGTGTCCTGCCCTACGACCGGCCCAGCACGGACGGTCGCCAGCGGCTGCGAATGCAGTACCGCTTGCACCCCAGTGAGATCGAACGCCGCGCGGCGTTTTTGCGCCAACTGAAAGAGGTGTTGCAGCCGTTTCGCAATTTGTCCCTGGGCAGCGGCGAAGACAACGCGAACCTGGGCCACGTCTGCGGGACGTGCCGTTTCGGCACCGATCCGAAAACCAGCGTGCTGGACCCCCAAAACCGGGCGCACGAAGTGGACAACCTCTACGTGGTGGACACCTCGTTCTTCCCCTCCAGCGCCGGTTTGAACCCCAGTTTGACGGTCGCGGCCAACGCCTTACGGGTGGCCGCACACGTCAACGAAGCCCATTTCGCGACCTGATCGCGCGAACGGATGAGCGCTCAGGCCGGCTCGCGCAGCGAAAGGCCGGCAGCGCGATAGATCGCATCGATGACGGTATGGTTCTCGATCGCGTCCTGCGGCGTCGTCTTGACCGGTTCCCCGTGCAGCACCGCCGCGGCGAAAGCCTCAAGCTGATACTCAAACGAGCTTCGCCCCGGGAAACGCTCTACCCGTTTGCTGTCGGCCGATCGGACGGAGAGCCGATGGAAAAGGTGAGGTGCCGCTGGGCTGAGCCAACGCAGCTCGCCGCGGTCACCGACCACCTTGGCGCTGGCTCGAAACAGGTTCGACGACCACAGCGCGCAGCGGATCCGGCCCGTATGCCCATCGGCGAAGCGCAATTCGGCCGTCATGGCCCGGTCCAGCTCAGGACCACGCAGTTTCGCCTGCGCCGAAACGACTTCCGGGGTCGATCCGCCGAACGTGCGGAGCATGTGGACCACGTAGCTTCCGGCATCCATCAGCGCGCCACCGGCAAGGGAGTAGTCGTAGACGTTGCTGTTGGAGGACTTCGGCAGCAGGACGCACACGGAGACATCCACCCGCTGCAGGTTGCCCAGCTCGCCTGAGGCAATGATCTGCTCAACGCGCAAAGTCAGCGGGTGGTAGCGGTATTGGAATCCCTCCATCACGACCCGGTCTGATGCGGCGGCCAGTTCGGCGATTTCGCGGGCCTCGGCGGCATTGGCCATGAACGGCTTTTCACACAGCACGTGCTTGCCCGCGGCCAGCGCAGCCCGTGTCCACCTACCGTGCAAGCTGTTCGGCAGCACGATGTAGACGGCATCCAGGTCTGGATCGGCGATCAGCGCCTCGTAGCTTTCGTGCGCCCGCGCGATGCCGTGTTTGGCGGCAAAGGCTCGAGCACGCGACACATCGCGCGATGCCACCGCGGCCACCACGACCTCGTCGTTTCCCTGGGCCGGTTTGATGAGGATCATCGGCGCGAAGCGTGAAGCGCCCAGGATGCCGATCCGCACTGGGCCGGCGCTTTCAGACATGGCCGGGATGCTAGCAGTCGACCCGAGTCACTCGGAGAGATCGAGTAAAACGAAGCCGCGACCCGGGCAGTACTATCACACCGAGCTTCCCCGACGAGGATCCGGCCACGACAACAAGGACGCGGGCGGGGCCGGTCACAACGATCACCAGAGAGCCATGGGAATTGCCGTAAACAGAGCACGACACTTGTACCGTCAAGCTCGCATCCAGCGGCTTCTGGGTTGGCCCCAGAGTGCGGCCGAGTTGTGTCGTACGGCGTTGCAAACCGAGGACTATTCCGTTGCGCATCTCGGAGCGCACCACATGCTGGCGGAATTAGAATTCCCTGGCGAGGATTGTTTCCAGATCCTGGCCCGCATCCATGAACACCGTTCTGCCGACACCATGTCCGCATTCCAGGTATTTTCAACCCGTGCTTGAGTCTTCCCTTCCCGCTCTGCTGCGGGAGCACGCCAGTCTGCGGCCCAGCGACACGGCGTTCACGTTTGTCGATTACGAGCAGGACTGGGCGGGCGTTGCGGAAAGCCTGACGTGGTCGCAGCTGTATCTGCGAGTGCGTAACGTCGCACGCAACCTCAGGCTTTGCGCCTCACCCGGCGACCGCGCCGTGATATCGGCGCCCCAGGGGCTCGACTATATCGTTGCCTTCCTGGGCGCGTTGGAGGCCGGGATCATCGCGGTTCCGCTTTCGGTGCCGCTGGGCGGGGTCGCCGACGAGCGGGTTGATTCGGTGCTGCGCGATGCGTCGCCAACTGCCGTTCTCACCACATCCTCTGCCGTAGACGACGTCACCCGGCATGTCACGCCCCGGCCCGGGCAACCGGCCCCATCGATCATCGAAATCGATTTGCTTGACCTGGACGCTCCGGCTCAATTCGATACCGGGCAACATGACTATCAAAGCACGGCGTATTTGCAATACACGTCCGGATCGACCCGGCGGCCGGCCGGAGTAATGGTTTCCTATTCCAACCTTCAGGTCAATTACAAACTGACGATGGCCGGCATTTTTCCGCGCAACGGAGGCATTGAACCTCCCGACCACACCATTGTGTCGTGGACGCCCTTTTATCACGACTTGGGTTTGATCATGGGCGTTTGCACACCGGTTCTCTCGGGATGCAGCGCGGTGCTCACCAGCCCGGTGGCTTTCCTGGCGCGTCCAGCCCGCTGGATGCAAATGGTGGCGTCCTATCCCAGCGCATCTACCGGGGCACCCAACTTTGCCTTCGAACTGGCGACACGTAAAACATCGGACGAAGACATGGCCGGGTATGACCTCGGCAACGTGTCAACCATCATCAGCGGTGCCGAACGAGTACTCCCCGAGACAATCAAACGATTCACCGAGCGGTTTAAGCGCTTCAATCTTCGCGAGTCGGTGATCCGGCCCACCTATGGGCTCGCGGAAGCGACGGTGTACGTGGCGACCACCACCGAGGATCAACCACCAGGAGTCGTCGACTTCGAGACCGACAAACTTTCCGCGGGCCAGGCGCAACGCTGCGCACCTGGAACTGGCACACCATTGGTCAGTTATTCTGCGCTGGCAGGACCCGCCGTACGGATCGTCGATCCCGACACCCAGATCGAGTGCCCGCAGGGAACCACCGGCGAGATCTGGGTGCACGGCGGCAACGTCTGCATGGGCTATTGGCAAAAGCCCGAAGAGACCGAGCGCACCTTCGGCGCCAACGCTTGTCGAGCCATCCGCCGGCACACCCGAAGGGCCGTGGCTGCGGACAGGCGATTTGGGCTTCCTATCCGATGGCGAGCTGTTCATTGTCGGCCGCATCAAGGATCTTCTGATCATCTATGGGCGTAACCACTCTCCCGACGACATCGAGGCCACGATCCAGGAGATCACCCACGGTCGGTGCGTGGCGATAGCGGCTCCCGATGATGACGGCGTCGAGAAGCTGGTCACCATCATCGAACTCAAGAAGCGGGACGAGTCCGAAGAGGCCGCGACGCACAGGATGGGTGTCATCAGGCATGAGGTGACCTCGGCGATATCGAAGTCACACGGCCTGAGTGTGGCGGATCTGGTTTTGGTGTCCCCTGGTTCGATTCCGCTCACCACAAGCGGCAAGGTCAGGCGAAGGGCTTGTCTCCAGCGGTATCTGCGCGATGAGTTCACACGCTTGGACGGGCTGATCCGCCGGCCAGTGCAGCGCACGGTCGATGACACCGGTGCGGGCGCCGGGGCCGAGTCGGGGTTGGCCCAACGCCTACGTTCGCTAAGCCGGCAGCAGCGTACGCTCCGCCGGCAGCAACATGACCTACTGCTGGGGATGGTGCGCTCAGAGGCGGCGACGGTGTTGGGCCGTCCGAGCGCTGATGACATCGACCCTGAGGGTGCGTTTCAGGACTTGGGGTTTGAATCGGTGAAAGCCATCGAGTTGTTGGACCGGCTTAAGACCGTCACCGAGCTGGAATTGCCGCCCACGCTGGCGTTTGACTATCCAACCCCGAACGCGTTGGCTGCCCACCTGGGCCAGCTGCTGACCGGGTCGGTCGCGGCGGCTTTGCCGGTGGCGGCGCGGGTAGCGGTCGACGAGCCGGTCGCGGTGGTGGGGATGGCGTGTCGGTTCCCCGGTGGGGTGGATTCGGCGGCGGCGCTGTGGGATCTGGTCGCCGGTGGCACCGATGCGGTGGGGGAGTTTCCGGCTGATCGTGGCTGGAATCTGGCGGATCTGTTCGATCCCGATCCCGATGCGGTGGGCAAGACCTACACCCGCAACGGCGGATTCTTGGCGGAGGCGGCCGATTTCGACGCGGAGTTCTTCGGGATCTCAGCGCGCGAGGCCCAAAGCATGGATCCGCAGCAGCGGCTGCTGCTGGAGGTGTGCTGGGAAGCGTTGGAAACCGCCCGAATCGATCCGGCCGGGTTGGCGCGCACCGAAACCGGGGTGTTCATCGGGGCGTGGTCGCAAACCTACGGATCCGGCGGTTCTGACGGTGCCGAGGGATATGCGCTGACCGGTGTGTCCACCAGTGTGGCCTCCGGGCGCGTCGCCTATGCGTTGGGGTTGCAGGGCCCGGCGATCACGTTGGATACCGCGTGCTCGTCATCGCTGGTCGCCACCCATTTAGCGTGCCAATCGTTGCGTAACGGCGAATCGACGCTGGCGCTGGCCGGTGGTGTCACCGTGATGACGACACCGGCGGTGTTCACCGAGTTCGCCCGACAGCGTGGGCTGGCCGCCGATGGGCGGTGTAAAGCGTTCTCCGGTGACGCCGATGGCACCGGCTGGGGTGAAGGCGCGGCGGTGTTGGTGCTGGAGCGGCTCAGCGACGCCCAGCGCAACAAGCATCCGGTGTTGGCGGTCATCGCGGGATCGGCGATCAACCAAGACGGCGCCTCCAACGGTTTGGCCGCCCCCAACGGGCCCGCCCAACAACGCGTCATCACCCAGGCGGTGGCCAACGCCGGTATCGGGCTCGATGAGGTCGATGTGGTCGAGGCGCACGGCACCGGCACCACGCTGGGCGATCCGATCGAGGCCGGCGCGTTGATCGCCACCTACGGCGCTGCACGTACTGCGGAGCGGCCGCTGTGGTTGGGATCGATCAAATCCAACATCGGCCACACCCAAGCCGCGGCCGGTGTCGCCGGAATGATCAAAATGATCGCCGCCCTCAACCACGACAGCCTGCCGCCGACCCTGAACGTCGATCGGCCCAGCCCGCACATCGACTGGTCGGCCGGCACGGTGCGGTTGCTCACCGAACCGGTGGCGTGGCCGGACACCGATCATCTCCGTACCGCGGCGGTGTCCTCGTTCGGGATCAGTGGCACCAACGCGCACCTGATCCTGCGACAACCCCCCACCCCGGCGGCCGCACCGGCCGACGCGCGCCGCCACGCGCGGCAAACCCGGCACAGTGACGAGTTCGGGCTGCCGATCTGGCCGGTATCAGCGCGCACCCCCGCAGCATTGGCCGCCCAAGCCGACCGGCTGCACGAACACCTGCTCGGCCACCCCGACCTGGATCTCATTGATGTGGCCTACAGCCTGGCCACCACCCGCACCCACCACCCCTACCGGGCGGCGATCACCGCACGGGTGGGCAGCGCCGATCTGCGCACAGACCTGCTGGACGCCCTCCATGCCCTGGGCACCGGCGCGCCCCACCCGCAGCTGACCCAACACCATTACCAGGCCCACCTGCGCAGTAAAACCGTGTTCGTCCTCCCCGGCCAAGGCGCCCAATACCCCGGCATGGGCCGCGAACTCTACGAACACAACCACGTCTTCGCCGACACCCTCGACAACATTTGCGAAGCCCTCGATGCCCACCTCGAGGTTTCGCTGCGCGAAATTATGTTCGCCGAACCAGGTAGTGCTGGTTGGCGAGTTGATCCACCAAACCAGCTACGCACAACCGGCGCTGTTCGCTATGGGCGCGGCCATGCATGCCCTGCTTCGTCGAAGCCGGGATCACCCCCGACTATCTGTTAGGGCATTCCATCGGAGAACTCACGGCCGCTTATCTCGCCGGTGTGTTTTCCCTTGCCGACGCCGCTGTGTTGGTCACCGCTCGTGGTCGGCTGATGCAGGCCTGTCCGCCTGGCGCGATGATCGCCATCCAGGCCAACGAAGCGCGAGGTGGAGGCCCTGCTCAAGGATCACCCCAAGATAGCTATCGCCGCGGTCAACGGGCCCACGTCGGTTGTTGTCTCCGGGGATCCCGACGAGCTCGAACCAATCCGCGACCACTGCGCCGCACAAGGTATTCGAGCCACCTCCTTGTCGGTCAGTCACGCCTTCCACTCGTCGTTGATGGACCCGGCCTTGCCCGAATTCGAGGCCATCGCCGCTAGCTTGACTTTGGCTTCGCCCACGGTGCCGGTCCTGTCTAACCTCACTGGACAAATAGCGACTTCCGAGCAGCTCACGTCCAGCCGCTACTGGACCAGACACCTGCGTGAGCCGGTCCGGTTCCATGACAGTGTGGTCGAGCTTTTGGCCGCCGGTGAGTGCACGTTTGTGGAGTTGTCCCCGCACCCGGTGTTGGCTCCCGCGATCACCGAAACCATGGCCCAGACCGCGGGCCGGACCCAGTCAGCGGTGATCACCACGTTGCACCGCGACCGGCCCGACCAAGACGCCCTGGCTACCGCGTTGGCCAAGCTGCACAATCACGGCCACAGCCCCTCGTGGTCGGCCCTGTATCCCCACGCCCGCACCGTCGCGCTGCCCACCTACCCCTTCGAGCACCGCCGCTACTGGCTGGCCCCTGCTCCGACCAGCGACGCGCGCGGACTCGCACTGGGACCCGCCACGCGCGCCAGAACGCTTTGGACCCGATTCGTGTCTGGCCGGGTTAGCAGCCGAGCCCAAGCCGCCACTGCCAGCCCCCGCACACTGGCCGCCCGGTTGGCCAACCAAACCCCCCAACAACGGCTTGAAGCCCTCACCGAGATAGTCACCGCCACTACGGCTTCCGTGTTGGCCCACCCCGACCCGGCCGCCCTCGATCCCGATCGCCCGTTCAAAGACCTCGGTATCGACTCACTGACCGCCCTCGAACTACGCAACACCCTCAACGAACACACCGGCCTCGTCCTGCCGGTAACCCTGGCCTTCGACCACCCCACCCCCGGCATGCTCGCCACCCACCTGGCCGACCTGCTGGCCGACACCGCTGCGCCTGCGGTCCCAAGCGGCTCAGGTCAGCACGCCTAGCGATGAGCCGGCAGACAACAGGCTCACACACGTGGATCAAGCGGTATTTCGCACGATGCGAGCGGTTCACGACGCGCTGATTCAGGTCACGTGGATATATGACCGTGCCGTCGATCTCGATGGGTTACGGCGATTTCACGGCAATCTTGGACGCGGGTTGTTGGGACGCAGGATCGAACGGTCTCCGTTACCGTTCGCGCGTGATCACTGGGTCTTGTCTCCGGCGTCCGAGGACATCGATATCGCCGCAACGCCGCGGCCGCGGGCCGACGTGAACGCATGGGCGGACGAGCGGGCGCGCCTACCCGTTGATCCGGAGTGGGGACCCGGCTGGCATCTCGGGGTGCTTCCGCTCGAGGACGGCGGGACCGCGGTAAGTCTGGTGGTTTCGCATACGATTGTCGACGGGGTCGGGTTTGGCCAGGCGATAGTTGATGCTGCCGAGGGCAGGACGCACGATCTGGGCTATCCGCCTGCGGGATCGCGCACCCGTGGGCGGGCGTTGCGTGAGGATCTCCGGCAAACCGTCAAAGACCTGCCCGACATAGCGCAGGCGGTGAGAGCCACGGCTCGAAGGGCCTGGCCCGACCGCAAAGAATTCACATCATCGATCAAAGCGGCACCACCTTCCCCGAGGACAGCCAGCGACGATCAGGCCGTAGAGGTGCCCGCCCTGACCGCATACATCGACCTGGCGGAATGGGATGATCGCGCGAAACAGCTTGGCGCAAGCAGTAACTCGCTGGTCGCGGGAGTCGCGTGCCGACTCGCGGTGCGGGTGGGGCGTGTTCATGACGACGGAACAGTCACCCTACGATTTCCGGTAACGCTACGGACCAAGGACGATACCCGTGGCAATGCGCTCACGGTGGTCGACGTCACCGTTGACCCAACTCACGCGGCGACGGACCTCGGGGAAATGCACGTCAAGATCACCCAAGCAATCCTCGCCGAAATGGAGAACGCCGACGACGAGTATTTGTCGACATTCCCACTGGCAGTGATGATCCCGAGATGGGTGAACAGGAGGATAGCGGGCATGGCGGCGGGCGGTGCCGAACATTCCGGTAACTGTCTCCAATATCGGTGACTTTCCCCCGGCGGGGAACCGGCCCGACGGCACCGATGCCGACTATGTGGACATGAGAAACCCCGAGCCCGATATCAAGAAAAGCACACTCGAGCACATAGGTGGACAACTGTTCGTGGGATCGGGGCGGGGCCGCGGGAAGATCTTTTTCAGAATCTCCGCATATTCCCTCGGCCGGCCAAATACGAAAGATGAGCTGCGGCAGGTCGTGTCGCGTAGCTTCGCCGAATTCGATCTGATTGCGGAGATCGATTGCTAACTTAGATTTTTCGTGTGGGCTGGCTTGGATCGAGCAGCAGCCAGCCACATGTGGCCACCGCCGATCGCTGCGACGGCATGCCTGCGCCGATCAGCCGACACGCCGCGAGCGAGCGACATTTTCCATAAGATCAGCAGCGGCCGTTACGCTTTCGGCGGTTTTGGTCATCCGGGTGGCGAACTCGCGGGCCCGGGTGACATATTGCGGGGCCAGGATGGTGCGCAGGTCTGCGACCAGCGATTCCTGGGTAGTGGCCGAAAGGCGCCGGGCGGTACCCACTTTCAGTCGTTTGACCCGAGCTCCCCAGAGCGCCTGATCCGGCATCGTCCAAAGGATCAACGTGGGGACTCCAGCGCGCAGGCCAGCGGCCGTGGTGCCCGTGCCACCGTGGTGCACGACCGCGCGGCAGGCGGGAAAAACAGCCGCGTAATTTATCACGCCCACCACCTTGACGTGATCGAGATGGCAAAGATTGCTGAAGTCAGTTCCGGCGGCGCAAATCAACGCCCGCTCGCCTAACTGCGCGCAGGCCGCGCTGATCATCGCGAGCGTGTCGGAAGCAGATTCGACCCCTAGGCTGCCAAACCCGAAGCAAATCGGGGGTGTTCCCGCGGCAATCCACGACGCAACCTCCTCGTCGACATCGGTCGTCAACTCCATCGTCAGCGCGCCGACAAAGGGCCGTCGGCCACCGCATCTCGCCCATTCGGCTGCCAGCCCGGGAAAGCACGCCTCATCGTAGGCCTGGATTTCCAACGATGCGCGTTCGGTGATCCGCCTCGGCCAGGGGCCTGTGGCTTCTGGCAGACCAAGTTCACGGCGTTGCGCCTTGTCAGACTCCTTTGCCGTGCCGCCCCGCGACAGCCACTCGAACACCGTCATCGTGAACTGACACAACGGCGCTGGCAGGAATGGCAAGACCTGGCTATTGGCACGCAGCGGGAACCAATGCAGGGTGGCCAACGGAATGTCGTAGTATTCAGCAACGTTGGCAGCCAGCATCTCGAAACCCACGCTGGTGGCAATTAACAGGTCGGCCCCGTCGGCCAGCGAAGTCAGCGTCGTGCTCCCCTCCCCCCAGCATTGGTTATAGCTCTCCTGAATTTCCCGCGTTAACTTGCTCAGATCCTTGATCTTCCACGGTGTGCGGAAGAAGCGGGTCCAGCCGCGGCGCGAGTCCGCGATAGTCTGCAAAGGGGGTCCGTAGGCGACCGCTGCAAGCCCGACCGACTCGGCGAAGCCAACCACATCAGGCGCAACAGCCATGCGGACTTCATGCCCGCGGCGCAGCAGCTCACGGCCGACGGCGGCGCAGGGCTCGACATCGCCACGAGTCCCCCAGCTTGCCAGCACAAATTTCATCGCGGATTTTGGCCTTCGGTCGTGGTTCGCATAGGCAATGTCAGGGGCATCGGTCATTATTACTGGTCCTAGCGACGGCTGGCCGGGAGTTCGGTTATTTGTTTGGAGCTGATCGGGGCGTTTGTTCGGAACGTGTCAATTTCAGGTCTGTTGGACGCGTGTTCGATTAGACTGCGGGCGGGTTAGCCTGTGATCGAAAGGGCCGTATCCGACAGATCGTGCAATCCCAAAACTGCGCTCGGGGGCTGGAAGGCTAGGTTCCGCAATGACTGAAGGCGTGTTGGGATGTGCGGAGCCCATATCGATTTCTTGGTGCGTGGCATGCAGTCGGGGATCGCAGTCATGGGCTTCGGCTACATCGGCGCCGTGCTGGCTGATTGCGGATCGCGTATGACAGGGACCGACGGGAGACAGACAATCGTCTGCGAGGTCAACCTCGACACTACCCCCGTAGGGATGAGCTGACATGAGCGCGGAACCGCAAGTCACTGGCGACAATGGAGTCGTCAGTCGCCAGCCGAAGTGGCACCGGACGAGAAGTCGGACGCTCGGAGAGGAATTCGATCCTCGAAACAACGCGCTGAATGCGTGGCGGTTAACGCTGGCGACGGGGGTCATCCTCTGGCACTGCTGGCCACTGACCGGTCGCCAACTATCGTTCGAGCCGGTTCGCCAGCTTCTTGGAGATGGATGGGTCGACGGTTTTTTCGCAATCTCTGGATTCCTCATCACGTGGAGTTGGTTCAGACACCCGCGGGCCCGCGACTACTTCTTCGCTCGAGGCCTGCGGATCCTGCCGGGACTGTGGGCATGCTTGATCGCCACTGCGTTTGTAATCGCCCCGATCGCCGTCGCGATTCAGGGTGGCTCCGCCGCCAAGCTGCTGCTGTCGCGCGCGCCGTTCGACTACGTCTTTAGAAACGGCGCGGTGTCGATACATGGGCCCGATATCGCCGGTACACCGGTCGGGGTCCCACTCCCTGGGATATGGAACGGTTCGCTCTGGACCCTCTTTTGGGAGGTGGCGTGCTACATCGCCATTGCTATTCTCGGTATAGTAGGGCTTCTTCACCGTCGATGGCTGATCCCAGCGTTGTTGGCATTGGTTGTGTACTGGTCGGCGAAACTGCCGCCGTTGGGCCTCGTCGCTGAGGGACTTGGCGCGGGGCACATGGACGCCGCAGCTGAAAGACTGGTTATGGACGTCTTGGCTGCGCGTTTCGCTAGCATGTTTCTGGCGGGTGCGCTTCTCTATCGGTTCCGAGAATTGATTCCCGCTCGATGGTCATTGGTGGCGATGAGCATCGTCATCGTACTTGCGGCGAGCCTGCTACCCAACTACCGGGTCGTTGCCGCCATTCCGCTGGCGTACGCCATCATCGTTTCAGGTGCTCTTATCCACAACAAGCGCTTAAGGCTTAGGACGGATTTGTCTTACGGCGTCTATATTTACGCTTTTCCGATACAGCAGTTGCTGGTGATTTGCGGGTTCGCATTTCTGAATCCATTTGCCCTCGCGGCTATTGCAGCCATCATCACCCTGCCGCTGGCCGCGCTGAGCTGGTACCTAATCGAGAAGCCCGCGATTTCTCTAAGATCTCGTCTCAAGCGGAGGACCATCCCTCCCGCCGGAGAGCGTCAGCCCGAGTAGATAGTTTGGGCATTAGAGGGGTGGCGATCTGCCTGTCCGGACATGGCGGTGACGCAACGGCCTGCTCCCCGCCATGCTTGAGGGAAGGTAACCAACCCAAGCGACACCCCGCCGCGACCTGACGCGCTACTATCAACCCACATTCTCGGTGACGCCCCGGTCAAGCAAAACAAGGACGCGGGCCGGGCCGGCCACAACAATCACAAAAGAGCGCAAAAGAGCCATGGGAATTGCCGTAAACAGAACACGACACTTGTATCGTCTAGCCCGCATCCAGCGGCTTCTGGGTCGGCCCCAGCGCGCGGCGGAGTTGTCTCGTGCGGCTTTGCAAGCCGAGGATTATTCTATGGCGCATCTCAAGGCGCATGTCATGCTGGCGGAACTAGAGTTCCCTGGCGAGGATTATTTCCGGGTTCTGGCCCGCATTCATGAACACCTGAAGCCGGCCACCTACCTGGAGATCGGCATCGATCAGGGCCAATCCTTCGAAATCGTCAGGCCAGAAACGTTGGCACTGGGAGTCGATCCGAACCCGCGCATGCGGAAGCCTTTGGGGCCCCGTCAGCGGGTGTTCGCACAGACGAGCGACGAATTTTTTGAGCAATGCGATGTGATTTCCCAGTTGGGCGGCAAGACCTTGGACCTCGCCTTCATCGACGGGATGCACCAGTTCGAGTTTGCCCTGCGGGATTTCATCAACGTGGAAAAACACTGCTCTTCGGACTCCATCATTCTGATCCACGACGTGTACCCGATGGATGCGATGAGCGCCGCTCGCGAACGGGCTTCGTGGTTCTGGAGCGGGGATATCTGGCGTTTAATTTTAATCTTGAACAAGTACCGGCCAGATCTGACGGTCAACGTGATCGGTGCGCGCCCAACAGGGCTCGCGATCGTGCAAAATCTGGATCCGAATTCCCGCGTCCTTGCCGAGCGTCAGCACGAGATCATTGATGAATTCCTGGCGCTCGACATCTCGGCGCTCGACGGACGGAAAGACGAGATGCTCAACCGCTTTCCGAACGACTGGTCGTCCATCGCCGGGCTCATCGACTACACGCGGACGTGCTCGAACCTAACGTCCACAGCAGAGATGTCTGCTAAGGTCAACGATCTTTCGGCCGTACCAATGGCGAGTCCCCTAACGGAGTCAGTTGGACTCATTCAGTGGGGACACGCCACTAACACGGGGTTGCCGCCGCAGCTCATGAAGGCGCGTAGCGAAAGTGTCAGTGCCCGGATTCGGCGGCGGCACGGTAACCGCGGACGGCCAGTGGCCCGAGCACCGCGGCCAGACCAAGAGCCCACATAACGGTCAGCAGGAGCGGCCACAGCACGGGACCACCTTGGGCAAGCCCCCGCATCGACTCAATCGTCGGCCACATCGGCTGAAGGTGGATCTGTGTCCGCACCCACGATGGCAGCTTTTGAATGGGAACAACACCAGCGCTGGAGAACACCGAGCCGGTGGCCGGCACCCCTAGCCAGACGAGCGCGGCACCGCTCTTGGCCCGCACCGCGATCGCTATCACTGCCATCGAGAAGACGACAACTACCAGCACCGGCACCAGTATGAACGGGATCACAGTGAGCCAGCCGCCTTTGAAGCGAAGTCCGAGCCCAACACCGACCGCTGTGATCAGCGCGGAACTCACCAGCGTGCGCGCGGCCTCGGCGAGCAGCCGACCGGTCAGGGCGCTGGCCCGGTGTACGGGAAACACCCACAGTCTGCCGATCAGACCCGCTGTCGCGCTCGAAGGAAATGCTGCGGCCGGCTGCAAGCGCCCCGAACATCGCACCGGCCACGGCGCACATCGGCACCAGGCCGTAGAGACTGTCCGTGCCGGTGATTCTGATTATCGACTTGCCTACCAGCAGTTTGTAGGTAATCAGCAGAAAGGTCGGGAACAGCAGACCCTGGATCAGCACCGCCGGCTGGCGCCGCCACCGGGTGAGTAGCTGGCTTGCGAACAGCAGACTTTCGGCGGCCAGTGAGCTCCGCGGCGGTGCGTTCGCGCTCATCGCGTCCGCCTCTGTATCCGCACTGCGATTGCACCGAACACCACCAGCAGCCCAAGACACCACGCCAAACTGGTCGCCAGATTGCTGACCACGACATGGCCGGTGGCGAACCCACGCAGGGTTTGCGTCACCTGCGAAACAGGCTGGTAGCGTACGAACGGATGCAGCCAGTCGGGAAACGAGTCGGCCGGCGCCATCCCGGTGGACAGCATGACCAGCAGCATTTGGGGAACCAGGAGCAACTGAGTGAACACTCCGCTGCTCGCGATCCCACCTTGCCAGGCCACGGAAAGAACCCCGGCTGCATCGGCAGCGAGCGATAGTGCCAGCGTCAACATGAGGACAAGAACGGCGAAAGCCGCCGCATAGATGAACCCGCCGAACATTCGGAAGCCGAACACGTACCCGACAGCGATCGCGGCGAGCAGGCCGAGGGTGCCGCGGAAGAGGCAATACAACATGCGAGCCATCAGCGGTATTACCGCGGATATGGGAAGCGTGCGGAGCCGATCCCCGAAGTCGCTCCGCTCGTCTTGGGCAGCACGGTCAACGGTCGTCAGCGCGCCGAGAAAGATCACCTGGATGACGACAACCGGTAGGACGTACTGGGGGTAGCTCATTCCACCGGTGTCGATCACATTGCCCAGCATGAAGTTGAAGACGACGAAGTTAGCGGCGGGCGACAGAACCGCGAACGGCAGATCGTTGCGCAGTGCGTCGTGCACCACGCGCTCGGTCAGAGCAGCAAGCGCGGTCACGTGGTGACGCTCTCCGTGAGGTGCAGAAACGCTTCGTCCAAGGACGGCTTGCGCAGCGCTATGTCGACTAGCTCAACGCCAAGCCGGTCCACCCGGCGAAACACCTCACCGAGCGTCGCGACACCATCGGGCGCGAGCACCGACACGGTGTTCGCCTCGTAATCGGCTTCGGCGCCGTCCAGATCGGCGACCACGGCGAAGATCTTGGAGAGGTCGGCCGGATTTACAGGACTCACCGTGCAGTAGCCTGAATCCCACGCGGCGCTTGAGGTCTTCGGCGGTCCCGTTGGCGATAATGCGACCTTTGTTCATAACGACGATCGAATCGCTGAGCACGTCGGCTTCTTCGAGATACTGCGTCGTGAGCAGGATTGTGACGCCCTGGGCTGACAACGACGACACCAGGCCCCACACGTCGCGGCGACTACGCGGGTCCAACCCGGTTGTCGGCTCGTCGAGGAAAAGCACTTTCGGCGGAACCATCAGTCCGGCGGCGATATCGATGCGGCGCAACATGCCACCCGAATAGGTTCTTACCCGCCGGTCGGCGGCGTGCGACATATCGAACTGATGGATCAAAGCGTCGGCTCGCAGCCGCGCATCTTTGCGCCGCATTCCCCGCAGCCGGCCGAACAACACCAGGTTCTCCCGGCCGGTGAGCTCCCAATCGAGCGCGGCGAACTGTCCGACGCTCCCGATGCTTGCCCGTACCTGTGCCGGGTCTCGGACGACGTCGTACCCAGCCACAACTGCTTGGCCAGAGGTGGGCCGCAGCAACGTTGACAGGATCTTGATCGCGGTCGTCTTACCGGCGCCGTTATGACCGAGCAGAGCGCAAACCGATCCCGTCGGAACTGAAAAGCTCACGTCCTGCAATGCGTGTATTTCCCCGTCGAACGTCTTGGCTACGCCATCTAGCTCGATCACGAACACAGACGATACCCGTCGTTACACCCGTGTTGAACGGAAACCGGCTCCTTCGGTTTTCGCGGTGGCCTTCTCGGCACTCGCTCGCCGACGTGCCCCTTCTCCGGAGCCGCCCTGGTGGCGTGGATCCTGGCCGACAGGCAATGGCGACCCGCAAAGTAGGGCGAGCAGATTCATCGCAGCAATTTTTGCCGCCAAGAAGGGCAACTGGGCGAATGGATTAACGTTCAGGCAGGCTCGCGCAGCGCAAGTCCGGCAGCACAATAGATCGCATCGATGACGGTCATGTTCTCGATGGCTTCTTCCGGTGTCGTCTTCACCGGTTGACCCCGCAGTACTGCGGCAGCGAAAGCGTCAAGCTGGTACGCATAGGTGGAGCGCGCTGTAGTGAAGTTCTCCACGCGCTTGCCGCCGGTAGATCGGACCGAGAACCGCTGGAACGGAATTAGCGGATTGAGCCGCAGCTCGCCGCGTTCGCCAACCACCTTCACGGTCAAGTGCGGTAGATCGGTCGACCACATCGAGCAGTGGATCCGGCCGGTGTGCCCGCCGGCAAACCGCAATTCGGCCGTCATGACCCGGTCCACCTGCGGACCCCGCAGTTTCGCCTGCGCCGAAACGACTTCCGGGGTCGAGCCGCCGAACCTGCGCACCATGTCGACCGCGTAACATCCGAGGTCCATCAGCGCGCCACCGCCGAGGGCGTAGTTGTAGCGGTTGTCGGAGGACTTCGGCATCCAAAAGCACCACTTCGCCTCGACCCGCTTCAGCTTGCCCAGCTCCCCCGAGGCAATGATTTCGTCAACGCGCAAAGCACAGGGGTGGTAGCGGTAATGAAATGCCTCCATCACAACCCGGCCTGACCTGGTGGCCAGTTCGGCGACCTCGCGGGCCTCGGCAGCATTGGCAGTGAATGGCTTTTCGCACAACACGTGCTTACCCGCGGTAAGCGCAGCCCGAGTCCACCGGCCGTGTAACCCGATAGGCAGCGGGTTATAGATCGCGTCCAGATCCGGATCGGCGATCAGCGCCTCGTAGCTGTCGTGCACCCGGGCGATGCCATGTTTCGCGGCAAAAGCTTGAGCATTAGACACATCGCGCGCGGCCACCGCGGCCACCACGACCTCCGCGTTTCCCCGCGCCGGTTTAATGAGCGCCGTCGGTGCGATGCGGGCGGCCCCCAGGATGCCGATCCGCACCCGGTCGCCACTGTCAGACACGGACGGGATGCTAGCAGTTGATCCCGCGGGTCGCTCCCAGCGGCTGAGCAATTGAATCGGGTATCAGCAATGCCCTCAGTCCGATCGCTACTCCTTCGTCTTGACCCATCGCTTGAATATGGGCGCATCTCAGCTGTCAGTCAGTCGGCGACGGAAATAAACCACACCCGGTCAGTCATGAACCAGTCCGTCTGACCGAAAACTCGGAGCGGCGCGCCTTCAGCGATTCAGCAATCGTCGGATCGCCGGTTACACCACCTCGCGAAAGGACCAACGGTAGCTGACAACCCGCAGAATCCGCCGACCAGGTTAATCACCACACTCACAAGCCAAAAATCAAGATCGAAAACAGAATCCGACCTGATCAGATCACCGCGTCACCTCCACGAAACACCCAGACCACGCGACTTGATCCGCGCGGTCATCGATCACTGCGACTGCACGCAGTCGTGTTAGGCTAAAGTTGCGCTGAGGTTAATGTATGCTATGCAGCTCGTCAGTTTTAGAATAGCGAGAATTGTTCGACCCGGAGCTTAGCCGCATTGCGGTGATGATCTCATATCCAAACAGAACGGTGGTGGTCCAGTGCGCGTTGCGATTAAGTCGACCCTTGAGAAAGTGGTCGTGCTGATAATCGACATGATACTTGCTCCGGTCGTATATTTCTCCGCCCTTTTCCTTAAACTGGTCAGATTTGTCGGCGTCGAGCACCTGCCCTACTCCAAGGCCATGTTACTGCGCGCCGGCTGCTTTCCGATTAGAGATCATTACCACGAACCAAGTTTCCGCAACGCACCGATTCAGGGGGTCTTATCGACAGATCGAGACCTGCCGGGAATCGACTGGAATGTGGAAGGGCAGCTGCAGGTTCTTTCATCTTTCTCGTACAATAGCGAACTCGCTACTTTGTCACAGTCAAAGACTGGCGGCTATGAATTCTATCTCGATAACGGTGCGTTCGAATCGGGAGATGCCGAATTCTGGTACAATTTAATTCGATCGAAGAAGCCAAAGCGGATTATTGAAATCGGCTGTGGCTTTTCGAGTCGGATGGCACGACGAGCACTGGACGCTAACAAGCGCTTCGACCCGAACTATGTGTGTGAACACATCTTAATAGAGCCCTACGAAAACAAGTGGCTCGAAAACTTAGGGGTTAAGGTCATTCGCGAAAAGGTCGAAAACTGCGATTTAAGCATGTTCAAGGATTTAGAATCAGACGATATATTGTTCATTGATTCATCGCACATAATTCGACCCCGTGGAGACGTGCTTTTCGAGTTTTTAGAAATCCTTCCCATTCTCAATGTCGGCGTGATCGTCCATATTCATGACATCTTCTCTCCAAGAGATTATCCGGCCAAATGGCTCGTCGATGAAATACTTTTCTGGAATGAGCAATATCTGCTGGAGGCTTTTCTTACCTTAAACAGAGACTGGAAAGTAATAGGAGCGCTTAACTTCCTCCGACATCATCATTATGAGGAATTGAAAGATAAATGCCCTTACCTAACAGAGGACCGAGAACCAGGTTCTTTCTACATTCAAAGAATCAGCGGGGCATCTTAATGTGGGATCACCATTATCTAAAAGAAAGCTGACCTGGTCACCTAGCGCCCGTCACGCCCGAAACCCGACCGTTGTCGAACCGTACCGATCCACCCGTGGGCGCGCCATAAGGGCCACCTATTTGTGGAATTTCCGGCGCACGGCACTAGTGCCCGAACTCGAGCAGAGGCAACGTCGCAACCGTCGGCCAAAGCAGCTGATCGATCATCGGAGCGCGACCGCGAGGCGGCGTCAGACTGTGGACAGCGCTAACGCCCGGTACGGTATTCACAAGGTCGGCAATCTCACCCGAGGACAAGGCAAACGGCGTCCGCGGCCATCCGCCGCGCAGCGTTGTCCAGATGCGGTGGCGGGCCAGGAAAGCCTGGAATTTCGTCGGCAGGTCGAACATCATCTGGCCGCCCGGGAATCCGCGCGCGCATTTGCGGATCACGCTAAGCGCTTGTTTGGGCTGAAGGTATGGCAGTAGGCCCTCGGCGGTGACGAAGACGCCATCCTGGGGGTTCACCCGATCCATCCACGTGAAGTCCAGCACCGACTGGGCGCATGTCGAAATGCGGGGCGAATGCGGCAACAGTCGCTCGCGTAGCTGAATAATCGGCGGTAGATCCACCGTCAGCCAACGAAATTCATCGCCGAGTCCGGCAGCATCGAGGCGCCAGAAGCTGGTCTGCAGCCCTTCGCCGAGGGCGACGACGGTGGCTTTCGGGTGGCCGGCAAGGTAGGAGTGGGTGTTCTTGTCGAACTCAAGCGCCCGCAGCGCGAGGTCCTGGCGAGTGGCGGACAGCCCGAACTTGCCGAAGTCATAGTCGATTGAATCCATCAGCCGAATCGCCATCGGATCGTCGATGATCCCGTCGCTGCGCCGCGCTTCGCTTGCGCGGCACCACAGCGTCACCATCGCCGTCTCGGTCAGTGTGACGATCTCGGCCTTCGTCATCGGGCCGACTGTACATAGCATCGTGAGCCGGCCGTCCGAAAATGACCCGCAGGACCGTCACAAGAGCCCGAATCGATCTGGGAAACGCTCGCGGATCCGGTCCACAGCGGCGAGTGGAGGTGAAGCTGTCCTCGGAACAACGGGCCATCCGAGTATTGGTCAATCGCAGAACGTGCGGCCCGATTTCACCGCCTTCATTCAGACGGACTGGGCGCTGACCGACCGGGTGCTATTTACTCCCGTCGCCGCCTGCTACCGCCAAAACGGGCGGACTTACACTCTGGCAATGGTTGCTGCTGATACCTTGCACCGCGTGGGAACCCGACTCCGCGCGATCAGAGCTTCACGCAAAGCGAGCCCGGTCCCCCGGGTGATGATGATCTCGAACGTCGGTAGTTTCGGCGGAGGAGGCGCGCTCGACTTTCGCGACATGGTCTTGGCGATCAAGGAAAAGCGGCCCGACCTAGACGTGGTCGCCGTCTGCCCATGGAAGGGAAGCCTGGCGGCTGAGTGCGCTCGGCACGATATCCGGACCAAAATTACCTTCATACCCGGGTGGGCTTTTCTCCAACGATCACGCACGCCACGCGTCGAGGCGCTCATTCGCGCGCTACCCGCCGGCGCGCTTCTCCTTTCAGGCATCTTGCCAGCAGTGTTGCTGCTTGTTCGACTACGTCCGAGCATGGTGCTCACCAACACCATGGTCATTCCCGCTCACGCGATCGCTGCCAAACTGCTCGGCATCCCGCACTACTGGCTGGTCCGCGAGTTCGGAAAAGACGACCATCGGCTTCAGTTCCTGTTGGGCCACCACCGGACCATCCGTCTGATTGGCCAGCTGTCGGATGCGGTGATCTGCAATTCAAACGCAGTTGAGAAGGCTCTGCTCGCAGTGGATCCAAACATGACGACGTACGTGGTCTACCCGGTCGTCGACACCCCACTCGGCACGCCGCCCGAGCGGCACCCGGGCGAGCCCATGCGAGCCGTGTTGGTCGGTTACTTCTCTCAAGCCAAGGGACAACACCTTGCAGTCGAGGCTATAGCCATTGCCCGGAAGGCCGGCGTCGACATCGAGTTGACATTAGTCGGTGCTGGCAACCAGAAACCACTTCGCACGCTTGTTCGACGCCTGGGCGTCGAGGACCTAGTGCGCATTCACGGACGCACCCGCGAAGTCGGACGCTACTGGTCCGCCGCCCACGTCGGCCTCATGTGCAGCCAATGCGAGGCGTTCGGCCGCGTTACCGTGGAGGCGTTGAGAGCCGGACTGCCGGTATGTGGGACAAACACGGGTGGCACACCGGAGATCATCGATCCAGGAGTCAACGGACTCCTGAGCCCCACCGGAGACGCGAACGCACTCGCAGTCAACCTGATGGCGCTCGAGTCGAACGAGAATCTGCGGCGTAACCTCGCTTTTCGCGCGGCGGAAACGCCGCACTTCCAGCGTAGCCGTCACGACGATGAATTCACCACCATTCTTGGGCTGTGTTGAAGCGCCGCGTCAGTAAATGGCAGTTTTTGGCGCTTCACGGCATTCAAGACCGGTTTTTGCAGGATGTTTCCCTCAGCAAAGGTGCATCACGGTTTGCTGGCCGACACGGCGAGGCGGGCGCGAAGAGCAGTGTTGCCTGTATGAGGCTCTCGGCGGGCCACCAAACCGAACGCGTCACCGGGCTGCGAAGCGAACTCTGAAAAGCTAGTCGGTTCCCCGCGACTATGTTCGAACTCAGTCTTTTTCTACAACTCTCATAACACTGACAGTGACGCTTTGGCTCTGTGACAGTTCCGTGGGTTCCAGCCGAGCCCGCACCGCGAGTTTCGCCGAGGCGCAAGGGCACTGGCCGCGCCGTCGATCGGCGCACCTCTCGAGAGCAGAGCCGCATCGAACCGCTGAACGACCACCTTCGGCCACCCGCCCCGTCGACCCGCGAACCTGCCCGGCATACTATCCGAGTTGAACAACACGGGAGAGGTGCAATGGGTATCCGTAGAAGCGTAATAGAGTTCAAGCCAGCCCTAAATCTGTTGACTGCCTGTTCATATCCTTTGTTTCGGCTTCGCTTCTTGCTGGCGACACTTCAAGACCGGAAAGATAGTGCCGATCCGACGCAGGAGCCCGCCCCTCCCGCTAGACTTCGATGGCGAATCCAGATCAACAGGGATCGGAAGGGATACCTCGAAGCAGGGAAAGAAATTGCGCAAACCATTCAAGACCTGTCTAAGATCGCAGGCCGCGATTTTGACTCTTTTGTGGATATTCTAGATTTTGGAAGTGGTTGCGGTCGAGTCATCCAAAACTTCCGAGGCAGATCGTGCACTCTGTATGCAACAGATATTGATCCCGATTTGGTGGATTGGGGCAAGAGCAACTTACCTGGTATTCAGTGGAGCGTAAATGGCTACCAGCCTCCATTGCCTTTCGACGATAATTCGTTTGATTTGATCTATGGTATTTCTGTTTTTTCCCACTTGGGTGAGGATTTTCAGCACATATGGCTGCGCGAGCTTCAACGCGTAGCACGACCCGGAGCAATTCTCATTCTATCAGTCCAAGGCGAAAACACTCTGAGCTGGTTTCGCAAAGACCGTTCCTATTCGGACGAGATTGATCAGCGCGGATTTATGTTCATCACCTTCTCAAAGGGAAAGTTCAAACTCGACGGATTCCCTGACTTTTACCAGGCCGCCTTCCACACAAAAGAGTACGTCTATAAGGAGTGGTCGACCTATTTTGAGGTAGTCGATTATGTTGAACGTGGGCTTGATCCCCAAGATGCGGTGGTCCTACGAAAGCCTTTGAATCTCGCGTAGTGGGGTTTGTCGAAATCTTTCCAATCGCGCCACATCACAAGCGCCAACGGTATACAGCTGCGGATACGCTCTATCCTTGTCGGCAGGCCGACAGTTCCTGAAGCAACGGCCCGTCGTCCTATTCGAATGGCTCGCGCCGGCCGCCGCGACGAATCGCTAATCAACCTCAGCTTTTTGGCGGCTGGCTGATCGTTGGTGAACGCGATCCGCTGTGGCCGCGGCCAGCACCCTCGTGCTGGCCGTAGCCCCAGCAGGTCCGCCGCCGCTTAACCTACCGGCAACCCGGTCAATCTCGACCCGCTACCCGCGCCATCTCAACAGTGGTGGACCTGCAACGATCAGGCGGCCCCGCCAGCGCCGCCGATGCCGGCGCTGCCGCCGTAGCTGCCTAAGCCGCCATTCGAACCGAAGGGAGGGCCGCCAGTACTTCCGATGCCGCCGCTGGTGCCTGGGGAGCCGGGATTCGCGCCACCGGCACCGGCACCTCCGTTGCCACCGTTGCCACCGTTGCCTGCGGTGCCGCCGGTGCCGCCGGTGCCGGTGCTGCTGTCGGCGGAACCTCCCCTGCCGCTGGTGCCGCCAGCAGCACCGGACCCGCCCGCGCCGCCAGCCCCAGGCACACCCGCGCCGGAGCCGGCATCCCCACCCGTACCCCCATTACCGGCGTTGCCTCCATTACCCCCGTTACCACCGTTGCCATCAACTTCGGTGTAGCCCGGGGCGCCAACGACGCCATCCCCACCGCTCGCGCCGTTACCGCCGTTACCGCCGTTGCCATTAGTGCCGCCGACACCGGCCGATCCGCCCTGACCGCCGGCACCGCCCGCACCACCGTTATAGCCGTTCTGGCCAAGCGTGAAGCCAGTCGTCCCGACCCCACCGTTGCCGCCGGCCCCACCGTTGCCCCCGGTGCCGGCGGCGCCAGCGTTACCCGCGACACCCGCACCGGACCCGGCCGCCCCACCCGCACCCGCATCACCACCATTACCACCGTTACCACCATTTTGACCGTCTTGACCGCCAACCGCATTACCAACAGCACCGGCCCCGCCGACCCCGCCGTTACCGCCGACGCCACCGTCACCATTGGTGCCGCCAATGCCAGCCGAGCCGCCCTGACCGCCGGCACCGCCCGCACCACCGTTATTGCCGCTAAGGCCGAACGTGAGGCCATTGCTCCCGGCCCCACCGTTGCCGCCGACGCCACCGTTGCCCCCGGTGCCGGCGGCGCCAGCGTTACCCGCGACACCCGCACCGGACCCGGCCGCCCCACCCGCACCCGCATCACCACCATTACCACCGTTACCACCATTTTGACCGTCTTGACCGCCAACCGCATTACCAACAGCACCGGCCCCGCCGACCCCGCCGTTACCGCCGACGCCACCGTCACCATTGGTGCCGCCAATGCCAGCCGAGCCACCTTGACCACCGGCACCGCCCGCACCACCGGTAAAGCCGCTAACGCCGAACGTGAGGCCATTGCCTCCGGCCCCACCGCTACCGCCGACGCCACCGTTACCGCCGACGCCCGCGTGACCGGCGACACCCGCAGCGCCCGCACCGGAACCGGCCGCCCCACCCGCACCCGCACTACCGCCGGCACCGCCCACGCCTCCGGCCGCGCCATTGGACCCTGGCGCTCCACCAGTCCCACCGGTCCCACCGGTCCCGCCGTTACCGCCTTCGCCGCCGTTGCCGTTGGTGCCGCCGGCGCCGGCTGATCCGCCATGACCGCCGGCGCCTCCGGTGCCGCCGCTGAAGCCGTTTCGGCCGGTGTAGTCCACATTGAGGCCGGTGCCAGCGCTACCGGCCCCACCGTTACCGCCGACGCCGCCGTTACCGCCGACGCCCGCGTGACCCGCGACACCCGCCGCGCCCGCACCGGAGCCGGCCGCCCCACCCGCACCCGCATTACCGCCGTTACCGCCCGTGCCGCCGACCTGGCCGTTTGTGCCCGCCCCCGCAGCACCATTACCGCCGGCCCCACCGGTCCCGCCGTTACCGCCTTCGCCGCCGTTGCCGTTGGCGCCGCCGGCGCTGGCTGATCCGCCATGACCGCCGGCACCGCCGGCGCCGCCGGCATGAGCCGTACCGCGGGAGGTGGCGTTGCCGCCGGCCCCACCGTTACCGCCGTCGCCACCGTTACCGGTTACGCCCGCATGACCCGCAACACCGGGTTTTCCAAAGAAGTTGAAGATTGATGCGGAGGCGCCACCGGCCCCACCAAGGGAGCTACCGCCGTTGCCGCCGGCCCCGCCCGCGCCCCCGGCCTTTGCAAAGCCCACACCGGACCCACCGTTACCGCCGTTAGCGCCGTTACCGCCGTTACCGGCGTCGCCGCCCGCCCCGCCGGCTCCACCCAGCAGCGCCCAGTTGGCGCCACCGGCCCCACCTTGACCGCCGTTACCGCCAGCCCCGCCGGCCGACCCCGGCCACCCCAGGAGTGGTGCTTGAGGCGCCGTCGGTGCCGGCCCCACCGTTACCGCCGTTACCGCCAGCCCCGCCGACGCCGTTCAACGAGAACAGCGACCTGTTGGCGCCACCGGCCCCACCATTGCCGCCGGCCCCACCGGCCTGGCCGGTCAGCTGCCCTGCTGCGGCCAAGCCGTTCCCACCAGCCCCGCCGAACCCGCCGTTACCACCGCCGAGCAGCCCATTAGCGCCGCCGGCCCCGCCGTTGCCACCGTGCCCACCCGCAGCCGTCGCGTTCCCACCGGCCCCACCGTTACCTCCGTGGCCCCACAGTGCAGCCGACCCGCCTGCTCCACCGGCCTGACCATTCGCGCCAGCCCCGCCGGACCCACCGTTGCCGCCGTTGCCGCCAAACCACCCGCCGTTACCGCCGGCCTGCCCGGTCCCCGGCGCGCCATTGGCGCCGTTGCCGACCAGCGGCCGCCCGGTTAGCACCTGAACTTCCCCATTAATCGCGTTGGACAGGCTCTGCAACGGGTCTGCGTTGGCCGCCTCTGCGGCCGCATACTGTGCCCCGGCTGCATTCATGGCCTCGACGAATTGCTGATGAAACAGCGCCGCCTGCGCGCTGAGCGCCTGATACTCCTGCGCGTAGGCGCCAAACACCTTCGAGATCGCCGCCGAGACCTCATCCTGCGCCGCGGATACCAGCGACGTCGTCGAAGGCGCCGCCGCCGCAGTGGCCGCCCTGATCGCGTCCCGGATCCCGGCCAGATCCGACGAGGCTGCGGCCAAAACCTCCGGCGTTGCGATCAAACTAGAAGACATCTGTGGCTCCGATTGCAGACGCGACTTGACCTCAAAAGTCGTGAGGTCAGTACTGTTCGTACCCTATACACGTCCAGTTGAGGTCTGGGGCCCGATTTCGCGAACTTGCCTCGGCCCGTCACTCAGTCGCCGGACTTGCGGCAGCTGCTCGACACCGGCGGGTAACTTCATCCGTCCGTGGTACTGGATGGTATGGTCGCGAGTCGCCCGGACCGGGCAACGGTGGGCCATCATCCGCTGAGGAGCTCGATTGGCTGACGGCGAGTTGAGTGCGCGCGAGGCCGAACGCGTTCTGTGGGACGTGATCGTCGTGGGCACCGGCATGGGCGGCGGGATGCTGGGTCACTCGCTGGCCCGCTCCGGCCGACGGGTGTTGTTCGTCGAAAAGGGGCGCTCGACACTGCCTGGGACGCCGGGAACGATTCGCGCTGCGATGCCCGAACTGGCCGAGCCGCAGGCGTACCGTTCCAGCAGCGACCTACTACGATGCCTTGGCCCGCGCGGGACGCTCCACCGACGAGATCGAAGACATCAGCGGGCGTCGCTCGAAGCGGTTTGTGCCGTTCATCGGCAGCGGCACCGGCGGATCCTCGGCCCTGTATGGCATGGTCTGCGAGCGATTCTTCGCTGGCGATTTCACCCCCCGGCAAAACTTCCGCAACCCCGGCGATTCCACCGTGCCCGAGGCCTGGCCGATCACCTACGACCAGATGAGTCCCTGGTACGCCGAGGCCGAGAAGCTGCTGGGGGTGCGCGGCCCGCCCGATCCCCTGCGCCCGGAGGCCGCCGAGGTCGGGCTGCCTGCGGCGCCGCCGTTTTCGGCCGACAACCAGCCGCTGGTCGATTACTTGGCCGGTCGCGGATTGCATCCCTATCACCTGCCGATGGCCTGTGATTACACCGACGGGTGTGCCACCTGCCAGGCCTATCTGTGTCCCCAGTCGTGTAAAGGCGACGCCGGCCGCAACGGCGTGCTGCCCGCCGTTGCCGAGCACGGCGCCCACCTGCTGGCCGAATGTCGGGTGCTGCGCCTCGAGGCCGACCGCACCCAGGTCAAACAAGTGATCTGCGAGCATCGCTCCGACACGCTGGCCCTGCAAGGCCAAGGTGGTGGTGCTGGCCGCCGGCGCGCTGGCCACCCCGGTGCTGTTGCTCAATTCCCGCTCGGGTGATTGGCCGCGCGGATTGGCCAACGGCTCAGACTCGGTGGGGCGCAACTTGATGCGCCATCTGCTCGACTGGATCGAGGTCTGGCCGCAACCCCGCTGCAGGATCACGGCCGAAAACAAGGAGATCGGGCTCAACGACTTTTATTTCTGGGAGGGGCAGAAATACGGCACCGTGCAATCAGCCAGCGCGATGGCCAAGTTGGCATCCATGGACATGCTGACAAACCACCCCGGCTGGCAGGCGAAAGCGCTGCGCCTGATGAGCCCGGCGGTGCGGCCGATCTACGATCGCTTCTTCAGCGGTGGACTGGTGCTGGCCGCGATCATGGAAGACCTGCCGTATCTGGACAACCGCGTCCTGCCCAGCGATCGGCCCGGCGCGGACGGCCGCCAGCGGCTGCGACTTCAGTATCGTTTGCACGCCAGCGAGATCGAACGCCGCGCGGTGTTTTTGCGACAGATAAAAGAGGTGTTGAAGCCGTTCCGCACACTCACACTGCGGACCGGCGAAAACAACTCGACCCTGGGCCACGTCTGCGGCACGTGCCGCTTCGGCACCGATCCCAAAACCAGCGTGCTGGACCCCCAAAACCGGGCGCACGAAGTCGACAACCTCTACGTCGTGGACGCCTCGTTCTTTCCGTCCAGCACCGGGCTGAATCCCAGTTTGACGGTCGCGGCCAACGCCTTGCGGGTGGCCGCGCACGTCAACCAGGCGCATTTCACCTACCTGACCAGCGCGTCGTCGCCGATCAGCCGACACGCTTGAGGCGGGCGAAATTTTCCACAAGATCAGCGGCGGCCGCGACGCTTTCGGCGGGTTCGGTCATCCGGGTGGCGATCTCGCGGGCCCGGGTGAGGTATTGCGGGGCCAGGATGGTCCGCAGGTCCGCGACCAATGATTTCTCGGTAGCGGTCGAAAAGCGCCGGGCGGTGCCCACCTTCAGCCGTTTGATCGCAGCTCCCCAGATCACCTGAACGTCCGCCATCCAGAGGATCAACGTGGGGACTCCGGCGCGCAGGCTCGCGGCCGTGGTGCCCGCGCCACCATGGTGCACGACCGCGCGACAGGCCGGAAAGATCGCCGCGTAATTCACCGCGCCGACCACCTTGACGTGGTCGAAATGGGGCACGTTGCTGAAGTCAGACGCGGCGGCGCAAACCAACGCCCGCTCGCCTAACTGCGCGCAGGCCCTGCCGATCATGGCGATCGTGTCGGCGGCAGATTCGACCGGAATGCTGCCAAACCCGAAGAAAATCGGCGGTGTTCCCGCGGCAATCCACGAGGCGACCTCCTCATCGGCATCCGTCGGCGACTCCATCGTCAGCGTGCCGACAAAGGGCCATTAAAGGGCCTTGCCGGCCATCCGATTTCGCCCATTCAGCTGCCAGCCCGGGAAAACACACCTCGTCATAGGCCTGGATTTCCAGCGATCCTTGTTCGGCGATCCGTCGCGGCGCGGGGCCGGTGGCCTTCGGGAGGCCCAATTCACGGCGCTGCGAATCCTCGACCTTCTTCACCCCGCGCCAAACCAGCCACTCGTACACCCTCATCGCCGAGCGGATCAACGGCGCCGGCAGCATCGGAACGAGGTGGCCGTTGACCCGTATCGGGAACCAAAGCAGCGTGGCCAACGGAATGTCGCGATACTCCGCGACGTTGGCGGCAAGCTCCTGGTAACTCATGCCGGTCAATAGCAGGTCGGCCCCGTCCGCCAGCGACGTCAGCATCGTGCTCATCTCCCCCCAGCACCTGCGTGCCGGGCTCCCGAGATTCGCGCAAAAACGCGAGCACATCCCGAATCCTCCAGAAGTTGCGGAAGAAATACGTCCAGAAGTTGCGCGTCGATTCCAGCCACGCCTGAATATCCGGCCCGTAGTCGACCGCCGCAAGCCCAGCCGCCTCGGCGAAGCCGACCAGGTCGGGCGGGACGGCCATGCACACGTCGTGCCCGCGGCGCCGCAACTCACGGCCAACAGCGACGCCGGGCTCGACATCGCCGCGAGTTCCGTAGAACGCCAGCACAAATTTCATCGCGTGATCCTGGCCCTTCACTTCCCGTGCGTCGTTCTGCGAAATGAAAGCGGCAGCCTCGCACTCGCTCGGCCGTCCGGCAGCATAACCCAATACCTGGGCTATCCCCGGGATGTCGTCGGCCAGTAGCGTATTAACGCAACACGCTAAAGACATTTGAGTCTTGGTATTCCAATGATCGTCTCGGCCTCCGCCGTCATTAGGCCCAAGTCTCGTCGCGCCGGTGAGCGATCGCTCTGACCTCGATGAACAGCTTCACCATCGATATCGGGAAGAGCCGGTAAAGCTTGCGTAATCGGTGGTAGTCCTCGAACATCGTCCGGAACCCTCGTTCGCTCGCCCGATACGCCTCGAAAACGCGATCCAGCGCAGCCTCGTCCCAGGGCTCGTCCCGCGCGGCGGCGCTCAGCGCTTCGTATGCCGCGGAAATCCAGTCTGCGCCGAAGAGCTCAGTCACCGGGTCGCGGTTTCGGTGGTGCCGGAGAGCCAGGTGCGAGAAATTCATCGATCGCGCCCTCGTCCGAGGCGTCCAGATCGATCGGTAGCGCCGCGGCAATTCGCTTTATTTCGTGGCGCCAATTGTCCATAAGGTTTCGGTACTCGACGAACACGCGCGGCAGGTCGCGCGTGTCTCTCTCGGCCAGCAGACTGTATTTCAGCCATAAGGCGCCCCCGAACTCCGGTGAGGTTCCAGCGACCGCCGTAATTGACTTGGCGGACTCCTCCGGGTGGCGCACCGCGATCACGGCCACGGGGTCGAATCCGGCCTGACGCGCAGCTTCGAACCACAAGCCAGACATCGCCGTTATCTTCGGGTCCTTGATGACCACGAGCGGCGCGACCGGCAACGTGGTGAGATAGGCCCGGATCTTGGCGGTGCAGCGGGCTTCTCAACGGGGTCGAACGCATCGTCCTCCTGCAGGCGCAGCGTCGGGTCGAACCCGGCGCTGCCGTAGCGGCGCAGGATTGCGTTGGTGAGGTGGACGGCTGGGCGCGGCTCCCAAAAGCCAGCCGGATAGCTGCCGGTCGGCGCCCAGCATCCTGGCCGGGAGCGTAGCGCCGCACAATGAGAGAACCCGCGTCAGCGCCGACGTTCCGGACCGCGCAAAGCCCAGCACGAACAAAACGACTGGGCGGGCCGCAGTCCCGGACTGTGCGGAGGGAGTCAACAGTAAAACTTCGCGTGATTCTTACTCACGAGAGCGACTTTAGCGGCCCAAACCTTGAGTCCCACGTTTCGAAATTTACGTCGGCGTCAACGAACGAAAGCACCGGAGCTAACCTAATGCGATGAATCGGTTCCACCGCATAAGAGCCGACAGTGACGCGCGGCCAGACAATCGGCTCGCCTTGCTCGACCAAGCCTTCTTTGACGGGCATCGCTCCACCGGCCAGAACGAAGTCATGCAGGCCGTGTGGGTTATACGAGCACCCTATCGACTTTGATGGGCTAAGCGCGTTCACCACAACCTCGGTCACGGCTTGTTGGGGCGGCGCATCGAGCGTTCGCCGCTGCCATTCGGCCGGCATCGGTGGGTCTCAGATCGGGGGCCGTCGGACATCGATATCGCCGAGTGCGCCCGTCCACGCGCCGAACTCAGCGACTGGGCCGATGAGCGCTCACAAGTGCCTGTTGATCCGGAACGGGGGCCCGGCTGGCACCTCGGCGTCCTTCCCCTTACGGACGGCTCGACCGCGGTCAGTCTGGTGATTTCCCACTACCTAGTCGACGGCGTCGGGCTCTCGTCGCAGCTAGTTGATGCGACCCTGGGCAACACGCGCGATCTTGGCTACCCACCGCCGTGTTCGCGCACCCGACTGCGCGCGGTGGTTCAGGATGCCCGCCAAACGGCGCGGGACGTACCTGCAGGTTGCCCGGGCCCTTGTCGCGGTGGCAAAACATGGCCCGAAAACAGGCCTCGCCGCGGCACAATGTGCCCGATCACCGGCGTCACGACCCGTCGCACTCCGCGGAGACGACGGCGATGACCTGTCGTCGTGCCTGGTGTCACGATCTGCATCGACTCTGGATGATTGGGATGCCCGTGCGAAGGCTCTCGGTGGAACGGTAACACGCTGGCCGCCGGATTGGCCGCGAAACTCGGGGAGCGCATGGGGCGCCGACGTGCCGATGACGGCGACCGTCACCCTGCAGCTCCTTATCAGCCACGCGCCGAGGGTGATACGCGGCGCTCGCAATTCGTTGCCGCGCGTCAGCGTCGACCCGACGCGGGTGACGACGGATCTGCGTGACGCCCGCGCCGCCATCAAGCAGGCGCTGAAGACTCAGGCGGGAGACGCCAGATGAGTCATCGCAGGTCGCCCCTCGCTGGCCCCGTTCACGCCAAGGCGGACCCGGAAACGGCTGGTCGGTGCGGCGCTCGCCGACCCCGATCGCCCGGTGTTTTGTTCGAACCTCGGCGACACCCCCCGGGGCGCGTGGTGTCGATGGCACTGACACCGAGTACGTCACCGCACGTGGGATCGGCCAACACCTAACGCGGCAGTGGCTTGAGCGACCAGGCGGCCAAATGATCCTGCAGTCTGCGCGCTTCCCGAGCAAGATTGCCCTGACCATCCAGGCCTTCCAACCTGACGC
>CAVQSX010000048.1:0-69676 GCA_963715905.1 uncultured Actinomycetota bacterium
ACTCACCATACGGTCGGCGTGGCAATAGAGATGAAAGCCCTCGTGGATGAGATAGAAAACCACCTCTCGGATTTCGACGATTTCTTCAGGCCAATTCGAAGTTACTTCTACTGGGAAAAGCACTGCTCACGATATCCCAATATGCTGGGCGTTGAGGTCGATATTTGATCTATTCGACGGTCTCGATGCGCTTCACGATAAAATGCACATTATCGTGAAAGATGTCGGTGAAGCTGGACGAGCTGGCGGCGCAGCTACTCCCGCTGACCCCGCCGCTGATCGCGATCGCGGAGGCCACGCGCGCAATGCTGTTGACGAACCACAGCACCATGTCCGGGCTCCTCGGCGAGCTGGACGGAGCGAGCCAAAACGCCACCGCCATGGGGCAGGCGTTCGACGCCGCCAAGAACGACGATTCCTTCTATCTGCCTCCCGAGGTCTTCCAGAACCCGAACTTCCAGCGCGCGATGGCTTCCTTCATGTCTCCGGACGGGAAAGCGGCTCGATTCATCATTTCGCATAGGGGCGATCCCGCGACGCCCGAGGGTATAGCGCGGATCGATCCGATCAGGACGGCGGCCGAAGAAGCGCTCAAGACGACTCCGCTGGAGAGCGCCAAGATTTCTCTCGCCGGCGCCGCGTCGACCTACAAAGACTTCCGCGACGGCGCGAAATACGATCTGTGGATCGCGCTCGTTGGTGCGCTCTGCCTTATTTTCGTCATCATGCTCGCCCTCACGCGAAGTTTTGTGGCCGCCCTGGTTATCGTGGGCACGGTGTTGCTTTCATTGGGCGCATCGTTTGGGCTGTCGGTGCTGGTGTGGCAGTACATTCTGGGCATCAAATTGCACTGGATGGTGCTTCCGATGTCCGTGATCGTCCTTTTGGCGGTGGGATCCGACTACAACTTGCTTCTGGTAGCCCGGATGAAAGAGGAAATAGCCGCCGGCATAAACACCGGCATCATCCGCGCCATGGGCGGCACCGGTAAGGTCGTGACAAACGCGGGCCTGGTGTTCGCCTTCACCATGGCCTCGATGATATTCAGCGACTTGCGGATTATCGGCCAGCTCGGCACCACCATCGGCCTGGGCCTGTTGTTCGACACCTTGGTCGTGCGCTCGTTCATGACACCGTCTATCGCCGCGTTGCTCGGACGGTGGTTCTGGTGGCCGCAGACAGTTCGTCCGCGCCCGGCCAGTTTCATGCTTCGGTCTGAGGGACCGCGTCCGCTGGTACGGTCCTTGCTGCTAAGGGAGGCCCACCCCGACGACGCGGTCACAGGCGAACTCCCGAGGCTGTCCGTCTAGGTTGGCGTTCGCACATTTACCAGCGCCGCGGCGGTAGTGCTATTCGCTTGCAAGACAGGTTGGGCGCCACAGTTTAGCGCCGATAGAAACCTGATTTAGGCATTGATGAGCGGGTTGAAATAATCTGAATTATGGGATCGGGATCACTATGCCAACGTACTTCAACGCTAATTCTTCTAAGCCGATTAATATACCCAGCGTCAAATACCCGAAAACCAGTAACTCATATATTACATCCATCTAAAAGGGTGAAGCCGGACGAGATAAATTTAAACATCGTCCGTTGATCTCATTGAGTAACTGGCCCGGCGCGTTGACGATGCCGCTCAAAGTCGATTCGACACTCCGAAGCCATCGACCCGGAGTTGGCGGCCTCAGCGGCCGTATACGAGCCTGCACTCGCATGCAAGTGCTGCACAAACTGCTGCTGAAACGCCGACGCCTGCCCGGCCAGCGCCTGATACTCCTTGGCGAAACCGGAGAACAGGTTCGCGATGCCGGCCGACACCTCATCGGCGGCCGCGGGTACCACCGCGACGGTCGAAGCCGCCGCCGCCATGTGGGCCGCGTCGACCGTGGAACCAACAGCCGCGACATCCGTTGCCGCCGCCGCGATCGCCTCCGGTACCGCCGTCACATCCGACATGTCCACCCTCCTATCCGGTCACCATCGACCAGCGGCACGGCGAAGGGCATGACACCAACCCGTCGCGGCCACTAGGGACACTAATCCTCCGGACAGAGTCGCAACTGACGTTTCGGAATATTAGGGAAGCAGAACTTGCCGCCACAGCAGACTCGGCTGACATTTCGCGACGCTCTGGACCGGGCCGACCTGGGCCTCAAGAGCAGCCAGGCGAAGAAGCCGCCACCAAGACGTGCACTGACAAGCAGGCGCGATTACGCGTGAGCTCGGACGCTCGGCGCTGCGGCCCCAGAATCTCAGCTGGCGTCCCGCAGCAGCAACGAGCTGCGCTCTCGAGGGCAATTCGACAACCGGGGTCAACTCAGCGAAGAGATCGATTGCAGCTGCGATGGTGCGATCAACGAAGGATGCGAAATCCTCGAAAGAGATGCCCTCCCGGATCCACTGGGATCTGCGGGCCAAAACGCCGATGCGCTGCGGATTAGAGGTACCGTGCACGATCGCGGAGACTTCGCGACCCCGCTTGTTCCACGCGTCGGCGAACTGCGTCAGCCAGGGCCGGTCGGCGACGGAGAACAAGCATGCGGGAGTGACCCGAATGGTCAACACGTCGCCGAACGACGGGGACATCTTGAGGTGGACGTTGAGCGGCCGGGGATGGGCGTCTTCGACAAAGAAATATTCGCCATCGTGCTCGTGCCGGAAGAACCGCACCCCGCAGCTGCATAGATAGCGTTCGATCAGGGTCGCGCAATGAGGCTCGTTCGTCATGAGATCTATGCTGCGGCCAGCGACTTTGTGGACGCTTTGACTAAGCAAGCCGGCACCAAAGAATCTCGTGAGAACTCGCTGTGCGAGCGGGCCCGGAATGGTGCGCCCGCCGAATGTGATGAGTGGTACTCCCGATTTTGCAGGTACGGCGGCGACGGCCACCGTATCCTCCTACGAATGGCCGAGATGTCCCTTCCCGCTCTGCTGCGCGAACGCGCCAGCCTGCAGCCCAATGACACGGCATTCACGTTCATCGATTACGACGAGGACGCGGGCGGCGTCCCGGAGAGCCTGACGTGGCTGCAGGTGTATCGGCGAGCGCTAAACGTTGCGCGCGAGCTCAGGCTTTGCGCAGCACCGGGTGACCGCGCGGTGATATTGGCGCCCCAGGGACTCGATTACATCGTTGCCTTTCTGGGCGCACTGCAGGCCGGCCTCATCGCCGTTCCGCTTACCGTCCCGTACGGTGCCGGCGATGAGCGTGTTGAGTCGGTGCTGCGTGACGCGTCGCCCACTGCCATTCTCACCACATCCGCCGTTATCGGCGAGGTCGTCCGGGCCGTGACATCGCAGCCGGGAACATCCGCGCCACCGCTCATCGAGGTTGATTTACTGGATCTGGACGCCCCGGACACGATTCCACGCCGGGGAGCGATGACTATCCAAGCACCGCGTATTTGCAATATACGTCTGGATCGACCCGGAGCCCGGCCGGCGTAATGATCTCCTACGCGAACCTTCGTGGCGAATTACGGAATGACGATGCGCGGCTTTTTCCAGCGCAACGGAGGCATTGAGCCGCCGGACCACACGATCGTGTTGTGGCTGCCGTTCTATCACGACCTCGGTTTGATCATGGGAGTGTGCACACCGATTCTTTCGGGATGCAGCGCGGTGCTCACCAGCCCGGTGTCTTTCCTGCAGCGCCCGGCCCGCTGGATGCAAATGGTGGCCTCCTATCCCAGCGCATCCACCGGAGCACCCAACTTTGCCTTCGAACTGGCGACACGCAAGACGTCAGACGAAGACATGGCCGGCTACGACCTCAGCAACGTGTCAACCATCATCAGCGGCGCCGAACGGGTACTCCCGGAGACGATCAAACGCTTCAGCGAGCGGTTTAAGCGCTTCAATCTTCGCGAGTCGGTGATCCGGCCCACCTATGGGCTCGCGGAGTCGACGCTGTACGTGGCGACCACCACCGAGAATCAACCACCGGCAATCGTCGACTTCGAGACCGACAAACTTGCCGAAGGCCAGGCACAACGGTGCGCAAGTGGAACCGGCACGGCGCTGGTCAGTTATTCCGCGCTGGACGCACCCACCGTGCGGATCGTCGATCCCGACACGCAGATCGAGTGTGCGCCGGGAAGCACCGGCGAGATCTGGGTGCACGGCGACAACGTCGGGCTCGGCTATTGGCAAAATCCCGGAAGGGACCGAGCGCACCTTCGGAGGCAAGATTGTCGAGCCGTCGGCCGGCACACCCGAAGGGCCTTGGTTGCGGACCGGGGATTTGGGCTTCCTATCCGATGGCGAGCTGTTCATCGTCGGCCGCATCAAGGATCTGTTGATCGTGTACGGGCGCAACCACGCCCCCGAAGACATCGAGGCGACGATCTCGGGGATAACTGAGGGCCGGGTCGTGGCGATCGCCGTTCCGGACGAGGGCATGGAGCAGCTCGTCGCCGTCATCGAAGTCAAGAACCGGCGACGACTCCGACGAGGATGCGATGCGCAAGCTCGCCGCCGTCAAGCGTGAAGTCACTGCGGCGATCTCAAACTCACACGGCCTCGGAGTCGTCGGACCTGGTCTTGGTGCCCCCCGGTTCGATTCCCATCACCACCAGCGGCAAGGTCCGCAGATCGACGTGTGTCGAGCGGTACCAGCGGAATGAGTTCGCCCGCGTGGACGCCTGAGTATCCGCGCTCAGCCCACGAGCCGTGCGATTTCGACCATCGCCGAGGTGATCTGCGCGATCTCGTCCGGCGGGCAGATGTACGGCGGCATCGCGTAGATCAGGTTGCGGAACGGTCGCAGCCAGACGCCGCGGTCCAGCGCCGCGGGGGTGGCGACGGCCAGGTCGACGGGCCGGTCGCATTCGATGACGCCGATGGCGCCGCACACCCGGACATCGGTGACGCCGGGCAACGCCCGGGCGGGTTCGAGTCCGGCCGCCAGCCCCGCGGATATTTCCGCGATCCGCGACCGCCAATCCTGACCGAGCAGGACCTCGACGCTGGCCACCGACACCGCGCAGGCCAGCGGGTTGGCCATGAAGGTGGGCCCGTGCATCAGCGCCCCCGCCTCCCCCGTGCTGATGGTGTGCGCGATGTCGGTGCTGCACAAGGTGGCGGCCAGGCTGAGGTATCCGCCGGTGAGCGCCTTGCCGACGCACATGATGTCCGGGCTCACCCCGGCGTGGTCGGCGGCGAACAGCTCACCGGTGCGGCCGAAGCCGGTGGCGATCTCGTCGAAAATCAGCAGCACCTGGTGCCGGCGGCTGATGTCGCGCAGGTCGCGCAGATAGCGCGGGTCATGGAACCGCATTCCGCCCGCGCCCTGCACGACGGGTTCGACGACCACCGCGGCCAGTTCGGCGGCGTGCTGCGCCAGCTGGGCCTCGAACGCGGCGCTGTAGCCGGGGTCGTAGTCCCGCGGCACCTGCGGGGCGAAAATCTGGGGGGCCAGGATGTCGGTCCACAGCGAGTGCATGCCGCCGTCGGGGTCGCAGATGCTCATCGGCGTGAAGGTGTCGCCGTGGTAGCCGCCCCGCCAGGTCATCAGCCGGCGCTTGTCCGGCTGGCCGCGGCTGCGCCAGTACTGCAGCGCCATCTTGACCGCGACCTCCACCGACACCGACCCGGAGTCGCTGAAGAACACCGTCTCCAAACCGGCCGGGGTGATCTCCACCAGCAGCTGGGCCAGCCGGGCGGCGGGCTCGTGGGTGAGCCCGCCGAACATGACGTGGTTCATGCACGCCAGCTGGGTGCCCAGCGCCGCGTCCAGCACCGGATGGCCGTGGCCGTGGATCGCGGTCCACCAGGAGCTCATCGCGTCCAGCGCCTCGATCGGCTTACCGTCCCTGACCAGCGTCAGCCAGGCACCGCGGGCGCCGACGGCCACCACGGGCGGCACGGCCTCGCTGCCGATGGTGCTGTACGGGTGCCACAGATGCGCGGCGTCGATCGCGCTGATTTGCTCGGGCGTCAACCCGGGTGTCGCCGCAGGCATAGAGACCGAGCGTAAAGCAGGCGGGTTCGCGCAAAACCCGGCCATCAGGAAGCATCTAGTGGCATGGCTTCACCGCATCAGACCGACGACCCCTCCGCAGGTGATCGCCCGACTCCCGAGCGTGCCCGGAGAGGCCGAAGACTTCCCCGAAGAATCCGCCGTCTCAGCCGACTCCGAGCCGCAGCCGCCGCGGGTACTTCGGCTGCGGATCGCCGCCTGGGACGTGATCTGCACTCTCGCGATCCTGGGGGCGCTGCTTCTGCTGGCGACGATGACGAAGTGGCCGTCCACCCTCTTCGGCTTCATGTCGCAGGTGTGCGAAGGCGACGAGTGCGGGGCGGTGCCGTTCGGAATCGACTACTACATTCGCCCGCTGGTGTGGGGCGGCATCGGTGCGGCGATTGCCGCGGCCACCCTGGGCCCGTTCGTGTCGATGTTGAAGGGCTGGTACATGTCCTTCTGGCCGGCCCTCTCCATGGCCCTGATCGTGATCGGCGCCGTGGTCGGCTCGGTACTGACCGTCATCTGCCGGCCGTACTGGGGCTAAACCGGTTCGGCCGAACCGGCACCGAACCGACACTCAACTGACACTCGACCGCGACTGCCGCGCTAGGGCGCGGGCATAGCCCGAAATCACAACTGCGCATACAAGATTGGGTGCGCCAGTCACCATCGGGTCACGGTCCTACAAAGAATGCCTCGTGGCCCTCACCTGCTATTTCGCGCTGATGATTTCTGTTGTAGAAGTGTTTGTAGTGACTGGTGTGAATTAAGCCATGCACGGCGTTCGCCCCGACGTGGCGGCGATCGCGTGAAGCTCACAGCGCCCCGAGAGGGACAAGGAGGTTGGTATCCAATGAAACGCATCTACGGCTTTATCGTCGGCCTGGCCGTGCTGGCGGCCCCGATGGCTGCCATGTCGGGTCTGGCAAGCGCCGACCCCACCACCAAACCGATGGACTACCAGCAGGTGACCGACACGGTCGTCGCAGCGCGGCCTGGCGGCCCGCGGCATCCCGTTCTCGTGGGCCGGCGGCGGTGTCAACGGCCCCTCTCGCGGCACCGGTTCGGGTGCCAACACCGTCGGGTTCGACGCCTCGGGCCTGATGCAGTACGCCTACGCCGGCGCGGGAATCAAGCTGCCGCGTTCGTCCGGCGCGATTTACCAGGTCGGCCAGAAGATCCCGCCGCAGCAGGCGCAGAAGGGCGACATGATCTTCTACGGGCCTAACGGCACGGAGAGCGTCGCGATGTTCCTCGGCAACGGCCAGATGCTGGAGGTCGGCGACGTCGTCCAGGTTTCGCCGGTCCGCAGCAGCGGCATGACGCCGTATGTGGTCCGGGTGCTCGGGACCCCAGCAGGCACCGTTGCAGCAGGCACCGGCGCAGCAGTTGCCGGGCCAGCAGGCGCCGGCGCCAGCAGGCGCCGGCCCAGCAGTTGCCGGGCCAGCAGGCACCGGTGCAGCTGTTGCCGGGCCAGCAGGCACCGGTGCAGCAGGCGCCGTTGCAGCAGGCAGCCGGGCAGGCGCCAGCACCGCAAGCGCCGTTGCCGGCGCCGGCTCAGCCAGCGCCCGCACCGCAGGCCCCGGTGCTGCAGATACCGGGACAACCGCCGATCCAGCTGCCGACGCTGCCGACGCTGCAGTTGCCGGGCAGCAGCCCCGGCACGGCCCGGCGCCCGCGCAGCAGGCACCCGAGCAGGGGCCGGTGATCAGCACCTTCCGGTAACCTTCGCGGCCGTCTCGACCATCCGCCACCTGCCCCGTTACGAGCACTGACGCTCGGTGGGCGGGTGGCGGCTTCGGTAGATTGGCTGTCAATATGATCAGCCTGTCACCGCCTCGTCCGCAGGCCACCGCCCCCGAGCCGATGGCGGAACCGGGCAGGTCGACAGGCTTTTATCGTTACGATCTCGACGGCTTGCGTGGCATCGCGATCGCGCTGGTCGCCGTCTTCCACATCTGGTTCGGCCGGGTCTCCGGCGGCGTGGACGTCTTCCTGGCGCTGTCCGGGTTCTTCTTCGGCGGCAAACTGCTGCGCGCCGCGCTGAACCCCTCGCAATCGCTGTCGCCGGTTTCCGAGGTGATCCGGCTGGTCCGGCGGCTGGTTCCGGCGCTGGTGGTGGTCCTGGCCGGGTGCGCGCTGCTGACCATCCTGATTCAGCCGCAGACCCGCTGGGAGACCTTCGCCGACCAGAGCCTGGCCAGCCTGGGCTACTACCAGAACTGGGAGCTGGCCAGCACGGCGTCCAACTACCTGCGGGCGGGCGAAGCCGTCAGCCCGTTGCAGCACATCTGGTCGATGTCGGTGCAGGGCCAGTTCTACATCGCGTTCCTGCTGCTGGTCACCGGGTGCGCTTACCTGTTTCGGCGCCTTGCGGGCCCGGCACCTGCGCACCGTCGTTCGTGGTCCTGCTCAGCGCGCTGACGGTGGCGTCGTTCGTCTACGCGATCGTCGCCCACCAGGACGACCAGGCCAGCGCGTACTACAACAGCTTCGCGCGGGCCTGGGAATTGCTGCTGGGCGCGCTCGTCGGCGCGCTGGTGCGCTACATCCGCTGGCCGATGTGGCTGCGCACCGTCCTCGCCAGCGTCGCGCTGGCGGCGGTGCTGTTCTGCGGGGCCCTGATCGACGGCGCCCAGGAGTTCCCCGGCCCGTGGGCGCTGGTGCCCGTCGGCGCCACCATGCTGCTGATCCTGGCGGGCGCCAACCTGGCGGGCTTGGGCGGCCGAATGCCGGCGCCCAATCGGCTGCTGGCGGCCGGGCCGCTGGTGGCGCTGGGCGCGATGGCGTACTCGCTGTACCTGTGGCACTGGCCGCTGCTGATCTTCTGGCTGTCCTACACCGGCCACCCGCACGCCAACTTCGTCGAGGGCGCGGCGATATTGCTGGTCTCCGGGGTGCTGGCCTACCTGACCAACCGCTTCGTCGAGGACCCGCTGCGCACCCCGGCAGGCGCGCCGCCGATCCCCCGGCCCGCGCAGCTGCGCCGGCCCACGATGGTGCTGGGATCGGTGGTGGTGCTGCTGGGCGTCACCCTGACCGCGACCTCGTTCACCTGGCGTCAGCACGTCACCGTCGAACGCGCCACCGGGAAGGAACTGCTCGCACTCAACCCCGAGGACTACCCGGGTGCGCGCGCGCTGACCGACCACGCGCGGGTGCCCATGCTGCGGATGCGGCCCACCGTCCTGGAGATCAAGGACGACGTGCCCGCCACCACCAGAGACGGCTGCATCAGCGACTTCGTCAACCCGGCGGTGGTCAACTGCACCTACGGCGACCGCGACGCCATCCGCACCATCGCCCTGGCCGGCGGGTCGCACGCGGAACACTGGCTGCCCGCGCTAGACCAGCTCGGGCACCAGCACAACTTCAAAGTGGTGACCTACCTCAAAATGGGCTGCCCGTTGTCCACCGAACAGGTCCCGCTGATCATGGGCAACAACGCCCCGTATCCGCAGTGCCGCGAGTGGGTGCAACGGACGATGGCCAAGCTGGTCAGCGACCGTCCCGGCTACGTGTTCACCACGTCGACGCGGCCGTGGAACATCAAACCCGGTGACGTGATGCCGGCAACGTACATCGGGATCTGGAAAACGTTGTCCGACAACAATATTCCCATCCTCGCCATGCGGGACACCCCGTGGCTGGTCAAAAACGGCAAACCGTTCGATCCCGCCGACTGCCTGGCCAAGGGCGGCGACCCGCAGTCGTGCGCGATCAAGCGCTCCGACGTGCTCTCCGCGCACAATTCCACCATCGACTTCGTCACACAGTTCCCGTTGCTGAAGCCACTCGATATGTCCGATGCGATATGCCGCGCCGACGTCTGTCGCCCGGTCGAGGGAAACGTGCTGATCTACCACGGTGCCCATCACCTGTCCCCCACCTACATGCGGACCATGGTCGACGAACTCGGCCGCCAGATCGCGGCAAACACCGGCTGGTGGTGACCGGGGCACGGCGCGCTGCGACCACCCGGCGCGGATAAGGTCTGAATATGCCGTCGAACCCGCCATCCGCGACTTCCGGCGCCGTAAAGCCGGAGCCCCACAGGGCCCCGCCCGCACTTCCCACGGTGTGGCCGGGCAACGCCTATCCACTCGGGGCGTCGTATGACGGCGCAGGGACCAACTTTTCGCTGTTCTCGGAGATCGCGCAGAAGGTCGAGCTGTGCCTGATCGACGACAAGGGCGACGAATCGCGCATCCGCCTCGATGAGGTTGACGGGTACGTCTGGCACGCCTATCTGCCGGGCATCACCCCCGGCCAGCACTACGGGTTTCGTGTGCACGGCCCGTTTGATCCGGCGGCCGGGCACCGGTGCGACCCGAGCAAACTGCTGCTCGACCCGTACGGCAAGGCGTTCGACGGCGATTTCACCTTCGGCCAGGCGCTCTACTCCTACGACCAGGACGTCGTCGGTAAGGACGGCGACGGGACCGACACCGGCACTCCCCCGATGGTCGACTCACTCGGCCACACCATGACCAGCGTCGTGATCAACCCGTTCTTCGACTGGGCGTTCGACCGCTCACCGCTGAGGCCCTACCACGAGACGGTGATCTACGAGGCCCACGTCAAGGGCATGACGCAGTCCCACCCCGGCCTACCCGAGGCACTCCGCGGCACCTACGCCGGGATAGCCCACCCGGCGATCATCGAACACCTCAAGTCGCTGAACGTCACCGCGATCGAACTGATGCCGGTGCACCAATTCATGCACGACGAGCGGCTGCTGGACCTCGGCTTGCGAAACTACTGGGGCTACAACACGTTCGGGTTCTTCGCCCCGCAATATCAATACGCATCCACCCGGCAGGCCGGCAGCGCGGTGCCCGAATTCAAGATGATGGTGCGCAGCGCTGCACGAAGCCGGCATCGAGGTGATCCTCGACGTGGTCTACAACCACACCGCCGAGGGCAACCAACTGGGGCCGACGATCAACTTCCGCGGCATCGACAACAAGGCCTACTACCGACTGGTCGACGAGGACCTGCGGATCTACAAGGACTTCACCGGCACCGGCAACAGCCTCAACGCCCGCCACCCGCACGTCCTGCAGCTGATCATGGATTCGCTGCGCTACTGGGTGACCGAAATGCATGTCGACGGGTTCCGGTTCGACCTGGCGTCCACGCTGGCCCGGGAGTTCTACGACGTCGACCGGCTGTCGGCGTTCTTCGATCTGGTGCAGCAAGATCCGGTGATCAGCCAGGTGAAACTGATCGCCGAGCCCTGGGACGTCGGCGAGGGCGGCTACCAGGTGGGCAACTTCCCGGGTTTGTGGACCGAGTGGAACGGGAAGTACCGGGACACTGTGCGTGACTACTGGCGGGGCGAGCCCGCGACCCTCGGCGAGTTCGCTTCCCGGCTGACCGGGTCGTCGGACCTCTACGAGGCGAGCAGCCGGCGGCCCAGCGCCAGCATCAACTTCGTCATCGCCCACGACGGCTTCACGCTCAACGACCTGGTGTCCTACAACGAGAAACACAATGCGGCCAACGGCGAGGACAATCGCGACGGGGAAAGCCACAACCGGTCGTGGAACTGTGGCGTCGAAGGCCCCACCGACGACCCCGAAATCCTGGAGCTGCGCTCCCGCCAGATGCGCAACTTCTGGGCCACCCTGATGGTCAGCCAGGGCACGCCGATGATCGCGCACGGCGACGAGATCGGGCGCAGCCAAAACGGCAACAACAACGTCTACTGCCAGGACTCCGAATTGTCTTGGATGGACTGGTCGTTGGTTGACAAGAATGCCGACCTGCTGACTTTCGCCCGCAGGGTGACCACCTTGCGCAAGAAGCATCCGGTGTTCCGCCGCCGCAGGTTCTTCGAAGGCGAACCGATCCGAACCGGCGACGAAGTCCACGACATCGCCTGGCTGACGCCGGGCGGCCAGGAAATGACCCACGAGGACTGGGACAAGAGCTTCCACCACCGATGTGTGGCGGTATTCCTCAACGGCGAGGCCATCGACGCGCCCGATGCCCGGGGCGAGCGGGTGGTCGACGACTCATTCCTGTTGTGCTTCAACGCCCATGACGAGTGCGTCGAGTTCGTGACACCGGATCGACGATTACGCGCGGGAGTGGAGCGTGGAAATCGACACCAACGATCCCATCGGCGCTGCCGACCAGGTGGTACCGGCGGGAACGACGGTGGAAGTGCCGGCCCGCTCGCTGTTGATTCTGCGCAAGACTCAGTGACATATGGGTTTTCCGATCCTCGCCACCTACCGTTTGCAGTTGCGGGGGCCGTCCAGCGGATTCGGATTCACCTTCGCCGACGCCGAGAACCTGCTGGACTACCTCGACGAGCTCGGGGTGTCGCATCTCTATCTGTCACCGATCATGACCGCGATCAGCGGATCGACACACGGGTATGACGTCGCCGACCCGACCGAGGTGTCGCCCGAACTCGGCGGAGCTGCTGGCCTGGCTCGACTTTCTGCGGCCGCCCGCACGCGCGGCATGGGCCTGGTCGTCGACATCGTGCCCAATCACGTCGGCATCGACCAGCCCGAGCAGAACACGTGGTGGTGGGATGTGTTGCGGTACGGGCGCTCTTCGGATTATGCGGGGTTCTTCGATATCGACTGGGAGGTCGGTGACGGCCGAATCGTGCTGCCGTTTTTGGGTTCCGACGAGGACGTCGCCGATCTAACGGTTTCCGATGGCCTGCTGCGGCTGGGCGGTTTGGCGCTGCCGATCGCACCCGGCACGTCGGGGGGCACGGGTTCGCAGGTGCATGACCGGCAGCACTATCGGCTGGTGGGGTGGCGGCGCGGGGTGGTCGGCTACCGGCGGTTCTTCTCGATCACCTCGCTGGCCGGGCTGCGCCAGGAAGATCGCGCGGTCTTCGATGCCAGCCACGTGGAGGTGGCCCGCTGGTTTGAAGAGGGGCTCGTTGATGGCGTGCGCATCGACCATCCCGATGGATTGGCCGATCCCTGCGGGTATTTGGCGTGGCTGCGGGAATTGGTGGGCCCGGACGCCTGGATCGTGATCGAGAAGATCTTGGCCGTCGACGAGGCGCTGGATCTTTCTCTGCCGGTGGACGGCACCACCGGTTACGACGTGTTGCGGGAAGTGGGCGGGGTCTTCGTCGATCCCGCTGGCGCCGCGGCGCTCACGTCGCTTTTTGAATCCACCGGCATCGACTACGCGGGGGTGCCGTCTGCGTTGGCCGATCTCAAGGTGCGCGCGGCGACCGACACCCTGGCCAGCGAGCTGGCCAGGCTGCGGCGTTCTCTTGTGGCGACGGCGGGGGCCGATCATCCGCTGCTGCCCGAGGCGGTGGCCGCGCTGCTCACCCACATCGAGGTTTACCGGACCGATTACCCGGGCCTGGCCGCCGTGTTGCCGACCGCCTTAGCCGAAACTCAAGCGGCTGAGCCGGAATTGGGGCCGGCGCTGCAGGTGGTGGCCGCCGCTCTGGCTCACGGCGGTTCGGCCGCTGCGCACCTGCAGCAGTTGTGCGGCGCGGTGACCGCCAAGGCGACCGAGGACTGCATGTTCTACCGCGACGCCCGGCTGGTGTCCCTCAACGAGGTGGGCGGCGATCCTTGGCGATTCGGTGTGGGCGCGGCGGAGTTTCACCACCGCGCCGCCAACCGCGCGCAGCTGTGGCCGCGGGCGATGACCACGCTGTCCACCCACGACACCAAGCGGGCCGAAGACGTGCGAGCCCGCATCGGCGTGCTCTCGCAGGTGCCGTCGCTGTGGACGGAGTTCGTCGCCCGCTGGGAAATCGAAGCCCCCTCCCCCGACCCCGCGACCGGGCAGTTTCTGTGGCAGAACATCTTCGGGGTGTGGCCGGCCGGCGGTGAGGTCACCTCTGTTCTGCGGGAGCGGCTGCACGGGTACGCAGAAAAGGCCATCCGGGAAGCCGCGGTGCACACCTCGTGGAATGAGCCAGACGCCGCATTCGAGCAAGCCGTGCACACCTGGCTGGATTCCGTGTTCGACGGCCCGGTGGCCGCTCAGCTGACCGAACTCGTCGCCCAACTCAACCCGCACGCCGCCAGCGATGCGCTGGGCCAGAAGCTGCTCGCGCTGACCGTGCCCGGAATTCCCGACATCTACCAGGGCACCGAGCTGTGGGACGACAGCCTGGTCGATCCGGACAACCGCCGCCCGGTGGACTACGCCGCGCGTCGAGAAGCCTTGCGAGACCCGCAGCACCCGAAGATCCGAGTGGTCACCACGGCGCTGCGGGTGCGCCGTTCGCACCCGGACAGCTTTCTGCGCGGCGGGTACCTTCCGGTGTTGGCCAGCGGCCAGACCAGCGATCATGTGGTGGCCTTCCGCCGCGGCGACGACATCCTGGTCGCGGTGACCCGCTGGACCGTCCGGCTGCGGGAAGCGGGCTGGGGTAACACCGTGCTGCCGCTGCCCGACGGCTCGTGGACCGATGCGCTGACCGGCGCCACGACTGGCGGCCCGACGTCGGCCGCCGAGTTGTTCGCGGACCTGCCCGTCGTGCTGATGGTGCGCGAACATGACTGAATTCCGGGTATGGGCGCCGAAACCCGCGTTGGTGCGCCTCGACGTCGACGGCACGGTGCATGCCATGACGCGCTCGGATGACGGGTGGTGGGGTGCGGTTGTCGATACGGCGGCAGATGCCCGCTACGGGTATCTGCTCGACGACGACCCCACCGTGCTGCCCGACCCGCGGTCGGCCCGTCAGCCCGACGGGGTGCATGCGCGCTCGCAGTTGTGGGAGCCCTTGCCCGGGACCGCGGTCGCTTGGCCGGGGCGATCGGTCGAGGGTGCGGTGATCTATGAGCTGCACGTCGGCACCTTCACTCCCGGCGGCACTTTCGACTCCGCCATCGACAAGCTGGATTACCTGGTCGATCTCGGGGTCGACTTCGTCGAGCTGATGCCGGTCAACTCCTTTTCCGGCAGCCACGGCTGGGGCTACGACGGCGTCCTGTGGTACAGCGTGCACGAGCCCTATGGCGGCCCCGACGGTCTCGTCCGGCTCGTCAACGCCTGCCACGCACGTGGTTTGGGGGTGTTGATAGACGCGGTATTCAACCACTTCGGCCCGTCGGGCAATTACCTGCCGCGGTTCGGCCCGTACCTTTCGTCGGCGTCGAACCCATGGGGTGAAGGTGTTAACATCGCCGACGCCGACTCCGACGAGGTGCGGCGCTACATCATCGGATGCGCGCTGCGCTGGATGCGCGACTTCCACGCCGACGGCCTGCGACTGGACGCCGTGCACGCGCTGGTCGACACCACCGCCATCGACATTCTTGAAGAGCTCGCCACCGAGACCGACCGGCTAGCAATCGAGTTGGGGCGGCCGCTGTCGCTGATCGCCGAAAGCGACCTCAACGATGGGCGGCTGATCACCCCGCGCGATCAGCACGGGTACGGTCTTGCCGCGCAATGGGACGACGATATCCACCACGCTATCCACACCGCGGTCTCCGGCGAACGGCAAGGGTATTACGCCGATTTCGGTTCTTTGGCGACACTGGCGCAGACGTTGCGGCACGGCTTCTTTCACGCCGGCACGTATTCGTCGTTCCGGCGGCGTCGGCACGGGCGGCCGCTGGACACTGTGTCGATCCCGGCCACTCGGCTGCTCGCGTACACCTGCACCCACGACCAAGTCGGCAATCGCGCCCTCGGGGACCGTCCGTCGCAGAATTTGTCCTTTGGCCAGTTGGCGATCAAGGCCGCCTTGGTGCTCTTTTCGCCCTACACCGCAATGCTTTTCATGGGCGAGGAATGGGGTGCATCGACGCCGTTCCAGTTCTTCAGCTCCCACCCCGAACCGGAGTTGGCCCGCGCCACCGCCGAGGGCCGCAAGGCCGAGTTCGCCGAGCATGGCTGGGATGCCGACGACATTCCCGACCCGCAGGACCCGCAGACGTTTTTGCGGTCCAAGCTGAATTGGGCCGAGGTCGACTCCGGCTTGCACGCCCGGCTTGGCGCCGTCTATCGCGACTTGATCGCGTTGCGGCGCAACGAAGCCGACCTGGCCGACCCGTGGCTGGAGCACCTTGTCATCGACTATAACGAAGGCCAGCGCTGGATCATGATGCGCCGCGGGGGTCTCGTCGTCGCCTGCAACCTGGGCGTTGCGCCGGTGACGGTCCCGGTCACCGGCGAGCTGGTGCTGGCCTGGGATTCTCCTCGCGTCGGCGTGGATAGCACTGTGCTGGAAGGGCATTCGTTCGCGATCCTGCGTCTACCCGCCTGACGCGGGCCAAATCACAACCGCCCCACCTTCCTCTCCCGGAGGCGACAACACTTGCGCCCGGCTCTCAGCGACAACCGCGCGGCGTTGTCGCTGGGAGCCGGGCAAATATCTTGCCACCACCCCAGCCGGGACGCATGGGGCAGATGTGACTCGGTGATCCTGCGTGCCCACCGCCGGAAGTCCTCATCGAAACGATGTGGCCGCGAGGCTCGTTATCCGCGCGATGACATCAAAGGCTGCCACCTCGCAGATCGTCCAGATTCCCTTCCCAGCCGAGCCCCTCAAGCCCGAGCACGAACTGCCGGGTCAGCGGCAGACCGACCAAGCATCGCAAGGCAAGGTCAACGGCCGCCCTCTTGCTGGTGAGGCCGAACCTTCGCATGACCTCGGCGGCCAGTTCGTCATCGATGTCAATGTTGGTGCGCGATATACACCAATAATGCACGCTATTTACACACTGGCCCGACCGATAGCGAGCACCGCCCGGCCGACCGCATCGGCGAGCGGATCGATCTCATTGGCGGTCAGGTCGGCGATGGTGATGCGAATGCCCGGGCCGGTGCGTATCCGGAACCGTGTTCCCGGCGCCGCGGCCCAGCCTGCGTTGACCAGCCGGGTGATCGCGATCGTTTCGTCTGGCACCGGAACCCAGACGTTGAGGCCGGACCGGCCATGGGCCGTGACGCCGCGCGCAGCCAAGGCGGTGAGCAAGCCTGCGCGGTTGCTGGCGTACTGCGCCTCGGCTCGAGAGATCAGGCGCGTCGCCGCGTCGTCCGACCACAGGTTGACGGCCAGGTCCTGCAGCAGGTGGCTTACCCAGCCCGGTCCGAGCCGCAGTCGTCCGTGCACCCGCTCGACGGTGCGCTGGTCGCCCGCAAGCACGGCGATGCGCAGGTCGGGCCCGTAAGCCTTGGACGCCGACCTCACGAAAGCCCAGTGGCTGGTCGATCCGGCCAGCGCGTGTAGGGGCGCGCCGCAGATGCCTGCGCAGTGGTCGTCCTCGACAAGCAGGACGTCATCAGCCCGGTCGGCCAACAGCGCGCGCAGCGCGCCGGCGCGATCCTCGGATAGCGCCGCGCCCGTGGGGTTTTGCGCACGAGTGGTGACGACCACCGCCCGCGCACCCCCCTGTAGTGCCCGAGACATGTCGGCAACCAGCGGCCCTTCGTCGTCGACCGCCATGGGTTCAGCCGAAAGTCCCAGCGCGGCGATGAGATCAAGCAAGTTAGCCCAGCCCGGATCTTCGACGGCCACCCGGTCCCCCGGGCGCAGATGGGCGCTGAGCGCGCGTTCGATGCCATCTAGCGCCCCGCTGGTCACCGCGAGGTGATCGGCCGAGATGCCATCCGCCGTCAGCGCCCTGCGTGCGTGTTCGACCAGCCCGGGTGACATTGCGGGCTCTCCATAAAGCAGCGGCCTGCCCCGCGGGATAAGCGCGTTCGCGATCGGCAGCAGCGCCGGATCCGGGTTGCCGGTGGACAGATCGCGCACACCCGCGGGCACGTCAAGCCCAAGCTGGGACCGGGGCGTGCTCGCCGGACGGTTGCGCACGCGAGTCCCCTGCCGCCCAGCAGTTTCGACCGTCCCGCGATCGCGCAACACGCGGTAGGCCGCGGCGACGGTGTTGGCGTTCACCCCGAGCCGCGCCGCCAGTTCCCGGATCGGTGGCAGCGCATCGCCGGGTGCCATGGCGCCCGCAGAGATGGCCTCCTCGACGCTGGCCGCTATGGACCCCGCGCCCGTTCCGGCTATCATGTGTTGTACTGGCACGTTATCTATTATGTACTAGAACAATATCGAAGGCAATTAGATGGACACCGCATACGAGCCCACTGACCGGACGACGCCCACCCGCTATCGGGAACGAGCCCGCTACGACCGCGCAACCGTCCACCGCATCCTGGACGAGGCGCTGATCTGCCACCTCGGCTACATCAGCGCAGGTAGGCCGGTGGTTTTGCCGACGACCCATGCGCGGCTGGGCGAAACGCTGTACCTGCACGGTTCCACGGGCAGCGGCCCGATGCTGGCCGCCAAGGCAAGCGAGGGCCTGCCCGTATGCGTCACCGTGACCCTCGTCGACGCGCTGGTGCTCGGCCGCTCGGCGCTGCATCACTCACTGGCCTACCGGTCGGTGGTCGTGCTCGGCGACGCGCGCCCGGTGGAAGACCCGGCCGAGAAGCTGCGAGCACTGCACTGCGTGCTCGATCACATCGCGTCGGGGCGCGCCGCCGACTGCCGGACGCCCAACGAGCGCGAGCTCGCCATGACCGGGGTGCTGGCCCTCGACCTCGTCGAGGTCTCGGCCAAGGTGCGCGACGGCGGCGTGGCCGACGACGCCGAAGACCTCGGGCTGCCCTATTGGGCCGGCATGGTGCCGCTCAGCCTGCAGGCCGGGACGCCGGTCCCAGCGAACGACCTCGACCCCGCCATCCCGCTGCCCTCATACCTGACGTCCTACTCGCGTTAGCGGCGTCGACAACAGCCCGCGAGAGTGCAACTACCGACGGCGCTTCTCGAGAAACGCGTCGCTAGTTGCACTCTCGCGGCCACAACGGGGGCGGCGGCCGAGCTAAAGCAGCAGGTAGCGGTACGCCGGCGAGCCCGGTTGCAGGGTTTCGACGTGAATCTCCGTGCCGCGCATCCGATTCAGCAGCCCGTCCAGATCAGCGGCCGACCCGAGCTGAACACCCACCAGCGCCTCGCCGGTCTCCCGGTTGTTGCGCTTGACGTACTCGAACAAGGTGATGTCGTCGTTGGGACCGAGCACGTCGTCGAGGAAATGCCGTAACGCGCCCGGCTCCTGCGGGAAGTCCACCAGGAAATAGTGCTTGAGGCCGAGGTGGACCAACGAGCGCTCCAACACCTCGCCGTAGCGCGATACGTCGTTGTTGCCGCCGGAGATGAGGCACACGACCGTCGACCCGGGTTCGATGTCGGCCTCCAGCAGGCCCGCGATCGACAGCGCGCCCGCCGGCTCGGCGATGATGCCCTCGTTCTGATAGAGGTCGAGCATCGCGGTACACACCGCACCCTCGTCGACGGTGGTGATCGTCACCATGTCACCGGCGGCGGCCAGCGCGGCGTAGGTCAGCGTTCCGGCCCGTTTCACCGCGGCGCCGTCGACGAACTGGTCGACGTGGTCCAGCGTCACCGGCTCGCCGGCGGCCAGCGCGGCCATCATCGCGGCGGCACCGGCCGGCTCGACACCGAGCACCGCGGTGTTCGTCGTCCGCTCGGCCAGGTAGGTGGTGATGCCGGCGATGCATCCGCCGCCGCCCACCGGGACCACCACCAGATCGGGCTCGTTCTCGAGTTGGTCGAGCACCTCGACGGCGATGGTGCCCTGGCCGGCCATGGTGCGCGGGTCGTCGTACGGCGGCACCAGCGTGGCGCCGGTGCGCTCGACGTCGGCGAGGGCCGCCTCGGCGGCCAGATCGTAGGTCTTTCCCCCCACGATCAGCTCGATGAACTCCCCACCGTGAAAGCGGATCCGGTCGCGCTTCTGGGCGGGCGTCTTGGCCGGAACATAGACCCGGCCGTGCACACCAAGCGTCCGGCAGGCGTACGCGAAGCCTTGCGCATGGTTTCCGGCAGACGAGCACACCACGCCGGCCGCGATCTCCTCGTCGGACAGCTGGACCAGCAGGTTATAGGCCCCGCGCAGCTTGTAGGAGCGCACGACCTGCAGGTCTTCGCGCTTGAGGAAGACCTGCGCGCCGGTGATCGCCGACAACCGATCACTGAGCTGCAACGGGGTGGGCGTGACCACCGGGGCGATCCGCCTGGCCGCGCCGTCAATGTCGGTCGCTGACAACACAGGCAGCGGCGACCTACTCTGGCTCAGTTCAGCGGACACCGGTCAATGGTGCCATGGCTCAGCTCACCGGTGTCAGCACGAACACCGGAATCTGGCGGTCGGTCTTCGTTTGGTAATCGGCATAGTCCGGATAGGCCGCGACGGCGCGCTCCCACCAGATGGCCTTCTCGTCGCCGAACACCTCGCGGGAGTCGTAGTCGCGGGTGACGCTGCCATCCTGCAGTTCGACGCGCGGGTTCTTCGCGATGTTGTAGTACCAGACCGGGTTCTTCGGGGCCCCGCCGAGGGAGGCGACGACCGCGTACTCGCCGTTGTGCTCGACCCGCATCAGCGGCGTTTTGCGGAGTTTCCCGGTCTTGGCGCCGACCGTGGTCAGCAGGATGATGGGCATCCCCTTCATGTCCGCGGCGTCGGCCCCACCGGATTCGGCGTATTTGTCGGCCTGCTCACGGGACCAATCCCAGGGGCTCGGTGCGTACTCACCTTCAAGCGGCATAACAACCACTCTAGCTCACCGCGAAAGTGCAACTGGCGACACATTTCCCGAGAAGCGATGTCGGCAGTTGCACTCTCGCGGCAGCAGGTCCGGCGCCGTCACATGGCTTGCGCCAACGCCATATGCCCTTCGAACCCGAATGACGTTGCCATCGCGCGATAGCGCTCGGCGAAGTCCCGGTACGACGCCTCGTCGCCGCGGGCCCGGGCCAGCAATGCCCGAAGCCGCAGCAGCGCGACATCGAACAACACGAAGGCGGGCTCGGTGGGGACGGCGGCCAGCCTCTCGATCGCGGCGGCGGCCTCGTCCACGTCGGCCGGCTGACCGCGTTGCAGCAGCGTCTCGACCAACGCGGTGCTGGCGGCGCCGCGGAACCCCATGGTGGTTTGCTGCTCGGCGGTGTCACGCAGCAGCGTTATCGCCCCGTCGAGATCGCCGGTTCGCGCCTGCTCCTTGGCGCGTTCGACGTTCAGCTGGCGCACGGCCGCCTGGTTGATCCGGTTATGCAATGCGGTCTTGAGTGACTGGGCAAGCACCTCAAGACCTTCGGCGCGCTGCGGTTCGTCGAGTTGCGCCAGGATGAGGCCACGCAGGAATCGGGCCGATGCCAGGGCGAACTCGTCCGCGCGCCCTTCGGCGGCGCGCAGGTTGGACTCCGACACACTGAGCATCGCGTCGTCGGGAAGCAGAAGCCCGTTAGCCACCCCAATTCCGTAGATATACAGCAACAAAGCCGCCCGCAAACCGGGTTCGATCTCACTGCTCATCGTGACCGCGGCGTCGACGTCCTCCCGCCAGCCGGGGGCGCCGCCGCACATCCGCGCGGCGGCCCGCTGCATCGTGGCGAAGGTCAGCGGAGAGCCAAAGATGATGGCGCCCTCGGCCACATCTTCTCGAGGGTTGGCGATGATCCGGTCGGCCAACCGCACGACTTCAGTCAGCTCGCCGGTCCCGAACTTCGCCGTGAGGGCGGCCAGAACCAGCCCGACGGACAGTATCGAATCGCCAAGCGAGTCGGCGAGACTCATCAATTCGCCGACCATCTCGGCGGCCTGCTGATAATGCCCGTGGGCGACCAGCGCCGACATCTGCCCGGTCATACCGATGGCCAGCGATGCCTTGTCATCGGCGGCGATCGCGAGCTTCTGCAGCTCCTCGAAGCCCCCGTCGGTGGAGCTGGCGCCGACCCGGAAAGCGGTGAGACACAGCAGCGCACGCGGCGTTATCCGCATCGGAACCCGCCCGGCATCGTCGCTCGGCAAACCGTCGGCAACGTTGCGCGCACGTTGCCAGCTCATCCGGGCCGCGCGGATGTCGCGGCGGGTCAGCCACGTCGCGGCCCGCATGTGCCAGCCGAACGCGGCGGCCAACTCGCCGGCGGCCTCCAGGTGCTGGGCGATCAGCGCGGCGTTCTCGTCGGCCGATGCCGGGTCGCGCTCGGTGAGTGCGGCCGCCAGGCGTTTATGCAGCGCGGTGCGGCCCGCTTTGAGCTGCGAATGGTAGGCGACCGTCTGGATGAGGGGCTGGCGGAACGCATACTCCACCGGCCCGGTAAAGGTGATCTGCTCGATCAGCTCGGCGCGCACCAGCGCGGCCAGCGTCGAGGTGTCCGCCAACGCCGCCAACACGTCTGCGCGGAAACGAAAACCGATTACCGCCGCCGCATTCAACGTCGCTTTGGCCGCGCCGTCCAGCCGGTCGATGCGTGCGGCGATCGCCGCCTGAAGAGTCGCCGGCACGGCGACGTCGGTTGACGATCCTGTGTTCACGTGCGCCCCGCGGGTACCCGCGAGCACGCCCCGATCGGTCAGGTCGCGCACCATTTCCTCGACGAAAAGCGGGTTGCCGCCAGAACGTTCGGCAATCCGCGCGGCCAGGGCCGTAACGGACGGATCCGTTCCCAGCAGTTGGATGGCCAATTCCGTTGTCTCGGAAGCATCGAGCGGCACAAGGGAAATCGTCTGCGCTCCAGCCAGATGACTCAGCGCGCCGGTGTACTCGGGACGATAGGTGAGCAACACCAACGAGGGAGTGTGCGGAACGACTGTCAGAAAGTCGGCGAGCAATGATTCGCTGGTCTCATCGATCCAGTGCGCGTCTTCGATGACGTAGACACGGGGGGTTTTGACGGCCAGGCCAACTGTGTTCACCGTTGCTGTCAACCGCCGCCGTCGGGCGTCGGGGGCGATATCGGGCAGCTCGTCGGCGGGGTCGCGGATTCCCAGCGTGTCGTCGAGAACCACCTGATCAGCGGGATCCGCGTCGGGGATCTGTTCGCGCAGCGCTTTCCTGGCCTCGTGGTCACTCATGCCCTCCACCCCGAACGCCGTTCGCAGCAGCCGGGCCACCACCAGGAACGGGACTTCGCTGGTATGCGACTCGCAGTACGTCGCAATAACCCGCTGCCCACGCGCGGCCGTCATCGCGACGACTTCGTCAACCGTGCGACTCTTGCCGATGCCACCGGGACCGACCACGCTCACCACGCGGCCGCGGCCTGCCGTCGCCTGATCCAGCATCGCGCCCAACGCGGCGAGCTCCCATTTCCGCCCGACCAGCGTCGATACCCGTCGCTGCAGGTCCGCGCGCGGGCGCCCGGCTCGCATCGCGAGCAGCGGCCGGGCCGGCACCAATTGGTCGCCATCCTTGATCTGGCCACCCTCGGGTTCGCCCAGCATCGCGACGTCGGCGACCAGGCGCGCGGTCGACTCGCTGAGCATCACTCCCCCGGGCGACGCAAGCGACTCCATCCGCTGCGCCAGGCCAACCTGGTGACCGACGGCGGTGTAACTCCACGGGCTGGAGCCGATGTCGCCGGCAATCACCTCGCCCGAGTTCAGTCCGGCCCGCAGTTCGATGTGGACGCCGTCACGGCTTTGCACCTTCGCGGCGAGCTCGCGGGCCGTTTTCTGGATGTCCAGGGCCGTCAAGCACGCGCGAACCGCGTGATCCTCCAACGCGATCGGTGCGCCGAAAACGGCCATGATGCCGTCGCCGGTGAACTTGTCCACTGTGCCGCCGTAGCGGTGGATGATCGCCGAGCAACGATCGAACAGGTCCGCCATGATCTCGCGCAGGCGTTCCGCCCCTACCGCCCGGGCGATGCCCATCGAATGCACCACGTCGGCGAACAGCACGGTCACTTGCTTGTATTCCGCAGATTGCTGCGCGGTTATCGGCGCCCCGCAGCCGTCACAGAACCGCGCGCCCTCCCGGAGTTCGATCCCGCATGCAGGGCAGATGGCATCCGCTGTCATTGGGCCCCTTGATCTCTACGACCCCAACCAGATGCTGCAAGGATAGGGGTTTGCTGTCGTCTAGCAAACCGGTAGCGGCCCAATCCATATTTTTGGGCGTGTCGCTGTTAAGCGCCCAAACACCCCGGGCCGAGCAACGCCTTGAGATCGCCCATGAGCGCCGGCGATGGCGTCACCCGCAGCGATTGGTCCAACTCGAGCGTGGTGATCCGGTCCCCGCTGATGAGCCGCAGATGCACCTGCGACGTGCCGGGGTGGCGCGCCAGCACCTGCTTGAGCGCGCTCACCTTGTCGAAGGTGCACTGCCGGGTCGGCAAGCTGACCGCCAGCGGGCGGTCCATTTGGGCGTTGGAAAAGTCGGGCACCACGAGTTCGTTGGCGATCAGCGAAATTCGGTCGTCGCGGATCGCGACCTTCGCGTTGACCAGCACCACCGCGTCGTCGACGATCTCGGAGCCATAGCTGGTATACGCATGCGGGAAGAACATCACCTCGATGCCGCCGGCGAGGTCCTCTAATTGTGCTGACGCCCAAGGCATCCCGTTTTTGTTGACCCGCCGGTTCACCGATGCCAGAATGCCGCCGACCCGTACCTGGGAGTCGTTGGGGACATCGCCGTTAAGGATCGCCGCGATGACGGTGTCCACCTGCGCGGCCAGCAGATGCGCAACCCGGTTCAGCGGATGACCGGACACGTACAAGCCCAGCATCTCGCGCTCCAATGCCAGCTTGTGTTTGTCTTCCCACTCGTCCTCGGGAACCTTGATGGTGAACACGGAGTCTCCGCCGCCGGCCCCGTCTTCTCCGCCCCCGAACAGGTCGAATTGACCGATCGCCTCGGCCTTCTTGGTGCCCAGAACCGAGTCGACGGCGTCGGTGTGGACCAGGAACAGGCCTTTGCGCGGATGGCCCAGCGAGTCGAACGCGCCGGCCTTGATCAGCGACTCGGTGACCTTCTTGTTGCACGGCCCGATGTCGATTTTGTTCAGGTAGTCCGAAAAGTCGGTGAACTTGCCCTTATCGCCGCGGGTGTTGATCAGCGAGCCCACCACGTTGGCGCCGACGTTGCGCACCGCGCCCAGGCCGTAGCGGATGTCGGAACCCACCGACAAGAAGTTCAGCCCGGATTCGTTGACGTCCGGTGGCAACACCGTGATGCCCAGCTTGCGGCAATCTGACAGGTAGACGGCCGCCTTGTCCTTGTCGTCGCCGACCGAGGTCAACAGCCCGGCCATGTACTCGGCGGGATAGTTGGCCTTGAGGTAGGCGGTCCAGTAGGAGACCATGCCGTAGCCGGCGGCATGCGACTTGTTGAACGCGTAGTCGGCGAACGGCAGGATGGTGTCCCACAGCGCCTTGATCGCGCGCTCCGAGAACCCGTTTGCCTGCATGCCCTCGGAGAAGCCCTCGAACTCCTTCTCCAGCACCTCGCGCTTCTTCTTGCCCATGGCCTTGCGCAGAATGTCGGCTCGGGCCAGCGAGTAGCCGGCCACCTTCTGCGCGATGCGCATGATCTGCTCTTGGTAGACGATGAGGCCGTAGGTCTCGGCGAGGATCTCGCGCAGCGGTTCCTCGAGTTCGGGGTGGATGGGTTTGATGGCCTGCCGGTTGTTTTTGCGGTCGGCGTAGTCGTTGTGGGCGTTCATGCCCATCGGACCGGGCCGGTAGAGCGCGATGACGGCGACGACGTCTTCGAACCCGGTCGGCTGCAGGCGGCGCAGCAGGTCGCGCATCGGCCCGCCGTCGAGCTGGAACACACCCAGGGTGTCGCCGCGGCCGAGCAGGTCAAAGGTCAGCTTGTCGTCCAGCGGCACGGCTTCCAGATCGAGGTCAATTCCCCTGTTGGACTTGATGTTCTCGATCGCGTCACCGATGATCGTCAGGTTGCGCAGACCCAGGAAGTCCATCTTCAGCAGCCCGATGGCCTCGCACGACGGGTAATCCCAGCCGGTGATGATGGCGCCGTCCTGCGGCCGCTTCCACAGCGGGATGGCCTCGGTGAGCGGCTCACTGCTCATGATCACCGCGCAGGCGTGCACGCCGGCGTTTCGGATCAGGCCCTCCAGGCCGCGCGCGGTCTGGTAGATGGTGCGCACGTCGGGATCGGTTTCGATGAGGCTGCGGACCTCGGCGGCTTCCTTGTACCGCTCGTGGGCCGGGTCGGTGATGCCCGACAGCGGAATGTCCTTGGCCATGACCGCCGGCGGCAGCGCCTTGGTGATCCGGTCGGCGATCGCGAACCCGGGCTGACCGTAGTGGATCCGCGCCGAATCCTTCAGGGCTGCTTTGGTTTTAATGGTGCCGAAGGTGATGACCTGGGCCACCCGGTCATGGCCCCACTTGTCGGCGGCGTAGCGCACCATCTCACCGCGACGACGGTCGTCGAAGTCGATATCGATGTCAGGCATCGAGGCGCGTTCGGGATTGAGGAACCGCTCGAACAGTAGGCCGTGCTGGATCGGGTCGATGTCGGTAATACCCAGTACGTAGGCGACCAACGATCCGGCGGCCGAGCCGCGCCCGGGACCGACCCTGATCCCCACCGAGCGCGCGTAATTGATCAGGTCGGCGACGATCAAGAAGTAAGACGGAAATCCCTTGGAGCAGATGACGTCGATCTCGAAGGCCGCGCGGGCTTCGTAGCCGTCCGGGATACCGCCGCGGAACCGGCGGCCCAGCCCGGCGGCCACCTCGTGGCGCAGCCAGGACGCTTGGTCGTGCCCCTCGGGCACCGGGAAGACCGGCATCCGGTCGCGTGGCGCCCACACGTCGGCGTAGGACTGCACCCGCTCGGCGATCAACAGTGTGGAGTCGCACGCGCCGGGAACCTCGTCGTCCCAGATCTTGCGCATCTCGGCGGACGACTTCAGGTAGTAGCCGTCGCCGTCGAACTTGAACCGGTTCGGATCCGAGAGCGTCTTGCCGGTCTGCACACACAGCAACGCCTCGTGGTTGTGGGCGGCGTCGCGGGTGACGTAGTGGCAGTCGTTGGTGGCCAGCGGCGGAATGTTGAGCGTGCGGCCGATCTCGATGAGGCCCTCGCGCACTCGTTGCTCGATGGACAGACCGTGGTCCATCAACTCCAGGAAGTAGTTCTGGGCGCCGAAGATCTCGCGCCACTTCGCCGCGGATTCCAGCGCCTCGCGCTGCTGGCCGAGCCGCAGCCGGGTCTGCACCTCGCCGGACGGGCACCCGGTGGTGGCGATGATGCCGGCGGCGTTTTCGGCGATGATCTCGGCGTCCATGCGCGACCACTTGCCCAGTTGGCCCTCGAAGGACGCCAGCGAGGACAGCTTGAACAGGTTGCGCAGTCCGGCGGCGTTCTCGGCCACCATGGTCATGTGGGTATACGAACCGCTGCCCGAGACGTCGTCGGACTTCTGGCCCGGGTCGCCCCACAGGATGCGGCGAGTCTCGAAACGGGAGCCGGGAGCGATATAGGCCTCGACGCCGATGATCGGCTTGATCCCGGCAGTCGTCGCGGCGTTGTAGAACTCACTGGCGCCGAACATGTTTCCGTGGTCGGTCATCCCGATCGCGGGCATGTCCAGCCGACGCGCCTCGGCGAACATCGGCGAGATCTTCGCGGCACCGTCCAGCATCGAATACTCGGTGTGGTTGTGCAGGTGCACGAAGGACCCGGAAGATGAACCGCTCATAGGGACGCCAGTCTATGACCCGGGACCGACGCTCCCCCGGCGTGTCGCGGAACGTGTCGGATCTATCGTGGGCGTATGACTCAGACTGCCGACCGGCCCGCGGATGCGTCACCGTGGTCACCGCGTGAGTCCGAGTTGCTCGCGGTGACCTTGCGGCTGCTGCAGGAACACGGGTACGAGCGGTTGACGGTGGACGCCGTGGCCAGCGCCGCCCATGCCAGCAAGGCGACGGTCTACCGCCGCTGGCCGTCGAAAGCCGAATTGGTGCTGGCTGCGTTCATCGAGGGCGTATGCCAGATCGCAGCCCCGCCGGACACCGGCACATTGCGGGGCGACCTGATGTACCTCGGCGAATCGATCTGCGCGCACGGAGATCAGCTCGCCAGCACCATTCGCGCCGTGCTTGTCGAAGCGTCTCGCGATCTTGCGCTCAGCGACGCCATGCAGCATCGATTCCTGGACCAGCGCAAAGCCGTAATCCAGTACGTGATGCGGCAGGCCGTCGAACGAGGTGAGATCGCCGAAGCCGCCGTCACCGACGAACTCTGGGACCTGTTGCCCAATTACCTGATCTTTCGGACCATCCTCCCGGGCAAACCGCCGACCCTTGAGACGGTGCGGCTGCTCGTTGACGACGTGATCATCCCCGGCCTCACCCGCAGCGCGGGTCCACATTAATCACATCTGTCACATGCGTCTCTGGACCGGACGGCTCCGCGTTCGTCCGCCTATCAGCGACAACTGGGTGGGGTGCGGCACCGGCGACCGGATTTGTCGCTGGGAGCCGGGCAGACCCAACCTGCCTTCCGATCTAGTGACGTGTGTGGCTGATGTGACCACACCCGCCGCGACCCACGCCCGAATAAAGTGTACGCGCGCGTCTCTTGTGGGGTCCGGTCCGGTACCGTACTGTCGTGGAATGCCGATCCGCACGGAGGCGCCGCACCGTCGCCGCCGCGCGGGGTCGACCGCTCACCGAAAGGCCAACGGGTGAAGCGGATTTCACTAGAGTCGGTGGTGCGGCGCCGGTGGATGGTGCTGGTGGCGGTGATCGTCGTCGCCGGGGCGGGATTCGGCATTTATCGCCTGCATGGAATCTTCGGCTCGAACAGCAACACCTCCGCCAACAGCGGCCTGTCCAACGAGATCGTCCCGTTCAATCCCAAGCACGTCGTCCTCGAGGTCTTCGGCGCGCCGGGTGCCATCGCGACCATCAACTACCTGGACGTCAACGCTCAACCGCAGCAGGTCAAGGACGCTCCCCTACCCTGGTCATTCACGATCACCTCAACCGAGCCCGCGATCGTCGGCAACGTTGTGGCGCAGGGCAACGGCGACACGCTGGGTTGTCGCATCACCGTCAACGGCGAAGTCAAGGACGAACGCACCGTGAACAAAGTCGACGCCTATACCTTCTGCCTGGACAAATCCGGATGAGTGAGCCCGTGACCGACGAGCAAAAGCCCGCGCGGCCGTCCATACCGCACACCATTCGCCGGCTTTCGGTGCCGATCCTGCTGTTCTGGATCGCCCTGGCCGCCGTCACCAATATCGCTGTGCCGCAACTGGAGGAAGTCGGAAAAGTCCACAACGTGGCGCTGAATTCGCCGGACGCGCCGTCGCTGAAGGCCATCAAGCAAATCGGCCAGACGTTCCACGAGTTCGACACCGACAGCCAGGCCATGATCGTGCTGGAAGGTGATCAACCGCTGGGCGCCGACGCCCACAAGTACTACGACTCGTTGATCCGCAAGTTCGAGCAGGACAAGAAGCACGTCCAGCACGTTCAGGACTACTGGGGCGACACCCTCACCGCGGCGGGATCACAGAGCAGCGACGGCAAGGCCGCCTATGTTCAGGTGAACCTTGCGGGTAATCAGGGCTCGGCGTTGGCCAACGAGGCGGTGGGCGCGCTGCGCGACATCGTCAGCCAGACCCCACCGCCGCCGGGCGTCAAGACCTACGTGACCGGCCCCGCCCCGCTGATCTCGGATCAGTTCGACGTCGGCAGCAAGGGCACCGCGAAGGTCACCGGGATCACCATCGGCGCGATCGCGTTGATGCTGCTGTTCGTCTACCGTTCCTTCTTCACCATGCTGCTGGTGCTCGTCACGGTGCTCATCGAGATGTCCGCCGCCCGCGGAGTCGTCGCCTTCCTCGGGAACATCGGGGTGATCGGGCTCTCGACTTACGCCACCAACCTCCTCACGTTGCTGGTCATCGCCGCCGGGACGGACTACGCGATATTCGTGGTCGGCCGCTACCAGGAAGCGCGCGGGGCCGGCGAAGATCGGGAATCCGCGTTCTACACCATGTTTCACGGGACGGCCCACATCGTGCTGGGCTCGGGCCTGACCGTGGCCGGCGCGGTCGCCTGTCTGGGCTTTACCCGGCTGCCCTACTTCCAAAGTCTGGGCATCCCTGCCGCGATAGGCATCCTGATCGCGCTTTTCGCCGCGCTCACGCTCGGTCCGGCGATACTCACCCTGGGCACACGTGCGGGCCTGTTCGAACCCAAGCGCGCGATGAGGACCCGCGGTTGGCGGCGCATCGGCACGGCCATCGTCCGCTGGCCCGGCCCCGTCCTGGTGGTGGCGTGCGCGCTGGCCCTGATCGGCCTGCTCGCGCTGCCCGGGTACAAAACGAGCTATGACGTCCGCCCCTACATGCCGGAAAGCGCGCCGGCCAATGTCGGTTACACGGCGGCCGAGCGGCACTTCTCCCGCGCCCGCCTGGAGCCCGAGCTGCTGATGGTCAAGTCGGACCACGACCTGCGCAACCCGGCGGACATGCTGATCCTGGACCGGGTGGCCAAGGCGGTGTTTCACGTACCCGGCATCGCCCAGGTGCAGACCATCACCCGACCACTGGGCACTCCGATCGACCACAGCTCGCTCGCGTTCCAGATCAGCTCGGGTAGCGCCGGCCAGCAGGAAAACCTGCAATACCAGCGAGACCGGGCCGACGACCTGCAAAGGCAGGCAGGCGAATTGGCGAAGACCATCGACATTCTCAAGCAGCAGTACGTGCTTCAGCAGCAGTTGGCCGGCACCACCCACGCCGAGGCGCAAAGCTTCCACGACACCATCACCACGATCCAGGACCTGCGCAACAAGGTCGCGAACTTCGACGACTTCTTCCGACCGATTCGCGCCTATTTCTATTGGGAAAAGCACTGTTTCGACGTCCCCGCCTGCGTGGCGATCCGCTCGGTGCTGGACGCGCTTGACGGCATCGATCAGCTCACCGAGAAATTCGAGAACCTCACCGCCACCCTGGATAAGCTCGACGCGCTGCAGCCAAAGCTAGTGGCGCTGTTACCGCCCCAGATCGCCAGCCAGGAGGTCAATCATCAATTGACCTTGTCCAGCTACGCCACCCAGTCCGGCATCAACGCGCAGCAGGCGGCCGCGCTCGACAACGCGACGGCACTGGGGCGGGCCTTTGACGCCGCCAAGAACGACGACTCGTTTTACCTGCCGCCCGAGGTGTTCAAGAACCCCGATTTCGAGCGCGGGCTGAAGCTGTTCCTCTCCCCCGACGGCAAGGCCGTCCGGATGATCGTCACCCACGAAGGTGATCCGTCGACCACCACGGGCATCGATCACATCGACCCGATCGCGAACGCAGCGCACGAAGCCCTGAAGGGCACACCCATGGCCGACGCCCAGATTTATCTGAGCGGTACCGCCGCGACTTACAAGGACATCCAGCAAGGCGCCAAGTACGACCTGTTGATGGTCGCCCTGGCTGCGCTGAGCCTCATTCTGCTGATCATGATGATCATCACGCGAAGCCTGGTCGCCGCGTTGGTGATTGTGGGCACGGTCGCCCTTTCGCTGGGGGCGTCGTTCGGGCTGTCCGTGCTGGTTTGGCAGTACATGTTCGGCATCCAGCTGTATTGGGTAGTGCTTGCGCTGGCCGTGATCCTGCTCTTGGCCGTGGGATCGGACTACAACCTGCTGTTGATCTCCCGGTTCAAGGAAGAGATCCATGCCGGATTGAAGACCGGCGTCATCCGCGCGATGGCCGGCACCGGCTCGGTGGTGACTTCCGCCGGCATCGTTTTCGCCGTCACCATGTGCGCTTTCGTGTTCAGCGGCTTTCAGGTGCTCGGCCAGATTGGGACCACCATCGGCCTTGGGTTGTTGTTCGACACGCTGATCGTGCGTTCGTTCATGACGCCTTCCGTCGCAACGCTTCTCGGGCGCTGGTTCTGGTGGCCGCAGCGGGTGCGCCCGCGGCCGGCCAGCACGATGCTGCGCCCGTACGGCTCGCGGACGGCGGTTCGCCAACTGCTGCTCTGGGAGGACGACGACGCCACGGTGATGCCCGTGGCCCACAATGGCTGACGTGAGTCGCTCATTTGAAGATCTGGTGGCCGAAGCCGATTCGGTATCCGTCGACGGTTGGGATTTCTCCTGGCTGGACGGCCGCGCGACGGAGGAACGACCGTCCTGGGGCTATCAGCGGCTGCTGAGCGGTCGGTTGGCTCATGTCACTGCCGCCTGCGACCTCGACACCGGCGGCGGTGAGGTGCTCGCGGGCGTCGAGCAATTCCCGCCCACGATGGTCGCGACGGAATCGTGGCCGCCGAACGCGGCGCTGGCCACCAAGCTGTTGCATCCGCGTGGCGTGGTGGTCGTGTTGACCCGGGATGAGCCCGGGTTGCCGTTCGCCGAGGAGGCGTTCGACCTGGTGAGCAGCCGTCACCCCATCGACGTGCGGTGGAACGAGATCGCCCGGGTGCTGCGCCCCGGCGGCACCTACTTTGCGCAGCAAATCGGCCCGGCGACGATGTCGGAGCTGGTCGAACACTTCATCGGGCCGCAGCCACAGAAATGGGCCGAGTTGCATCCGGACGTGCAGCGCGCCGAAGCGGAATCCGCCGGGTTGCGGGTCGTCGACATCCGGATGGAGCGGCAGCGGGCCGAGTTCTTCGACATCGGCGCCGTTATCTACTTCCTGCGCAAGGTGATTTGGACGGTGCCGGACTTCACCGTGGACCGTTACCGGGACAAGCTGCGCGAACTTCACGAGCGCATCGAGGCCAACGGACCGTTCGTCGCGCACGCGGTGCGGGTCCTCGTTGAGGCACGCAAACCCGACTGAGTGCAGCCCCGCCGACGCGAGATATAAACCACGTCTGGTCTTTCCGGCGTTTCATGTGCTTGGGTTATAAGTCGTCGCCGCGCAGCACGTCCAACGCGTGCTGCAAATCCTGCGGATACGGGCTGACGATCTCGATCCGCCGGCCGTCGGCTGGGTGGGCGAACGCCAGCGACCGCGCATGCAACCATTGTCGTTGCAAGCCGAGCTTTTTCGCGAGTTTCGGGTCAGCCCCGTAGACCAGGTCACCGCAGCACGGGTGATGCAGGGCGGAGAAGTGCACCCGAATCTGGTGGGTGCGACCGGTTTCCAGGTGCACGTCGAGCAGGCTGGCGGCGACGAAAGCTTCGACTGTGTCGTAGTGGGTGATGCTGTGCCGGCCGTCTTTGGCGACGGCAAACTTCCACTCGTTGCCGTGGTGCCGACCGATCGGCGCGTCGATGGTCCCGCTGGACGGATCCGGATGTCCTTGCACCAGTGCGTGGTAACGCTTGTCGACGGCGCGCTCTTTGAAAGCCCGCTTGAGCGCGGTGTATGCGCGCTCGGAGATCGCCACCACCATGACGCCCGAGGTGCCGACGTCGAGGCGGTGCACGATGCCCTGGCGCTCGTGCACGCCCGACGTGGTGATCCGGTACCCGGCAGCGGCCAGGCCGCCAAGCACCGTGGGCCCCGTCCAGCCCACCGACGCGTGCGCGGCGACGGCGGCCGGCTTGTCGACCGCCACGATGTCGTCGTCGGAGTACAGAATTCGCATGCCCTCGATGTCGACCGGGGCGTTCTCCAGCGGCGCCGGCGCCTCGGGCAGACGCACCTCCAGCCAGGCACCCGGTGTCAGCCGGTCGGACTTTCCGGCCTGCACGCCGTCCAATTCGACGCCGCCGTCCTCGGCCAGGGTGGCCGCGGCGCTGCGGGACAGCCCCAGCAGCCGGGCCAGCCCGGCGTCAACACGCATGCCCGCCAACCCTTCCGGGACGGACATCGAGCGGCTAGTCACCGGCTTCGCGGTCCTTACGCCGGCCCACCGCGTCGAAGTCGAAGCCGAAAATCGAGAGCACGACCAGCAGGATGGCCCCGCCCACCACCGACGGATCGGCGACATTGAACACCGGCCACCAGCCGATCGACAAAAAGTCCACGACGTGTCCCTGCAGCGGTCCGGGCGCCCGGAAGAAGCGGTCGACCAGGTTGCCCGTCGCCCCGCCCAGGATCATTCCGAGGCCGACCGCCCACCACGGCGACACCAGCCGTCGCCCCATCCAGAAAATGCCGCCCACCACGCCCGTCGCGATCAGCGTCAGCATCCAGGTGTATCCGGTCGCCATGGAGAACGCGGCGCCGGAGTTGCGGACCAGCGTCCAGGTCACCGTGTCACCGATGATCGACACCGGCTGGCCCGGAGGCAGCAGTTTGACGGCCAGAACCTTGGTGACGATGTCGAGTGCCAACACGACTGCCGCGACCGACAGCAGCAGCCGTAGCCGTCGCGGCGCGGGAAGGCTCGTTTCCCCAGCCTCCTCAGCTTTCTCGGCTGGCCCAGCCGAAATCGCCGGCTCGGCGGATCCCATTGGTTCGTCAGGCACACCTCCATCATTCCCTAACCGCGCGTGCGGGATGATCGGCCCATGGGCCGTCTCACCGTCATCACCACCGGAGGCACGATCTCCACCAGCACCGGAGCCGACGGCGTGGCCCGTCCCACCTACGGCGGCGCGGAACTGACCGCCGGGCTGGACGTCGATGTGGTGGACCTGATGGCGGTCGACAGCTCCCAGCTGACGCCGGCCGACTGGGATCGGATCAGCGCCGCGATCCGGGCCGCGACCGACGCGGGCGCCACGGGAGTGGTCGTCGCGCACGGGACCGACACCATGGAGGAGAGCCTGCTGTGGCTCGAACTCACCTACGCGGGCGACGTCCCGGTCGTGCTGACCGGCGCCATGCGCAGCGCCGATGCCCCCGACGCCGACGGCCCGGGGAACCTGCGTGACGCGCTGGCGGTGGCCGCCAGCCCGGCCGCCCGTGGCCTCGGCGTGCTGCTGTGCTTTGCCGGACGGGTGTTGCAGCCGTTGGGATTACACAAAGCGGCTACCCAGGACATGAGCGGCTTCACCGGCGAGCTACTCGGCATTGTGGCGGGCGGTGTGACCCTGACCGGGCCCAAGGTTCGGCCTTACGTCGGCTCGCTGAGCGCCGCCGATGCGCCGCGCGTCGACATCGTGGCCGCATACCTGGGCAGTGACGCGGTGGCCCTGGACGCGTGCGTGGCCGCCGGCGCGCGCGCGGTGGTGCTGGAGGCGCTGGGCTCGGGCAACGTCGGGGACGCGGTCGTCGACGGAGTGCGCCGGCACTGCCGCAATGGGGTGGCGATCGCGGTGTCCACCCGAGTCCCCGGTGGGCGGGTCAGCGCGGGTTACGGTCCCGGGCACGATCTGGTGGAGGCCGGCGCGGTGATGGTGCCGCGGCTGCGACCGCCGCAGGCCCGGGTGCTGCTGATGGCGGCGCTGGCCGCGGGGCTACCTGTCGGCGACGTCATCAACCGCTGGGGCTGACGTGTCGTCCTGAGCTTTTAACGCGGCGAGGTAATCCGGCCAGTCCAGGCTGTCGGTGGGGTTGGCGTGGGTGAGGTCGGCGGTGTCGGCGGGGAACGTTTTCGCGTGGCCCGGGCCCGAGCCGCGGGTCTCGAACCGCACGGTGACCACGCCGTGTCCCGCGCCCTGCACCCAGCCGTGCCCGAGATCGGGGTGGGCGACGTCGTCCCCCACCCGCCACGCCGGGTCGTCTTGTGGCGGCGGCAGGGTGGCCAGTTCCAGCGAGTGATCGGTCGCCAGGGCGTCTTGGGCCTCCAATTCCGGGAACAGCGACTCCTGGCGCACGTCGCTCAACCCCGAAAACCCAACGCCGAGTAGGCGAATGGGGCCGATCTGCAGTGGGTCCAGCAGCAGCCGCCGGGCCACCGCCGTCAGCGCACCGGGCTCGGTCGTCGCGTAGGGCAGCGTCGCCGAGCGGGTCAGCGTGCTCATGTCGGACTTCTTCAGCTTCACCGTGACGGTGCGTGCGCCGCGGCCGTCTCTGAGCAGCCGTTGGTGTGCGTGCTCGGCGATCGGGTCGATCGCCTTTAGTAACTGGTCAAGGGTGGTCAGATCGACCGCGAAGGTGGACTCGGCGCTGATCTGCTTGGCTTCGGCGCGTTCGGCCACCGGGCGGTCGTCGATGCCGCGGGCCAGCCGGTGCAGCGCCGGCCCGATTGTCGCGCCCAGGATGTTGGCCGCCTCCGCGTCGCTGAGCGCCGCCAGCTGCCCGACGGTCTCGATGCCCAGGCGATTCAACTTCTCCTCGGCGACCGGGCCGATGCCCCAGAGCTTGCGCACCGGCAGGCCGCCGAGCAGGAGTTGTTCCTCGGTGCGGCTGACCACCCGTATCCCGTCGGGTTTGGCCAGGCCGGAGGCGATCTTGGCGATCTGCTTGCCCGAACCCGCGCCGACCGAAGCGATCAGGCCGGTCTCGTCGCGCACCCGTCGGCGCAGGTCCTCGCAGAACGCCTCGACATCGGGGGCCGACGCCCCGGCAAGCTGGACCGGCTCCCCGAAAGCCTCGTCGAAGGACAGCTGCTCGAGGATGGGCAGCACGCCGCGGACGCTGTCGAACACCCGGCGACTGGCCACCCCGTAGACCATGCCGCGCGGGGGCAACACCACCGCGGTCACGCCGATCTGCCGGCGGGCCTGATGCATCGGCATGGCGCTCCGGGCGCCGAATACCCGCGCCTCGTAGCTCGCGCCGGCCACCACGCCCCGGCCGCCCAGCCCACCGACCAGCACCGGCCGACCCCTCAGGGTCGGTCGGGTGAGTTGTTCGACGGAGGCGAAGAACGCGTCCATGTCCAGGTGCAGCACCCAGCGGGACTCCACGCTGTCGATGCTGGTCTGTTGCCCCGCGAGAGTGCAACTACCGACGCTGTCACTCGCGATACGTGTGGCTAGTTGCACTCTCGCGGTGCTATAAGGGTGCTATTTCATATGCGAGCCCAGTCGCCGGGACCCCCGGCGATCGCAACTCCGTGGTGGTTCCGCCATTGTCTAGGTAGGTGACAACTCCGTTGAAGCTAGGGGCGGCACCAGCGGCGACGGTGGCTAGGCTGAATCTATGGCGATGAACCTTGCGCACAAGTTGTGCTGCAGCTCGGATCGCTGGGCCAAGCAAGTTGAAGACGAGCTGCTGCCGTGGGTGCTGGCCGATGTCGACCTGGGCGACAACACCCTCGAGATCGGACCCGGCTACGGCGCCATCCTGCGGGTGCTGGTCGACCAGACGCCGAAGCTCACCTCGGTGGAGCTCGATACCCCGATGGCGCAGCGGCTGGAGCACTTGTACGGCGACCGGGCCCGCATCATCAACGGCGACGCCACCAAGACCGGATTGCCGGCCGACGAGTTCAGCTCGGTGGTGTCGTTCACGATGCTGCACCACGTCCCGACCGTGGAACTACAGGACGCACTATTCGCCGAGGCTTTCCGGGTGCTTCGGCCCGGCGGCGTCTTCGCCGGCAGCGACAGCGTGGCGTCGTTGCGGTTCCGGCTCCTGCACATCCGCGACATCTGCAACACGGTGCCACCGGAGACGCTCCCGGACCGGTTGCGCGCGGTGGGATTTGATGACGTCGATGTCGAAGTCCGCGGCGGCAGACTGCGCTGGCGCGCGCTCAAGCGCTAATCCTTCACCGCGAGAGTGCAACTACCGACGGGCCTTCTCGAGAAACGCGTCGCTAGTTGCACTCTCGCGGCGCTATATGAGCGGGCAGCCCGAGGCCAAGAGAGCATTCCGCGCCCGGTCGACGATGACGTCTGGCCGGTTGCGTAGTAGGTCCGCGCTGACCCGGACCAGTCGCCATCCGCGTCGCTCGAGTTCGGCCGTGCGGTCGATGTCGTTGGCGCGGATCTGCGGGTCGGTCCAATGTTGCGGGCCGTCGTATTCAACGCCAACGAGCCACTCTTCCCAACCCATGTCGATGCGGGCCACCACGGCGCCCCACATATTGCGCACCACGATCTGCGGCTGCGGCCTGGGCAGGCCGCCGCGAATCAGCACGAGCCTGGTTCTGGTCTCCTGCGGCGATTCCGCACCCGCATCGACGAGAGGGAGCACACGCCGCAGCTGCTTCATGCCCCTGGCGCCGCGGTGACGCGCCATCAGGGGGTAGACATCCTCGGCGCAGACACCGGTGGCGCGCGCCAGAGCGTCGATCCGGATGACTGCCGCCGTCAGCCCCGGTCGCCGTCCTAGGTCGAACGCGGTGCGCGCAGACGAGGTGACCGGAACACCATCGACCAGCACGTTCTCCCCCGCAAGCAATGTCTCGTCGCGCGCGACGATCAATGGCGGCGGCCGCTTGCGATCGGTGATCAGTTCAGCCGGCGCGTGAGCGTCGACCCACTCCGCGCCTAACAGCGCGGCCGCGGAGGTGCCGGCCACTACTGCTTCTTTCCCCGCCCACAACCAAGCGGCCACGGCCCGGTCCTTCGCGGTCAGATTGCTGCCACGCCGTTGGTAAACGTTGCGATAGATCCGCGTGCAGGAACGCCGCAACTCACGCTCCGTCCATGCGCCCGCGCGTACGGCCTCAGTGCCGACAAATGGTGCTGTGCTCACGGTCGCAGGGTGCCACCACCCTCCGACATGCCGCGAGAGTGCAACTACCGACGGGTCTACTCGGGAAATGTGTCGCCAGTTGCACTCTCGCGGTCAGGATTTGGAAATACTGACCCGCACGCCGTCGCCGATCTCGACGCCGCCCGGGCCCGGCTCGCCGAACTCGAAGCTGGTGGCCAGGATCTCGCCGGCGATGAGGTCGCGATGGACCGAAGCCCAGTCCGCACGCTCGGCGGGCACCGACATCACCACGCGGATGCGATCCGACACGTCGAGCCCGCTCGACTTGCGCAGCTCCTGCAGCTCGCGAATGCGGTCCTTGGCCCACCCCTCGGCCTCAAGTTCGGGCGTCACCGTGCCATCCAGCACTACCAGGCCCGCCCCGGCGGGCAGCGCCGCGGTGAGTTCCGGGTCGGCGGCCACCAGCCGCGAGCTGTATTCCTCCGGCTGCAGTACCGCAGGCCCCGCGGTCAGCGTGCCGTCCGGGTTGACGACGCCCTGGCCGGCCTTGACGGCCTTGATCGCGGCCTGCACATCCTTGCCCAGCCGCGGCCCGGCAACCCGGGCGTTGACGGTCAGTTCGAACCTGCCATAGGTGTCGATCGCGTCGGTCAGTTCGACGCTTTTGACGTTGAGCTCGTCCGCGATCAGGTCCACGAACGGCTCCAGGCTCTGCGGATTCTCCACCGCCACCGTCAATTTCGGCAGCGGTAGACGCACCCGCAGCTTCTTGGCCTTGCGCAGCGACGACGCGGCCGAACAAACCTCGCGGACCTGATCCATCGCAGCAACCAGGCCAACGTCCGCCGGCAACTCCCCGGCTTGCGGCCAATCGGTCAGGTGCACCGACCGCTCGCCGGTCAGGCCGCGCCAGATGAACTCGGTGATCAACGGCAGCAGGGGCGCGGCCAGCCTGGAGGTAACCTCCAGCACCGTGTGCAGGGTGTCGATCGCATCGACATCCTCCTCCCAGAACCGCGAACGCGATCGTCGCACATACCAGTTCGTCAACGCATCGGTGAACTGCCGCAGCTGTTCACACGCTCCGGAGATGTCGCAAACCTCCATCGACTGGCTGAGGTCGTCGCGCAGCACGGCGAGCTTGGCCAGAATGTAGCGGTCCAGCACGTGCGCCGAATTCGTGCGCCAGGTACCGACTTTCGGCGCGTACAGCACCAGGAAGGTGTACGCGTTCCACAACGGCAACAGAACCTGCCGCACGCCGTCGCGGATGCCCTGTTCGGTGACGATCAGGTTGCCGCCGCGCAGGATCGGCGACGCCATCAGGAACCACCGCATTGCATCGGAGCCGTCGCGGTCGAACACCTCATTGACGTCGGGGTAGTTGCGCAGCGACTTGCTCATCTTCTGGCCGTCCGAACCGAGCACGATCCCGTGCGCCACACAGGTTTTGAACGCCGGCCGGTCGAAGAGCGCGGTCGCCAGCACATGCAGCGTGTAGAACCAGCCACGGGTCTGGCCGATGTACTCGACGATGAAGTCGCCCGGGTAGTGACTGTCGAACCAATCCGCATTCTCGAACGGGTAGTGCACCTGCGCATACGGCATGGAGCCCGAGTCGAACCACACGTCGAACACGTCGGGAATCCGCCGCATCGTGCTGCGCCCGGTAGGGTCATCGGGGTTGGGCCGGGTCAACTCATCGATGTAGGGCCGGTGCAAATTGGTTGGGCGCAAACCGAAGTCGCGCTCGAGTTCGTCGAGACTGCCGTAGGCGTCGACGCGCGGGTAGGCCGGGTCATCGGACTTCCACACCGGTATCGGGGTGCCCCAGTACCGGTTTCGCGAGATCGACCAATCGCGCGCACCCTGCAGCCATTTACCGAACTGGCCGTCCTTGACGTGTTCCGGATACCAGGTGATCTGCTGGTTGAGTTCGACCATCCGGTCCCGGAATTCGGTGACCGTGATGAACCACGACGACACCGCCCGGTAGATCAGCGGATTGCGGCAGCGCCAGCAGTGCGGGTACGGGTGCTCATAGGTTTCGTGGCGGAGCAACACCGCGCCGTTGGCCGCGACGGGCCCGCTCTGGTTCTTCAGGTCGCGGATGATCTGGGCGTTGGCGTCGAAGACGCGCTGCCCCTGGTAATCCGGGACGGTGGCGTCGAACCGGCCCTTGGCGTCGACCGGGGTAACCGGCACGATCCCGAACGGATCGGTGGTGGCCATGTCGTCCTCGCCGTAGGCCGGCGCCATGTGCACGATCCCGGTGCCGTCGTCGGTGGTCACGAATTCGGCGGGCAGCACCTGGAATGCGTTGGCGGTGTCCACGAAATACGGGAAGGGCGGCAGGTAGCGCGTGCCCAGCAGATCGGCGCCGCGGTAGGTGCCGACTACCTCGGGCCGTTCACCTAATTCCCGCGCGTAGGCGACCACCCGCGCCTCGGCCAGCACGAAACGATGATCACCTGCCCTGACCTGGACATACTCCACGTCCGGATTGACCGCCACCGCAAGGTTCGACGGCAATGTCCACGGCGTCGTCGTCCACACCAGCAGGTAGGCGCCATCCAACTGGCCGCCGACCACCTGGAAGCCCACCGTCACCGCCGGGTCTTGCCGGCTTCGATAGACGTCGTCGTCCATCCGTAGCTCGTGATTGGACAACGGGGTTTCGTCGCGCCAGCAATATGGCAACACCCGGTAGCCCTCGTACGCCAGGCCCTTGTCCCACAGCTGTTTGAACGCCCAGATCACCGACTCCATGTAGGTGGGATCCAGCGTCTTGTAATCATTTTCGAAGTCGACCCAGCGCGCCTGCCGCGTGACATACGCCTGCCACTCATCGGTGTAACGCAAGACCGACTCGCGACACGCATCGTTGAACGCGGCGATCCCCATATCGTCGATCTGGGATTTGTCGGTGATGCCCAGCTGACGCTCGACTTCCAGTTCGGCCGGCAACCCGTGGGTATCCCAGCCGAAGCGGCGCTCCACCTTGTAGCCGCGCATGGTGCGGTACCGCGGGACGATGTCTTTCACATAGCCGGTCAGCAGGTGGCCGTAATGCGGGAGGCCGTTGGCGAACGGTGGCCCGTCGTAGAACACGTATTCGGGGGCGCCGTCGCGGCGCTCAATGCTGGCCCGGAAGGTGTCGTCTGCCGCCCAGTAATCGAGAACCTCGACCTCGAGCGCCGGGAAGTCGGGGGCCCCCGCGGCCAGCTTCGGATAGGCGTTGTCGGTCACTTGCGCGTCGTCTCCCGTGCGAGCGTGCCTTTCGGCACGTCATGCCAATGGGGACGACGACGCGCAATCTGCGCGAGCGCCGCGGTACCACCCCGCTTGCCGCGCTCACTGCGCGACCGCTCTTGGGAGGCTGTGACGGGCCCACCCGTTCGGTTCTACTGAGCCGACTGGCTGTTCTTCCGAAGGCTTCCCGGTGATAGCCGGATCGATGCCGTTAGGTGGATTCTAGCCTTGGACTTCGAGGACCCCGACACGCCACAGCGCCGCGTACACGTGCCGCACCGGAATGCTCAGCAAGCGGGCGGTGCCGTCCAGCAGTGGGTCGCCACCGGGGACGAAAATCTGGTTGCCGATGCGGCGAATCACGTTGTTGGGCGCGGGGGCCTCGGCGCGGTCTGTGTCGCGCACTATCCGCAACTTGCGGGCGGGCGCTACGGCTCCTACTTCGTGCTGCAGAGCTGCGGTCATGATCGACTCCTGACGGAATTCAAAACGAACACTTCCAAATGGACTTGGGTGTCTCGTCCCGTACCGATTCTGATCCGAAAACGCTTGGCGGTAAGCCAATTAGCGTTATGGCGACTTAGCGAAGACCGTCGCGCCGGAGAACGGATTGGGACAAAACATGACCCGGATCTCGACCCGGACTATCGCTGGAACTCATGCGTCCCTCACCTCCTCAACGGTCACGATGCGCGCGGTTGTCCGCACGATCTACACGCAGCAAAGGAGTACAGAATCCGGCAAATGCCGGAAAACCGCACCCCACTCGTCAGAGCTTTGGCACCACACGACGTGATCCGGTCATCCGGAAGCCACCTGGGCTCAACCCTTAAGCCGGGAGGAGCTGTCCTGACCCGGGGCGTCTTTCGACGTTCGGGGTCAGTGGCCTGTATTCGTGTGGACGCCTCACCTAACGAGGTGCCTGTCCGATCGATGATGCACGACGGGTGTGCTCGGGGTCAAACCGATTCGCGCCGTGTCACCCAATCTTTATATTTTCGCTACGCGGCCCGGTCACCTCTCGGCTCACTTCTCGACCAGCGCCTCCAGGCGCCCGATGGTGTCGATGAACTCCTCGACCATGTCCAGCACCACGGCGCGCGTCGGCCGGACCCGGTCGAGCGAACCGACGACCTGCCCGACGAAATAGGTGGCCAGCTCGCGGGCGCCCGGCTGACCGGCGGCCTGGCTGATCCGCACCTGCGATTCGCTGACCAGCGCGGTCTGTAGTGGCATGCCGAGGGGGCCGGGGCTGTCGGGCCCGTCCCACTCGTCGGTCCAGGCGGTGCGCAGCATCCGCGCCGGCTTGCCCGTCAGCGACCGGGACCGCACCGTGTCCGAGGAGCTGGCGGCCAGGAACTTGTCCTTGACCGCGGGCGATGTCTCGGCCTCTTCGGTGGTCAGCCATACCGAACCGCACCACACGCCCTCGGCTCCCAGGGCCAGGGCCGCGGCGATCTGGCGACCACGGGCGATGCCCCCGGCTGCCAGCACCGGCACGGGCGCGACCGCGTCGACCACTTCGGGCACCAAGACCATGGTCGCAACCTCACCGGTGTGGCCGCCGGCCTCGGTGCCCTGCGCGACGATCAAATCGACGCCGGCCGCCGCGTGCCGACGCGCATGTTCCGTTTTGCCGGCCAGCGCGGCCACCAGCACATCGTGGTCGTGGGCACGCTCGACGAGGTCCCTCGGCGGCGACCCGAGTGCGCTGGCGATCAGCCGAATATTATGCGCGAAGGCCACTTCCACCAACGGCTCGTAGCCCTTGGGCGAGATGTTGAGCCCGCCCGCGGGCGAATTGCGCGGCGGCCCGGTGGGCGCCGCGATGCCGTAGCGGGCGAGCAAGTCGTCGACGAATGCCAGGTGTTCCGCGGGGAGCAGCGACCGGGCCTGCTTGGCATCGATCCCACCTTCCTCGGCGCCGACGTACTTGGGCGGCAACAGCAGGTCGAGTCCATACGGCTTTCCGCCCGTCTCCTCGTCGATCCACGCCAGCTCGCTGCGGAGGCGTTCGGGACTGTGCGCCACCGCGCCCAGGATGCCGAACCCGCCGGCGTTGGACACCGCGGCCACGACGTCGCGGCAGTGACTGAAAGCGCAGATGGGAAACTCCACACCGAGCATTTCGGCGACCCTGGTTCGCATTTCCCGACGCTAACTGTGTGCGCGAGCAGACGCAAAGGCCCCCAAAAACGGGCCGTTTTGGGGGCCTTTGCGTCTGCTCGCGCAACCCTTGCGCAACCCTCGCGCAACCTGGTGACCTTTACTACGTCCGCACCGATTCGCCCATGCGGATAACCGATCCAAGCTAGGCTAACCTGCTGTTCATTGTCGGTTTTTGGAGATCGGCTTGAACGTTTCGCTTGGGTTACTCGGGTGCGATATCGCGGTGTCGCCGCGATAGGTACCCGCACGAAGAGGTAGGAAGCGTGGACAAGACGACGCCTGTTACGCCGGTTGCTGTCATCGGCATGGCATGTCGGCTGCCCATGGGAATCGACTCCCCTGACCGCTTCTGGGAAGCGCTGCTGCGGGGCGAAGATCTGATTACCGAAATCCCCGCCGATCGCTGGGATGCCGACGAGTACTACGACCCCGAGCCGGGTGTGCCGGGTCGGACGGTGTCGCGCTGGGGTGGGTTCATCGACGGCGTCGCGGACTTCGATCCCGAGTTCTTTGCCATCAACGAGCGCGAAGCCATCGCGATCGATCCACAGCACCGGTTGCTGCTGGAGACGTCGTGGGAAGCCGCAGAGCACGCCGGCGTCGCACCGAAATCGCTGTCCGGCTCGCTGACGGGGGTTTTCGTCGGCGTCTGCCACGAGGATTACGCGTTTGTCACCAGCGACGCGGGTGCCCTCGACGGCGCGTACGGGTTCACCGGAACCGCGTTCAGCATGGCCTCCGGGCGGGTGTCGTACGCGATGGGACTGCGCGGCCCCGCCATGACCGTGGACACCGGGTGTTCCTCGAGTCTGCTTGCGGTGCACCTGGCTTGCCGCAGCCTGCACGAGGGTGAAAGCGACCTCGCCCTGGCCGGCGGCGCCATGGTCATGCTGGAACCGCGTACGTACGTGTCAGCCTCGGCACAGGGCATGCTGTCCCCCACCGGGCGCTGCCACACATTCGACGTCGGCGCCGACGGATTCGTCCGTTCCGAGGGCTGCGCGGTCGTGATGCTCAAAAGGCTGCCCGACGCGGTGCGCGACGGCGACCGCGTCCTTGCGGTGCTGCGCGGAACGGCAACGAATCAAGACGGTCGCACCGAGACCATTTCGACTCCCTCCCTGGACGCGCAGGTGGCGTCGTACCGAGCGACGTTGGAGGTCGCCGGCGTGGACCCCAACACCGTCGGCATGATCGAGGCGCACGGCACCGGAACCCCGGTTGGCGATCCGATCGAATTCGCCAGCCTGGCACAGGTTTACGGCATCGACCGAGCCTGTGCCCTCGGTTCGGCAAAGAGCAATCTGGGCCATACCGAGGCCGCCGCCGGAACGGTGGGCATCATCAAGGCGGTCCTGTCGCTGCAGCACGGCGTTGTGCCGCCGATGGTGCACCACACCCGGCTGCCCGACGAGCTTGCCCGGATCAAGACCGAACTCTTTGTGCCGCAACAGGTTATACCGTGGCCGGGCCAGGACGACGGGGCGCCTCGGCGGGCGGCGGTGTCTTCGTACGGAATGTCGGGCACCAACGTGCACGCGGTTCTCGAGCAAGCCCCGCAGATCAGTGCGCGGCGCAACGGGGCGGCGCCGGTCGAACCGGCCGCCCCGCTGTTGTTTGCGCTGTCGGCCACCTCTTCGGAGGCGCTGCGCCAGACCTCGGGCCGGCTGGCCGACTGGATCGACGGCCGCACCGATTCCGGCCCGGTGGCCACCCTGGACCTGGCGTACACGCTGGCCCGCCGCCGTGGGTATCGGCCGGTACGCACCGGCGTGCTTGCCGCCGACAACACCGAGCTGGTCGAGGCCCTGCGCGCGGTCGCCGACGGTGACACCCCGTACCAACCGGCGGTGGGCCAAGACGATCGTGGGCCGGTCTGGGTGTTCTCCGGCCAAGGCTCGCAATGGGTTTCGATGGGCGCCGGGCTGCTCGCCAATGAACCCGCGTTCGCCGCGACCATCGCCGAAATCGAGCCGCTCATCGCCCGGGAATCAGGGTTTTCGGTGACCGAAGCGTTGACGGCGCCCGACGTGGTGACCGGTATCGACCGGATACAGCCGACGCTGTTCGCCATGCAGGTCGCGTTGGCGGCCACCATGAAGTCCGCCGGCGCCCACCCCGGCGCGGTCATCGGCCACTCACTGGGCGAGGTGGCGGCGGCGGTTGTCGCCGGGGCGCTGTCCCTGGACGACGGGGTGCGCGTGGTGTGCCGCCGTTCGCGGCTGATGTCCACGATCGCCGGTTCCGGCGCGATGGCGTCGGTGGAACTGCCCGCCCAGCAGGTCCACGAGGAGCTGAGCAGTCACGGCGTCAAAGACGTCGTGGTGGCCGTGGTGGTCTCGCCGCAATCCACCGTGATCGGCGGCGCCACGCGAACCGTGCGCGACCTCGTCCGGGCGTGGGAAGCGCGCGACATCATGGCCCGCGAGGTGGCCGTCGACCTGGCCTCGCACAGCGCGCAGGTCGACCCGATCCTGGACGAACTGGCCCGGACGCTGGCCGACGTCGCACCGATGGCTGCCCGGGGTGCCCTACTACTCCGCGACCGCGTTCGACCCGCGCGATCGGCCCACCTGCGATGCCCGGTACTGGGTGGACAACCTGCGGCACACCGTGCGGTTCTCCGCGGCGGTCCAGGCGGCCCTCGAAGACGGGTTCCGGGTATTCGGCGAGCTGTCACCGCACCCGCTGTTGACTCGCGCCGTCGAGCAGACCGCCTCGAGCCTCGACATACCCGTCGCCGCGATACCGGCCATGCGGCGCGAGCAACCGTTGCCGCACGGGCTGCGCGGGCTGCTGGCCGATCTGCACAGCGCGGGCGCCGCGGTGGACTTCTCGGCGCTCTACCCCACCGGCCACCTGGTGGACGCTCCGCTACCGGCATGGACCAAACGCCGGCTGCTGCTCGAACCGGACGGCGCGGGCCGGGGCTCGCACGCCGCCAATACCGTTGCGGTGCACCCGTTGTTGGGCTCGCACGTGCGGCTCATAGAGGAGCCGGAGCGGCACGCCTGGCAGGCCGATGTCGGCACCGCGGTACTGCCGTGGCTGGGCGACCACCAGATCCACAACGTGGCCGCGCTGCCCGGCGCCGCCTACTGCGAGATGGCCTTGTCGGCGGCCCGGACCGTCCTCGGCGACGCGTCCGAAGTGCGCGATATGCGCTTCGAGGAGTTGCTGCTGCTGGACGACGAAACCACCGTCGGTGCTGCCGCGTCGGTCGCGGCTCCCGGTTTCGCCCCGTTCGTCGTAGAGACCGGCCGGCAAGGCGAAAAGGTCCGGCGGGCCTCGGCCGTGCTGCACGCCGCACCAGCAGACGAATCGGTGCCGCCGGCCCGGGATATCGCCGCCCTGCTTTCAGCCCATCCGTGCCGCCACGAAGGAGCTGAGCTGCGGGACTGGTTCGACCAGCGCGGAATTCAGTTCGGTCCGGCATTCACCGGCCTGGCCGCCGCGCATGTCGCGGAAGGCACGGTTGGCGCGGTGCTGGCCGAGGTCGGTCTGCCGAGTTCGATCCGCACGCAACAAGGCAGCTACGGGGTGCATCCGGCACTGTTGGACGCCTGTTTCCAGTCCGTTGCGGTGCATCCCGCGGTCCAGATGGTGGGTAACGGCGGCCTGCTGCTGCCGTTGGGTGTGCAGCGGCTGCGCGCCTACGGTTCCACTCGCAATGCCCGTTACTGCTACACCCGGGTGACCGCGGGCGGCGCCGACGTCGAGGCCGACATCGACGTGCTGGACGAGCACGGCACCGTGCTGCTGGTGGTGCGCGGGCTGACGATGGGCACCGGCTTCTCCGAGCGCGCGGACCGCGATCGTCAGCTGGGCGAGCGGCTGCTGACCATCGAATGGCAACAGCGTGAGCTGCCCGAACAAGACACCGAGAAGAACCTGGAAGCGGGCGCTTGGCTGCTGATCGGATTATCCGATGCCCGGCCAGATGCGCCGGACCCGCTGGTTGCGGATTTGACCCACGCACTGCAGCTGCACGGGGCGGAATGCACAACCATGCACTGGTCTCGGCATGCCGACCACTCGGCCAATGCCGAGCGGCTGCGCGCTCAGCTCGACGACGGTGGGTTTACCGGCGTGGTGATGCTGGCGCCGCCAAACCGCGCCGACCCCGATGTCCGGCGGGCCAGGGACAGCCTGGACAGCGGTTACGTCCGGCACGTGGTGCGGATCGCGCGGGAGCTGCCGGAAGTCTCGGGCGAGGCGCCCCGGCTGTACGCGCTGACCAGGGGTGCGCAAACGGTGCTGTCCGACGACTGCGCCAACTTGGAGCAGGCCGGGCTGCGCGGGCTGCTGCGGGTGATCGGCGCCGAGCACCCCTACCTGCGCACCACCCACATCGACATCGACGCGCAGACCGACCCCGAGCAGCTGGCGCGCCAGTTGCTGGCCGGCTCCGAAGAAGACGAGACCGCCTGGCGGGCCAACCAGTGGTACACCGCCCGGTTGTGTCCGGCTCCGCTGCGGCCCGAAGAGCGCAACACCACCGTGCTGGACCACACGAACGACGCTCAGCGCCTGCAGATCCGGACGCCCGGTGACCTGCAAACCATGGAACTGGCTGCCGCCCAACGAGTTGCGCCGGGTCCCGGGCAGATCGAGGTCGCGGTCAGCGCGTCCAGCATCAACTTCGCCGACGTCCTGGTCGCCTTCGGGCGCTATCCGTCCTTCGACGGGCTGCTGCCGCGGTTGGGTAGCGATTTCGCCGGCGTGGTGACGGCCGTCGGACCCGATGTCACCGAACATCAGATCGGTGAGCACGTCGGCGGCATGTCTCCCGGTGGCTGTTGGGGCTCCTTTGTCACCTGCGACGCCCGCCTGGCCGCCACGCTGCCGGCGGGCCTGACCGACGCCCAGGCCGCGGCGGTGACCACCGCGCACGCCACCGCCTGGTACGGCCTCAATGATCTGGCTCGCATCAAAGCCGGCGACAAGGTGCTGATCCACTCCGCAACCGGCGGCGTCGGCCAGGCCGCAATAGCCATCGCCCACGCCGCGGGTGCCGACATCTACGCCACCGCCGGAAGCGCGCAGCGCCGGGAACTGTTACGCGACATGGGTATCGATCATGTCTACGACTCGCGCAGCGTCGAGTTCGCAGACCGGATCCGCGACGACACCGACGGCTATGGCGTCGACATCGTGCTCAACTCGCTGACCGGCGCGGCCCAAAGCGCCGGCATCAACCTGTTGTCGTTCGGCGGGCGCTTCATCGAGATCGGCAAGCGCGACATCTACGGCGACACCAAGCTGGGGCTGTTCCCGTTCCGGCGAAACCTCACGTTCCACGCAATCGACCTGGGGTTGATGTCGATGACTCACCCCGCCGAAACGCGGGAATTGTTGACCACCGTGTACCGGCTGACCGCCGAAGGTGTGTTGCCGATGCCCGAGAGCACACGTTACCCACTTGACGAGGCGGCCAACGCAATTCGGCTGATGAGCGCTGCCCAGCACACCGGCAAGCTCATCCTCGATATCCCGCACACGGGCCAAAGCACCGTGGTGCTGCCGCCCGAGCAGGTCGAGGTGTTCCGCCCCGACGGCTCCTACATCATCACCGGCGGGCTCGGCGGGCTCGGATTGTTTCTGGCCGAGAAGATGGCCGCGAGTGGCGCCGGCCGGATCGTGCTCAGCTCCCGCTCCGCGCCCAATCAACGGGCGCTGGAGACAATCGAACTCGTCCGGGCCACCGGAGCCGACATCGTGGTCGAGTGCGGCGACATCGCCAACCCGGACACCGCGCAGCGGTTGGTCGCGGCGGCAGCCGCCAGCGGGCTTCCGGTGCGGGGTGTCCTGCACGCCGCCGCGGTGGTCGAGGACGCCACCTTGACCAACATCACCGACGAGTTGATCGAACGCGACTGGGCACCGAAAGTCCACGGTGCGTGGAATCTGCACCGGGCCACCGAGACCCAGCCGCTGGACTGGTTCTGCTCGTTCTCCTCGGCGGCCGCGCTGCTCGGTTCCCCCGGCCAGGGCGCCTATGCCGCCGCCAACAGCTGGCTGGACGGATTCACCCACTGGCGACGGGCGCAAGGCCTGCCGGCCACCGCGATCGCCTGGGGAGCCTGGGCAGAGATCGGCCGGGGCGCGGGCCTCGCCGACGGCGGCGGCACCACCATGATCGACCCCGACGAGGGCGGCTATGCGTTCGAGGCGATGTTGCGGCACAACCGTGCCTACAGCGGCTATGCCCCGATTGTCGGTTCACCGTGGCTAACCGCATTGGCCCAACGAAGCCAATTCGCCGAGGTATTTCGATCCACCGGACAAAATCGGCCGGACAATAGCAAATTCCGTGCCGAACTCATGGAACTCCCCGTCGATGAATGGCCCACCCTGCTGCGGCGTCTGATTGCCGAACAGGTCGGCCTGATTCTGCGCCGCACCGTCGATCCAGATCGGCCACTTTCCGAGTACGGACTCGATTCATTAGGTAATCTCGAGCTTCGTACGCGGATAGAGACTGAAACCGGGATACGCTGCGGCTCCACCGACGTCACCACTGTCCGGGGCTTGGCGGATCACCTGTGCCAGAGGCTGGCACCCGTTGAGAGAGCTGCGGCGACGCACTGACGCGTCACCAAAGGATTGAATGAGTTCTGAAGAGGCATTTCAGGACCGCCTGGGGTGTCCCGCGAAGGAGCGAAATGGTCGCAGTTGGCAAGGTGACGCTGGCAACCGTCGACAATTGGGTGCCGGCCCCAGGTTCAGTCGTGCAATGGCGCTTCTCGTCAGCATCGCTGGAGAAAGCCCAGCAAGCTCCGGTAAGCGACGTTCCGCCCAGCTATATCCAGGCCCGCCACATCCGCAATTATCGCGATCACTTGGACCGCGGCCTCAACATGTCACGGCTGTGCATTGCCGCCTGGGATATTCCCGGACAGTGCGACGCTCGCGCGATGACCTATGTCGTCAATTCTTACCTGCGCCGCCACGACACCTACCGGAGCCGGTTTGAATTCGACGATCGCGGCGACGTCATCCGGCGCACCATGCAGGATCCGCTCGATATCGAACTGGTTCCGGTTGCTGTCGGCGAGCTGACCGCCAAAGAATGGCAGGACTACATTCTGGCCACGCCGAGCCCGTTGGAGTGGGATTGCTTCCGGTTCGCGATTATTCAGCGTGATGACCACTTCACCGTCTGTGTCAGCGTTGACCACCTGCACGTCGACGCGATGTTCATCTATGGGGTATTCGGCGAGATCCAGGCCATGTACGGCGCGCTGATGGCCGGCGGCGCTCCCATCGCGCTGCCCGACGCCGGCAGCTACGACGCTCATTGCGTGCGGGAACGCGAGTACACGTCTTCGTTGACGCTGGAATCCCCACAGATCGCCGCCTGGATCGAGTTCTTCGAGAACAACTCCGGAGCGCTTCCCCCCTTCGCGTTGCCACTCGGTGACATCACGGTGTCGCCCGGCGAGACGCCCTGCGGTGGCGAACTGCGCACGTTGCAGCTGCTGAACGCCACGCAAACCGCACAGTTCGAAGCCGCATGCGTCCGCGCGGGTGCCCGTTTTTCCGGCGGGGTGTTCGCCTGTGGTGCCCTCACCGAGCACGAATTGACAGGAACCGAAACGTATTACGGGATCACGCCAATCGACACCCGCACGAGTTCCGCGGAGTTCATCACGACCGGCTGGTTCGTCGGCCACGTTCCGCTGACCATCCCGATCCACCCGTCGTTCGCCGAAACAGTCAGCGCCGCGCAAGCGTCCTACGACGCGGGTGTGGAACTGGCGAATGTACCGTTCGAACGGGTCCTGGAGCTGGCCCCATGGCTGGAGAAGCCGCAGACTCAGGCGGGCTTTCCCGTGCTGTCCTTCCTTGACGCCGGTGTCGCTCCGCTATCCGCTTTCGTGACAATGGAATTGGATCGGTTGAACGCCGGCGTGTACGAGGACGGCGGCATCCCTGCGCGCGTGTGCCTGTGGGTCAATCGGCTTCCCGACGAGACCTCGGTGACGGTGTTTCTTCCGAACAACCCGGTCGCTCACGACTCCGTGACGCGGTACTTGGCCGCGATGAAATCCGTCTATGTGCGGGCCGCCGAGGGCCGCAGCATCGCGCAGACCGCCGCGGCGCGGCACAGCCACAGCGTTCACCGCCCCGACTACATCCACCCGAAAGACGGCGTCCACCCGAAAGACCGCGTTCACCTGAAATCCGCTCCCCGCGTCAATCTCTGACGGCGCGGTGCCCCTGCGGCCGCCGGGGCCGCCGACGCCGCATTCGTGTAGCTGAACGCCGTGCTAGAAACCCGAGCCGAAGTTCGGTCGTTTCGCCGCGGGGATTCGCGTTGCCGCCTATCATGACCCCATTTAGGGCACCGGTGGATTACCGGCGCTGCGTCGTTAGGCGCGCGTTTAATAGCGTCTGGCTGGGCTCCCCCAGGATAGGCACTTCAGCTATGTGATTTGTGTAACATTCCGGTCGGCATTACCGACAACGCACCGTTACATTCCCAACCACCCGTGGGCGCACCACGACCGGTCCCCACGCCGTCGCGGCCTCGCCCGCTTCATCGCTGACACCACCAAAAACCATAGCTGGCCTGCGCGAAAGCCCGTCTACCACTGCTTTTGACGCCAGCGTGACGCTGGCCCGGCGACCCAAAAATGTTGATTGATCAGTCGGTCACCCCGGACATCCACTTGTCAGTCATCTGAGCGTTGTTAAATTTTTGTACGCACGAACGATTTTTCCGCGAGGCAGGGGCCAAGCGACTACGCTGCTGATCGGCGACAAGCTCTCAATTTCGCTTCGATTGCGGGGGTCGGTGAGTTGTAAGTGCGCGGTGAAGTTCGCGGCTCGTACTAAAAATTCAGCGATGTTTCTCGAAGCCCTGATAAGACGTTGCCGCAGTGATAGGACTTTGAGGACAGGCGTGGAGAGGTGAGGGTCTAGGTGGGTAGGGCAGGCGTTACCCCGGTCGCTGTCATAGGGATGGCGTGCCGACTGCCAGGGGGGATCAACTCCCCTGACCTGTTTTGGGAAGCGCTGCTCCGTGGGGACGACCTTGTCACCGAGATTCCCGCCGACCGCTGGAGCGCCGAGGAGTACTACGACCCCGAGCCGGGTGTGCCCGGCATGTCGTCGTGCAAGTGGGGCGCTTTCCTGGATGACGTCGCCGACTTCGATGCCGATTTCTTCGGGATCGGTGAAGCGGAAGCCACCGCCATGGATCCGCAGCAGCGCCTGCTGCTGGAAACGTCCTGGGAAGCGATGGAGCACGGCGGGCTATCACGGGACACGATTGCCGAAGCCACCGGCGTGTTCGTGGGCTCGACGCATTGCGACTACGAATTCGTGCACGCCGATGCCCACGCTCTCGAAGGGCCATACGGAAACACCGGTACCAACTCGTCCATGGTGTCCGGGCGGGTGGCCTACACACTCGGTGTCCACGGTCCGGCGGTCACCGTGGACACCGCCTGCTCCTCTGGCTTGTTCGCCATCCACCAGGCCTGCCGCAGCCTGAACGACGGCGAAACTGACCTCGCCCTGGCCGGCGGCGTCTACGTGCAGTTGGAACCGCGGCGGGCCGCTTCCGGGTCGGCGGCGGGCATGCTCTCGCGCACCGGAGCCTGCCATGCGTTCGACATCAAGGCCGACGGCTTCGTGTCCGGCGAAGGTTGCGTAGTGCTGTTGCTCAAACGGTTGCCCGACGCGCAGCGCGACGGTGATCGGATTCTGGCGGTCGTGCGTGGCACCGCCGCCAACCAAGACGGTCGTACGGTGAATATCGTGACGCCGTCCGCGGACGCGCAGAGCGCCGTTTACCGCGCGGCGCTAGCCGCGGCGGACGTGGACCCCGGCACCGTCGGGATGGTCGAGGCGCACGGCACCGGCACCCCCGTCGGCGATCCCCTCGAATATGCCAGCCTCGCTGGGATATACGGGAAAGACCACCCCGTCGTGCTGGGATCCGTGAAGACCAATTTCGGGCACACCCAGGCCACCGCCGGTGCACTCGGGATGCTGAAGGCAATCCTGGCCGTAGAGCGCGGTGTGGTGCCGAAAAACTTGCACTTCACCGAAATGCCAGAAGAAATGGCCCAGATCGAAACGGGCCTCTTTGTGGCGCAGGACCTCACGCCGTGGCCGACGAACGATGGCCAGCCACGCCGGGCAGCGGTGTCGTCGTACGGCATGTCCGGAACCAACGTGCACGCCATCGTCGAGCAAGCCCCCAGGCCCACTTCGCGCAACGGCGCGGACGTCACACCCGGGCTCGGCGGCGCGCTGCTTTACCCGCTGTCGGCGAGTTCGGCCGACGGGCTGCGGGACACCGCTGGACGACTCGCCGACTGGGTCGACGCGAACGCATCGAACTTGGCGGCGCCGAGTCTGGCCTATACCCTTGCCCGCCGGCGCGCGCACCGCCCGGTGCGCACGGCGGTACTGGCCGGCAGCATCCCGGAGCTGGTCGAGGCGCTACGAGAGGTCGCCGGCGATGAGCATCCCTACCAGGAAGCGGCGGGCGGCGACGACAAGGGCCCCGTGTGGGTGTTCTCCGGCCAGGGTTCGCAGTGGGCCGCCATGGGCGCCGATCTGCTCGCCAACGAGCCCGTGTTCGCCGCAACCATCGCCACCATCGAACCACTGATCGCCGCCGAGTCCGGGTTCTCGGTGACCGAGTCGTTGACCGCGCCGGAGAAGGTGACGGGTATCGACCGGGTGCAGCCGACCCTGTTCGCCATGCAGGTGGCATTGGCCGCAACGATGAAGTCATACGGAGTGCAGCCCGGCGCGGTTATCGGACACTCGCTCGGCGAGTCCGCCGCGGCCGTGGTCGCCGGGGCGCTGTCAGTCGAAGACGGGGTGCGAGTCATTTGCCGCCGCTCGCAACTGCTGACCCGCCTCGCCGGCGCTGGCGCAATGGCCTCTGTGGAATTGCCTGCCCAGCAGGTGCTTTCGGAATTGATGGCACGTGGAGTCAACGACGCCGTGGTCGCGGTGGTGGCCTCTCCGCAGTCCACCGTGATCGGCGGCGCAACTGAGACCGTTCGCGGAATGGTTGCGGCGTGGCAAGCCCGCGATGTGATGGCCAGCGAGGTGGCCGTCGACGTCGCATCGCACTCGCCGCAGGTCGACCCGATCCTGGACGAACTGTACGACGCCCTCGACGAGATCAGCCCGATGACGCCGGAGGTGCCGTACTACTCCGCGACCCTGTTCGACCCTCGCGAGGAGCCCTACTGCGACGCCGGCTACTGGGTGGACAATCTGCGGCACACGGTGCGGTTCGCCGCGGCGGTGCAAGCCGCGCTGGAAGACGGCTACCGGGTTTTCGCGGAATTGGCACCGCACCCACTGCTGACCCACGCCGTAGACCAGACCGCCCGAAGCCTCGACATGTCAGCGGCCGCCCTTGCCGCCATGCGGCGCGATCAGCCGCTGCCACACGGGATGCGTGGCTTACTCGGCGATTTGTACGCCACCGGTGCCGCCGTCGACTTCTCCGTTCTGTACCCCAGCGGGCAGCTGGTGGATGCACCGTTGCCCACCTGGACGCACAAGACACTGTTCTTGACCCGCGACGGTGGTTCGAGCTCAACCGGCACCAACATTGCGGTACACCCGTTGATGGGGCCGCATGTGCGCCTGCCCGAGGAACCGGAGCGGCACGTCTGGCAGGCCGAGATCGGCACCGACGCGCTGCCGTGGCTGGGCGATCACCAAGTACATGGTGCGGCCGCCCTGCCGGGTGCCGCCTACTGCGAGATGGCACTGATCGCCGCGCGAACCGTCTTCGGCGACGCGTGCGAAGTCCGCGACGTCCGCTTCGAGCAAATGCTGCTTCTCGATGGCGAGACCGAGGTCAGCCTCGTCGCAACCGCAGAGACACCCGGCGCCCTCGCGTTCGCGGTGGAGACGAATCGGGACGGGGACCGCGCTCGCCGCGCCACCGCGGTGCTGTGCGCCGCCGACGACGAGCCCCAGCCCCCCGCACACGACATCGCTGCCTTGCTGGCGGCACACCCGAGCGAGGTAGCAGGCTCCGAGCTGCGCGGCGCGTTGAATGAGCGCGGTATCAAGTACGGCCCCGCTTTCGCGGGCCTGGCCGCTGCTCACACCGCCCAGGAAACCGGCAGCACAGTGCTGGCCGAGATCGGGCTGCCCAGCGTGATCCGCAAACAGCAGACCAGCTTTTGCGTGCACCCGGCGCTGCTCGACGCGTGCTTCCAGTCTGTTGCTGCGCATCCCAGTGTCGCGAACGCCGGCCACGGCGGCCTGCTGTTGCCGCTCGGTGTCCGCCAGCTACGGGTCTTCGACCCCGGCTATACGGCGCATGCGGCCCGCTACTGCTACGCGCGGGTTACCGCGGCCGAGGGCACGAGCGTCGACGCCGACCTTGACGTGCTGGACGAGCACGGAACTGTCCTGCTGACTGTTCGCGGGCTGCAGATGGGCACCGGCTTCTCGCCCAGCAACGACCGCGCCCGGTTGATGGGCGAGCGGTTGCTGACCGTCGAATGGCAGCAGCGGGAACTGCCCGAGGTGGCCGCTGCCGAGGCCGGAACATGGCTGCTGATCAGCACCTCCGACAACGGTCTGATGGCATCGGAATTGATGGCATTGACCGACGCGTTCAAACTGCACGACACCGAATGCACAACCCTGTCGTGGCCTCTACAGGCCGACCACCCGGCCATGGCCGGGCGACTGCGCGATCAGATCGCCGGAGGCACCTTCACCGGTGTGGTCGTGCTGACCGACCCGGCTGAAAACGCCGTCGATCGGTCGCCGGTCCGTGGCGCTGAATTCGTCCATCATGTGGTGCGAATCACCCGCGAATTGCCGGAAATCATCGGCAATACGCCACGGCTGTGTGTCATCACCAGGAACGCTCAAACGGTGCTGCCCGATGACCACCCAAATCTCGAGCAAGGCGGAATCCGCGGCCTGCTCCGGGTGATCGGTGCCGAGCACCCCCACCTGCACACCACCCACATCGATGTTGACCAGCAGACCGGCGTCGAGCAGTTGGTACGGCAACTGCTGCTTGCCGGGTCGGAAGAAGACGAGACCGCCTGGCGCAACGACGAGTGGTACACCGCCCGGCTGTGCCCCGCCCCGCTGCGGCCCGAAGAACGCCACACCACCATCGCGGAATACCAACGCGACGGGGTGCGCATGCAGATCCGCACTCCTGGCGATCTGCAATCAATGGAGTTCGCCGCCTTCGACCGCGTCCCGCCGGGTCCCGGCCAGATCGAAGTCGCCGTGACCGCGTCGAGCATCAACTTTGCCGACGTACTGCTCTCGTTCGGCCGCTACCAGAGCCTCGACGGGATTCTCCCGCAGCTGGGCACCGATTTCGCCGGTGTCGTGACGGCTGTCGGGCCCGACGTCACCAACCACCAGGTCGGCGATCACGTCGGCGGCATGTCCCCCAGCGGTTGCTGGGCCACATTCGTCACCTGTGACGCGCAGCTGGCCACCACGTTGCCGCCGGGCCTGACCGACGCCCAAGCCGCGGCGGTGACCACCGCGCACGCCACCGCCTGGTACGGCCTGAACGACTTGGCTCGCATCGGCTCCGGTGACAAAGTGCTGATTCACTCTGGAACCGGTGGTGTGGGCCAGGCCGCGATCGCCATCGCTCGCGCCGCGGGCGCCGAGATCTTCGCCACCGCCGGCAGCCCGCAGCGTCGCGACTTGTTGCGCAGCATGGGCATCGAGCATGTCTACGACTCCCGCAGCATCGAATTCGCCGAGCAGATCCGCCGCGACACCGACGGCTATGGCGTCGACATCGTGCTCAACTCGGTTACCGGTGCCGCGCAACTCGCCGGGCTCAAGCTGCTGGCGCTGGGCGGGCGCTTCGTGGAGATCGGCAAGCGCGACATCTACGGCGACACCAAGCTCGGCCTCTTTCCGTTCCGTCGCAACCTCGCTTTCTGGGGCGTCGACCTGGGAGTGCTGTCGGTCAGCCATCCCAAACAGGTCAGCGAGCTGCTGAGCACCGTGTATCGGTTGACCGCCGAGGGCGTGCTGCCGATGCCCGAAAGCACGCATTACCCACTTGCCGACGCGGCCACCGCGATTCGGGTGATGAGCGCGGCCGAGCACACCGGCAAGCTCATCCTCGATATCCCGCAGGCCGGGCGCAGCAGCGTGGTGTTACCACCCGAGCAGGCGCCGGTCTTCCGACGCGACGGCTCCTACATCATCACCGGCGGCCTGGGTGGTCTCGGGCTATTCCTGGCGGAGAAGATGGCTTCGGCAAATGGTGGAGCCGGCGCCGGCCGGATCGTCCTCTGCTCCCGCTCCGAGCCCACCCAAAAGGCTTTGGAGACAATCGAACTCATCGGGGCGATCGGATCCGACGTGGTGGTGGAGCTCGGCGACATCGCCGACGCGGACACAGCGGAACGGTTGGTGGCAACGGCAACCGCAACCGGGCTTCCGCTGCGCGGCGTTCTGCACGCGGCCGCCGTGGTCGAGGATGCGACCCTGCTCAACATCACCGACGACTTGATCGACCGGGACTGGGCACCAAAGGTGTACGGGGCGTGGAACCTGCACCTGGCCACCGCGGCTGCCGAGCTGGATTGGTTCTGCTCGTTCTCCTCGGCGGCCGCTCTACTGGGCTCGCCGGGTCAGGGCGCTTATTCGGCGGCCAATAGCTGGCTGGACGCCTTCACCCATTGGCGGCGCGACCAGGGCCTGCCGGCCACCGCGATCGCGTGGGGAGCCTGGGGCGAGATCGGCCGCGGTGCAGGTTTTGCGGAAGGCAGCGGCGCCGAGATCACTCCGGACGAGGGCGCGTACGCCTTCGAGGAGTTGCTGCGCCACAACCGCGCCTACTCGGGCTACAGCCCGCTGATCGGAACACCGTGGGTGACCTCCTTCGCGGAACGCAGCAGGTTCGGCGAGATGTTCAAGTCCGCGGGGCAGAAGCGGCCGGGAACAGGCAAATTGCTCGCTGAGCTTGAAGAACTCCCGCTGGAAGAGTGGCCTTCGAGGCTGCGCCGGGTACTTTCTGAACAAATTGGTCTCATTTTGCGACGCAGCATCGATCCGGACCATACACTTTCTGAGTATGGCCTCGATTCACTGGGCAATCTCGAATTGCGCACCCACATCGAGGCAGAAACTGGAATACGCATCACCTCGAGTGACATCACTACCGTGCGGGGTCTGGCAGACCACCTGTACGCAAAGTTGGCACCGAAAGAAGAGGACGCAGCTACACCTGCGTGAGGTAGTTCCTGACGTCAAAGTCGACTGCAGCACACGCGACGGAATATGAGGAGGGAAACGTGTTAATAGCTGGAGGTTCCGCGCAAGTCGGCCTAGAAGTAGGAACAATTCACGACTGGGACCCGGGTCAGGGTTCAGTCATTTGTTGGGAGCCGACACCTGCCGCACTGGCGAAAGCACAGCAGGCGCCGATAAGCCCGGTGCCGCCTAGCTCCATGCAGGTCGGTCATCTTCGTGGATATGTCGAGTTCAAGGAGCGGGGACTAGATTATTCGCGCCTCGTCATGGGCTCCTGGGACGTGCCCGGCCGTTGCGATATCCGTACCTTGACTTACGTGCTGAACGCCCACCTTCAGCGACACGGGACTTACCACAGCTGGTTCGAATACAAAGACGAGAAAAATGTCACTCGCCACACCATCAAGAATCCCCGGGATATCCGTTTTGCCCCGATCGAACATGGTGTGCTGACGCAGCCCGAATGGCGTGACTTGATCCTGTCCACGCCCGACCCGCTGCAGTGGGATTGCTTCCGGTTCGGCGTCGTCCAGCACGACGAGTACTTCTCGCTGTTCGCCGTGGTCGACCACCTGCACTGCGACCCGATGCTGATCGCCGGGATGTACGTGGAGTGCATCATGAACTACCACGCCCTCCTCGAAGGCAAGGCGCCCGTTGCCCTCGGGCCGACCGGCAGCCATGAAGGCTTCTGCGGCAGGGAGGTCGCCCGCGCCGAGGCCATGACGCTGGAATCCCCAGAGGTGCGCAGGTGGATCGAATTTGCCGAGAACAACGGCGGGACTCTGCCCGATTTCCCGCTGCCACTCGGTGATCAGTCGATTCCGTGTGGCGGCGATATCCACGTGGAAAAGCTGTTGGGCCAGGAAGAAACGGCTAAATTCGAGGCCATCTGCCAGCGGGCGGGTGCCCGGTTTAGCGGTGGGTTGTTTGCCTGTGCGGCCCTGGCTCAATACGAGTTGACCGGCGCGGAAATGTACTACGGAATGACTCCGATTGACAAGCGGAGTAGCCCGGAAGAATACATGACGGTGGGCTGGTTCACCGGCCAGGTTCCATTCGCCGTACCGGTCGACCCGAACTCGTTCGAAGAAACTGCGCGTGCCACTCAGGCGTCCTTCGATGAGAATTTAGAGCTCGCGAATGTGCCATTCGACCGGGTATTGGAGTTGGCCCCCTGGCTGCGGAAACCTTCACCGCAGTTCACCATGATGAACTACATGGACGCGGGCCTTCCTCCGCTTTCCGCGGTCGTCGCAAGCGCATTGACCGGGGTGAATGCCACTGCCTATAACGACGGCAGGAGCCCGGCCTATATGTACATGACGGTTTTCCGGCTTTTTGATGAGATTTCGCTTATGGTGTTCTTCCCGAACAACCCGGTAGCCCGGGAGTCCGTGACCCGCTACTCGGAGGCGATGGCCTCCGTGTTCGGCCGGGTCGCGGCGGGCACCTTCTCGGAAGCACCAGTTCGGGTATCCAGGTAACAATCGGAGCTCTTCATTCCCCGGCCAGGGAATGCCGATGCCGCGGAGCAAGCGCTCCGCGGCATCGGGTTGGAAGGCTGTAGTTCGCCAATGAAATTCGTCTTGGCAGCCCACGGCACTCGCGGCGACATCGAACCTTGTGCCTGCGTTGGCCTTGAGTTGCAGCGCCGGGGACACGACGTGCGGATGGCGGTCCCGCCCAACATGATTGGGTTTGTCGAGTCGGCTGGACTTTCCGCAACCGCCTACGGGCCGGACACGGACCAACAGATAGTCGCGGTCGCCGACTTCATCCACAACGCGTTCAAGATCCAGAACCCGGTCAACGTGGCGCGCGCCCTCAAGGAGCTGTACGTCGAGGGCTGGGCGGAGATGAGCCGCACGCTCACCGCCCTGGCCGATGGTGCCGACCTGCTGATGACGGGCCAGACGTACCACGGCGTGGTCGTCAATGTCGCGGAGTACTACGACGTTCCGGTAGCCGGCCTGCATCACTTCCCCGTGCAACCCAACGGCCAGATCGGACTTCCGTTTTTTCCGGCGCCCTCGCCGGTGATTCGCACCACAGTGCAGGCGGCCTGGAAGCTCTATGCGCAGATATCCAAGGCGGAGGAGCGCGCGCAACGCCGTGAACTGGGCCTACCACCGGCCACGGCGTCGGCGCGAGAACGGATGATCGAGCGTGGCTCGCTGGAGATCCAGGCTTACGACGTGGCCTGCTTCCCCGGACTCGCGGAAGAATGGACGGGCCAGCGGGCCTCCCGGCCCTTTGTGGGTGCGCTGACGCTGGAACTGGGGGCCGATACCGACGATGGCGTCGCGTCGTGGATCGCCTGCGGAAAGCCGCCGATCTATTTCGGTTTTGGCAGCACACCCGTGCAATCGCCCGCCGAAACAGTGGCCATGATCGCCGCGGCGTGCGCTGAGCTGGGCGAACGCGCGTTGATTTATTCTGCCGACGGTTCCCACTCGACTCCGCACGGCGATGCTGTGAAGCTTGTCGGCCAGGTCAGCTACCCGACGATCCTGCCCACCTGCCGCGCAGCCGTCCATCACGGTGGCGCGGGCACCACCGCCGCCAGCCTGCGAGCCGGACTGCCCACCCTGGTCCTTTGGGACGTCGCCGATCAGCCCATCTGGGGAGCGCAGGTGAAGGCTCTGAAGGTCGGCGCGGCGCGCCGCCTCACCAGGGTCACCCGAAAATCGCTGGTCAGGGACCTTCACTCCATCCTTTCGGAAGGATATGCGGCCAGAGCCCGCGAGATCGCCCCCCGAATGACCAAACCCGCAGATGCCGCCGCCAGGGCCGCCGATCTCCTGGAGCAGACCGCGCGGGTCGGGGTCTCAGGTGCTCGATAGACCTCGGTGGTCCTAAACCTGCGTCGAATTGCGGTAGCCGGCGGAATAATTATTCCGGAGTGAAATCACTCAATTCCGCAGTTCCGCTACGAGATACGCCGCTACCTAGTAGCGTCCAAAAGGTGTGGCCTTACGTGCTGATGGTGGGTATCGGGGTGTTCATGGACCCCACTCGGCTGGGCCTTGCCGCCATCCTGATGTCGCGGCGGCAAGCCGTCCGTAATCTGGTCGCGTTCTGGCTGGGCGGGATGCTTTCGGGTATCACCGTGGGAATCGTCGTGCTGGTGCTTTTCCGGAACATCGCTCTCGGCGTTATCCAGAACGCGGTGGCCTCGATGAACGAAATGCGGGCCGCGATCGGCTTCGCGGGTGGTCGCCTTCAAATTGCCTTCGGCATGCTTGCGCTCGTTGGTTTTGCGGTGATGGTGGCCCGTCAGCGTGCACGGATGGGGACACCTGTGGCCGTCGGCGGCGGCGATGCGCCGAGTCTGGCACCGCAGCCGGCCAAATCGTCCTTCGTCGCCCGAATGGGGCGGCTGACCATGAACATGGTGGAATCCGGGGGACATTGGCCAGCATTTATTGTGGGCCTCGGATCGACCGTTCCACCCATTGAGGGACCGATAGCGCTCACTGTGATCATGGCATCGAAGAACGAACTCGGGACCCAGTTCAGCGCCTTCGTCGTGTTCACTCTGATGATGCTGTTGTTCGTCGAGATTCCGCTACTCAGCTACTGGGCGGCGCCGCAGCAGACCGAAGCGGCGATGCACCGTTTGAACGGCTGGATACATGGTCACCGGCTGCAGATCATGCAAACCACGCTCGTCCTGTCGGGGGTCCTGTTTGTGGTTCAGGGCGTGGGCAGGCTCTAAGCCTCCCGCAAGCAACGCGATAAAGCGTGGTATCGGTGAGTGCCGACGACATTGACGATTTGTTGCCGAGCCCAGCAATTTCGGTGTGCGTTCCGATGTACAACAACAGTGCGACCATCGAGCGTTGTCTCCGCAGCATCTTGGAGCAAGATGGCGTCGACTTCGAAATAGTGGTTGTTGACGACGATTCTCCAGACGGTTGTGCCGCCATTGCCGCGGCGCTGCTGCGACCCGGAGATCGGCTGATCAGCAACAAAACTCGACTCGGCCTCTGCGGAAACCACAACGAGTGCCTGAAACAGGCGCGTGGCCGCTGTGTCCAGTTCGTACACGGCGACGACTGGCTGCTCCCGGGGGCCCTGCGAACACTCGCCTCATGTTTCGACGACCCCACTGTCGGAATGGCTTTCGCGCCCCGGCGGGTGATAAACGACAAGAACGTCCCGCTGAATCGGCGCCTGGGCCCGGCTCACATCTGGTTTCCGCGGCTCCGCAGGGGATACAACCGGGGGCCGAATCTAGTGGCACAGATGATGCTTCAGGCCGGGGGGGCCAATTGGATCGGCGAACCGACCTGCGTCATGTTTCGCCGCCAGCTGGCGCTGGATGCGGGAGGCCTTCGCGACGACATCTATCAACTCGTCGACCTGGATTTCTGGCTTCGCTTGATGCTGAGATCCGCGGTCTGTTTTGTGCCACAGAAACTTTCGGTCCGCACCCACACGGCCGGCAACACGACGTCACATAACATGAACACCCGGCGCAACTGGCTCGACCACCTACGCGTCCTCGCCTGGCTCATCGTCGATCCCGCTTCGCCGCCCGTGGTGCGCAATACAGCCAGGATGTGGTGGTTCCTCATCTGGCTGAAGACGTACTTGGTAGTCGTGTTGTTAGGACCAGAGCGGCGGTCGCGTCTGAAAACCCTTGCTGACGCGCGCGTTACCGAGCTCGCCCACGCCCGGCAGTTGGCTGATGCGCTGCCCTGACCCGGCCGAGCATCAATCTTTCACGAAACAGTACAGCCGGTAAGAAATCCCTCCGTCGCGCCGCAGGTCCCAGTCCATCACGTCAGTGCCATAGCGGACCAAACGGGCCAGCAACGGTGACACGCTGCGATTGAGCAGCTCGTGTGAGCGCTGCGTGTTCGCCGCCAGTCCGCGTCTCGCCTCGTCGACGATGCTCCGCTGCGAAATCTGCCGCAGCGGGGCCATGGCCAGGGCGGTGTCCCACCAGTCAGCGGCCTGTGGCCGGCGGTTATCGGTGTACAGGAAATGCCCTCCCGGGCGCAGCACGCGTACCACTTCGGCGAGAAAACGACCGAAGTCGGGATACTGGTGCGAGGCTTCGACATTGATCACCGCGTCGAAAGATTCATCGGGAAAAGGGCAGGTTCTGGGCGTCGCCTTGGACGAAGTCCAGTCCGGGCACGACGTGGCTTTTTCGGCACTTTTCGACGCTGGCCGGGTTCAAATCCAGTCCGGTGTAGGAGGCAGGGCCCAGGGTGCGGGTGATGTAAGACGCTCCCCCTCCAGCTCCGCAGCTGACCTCGAGCACCTTTTTGCCGGTGAGATCCACTTGGGAAGCCGTGACGTGGTAGAGCTGGATGCAGTACCGATTGGGCTCGTCGTCGGCCTCCAACGGCAGCGCCATCGGCGGATCTTCTTCGTAGCCGAAGTTGAAAAACACCACGTCATCGCCGACCTGACGGGTGCCGAAGGGCAACAGATACTTCGTGGTGAGTTTCGCGACCATGGGGTTGGATTGCATGCGGAATCTACGGAATTCGAAGGCCACGGGGAGAAGTGTCCCACGAGCCGCTGACCCAAGGATGTACAGCCCGCATTCATCGCGCGGCTACGCGGCCAGCACCGCAGCTAACGCTCAGGTGGGCCCGTCGCCGCCCCAGTCGCCATGAAGGATGCGGTTTGACGGCTGGCCGAAGACTGCTGAGTTACTCCGGTAGACAGCCCTGACCAGCAGGTTCATCAGCGACAACCGCCGGTCATTCGGCCACGCCGATAAAAGGTCACATCCGGGTCACAGTTAACACCGGCGCCGTCGTTATGGCACACGGCTCTGGGCTTGATTGTATGGTGGGTTGGGTGTCAAGCCGGATTGGCGCAGGTGAGACTGCCGCACCTGGGGGATTCTTTGACCGCATCGGCAATTTCGTCGTGCGGCGACCGCTGGTCGTCATCGCGTCTTGGATCCTGCTTGCCGGCGTGCTGGCGCTGATATTTCCGCCCCTCCCGGTGCAGACCACAAAGCACGCGCAAAAGCCCTTCCCGGACGACGCCCCGACGGCAATCACCGCCAAAGAGATGACCAAGGCATTCGGCAATACGGGAGGAGCGAGCGCCCTCGCTTTGATCGTCTTGACCGACGAGAAGGGCATTACACCCGCCGACGAAGACACCTACCGCAAGCTGGTCGACAAACTGCAGGAAGACACCCAGGACAAACTGGGGGTGCAGGACTTCATCACCACACCGCCCATGCGTGAAGTCTTGGCCAGCAAGGACGGCAAGGCCTTCAACTTGCCGGTCACTATTCCCGGCGACCCCGCCGCGCCCGCGACACTTGCGACGTTCAAACGGATCAGTGCGATCGCAAGAGAGGTCACCGCGGGAACGACACTGACCGCTTTCCCCAGCGGTCCGGTGGCCACCGTCTCCGATCTGACCGACGTCGGCTTCGAAGACATGGACACAATAACGATCGGCACTATTTTCGCCGTGCTGCTCATCCTGTTTGTCATCTACCGCAATGTGGTCACCATGCTGGTGCCGTTGCTCCTGATCGGTGCATGCATAGGGACCTCGCAGGGCGTCTTATCCGGGCTGGCCGAGCTGGGCTTGCCGGTGAATATGCAGACCATCGTCTTGATGAGTGCGGTAATGATCGGGGCCGGAACGGATTACGCGGTCTTCTTGATCAGCCGATACCACGACTATGTGAAACACGGCCAGGATTCCGATCAAGCGGTGAAGAACGCCTTGATGTCGATCGGCAAAGTGATCGCCGCATCGGCGGCCACCGTCGCAATCACGTTCCTGGCGATGGTCTTTACCAAGTTGCAAGTGTTCTCAGAAGTCGGTCCGGCAATTTCCGTCTCGGTCATCGTGTCGTTCCTGGCCGCGATAACCCTGCTGCCCGCCATCCTTGTGCTCACCGGGCGGCGAGGCTGGATCAAACCACGCCGCGACCTGACGACGACCTTTTGGCGACGCACCGGAACACGCATTGTGCGGCGGCCACGGATCCACCTGGTTGCGAGCCTGATCGTGCTGTTCGCGTTGGCGGCTTGCTCGAGCATGGTGCGGTTCAATTACGACGACCTCAAGTCATTGCCGGATGATGCCGACAGCTCCAAGGGATACGACGCGATGGATCGGCATTTCCCGAAGAACTCGATGACTCCGTTGGTGCTGTTCATCCAGTCATCGCACGACTTGCGGACGCCCAACGCCCTTGCCGACCTCGAGCAGATAGCCGGCCGGGTGAGCCAACTGCCCAATATCACCACGGTGCGCGGCCTGACCCGGCCCAATGGCGAACCGCTCGAACAGACCAAGGTCTCCTTCCAAGCCGGCGAAGTCGGCAGCAAACTCGACGAAGCCTCTAGCCAGATCCAGAACCACGGAGGCGACCTGGACAAGCTGGTCAACGGTGCCGACCAATTGGCTGACGCTCTGGCCGAGATTCGAGACTCAAGTCACGGGGGCAGTTTCCAGCCTCAGCGGGGTGGTCTCGGCGCTGACGATGATGGAGCAACCTGATGGGCGGCGACGCCCTGATCGGCACCCTCGAACAAGCGGGCGAGCTGACCGGGCGGATGAAGACACTCGGCGACAATCTGAACGCGTCCACCGTCGATGCGCAAAACATCGCCGGGTGGGCCTCCCCGATGGTGCGGGCCTGAACGCCAGCCCGGACTGCAACGCCGATCCCGGTTGCGTAAGTTCGCGGGCCGGGTTGGCGTCGCTGGTTGCAGCCGACAACGACGGAACCCTGAATTCGATCAAGGGTCTGGCTCGGAACATGCAGGCGACCGGGGGGGCGCAAACCGTCGGGCAGACGCTGAACAAGATGCAGCAGTCACTGAACCAGGCCGTCACCGTCCTCACGACCATCAAGGGACTCCAGTCCGATATGGACGCGCTGGAAGCAAGGGTCCGGCGCCCTTGCCGACGGCAGCAAGGCCATCGCCGCCGGCGTGAGATTGCTGGTCGATCAGACCAAGAAAATCGGCAGCGGGCTCGGCGAGGCGTCTTCATTCCTGCTGGGAATGAAGCACGACGCCGAGGCCCCGGCGATGGCCGGCTTCAATGTTCCGCCACAGATCATGACGAGGGACGAGTTCAAGAAAGGCTCCCAGGTCTTCATCTCGCCGGACGGGCACGCGGCGCGTTACCTCGTCCAGAGCGCGATCGATCCGTTCACCACCGAGCCGCCATGGATCAGATCGACTAGCATCGTCAATGCCGCAAGGTCGGCGCTACCAAACACCGAATTGTCGGATGCCAAGATAGCGGTAGCGGGAATTCCGAGCGGACTCAAAGATACGCGTGACTTTTACAACAACGACATCAATTTCATCATCTTCGCGACCATCATCATTGTGTTTCTGATTCTGGTGGTGCTATTGCGGGCCCTTATTGCACCGATATATCTCATCGCGTCGGTGCTGCTTTCGTACATGTCAGCGCTGGGCGTCGGCGTCATCTTGTTTCAAGGGCTACTCGGCAAGGAACTGCACTGGAGCCTGCCCGGGCTCTCGTTCATCTTGCTGGTGGCCGTCGGCGCCGATTACAACATGCTGCTCATCTCCCGGATCCGCGACGAGTCACCGCACGGTGTGCGCGTGGGTGTCATTCGCACCGTGGGTTCGACTGGTGGCGTGATCACGTCGGCCGGGCTCATTTTCGCCGCTTCGATGTTCGGGCTGATGACCGCCAGCATCTACACGATGGCCGAGGCCGGTTTCATCATCGGGTTCGGCATTCTGATCGACACGTTCGTGGTGCGCACCATTACCGTTCCGGCTATGGCCTCGATGATCGGCCAGAAGAACTGGTGGCCATCGCAGCTTGGCAAGAGCACGTCCGAGGTGACCGCGGCTAACGCCGCCAAGCAGCGCCAACGGATGCGCTTGTCGGGCGAGCTCACCCGCCTGAAAATCGTGCCCGGCCACAAAACCCAGACTCCCCCACCGGCGACCGGCGCCGGCAAAAACGGGCACACCATATCGAGTCGCGAAGCATCACTCGAATATGTGACCTCCCACTCGCTGCCCCTGTTCGACCTCAGCGGGGTGGCACATCGGCTGACCGACGACCTCCGAAAATCGCGATCGGTCGCCCCCTCAACCACCAACGGCAACGGCGCCACCAACGGCAACGGAAACGGCAAAAAGCCGGCTGATCACTACCTCGGCCACTCACTGCCGCTCTTCGGCTCCGACGTCCTCTCCTATCGGCTGACCAAGAAACCAACCATCGTCCATGGAAAGAGCGCTGTCCACCCAAAGAGCACGGGCCGCAGCAACGGTGACGACCACCCCAATGGCGATGAGGGGTCGGTGTCGAGCAGTCAATCGACCACCACGAAGACCAGTACGAGCACTCACTCCCCGTGTTCGGCCGCACTGGCGTGTCGCGTGAGCCGGCCAACGGCAATGGCAAAACCACTGACAGCGTCACGGATCCGATCGAGGACCAACTCGAAGACGATCCTGACCTCGGCCAATCGCTCCCGCTGTTCGGCCCCTAACGCGTGACCGAATAGGTCAGGAGTCAGGCAAATCCTGTGCCACTAACCCCGTTATCGATCTCGGCCTGGTGAGCTGAGCGAAATTGGTTGTGCGGGCGGCGAGGACGTCCGGCGTGATCACTGTTCAAGGCCCAAGATCTGCATAAGATCACCCTCGACTCCGAACGCCAGCCCCAGCCCCGTCACCGGGGAGTTCCACGCCAGGTTGAGGTTTGGGTTCAGTGTGGGCACGTAAGGGTAGGCGGTGGGGAAGTTGCTCTGTGGCAGCAGCCCGAGATCTACGCCGGCTGCATCGAAGCCCTGAACGGTACCAACGGCTAGGTCGGAACCGACGACGGGCCAGTTGGGGAACTCCAGCAAGCTCGCCTCGGTGGGTGCATTGTTGAACGGACTGCCGTACCCGAGGTCGCTGAGCACGCGCAGGTCCGGCTGCAGGAAGTCGCCGATAGTGTTGCCCCAGCCAGGCAAGCCAACACCCGCCAAGGGCATGCGCACGAGGTCCGTGATCGGCAGCGGGCCTTGGTCCAACGCATAGTAGAAGTTGGTATCGCCCAGAGTGCCGGTATGAATCCAAGTCTCCGCGTGAGGGAAGTAGTTGTGTTGGCCGACGATCAGTCCGGCAAAAGCGTTGAGATCAGCTACCGGGTTGGCGACGTACTGCGGAAGGTCCGCGAACAGATCGTACTGGTTGGTGTAGATACTCATCGGGTACGGGCTGTTCGTCGGTGTCGCACCGCTGCCGGTCAAGTCGAGCCCTGGAACGTACAGGCCATTGATCCGTTCCAAAAATCCGCCGTTGGGGTTGCTGGGGTCGCCTTCCAGGATGAAGGACAGGTTGCCGACGCCTGGGTAGCGTCGGGCGGCAAGGTTGCGCAACTCCAAGCAAACCGCCGTTGAGCTTTGCGATATTCCGTACACCGTGATGGTGTTGCCCTGCAGCAACTCTTGATGGATCGCTGTGTTGAGCAACGTCACATCCTGAGCAAAGCTCTGATTGAACGTGAGATGCCCGAGCTGCGGCGTGGTCGGGAAGCCCTGCTCTGGCGAGGTCAGACCGTAGCCAGTGCCACCGCCCCATGCGGTCGCGATCTGCTGCGCCCAGGATTGCGGTGGGTTAGGCCCGCCGGTACCACCCAGCGCCAACGTGATGACGGTATTGGTGTCCGTGGGCAGTGGTATTGGTGTAAAACCAGCGACTTCGACGTCGCCCGTGAGCCGTTGAATCACCGAGGTGAGCCCGGACACGTCTTCTATGTTCGTGACGCCGCTGGTGAACATGTTCTCTGCGTCCCGCTCCGCACCAAGGTAGGCGGTTCGCGCGGACATCACCTGGCCCGCGAAGTTCCGCTGGAAGGCCGAGGCG
>CAVQSX010000049.1:0-247217 GCA_963715905.1 uncultured Actinomycetota bacterium
AACCAACCATCGTCCATGGAAAGAGCGCTGTCCACCCAAAGAGCACGGGCCGCAGCAACGGTGACGACCACCCCAATGGCGATATCGGTGTCGAGCAGTCAATCGACCACCACGAAGACCAGTACGAGCACTCACTCCCCGTGTTCGGCCGCACTGGCGTGTCGCGTGAGCCGGCCAACGGCAATGGCAAAACCACTGACAGCGTCACGGATCCGATCGAGGACCATCTCGAAGACGATCCTGACCTCGGCCAGTCGCTCCCGCTGTTCGGCCCCTAACGCGTGACCGAAAGTGTCAACCGTGGGCGAGCGCGCGGTCGACCAGCGCCGCCATTGCCGGGGCCAGCAACCGGGAGTATTCGATCGTCAGGTGACCCGCGTCGACGTAAACCAGTGTGTTGCCAACGATGACCGGACAACGGTTCGCAGTGCAGAACAGGTCGGTGAGTTCGGCGTATTGTCCCCCGCCGGCTTTGACGGCGGCGGACTCAGCGGCGATGCCCGGTCGGTTAAAGGCGAACGACATGGGCGGCGAGCAAGCGGTCGCGTCGCCGAGGTGTTCAGACAGGCAACTCGGCACAGAAGTGGTCAGCGCCGGGAGCGGCCCGAGCACCAGCACCTTGGCGCCAGTGCCGCGTAGCTGCTGCACGAGGCGGGTCAGGCTGTCGATCCACGCCGGGTCGTATGACGAGAAACCGGACAGAAAACCATTACTGTGGCTGGCCAGGTATCCCCGAAACACGCTCACCACGACCAGCTTCGGACGCTCAGCGCGTAATCGGTCCATGACCTGACCGCGCCATTGCTCGCAATGTTCAAGGTATTCGACGATCGGACTGACGAAGCGGTTCGCGACGGGCAAGTCCATCATTGGGCAAGCTGCCTTGGCCATGGTTTCGATTCGCCAGGGCCGTTGCTTGCCGACCTGCTGGAACGCCGGAATCCACATCGAGGAATGCGAGTCGCCGACCACCGCCACCGTCGTCTTGGAAGCGGTATCGCCCGTCGCGCACTCGGGCACTCCGGCTTCGAAAGGCAAGCGCAGGCAGCCGTCGAACATCATGGCCGGAATTTCGGCTCCCGCATCGGCAAGCGACGGACTCAGGTTCGACGGGACGGCTTTCAGGTCGGCGGATGACGCGATCGCCGCTTGGAACTGCGCGAACACGTATTGCACCGCCGCGTCGTAGGCCTCAACGTTGTCGCCCGTCGGGAGAGGCCCCGCTTTGATGGTCAACGGGGCGGCCTGCGCGCCGCGCCCTACCGGGACAGGCACCGGCATCGATGCAACCCATACCAGCAACACCGCTCCCAAAGCGGCCGCCACCGCCGAGGCGACACCGCCGACCGCCAGACTGGCCCGAGGGGACCGGCGCAGCGGCGCAGCGTATCGCAGCGGGTTCTCCAGGAAACGCAGTGTGAGCATCCCCAGGGCGCCGGAGACGAGTACCGCTGCCACCAACCTGCCGACCAGCCCCAGCGGGTGGCCCACCAATACCGGTGCGAACACCAGCACCGGCCAGTGCCACAGATACCACGAGTACGACAACCGCCCGATCGCGCGCATCGGCGACCACGCCATAAGGCGCCCGCAGCCTTGCAAGGGTGTCGCACAGCCGGCGCCGATCACCAGCGCGGTGCCCAGGATCGGCACCAGCGCGGCGTTACCCGGATAGGGGGTGTCCGGGGTGAAAGAGGTGCAGGCCAGCAGAATCACGGCCAACCCGACCCATCCCGTGACCACCGCAGCCCGCGCCGGGAGCCGGCGCCAGAGATTGGCCGTCAGGGCCACCAGGGCGCCGCCAGCCAACTGCCAGGCGCGCGTGGGCAGCGAAAAGTATGCCACCAGGGGCATCACGTAGGTGATCACCAGAGACAGCGCGAACGAGACAACCGCGACCACCGTGACGAGCACCAGGTACGGGGTCTTCGACAGCGGCGCATCGGTTTTGCCGCGCCGGCGCATGCGCCGGACGAACCACGCCGTACCGACGATCATGGGCGGCCACAACAGATAGAACTGCTCCTCCACGCCCAAAGTCCAGTAGTGCTGGAACGGCGAGGGCACGCCGCCGGCGAAGTAGTCGACCTGTTGGGCAATGAACCAGTAGTTCGGGACGTACAGCGCGCAAGCGATGCCGTCCTTGATGGCACTTTGGGCCTGCAGTTGGGGCAACAGGACAGCCGAGGCGATCATGGTGACGACGCCCACCGTGGCCGCTACCGGCAGCAGTCGGCGGGCCCGCCCGCCAAAGAAGCGGCGCATCCCGATGGTGCCGGTGGTGCTCACCTCGCGCCAGAGCGCCCCGGTGATGACGAAACCCGAGATGAAGAAGAAGATGTCCGGGCCGACGAACCCACCACTGACACCTGGCATGCCAGTGTGAAAGCCGAGAATCGCCAGCAGCGTGAAGCCGCGCAAGCCCTCGATATCCGGGCGGAAGTCCTTCGGTACCGGGCGTTGACCGTGCGCCTCTTTGGTGGGGCTGACGCTGTCGGCCTGCGGCACGGTCACCTACTTGGTAAGAGGACGCCTTCTTCGGACAGCGGAATTATTGCATTCGGCGGCTTCGATTGAGGTAGTTTCCGCCTTTCGATGCGGTTGCGGCGACTTAGGCGTCTAGCCGGGCGAACTCGTGTTGCTGATAACGTTCGACGCACTGCGCACGTCTGATCTTGCCGCTTGTGGTGATCGGGATCGAGCCGGGCGCTACCAGGACCAGGTCCGCCACACTGAGGCCATGTGACGTTGAAATCGCCGAGGTAACTTCACGTTTGACAGCGTCCCACCTCTCGGCGGCTTCTTCGTCGGACTCGTCTCGTTTCTTGATTTCGATTATCGCGACCAGCTTTTCAACGCCGTTATCCGTGACCGCTATCGCCGCGCAACGTCCCGCGCTGACCTCTTGGATGGTTGCCTCGATGTCGTCGGGAGAGTGGTTGCGCCCGTAGACAATCAAGAGGTCCTTGATACGGCCGATGATGAATAGCTCGCGCTCGGAGAAGAAGCCCGAATCTCCGGTTCTCAGCCAGGGACCTTCCGGTGTGTCGTCCGACGGGTCGACGATCTTTGCGCCGAACGTCCGCTCGCTCTCTTCGGGATTGTTCCAATAGCCGTCAGCGATATTGTCGCCGTGCGCCCAAATCTCGCCGACCGTCCCCTCCGGGCATTCGCGGCCCGTGTCGGGGTCGACAACGCGCACCTGTACCGACTCCGGGGCGCCGTAACTGACCAACGGAGTGCCGGTTCCGGTTGCGCTTCGGATCGCATGTCCGCCAGGCAGTTTCTCGGATTCGAAGTAACAGATCTCGGGTGGGTGACCGGCTTCGCGGGCCGCGATGTACACCGTCGCTTCTGCCATGCCGTATGCCGGGTGTAGCGCCTTGGCGGCAAGGTTAAAGGGGGCGAACCGGTCGGCGAATCGCTTGAGCGTCACGGGCTGCACCCGCTCGCTGCCGTTGAGGATGGTGTGCACACCCCCCAGGTCAAACCCGGCCAGGTCGTCGTCTGATGTCCTGCGCGCCGCCAGATCGAACGCGAAGTTCGGTCCTGCCGAGATTGTCTGACCGTCACGGGCCATCAGGTGCAGCCATCGAGCCGGTCGCTGCAAAAATCCCATCGGGCTGGTGATCACGGTGGGCACGCCCGCGAGAATCGGCATGATGATGCCCAGCAGCAAACCCATATCGTGGTAGAGCGGCAGCCAGGTCACCGCAGTCAGGTCCGCCGGAGCAACCCCGCCCTCGACCGAAAAGAAGTCGCCCATGACCTGCTCGAAATTGGCGAAGACATTTTTGTTCGCGATTGTGACACCGGCGGGCGCACGGGTGGACCCGGAGGTGTACTGCAGATAGACGAAATCCGACAGCTCATTGCCCGCAGCATTGGATCTCGGCCGGTCCGATCGCTGCCGAACTTCGAGGTCCAGCAAATCGAGTTCAACGATTGCCGGTCCGGATTGGCCCTCCCGCGGCTGCGCATATTCGCCGACGGTGTCGACGACGGCGGACGTGGTGAGGATGACACTGGGTGAGGTGTCGGCCAGCACCGAAATAGTACGTTCGTCGTGGGCACCGCCGACCGGAACCGACAACGGAACCGCCACAAGTCCGGCCTGCAGAGCACCAAGAAAGCCGACGATATAGTCAAGTCCCTGCGGTGCCAGGATCAATGCCCGATCGCCGGGGGCCCCGGAATGTCCAAGCTGCGCGCCAAGGTTCACCGCTCGCCTATACAGCTGCGACCACGTCAGGGTTATTGGCGCGCCTTCCCAATCCTCCTCGTAATCAATATATGTGAACGCCGTATCGTTCGGCTGCAGGCTAGCGCGTTCGCGCAGCACAATAGGAAGTGATGACTGGACCACGGACACCAGGTTACCTTCGTCGGAAGCATTTTTAGGCGGGACCAGCAAAATGCCACCGTACCAATCCGCCGTCGAACCACTGCCCGCCGTTCGGGTTCTCGCTAGCCGCAGGCCTGGCCCGTCCAGCACAAACCGCTGCGCAGCGCGTCGCGGATAAACTACCGTGGGCGCAGTGGACAACCGACTCGCACACATGGATCAAGCGTCATATCTTGGTGCGCGAGCGCTTGGCTATGGGGCACAGATTCAGTTCACCTGGATATACAACCGCCCCATAAACATTGACGGTTTGCGTCGTTTCCACCGCAATCTCGGACATGGGTTGCTGGGACGACGGATCGAACGGTCTCCCCTGCCTTTCGCGCGGGATCGGTGGGTCTACTGGCCGGGGCCAGGTGACGTCGAGATCGCCGAAACACCTCGTCCGCGCGCCGATCTCCTTGCCTGGGGCAATGACCGCGCACGCCTGCCGCTCGATCCCGAATACGGGCCCAGCTGGCATCTTGGAGCGCTTCCGTTAGAGGACGGCGGTACAGCAGTGAGCCTCGCGGCGTCGCACACCGTCATCGACGGGCTTGGAATCATCCGGGCGATTGCCGATGCTGCCGACGGCCGGACTCGCTACCTGGGCTATCCGCGTCCCAGGTCGCGGACCCGCAGGCAGGCCGTGCTTCAAGATGCCCGGCAAACCTTCGCGTCGGCGCCGGAACTGATGCAGGCGGCGTTAGCGACGGCACGCTTCGCTCGAAGGAGCCGCGATCACGTCGCCGCATCAATCGCATCCACACCGCCTTCCCCACGGGTCGCAGGCGACGATCAGACTGTGGTGGTACCTGCCGTGAACGTTTTTGCCGACCTTGCGGAATGGGATGCGTGCGCGGAAAGCATTGGCGGAAATGGCAACACGCTGCTCGCGGGATTCGCGTGCCGACTCGGGGTGCGAATGGGGCGTATTGGTGACGACGGAACCGTCACCCTCTCCTTTCCGATTAGCGTTCGCACCGAAAATGACACGCGCGGAAACGCATTGGTGTTTCCCAGCGTTTCTGTCGACCCGACGCGCTTATCGTCGGACCTCGCGGAAATTCGGGTCAAGCTCAAGCAAGCACTTGCCGACGTGGCAGAGACCACCGACAGGGTGGTGGCGCCGCTGCCACTGGCATCGATGACTCCGAAATGGGCGGCACGCAGGGCAGCGGGAATACAACTGGGTGCAGCCGGTTTTCCCGTCGGTTGCTCCAATGTTGGTGACATGGTGCCGGCTTCGAACCGCCCGGATGGCACCGACGCCGACTACATGTGCGGGCGATTAGTCGAGCCCGGTGTCACCGAGCAAACTCTCGAACGCATCGGTGGCCAGCTGTTTGTGGCTTCGGGACGGGTGCACGGGAAAGTCAGCTTCTCGGTCACCGCATACCAACCCGGCCGGACAAACACCCAAGAAGCACTGCGCGAGCTGATATTAAGCACACTCGACGAATTCGGTGTGAGCGCTGAGATTCATGGCTGAACGACCAGTGCAGCGCGTTGTAGCCACCATACAAAAAGGGGGCCCAGTGTGACCGAAAGGACGCCAGCGAGCGCACCGAAGGTGAGCGTGGTGACGACCACTCACAATCAAGAGGCTTACGTGCGCCAGACTTTCGACGGCTTTGTCGCCCAACAGACCGACTTCCCCGTGGAGATCATCGTCTGCGACGACGCCTCGACTGACACCACGCCAGCAATAATCCGGGAGTACGCCGAGCGTCACCCGCACTTGTTCCGGCCGATCCTTCGGACCGAGAACCTCGGCCTGAACGCGAACTTGATCGGCGGCCTGTCGGCCGCTCGCGGCGAGTACCTCGCACTATGCGAGGGAGACGACTACTGGATCGATCCGCTGAAGCTGAGCAAACAAGTAGCGTTCCTCGACCGGCATCCGCAGACCGCGGTGTGCTTCCATCCGGTCCGAGTGGTCTGGGAAAACGGCCGGACCAAAGACTCGGAGTTCCCGCCGGTCGACTGGCGCCGCGATTTGAGCCTGGACAGGCTGATCAGGCGGAACTATATCCAGACCAACGCGGTCATGTACCGCCGCTTGCAACGCTACGACGACATCCCGGCCGACGTCATGCCGCTGGACTGGTATTTGCACGTGCGGCACGCGGTGCACGGCGAGATCGCCATGCTGCCGGAGACAATGGCGGTGTACCGCCGCCACGCCGAGGGCATGTGGTACGACCGGGCCGTGAACCCAGCAAAGTTCTGGGTAAGTCAAGGCCTGGGACACGCGGCGACGTTCGACGCGATGCTCGACCTGTTCCCAGACGACCCCGCGCGCCGGGACATCGTCGGTGAACAGGCCGACGAGACGCTCCGCCAGATCGCCAAGGTCCCGGGACCAGAGGGTCAAGCCGCTCTCTTAGCGGCCGTCACGAAGCACCCCCGGGTCGCGATGCTGGCGCTTCAAAAGCGGCATGCGCCGCCCGGGCAGCACCTCAAGACCATGTGGAGCAAGTTCGCCGCCGATTCGCTGAGCTGGCGGGCGTTCACGGACGCTTGTTCCGCCGGGCTTGAACGTCTGAGGGGGAGAGCGGCAAATGAGTGAATTCGATCTACCGCGTGAATCGGCGCCGGCTGGGCCGCTGATCCGGCTCGTTCGCGACCAGCGGGTGGCATTCGTGGTGGTCGGGGTGATAAACGGCATCGTTGGATTCGCGGTCTTTGTCGCCTGCTCTGCGAGCCTGGGCCACTTGGTCGACCACCAGTTCGGTAAGGTCGCCGGGTCGTTGGTGACCGTCGGCATCACGTATGCGGTGAGTGTGCCAATCGCATTCGTGCTGCATCGGCGCTTCGTCTTCCGGGTTCGAGGCCACGTGCTACGTGACTTCGTACGCTTCTGGAGCGTCTACCTCACCACACTAGGCATCAACGCCGTTGCGTTGCCTGTCCTCGTCGAACTGGGCGTGCCGCGCATCCAGGCACAGGCAATCATCATCGTGTTCACTTCGCTGTTGAGCTACTTCGGCCACCGGCACTTCACTTTCCGTCGGGGTGCCGCCGACTCTCATAACGAGACCTCCAACACGTAGTGCGTGCCGACTGCCCGAGACAAATCCGTTGCCCGCCAAGGGTGTGCCGCCGACAGTGGCATAATCCGGACATCGGCATCAGCGGCGTAGCAGCACGGAGCGCAGGCCCGGCGTGACACGAAACCATCGGCTAGACAGAGAGATTAACGACGACCCCGGCGCGGGTACCTCAGCACTGCGCGAGGGGCCAGAGGTGCACTTCCGCCGCCTCGGGCATCGGCGGCCGGCTAAGCTGCTCCCACAAGCTCGGACGTAGTCTGACCGGAAATAACCGCGACAGTGCCAATCGCGCGATCGTGACACTGTCAGTGCGCGAGATCATTTCGTCGGACGGAAGCGACCGCTGTTGAACATGCGTTGAGCACAGAAAATGCCCGGTCGATAGAACCACATTTGAAAATCACGTATTCGGGTATTCATCGGTAAAGTACTCGCTGGACGTATACGCAACGGGAGGCAACGCGTGACTACCGACCGTAACCTGACCCGCATGAACTCGGTCAGCGTCGTGATCCCGGTCTACAACGGAGCCACGACTTTGTCCGACGTGGTGAACGAACTCAAGCAACTCCGTTCGAGCCAACAAACCCGAACGGTCGTGAGTTCCGCGTCGACGAGGTGCTCCTTGTGTGGGACCGGGGCGTTGACGGTAGCGAAGAAGTCGTTCGTGAACTGGCTGCGAGCGACGATTGGGTCCGCCCGGTATGGCTGTCCCGCAACTTCGGACAGCATCTCGCGACACTCGCGGGCATGACGTCTGCGGGCGGGGACTGGATCGTCACTATGGACGAGGATGGACAGCACGATCCGGCATACATCGGCGATCTACTCGACACTGCGTACCGGGATCGCACTCAACTCGTGTACGCCTCGCCGTTGAACCGACCACCACACGGTGTCTTTCGCAACGCGGCTTCTTGGCTGGCGAAGTGGTTGTTCGTGCACGTCCTCGTGTCGTCTGAGCGGCCCGGAGCCTTCAACAGTTATCGACTTATCCTCGGCGAGGCCGGGCGAAGTGTCGCGGCCTACACCGGCGCGGGAGTCTATTTGGATGTCGCACTTTCTTGGGTTGTCACGAATACCTCGACCTGTCCTGTGTTGATGCGGGACGAAGGACGACCCGCGAGCTCGTACAGCCTGCAGCGCCTGATCGCCCATTTCTGGCGTCTCGTCATATCGTCGGGTACCCGGCCACTGCGTTTCGTCTCCGTGATGGGCGTTCTGTTCGCCTGTCTCGGTTTATGCGTAGCGATATATAGCGCGATCCAGAAATTGGTCGGGGACATCAGCGTGCCGGGGTGGACATCGGTGTTCGTGGCGGTGCTTGTCGTCGGTGGAGCCACCCTGTTGGCGCTGGGAATCATCGCCGAGTACATCGCCGCTGCAGCGACTATGGCGATGGGCAAGCCGGTGTACGTCATCATGCGCGATCCCGGTGACGTATTCGACAGCCCGGCGGACTGACGGGTGCTCACGTGGATCGTCGGTCGCGGCGGGTTGCTCGGCAGCGCCGTAGTGCGCGCGACAGGAACGAAGTTCACCGCACGCCCGGTGCCCTGGGAAAACCACGATGCGGCCGCCGACGTGCTCGACTCAGACCTCGAGGGATTCATTCGAGCGGCCGGAAACGACGACTGGTCGGTCATTTGGGCTGCTGGTAGCGGCGTCGTCGGCACTTCGACTGACAAACTTGCCGCGGACACACGCATCGTGTCCACCTGTTTACGAGGATCCGGGACTCGCGGCCAGCCGGTCGGGGCGCCTTATTCTTCTCGTCCTCCGCAGGAGGTGTCTATGCCGGGTCGACTCATCCACCGTTCAGTGAGTCGCGACGCCACGTCCGCTGAGTCCGTACGGCGAAACGAAACTCGCTCAAGAGGAGATCCTGCGCACGACACTCGAAAGCCACATCCAATCGTCATCGGACGGTTCTCAAACCTTGCCGGGCCAGGCCAGAACCTCGTGAAACAGCAAGGTCTGGTAAGTCAGCTGTGCCGAGCCGTCGTCCAGCGACAATCGTTAAACGTCTTCGTGCCGATGGAGACACTGCGCGACTACTTGGACGTCGATGATGCGGCCGCAATGGTGCGCACGCTGGTCGAGGACGCAGTGCAGAAGCAGCCGTCGGCGCCCGTGCTGCGCAACATCGCATCTCAACGACCCGTGTCCGTCTGCGCCGTCGTACGGACGGTGCAACAGGTTGCTCCCGCAGGGTTCGCGTCGGACTCGGGACCAGCCCGTCCTCGAAATATCACGTCCGCGACCTGCGGCTTTGCACACTCTTCCCGCACGAGTTTCGGGGCTAGCCATCCGCCCGGTGACGGTCAGCGTGTATATGACGACTACTGCACAGCAATTGCGTCCACCTAGTTACTGACCCGGCGACTGCCTACCTGCCGAGACGGTCACGACGGTCCGCTACTACCCCGCGAATGCCCCGCGGCGAGGGGTGGCCGGGCGCCGAACCGCTAAGCCGAGACCCGATGCTAGGCCTATCGCGTGACCATCCTTAGTTTGCTCGCCGTGGAGTCCACGCTCTCGCGGTAGACCCGCCGTCGATGCTCCCGCTGGATCCGAGGCGGGGTACCGAACGAGAAGGACGCTCCGCAGAGAGGAATGGAGGCGCTCGGTCCTCGACGTAGGGTGCGGACGGGCGATGGCGCGCTCCCGCCCCGAAGCTACGTCGGCGTCGACGAACGACCGTTATATCGAGCGTGCCCGCCCACGAACCCGGCTACGTTCGAGGTTGGTGACGGTCGATCGTTGCCATCGCGGAGGCTCCGACGCGGCAGTGATCAGCGGGGTAATCCACCACCTCGACGACGCTTCCGCAGAAGCCTACAGGAGACCCACCGCTCTCGTGCCGGAAGCGGCGTCCTGGTGATGAGCGAGCCCGTCCGACGCGAAAGCGTGGAAGATCGGGCGCCTGGTCGTCCGGCTCGACGAAGGGGATTCATCCGCCCTCCGGAGCGCTACCTCGCGATGGCCACGACATCTTCGGCGAAGCGCGGTGCGCCACTATCCGATATCGAGTGGCGTGTCGGCGCGGTGAGTGGCCCGCACGCGGTGACGGTGCCGCCGCAGGGGGGGAGGGCGCGGCGACAAGCCGGTCCTAGCGGGCGGACCCGTGACCAGCTCGGAGTAGATGAGGCACCGAACGCGGCCCGGGGACCCCCGAGCCGCCGGACAGCACCAGAGGCAGCCGGTCCGCGCATAGGAGACGAGACACCACGCGCGGCCAGCCACAACATCGGCGCCAGAGGCGCCGTGGTGGGGACGACGGGGAGCGCCGAACCCCGACCCCGCGCCCGAAGATGACACCGGAACGGCGACCTGGGACGGCGAACTGAGCGAGCGAGCGCCGCGGTCACACATCCAGAGCCGGCCCGACGGCGCCGCCGTGGGTCGCAAGCGGCGAAACCCGACCCGGCGGCCCGCCGGGCCGGACACAGGCGCGACCGGCAGACGATACAGGTAGTAGAAGGCGGCGTAGGTCGGGAAGGTGCGGCGGGGCGGAGCCACCCCCCGACAGGCGGGAGCGCGCCGAGAGCCAGACGGACACCACGACGAGGACAGGACGGCGACCGACCGCGACCGGACCAGCGAGAAACCGCCGAGCCCGGTAGGTCGAGGCCGGGACCAGCAGGACCGCGCCACGGAAGCCGCGCGCGGAAGCCCCCCGGACAACGACGAGCGAGACGGGGACGCCGGGACGCCGGAAGCCCGGGCCACAGGAGAAGGCGACGAGGGGACGCGAGCCGGCGAAGGCGAGGCGCCCACCCGCCAGCGCGCCGCCAAAGCACCACCGCGAGCCGGCGACGCGGCACCAGCGCGGCCAGGAGCACCGACCGCGACGAGGCCCCACCGCGCGGCGCGCGCCACAAGAAACCAGAGCGAGGGCGACGACCGCCGAGGCCCCGACGACACGCCCCACGCCGGAGGCCGCGCGCCAGGCCACGAGACCACCACCCGCCAGACCACGGGCCCCCCGGGCCGCCCAGAGGCGGGAGGAACCGCGACGCAGCGCACCAGAAACCGACAGCCCGAGCGCGGAGCGCCCAGCCAGCGCGGGAAGCAACACAGGGGCGGAACCCGCGCGGGAAGAAAGAGACGGCGGAGCGGGGGGCGGAAACGGGAGCCAGGGGGGGGACGCAAGGGGGGGGGGGGGGGGGGGGGGGGAGAGGGGAGAGGGGGGGGGGGGGGGGGGGGGGGGGGGGGGGGGGGGGGGGGGTAGCGTGCGGCCGCAACGTAATGGGCGTGGGACCCCCCGGGTCGCCTATGTGGGCTGGCACCGCAAGGGCAACCTCGGGGATGACGCCATCTATGACGCGGTCCGGTCGCAGCTTCCTGGGGTTACCTTCTTCGATCTGCCGAGTTCTAGGCGGGACAACATCCGTTCGGCCGTAACAGGTTTAAATCGTTCGCTACGACACAGCACTCAAGTGGTAGGTGGCGGCACGATCGTCGGCAGGACCCAGTGGAGGCTATTGATCAACCGGGGCTTGGCGCTCACAGGAAATAAGGAGAGCTGCGCGATTGGTGTCGGCGTTGAAGATCCGGTGTTCCTCGGGCGCAATAGCGGCTCCGGCGAAGGTGAGCTGAAGCGCTGGGCACCAATACTTTCGGAGTTCCGTACGGTATCCGTGCGGGGACCACGAAGTGCCGAACTCCTGTCCGACATCGGGCTGGAGGTGCGGGTATCCGGCGACCCGGCACTTCTGCTCCCGCGGCCCGACGTGCGTCCAGAAGAAGGCCTGATAGGAGTCAATCTTGGCTTCGGTGACGATCTTTGGGGACACGATCCAGTGCGGTTGGCTGAAGAGATGTCGATAGCTATGCAGCAATTGTCATCGCAGGGGTACCGGTTTGTGGGGATCTTGATGAATCCGGAAGATAGGCAATGGACCGAAAGGGCACTCAACGGTATCGCCGCAGACGTTGTACTTCCGGTCGACGCGGGTGCCGCGGCTCGCGAGCTGGCTCGCTGTTCCGTGGCCATAGTCAGCCGGCTGCACGCGGGGATCTTGGCGTCGCTCTCGGACACTCCTGTCATTTCGCTTGAATATCAACCGAAGTGCAGGGACTTCGCGCTCTCCATTGATGATGAACGGTCGCTCATTCGCACGGACGAAGTGAGCGGTTTCGTTGTAGTCGACCGGGTTGCCGCAGCGCTCGCCGACTCAGCGAATATCAGGACCAAGACGTGCGCCGCCGTCGCAGGCCTTCGGCAACGGCTGCAGGCCGAGTACGCAGACCTTGGACATCAATTGGGCCTCGGTGTCGCGTGAGGCCGCCCAACCAGCCCCAGCTACAGGCTGGCGTAACAGCAAAACCGAGATGCTAGCCTTCTCGAAAGGAAATGACAGGTATGGTCAAAACGGCCGAGAACCCATGTCCCCAGCGAGGGGAAGCAACGGGGAACAGCTACGGATGCGGTGCACCAGCCAATGGGGTGAGGACATATCAGTAAGCCAGGATCCCGCCCCATGTTGCGGGTATTCACCACCGCTCTCAAAAAGACCGATCGGAAGCGCTGGACGGACCCTCGCAGTTTCCACGCCGACTGGGAACCGCGGACCGAGAAAATCGCCGCTTTCATCCCGAAGAACACCCGTGTCATCGAGTTCGGGGCCGCCAATCGACTCCTCGAGCGGTACCTCGACCCATCGTGTACCTACACGCCATCTGACATCGTCGATCGTGGGTCGGGAACCATCGTTTGCGACCTGAATGAGCGACCTCTGCCCGACCTTGGCGCAGACGTCTATGACGTTGCCGTCCTCATCGGGGTGCTCGAATACATGCGCGATCTTCCTTCGGTGCTCGATTGGTTGACGGGATACGTCGACGTCTGCGTGCTGGCCTATGCCCCGGTAAAGGCCAACCGCTATTCACCGCGTGCCGTCCTCGAGGCGGTTGGTCGGTTGCGGCACGGTTGGATGAATAGCTATCGCGAAGAGGAGATCCGGTCGCTTTTCAGCGAACGAGGTTTCGACCTGATGCGAGGCGAAGACTGGGAAGCGCAACGCTTGCTCGTCTTTTCCCGGGGCCCCGCTGCCGCATGATCAACACCCCGGTGCCTCTTTAGCACACCGCGCCGGAGTTGTTGGGGCCGTGTGGTTTTGCGCGACGGTTACGGCACCGGGATGCCGGCAAGCGCCAGGACGCCCAACTCGAACTGCGTCAGCAGTATGTAGAGGGCGACGTCGGCCGCGATGGGCATGCCGATCGCGTTGGCGAACCCCGCAAGCGGCTGACCGTTGATCGCCTGCTGGATCCCGTCGGAGAACAGCGTGATGTCAAAGGCCGGGACGCTGAGCACGGCGGAATTGATGATGTCTGCGGTCGGAAGCAGAGCGCCGTAGAGGTTCGAGAGGTCAGCCCCCAGCGTGTTGAGATAATTGGGAATCGTGTTCAGCAAGTTGGGGATTGCTGATTCTAGGGCCGCCGGGTTAGCCGCCAGGGCCGCGAGTGTCGCTACCGGGTTGGTCAGCGCGCTCGTCATGCCCCCTGTCCCCGACGAGGAAGCAAGCAGCGAGGAGGCTGAACTGAGCGACGGCAACGTCACCGGGTTCGGTCCGGTACCGGTCAGGTCGCCGATGAAGTTGTGGACGCCCAGCTGGGTTCCGCTTGCCAGCAGCCCGGGGAGCTCTTGAAAGGCGCTGAGGGGCGGGAATAGTCCCGCCGGGGTGGGAATATTGGCCGGCGAAGTTGACCAGCCGTACAGCGGATCTCCGTAACCGAGATTCACCAGATACGTCAGGTCCGGCTGCAGCAGGTCTGCAATTGCGTTCCCGAAGATCGGGATGCCGCCGCGCAGCGGGTCCAACAGCGGCAGATCGTTAGTCGGAATCATGTAGTAGGTGGTCTGCGTGGCCCCTGACGTCGCTAGCTGAATAGCGGAACCAACCTGCGTCGGCGTGAGATTCGGATACGCGAAGTGCGTCTGGCTCTCAAAGATGTTCAAGTCCGACAGGATGTCGAGCGGGTACCGGGGAACGTCGGCCCAGGCGTCGTATTCCATGGTGTAAATCGTGGTCGGGTAGGCATTCGATGGCGTCGCGCCGTAGAAGTCGATCCCGAGAGCCGCGAGGTTCAGACCGGCGAAACGCTCGAGTAACCCCCCATTGGGGTTCATGATGTCGCCGATCAACACAAACTGGACAGCCGAACTCGGCACGCCGGCCGCTTGCAGACTGCGCATCTCCAGCGAGGCGATGACCGCGCTTTGGGAGTAGCCGAAAACGCCGACCGGCGTCCCGGCGGCAATGTAGGGCTGCAGCGTGTTGTCCAGGATTTGTACGCCCTGGGACACCGACGCGACGAGGGTCAGTTCGTTGGGGCCGCCGAACGGGTAGAACTGCTCGGGGGTGTACAGGGCTTTCGGGATGGAGCCTTCCAACCCGGGAGTGATTTGGATGAAAAGGTTATTGACGGCGTTCTGGAAGGTGCTGGTCGGAAACGGGTCACCGCTGCCGCCCATCACGAGCGTGGTGCCTACCGCGGCCAGCGGCCCAGCCACCACCCCGCTGAGGGCCGTGCCGGCGCTCACAGCCGTTCCGGTACCGATCAGCGGGTGTCCCAGCAGCAGCTCCGCCGGCGCATTGACCGCGTTAACCACGTCGTGCTCGGCCGCCTGCAGAACCGACGTGCCGGCCGCCTCAGTGGCGGCATATGCCCCGGCGGCTGCGTTCAGGTTTTGCACCAGTAGGTCGTGAAACGCGGCCGCCTGCGCCCCGAGGCTCTGAAATTCGTTGGCGTACTTGCCGAACAGCCCCGCAATGGCCGTTGACACCTCGTCCTCGGCAGCCGGTACCAGTCCGGTGGTCAGGGCCGCCGCGGCAGCGTTGGCCTCGCGGACAGTCGACCCGATGTTCGCCAAATCCGTGGCCGCAGCCGCCATTGCCTCGGGGCCCGCACTCACGAAAGACACCCGGCACCTCCCCCAACCATGAGCCGCGACGTTTGCACTCGAGCGACCCCAAACAGGAGTTGATTTTAGCCTGCCCTGGCTGAACACCCCGGCGTTTGGCCAAACACCGCCCAAGCGAGACGTGGCTAGCTGATCAGGCAGTAGCTTCGAGAACCAGCGGCTCAACACGGCGGACCGCCGCCGGGACCGCGTCCGCATGCCGGTCTATTCCGGCCAGTTCAGTGTGGCTAGACATCCCGGGCTCACACCGTATGACCTCACCGAACCCGGCACCGGTCAACGCTCGGCGCAATGTGTCTTCGTCGTAGAGATAGGTGTGGCCGAATTCATGCATCACGAGGTTCAGCGTGTGAACCGGACTGGTTTCTTCCGCACGCTGCGCGGCTGACCCGAACTTGCGGTTGAACCAGCGAATGTATTCCTTGACGTCCGGATCGTGGGAGTCTGGCAGCAACCGGATCACTTGCAGGTTGGGAGTCGAGACCCGCAGCACCCCGTCGGGCTGAAGCACTCGGCGGGCCTCGCTCATCACGTGCAGCCCGGCCTCGTAGGGAACATGTTCGATCATGTGTTCACAAGCGATGTATCGAAACGATGCCGACGGCATGGGCCAGCGTTTTGTCACGTCGAGAACAACGGTCTCGCGTTTGATCGGTGACATATCGGTGCACAGCCAACCCTCGATCAGGTCGGGGCCGGATCCGATGGAAAGGCGCCGCTTCTCGGCCGGAACCGCAGTCAAATAGCGTTCGATTTGTCGAGATCGGCGAACCGGACCCGTGACCTTGAGGGCGCTCCCATAGGCAAGGCGGAGATGCTGGAGTGCTGGATCTAACCGCTGCCTAATCGGAGCTGCCGTCGGTTGGTTCGGTGCATTGACCATGGATTTCTTTCAGCTCCACCCGGCTTTACCGGAACGTACCGGTAACGTTTCTGGGACGGTTTACCATAACCCGCTGTCGGGGGCACGGGAAAACTGACCCCGGCGTCAGATCGCTGGTTTCGAACAGTCATTTGACCGCCTGCAGCCGGTGGTTGAGCTCGGGCGAGATCCGTGCGTCTGCGCTTGGACAGAGCGGAGCGATTCGGAAAGTACTGTCAGAGAACGCTGTTAGGATTCTTGCTGCCGACCCCGCAGGAAGTAGACCTCGGCGCCGGCGGGGCAGTGACGTTGCAGCCGTCCGCTAGCCAGCCTAAAACGGTTTCGTCCAGACCCGTATCAACTATGCTTTCGGCAGTCGATAAGGCTGTCTGCCTGCGCTTTGGGAGGTGAACACACTAGATGCTCGCGTTCGTCACTACGCTGCGTCACCCACAGAACGCCGCAGATTACGGCCACGTCGAATCACTACTCCAAGACACTCTTGCCTCGCTGACTCGACAATCGTCCGACGACTATGTGGTGATCATCGTCGGCAATCGCCGACCGGCGTTCCCGCTGCCCCAGCGCACCGTCTTCGTCGAAGTCGACTTCCCGCCTCCTTCGGACCGCAAAGGGCCACGGACCGGCCCTGCGGCAGGAATCTGGGACAAGGGCACCAAGAACGCGATAGGCCTGGCCGCCGCGCGTGAGTTCGCGCCGGAATACGTAATGTTCGCTGACGCAGACGACTTCGTGCACCAGAACCTTGCGGCGTTTGTTCATGCCCGCCCCGGCCGTCCCGGGTGGGCGATCGAACGAGGATGGATGTACTCGCGCGCCAGAAACGCATACAAGCTGCATAGGAAGTTCTACAACATCTGCGGCACGTCCTTCATCGTCCCATTCGAGGCGTACGAGGTTCCTCCGGATCTGACCACCTCCGCGACGCAACGCGAGATCGCCGAGGCCTTCGGTGAGCGACTCGAACATGTCCTGGAACACGGGTGGGCCTTTGAGTGGTGGAGAAAACATGGTCGTGTCCTTGAGCCACTGCCGTTCCCGGGCGCTGTCTATCACCTCGATCACGGTGAAAATCATTGTGATAATGCGCTTTTTGGGCCAGCCCTGCCGTACCGCCCATTCCTTTACCGCGACTTCGGCATTCGCCCGTCGAAGGGGCCGGCCTCAACCCTATGGACATCCATCGGGCCTGCCGCGCTCAAGCGGGATCACAGACCTCCACTGCCGCAAGTCAAATCATATCTGGAAGGCTATTCGCCACCCAGTAACCCGGTAGTCCCGTGATGATGGACGCGGAGCGGTGTGCGTCAGCACGGCGCTATTGCGCCGACGCGAAGCCAGCTCGAGGACGCACCGGCTGAGGCCCGGTGACCATCTCATCCCTCAGCGGCGCCGAGTTTGATCATTCCGCTGAAACGCGACCGCGCGGCCGCCATACTAGAGCGCAGCTAACTAGCCGCACAGTTTCGGCCGGCCACCGCACCCCTATTGACGACTAAGGCGACATCGTGAAGCGAACCCTCAAGACCATGCTGCAACGCTCGAAACGCACTTCGGCGGACAACGGCGGCGTGCCCGGCAAGGTGCTGCCCCCCAAGTCGCTGCAGAAGTTCGTGGGCGGCGATTGGGAGGAAATTGGCCCTTTGTTGCTCAGCTATCTGGTCGACTTGTGCGGATTGCAACCAGACGAAGCTGTGCTCGATGTCGGGTGCGGTTCGGGCCGGGTCGCGCTTCCACTTACCGGCTATCTGAATGACGCAGGCCGCTATGCCGGCTTCGATATTTCGCAGGAAGCAATCGCGTGGTGCAAGGAGAACATCTCGGGAGCACACCCCAACTTCGATTTCATCGTCGCGGACATCTACAACGCGCTGTACAACCCGAAGGGCAAGTACCAATCGTTGGAATTCGTTTTTCCGTATCCGGACGCGTCGTTCGATGTGGTGTTTCTGACCTCGGTGTTCACCCACATGTTTCCGCCAGACGTCAAGCACTACTTAGCCGAGATATCCCGCGTGTTGAAGCCAGGCGGACGATGCCTGAGCTCATATTTCCTGATGAACGAGGAGTCATTAGCCCTCAGTGCAGCGGGGAAGGGAAATCGCCAGTTCAAGCACGAGATGCCGGGTTATCGAACCACCACCGCCAAGGTCTCCGAATCGGCGATCGGCATCCCCGAAACCTTCATCAGGGATGCCCATCAGGAATTCGGCCTCAAGGTGCAGGAGCCATTGCTCTACGGCAGCTGGAGTGGCCGGACGGACTTTTTCAGCTACCAGGACGTCGTGATCGCAGTCAAACCAGCGAGCTAGGCGGCCTGCGCCGGCGAAACTGGTCTAACGCCTGCAAGATTCGCCGCCGTTAGCCAGCGACGTTCTGGTGCTCGCGGAACGACGACCCAAACTCGGTCACAGACCCGAAGCCGCGTTTGCGGGCTCGCGTCACGCCCAGCCGGACCAGATTGCCCAATGTGGCCACTCCGGAGTGATCGAGGAGCAGGAAGGGCGACAGCAGCCGGTTGTGCACGTAGGCGAAAGCCAAGCCGCTCGACGGATCGGCCCAGCCGAACGAGCCGCCCAGCCCGACGTGCCCGAAGCCCGGCATCACGCCGCCGAAGGGCACGCTGTGGTAGCCGAGGTGGAATGACAAGGGCACCAAGATGTTCCGGTCCCTCTTGCGGCTGGGTCGCCCGGTCAGCCCAGCGACCAGCTCCGGCGATAAGAACCGGGTGCCGTCGATCTCACCGCGGTTGGCGATGGCGCCGTACATCCGCGCAAGCGCACGGGCCGTCGCCACCCCGTTGGCCGCGGGCATCTCGGCGTCCAGCAGTGCGATATCGCCTCGTACGGCAGCCATGACGCCGTCGAAGTACATGGAGCGGTACCCGCCGGACAACCCCGCAGCCACCTTGGCCAGCGCATAGTTGACCACCGGAATACCGGGCAGGTTCTGCGGCATGATGATCTGCGCGACCCGCGTCGGCGCCCCGGCGGGCGGCCGGCCCAGATGCATCCCGTCGGTGCCCAACGGCTCGGCCAGCTCCGCACGGATCAGCGCACGCATGCCCTTCCCGGTCACCGCCCTGGCCAACCCGGACATCAGCCAGCCGAAGGTCAGTGCGTGATAGGCGGGTATACCCAGCAGGCGCCCCGGGGGCGCCGCCGCCAGCCGTTCCTCCATCACCAGGTGATCCAGCAGGTCTTCCTGGGTGGCGCCACGCAACCCCGATAAGCCGGCCCGGTGCCTCATCACCTCACGCACCGTGAGGGCCGACTTGCCGTTGGCCGCGAACTCGGGCCAGTACTCGGCGACGGGCGCCTCGTAGTCGATCAAACCCCGGTCGACGAGCCGGTGGATGACGGTCGATGCCATCCCCTTGGTTGCCGAAAAGACCATCGGCGCGGTGTCAGACGTCCACGGCACCCTGCCGTCACGGTCCGACCAGCCGGTCCAGATGTCGACGACGGGCCGACCATCCAGGTAGACAGCCAGCGCCCCACCGCCGAATCGGCGCCCAGGAAACATGCTCGAGAAGCCGCGAACCACGCAGGAAAAGTTGGGGTCCGCTGCTCCGAAAACGCCATGACCCGCGTCGGGGCCATCATGGGAAGCGATCACGCGGAGATCGACCCGGGATTCTGCCGTCACACTGTGGAATTTACTTCGATTTCACACGGCAAAGGGCAAGAAACGAATTTATTTACCTTTCCGTTAGCCCGATCCGGCGGGCAGGCCGTACGGTTTTTCGGTACCATTGCAGTACAGTATTTCCGTACACTATCGCCGCCCGGGGAGACCGCATGATCAGCGCAAGCGAGGCCAGGCAGCGGCTGTTTCCGCTCCTCGAACAAGTCAACACCGATCACCAGCCCGTACGCATCACGTCCAAGGCGGGGGATGCGGTGCTCATGTCTGCCGACGACTACGACTCGTGGCAAGAGACCGTCTACCTGCTGCGTTCACCGGAAAACGCCAGGCGACTGATGGAAGCGGTTGCCAGAGATAAGGCCCGGCACCCTGGATTGACCAAGTCCGTCGACGAGTTGCGGGAGATGGCCGGCGGCGAGGAGTGAGAAGCATCGGCTTCGATCCTGAAGCCTGGGACGACTTCCTCTTCTGGCTAGCAACCGACCTCAAGCTTGCCCGCCGGATTGTTCGCCTTATCGGCGAGATCGAACGCGATCCGTTCAGCGGGATCGGCAAACCGGAACCACTCAAGGGTGAGCTGTCCGGATACTGGTCTCGCCGGATAACCGACGAACATCGGCTGGTCTACCGCGCCGACAACGACGAAATCAAGATCCTCAAGGCCCGGTACCACTATTAGATTCGCCGTCACGCGTAGATTCGCCGTCACGCGCGGGAGCGCATCGCCGCGGCCGCCATCAGCGGAGGGGACTCGAGTTGTCGGCGGACGCCGCTACGCTCTTATTCATGGATCCTGGAGATCTCGAACCACGCGTCGCTGCCCTTGAGCATCAGGTGCGTGACCTCGCCGGGCAAGTACAGGCAAGCCAGCAAGACGCTGCGGCCGCCCGGGTACTCGCTGGCGCCGCCGACCGCGACGTCAGCGGATTTCGCGACGATCTCCGTGAGTTCCGCCAGGCCACAGTGGCAAGCTTCAACGCGCTCCGAGAGGACTTTGTCGACCTTCGATCGGACTTCGGGGCACTCCAAGGGCACGTCGACCAAGGATTCACCGAGATGCGCGGCAAATTCGACGCCGCAGCCGCCGGACAACAGCAGATCGTTGACCTTCTTGAGACGATCATCACGGATCAAGAACACAAACCATCGACCGAATGAGCTCGAGCGGCCTGGGCGACGGCGATCAGCTCACGCACAAGGCCAGCGCGGTCCGGCCGGTTCCGAGAACGCGTAGAGGGCACCGAGCAGCAACAAGTCACACTCGGTCATCGGACCCCGCGCCGAAAGAGCCTGGCGCACAATCGCGGCGATCGACTCACCGGCACCGTCAGACATCGCCCCGCCGATACTCGGTGCCGGTTAGTCTGCCGCCGCCGACAGTATTTGCTGCGCCGCCAGCGCGGGCGTCAACTCCCCCGCCTTGACCCGGCGCTCCACGTCGGCGCGGATCTTGCGGACCGCGGGATTGGTCAGCACCCGGTCCAGAACCGCGTCCCGGACCATCTGCCAGGTCCAATCGACTTGCTGAGCCCGACGGCGCGCCTCGAATTCTCCAGCCTCGGTGAGCACCTGGCGATGGCGCTCGACGGTGTCCCACAGCTCCGCCAGGCCAGTGCCCTCGGTTGCACTCATAGTGAGAACCGGTGGACGCCAAAGTGTTTCACGCGGATAAATCAGCCTGATCGCCGACGAGAGCTCCCGTGCGGCGTTCCGTGCTTCGGTCAGGTGACTGCCGTCGGCCTTATTCACCACCACGATGTCGGCCAGCTCCAGCACGCCCTTTTTGATGCCCTGCAACTGGTCGCCGGCGCGAGCCAGGGTCAGCAGGACGAAGGTATCGACCATGTTGGACACCGCGACCTCGGACTGGCCGACACCGACGGTTTCGATCAGGATGACGTCAAAACCGGCCGCCTCCAGCAGCACGACCGATTCCCTGGTGGCCTTTGCCACACCGCCCAAAGTGCCCGACGTCGGCGACGGCCGGATGTAGGCGTTCGGGTGTGCCGCCAGCCGTCCCATCCGGGTCTTGTCGCCCAGAATCGATCCGCCGGTTCGGGTCGATGACGGGTCGACCGCCAGCACCGCCACCCGATGGCCCTTGTCGATCAGGGTCATACCCAGCGCTTCGATGCTGGTGGACTTTCCCACCCCCGGGACGCCGGTGATGCCTACCCGATGGGCGTTTCCAGAGTCCGGCAGCAGTTCCAACAACAGTTGTTGCGCCTGTTCGCGATGGTCGGCGCGGGTGGACTCGAGCAGCGTGATGGCCCGGGGTAGCGCGGCGCGATCACCGGCGCGGACCGCCGCAGCGAGGTCCATCTCAGATCCCCGCGAAAGTGCAACTGGCAACGCATTTACCGAGTAACGCCGTCGGTAGTTGCACTCTCGCGGTCAAAAACATCAGTCCAGCGTGTAACCGCGTCGATCGGCGAGCTTTTTCAGCAAGCCGATCGCGGCATCGGCGATCACCGTCCCGGGCGGGAAGATGGCGGCGGCCCCGGCGGCGTAGAGCGCCTCGAAATCACCGGGCGGGATGACACCGCCGACGACGATCATGATGTCGGGCCGCCCGACCGCGGCCATCGCGTCGCGCAGCGCCGGCACCAAGGTCAGGTGGCCGGCGGCCAGCGACGACACCCCGACGACGTGCACGTCGTTGTCGGCGGCCTGGCGGGCCACCTCCTCGGGGGTGGAAAACAGGGAGCCGACGTCGACGTCGAACCCGATGTCGGCGAAGGCGGTCGCGATCACCTTCTGACCGCGGTCGTGGCCGTCCTGGCCCATCTTCGCCACCAGAATCCTGGGCCGGCGGCCGTCGGCCTCGGCGAATTTCTCGACTAGCTCCATGGCGGATGCGATGTTGGGGGCCTTTCCAGCTGCTTCGCGGTAGACGCCGGCGATGGTGCGGATCTCCGCCTGGTGGCGCCCGTACACCTTTTCCAGCGCGTCGGAGATCTCGCCGACGGTGGCCTTGACCCGGGCCGCGGCGATCGCCAGCGCCATCAGATTATTGCCCAGCCCATCCTCACCGGCCCGGCCGTGGGCGGCCGCCGCGCGGGACAGTTCGGCCAGGGCGGCGTCGACCGCCGACTGGTCGCGGCCGGCCCGCAGCTCCTTGAGTTTGGCCAGCTGTTCGGCGCGCACCCGGGTGTTCTCGACCTTGAGTACCTCGACCTCCTGGTCCTCCTCGACCTGGTACTTGTTGACCCCGATCACCGGCTGCTGACCAGAGTCGATGCGGGCCTGGGTGCGCGCCGCCGCCTCCTCGATCCGCAACTTGGGGATGCCCTCGCTGATGGCCTGAGCCATGCCGCCGTGCTCGGCGACCTCGGCAATGTGGGCGCGCGCCCGCTGCGCGAGCTGATGGGTCAGCCACTCCACGTAATACGAGCCGCCCCAGGGGTCGATGGGCCGTGTGGTGCCCGACTCCTGCTGCAGCACCAGCTGGGTGTTGCGGGCGATCCGGGCGGAGAAGTCGGTGGGCAGCGCCAGCGCCTCGTCCAGCGCGTTGGTGTGCAGCGACTGGGTGTGCCCCTGCGTCGCGGCCATCGCCTCGATGCACGTGCGGGCGACGTTGTTGAAGGCGTCCTGGGCGGTCAGCGACCAGCCGGAGGTCTGCGAATGCGTGCGCAGCGACAGCGATTTGGCGCTCTTCGGGTTGAACTGCGCGACCAGCTCACTCCACAGCAGCCGGCCCGCACGCAGTTTCGCGACCTCCATGAAGAAGTTCATCCCGATGCCCCAGAAGAAGGACAGCCGCGGCGCGAACTTGTCGATGTCCAGGTCGGCGTCCAGGCCCGCCTTGATGTAGTCGAAGCCGTCGGCCAGCGTGTAGGCCAGCTCCAAATCCGCTGTGGCACCAGCTTCCTGGATGTGGTAGCCGGAGATCGAGATGGAGTTGAACTTCGGCATCTTGGCGCTGGTGTAGCCGAAGATGTCGGAGATGATGCGCATCGACGGCTTCGGCGGATAGATGTAGGTGTTGCGCACCATGAACTCTTTGAGGATGTCGTTCTGGATGGTGCCGGCGAGTTTCTCCGGCGGTACGCCCTGCTCCTCGGCGGCCACCACGTACAGCGCCAGGATAGGCAGCACCGCGCCGTTCATCGTCATCGAAACCGACACCGTGGACAAGTCGATGCCGTCGAACAACTGTCGCATATCCAGGATGGAATCGATTGCCACGCCAGCCATCCCGACATCACCCTGGACCCTGGGGTGGTCGGAGTCGTAGCCGCGGTGGGTGGCCAGGTCGAAGGCCACCGACAGGCCTTTCTGACCGGCGGCCAGGTTGCGGCGGTAGAACGCGTTGGAATCCGCGGCGGTGGAAAACCCGGCGTATTGACGGATTGTCCACGGCTGGTTGACATACATGGTCGGGTAGGGCCCCCGGACGAACGGCGGCTCGCCGGGGAAACTGTTCAGCGGGTAGCCGTCGGCCTCGGCCGCGGCACGGTCGGCGGCAATGTAAACCGGTTTGACGTCAATGCCTTCCGGCGTTTGCCAGTCCAGCTGCTCGGGGGTGTACCAGTGCGCCGACGCGGCCGCGGCGACGTAGGTTTCCACATCGGCTTCGGCCGGGGGCTGCACCGCGCGCTCACCGTGCAGCGGGACGTCGGCGAAACTGCCCACGACCGATGTCGTGGCCGGAGCCGCGTGGCCGGCGACATCATTAATTGTCATCTATGCCCCCAACCGAGTGAGCAGATCCGACAGTGTTTGGACCGCATTGATTTTCATAGTCAAGAAGTCGTCCGGCCGGTGCTCCGGATCTGCCTCCGCTACCGCCTTCTCCGGACCGGCCAGGTAGACGCGCGACACCCCAGCACGGCGTGCCGCCTCGACCACCCCGGCCGCCTCGGTGCCGTAACGGGTGTCGGTGCCGCAGATTACCGCAGCGCTCGGCGACCCCGGGTCGGAAATCTCGGCGACAGCCGCCGCGACACCGTCAGCATCGACGGTTCCCGGGTTGACCGCCTCGATTCCGCCGGATGCCAGCAGGTTCGAGGCGAACGTGGCCCGGATGTTGTGCTCGGCCAGCGGGCCCAGCGGCAGCAACAGCGCCTTCGGGCGTGAGCCGGTGCGGGCCAGAAAGACATCCGAGCGATCGCGCAGCGCTTCGAACCCGCTCGCGTAGCGCTGCAGATTCCCGGCGGCTGCCGCCGATGTCGGCGAATCAGTTTGCGGCAGAACGGGTTCGGTGAGGTTCGGATACTCGTTGACGCCGGTGACCGCGGTGCGCCGATGCGCGATGTCGTCGGCGCGTCGTGCGGCAATGTCGCCGATCTGATCGGCAACGTAGTCACCGGCTTCGACGAATCCGCCCCGCGCCTCAATGGCCTGGAAGTGTTGCCAGGCCTGCTGCGCCAGCTCTTTGGTGAGGTCCTCGACGAACCACGACCCGCCGGCGGGATCCAACACCCGGCCAACGTGTGACTCTTCCAGCAGCAGCAGCTGGGTGTTTCGGGCGATGCGGCGCGCGAAGCTTCGCGCCGTGCCCGGAATGCCCCCCGGAATGGCGACGTCGAACGTGGACACCAGCACGGTGTCGGCGCCGCCGACGCCCGCGCCGAAGGCGGCCAGGGTAGTGCGCAGCATGTTCACCCAGGGGTCGCGCTGGGTCATCATCGGCAGCGACGTCTCCGCATGCACCACAGCTCCACCGTCTTCGGGGGCGCCGGCGACGTCGGCGACTCGGGCCCAGAGTTGGCGCAGCGCACGAATTTTGGCAAGCGTCATGAATTGGTCGTCGTCGGCGGCCAGCCGGAAACTGATTTGCCGCAGCGCTGCGCCGACCGGCATCCCGGACTCGGTGAGCAACCGAAGGTAAGCCACCGCGGCCGCCACACTGGCGGCCAGCTCCCAGGTCGCGTTGGCGCCCCGATTGTGGAAAGCGGGACCATCCACGGTGATCGCCCGCACGCCACGATCACCGGACACTCGCGCGGCGACAGCGACCACCTCGTCGATGGCCGGCGCAGAACGATCGCTGAGGACCGCGGTCAGCGGGTCCGCGCCGAGGTCTACCGACAGGGTTGCCCGCTGCTCGGGCTCCACCTCGGCCACCAGCGCCAGCAGGGCGTCGCAGGCAGCGGGGTAGTCGGCCCCGGCGTCCAGGATGACCGGCGCCATGCTCAGGTACACACCGGCGAGCAGCGCCTCGATCTGCTGGGGCGCCACCCCGGACTCCCCCACCCGGATCAAAAGCGCGCTGACCCCTTCGCCGAGCGCAGCAAGCAGAGCGGAGTTCTCGTCGCCGGCCGTCGTCGCGCCGGAAAGGTCCCGCGGGAACGCCTCGACAACCTTCCAGCCGGACTTGACGTCGCGCAACGGGTCGCCGCCGCGCAAGAAGGGCCACTGGCCCGGCAGCGGCGGCTCCGGCAGCTCGTCGAAGGCGGTATAGAGCGGCCGAACGACGAACCCGTCATAGGTCGGTGAATCCAGCAGCTGCTCGGGGTGCTCCCCTAAATCGGCGGGGTCCTTGCGGGTGCTCTTGGACAGCACGCCGGCGACAGCACTGCGCCAACGCTCGCGAACCTGTTCCAGTTCGGCAAGCTCGGGTGCATCAATGGACACCGACTGCTCCTGTTTTCGCAGCAATAGGCTGGTTGCTTCGGGTGGCGTGGCGTACGCCACCTGACCACTCAGGCTAATTGATCGACCTCACGACAATGAAACGCCCGCCGCGAGACACAAGTTCTTCATGTGCGCCCCGTAGCCTTAGCACCGTGCCGGATTCCGCGACCAGCAAAATCCGCGCTAACCTGCGCGATCTTGCCTCCGCTATCGGCGCCGGCACCCGTCAGCTGGCCCGGCCCCGGGCCCTTGTGACAGTGGTCGCAATCACAGTCCTGATTGCGCTGGCGACGTGGGCGCCGCTGCCGTCGCCGATGCAGCTGCGGGACTGGGTGCATTCCGTGGGCCCGTGGTTCCCGCTGGCGTTTCTGGCCGCACACATCGTCGTCACGGTGTTGCCGTTCCCCCGCACCGTGTTCACGCTGGCCGCCGGGCTGCTGTTCGGTCCGGCATTGGGTATTGCGATCGTGGTGGTAGCCACTACCGCGAGTGCGGTGCTGGCGGTGTTGCTGGTGCGCGCCGCGGGATGGCAGCTCAGCCGTTTAGTCCAGCACCGGGCGATCGTCGCCGCCGACGAGCGCTTGCGGGAGCGAGGCTGGGTGGCCGTCTTGTCGCTGCGGCTGATTCCCGCCATCCCCTTCTCGGCGATCAATTACGCCGCCGGGGCGTCGGCCGTGCGCCTGGTGCCCTACACGTGGGCCACGCTGGCCGGTGTGCTGCCCGGCACCATCTCCGTGGTGATCCTGGGCGACGCTATCGCCGGTCATGCCAGTCCGGCGCTCTTGCTGGCGTCGGTGTGCACCGGCGTGCTGGGGTTGGCGTTGCTCGTCTTCGAGCTGCGTGATTACCGCAAGCGGGATTGCGCCGCAAGAGACACCTCGGAGGGTGCGGCGCCCGTCGTCGAGGCGGCCGTCAGCCGATGACCGACCCCGCGGGCAGGCGCCATTCCACCGGGGTGGTGATCGGCGCCGGGCTGGCGGGCCTGGCAATCGGGGCCGTCGCCGCCTTCGCGATCTCGGGCCTGCTCGGGACTGACGACGACGAATATCCCGCGCCGGCAGCTCCCTCGGTGCCGTCCTCGACGAGTAGCACGCCGCTGACGACCCCCAGTCTCATCCAGATGCCGCCCTACCCGACCGGGCCGCACTGAACCAAGGGCGCTGAGTTCCGATGGATCGGTCAATCGGCAAGCCCAAGGAACACGAGCAGTGCCCGATTCAGCCGGATGAGATCAGCGTCGGGCAGCCCTGGGCGCAGTCTCGGCGCTAAGCCGGATCGGGTCCCTTCACCGTCATCGCCGTCACCAACGCCAGGAACGTCGCGGCCGGGATGACGTTGACGACCTTGTCGCGGACGCGCACGTGCGCGCCGACGGCCAGGATGAAGTACAACGTCAGCATCGCCGTCGTCAGCCTGGCCAGGGCGGGGAACCGGGTGACCGACAGCAGACCGACTGCCGCGGCGGCCTTGACCACCGGGAAGACCGGACGAATGTTTTCCGGAATGCCTAGGTCGTCCAGGATTTTTACGATGGGCGGCGCTTGGAGTGCGCATCCGACGGCGTCGCCGGCATGGAATATGCCAAGCGCGGCATAGGTCTTCGGTGAACCCAATACGCTCATGTGCAAACCCTATCGAGTCAACTCGGGTGGTGTACCCGGCGGGCCGTCCACCGGCTGGCGGGCTATCGCCTCGGCCTTGGCGACCGCCTGAGCGATCGCCGGGTCGCTCTCGGTGGAGAACCAGTCCGCGACGTCGGCATCGTCGTCGGCGGCGTGCTTGGGCTGATCGTCCACCGGGGACGGCTGGAACCGGAACACGCCGTCTTCGCCCGGGGCACCCAGCAGCTTGGTGAACCCCTGCAGCGCCGTGCTGAAGTCGCTGGGCACCACCCAGACTTTGTTCGCGTCGCCGCGCGCCATCTCGGGCAGCGTCTGCAGGTACTGGTAGGCCAGCATCTCCGGGGTGGGCCGGCCGGCCTTGATCGCGGCGAACGTCTTCTCGATGGCCTTGGCCTGCCCCTGCGCTTGCAGGTAGGCCGCGGCACGCTCACCCTGAGCGCGCAGCATCCGGGACTGCCGCTCGCCCTCGGCGGCCAGGATCGATGCCTGCTTGGCCCCCTCGGCGGCCAGGATCTGCGCCTGCTTCTGGCCCTCGGCCTCTTTGATCGCCGCCTCCCGCATGCCTTCCGCGGTCAGAATCATCGCCCGCTTCTCGCGGTCGGCCTTCATCTGCTTTTCCATCGAGGCCTGAATCGACGGCGGCGGATCGATGCTGCGCAGCTCCACCCGCGCCACCCGCAGGCCCCAGCGGCCGGTCGCCTCGTCGAGCACGCCGCGCAACTGACCGTTGATCTGGTCGCGGGATGTCAGGGTCTGCTCCAGCGTCATGCCGCCGACCACGTTGCGCAGGGTGGTCGTGGTGAGCTGCTCGACGCCGACGATGTAGTTGCTGATCTCGTACACGGCCGCCTGCGGAACGGTGACCTGGAAGTAGACCACGGTGTCGATGTTGAGGGTCAGGTTGTCCTCGGTGATGACCGGCTGCGGCGGGAACGAGACCACCCGCTCACGCAGGTCAACCCGCGCGCGGACGCGGTCGATGAATGGCACCAACAACGTCAGCTGGCCACTGACCGTGCGACTGTATCGGCCCAGCCGCTCGATCACCGCCGCCTCGGCCTGTGGGATCAGCGCAACCGACTTGGCCACCACGATGACCGTGAACGCCACCAGGACGGCCAAAAACAGCAGAACAAGCACCGTATCCGGACCCACGGGGGTTCCTTTCTCGCAGCTACACGTTCCCGAAGACCACCGCTGTGGCACCGTCGATGCGCAGGACCGTCACCGATTCGCCGGGCTCGTAGACGTCACCCTCGTCCATGGGTCGCGCCGTCCACACTTGCCCGTCCAGCTTGATCCGACCCTGGTCACCGGCGACCCGGTACAGCACCACGGCCTTCTTGCCTTCCAGCGCCTTGATGCCGGTCTGCACCGGTTTCGGGGTCAGCTGTCGGCGCGCGGCGGGCCGCACCACCACCACCAGCAGCACCGAGACGATCAGAAACACCGCGCCGTCGCCCAGGATCGGCCAGTTCGTCAGCCACGCGGTGGCCGAGGCCGCCAGCGCGCCGCCGCCGAGCATCAACAAGAACATGTCGCCCGTCAGCGCCTCAGCGACCGCAAGGGCCAGGGCGAAGATTAGCCAGCTCAGCGCGATCGGCATGCCGACAGAATACGCGTGATCCGCCTCAGCGGCGGCGAACAACTACACTGCGAGATCATGTGGTGTCCCAGTGTTTCGCTGTCTGTGTGGGCCAACGCCTGGCTCGCCGGCAAGGCCGCGCCCGACGACGTCTTGGACGCGTTATCACTTTGGGCACCAATCCAATCGGTGACCGCATACGACGCCGTCGCTGCCGGCCACACCGGGCTGCCCTGGCCCGACGTGGACGAGGCGGGGACGGTCTCGTTGTTGCAGACGCTGCGGGCCGCGGTTGGCCGGACGTCCGCGTCGGCGCCCAGTGTTCCCCTGCGCGGGACGATCAACGTGGTGTTTCCGGTGCCGGGCGACGTCCGCGGGCTGGCCCCGGGCACCCAATTCGAACGCGATGCCCTGGCCGCCGGCGAAGCGGTCATCATCTCCAACCCCGAGGATCGTCACACCGCTGTCGGACTGGTCCCCGAGTTCTCCTACACCGATCTCGAAGACTCGGTCGACGACGCGCAGGATCTGCCCGAATTGTGCGCACTGTCCTGGATCGTGTACTCATTGCCCGGAGCGCCGCCGTTCGAACACCACGAGCTTGGCGACGCGGAATACGAATTGCGTTCAGCCGTGCGATCGGCCGCCGACGCGCTGGGCGGAATCGGCCTGGGATCGGCGGGCTCCGACATCGACGACCCACGGGGGCTCGTCGAGCAGCTGCTGGAATCGGGCCGGCAGCACCGGATTCCCGATCATGCGCCGTCTCGGGCGTTGCGGGTTCTGGAGAACGCCGCACACGTCGACGCGATCATTGCGGTCAGCGCCGGGCTGAGTCGATTGCCCGATTCTTCCGCGGACCGCTTCGCGGCCCCTATCGCGGCCGGGCTCGAGCCGGTCGGCTTGCAGTCATCGTCGGAGGCCCGGATTGCCAGCGATGCGCTGCGCCCGCTCAACACCGTGGTGCGATCCGCCCGGATGGCCGCGGTCGATGCGATCCTGCACTCGGCCTGGAACGATTAGCGCGCAACGCAATGCGGCGGCCGGCACGGCTCGCCGCTGATGCCGGCCAGGCAGCCGGGAACCGGATCGATGCCAGTCACCCGGCTCGGCACCCGGCCGTCGCGGAGTTCGGCGATCAGATCTGCGGCCAGCCGGGCGAAGCGCCGGTCGGCATTCGGTGTGGAGACCCGGGCGAACGCGATGCCGGACGCCTCCGCTTGGGCTCGCAGCTCCTGGTCCAGATCCCACACCACCTCGATGTGATCGGCGACAAATCCGACGGGACAAACGATTACAGCTCTCGTGCCGGCGGCAACCAAGGTCGCGAGGTGGTCGGCGACGTCGGGCTCCAGCCACGGAACCTGCGGCGGCCCCGATCGCGACTGCCAGGCGAGGTCGTAGTCGGCGTATCCGGCGGCAGCCGCGACCAGCCTTGTGGCATAACCGACTTGGCGACTGTAAAGCTGCGGACCGCAGCGCTGATCGGCCGCCACCGGAACCGAGTGCGCGGTGAATACCAGCCGCGCGTCACCGCGCAGCTCGGCGGGCAACGTGTCGGCGGCCGCGGCGATGTTGCCGGCGAACATCTCAACAAACAGCGGATGGTCGAAGTAGGCCCGTAGCTTGACAAGCTCGGGTGCGTCCGCCCCCGCCGCCCGGCGCGCCCGGGCAATGTCCTCGACGTACTGGGTGCAGCCGGAATAGCCGCTCCACGCCGAGGTAGTGAACACCGCTGCGCGGCGAACACCGTTGTCTCGCATCGCCGTAACGGCATCTTCGACGTAGGGTTCCCAGTTGCGGTTGCCGAAATACACCGGCAGGTCCAGCTCGGCTTGCAGCTCGGCGATCAGGGCGCGGTTAATGCCGTTGATCGGCGACACGCCACCGAAATGCAGGTAGTGCTGCGCGACGTCGTCGAGACGCTCGGGCGGCACATTCCTGCCGCGGGTGACGTTCTCCAGGAAGGGCCGCACCTGATCGGGCCCCTCGGGCCCACCGAAGGACAACAGCAGGACAGCGTCGAAGTGCATTGGTGCCTAGAGTAATTGCGTGCTGGCGCCGCCGTCGGCGTAGACGATGGTTCCGGTGGTCGCCGGCAGCCATTCGGACAGCAGCGCGCACACCGTCTTGGCCACCGGCGTCGGGTCCTTCATGTTCCAGCCGAGCGGGGCGCGCTGGTCCCAGCCTTCTTCAAGCAGCTGTATCTGGGCGCCGGCCTCGTCGCCGAGCGCGCCGCCCACGATCGCACTCATCGCCAGGGTCCGGATTGGCCCGGCCGCAACGAGATTCGAACGGACGCCGACTTTGCCTGCTTCACGCGCCACGAACCGGTTGACCGACTCCAGCGCGCTCTTGGCGACCGTCATCCAGTTGTAGGCGGGCATCGCCCGGGTCGGGTCGAAGTCCATACCGACGATGCCACCGCCGGGGTTCATGATCGGCAGGAGCGCTTTGGCCAGCGACGCATACGAATACGCCGAGATGTGGATGCCCTTGGCGACATCCTCGTAAGGCGCGTCGAAGAACGGGTTGACGCCCATTCCGCTCTGCGGCATGAAGCCGATCGAGTGCACCACGCCGTCGAGCTTGTTGCCCGCGCCGATCACCTCGAGCACCCGGTCGGCCAGGCTGGCCAGATGCTCCTCGTCCTGCACATTGAGCTCGATCAGCGGGGCCTTGACCGGCAGCCGGTCCGCGATGCGCTGGATCAGCCGCATCCGGTCGAATCCGGTCAACACCAGTTCGGCGCCCTGTTCCTGAGCCACCCGGGCGATGTGAAACGCGATCGACGCGTCGGTGATGATCCCGGAGACCAGGATCCGTTTACCCTCGAGCAGTCCCGCCATGTAGCGTCCGTTCCTTTTCTGTCTTTGACTTAATGGCCCATGCCCATGCCGCCGTCGACCGGGATCACCGCACCGGAGATGTAACTCGCATCCTCGGAAGCCAGGAAGCTCACCACCCCAGCGACCTCGGCGGCCGTGCCGACCCGCTTCGCCGGGATGAATTCCAGCGCCCCCGCTTGAATTCGGTCATCCAGCGCGCGGGTCATATCGGTGTCGATGTAGCCCGGGGCCACCACATTCGCGGTCACCCCGGCCTTCGTCAGCTCACGGGCGATCGAGCGCGCCATGCCGATCACACCGGCCTTGGAGGCCGCGTAATTGGCCTGGTTGCCGATGCCCCAGCTGCCCGAGACCGAACCGATGAAAATCATCCGGCCGAACCGCTTCTTGGTCATGCTGCGCGATGCCCGTTGTGCCACCCGGAACGCCCCGGTGAGGTTGGCGTCGATGACCGTTTCGAACTTCTCCTCGGTCATCCGCATGAGGAACGCGTCCGCCGCCACGCCGGCGTTGGACACCAGCACCTCAACGGCACCCTGGTGCTCCTCGACCTCTTTGAAGGCGCGATCGACGGCATCGCTGTCGGTGACGTCGCACTCGACGCCGAACAGTCCCTCGGGTACTCCGGATCCGCGATGCGTGATGGCCACCTGGTGGCCGTCGGCGGCCAGCCGCTGCGCGATCGCCAGACCGATCCCCCGGTTTCCCCCGGTGACCAGAACCGAGCGCGACACGAACGCGGGCCTGGCGCCGTCCTGCGCATTGCGAGTGGCTGCTTCTGTCACTCCGCCAACCTATCGCCCCGCTGCGGCGCGGCCGAAACCGGCTCGCGCCGAGCGTAAGCGCACTGCGAAAAGGCGAGCTGGAATTCGCAGTGTGCTTACGCTCGCGGGAATTGTCGGTGTGTTTGCGCACACTGCCGGTCATGACGGACCCGTTTTTAGGCAGCGAAGCGCTGGCCGCAGGCGTGTTGACCCCGTATGAGCTGCGTAGTCGGTTCGTTGCGGTGCATAAGGACGTCTACCTGCCAAGGGACGCGGAGATGACGGCAGTCTTGCGCGCGAAAGCGTGTTGGCTGCGTTCCCGCCGCCGCGGCATCCTCGCCGGCTACTCCGCCGCGGCTTTGCACGGTGCCAAGTGGATCGATCCGACTCGGCCTGCCGCGATCATCGACACCAACCGGCACGCTGTCGCGGGCGTGCAGACCTGGGAGGAACGCATCGACGACGACGAAATCGGGTTCGTCGACGGCATCCGGCTCACCACGCCGGCTCGGACCGCGCTTGACCTCGCGCGCCGGCTCCCGCTCGGTGTTGCGGTAGCTGCCGTCGACGCGCTCGCACAGGCGACCGAACTGAAGATGGTCGATGTTGAGTTTTTGCTTGACCGTTACAGCGGCCGCCGGGGCATGACGGCTGCCCGGGCTGCACTGGCACTTGTTGACGGTGGAGCTCAGTCACCCAAGGAAACCTGGCTGCGGTTGCTGTTGCGCCGTGCCGGATTGCCGGCCGTCCAGACTCAGATCGCGGTTCGCAACGAATGGGGTTGGGTGGAAGCGTATTTGGATATGGGCTGGGAGGACATCAAAGTTGCTGTGGAGTACGACGGTGACCAACATCGATCGGATCGCCGCCAGTACGTGAAGGACATCAGTCGGCTCGAGATGCTGGAACAGCGCTACGGCTGGATCGTGGTCCGGGTTGTAGCCGAAAACCATCCCAACGACATCATTCGCCGCGTACGTCAGGCGCGAACGCGCCGAGCGTAAGCGCACTGCGAAAAGTCGGGCCGAAAATCGCAGTGTGCTTACGCTCGCGGGCAAAGAATCAGGTGGGCAGCCGACGGTTGATCAGCAACGCCGCCAGCGCCGCCAGCGCCAGCACCAGCGAACCCAGCCGCAGCCAGCCCACGCTGGCGTCACCCTTGATCGTCTCGTAGCCGATCTGCTCCTGCAGCGACGCGTAGACGGCCTTCAGTTCCGCCAGGCTCGAGGCGCTGTAGGCATTCCCACCCGAGAGCTCGGCGACCTTCCTGAGCGTCGCGTCATCGACGGGTACGGGCTGGCGCTGGTCGTTGATCTCCACAAACCCGTAGGGAGTTCCGAAACTGATCGTCGATATCGGCACGCCCTGGTCCTTGGCGGTACGGGCGGCGGTAAAGGCGCCCTTGGGGTTGTCCGGGTTGGTCGGCATCGTCTCTTTGCCGTCGGAGAACAACACGATGCGAGCGGGGGGTGGCTTATCGCCGCCGCCGATCACCGCGCCGACGGTGGCGATGGCCTGCAGGGCGGTGAAGATGGCCTCCCCGGTGGCGGTGCGGTCGGCGAACTGCAACTTGTCCAGGGCGGCCTTGGTCGCGTCGCGGTTGGTGGTCGGGGACACCAGCACGGTCGCGGTCCCCCCGAATGCGATCAGCCCGAGGTTGATCCCCGGGGTCAGCTCCGCGGCGAACTGCTTCGCGGCCTCCTGCGCGGCCACCATCCGGTTGGGTTCGACATCGGTGGCGCGCATCGACTGGGACACGTCGATCACCAGCATCACCACGGCGCGGTTGCGGGGCATCCGGACGTCGTTCGTCGGGCCCGCCATCGCGATCGTGAACAGCACCAGCGCCGACACCAGCAGGATCGCCGGCACGTGCCGCCAGCGCGAGGGCCGCGTGGGGGCGACGCTTTCCAACAACTCCGTGTTGGCGAACCGCAGCACGCGCCGCTGGCGCGCGAACTGCATGAGGACATACAGCACAGCGAGCGCCGCGACGGCAACAAAGAAGAGGAAAAACCATGCGTGTTCGAAGCCGGACAGCGACATCGGTCCCAGCAGGGGAAGCGTCACCGCTGCCCATCGAGCGCACCGCGCCGGCGAGAGGCGACGAACCGGACGATATCGCCGATCCAGTCACGATCAGTGCGAAGCGTCAAAAGCGGTGCCCCGCAACCACGAATGGTGCGAGCCACATCGGCGCGGTGGGCCTCTGCGGCCCTGGCGAAATCGTCGCGCAGCGCAGCATCGATGGTGAATTCGCGGGTGACCCCGGACTCGGCGTCCTGCAAGACGACGTCGCCGATGTCGGGCAGGTCGACGTCGCGGGGATCGAGCACTTCGATGGCCAGCACCTCATGACGGGCCGCGATCGCCCGCAGCGGACGCATCCAGTTGATCGGGCCGAGGAAATCGCTGATGATCACGGCCATTCCGCGACGGCGCTCCGGCCGGCGCAGCGCGTCGATGGCAACCGCCAGGTCGCCGCGCACCCCGACGTGCGCCTTCGGCATGGTCGCGATGGTGCGCAGCAGCGTCTGCTGATGCTGACGTCCCGAGCGCGCCGGTACCCGAGTTATTCTCTCGCCGTTGGCAATCAAGGCGCCGAGCCGATTTCCGCCGCCGCTGTTGAGATAGGTGATGGCCGCCGCCGCGGCAACCGCCAGGTCGCGTTTCTCACAGTTGGCGGTGCCGAAGTCCAGGCTGGCCGACGCGTCGACGACCAGCCAGGTCTCCAGCTCGCGGTCGGCGATCATCTGCCGCACATGCGGGTGGGTGGTGCGCGCGGTGACCGCCCAGTCCATCCGGCGGACGTCGTCGCCGGGTTGATAGAGGCGCGACTCCCCCGGCTCCGAACCGGGCCCCGGGATCAGGCCGAGGTGATCGCCGTGCAGGACACCGTCGAGCTTGCGCTTGACCGTGAGCTCGAGGGTGCGCAGCGCCGCCGAGAGCTTCGGGTCATCGATCTCACCGCGCAGCATCGATGGCGGAGCCGTAGCCGCGGAGTGCGCCGCGGCGGGGTCTGAATCGGTCACCGACCGCTAGCCGCCGCCGCGGCCGGCATTGCTGGAGCGACCGAATGACCTTGCTGGGGAACGGCATTGACCTGCGGCAGGGCAACCGTCTGCAGAACCCGGTTGATCACGATCTCCGATGAGATCTCATCGGCCAGGGCGTCGTAGGTCAGTACCAAGCGGTGCCGCAATACGTCGGGGATCACTTCGATGACGTCCTGCGGGATCACGTAATCGCGGCCCCGGACCAGCGCCAGCGACCGCGCCGCGGCGATGATGCCCAGCGACGCGCGCGGGGACGCGCCGAACGCGATCCAGCTCTTGACGTCGTTCATCCCGAGCTGCTCGGGCGCGCGGGTGGCGAAGACGACGCGAACCACATAGTCGACCAGCGCATGGTGCACGAAGCTGTTGGCCGCGAGGCCCTGCAGTCGCAGCAGATCACCCGGGTCCAGGATCTGCTTGGGCTGCGGTGGCGTGACGCCCATCCGGTAGATGATCTCGCGCTCTTCTTCCGGCGACGGGTAGCCGACGTTGACCTTGAACAGGAACCGGTCCCGCTGCGCTTCCGGCAGTTGATAGACACCCTCGTGTTCGATCGGGTTCTGCGTGGCCATCACCAGGAACGGGTTGGGCAGCGGGAATCGCTTGCCGCCGATCGACACCTGACGCTCGGCCATCACTTCAAGCAGCGCCGACTGCACCTTGGCCGGTGCCCGGTTGATCTCGTCGGCAAGCAGGAAGTTAGCCACCACCGGACCGAGTTCGGTGTCGAACTCCTCTTTGCCCTGCCGGTAGATGCGGGTACCGATGATGTCGGTGGGCACCAGGTCCGGGGTGAACTGGATGCGCGAGAACGTCCCGCCCACCACCTTCGCGAAGGTCTCTACGGCCAGCGTCTTGGCGACGCCGGGCACGCCCTCGAGCAGCACGTGTCCCTTGGACAGCAGGCCCACCAGCATCCGCTCAACGAGTTGGTCCTGGCCGACGATGATCCGCTTGACCTCGAAGATGGCCCGCTCGAGGGTGTGTACCTCGGCGGCCAGTCCGTCGGCGCCACCTGAGGGCGCCTGATGGGTTTCGGGCGCGGAGTGCGCTCCCGAGTAACCACTGGCGCCCGGGGGCAACCCGCCTGCTGATGTCATCAACCACTACCTTCCAAGGCTCTTCCAAAGCTCAATATCGTCGTGGGGCAGCAATGAGCCCGCATCCAACTATTCCAGGCCTGCGGGATTCCGTCGACGCCGCTGGCTCAGTACTCGATGATCCTAGTCAGGAACGGGGTCATGCCGGACCTACGCACCGGGCTCACCGTAACTTTGGCGGCACTTCCCGATGCCTCCAGCATCTGACCGTTGCCCAGGTACATCGTGACGTGCTGACCGCCGTTCGGGCCGTAAAAGATCAGGTCGCCGCGCCGGGCCTCGTTCGGCGGAATGTGGCGGCCGGCGTTGTACTGGTCGCCCGAGAACCGCGGGAGCAGCACGCCGACGCCAGCGAAGCCGTACCGCATCAGGCCCGAGCAGTCGAAGCCGGTGATGTTGGCGCCGTCGTCGATGCCCTTACCGGGACCCTGCAGCGTGCCACCACCCCACGAATACGGAACGCCCATCTGGGCCCCCATCCGCTTGATCACATACTCGATTGCCTGCCGGCCGTTGGCCCGCGGAATCACGCTTCCGGGGGCGCCCGCGGCGGGGGAGCTGGTGGTGCCGCCCAAGTTGATCCCCAATCCGCCAAGGAATTGCTTCCCCAAATCTAGCGTGGTCTGGGTGGCCTGGGCGGTGGCCTGCAGTGAGGCATTGGCCATGGCCAGCGGGTCCCCGGGGGCGCCGGCGCTGATCTGCGCCGGCAGGGTGGGGTCCCACGCACCCGGGTCAGCCGAGGCCGGACTCGCGACAGCGAGCATCAGCCCGGTCACCATCGCGGTGCTCCAGGCCACGCTGATCAAACGAAATCGCTTCATCAGTACTCGATATACCGAACCACGTAGGGCGTCATCCCGCCGGTGCGCACGGGCGCAACGCGAACCTTCAAACCGATGTCGGGCGCCTCGAGCATCTGCCCCTGGCCGAGATAGATGGTCACGTGCTGGCTGCCGCCCGGGCCGTAGAAGATGACGTCACCGCGGCGCATCTGCGAGGCCGGGATCTTGCGGCCCAAGTTGTACTGCGAACCCGAGTAGTGCGGCAGCTTGATGCCCACCCCGGCAAACGAATACAAGACCAGGCCCGAGCAGTCGAAGCCGGTGATACCGGCGCCGGAGTCGATTCCCTTGCCCGGGCCCGCGGCGGTGCCGCCGCCCCAGGAGTACGGCACCCCGACCTGTGACATGCCGCGGCGGATCACGTATTCGGAGGCCTGCCGGCCATAAACCCGCGGAATCCGACCCGAACCACCCGCGTTGGTGATGCCGGTGTCGTCGGGCTTGAGGATGCCGAGCCCCTGCAGAAAGCTCTTCCCCAGGCCGGCGGTGACCTGCGTCGACGTCGCCGAGATGCCCAGCACCTGGTTCAACACCACCATCGGGTCGCCCTGAATGTTGGCGCTGGGTACCGCAGGCAGCGTGGGATCCCACGCGCCATCCCACTTACGGGGCCCGGCCGGCGGCACGGGGGCGCTCGGCGCTCCTTGGTCCCACCGGTCGCCCGACGGCGGGCCGGCGGGGGCGGCTGGACCCGACCATTGCTGGCCGGCCTTGATGCGGGCCGCCTCGAGTTTGGACTGGGCGTCGTCGCGCGCGGCGGCCAGCTGACTGACCTGTTGGCGCTGTTCGTCGAATGTGCGCTTGGACCCGGTGAGCGCCGCCACCGCGGCGTCCTCGCTGCCCTTTGCATCGGCGGCGGCCTTGTCCGCCTTCTGCTTGGCCAGCCGCGCCGCCGACTCCTTATTTACCTGCCCGGTCCGGGCCCGCTGCAAGTTGGCCATCACCGCGTCGGAGCTTGCCGTCAGTGTGCGGGCCGCGGTCTCGGTCTGGATCATGTCCTCGGGGCTGGTCGCGGTCAGGTAGCTGCCCGAGGGACCGTTCACGTAGGTGGCCGCCGCGAAGGTGTCGAACCGCTGTTGCGCCGCCGCGATTGCCGCGTTGGCGTCCTTGATCCCCTGCTGGCTGGCCTCCAGGTCACGCTCGGCCGCCTCGGCGTTGTCCCGTGCCGTCTCCACATCGACCATCGCCTTGTTGACGCTTTGCTGCTCCGTCTCAATGGCCGCACCCAGATCGTCCAGCCGCTGGTTGGCCCTGGCAACGTTGGCGATCAGCGCAGCCATGCTGTCGGCCGCCGGCTCCGCTTTCGCAGAGACCGGCACGGACACCAGCAGCGCCAAGCTCAGAACCGACGGCAAGACGGGGCGGACCAGCTTTGCGATCGGTCGCACGAACGAGCCACGGCGGGTACGTGTCATTCGACTCTGGTCTCCTCCGGCTCGGCGCTGACGGGCGGCGCTAGCCACACATCTCTCGGAAAGCGCCCATGACAACACAAGCATCATTCGCACCGTACGTCACAGGAGACCCTGGCGAAACGCTCGTCACAAAATGGCTCCTGGACGTGCGTTTAATGTGACCGAACGGTTACCTGTCGTGTTTGCCGAAAACAGTCAGCGGGGCTCGCCAAAAACCGGCCGGACAAGCCCGTCGCGCTAGGTCAGGCGTCCTCAGCAGGCTTGCCGGCCTGCGCTTCAATCGACGAATCCGACGTTGCTGGCCGCTTACCGCGTAACCGCAGGAATCGGGCGCCGACGGCCGCCGCAAGCACGCCAATCAGCAGCACGATGGTCAGCCCGGTCCACGGAAACTCGGGAGCGCCGAGCTCGTTCAAAAAGTGCTGCGCCGAGAGCACCGGATTGCCGGTCTTGGCGATGTCCTCGCCCGCCTCGAGCGTGACGCGCGGGAAGTTCGTGCTGTAGGTGCCGACGAAGCTGGGGCTCAGCGTCAGCACCGTGGCATCCGGGTAGTCGGCACCGACAACGGTGGAGATATCGCGCAGGTTCGTGTCGACCGGGGGGTTGTGGTCGAGCAGCACGATCTTGAGGTTGATGCCCTCGGCGCGGGCGTGGTTGACCACGTCAAGGAGTCCGGGCATGGCCGCGGGCGGCGCGCTGACGCCGGTGGCGGCGACCTGAGCTTTGACCGCCGTCATGTCGATGTCTTGCGGGATGAATTGCGGCAGCAGGTGCCCGGTCATACGGGTACGGTACGCGACACTTGATCTTCGCCTCGGTACAGCTCGCCGAACGTGCTCGGACGGCGAAAATCGGGCCGGATTCTCGCCCTCGGAGCACGTTCGGCGCGGGCGTACTCCAAAAGTTGGGGGTGCCGCATATAGCAGGACAAGCGTACTGTTAAAGTAGCTTCAGTTTTTCGGCCCCGTCGACCACATGCCCGTCGGCGGCAGAACTTAATCCTCGGGAGTTGATGTGACCAGCAAAGATTCGGTGAACTCGTTCGGAGCAAGGGACACCCTCAAGGTCGGCGACAAGAGTTACCAGATCTATCGCCTCGATGCCGTCTCCAATACCGAGAAACTCCCATACAGCCTCAAAGTCCTCGCCGAGAACCTGCTGCGCAACGAGGACGGCAAGGACATCACCAAGGGCCACATCGAGGCCATCGCGAACTGGGATCCCAAGGCAGAGCCCAGCATTGAGATCCAGTACACGCCAGCGCGCGTCGTGATGCAGGACTTCACCGGTGTGCCGTGCATCGTCGACCTGGCCACCATGCGCGAGGCCGTCGGCGACCTAGGCGGAAATCCCGACAAGGTCAACCCGCTGGCGCCGGCCGACCTGGTGATCGACCACTCGGTGATCGCCGACCTGTTCGGCACCGCCGACGCATTCGAGCGCAACGTGGAGATCGAATACCAGCGCAACGGCGAGCGCTACCAGTTCCTGCGCTGGGGACAGGGCGCGTTCGACGACTTCAAGGTGGTGCCACCGGGAACCGGCATCGTTCATCAGGTCAACATCGAATACCTGGCGCATGTGGTGATGTCCCGCGCGGACGGCGCGGGAAAAGTAACCGCGTATCCCGATACCTGCGTGGGCACCGACTCGCACACCACGATGGTCAACGGCCTCGGCGTGCTCGGCTGGGGCGTCGGTGGCATCGAGGCCGAGGCCGCCATGCTGGGCCAGCCGGTGTCGATGCTGATCCCCCGGGTCGTCGGCTTCAAACTGACCGGCGAGATCAAGCCCGCCGTCACGGCGACGGACGTCGTGCTGACCGTCACCGAGATGCTGCGCAAGCACGGCGTTGTCGGCAAGTTCGTCGAGTTCTACGGTGACGGTGTGGCCCGGGTTCCGTTGGCCAACCGCGCCACGCTGGGCAACATGAGTCCCGAATTCGGTTCCACCGCAGCAATTTTCCCGATCGACCAAGAGACCATCGAGTATTTGAAGTTCACCGGCCGCAAGCCGGAGCAGCTGGCGCTGGTCGAGGCCTACGCCAAAGAGCAAGGCCTGTGGCACGACCCCAGCCACGAGCCCGCGTTTTCCGAATATCTTGAGCTCGACCTGTCCACTGTGGTGCCGTCGATCGCCGGGCCCAAGCGTCCACAGGACCGAATCGCGTTGTCCGACGCCAAGTCCGCGTTCCGCAAGACTATCCCCAGCTACGTCGGCGACGACCCGGACAAGAAGGACTACTCGAAGCTGGACGAGGAGCTCGACGAGACCTTCCCGGCCAGCGACCCCGGTCAGGTGGCCAACGGCCATGCCGACGACCGCCCTCCGGTGCAGTCGGCCGCCGCGCACGCGAAGGGCCGGGTGAGCAAGCCGGTGACGGTGACATCCGACGAACGCGGCGAATTCGTGCTCGACCACGGCGCGGTGGTGATCGCCGCGATCACGTCGTGCACTAATACGTCCAACCCAGAGGTGATGCTGGGCGCAGCGCTGCTGGCCCGCAACGCCGTCGAAAAGGGTTTGGCGGCCAAGCCCTGGGTGAAGACCACCATGGCCCCGGGCTCGCAGGTGGTCAGCGACTACTACGACAAGGCCGGCCTGTGGCCGTATCTGGAGAAACTGGGCTTCTACCTCGTCGGTTACGGGTGCACCACGTGCATCGGCAACTCCGGCCCGCTGCCCGAGGAGATTTCCAAGGCCATCAACGAGAATGACCTCTCGGTGTCGGCGGTGCTGTCGGGCAACCGGAACTTCGAGGGCCGGATCAGCCCCGATGTGAAGATGAACTACCTGGCGTCGCCGCCACTTGTGGTCGCCTACGCGTTGGCCGGATCCGTCGACTTCGACTTTGAGTCGCAATCACTCGGTACAGACAAACACGGCAAAGACGTCTTCTTGAAAGACATCTGGCCGTCGCAGAAAGACGTCTCGGACACCATCGCCTCGGCGATCAATCAGGAGATGTACATCAGGAATTACGCCGACGTCTTCAAGGGCGACGAGAAGTGGCGCAACCTGCCCACGCCGAGCGGCAATACCTTTGAGTGGGACTCGAATTCGACGTACGTGCGCAAGCCACCGTACTTCGAGGGCATGCCGGCCGAACCCGAGCCGGTCGGCGACATCAGCGGCGCGCGGGTGCTCGCGCTGTTGGGCGATTCGGTGACCACCGACCACATCTCCCCCGCCAGCAGCATCAAGCCCGGTACTCCGGCGGCGCAGTACCTCGACGCTCACGGCGTGGACCGCAAGGACTACAACTCTTTTGGTTCGCGGCGGGGAAACCACGAGGTGATGATTCGCGGCACGTTCGCCAACATCCGGCTGCGCAACATGTTGCTGGACGACGTATCCGGCGGCTACACCCGCGACTTCACTCAGGACGGCGCACCCCAGGCGTTTATTTACGACGCGGCGCAAAACTATGCGGCACAAGGCATTCCGCTGGTGGTGCTGGGCGGCAAGGAGTACGGGTCCGGCTCGTCGCGAGACTGGGCGGCCAAGGGAACGAGCCTGCTGGGTGTTCGCGCGGTGATCGCCGAGTCGTTCGAACGCATTCACCGCTCGAACCTGATCGGCATGGGTGTCATCCCGTTGCAATTCCCGGAGGGTAAGTCGGCCAAGGACTTAGGGCTGGACGGCACCGAAGTATTCGACATCACCGGTATCGATGCGCTCAACGACGGCAAGACGCCGAAGACGGTGCACGTCAAGGCGGGCAAAATCGAGTTCGACGCCGTGGTCCGCATCGACACCCCCGGAGAAGCCGACTACTACCGCAACGGCGGCATCCTGCAGTACGTGCTGCGCAACATGCTGAAGGCCGGCTGACCCGCACTCGTGCCTAAAGTCAGCGAGGACCATCTGGCGGCACGCCGACGCCAGATCCTCGACGGTGCACGCCGTTGCTTTGCCGAATACGGCTACGACAAAGCCACGGTCCGGCGGCTGGAACAGGCGATCGGGATGTCGCGTGGTGCGATCTTCCACCACTTCCGCGACAAGGACGCACTGTTCTTTGCGCTGGCGCACCAGGATGCCGAGCGGATGGCCGAGGTCGCGAGCCGCGAGGGACTCATCCAGGTGATGCGCGACATGCTTGCCGCACCCGACCAATTCGACTGGCTGGCAACCAGGTTGGAGATCGCGCGCAAGCTGCGCAACGACCCCGAATTCAGCCGCGGATGGGCCGAGCGTTCCGCGGAACTGGCAACCGCGACGGCCGAGCGGTTGCGCCGCCAGAAGGAGGCGCACCGGGTACGCGACGACGTTCCCGGCGATGTGTTGCGGTGCTACCTGGAACTGGTTCTCGACGGGTTGGTGGCCCGGCTGGCATCCGGGGAAGATCCCCAGCGCCTGGCCGCCGTCCTGGACCTGGTGGAGAAGTCGGTGCGCCGCAGTTAGGTTGCGCGAGCAGACGCAAAAGCGCCCGCACGCTCGGCGTGTCGGGCGCTTTTGCGTCTGCTCGCGGTAACGCTAGGCGAGCTCGATGAGGTCCCGATACTCCTCGGACCAATAGTCCTCGGTGGCGTCGGGCAGCAGTACGACGCGCTGCGGGTCGAGCGCCTCGGCCGCCCCGGGGTCGTGCGTCACCAGCACCACCGCGCCCTGATAGCTGCGCAGCGCATCAAGCACCTGCTCGCGCGATGCCGGATCGAGGTTGTTGGTCGGTTCATCGAGCAGCAGCACGTTCGCCGTGGACGCCACCAGGCCGGCCAACGCGAGCCGGGTCTTTTCCCCGCCGGACAGCGTGCCGGAGGGTTGGTCAAGCTGCGGACCGCTGAACATGAACGCCCCCAGCAGGCCGCGCAGCTCCTGTTCGCCGGATTCGGGCGCCAGGTGCCGGATGTTCTCCCATACGGTTGCGTCGTTGTCGAGGGTGTCGTGCTCCTGCGCGAAATAGCCGATCCGCAAACCGTATCCGGGCTCAAGCCCGCCCGTGTCGGGCTGCTCGACGCCGGCCAGCAGCCGCAGCATCGTGGTCTTTCCTGCGCCGTTGAGGCCCAGCACCACCACCCGCGAGCCGCGGTCGATCGCCAGATCCACACCGGTGAACACTTCGAGTGACCCGTACGACTTGCTCAGCCCCTTGACCACCAGCGGTGTGCGCCCACATGCGGCGGGAACCGGGAACTTGATCCGGGCCACCTTGTCAGCGACCCGCTCGTCGTCGAGCTCAGCCATCATTCGATCGGCACGGCGCAACATGTTCTGGGCCGCAGTGGCTTTGGTGGCTTTGGCGCCCAGCTTGGCGGCCTGCGTGCGCAGCGCCGAGGCCTTACGTTCGGCGTTGGTCCGCTCCCGGCGGCGACGCTGTTCGTCAGTGGCCCTGGCGTCCAGGTACTTCTGCCAGCCCATGTTGTAGACGTCGACCTCGCCACGAACGGCGTCCAGGAACCACACCCGGTTGACCACGTCGGCGATCAGGTCGACGTTGTGGCTGATGACCACCAGCCCGCCGGTGTGTGATCGCAGGAAATCACGCAGCCAGCCAAGCGAATCCGCGTCGAGGTGGTTGGTCGGCTCGTCGAGCAGCAGGGTGGTCGAAGAGCCCGAACCGCTGTCGGAGGCGGCGAACAAGATGCGCGCCAGCTCCACCCGGCGCCGCTGTCCGCCGGACAACGTGCTCAGTTGTTGTGTCAGGACCCGCTCCGCCAAGCCGAGACTCGCACAGATTCGGCCCGCTTCGCTTTCGGCGCTGTAGCCGCCCAAAGCGACGAACCGCTCCTCGAGCTGGCCGTAGCGACGGATCGCGCGGTCGCGTGCGTCGTCGTCGGCGACCTCGGCCATCAGCGCCTGCTGCTTTTCCAGATCGGTGAGCAGCACGTCCAGCCCACGCGCCGACAGCACCCGGTCACGGGCCAGCACCTCGAGGTCGCCCTCTTTGGGATCCTGGGGAAGGTAACCCACTTCGCCGGTGCGGGTGACCGACCCGGCGTACGGCTCGGTCTCGCCCGCCAGGATGCGCAGCGTGGTGGTCTTGCCGGCGCCGTTGCGCCCAACCAGACCGATGCGATCACCGGGCTGGATACGCAGGTCCGGGCCGTCGGGTGAGAGCAGGATGCGCGCACCAGCGCGGACCTCAAGGTCCGTGGCCGTGATCACGATGCTCTCCTATGTTTTGGATGGTTATTTGTCGTCTGTGAACGCCGGCGGGCGCTGCTCTGCGCGCGCGGCAACCGCTTCTTCGAAGTTGGCGGTGAGCAGACGGATGTAAAGCTGTCCCAAGCCTTCGGCTTGCATGTGCCCTTCCAGGCTACCGGCGTCCAGTCCACTCCACAGCGTGCGCTTGGTCAATTCGGTTCCCGGCCGCGAGAACGCGCCGATCCGTGCCGCCAGCGCGTAGCAGGTGTCCAGTAGCTGCCCGTCCGGCACCTGGCAGGACACCAGCCCGATCCGCTCGGCTTCCTCGGCGCTCACGTCGCGACCCGTGAGCATGATCTCGAACGCGCGCGACGATCCAATGGCCCGGGGCAGCAGGTAGCTCAGCCCCAGTTCGCTGGCGGTCAGCCCGTTGTTGATGCCCGCCGCGCGGAAATAAGCGCTGGTCGAGGCCACCCGGATGTCGGCGGCCAGCGCCAGGCACAGGCCGCCGCCGATCGCCGCGCCGTTGACGGCCGCGATCACCGGCTGATGCAGCCGCCGCAGCGCCAGGATGACGTCATCGAGCACTTCCATCGAGCGCAGCGCGAATGTCGGGCGCGTCAACCCGTCCACATGCGGCACGCTGCCGGCGGACTTGTGATCGGCTCCCGAGGAAAATCCCCGACCCGCCCCGGTCAGCACGACTACCCGCACGGAGTTGTCGTGGGTCACCTTCTCCAGCGCCTCTTTGAGCGGGACCATGACGTCGAACGCCATGGAATTCATCCGCTCCGGCCGGTTGAGGGTTATCAGGGCAACCCCGGGCCGCGGGTAGTCGACGAGTACCAAACTCACCCGTGAACGGTAGCGTGCGGCGCGTTAGGCCTGCTCGGCCTGCTCGGTTTGGGCGGCCTCGACGTCGAAAGCGATGACCTGCTGCAGCAAGTCCTCGAGCGCCGCCGGCGGCAGCGCGCCAGGCTGGTTGAACAGCAACTGACCCTTTTTGAAGGCCATCAGCGTGGGGATGGAACGAATCTGCGCGGCGGCGGCCAACTCCTGTTCGGCTTCGGTATCGACCTTGGCGTGCACGATGTCAGGGTGCTTCTCCGACGACGCCTGGAACGTCGGCGCGAACTGGCGGCACGGTCCGCACCAGGAAGCCCAAAAATCGATGAGCACGATGTCGTTGCCCTCGATGGTTTCGTTGAACTGTGCGGAAGTGAGGTCTCGTGTAGTCACGTTTGCCTCAACGTTGAGAATTGGTGTCTTGTTCCGGCGATCACGGTTCGACGCGTGGAGCAATGTTAGGCGATTCAGCAAACTGCCAATTCACGATACGATTTCTTCCGCAGCTAATCCCGTCACCCGTGGAGGTGCGCAATGTCATTCGTGGCCGTCAGTACGGATCTTGTATCGGACGCCGCAGGGAATCTGGCCGGCCTCGGCACAACCGTGAATGCGGCCAACTCGGCGGCAGCGGCTCAGACCACCTCGGTGGCGGCCGCCGGCGCTGATGAGGTGTCGGCCGCCGTCGCGGCGGTCTTCGCGGAGCACGGCCTGAGCTTTCAGGCACTGAGCGCCGATGCCGCGGCGTTTCACCAGCAATTCGTGCAATCACTGTCAGGCGGCGCGCAGGCGTACGCGGCCGCGGAGGCCGCCAATGCCAACCCCCTCCAAGAACTGCTCGACCTGATCAATGCGCCCAGCCGGGCGCTGTTCCAACGACCGCTGATCGGCGACGGCCGCAACGGCACGTCGCCCGGCCAGGCCGGTGAGTCGGGCGGGATCTTCGGCGGCAACGGCGGTGCTGGCGCGGCCGGTGCTCCCGGCGGCAAGGGCGGCGACGGCGGCGACGGCGGGATCCTCTTTGGCAACGGCGGCGCCGGCGGCGGCGGATTCGCCGGGGGCGGTGCCGGGGGCAGGGCATTTCTACTGGGTAACGGAGGCTTTGGGGGAAACTCCATGTCGTTCGGAAACGGGGGGGCCGGCGGCGCCGCCGGGTTCTTGTTCGGTGACGGTGGAACGGGCGGCGGCGGCGGAAACACCAGCAACGGCGGGATCGGCGGCCAAGCCGGATTGTTCGGCAACGGCGGCGCCGGTGGCTTCGGGTCGCCGACCGGCGTCGGCGGCACCGGCGGCAACGCACTGCTGGTCGGCAACGGCGGCGACGGCGGCACCGACGAAGGCGGCGGCGGCGGCACCGGCGGCCAACGCGGGCTGCTGTTCGGCCAAAACGGCGCGAACGGGTGATTAGACACTTGGGCTGATCAGCCCGAGTGGATACGCTCTCCTCGTTGACAACGCCTTGTCATGGAGGTGCGCGATGTCGTTTGTGGCGGCTGACACGGAGTTGGTGTCGGCGGCGGCCGCGGATCTAGCGCGCATCGGTTCGGCGATCAGCACGGCGAATGAGGCAGCGGCCCTCCCGATCAGAGGGGTACTCGCGGCGGGTGCCGATGACGTCTCGGCCGTCATCGCGGCGCTTTTCGGCGGCCATGCTCAGGTGTTCCAGGCGCTCAGCAGCCAGGCAGCGGTATTTCATCAGCAGTTTGTCCAGCTAATGAACGGCGGCGCGACGCAGTACGCCAGCGCCGAGGCCACCAACGCCCAAGCCACTCTGCTGAACGCGATCAATTCGCCCGCGGAGTCGCTGTTCGATCGCCCCCTGATCGGCAACGGGGCCAACGGCGCGCCGGGCCAGAACGGCCAGCCAGGCGGATTCATATACGGCAACGGCGGTAACGGCGGTGCGGCGACGGGCACCCTGCACGCTGGCAACGGCGGGTCTGCGGGGCTAATCGGCAATGGCGGAACAGGCGGGGCAAGCAATGGAGCAGGCACCGGCGGCAACGGCGGCTACGGCGGACTGCTAATCGGCAACGGCGGAGTCGGCGGCACGGGCGGCTCAGGTTACGTCGGCGGTGTCGGTGGCTCCGCCGGACTGATCGGATTCGGCGGGACCGGCGGTGGCAATACGTCCGGGCCAGGCGGCGGCGGCGGCAACGGCGGGCTGCTATTCGGCAACGGGGGCACCGGAGGCACCGGCTCCGCAGGCGGTGGTGCCGGCGGCAGGGCCTGGCTGCTGGGTGAAGGTGGTGCTGGCGGGACCGCCGTGAATAACGACTGGATTGGCGGAAATGGCGGCCAAGGCGGCATGTTGATCGGCAACGGCGGGGCCGGCGGGATGGCGGCCAGCGGGGGCACCGGTGGGGTCGGTGGCAACGCCGGGCTGTTCGGCAACGGCGGGATCGGTGGCACCTCGCCGGGAGGCGGTGCTGTTTCCGGCACCGGCGGCCAAGGCGGTAACGCGTTGCTGTTCGGCCATGGCGGCCACGGCGGTGAAGGCTTCGTAAAGGGTGGTGCCGGCGGCAACGGCGGCTTGTTCGGCGGCGGCGGCAACGGTGGAACCAGTCATGACTCCACCGGTGGCAATGGTGGCAACGCCGGTTGGTTCGGCCGCGGCGGCAACGGCGGCGCCAGCGTGCTCGGCAACGGCGGCAATGGCGGCACCGGTGGCCTGCTGATCGGCAACGGCGGCGCCGGCGGCAACGGCGATTTCAATGGCGGCAAAGGCGGCAACGCTCAGCTGATCGGCAATGGCGGCAATGGCGGGGCCCCCAACGGCCAGGGCGGCAAGGCCGGTGTGATCGGTCTGCCCGGCGCGAACGGATAGGTTCAGCGCTTTCTAACACCCTGCGCACAGGCTTCACTTACGGCGTTCTCAGTACGCTCCCCGATGCTGAACTGAGGGCAGCGCTGCCTGCCAGAAAACCACGTCCAGGGGGAAACCTTGATATCTGCCAGCCCATTTGCGCCTCGACTGACGCGAATTGCGATCCTCGCCGCCGCGGGCGCCGCCACAATGTCCCTCGCTGCATGCGGCAGCTCGAACACCGCCACCCCGGCTCAGTCCCCGGGCCCGAGCAGCTCCGCATCGGCGCAAGCCCAGGCGCCCACACAGGCGCCCACGCCCGGCGGCGGCCCGAGAGTCGCCGGACTGATCGCGTCGGTGTCCGGCAGCACCATTCAGGTGACCCAGAAGAACGGGACCGCCACCGTGGACTTCACGCCCTCGACGGCGATCAACCAGGTCACGCCAGCGGCCCTGACCGACGTCACCGCGGGCAGCTGCGTCACCGTTCGGCCCACTAAGGACAACCCGCAGACCGGGGGCACCGTTGCAGCGCGATTGGTGCGGATCAGTCTGGCTGTCGACGGCAAGTGCGCTCAGCCCAACCAGCCGCCGGCGGGTTCGGGCGTCTACGGCACCGTGGCTTCCGTAGCGGGTAACACGATCACCGTCAACGGCACCGGCAACACGTCCCCGACGACCGTGACGGTCAGCGATAGAACCAAATACATGAAAGAAGACACCGCCAACTCGCAGGCGATAGCTTCGGGCAAGTGCATCAATGCCCAAGGGAGCCAGGGCAACGGCGGGACGCTCGAGGCCACGGTGATCACGGTGCGACCGGCCGCCGACGGCAGATGCCCGGGCGAAGGTGGACCGCACCACGGTCACGGCGGCTAGCGCGCCGAACGTGCATTCAGGGCGAGATTTCGACCGATTTCTCGCCGTGAGTGCACGTTGGGCGCAGCCGCGGTCAGACGGTGAAGCCGAGGGCGCGCAGTTGTTCGCGCCCGTCCTCGGTGATCTTGTCCGGGCCCCACGGCGGGTTCCAGACCCAGTTGATCCGCAGATCATTGACCAGACCGGTGCCGATCAGCGCGCTGCGTGACTGGTCCTCGATGACGTCGGTCAGCGGGCAGGCCGCCGACGTCAACGTCATGTCGATCAGGGCGACGGTTCCGTCCTCGTTCTGTTCGATGCTCAGTCCGTAGACCAAACCCAGGTCGACGACGTTGATCCCGAGTTCCGGGTCGACGACATCACGCATCGCCTCCTCGAGGTCGAAGATCCTCTCGTCGTCGGGCGCGCTGGTTTCGCTCATGGTCCGTCGCTTCCATTTGTGTGTTTTTCAACCCTGGCCTGGGCCAGTGTGTGCTTTTCCGCGCTGGCCTGGACCAGCGCATCTTTGAACGCCATCCATCCCAGCAGCGCGCATTTCACCCGCGCCGGATATTTGGCCACGCCGGCGAACGCCACGCCGTCACCTAGGACGTCCTCGTCGCCCTCGACGGTTCCCCGCGATGAGACCAATTCGGTGAACGCGGCGATGGTCTTCAGCGCTTCGCCAACGCTTTGACCGATGACCTGCTGGGTCAGCACCGAGGTGGACGCCTGGCTGATCGAGCAGCCCTGCCCGTCATAGGAGACGTCGGCGATGGTCTCGCCGTCGTCGGTCAACGCGACGCGCAGGGTGACGTCATCGCCGCAGACGGGGTTCTTGTGGTAAACCTGCGCGCCGAAGGGCTCGCGCAACCCGCGGTGCTGCGGGTGCTTGTAGTGATCGAGGATCACGTCTTGATACATCTGCTCTAGACGCAACGTCATTCTCTCCCAAAGAAATCCAGCGCGCGCCGTACACCGGACACCAAACGGTCGACCTCATCGGGGGTGTTGTAAACCGCGAACGACGCCCGCGCGGTGGCCGCCACACCGAACCTGCGGTGCAGCGGCAGCGCGCAGTGGTGCCCAACGCGCACCGCGACGCCGTCGTCGTCGAGGACCTGACCCACGTCGTGCGCGTGCACGCCGTCGACGACGAAAGACACTGGCGAGCCTCGGTTTTCCATCGACGTCGGCCCGATGATGCGCACGCCGTCAATGCCGGACAAACCCCGCAGAGCCGCGGCAACCAGCGCGCGTTCGTGTGCTTCGACGGCATCCATACCGATGGCGCCGAGATAACGCGCCGCCGCGGCCAACCCAACCACCTGGGAGCTCATCGGGGTGCCGGCCTCGAACCGTTGCGGCGCCGGCGCGTATGTGGAGGTTTCCATGGTCACATTCTCGATCATCGAACCACCGGTGAGAAACGGCGGAGCCGCCGACAACAGTTCCCGGCGGCCGTACAGCACACCGATCCCGTTGGGGCCCAGCATCTTATGGCCGGAAAACGCGGCGAAGTCGACATCGAGAGCGTGGAAGTCGACGGGCTGGTGTGGCACCGACTGGCAGGCGTCCAGGACGGTGAGCGCGCCCACGGCCTTGGCCCGGGTGACCAGTTCGCCCACCGGTGCCAACGCGCCGGTCACATTGGAATGGTGGCTGAATGTGACGACTTTGACGCGCTCGTCGAGCTGCAGCGAGTCCAGATCGATGCGCCCGTCGTCAGTGACGCCGTACCAGCGCAATGTGGCGCCGGTGCGGCGGGCCAGTTCCTGCCAGGGAACGAGGTTGGCGTGGTGCTCGAGCTCGGTGGTGACAATGATGTCACCGGCCCCCACGGCCCGGTCGAACCGATTGTCGCCCAGCAGATATGACGTCAGGTTGAGCGATTCGGTGGCGTTCTTGGTGAAAACCAGCTCGTCGGCGTCGGCACCGACGAACGCCGCAATGTCAGCGCGACCGTGCTCGTAGGCGTCGGTGGCTTCCTCCATCAACTGGTGCGCACCGCGATGCACCCCGCCGTTGGACGTGACCAGGAACTCGCGCTCAGCGTCGAGCACCTGCAACGGGCGTTGCGACGTCGCCCCGGAATCCAGGTAGGCCAACTGATTCCCACCGCGCATGATTCGCTTGAGAATCGGGAAATCGGCGCGGATCGCCGCCGTGTCCAGCACGGCCGGCCGACCCAACTCGATCGTCATGATCAGGCCCCTGCGGTCGCCGCTTGCGTGAAGCGCACGTAGCCGTTCTGCTCGAGCTCGTCGGCCAGCTCTGACCCACCGGATTCGGCGATGCGGCCGCCGACGAACACGTGCACGTATTCCGGGTGGATGTAGCGCAGGATGCGGGTGTAGTGCGTGATCAACAGGACGCCGCCGTGTTCGGAAGCGGCGTAACGGTTCACGCCCTCGCTGACGATGCGCAGCGCGTCAACGTCCAATCCGGAGTCGGTTTCGTCGAGGATCGCGATCTTGGGCTTGAGCAATTCCAGCTGCAGGATCTCGTGGCGCTTCTTTTCGCCGCCGGAGAACCCCTCGTTGACGTTGCGCTCCGCGAAGGCGGGGTCGATCTCGAGAGCGGCCATCGCGGCCTTGAACTCTTTCACCCAGAGCCGCAGCTTGGGCGCCTCGCCGCGGATGGCCGTCGCCGCCGAGCGCAGGAAGTTCGACACCGAGACACCGGGCACCTCGACCGGATATTGCATGGCCAGAAACACGCCGGCCCGGGCGCGTTCGTCGATGCTCATCGCCAGCACGTCCGCGCCATCCAGCGTGATCGATCCCGACGTCACCCGGTACTTGGGGTGACCGGCGATGGCGTAGGACAGCGTCGACTTGCCGGAGCCGTTGGGGCCCATCAGCGCATGCGTCTCGCCGGACTTCACGGTCAGGTCAACGCCGTTGAGGATCGGGATCTCGCGCTCCCCATCCGTGGCGTTGGGAGTCTCCACGCTGACGTGCAGGTCCTTGATTTCCAGAGTCGTCATGAGGCTGTTGTTCTCGATTCCGTGATTTCCAGTTCGTGTTCGATTGCCGCGGTCAGGCGGTCCCGTATCTCCGGCACCGCGATCTTGGAGATGATTTCGCCGAAGAAGCCGCGCACCACCAGTCGGCGGGCCTGCTCCTCGGGTATGCCGCGCGACCGCAGGTAAAACAGTTGCTCGTCGTCGAAACGTCCGGTGGCGCTGGCGTGTCCGGCGCCGACGATCTCCCCGGTCTCGATCTCCAAGTTGGGTACCGAGTCGGCACGCGCACCGTCGGTGAGCACCAGATTGCGGTTCACCTCGAAGGTGTCGGTGCCGGCGGCCTCGGCGCGGATCAAGACGTCGCCCACCCAGACGGTGTGGGCCTCGGGCAGCGACGACGACGAATCACCCTGCAGCGCACCCTTGTACAACACATTCGACCTGCAGTTGGGTTGAGCGTGGTCGACCAGTAACCGTGATTCCAGGTGCTGGCCGTCGTCGGCGAAATACAGGCCGAGCAGTTCGGCATCGCCGCCCGGCCCGGAGAACCGCACGTTGGCCGCCATCCGCACGATCTCGCCGCCCAGCGTGACGGCGACGTGCCGCAGCACCGCATCCTTGCCCAGCCGCGCGTGCTGCGCGCTGACGTGCACCGTGTCATCAGCCCAGTCGGCGATCCACACGACGGTCAACCTAGCGGCATCGCCGACGACGAATTCGATGTTGTCGGCATAGGTTCCGCTCCCGCGCTGGTCGATGACCACGACGACGTCGCCGAGCTCTTCGACCCTGATCTGCAGATGCCCGTAGGCGACGGTACCTTCGCCGGGCCCGGTGACGCTGATGTTGATCGGGTCAACGATCTGCGTGTCTCGCCCGACGGTGACAAGCGTCGCGGAGTTGAACGACGAAAATGCCTGGGCGGCAACCCGGTCGGTGGGAATGCCACCCTGACCCAGCCGGTCGTCGCCGCGGCGCACTGTCTCCACCCGTACGCCGGGCTGTTCGCTGACGGTGATCTCGGCGTTGCCGGTGGCGTGCGCAGAGCCGTCGTGCAGGCCACGCAACCGACGCAGCGGGGTGAACCGCCAGATCTCGTCGCGGCCGTGCGGAACCTCGAAGGCGTCGACGTCAAAGGACGCGAACAACTCGCCCTTATTGAGAGTGGCGTTGTAGGGGGCGACGGTCATCCGACCGAGCCCTCCATCTGCAACTCGATCAGCCGGTTGAGTTCCAGCGCGTACTCCATCGGCAGTTCCTTGGCGATCGGCTCGACGAAGCCACGCACCACCATCGCCATTGCCTCGTCCTCGGTCATGCCACGGCTCATCAGGTAGAACAGCTGGTCCGCGCTGACTTTCGACACGGTGGCCTCGTGGCCCATCGTGACGTCGTCCTCGCGGATGTCGACGTACGGGTAGGTGTCGCTGCGGCTGATCGTATCGACCAGCAGCGCATCACATTTCACGCTGGAGCGTGATCCGTGCGCACCCTTGTTCACCTGGACCAGGCCGCGGTAAGACGTGCGGCCGCCACCGCGGGCCACCGACTTGGACACGATGTTGCTCGACGTGTTCGGCGCCAGGTGCAGCATCTTGGCGCCGGTGTCCTGGTGCTGGTCTTCGCCGGCGAACGCCACCGACAGCACCTCGCCCTTGGCGTGCTCGCCGGTCATCCAGACCGCCGGGTACTTCATGGTGACCTTGGACCCGATGTTGCCGTCGATCCACTCCATGGTGGCACCGGCCTCGGCTCGCGCCCGCTTGGTGACCAGGTTGTAGACGTTGTTCGACCAGTTCTGGATCGTCGTGTAACGGCAACGGCCACCGGGCTTTACGATGATCTCGACTACCGCGGAATGCAGCGAATCGGACTTGTAAATAGGAGCAGTGCAGCCCTCTACGTAGTGAACGTAAGCGTTCTCATCGACGATGATCAGCGTTCGCTCGAACTGGCCCATGTTCTCGGTGTTGATCCGGAAGTAGGCCTGCAGCGGGATGTCGACGTGCACACCTGGTGGGACATATATAAAACTACCGCCACTCCAGACCGCTGTATTCAATGCAGAAAACTTATTATCGCCAGCTGGAATTACTGTTCCAAAATACTTTTTGAATATTTCTGGCTGTTCCCGTAATGCAGTATCGGTGTCGAGGAAAATGACTCCTTGAGCCTCTAAGTCCTCTCTGATCTGGTGGTAAACAACTTCGGATTCGTACTGGGCAGCTACACCAGAAACCAATCTTTGTTTTTCCGCTTCGGGAATTCCTAGTTTATCATACGTATTTTTAATATCCGCCGGCAAATCATCCCAACTCGCCGCCTGCTTTTCGGTGGACCGCACGAAATACTTGATGTTGTCGAAGTGGATGCCCTCCAAGCCGGCACCCCAGTTCGGCATCGGCTTCTTCTCGAACGTGCGCAGCGCCTTGAGTCGGATGTTCAGCATCCACTCGGGCTCACTCTTCTTCGCCGAGATGTCGCGAACGACCGCCTCGGATAGGCCGCGTTGCGCGCTGGCGCCCGCGACGTCGGAGTCCGACCAGCCGTAGCCGTACGTGCCCAGGGAGGCAATCGCTTCCTCCTGGGTCAACGGCTCGGTTGCTGTAGCGGACTTCTCTGGCGTGAGAGTCATAGGGACGCTCCTTCGGTGCTCGTGGTCTCGTGGCGCGGGCTGGGCGCAGGGGTCAGGGGAACGTGGGTGGTGCAGGCGCAGTCGCCGTTGACGATGGTCGCCAACCGCTGCACGTGGGTCCCGAGCACTTCGGCCATGGCCTCCCGCTCGGTCTCACACAGCTCTGGAAACTCCTCGGCGACATGGGAGACCGGGCAATGATGCTGGCAGATCTGCACGCCTTTAATCGAGGCGGCGTTGGGACCGCCCACCCGCGTGGTGGTGGTGACGTAGCCGGCTTTGGTCAACGCGGCGGCGACCCGCTCGGCGGCCGCCTCGACGTCCGCTTCGTTGGTGCCGTCGACGGGCTGAACACCGGTCAGAATGGCGTCGATGCGGCGCCGGGCGAACGTGCGAATCGCGTCCTCGCCGCCGATCTCCCGCAGCTGCCGCATCGCCGCGGCGGCCAGGTCGTCGTAGGAATGTTCGAGCTTGGCCCGGCCAGCAGGTGTCAGCCGGTAACGCTTCGCGGGCCGCCCGCGGCCAACCTGCTGCCATGCAGCCGCAGCCGCCGACTCGGCGTCGCCCGCCTCGATCAGCGCGTCCAGATGACGCCGCACACCGGCGGCCGACAGGCCCAACCGGTCACCGATCTCACCGGCGGTGATCGATCCGGACTCCAGCAGCAAGCGCACAATCGCGCGGCGAGTGTGGCCATCCGGCACGACGGCAGGGGCCGCCGCGTCGACGACTGGCGGCATAGCCAAATCGGGAGCCAAATCGGTCCGGATTTTCACAACACCAGTGTGACGCAATTCCGGCGATCGGTCTAGGAAGGGTGCCCTGACTGATGGGTTGCGCTGGTCACACCCCGATGATCACACGCAGCCGTTCCTGACATGCGGCTACGCTGCTCTGATGGCAGCTCGCCACCACACGCTGAGCGACTCGATCGCCGCCCTGCACGGCGACGAACAGGCGGTGGGCATACCGCTCAACGCTGCCGAGCTCACCTCGCTCGCGCGCACTCGCCTTTTCGGTGCCACCGGCACCGTCATGATGGCGATCGGCGCCCTGGGCGCCGGGGCCAGGCCCGTCGTCCAGGACCCCACCTTCGGGGTCCGGCTGCTCAATCTGCCGTCGCGCATCCAGACGGTTTCGTTGACGATGACCACCACCGGCGCGGTGATGATGGCGCTGGCCTGGTTGATGCTGGGCCGATTCGCGCTGGGCAAGCGGCGGATGTCGCGCGGCGACCTGGATCGCACCCTGCTGTTGTGGATCCTGCCCCTGCTGATCGCGCCCCCGATGTACAGCAAGGACGTCTACTCCTACCTGGCCCAGAGCCAGATATCCCAGAACGGACTCGACCCCTATCGGGTGGGGCCGGCGTCGGGCCTGGGCCTTGGCCACGTGTTCACGCTGTCGGTCCCCAGCCTGTGGCGGGAGACGCCGGCGCCGTACGGCCCGTTGTTCTTGTGGATCGGGCGCGGCATCTCCGAGCTGACCGGGCAGAACATCGTCGCCGCCGTGCTCTGCCACCGGTTGATAGTGCTGGCCGGGGTGATGCTGATCGTGTGGGCCACCCCGCGGCTGGCCCGGCGCTGCGGTGTCGCCGAGGTCAGCGCGCTGTGGCTGGGCGCGGCCAATCCGTTGCTGATCATGCATCTGGTCGCCGGCATCCACAACGAGGCGCTGATGCTCGGGTTGATGCTGGCCGGCGCCGAGTTTGCGCTGCGCGGTATTGATTCGCCGCGACTGAAGCCCAGCTCATGGCGACCCGGCCCGGCGACGATGCGGGCCGATGGCCCGAGGAGGAGCTGGGCAATCAGACCGAGGGCGGCCTGGGAACCGCTGGGCATGCTGCTCGCCGGCTCCATCCTGATCGTGCTGTCGTCGCAGGTGAAGCTGCCGTCGCTGCTGGCACTGGGGTTCGTCACCGCGGCATTGGCCTACCGCTGCGGAGGGACCGTGCGAGCGCTGCTGCTGGCCGGCGGCGGGATGGCGGCGTTGTCGTTGGCGGTGATGGCCCTGGTCGGCTGGGCCAGCAGGCTCGGATTCGGCTGGATCTTCACGCTGGGCACCGCCAACGTGGTGCGCAGCTGGATGTCGCCGCCGACGCTGCTGGCGCTGGGCACCGGACAGGTCGGGATTCTGCTGGGACTGGGCGATCACACCACCGCGGTGCTGGCGCTGACTCGTGCCATCGGTGTGCTGATCATCATGGTGATGGTGACCTGGCTGTTGCTGGCCGTTTTCCGGGGCCGGTTGCACCCGGTCGGCGGCCTTGGCGTCGCGCTGGGCATCACCGTGCTGCTGTTTCCCGTCGTGCAGCCGTGGTATCTGCTGTGGGCCATCATTCCGTTGGCCGCCTGGGCGACCCGCACCGGCTTCCGGGAGGCGGTGATCGTCATCACGCTGGTGGTTGGCATCTTCGGCCCGACGGCCAACGGCGACCGGTTCGCGCTGTTCCAGATCGTGGATGCCACCGTGGCCAGCTCCATCATCGTGGCGCTCATCGTCGTCCTGACGTACACCCGGTTGCCGTGGCGACCGCTAACGATCGAGTCCCGCGAGCCCGTCGTCGACCTACTGCCTGCCCCCGAGACCCCGCGGCCAACGGCAACGCCGGACGCCTACGCTGATTCCACGTGAGCGCCCCCGATATAGCCGTGCGCCTGCGTGGGGTCCGCAAGCAGTACGGCGCGCTGACGGCCGTCTCGAATCTCAATCTGGATGTGCATGCCGCCGAGGTCCTTGCCCTGCTGGGGCCCAACGGCGCAGGCAAGACGACGACGGTCGAGATGTGCGAGGGTTTCGTCCGCCCGGACGCCGGCACCATCGAGGTGCTCGGGCTCGACCCGATCACCGACAACGCCCGCTTGCGGGCGCGTATCGGGGTGATGTTGCAGGGCGGGGGCGGCTACCCGGCGGCCCGCGCCGGCGAAATGCTCAACCTGGTCGCCGCCTACGCGGCCGACCCGCTGGATCCGCGATGGCTGCTGGACACGCTCGGGCTCACCGACGCTGCCCGCACCACGTATCGGCGGCTCTCCGGCGGGCAGCAGCAGCGGCTGGCGTTGGCGTGTGCGCTCGTCGGCCGCCCCGAACTGGTGTTCCTCGACGAGCCCACCGCCGGTATGGACGCGCACGCGCGACTGCTGGTGTGGGAACTGATCGACGCGCTGCGCCGCGACGGCGTCACCGTGGTGCTGACCACGCACCAACTCAAGGAGGCCGAGGAGATCGCCGACCGGCTGGTCATCATCGACCACGGTGTGACGGTGGCCGAGGGCACGCCGGCGGAACTGATGCGCGCCGGCGCCAAAGACCAACTGCGCTTCAGCGCCCCTCCGCGACTTGACCTTTCGCTACTGGCCGCCGCGTTGCCAGAGGGATACAGCGCCACCGAGATGGCGCCGGGCGAGTACCTGGTGGAGGGTCCGGTCGGCCCGCAGGTGCTGGCGACGGTGACGGCGTGGTGCGCCCAGATCGACGTGCTGGCCACCGACATGCGGGTCGAGCAACGCAGCCTCGAAGACGTGTTCCTGGATCTGACCGGACGGCAGGTTCGGCCGTGACACAGACGCATGGACCGCCGTTCCCCGCGGGGACCTTCACTCCCGACCCACGCCCAAACGCGGTGCCGCGGATGCTCGCCGCGCAGTTCGGCCTGGAGTTGAAGCTGTTGCTGCGCAACGGCGAACAGCTGCTGTTGACCATGTTCATCCCGATCACGCTGCTGGTCGGGCTGACACTGCTGCCGTTTGGCTCGTTCGGTCAGAACCGCGCGGCCACGTTCGTCCCGGTGATCATGGCGCTGGCGGTGATCTCGACCGCGTTCACCGGCCAGGCGATCGCGGTCGCATTCGATCGCCGCTACGGCGCACTCAAGCGGCTCGGGGCGACCCCGCTGCCGGTCTGGGGAATCATCGCGGGCAAGTCATTGGCGGTGGTGGCCGTCGTCTTTCTGCAGGCGATCATCTTGGGCGCCATCGGCTTTGCGCTCGGCTGGCGTCCCGCCCCGGCCGCCCTCGCCCTGGGCGCGGCGATCATCGCACTGGGCACGGCGGCGTTCGCGGCGCTCGGCCTGTTGCTCGGTGGGACGCTGCGGGCAGAGATCGTCCTCGCGGTTGCCAACCTGATGTGGTTCGTCTTCGCCGGACTGGGCGCGCTGACCCTGGAAACCGGCATGATCCCGGCTTCGGTGAAATGGCTGTCCCGGCTCACCCCGTCGGGCGCGCTGACCGAAGCGCTGTCGCAGGCGATGACGCTATCTGTGGACTGGCTCGGGATCCTCGTCCTGGCTGCGTGGGGCGGGTTGGCCGCGCTGGCCGCGCGGCGCTGGTTCCGCTTCACCTGAGGTTCGGCCCACCCCCGGGCTCGCGACATATAAAGCACGCAGAAGGATCGCCGCGGCGGGTCTGCGTGGGTTATCTCTGGGCGTCGCGGGGCGGGCCGCCGGGCCGTACTACAGCCGGTAGTTTTCGTTGGCCTACGATCGGGCGATGCCCGTCAGCCTGCGCGTCCAACGGGTCATTGCCGCGACCGTCATCCTCACCCAGGGCGGCATCGCCGTCACCGGCGCGATCGTCCGCGTCACCGCATCGGGTCTGGGTTGCCCCACCTGGCCGCAGTGTTTTCCGGGCAGCTTCACCCCGGTGGCCGTCGCCGAAGTGCCGCGCATCCATCAGGCGGTCGAATTCGGCAACCGGATGATCACGTTCGCGGTGGTGATCGCCGCGGCGCTGGCGGTGCTGGCCGTCACCCGGGCGCACCGACGAACCGAGGTGCTGGTCTATGCGTGGCTGATGCCGTTGTCGACGGTCGTGCAGGCAGTAATCGGCGGCATCACCGTGCGAACCGGGCTGCTGTGGTGGACGGTGGCCATCCACCTGCTGACATCGATGACGATGGTGTGGCTGTCGGTGCTGCTCTACGTCAAAGTGGGCGAGCCCGACGATGGAGTCGTGCGGGAGCGGGTGGCCAGGCCACTGCGCGCGCTGACGGCGCTGACCGCGCTGAACCTGGCCGCCGTTCTCGTGACGGGCACGCTGGTGACCGCGGCCGGTCCGCACGCGGGCGACCGGAGCCCCACCCGGACGGTGCCACGCCTCGAGGTCGCGATCACCACCCTGGTGCATATGCATTCGTCGCTGCTGGTGGCATACCTCGCGTTGACGGTCGGGCTGGGCTGCGGGCTGCTGGCGGTGGGAGCCCCACGGGCGGTGCGGGTGCGGCTGGGGGTGCTGCTCGCGCTGGTGTGCGCCCAGGGCGTCGTCGGGACCACGCAGTACTTCACCGGCGTGCCCGCCGCCCTGGTCGCCGTCCATGTGGCAGGTGCCGCGGCCTGCACGGCGGCCACCGCGGCGCTATGGGCGTCGATGCGAGAGCGGGCCGAGCCCCAGCCGGTCCAAGGCTGACTCCACGCAAACCGCGAACTGGCGCTGAGCAAGATCCCTGGTGCCGGCGTCCAGCCGCCGCCATTCCAGCGACGGCTCCACCAACTGCAGCTCCAGGACTTTGCCACCGATCAGGTGCACCCGCGCGTAGAGCAATTCGGCCGGGTTGGACGCGGCGGCCAGCGCAGCGGCGCCGACATCCCAGATCTCGAAGTCGGGCTCCGATTGCCGCAATGCGCCGTCGCTTCGCGTGCTGAACGCGTGCGACGGCGCTCCCCCGAGAAAGACCAGCACGGTTTGCGGATCCGCACCAGCGGGTTGCACCAACACGCGCTGGCCGGCGTCAAGCAGTTCCATGACGTGCGCGGCGGCGGCTACGCGGTCGGTGAAACACCGAGTGCCGGTGCCGACGGTCGGACTGACGAACACCCGGCCGGTGCGCGGCAGCTCGACCCGCTCCCCCGTGGCATACACGTGGCCGGGAACCGTCGGCACCCCACGGGCGGCCAGGTCCGTCAGGTAGCGCCGGTCGGCATTCCAGGACACCACCGTCGGTGCGTTCAGCAGATTCCGCACGCCGGTTGTCCAGGACAGGAATTCGTCGAGACGACTCGGGTAATCGTGGGTGGCCCGCAGAATCACCAGATCAGCCCCACCGATTTCGGGGTCGTCCCACGACATCCACCGGGCCTGCAGACCGCGCAGTCGCAGCGCTGCCACCAGGGCGGCGTCGTCGCCGTCACCGGCCACTTGCTGCGGACAACCCGCCAAGACGATGCGGGGGTGAAAGACGTCAGGCCGCGCAAGCTTCATGCACCGGCATGATATCCACATGCACGCAATCGAAATCACCGAAACCGGCGGTCCCGAAGTTCTGCGCTACGTCGACGCCCCGCAACCCACGCCCGGCCACGGCGAGCTGCTGATCAAAGCCGAAGCCATCGGGGTCAACTTCATCGACACCTACTTCCGCTCGGGGCAGTATCCGCGCAAGTTGCCGTTCATCCTCGGCTCCGAGGCGTCCGGCACCGTCGTCGCTCTCGGCGAGGGGGCCGATACCGGTGGGATCAGCATCGGCGACCGTGTAGTTACCGCCACGGCAGCCGGCGGCTACGCCGAATTCACCACTGCACCAGCATCATTGACCGCTAGGGTACCGGACGGAGTGAGCGCCGACGTCGCGGCCTCGGTACTGCTGAAGGGCCTGACCGCGCAATACCTGCTGAAGTCGGTGTACCCGGTGCAAAGCGGCGACACCGTGCTGGTGCATGCCGGCGCCGGCGGGGTCGGCCAGATCCTGACGCAGTGGGCTCATCACCTCGGCGTCCGGGTGATCACCACCGTTTCGACGCCGGAGAAGGAGCGGCTATCCAGGAAGGCCGGTGCCGACGAAGTGCTCTCCTACCCCGAGGATCCCGCAGGGTTCGGCCAGCAGATTCGTGGGCTCACCGGGGGCGCCGGTGTCGCGGCGGTATACGACGGAGTCGGCGCCACCACCTTCGATGCCAGCCTGGCCAGTCTGGCGGTCCGCGGGACACTGGCACTGTTCGGCGCCGCCAGCGGACCCGTTCCACCCGTCGATCCACAGCGCCTCAACGCCGCCGGTTCGGTGTTTTTGACCCGGCCCGCGTTAGCCCACTTCATCCGCACCGGCCAGGAATTCAGCTGGCGGGCCGCCGACCTGTTCGACGTGATCGGTGAGGGCGCCGTCACCGTCGACGTCGGTCATCGCTACCCGCTGGCCGAAGCGGCCCGCGCCCACGAGGACCTGCAGGGCCGCAAGACCGCCGGCTCGATTGTGTTGCTGCCGTAGAAAAGGTGACACCATCTTTGCCCGGCTTCCAGCGACAAACTCGGGCTGACCGAAGAACGCGACGCCACCGGCCAAACCGTGTCGCTCAGAGCCGAGCAAACATCGTGCCGACTCCCGGAGAGACGCGTGTGGCTGATGTGATTTAGCTGGCGTCAGAACAGGGTGGGCAGCGAGATCACCGAGTCGACCGCCAACGCGCAGAACACCACCGCCAGGTAGTTGTTCGACTGCAGGAACAGCCGCAGGGGCTTGACCGTCTCGCCGGCGCGCACCCCCGCGTACAGCTGATGGGCCATCGCCAGGAACCACACCCCGGCCAGCACCGCCACAACCGCATACAGCCACCCCGCCGCCAGCGCCAGCACCAACGTCGCCAGCACGGTGAGCCAGGTGTAGATCAGGATTTGCTTGGTGACCTCGCGTTCGGTCGCCACGGCCGGCAGCATCGGGACACCCGCCGCTTTGTAGTCGTCCTTGTATCGCATCGCCAGGGCCCAGGTGTGCGGCGGCGTCCAGAAGAAGATGATCGCGAACATCGCCAGCGCCGGCCAGCCGACGGTGCCGGTGACCGCCGACCAACCGATCATCACCGGCATGCAACCCGCCGCACCGCCCCAGACCACGTTTTGCGAGGTGCGGCGTTTGAGTAACAACGTGTAGACGAACACATAGAACGCGATGGTGGCGACGGCCAGCAGTCCCGACAACAGGTTCGTCGTCCACCACAGCCAGAAGAACGAGCCCACACTGAGCACCAGCCCAAGCACCAACGCATTGCGCACCGGCACCGCGGCGCGCGCCAGGGGCCGGCGTGCGGTGCGCTTCATGAGTTTGTCGATGTCGGCGTCGGCCACGCAGTTGAGGGTGTTGGCCCCGCCGGCGGCCATCATCCCGCCGATCAACGTATTCAGAATCAGCAGCGGATTCACCGCGCCGCGATGGGCCAGCAGCATCGCAGGTATGGCGGTAACCAACAGCAGCTCGATGACTCGCGGCTTGGTCAACGCCAGGTATGCCAAGCTCGTGCCGACTGCCCGGCTCCTCATCAGGCCGCTGCCGGGCCTGAATCGTCGCCGGTCGGTACCGGGTACTCGGCTCGGCGCGACGCGCCCGCGAACGCTCACGCAATAACTCCTCGGGGTCGCAGCAGCGCGCAGCATCTACTACGCACGATGGTAGACCGCGTACCGGCGGCTGCCCGCCCCAAGGGTCTATTCACCCGGAATTTCCCATTTGCAGGGCTGATCGCAAAGCAAAAGTAGTGCGCCCGTCATATTCACCCGGACCACTACACATACCCGAATACCCGCGCTGCAAACGCGGGCCTTCCGGCATTAGGCTGAAGATCGATCAGTTGACGAGGCAAGGACTGCGTCTGTGACCACACTCGAAGAGATCTCCACGCTTACCCGCCCGCACCACCCGGACGACTGGGCCGAGATCGACTCGGTCGCAGTCGACACGGTTCGGGTGCTCGCCGCCGACGCGGTCCAAAAGGTCGGCAACGGCCATCCCGGAACGGCGATGAGCCTGGCCCCGTTGGCCTACACCCTGTTTCAGCGCGCGATGCGCCACGACCCCAGCGACCCGCACTGGCTGGGCCGGGATCGTTTCGTGCTGTCCTGCGGCCACAGCAGCCTTACCCTCTATCTGCAGCTCTACCTCGGCGGCTTTGGCCTGGAGCTGTCCGACATCGAGGCGCTACGCACCTGGGGCTCCAAGACTCCCGGTCACCCGGAGTTCAGGCACACCAAGGGCGTTGAGATCACCACCGGCCCGCTCGGTCAGGGCCTGGCGTCGGCCGTCGGCATGGCGATGGCGGCGCGCTACGAGCGGGGCCTGTTCGACCCGGACGCCGCGGCGGGAACCAGCCCCTTCGATCACTTCATCTACGTGATCGCCTCCGACGGCGACATCGAGGAAGGGGTGACGTCCGAGGCGTCGTCGCTCGCGGCCGTCCAGCAGCTCGGCAACCTCATCGTGTTCTACGACCACAACCAGATCTCGATCGAGGACGACACCAACATCGCACTGTGCGAGGACACCGCCGCCCGCTACCGCGCGTATGGCTGGCACGTGCAGGAGGTGGAAGGCGGCGAGAACGTCGTCGCCATCGAGGAGGCAATCGCCAACGCGAAGGCCGTCACCGACAAGCCGTCGTTCATCTCGCTGCGCACTATCATCGGCTTCCCGGCGCCCACGAAGATGAACACGGGCAAGGCGCACGGCTCGGCCCTCGGCGACGAAGAGGTGGCCGCCACCAAGAGGGTGCTGGGATTCGATCCCGGCAAGACGTTCGAGGTACGCGAGGACGTCATCACTCACACCCGCGGGCTTGTAGCCCGCGGCAAGGAAGCCCACGAGCAATGGCTGCCGGGGTTCGAGGCGTGGGCTCAGCGCCAGCCGGAGCGCAAGGCGCTGCTGGACCGCCTGGTTGCACAGAAGTTGCCCGAGGGCTGGGATGCAGACCTCCCCTACTGGGAGCCCGGCTCCAAGGCGCTGGCCACCCGCGCCGCCTCCGGCAAGGTGCTCACGGCGTTGGCGCCGATACTGCCCGAGTTGTGGGGCGGCTCGGCCGACCTGGCAGGCAGCAACAACACCACCATGGATGGCGTCAAATCGTTTGGCCCGCCTTCGATCTCGACTGACGACTACACCGCGGACTGGTACGGTCGCACGCTGCACTTCGGCATCCGCGAACACGCCATGGGCGCCATCCTGTCCGGCATCGTGCTGCACGGGCCCACGCGTGCCTACGGCGGCACCTTCCTGCAGTTCTCCGATTACATGCGGGGGGCCGTACGGCTTGCCTCGCTGATGAACATCGACCCCATCTACATCTGGACCCACGACTCGATCGGGCTCGGTGAGGACGGCCCGACGCACCAGCCGATCGAGCATCTGTCCGCTCTGCGTGCCATCCCGCACCTTTCCGTCGTGCGGCCGGCCGACGCGAACGAGACGACCCACGCCTGGCACACCGTCCTGGCCAGGGGGGCCACCAGCGGCCCGGTGGGCTTGATCCTGACCCGCCAGGGCGTGCCGGTGCTCGAGGGCACCAGCCGCGAGGGCGTGGCCCGAGGCGGCTACATCCTGGGCCCAGACGGTGGTGACGAACCCGACGTCGTACTGATCGCCACCGGATCCGAAGTCCAGCTCGCCGTCGACGCGCAAAAGCTGCTGGGGGACAAGGACATCATCGCGCGAGTCATCTCCATGCCGTGTGTGGAGTGGTTCGAGTCGCAGCCGGACGACTACCGCGACAGCGTGTTGCCCCCGTCGGTGTCGGCCCGGGTCGCCGTCGAGGCCGGAATTGCGCAGTGCTGGCACAAGTTGGTGGGTGACACCGGAAAGATCGTGTCGATCGAGCACTACGGCGAATCCGCCGACGCCAAGACTTTGTTCCGTGAATTCGGCTTCACCGCAGAAGCCGTCGCTGCGGCCGCGGAAGAAGTAGTAGACAACTGAGAAAGGTGATTTAGATGACCAGTCAGAACCCCAACCTTGCCGCGCTCAGCGCCGCGGGGGTATCCGTTTGGCTGGACGATTTGTCGCGGGACCGGTTGAAATCCGGCAACCTGCAGGAACTGATCGACACCAAGAGTGTCGTCGGGGTGACCACTAACCCGTCGATCTTTCAGAACGCGTTCGCACACGGCAATGCCTACGACGCCCAGATCGCCGAACTGGCCGAGCGCGGCGCCGACGTGGACGCCACCATCCGGACCATCACCACCGACGACGTGCGCACCGCGTGCGACGTGTTCGTTCCCCAGTGGGAACACTCCGACGGCATCGACGGGCGGGTGTCGATCGAGGTTGACCCACGGCTGGCGCACGAAACCGACAAGACCACCGCGCAGGCGATCGAGCTGTGGAAGATCGTCGACCGGCCGAATCTGCTCATCAAGATCCCGGCCACCAAGGCCGGTCTGCCGGCCATCACCGCCGTTCTGGCGGAAGGGATTTCGGTCAACGTCACACTTATCTTCTCGGTGGAACGACACAAAGAGGTGATGGACGCCTACCTGGCCGGGTTGGAGAAGGCCGGGAAAGCCGGACATGACCTGTCCAAGATCCATTCGGTGGCATCATTTTTCGTCTCCCGGGTGGACACCGAGATCGACAAGCGACTCGAGAAGCTCGGCCCGGACGTGGCGCTCCAATTGCGCGGTCAGGCCGGCGTGGCCAACGCCCGGCTGGCTTACGCGGCTTACCAGGAAGTCTTCGACAACGGGGCTCGCTACCAGGCGCTCAAGGCCAACGGAGCCCGGGTGCAGCGCCCGCTGTGGGCTTCTACCGGCGTCAAGGATCCCGCCTACTCCGACACCCTCTACGTCACCGAGCTGGTCGCTCCGTACACGGTGAACACAATGCCGGAGAAAACGCTTGACGCCGTTGCCGATCACGGTGTCATCAGCGGCGACGTGATCAGCGGCACCGCTGAGACCTCCCAGGCGGTGTTCGACAAGCTGGCGGCGGCCGGGATCGACCTGACCGACGTGTTCTTGGTGCTTGAGAACGAAGGCGTGGAGAAGTTCGAGGATTCCTGGAAGCAACTGTTGAGCGAGACACAGAAGCAGCTGGATTCCGCCGATAAATGAGCCCGACAGGCGGCGCTCCCGATGTCGCGCAGTGGCGTAATCCACTGCGCGACAAAAAGGATAAGCGCCTGCCGCGGATCGCCGGACCGTGCGCCATCGTGCTTTTCGGCGTTACCGGCGACCTGGCCCACAAAAAGGTGGTGCCAGCGGTTTACGACCTGGCCAACCGCGGGTTGCTGCCGCCGAACTTCTCACTGGTGGGCTTTGCCCGACGGGACTGGGATCACGATGCTTTCGCCCAGGTGATACTCGACGACGTCAAAGAACACAGCCGCACTCCCTTTCGACAGGCGATATGGGAACGACTGGCCGACGGACTGCGGTTCGTCCAGGGCACCTTCGACGACGAAGCCGGATTCAACCGGCTGGGCGAGACGCTGGACAAGCTCGACGCCGAGCGCGGCAACGGCGGCAATCACGTTTTCTACCTGGCGATCCCGCCGAAGTCGTTTCCGGTGGTGTGCGAACAGCTACACAAGTCGGGGCTGGCCAACCCTAACGACGACAGCTGGAGCCGGGTCGTCATCGAGAAACCGTTTGGCCACGACCTGCAAAGCGCGCGCAAACTCAACCAGGTAGTCAACTCCGTCTTCCCGGAGGAGTCGGTCTTCCGGATCGACCACTATCTGGGCAAGGAGACGGTGCAGAACATCTTGGCGCTGCGGTTCGCCAATCAATTCTGGGACCCGATCTGGAACGCGCACTACGTCGACCACGTCCAGATCACCATGGCCGAAGACATCGGCCTCGGCGGACGCGGCGGCTATTACGACGGCATCGGCGCCGCCCGCGACGTCATCCAGAACCACCTGATCCAGCTGCTGGCGCTGACCGCGATGGAAGAGCCGGTCAGCTTCAAACCGTCGGCGTTGCAGGCTGAAAAAATCAAGGTGCTATCGGCCACCCGGCTCGCGGAACCACTCGATCTGACCAGCAGCCACGGCCAATACACGGCCGGCTGGCAGGGCGGAGAGAAAGTGGTCGGCCTGCTCGACGAGGAAGGCTTCTCCAAAGACTCCACCACCGAGACTTTCGCGGCGATCACACTGGAGGTCGACACCCGGCGCTGGGCCGGCGTGCCGTTCTACCTGCGAACCGGAAAGCGGTTGGGCCGCAGGGTAACCGAGATCGCTCTGGTCTTCAAACGCGCGCCGCATCTGCCGTTCGATGCCACCATGACCGACGAACTCGGCGCCAACGCGCTGGTCATCCGGGTGCAGCCAGACGAAGGGATCACCTTGCGGTTTGGATCCAAGGTCCCCGGCAACGCGATGGAAGTCCGCGACGTGAACATGGACTTCTCCTACGGCTCGGCGTTCGTCGAGGATTCGCCGGAGGCCTACGAGCGGCTGATCCTGGACGTGCTGCTCGGCGAGCCATCCCTGTTCCCGGTGAACGCAGAAGTCGAATTGGCCTGGGAAATACTGGATCCCGTCCTCGACCACTGGGCGGAAATCGGTAAGCCCGATCCGTATGAATCGGGCACCTGGGGCCCCGAGTCGGCATTCGACATGCTGCGCCGGACCGGGCGGGAATGGCGGCGCCCGTGATCCGCGCCGCGACGATGCAGAGCGAAGCGATGAGGAGAAGCGGCGCCATGAGCTATGCCGGCGACGATGCAGAGCGAAGCGATGAGGAGAAGCGGCGCCATGAGCTATGCCGGCGACGATGCAGAGCGAAGCGATGAGGAGGAGCGGCGCCGATGATCGTCGATCTGCAAGACACCAGCACCAACGCGGTCAACAAGAAGCTCGACGAGCTGCGTGAACAGGCCGGCGTCGTCACGATGGGCCGCGTGGGAACGTTCATCATCAAGTCAGACAACGACGCCCTGCTCGAGGAATCGATCGAGGCGGCCAACGCCGCCAGCCACGAACACCCGAGCCGGGGTCTGGTAGTGACAACCGGCGACGCCGACGCCACCGAGGCGCGGCTTGATGCCCAGATTCGGGTCGGTGGTGACGCCGGCGCCGGAGAGGTCGTCGTGCTGCGGCTTTCCGGGCCGCTCGCCGGTCACGCGAACAGCGTGGTCACGCCCTTCCTGCTGCCCGACATCCCGGTAGTGGTGTGGTGGCCCGACGCCGCCCCCGCGGTGCCCGCTCAAGACCCGTTAGGCCAGTTGGCAATTCGGCGGATCACGGACGCGACCAATTGCACCGATCCGCTGGCCACAATCAAGAGCCGGCTGGCCGGATACACCGCCGGCGACACCGATCTGGCGTGGAGCCGGATCACCTATTGGCGGGCGCTGTTGACCTCGGCTGTCGACCAGAAGCCGCACGAGCCGATCGAGTCGGCTCTGGTTTCCGGTTTGAAGAACGAGCCCGCGCTCGACGTCCTGGCCGGCTGGCTGGCCAGCCGTATCGACGGCCCGGTGCGCCGGGCGGTCGGTGACCTCAAAGTCGAGCTGGAACGCAAATCCGAGACCATCACACTGAGCCGGCCGCAGGAGGGTACGACGGCCACGCTAAGCCGCACTGGCAAACTGGACGCGCTGGTTCCGTTGGCTCGCAGGGAAACCCGCGAATGCCTCGCGGAGGACTTGCGTCGGCTCGATGCTGACGAGATCTACCTCGCCGCGCTGGAAGGAATCGACAAGGTGCAATACATATGAGAACTGTCATCGAAGCCTTCCCGAACGGCGACGCCCTGGTTGGCGCCGCCGGTAAGCGACTGGTCGAGACCATCCAGAACGCCATCGCCGCCCGCGGCCGGGCACTGATCGTGCTGACCGGCGGCGGCAACGGCATCGGACTGCTGCAGTATCTGGCGAAGCAGGCACACCAGATCGACTGGTCCAAGGTCGATCTCTTCTGGGGCGACGAACGCTACGTACCCGAGGACGACAACGAACGCAACGACAAACAGGCGCGTGACGCGTTGCTCGACCACATCGACATCCCGTCCAGCCAGGTGCACGCGATGCCGGCCAGCGACGGCGAATTCGGCAGCGACCTGGCCGCCGCGGCGCTGGCCTACGAGCAGGTGCTGGCCGCCAACGCCGCACCCGGCGAGCTGGTCCCGAATTTCGATGTCCACCTGCTGGGCATGGGTCCCGAGGGCCACATCAACTCGCTGTTCCCGGATACCGCGGCCGTACTCGAGACCACCCGAATGGTGGTAGCCGTCGAGGATTCGCCGAAGCCGCCGCCGCGGCGAATCACCTTGACCTTGCCCGCTATCCGGCGTTCCCGTGAGGTCTGGCTGATGGTGTCGGGCGCGGCGAAGGCCGACGCGGTGGCCGCCGCCATCGGCGGCGCGCAACCCGTCTCGATACCGGCCGCCGGAGCCGTCGGGCTGGAAACCACGCTCTGGTTGCTCGACGAGGCGGCCGCGGCAAAGCTTCCGGGTCAAGCCGGATAACCCGCATAATGGACCGTCATGTCAGACAGAACGGTCCGTAGCGGGCCAGAGCGAAGCCGGTTCAAGACCCTCACCCAGGCCGCGTTGAACGCCGGCGGTGTGGTGGAGAGGTTGCGGAACCGGGTGGTGCGGTAGTTCGTGCCTGGTGCGTATCCGATTCCCCGGCCACCACACGCGCAGGGCACCGGTCTACCGTGGGACGTCCCCGTCGACGACGCGGTCGCGGCGATCGCCGCGGCCCGCGCACGGCATGGCGACACCTTCGCGGTGGAAAGCGGACCGGACCACTACCTGTTCACATTCTCGGTCACCGGCGTCGAGTCGTTCTACGCGCTTGCCGAGGAGACGGCCAGCAAGGCGGTCGCCGATTACTTGATGTTGCGACGCAAGCTTCCCGACGAAATCTTCGCGGGGCGTCGCGTCTTGCCCAACACGCTGTTTCGGCGCGACGACGTGGTCACCTACCTGACCAACCTGGACCGGGCGCTCGAGCAGACCGCCGCCGAGCTAGGGCCAGCGGGATCGGTGGATGTCTTCGATCTGATGCGGCGACTTGGCCACCGGATGGGGCTCGCCTCGTGGGCGGGGCCAGGATCTGCCGAAGGTGAGTCGTTCGAGCGTCTGGTGCGCGCCCTGGACACATTGGATGGCTCCGATGCGTTCGTTCATCCCGACCGAATGGCGGCGGTGGCAGCGACGGGCAAGCGCGCCGAGCGCGCCGCGCTGGACGAGGTTGCCGACACCATCGCCGGCGCGGTGCGCCGACTCGACGCCGGTGAGACCGCCGGCCACGCCCTGTTCAGCCGGGTCGTCGATGCCTGGTCAGCGGAGGCGGACGACGTTCGGCTACGCGGGATCGCGCTCGACGTCGCGCTGATCCACATCGCGTCCATGTCCAACTTGGCGGCCGCGCTGGGCTGGACGTTGGTCGACCTCGTCGAGCACCCCGCAGACCTCGCGCGAGTGCGGGCCGGCGGCCCGGATTCCGCTGACCTCGCCCAGCGCTGCGCGCTGGAGTCGACGCGCATGGCACAGCGCTCGATCATGGCGCGCACCGTGTTGTCCGCGGTGGAATTCGACACCGGTGCGGTTACCTACCGGGTGCCGCCCGGCTGGACCATCGCCACGTTGCTGCCGCTGTTGAATACATCCGTGTCGCCGGGCCTGCAACGGTGGGATCCGGACCGGTGGACCCGGCACCGTCTGACGGAGCAGGACGCTCTCCCGTCGCCGATGCTGGTGACGGCCTTCGGACACGGGCGGCACTCGTGCCCGGCCCAACCTTTCTCCCTTGCGGCCATGACCGCGGCCAGCACACATCTACTGCGCAAGTACCAGCTAGCGCCGTGCTGGACGTCGCATCCGCAACCCGTCCCGGCGCAGATCGGTGGCGTGGCACGGGCGGCGGCCCCGTGCCGGGTCGACTACGTCGGCCGCTAACCGCTGTTTCTCAGCGCGCTGGCCAGCCCGTTCATCGTCAGCAGGATGCCGCGCTGCACGAACTCGTTGTCGTCACCGGAACGGTAGCGGCGCAGTAACTCCACCTGAAGGTGGTTCAGCGGTTCCAAGTACGGGAAACGATTGAACACCGAGCGCGCCAGCGCCGGGTTATCGGCGAGCAGGTCGTCCTGACCGGTGATCAGTTTGTGCATCGCGATGGTTCGCTGATGTTCGTCGGCGATTTTGCCGAACACCCTGAGCCGCAACGATTCATCGGCCACCAACTCCGCGTAACGGGCCGCGAGGCCCAGGTCGCTCTTGGCCAGCACCTGCGCCATGTTCGATAGCACGCTGCGGAAGAACGGCCACCGTTCATACAGGTCGTGCAGTATCGCGACCCGTTCGCTTTCGCTTTCCGGACCCGCCGTGATCCACTGCTCGAACGCCGATCCGGTGCCGTACCAGCCGGGCAGCATGACCCGGGACTGGCTCCACGCCAGCACCCAAGGGATGGCGCGCAGGTCTGAGATCGCGGTGGTGGGCTTGCGGGACGTCGGCCGGCTGCCGATGTTCAGCGACCCGATCTCGCTGACCGGGGTGGAAGCCTTGAAATACTCGACGAATCCCGGTGTGTTGTGCACCAATTCGGAATACGCATGCCGCGCCAGGCCGGCGATCTCGTCGAGCACCGCGTAGGCCGGCTCCGCGGCGTCGCCCAGGCCCTCGACATCCAGCAGCGTCGACTCCAGCGTGGCTGCCAGCAGGCTCTCCAGATTGCGTCGCGCCAGCAGTGGCTCGGCGTATTTGGCGGCAATGACTTCACCCTGCTCGGTGAGCCGCAGCGAGCCGTTCACCGCTCCCGGCGGTTGGGCCAGGATGGCCTGGTAGCTGGGGCCGCCACCGCGACCGACGACACCACCGCGACCGTGGAAGAGCCGCAACCGGATTCCCGCTTTGCGGGCCACTTCGACGAGGGCCAGCTCCGCCCGGTACACCGCCCAGTTGGCGGTCAGATACCCGCCGTCTTTATTGGAGTCGGAGTAACCGAGCATCACTTCCTGGGATTCGCCGCGGGCAGCCACGAGCGCCCGGTACAGCGGGAGTTCCAGCATGCCGTGCAGAATCGCGGCCCCGTTGTGCAGATCGTCGATCGTCTCGAAAAGAGGTGAGATGCCCACGGGGCAATAAGGTTCGGGCCCGGACGCGTCCAGCAGGCCGACCTCTTTCAGCAGGATCGCCGCCTCGAGGACGTCCGACACCGACTGGCACATCGAGATGACGTAAATGGGCACCGCCGCGGGACCGTAGGTCTCGACGGCGCGGGCGGCGGCCTCTACGACCCCAAGCTCGCGGTGCGCCAAATCGGACAAGTTCGCGTGCTCAGCCAGAAGTGGGCGGCGGGTGCTGAGTTCGCCGGTCAGCAGCTGCACGCGCTCGTCTTCGGGCAACGAGCTATAGTCCGGGTGCACCCCGGCCCAGGCCAGCAACTCGCTGACCACCTCTTCATGAACATCGGAGTTCTGCCGCATGTCCAGGCCGGATAGGTGAAATCCGAAGACTCCCACACCTTCTCGCAGCAAGGCCAGCCGGTCTTCGGCCAATAACGTGCTGCCGTGCGTTCGCAGCGAAACGTCGATGGTGTCGAGATCGGCCAGCAGTTCGGCCGGAATGGAATACGGCGGCAAACCAAGGTCGAGCTCGTGCTGCGGTTTCCGGTCCAGGATCTCGGCGGCGGTCGAAGTGAGCCGGCCGCGGATCACCCGCAGCGCCCGGCGGTACGGCTCGTCGGCACGGGGCTCCTCCTGGCAGCCGTCGGCCAGCACACCCAGCTCGGGGGTGAAGCTGACCAGTCGCGCCGACATCGACAACTCTTGCTCGAGATGTGCCAGTTCAGCCAGGTAGTGCGCCAGTGCAGTGAACGCGGCGCTGCCGGTGGCCAGGCGCACCACGTCGGCCGTCACGTTCGGGTTCCCGTCGCGGTCACCGCCGATCCAGGAGCCGGGTCTCAAAATCGGCTCGGAAAGCAGTTCGGCGTCCGGCCAGCGAGCGCGTAACGCCCCCCGAACGTCGGCGTTGACCTGAGGGATCACGGTGAAGAGCGCCGCCGGATAATACCGCAGGCCCACCTCGATCTCGTCGGAGATCTTGAGCCGGGACAACCGGATGAGCGCGGTCTGCCACAGCGTCAGCACCTGACGGCGCAACTCCAGCTCGATGCTGCGGCCGTCGCTGGTCTCGGTGCGCCCGTCGGCATGCAGTCGCATCAGCTCGGTGATCCGATGTTGGGTGACGAAGACGGTGCGCCGCCGGGTCTCGGTGGGATGCGCGGTGATAACCGGAGAAACCAGCGCCCCCTGCAACGCATCGGCCACCGTCGCCGAATCCAGCTCCGCCTGATCGAGTTTCGCGTAGGTCGCGGACAGGCTACTGTCCTGCGGCGGCTCGCCCGCGGCGACGTGAATACGACGCCGACGCTCTCGGTGGATGTCCTCGGCGACGTTGGCCAGCAGCGCGAAATGGCTGAACGCCCGGATCACCGGGATCGCCAAATGAATGTCGATGCCGTCGAACATCCGCGACATCTCGGCGCGGTCGATCTCCGAGTGGCGCACCCGAAACGACTCCACCCGGGCGCGTTCGACTAGGTCGAATACCTCGTCGCCGTTCTGCTCGCGCACCGTGTCACCGAGGATGGTGCCCAGCAATCTGATGTCGGCGCGCATCGGTTCGGTCGCCTTGCGGCCGACCTGGGTCCGCTGGACGGCCCCAATCGGCTCCAGCGCGATATCGGAAACCTCGACCATGACTTCTAGTATCGACGCGGATCGCTCGGCTCGCGTGTCGAGCGCAGGCTCGATCTGCTCGCGGGGGTGAACGGGGGCCGCGAGGCCGTCTAATCACATTCGGTAAGCTGTCTCTCATGGAGTTGGCCCTGCAGATCACCTTGGTGGTCACCAGCGTGCTGGTGGTGTTGCTGGTGCTGCTGCACCGCGCCAAGGGCGGCGGCCTGTCGACACTGTTCGGCGGTGGTGTGCAGTCGAGCCTGTCCGGGTCGACCGTGGTGGAAAAAAACCTGGACCGGTTGACGCTGTTCATCACCGGCATCTGGCTGGTGTCCATCGTCGGCGTGGAACTGCTGATCAAGTACAAGCGCTGATCCAGCGCAGAACCGTTAGCGCAGCGCAACCGCCGTCCTATCCAGGATTTCCAACCGGCGCCGGACGTCGTCGATCAGTGCTGCCGGCTCCCCGCCGGCGTCTACCGCCGAGCTGACGGCCGTAATCGCGTCCACCGTATCTTCCAGCTCGATGGCCGCAGGAATCACGCGCAGCGCCAGCACACTCATTGGCGGTGGCTCCAATGCGGCCGCTTCGGCGGTGTTGTGCACCTGATGCGCCAGCTGGTAGGCGTCGGCTCGGACGGATTGCCAGTGCCGGCGCTGCGCGGCGGGTTTGACCGCCTCGCGCAGGTAGGAGTGCGACGCCGTCAACGCGTTCGCCAGCTGGGCGTACGCGGGAAACCGTCGCGCTTCCGGCCATAACAGGTAGCCGAAGATGATCGCCACCGCGGCCCCGACCACGGTGTCCAGCAGCCGGAGCCTGGGTAACACCGGATCCGCCTGGCCGATCGATTGGGACAACAGGGCCGAAGTGGTGATTCCGATCACTGCGAGACCGTAGAGCTTCGGCATCGACAGCACGACGAAGCCCAGCGCCAGCGCGGTGGCCGCGACCAGCGGCAGTCCCGGTGGCAGCGCGGCCAGCACAGCCGTCGCGACCAGCGCGCCCAGCAGAGTGCCGAATATCCGATTCACCGTGCGCACAAAAACGGAGCCGTATTCGGGCCGAACGATGACGGCAGTGGTTAGCGGCAACCAGAATGCATGCGCCGGCTGCTGCATCACGGCCGTGAGCGCGGTGGCCACGGCCATGCACCCGCCGATACGCACCCCGTTGGCCAGACCGGTGTGCGAGGTAGCCGCACGAACCAACGCCGAGAATCCCTGGGGCTCCGTCCTCACCGTGCCCGGCCGCGCCGGCCGCGGGCTCAGCGCATCGGCCAGCTCAACCAAACCCGGATCGCGCCCGGCATCCGATTCCGTGAATGGAGCCGAGACGGACACAGCGTGCCAAATCTGTTCTCCCGCCTGACGGATCGCCGCGACCGCGGCCTCGGGCACCGGTCGCCCCTGGGCGTAGAGCGTGGCCGCCGCAAAGGCCACCAGGTCCGCCCCGCGCCGGTCGCGCGCGGCGCGTGCAGCGGCCGACGCGGCGGCCAGCCGGGTACGGGCCGCGCCGGCCCCGTCGGTGCCGATCGCCGCGCACAAGTCCGCGGCCGCGAAGTACACCGCCGCCTGCGCCCGGCGTTCGGGTTTGTCGCGATGGAAAGCCCACGGCGCCAACACTGAAACCGCGGCCACCGACGTACCGACGAGGTAACACGCGGCTTGTTGCCACCATGGCAGCGACGAACCACCGAACTGGCCAAAGGCGACGCCGACCGACAACATCAGCCCGAACGCCGGTGCGCTGGGCGCGATCCCGCCCGCCATGCCCGAGATCGCGCCGGCGACCGCCGCCGTGAGGACTTGCCCGATGCCGGATCCAGGCCACAGCTCTGCGCCCACGCTGATACCCACCGCCCCGCCGATCGCCTGGGCCACCCATGCCCACCACCGGGCGCGGTAGAAGCCGCGGACGAGGAATACGACGGCGCACGCGGCCCCGAGGTAGGCCAGCCCGACAAACTGCAGCTCGCCGAATAGGGCGCCGGCCCCGGCGATCAGCGCCGCTGTGCCCATGGCCCACAGGGCGGGCCCGACGGCCCACGGCGCACTGGACGGGCGCAGCGCATTGGCAATGCTGCGACCGAACGCCGCTAACAAATGCTGCATGCGTTGGCCCGCCGCGGAACCAGGGGACGCCTTACGGCAGGGGTCCACCGGCGGCGATGGCCGCCAGCATCGCGAATTGCTCCCCATCCAGCGAGGCGCCCCCGACGAGGCCACCGTCGATGTCGCCCTGCGCAACGATGTCGCCGATGTTTTTCGCGTTCACCGAGCCGCCGTAGAGCACCCGGACGGTTTCGGCGATCTTAGGGGAGGCGAGGGACGCCATCTCTTTCCGGATGGCCGCGCACACCTCTTGGGCGTCCGACGAGCTGGCCACCCGCCCGGTACCGATCGCCCAGACCGGTTCATAGGCGATGACGACCTTGGCGATCTGCTCGGCCGACAGGCCAGCCAACGAGCCGCGCAGCTGGTTTTCGCAGTGGGGAACGTGGTCGCCGGCCTCCCGGACCTCCAGGTGCTCGCCGATGCAGACGATCGGGGTCAGCTCGTGCTTGAGCGCGGCGGCGGCCTTGGTGGCCACCAGCGCGTCGTCCTCGTCGTGGTAGGTCCGGCGCTCGGAGTGTCCGACGATGACGAAGGTGCAGCCCAGTTTGGCCAGGAAGGCGCCGCTGATGTCACCGGTGTAGGCGCCCGAGTCGTGCTGCGACAGGTCCTGCGCCCCGTAGGTCAGCCGCAGCCTGTCGCCGTCGACCAGAGTTTGCACACTGCGCAGGTTGGTGAACGGCGGGATGACCGTGACGTCAACCTTGTCGTAGTACTTGTCCGGCAACGCGAACGCGATCTTTTGCGCCAGCGCGATCGCCTCGAAGTGGTTGAGATTCATCTTCCAGTTGCCGGCGATCAGTGGCTTGCGGGTCACGCGTCTCCTTCGTCCTAAGTCTGATCAGGCTGCGCCCGGCCCAGCACCTCGATACCCGGCAGCGTCTTGCCCTCAAGGTACTCGAGCGACGCGCCGCCACCAGTGGATATGTGCGAAAACGCGTCCTCCGGGATACCCAGGGCTCGCACTGCCGCAGCGGAGTCGCCGCCGCCCACCACGCTGAATGCGCCCTTGCCGGTCGCGGCGACGATCGCCTCGGCCACGCCCTTGGTGCCGGCCGCGAACGCCGGGAACTCGAAGACGCCCATCGGGCCGTTCCAGAAGACCGTCTCGGCATTGGACAGCACCGCCGCGAACCGCTTGACCGATCCGGGCCCGATGTCGAGTCCGATCAAATCGTCCGGAATCGCGTTGGCGGCCACGAACTGCGGCGGCGAATCGGCGCTGAACTTCTCGGCTACGACGATGTCGCCCGGCAGTCGCAAGACGTCGGCGTGGGTGTCCAGCAGGTTGCGGCAGGTCTCGACCATGTCTTCTTCAAGCAACGATTTGCCAACCGAATATCCCTGCGCCGCAAGGAAAGTAAAGCACATCCCGCCACCGATCACGACGGTATCGGCTTTGGTCGCCAATGACTCGATGACCCCGAGCTTGTCGGACACTTTGGACCCGCCGAGCACCACCGCGTAGGGGCGCCTGGTCGAACTGGTCAACTGCTGCAGCACCGCTATCTCGGCGGCGACCAGCGTGCCGGCGTAGTGCGGCAGTAAGGTGGCGACGTCATAGACCGAAGCCTGCTTGCGGTGCACCACCCCGAACCCGTCGGAGACGAAAGCGCCTCCCGGCGAGACCAATTCGGCGAGCTGCTTGGCCAGTGCAAGCCGTTCGCCGTCGTCCTTGCTGGTCTCGCGCGGGTCGAATCGGATGTTCTCCAGCAGCAGGATATCGCCGTCGGTCAGGCCCTCGGCACGCGCCAAAGCGTCGGTGCCAACGACGTCGCCGGCCAACTGCACGTGCCGGCCCAGCTGCTCCCCCAGCGCCGCGGCGACGGGCGCCAGCGAGAATTTCGGGTCGGGCCCGTCTTTCGGCCTGCCCAGGTGGGCGGTGACGACAACCTTCGCACCCGCGTCGAGGAGCGCCTTAAGGGTGGGCACCGACGCCGTGATCCGACCGGGGTCGGTGATCGCGCCGTCGCCGCTAAGGGGCACATTCAAGTCGGAGCGCACCAGCACGCCTCGGCCCGAAACGCCTTCCGCCAGAAGGTCTTCGAGGCTTGGGACGCTCACGGCTACAGGGACTTGCCGACCAGCGCGACCAGATCAACGAGCCTGTTGGAGTAACCCCACTCGTTGTCGTACCAGGACACCACCTTGGCCTGATTGTCGATGGCCTTGGTCAGCCCGGAGTCGAAGATCGAGCTGTGCGGATCGGTGACGATGTCGCTCGAGACTATCGGCGCGTCGTAGTACTTCAGGATGCCCTTCATCGGGCCGTCGGCGGCGGCCTTCATCGCGGCGTTGATCTCTTGTGCGCTGCCGGCTTTGGACAGCTCCACGGTCAGGTCGGTGACCGAACCAGTCGGGATCGGTACCCGCAGCGCGTACCCGTCCAGCTTGCCCTTGAGCTCGGGCAATACCAGCCCGATCGCCTTGGCCGCGCCGGTGGATGTCGGCACGATGTTCAGCGCGGCGGCGCGGGCCCGCCGCAGGTCCTTATGCGGGCCGTCCTGCAGATTCTGGTCCTGGGTGTAGGCGTGGATGGTGGTCATCAGGCCCTTGACGATGCCGAACTCGTCGTTGAGGACCTTGGCCACCGGCCCGAGGCAGTTCGTGGTGCACGACGCGTTGGAGATGATGTTCTGGCTGCCGTCGTACTTGTCGTCGTTGACGCCCAGCACGATGGTGATGTCCTCGTCGGTGGCGGGCGCGGAGATGATCACCTTCTTGGCGCCGGCAGCCAGGTGGCCCTTGGCCTTGGCCGCGTTGGTAAAGATTCCGGTCGACTCGACCACCACGTCGACGCCCAGGTCCCCCCAGGGCAGTTCCGCCGGACCCGCCTTGACCTCGAGCGCCTTGATCTTGATGTCGCCCACCACGATGGTGTCGTCGCCTTCGAGGGTGACGTCGTAGGACAGTCGCCCCAGGATCGAGTCGAACTTCAGCAGATGCGCCAGCGTGGCGTTGTCCGTCAGGTCGTTGACCGCGATGATCTCAATGTCGGCGTTCTTGCCGAGGGCCTTTTGCGCATCCAGGGCCCTGAAGAAGTTGCGGCCGATTCGACCAAAGCCGTTGATGCCTACCCGGACCGTCACGTGTCTCTCCCTGTCTTTGCCTGCTGTCCCCTGATGAACCGCTTTCAGCCTAGATCAGTAACAACCAACGGTCGCGGCGTCGGTAACTGTCCTGCGCCGAGAGTCGGGGCAGACGTGGTTGAAGGGCACCGACGGGCGTCTATGACAACCATCCGCCGATGCCCTTCCTGACTCGAACCATATTTCAAGAATCGGCAATTCTGTATCAAATAAGACACAACGTTGCGTACATCACAACCTGTGCCGTGGTCGACCTCCCAAAAAGCCCCGTCGGGACACCGCGGGGGTCCAGCGCCGGTGGAACACAACGATTTGGAAACGATGCGGTGCGGCGTGACGCGTGTTCAATATCGGCTCTGCTATCAATTAACTCGGCCATTCAGACACGACGACGATTAGGCCACGCGGTTCGGCTGCACCAGTTGATTGCGGAAATATCTGAGCGCGAATGAAGGAGTTGACGTTGATGGCGATCTTTGATCGGTTCAACATCAAAATAGTTGTCAGCGCTGGGTTGTGCGGAGCCGCTATCGCGTTGTGCCCGGACGCGGCGGCTGCCCCGCTGATAACCGGCGGCGGCGCGTGCATGTACGGGCAGTCGGGCGAAGCTGGCGCGCCGGCCCTCGCCGGCGGAGCGCTGCCAGACGCAGGTGGAACGCTGGCGAGCGCCGGCGGCCCGGCGGCAGCTGCCGGCGGAGCGGCGCCGGTGTGCACCACTGGCGCTCCCCTCACTGACATGGCCGGTGTGCCGGTGGTTGTGCCTGGGCCGCTGGCTGCGATACCCGAGGGTGTTCCGCTGATTGCGCTTGGCCCACCGGTTCCCGCGGTCGTCCCACCGGTGCCCGTGCCCCTCGGCGCCCCACCGGTGCCCGTGCCCCTCGGCGCCCCACCGGTGCCCGTCCCCCTTGGCGCCCCACCGGTGCCCGTGCCGCTGGGTGTCCCGCCGGTGCCCGTCCCCTTGGGCATCCCCCCAGTGCCCGTGCCCGTGGGGGCCCCGGTGCCAGTTGTGGCTCCGGTGGTGCCGATCGGTGTTCCGCTCGTTGGGTTTGGGCCCGAGGCGGTTCTGCCGGCCGGCGCTCCCATCATTGACATGTCCGGGACTGGCAAGGGTGTGCCGACTGGTCCGGCGCCGGCCGGAGCGCCGGTGTCCGGTCAGCCAGTCTTGCCCGGTCCGGCGGCGGAGCACTGACGGAGGCCTCCTCTGGGTCGTCGATGAAGGCCTGTCCCGCGCGCAGCGGTACGGGCTGAATGCTTCGGCGATGATTGATCGTCAATACTGACGGTCAATCAATTTCCCAATTCTTCGCCGGGGCGTGAGTTATTTCGGGATCAGAGCATTTTTGAGCAGGTCAGCCTGGTCACGTTACCAGTACCCAAACGTGACAAAGGCTTGACCGAATTTCTAAAGCGCGCCCGCGTCTCCCTTTTTCTGGCGCCCCTAACATCGCAATTACAACTTTGTCGGTTAGAAGGAATCGGTGCCATGCGAGCGATTGTTCGGTGTGTTCTTTCCGTGGTCGGGATCGCCGCGAGTGTAGCTGCGGCGCCGGCCGGCGCCAGCCTTGCGGCGGCGAACCAGTCGTCCGGGCCGGCCATCGCGTCGATTCAGCCAACACGGGGCCAGGTGGTGGGGGTAGCGCACCCCGTGGTGGTGACGTTCCGTGCGCCCATAACCAACCTGGCGAACCGACGCGCCGCCGAGCGCGCCATCGCCGTCAAATCAGCCCCCGCCATGACCGGCAAGTTCGAATGGCTCGATAACAACGTGGTGCAGTGGGTTCCCGACCGATACTGGCCGGCACACAGCACAGTCGCGCTCTCGGTGGGCGGCCTGTCCACGGAGTTGGAAACGGGTCCTGCCGTCGTCGGTGTTGCCAGTATCTCGGAGCACACGTTCACCGTGAGCATTGATGGAGCCCAGGCTGGACCGCCGCGTCCACTGCCGGCGCCGCACCACCGACCGCACTGGGGCGAAGAAGGTGTGATGCCGGCCTCGATGGGTAGGCCGGAGTTCCCGACCCCTGTCGACTCCTACACCGTCTTATCCAAGGAACGCTCGCTGATTATGGACTCGAGCAGCGTCGGCATTCCTGTCGACGATCCTGCCGGCTACCGGATTCCGGTGGATTACGCCGTCCGTATCACTCACCACGGCCTTTTCGTGCACTCAGCCCCGTGGGCGGTCAATTCACTCGGCTATGACAATGTCAGCCACGGCTGCATCAGTCTGAGTCCCGAGGACGCCGCGTGGTACTACAACACGGTCAACATTGGCGATCCGGTCATTGTGAAGGAATAACGGCCGCAGTTGATTCCTGTGCGGGTAGACGGCATATTCAGCGCTATCCGCGGGTGATGTGAACGGGAAACTCGTCGCCGGGCTCCGGCCAGGGCTGACGGCTCAGCATGTCGGAGACGTCGACGTAGCCCGCCTCGATCAGACCCGTCTTGGCGTCGACGATGCGATACCACTGCCGTTGGGTGTGAATGGGTTGGCCTTCGAGGACGATGACGCGGACGTCGCCCGCCTCGAAGTGGCAGCGCCGCTGCACGGCTTCCAGTAGCTGCTCGTTGTGCAGGTGGCCTTCGCCGAAGTTCCACCCGACCAGGGGCCCGGCGACGATTTCGCCCTCACGCACGCTGTAGTCGGCTTCGTCGCCGACAGCTCGACGCAGCAGTCCGTTGAGGGCCCTGCCGTGGGTATGCATCGCCCGGAACGCCGAGGTCTTGTCGCTCATGATTTCGGCGGTCGCCGGGTCGTATAGCTTGGCCAGCTGATTGACCACGAGCGCAGAGCTTTTGACGACGTTGGCCTCTATTTTATCTTCGGCGCCGGCGCGGAAGCACCAGATGCTGGTGGCCCAGTTGCCGGCGTAATAGCGCATCGCGGGCAGGAACGAAACCTTCTCCGGGAAAAGGTTTCCCAGCGGCACCATGGCGAGCGCGACGAGCAGGACGGCCAGCAGCAGCGGTGAATGAAGGTCGACGGCTCGTATCGCGCCGTAGTGCCCAAACAAATAGAACAGCGAGAAAATGAAAAACACGTTCCACTCCAACGGAACTCCCATCGGAAGGTTGGACAGGATGTTGAGGTGGAAGATCACCATGAAGCCGATCAGGAACCACCGCCACGGTTGACCGCCGGCGACGAAGACCAGTATCGCCGGGACCAGGAATTCGGCCGTGGTACCACCGACGTGGGCCATCATTTTCGGCAACCACGACGGCCGCAGGTCGTTGACCGGGTCGAGGTAGAGCAGGCGCTTGACCGGGTTGAACAACTTGCTGCGCAGCAGCGCATTGTTGCTGGTCATCACCGCCACGACGTACGGGAAATGGTGGTTGAGCTTGGAGGTCGCCGCCCCCCACCACAACGCCAGCATGATGATCTTGAAGGCCGAGACCTGATCGGCGAACGGGAAGAAGAACACGATCAGCTTCAGCCAGTAATGCTCACCGCGGGCCGCCAGGAAGATGGTCTTGTCACGCAGACCCAACAACGCCAGCGCGACGATGGTCGGGGCCACCAGCATCGGATTGATCAAACCGACATCACCGGCCGCGGTGGCCGGCCCGGCATGGCCGGGTGACAACAGTGCCCATGTCGCGCCGATGAGTACGACCGCATACAGCGCGACGTCGCCAATGCCGCGGGTGTCACCTTTGGTGAACGGAACCTTGTCGGGCCAGGCCGGCAGTCGAATGGTGTTGGGCCGCAACCAATAAAGGAACCCGCCGATCGGCGGCATGAACCGCCCGGTCAACGGGCCGGATCCACAGCCGAAGCCCAGGACCTCGAACAGCAGCGTGAAAATGATGACCTTCTGGTAGACGATTGGCTGCGTCCACCAGTCCCCTATCTGGCTCAGTCCGCCTAGGCCTGGGGTCAGCGAGATGATCGCGGCCGGAGCTGCGATGTACAGGCCGATCTTGATGAGGTAAAGCAGATAAACCGCGTACGGTGTGCCGAACCCGTGCTCCACCCAGTGCCGCGTCACGACTTGCAGTCGCGTCGCACGGGGCAGCGTGAGCCAGTTGTCGGGGTCGACGTCCGGAAGGTCCGGTGACATGAATCCCATCGGCGGCCTCGTTGCTGTCGAAGGTGAGATCAGTTGGCGAATTACTGTATCCCCGCGGTGACCGGTCATAAGTATCGGGATTCAGACGCAGAATTGAAAGGTTTCTCTGCAAACTTGACGCGCGGATTGAATACCACGACCTGCAGCAGCCCGGCGAGGACAGCCTCAGTGGCCGATTCGGCCGGCAGTCGCGGTGGTCCTAACGGACTACAAGAGCCGCCTTTTGCGAGCTTGAGCGAACCTCGTCGGGGGTCCGAAAGCCAAACCGCCGGTGCAGGTTCTCGATCAGGCCTTCGACAGTATGCCGGTCCCGTTCCTCCGTGCGCAGCATGCTCCGAAAGCGCGTCGCGCCCTCGGTGTCGCCGTTTGCTTGAAAAGCAACGATTGCCTTGTTGTACTTCCCGATTCGGTCGTCACTGAGGCGGCGACTCTGCGTCAGCTGCCGCAGAAAGTACGCGGCCTGCCGGCGATCGGCCGTCTCAGACGCGTCGGTCAGATCGTCGGCACCGCCCGCAGACCGGGGCACCATCCCGGAACGGTCCGTGTGACCGAGGGGTCTAACGGGTCGATGGGGTCCAAGGGGTCGGCGATCAGACGCGACGTTCACCCCGTGCCGAGCGACGGCGTGCGACCCAACATGCTCGTCAGACAATTCCGCGGGCTCCGTTCCGTTTCTCGCAACTCAGGTTAGGCGTTGGCGTCGGTAACGATAACGCAGTGAATCCACTTGGCAAGATATGTGGCCACGATGAAGCTAAAGCCTGTTCTGTGCGCGTGGCATGAACGCCTGGAAACAATTGCGTAAGACTGTCGCCTAGATAACCGGCCGAGGTGGCCGCCCGCCCCCACTCGCTACCATCGAGGGACTCGACGCGGCAGCAAGCCAAAAGGGGGGCCTTCCATGAGCCAAGCGAGCGACGCCGACTCCGATGACCCCGGGATCAGCCAATGGGACCCTGGCCTGACTGAACGCCTAATGGGTTTGCTGCGGCCACTGTTGAAGACCTATTTCCGGTCCGAGGTGCGCGGCCTGGATTCCTTCCCTCCCGGCGGAGCGCTGGTGGTCGCCAACCACTCGGGCGGCATGTTCCCGATGGACGTCCCGATCCTCAGCGTCGACTTCTACGAGAAATTCGGCTACCGGCGCCCGGTCTATACGCTGAGCCACGACATCCTCTTCATGGGTGCGACGGGGTCGTTCTTCCGCCGGGCCGGCTACATCCGGGCTAACCCGAAGAACGCGGCCATCGCTCTGCGCTCCGGCGGCGTGGTGGTCGTGTTTCCCGGCGGCGATTACGACGCGTACCGGCCGACGCTCTCGGAGAACGTCATCGACTTCAACGGCCGCAAGGGCTACGTGCGCACGGCAATTGAAGCAGGCGTTCCCATCGTGCCCGCGGTATCCATCGGCGGGCAGGAGACGCAGCTGTACCTGACCCGCGGAACGTGGCTGGCCGAGCGGCTGGGCATCAAGCGATTGCTACGCAGCGCAATCCTGCCGGTGTCGTTCGGCTTCCCATTCGGGTTCAGTGCCGCGATCCCGCCTAATCTGCCGCTGCCCACCAAGATCGTCATGCAAGTGCTGGAACCGATCGACGTCACCGCGCAATTTGGCGAAGACCCTGACGTCGACGAGGTCGACGAGCACGTGCGGTCGGTGATGCAGGACGCTCTCAACGAGCTGGCCGCGAACCGTCGATTCCCGATTCTGGGCTGAGACGTGGCATCTCGTTTCAGCCAGGCCCTCGGCCTGATCGACACCATGCGTCGTGCCGGCCTGATCGCGCCGATGCGGCCCGACCGCTACCTGAAGATCGCCGCCGCCATGCGTCGCGAAGGCATGGGCATCACGTCGGGCTTCGCGAGCGCGGCGCAGCGCTGCCCGGACCGTGCCGGTCTGATCGACGAACGCGGAACGCTGACCTGGCGGCAGCTCGACGAGCGGATCAACGCGTTGGCCGCGGCGTTGCAAGAGTTGCCCGTGTCCGGCCGGCCGGCCGGAACGACGCGTGTCATCGGAATCATGTGCCGCAACCATCGCGGCTTCGTCGAGGCTTTGGTGGCCGGCAACCGGCTCGGCGCCGACATCGTGTTGCTCAACACGTCGTTCGCCGGTCCGGCGCTGGCCGACGTGGTCAACCGCGAAGGCGTCGACACCGTCATCTACGACGAGGAGTTCAGCGAGACCGTGGACCGGGCACTGGCCGATAAACCCGACGCCACGCGCGTCGTGGCGTGGACCGAGGCCCAACACGATCTGACCCTGGAGAAACTCATCGCCGACCACGCGGGGCATCAACCCGAACGCAGCGGACGCAAGGGCCGGATGATCCTGCTCACCTCCGGAACCACCGGAGCGCCCAAGGGCGCCAACCAGTCCGGTGGCGGAGCCGGCGTTGGCACGCTCAAAGCGATCCTAGACCGCACGCCGTGGCGGGCCGAGGAGCCGATCGTGATTGTGGCGCCGATGTTTCATGCGTGGGGCTTTTCGCAGTTGGTGTTCGCGGCGTCGATGGCCTGCACGGTGATCACCCGGCGCAAATTCGATCCCGAGGCGACGCTGGACCTCATCGACCGGCACCGGGCGACCGGCTTGGCGGTGGTGCCGGTGATGTTCGACCGGATCATGGATCTTCCCGCCGAGGTCCGAAACCGTTACAGCGGAAGGTCATTGCGCTTCGCCGCGGCCTCCGGCTCGCGAATGCGACCCGACGTCGTCATCGCGTTCATGGACCAGTTCGGCGACGTGGTCTACAACAACTACAACGCCACCGAGGCGGGCATGATCGCTACCGCGACGCCCGAAGATTTGCGGGCGGCCCCCGACACGGCGGGCCGGCCTGCCGACGGAACCGAAATCCGGATCCTGGACCCGGAATTCAACGAGGTGCCCACCGGCGAGGTCGGCAGCATCTACGTCCGCAACGACACCCAGTTCGCGGGCTACACGGAGGGCTCGATCGGCAAAGGGAAGGACTTTCATGCCGGGTTCATGTCATCGGGGGACGTCGGCTATCTCGATGCCGCCGGCCGGCTGTTCGTGGTCGGCCGCGACGACGAGATGATTGTCTCTGGCGGCGAGAACGTATACCCGATCGAAGTGGAGAAGACGTTGGCGGCACATCCCGAGGTGGCGGAGGCCGCGGTGATCGGCGTGGACGACGCGCAATACGGCCAGCGACTGGCGGCGTTCGTGGTGCTGGAGCCCGATAAGGCCGCGTCCCCCGAGACGCTCAAGCAACACGTTCGGGACAGCCTGGCCAACTACAAGGTGCCCCGCGAAATCGTCGTCCTCGATGAGCTTCCACGTGGCAGCACCGGCAAGGTGCTGCGCGGCGAACTGCAATCGCGGGTCAGCGGCTGATGCACCGAAATGTGCTACGCCCGAGGCCGCTGGCGCGCGCGGCAGTCGAGTTCCTCAACGCCGCCAACGGATTCCGCCCGCTGGCCCGCAAGGGGTACAGCACGGTGCTGGTGTTCTGGTTCGGCTGGCCGGCTTCGGAGGTGCCCGGCGTGTATTTCGTGGCTTCGCTGTTGGATGCGCTGCGCCGCGGCCGCCGCGGCGACTTCGCCGGGCGGCGCGGAAAGGCGGCGCTGACGCTGACGGCGGCGTCCTGGGCGATTCTGGGGGTGATCCGCTATCGCGGCGTCACCACCCCGGGACCGGCGCTGGAGGCGGGGCTGCGCGAACAACTCGGACCCGACTACGCCGACGCGCTGAGCGCCCTGCCAGAGACGCAGCCAACCCGCCGCGGACGCCGCAGCCTGCCACTGCGCAACACCTTCGCCCGAAGGCGCTATGTCGGCAAGGCCAACATCGTCTCGTACGGCCCGCACGGGCGATCCAACCTGGCCGACATCTGGCGCCGCCGCGACCTGCCGCGTGACGGCAAGGCGCCGGTGCTGGTGCAGGTGCCCGGCGGCGCGTGGGTGATCGGGTGGCGCCGGCCGCAGGCTTATCCTTTGATGAGCGAAATGGCCGCCCGCGGTTGGGTCTGCGTGTCGCTGAATTATCGGGTTTCCCCGCGGCACACCTGGCCCGACCACATCGTCGACGTCAAACAAGCACTGGCCTGGGTCAAGGACAACATCGCTGCCTATGGCGGCGACCCCAACTTCGTCGCGATCACCGGCGGGTCGGCGGGCGGGCATCTGTCCGCGTTGGCGGCACTGACCCCCAACGACCCCGAATTCCAGCCGGGGTTCGAGGACGCCGACACGTCGGTGGCGGCCGCGGTCCCGATTTACGGACGCTACGACTGGTTCTCCACCGAAGGCGACGGCCGCCCAGAATTCGTATGGTTGCTCGAAAAGCTGGTAGTGAAACTGAAATTCGCGACCCACCGCGACGTCTTCGTGGATGCTTCGCCGATCCGGCAGTTGCGCGCCGACGCTCCGCCGTTCTTCGTCCTGCACGGTACCGACGATTCCCTGATACCGGTCGCCGAGGCCCAGGAGTTCGTCGAGGAGCTACGGGCGGTGTCCAAATCGCCCGTCGCCTACGCAGAATTGCCGCACGCCCAACATGCTTTCGATATTTTCAGTTCCACGCGGGCGCATCAATCCTCCGAAGCGGTGGCCCGGTTCCTGTCCTGGGTATACGCGACGAGTTATCTCAACCGCGAGCAGACGTGAAAGCTCCCGACACGCCGAGCGTGCGGGGGTTTTTGCGTCTGCTCGCGGTTTCTTGACGCTCACCGCAGGTCCAACGCGACCTCGAGTTTGGTCAGCGCCGGTTCGATGGCATCGGCCATTTCGTCGATGTCGTGGGCCATTTCGGGCGTGGTCACGAACCCGAAGTCCAAATAGTCCTCGTAAGAAAAGCAAGTGATGTTGAGGCCGACATCCATCACCGGTGGCCCCAGCGGCACGAGCGAATCCACCTTGGCACCCGCCATGTACAGCGGCAGGGGGGGACCAGGGACATTGGACACCACGAGGTTGAGCGGGGCGAAGGTCCGCGACAGCCCACTGGCCGTGTAGGCCCGGGCGGCCAAATGCAGCAACCCGGGCGGTGTGGTCTCGGTAAGCCCCATGATCTGGTGCGCTGACAGCGCCTTGGCCATTTCCTTGGCGCTTTGTGTACTTTCATGGATGGCCACCAGCCGCTCGCCGGGATCTTCGATATCGGTGGCAAGGGACGCCGTCATCGAGCTGATCTGGTTGCCGACATGGCTCTGAGTTTCGTCGGTGCGGGTTGAGACTGGGATCTGCGCGATCAATGGCTTGTCCGGCAGTTCGTCGCGCTTCAGCAAATACTCGCGGGCCGCGCCGGCAACGAGCGCGAGCACGACGTCGTTGAGCTTGACGCCGTAGGCGTCCTTGACGGCCTTGACACGGGCCAGTTCGACCCGGCAGGCGGTAACGCGCCGGTGCGGCGTCACCGGCGCGTTGAAGCGGGTCTTGGGGGCGTCGAAGTAACCCGGCGGCTTACTCTGCACACCCAGGCCCGCGATTTGTTGACGGATGGTCTGCTCGACCAGTCTGGCGACCCGAAACGGCGTCATGATTCCGACGTTGAACAGCGCACCGATCGCGCGGCGTTCCCGCCCGGGGAGCCGGAAGCCGACCAGCGATCCGACCGTCTCCTTTTGCGGGGGACGGGGTTCCCGCGTGACGTCCATGAGGATCTCGCCCAGACCGGCACCGGAGACGCCGTCGACGATGGCGTGATGCATCTTGGTCAGCACCGCGAAGCGACCGCCCTCGACGCCCTCGATGACCCACAATTCCCAGAGCGGCCGCGCTCGGTCCAGTTTGTAGGACATCAACCGGCCGACGAGCTCTTCGAGCTCGCGCCGCCCGCCGGGGCCCGGAACACCGATGTGGCGGATGTGGAAGTCGATGTCGAGATCCTCGTCCTCGACGAACCACGGCCGGTCCAGCCCGAACGGCGCACCGGTGACCCGCCACCGTAACTGCGGTAACTCGGGCAGGCGCTCGACCACCAGGTCGCGGAGTCGTTGAAAGCTGTAGTCGGGCGCATTTCTGGGATCGCACACCGCCAGCGCACCCACATGCATGTGCCAGCCCGCAGTTTCGGCAGACCAGAACGCCGCATCAACACTCGAAAGCCGCTCCATGCGACGACGGTAGCCCTCAGTCAGGCATCTTCCAATAGGTCCGGCGTCACCGCGGACTCAGTGTCGGGAATTCCTTCGACCTTCGCCTTGCGGTCGGCCATCGACAGCAACCGCCGAATACGTCCGGCCACAGCGTCTTTGGTCATCGGAGGGTCGGCGAGTCGGCCCAGTTCCTCGAGGGAAGCCTGCCGGTGTTCGACGCGCAGCTTGCCTGCCGAGGCAAGATGATCGGGCACGGTATCGCCGAGGATCTCCAGCGCCCGCTCCACCCGCGCCGCCGCCGCAACCGCGGCGCGCGCCGAACGGCGCAGATTGGCGTCGTCGAAATTGGCCAGCCGGTTGGCCGTCGCCCGCACCTCCCGACGCATCCGGCGCTCTTCCCAGATCAGCCGGGTGTCCTGAGCGCCCATCCGCGTCAACAATGCGCCGATCGCGTCGCCGTCGCGCACCACCACCCGGTCCGCTCCCCGCACCTCGCGCGCCTTCGCGCTGACCCCGAGCCGGCGCGCCGCACCCACCAGGGCCAGCGCCGCCTCCGGGCCGGGACAGCTGACCTCCAACGCCGACGACCGTCCCGGCTCGGTCAGCGACCCGTGTGCCAAAAACGCTCCCCGCCACGCGGCTTCGGCATCGCCGATGCTGCCGCCGACCACCTGGGCCGGCAGACCGCGAACTGGACGTCCTCGCATGTCGAGAAGCCCGGTTTGACGTGCCAGCGCCTCACCGTCGTTGGCAACGCGCAGCACGTAGCGGGTGCTCTTGCGAATCCCGCTGGCCGACAACACATGCACCAGCGCGTTGTAGCCATACAGATCGAAAATGTCCTTGCGCAGCCGCCGCGCGATGTTGCCCAGGTCGACCTCGGCCTCAACGACCACCCTCCCGGCCACGATGTGCAACCCGCCGGCGAACCTCAGCAGCGACGTGACTTCTGCACGGCGAGCGCTAACCGACTTCACCACCAGCCGACTCAGCTCGTCCTTGACTTCGGTCGTCATCGCCACGCGTCGTCACCCCTTGGTCGGCTGCCAGCCGGTCCGCTCACGCCGTTTGGTGGGCTCTCACCTTCGACCCGAATCTCTGCCGTTGCCGTCCCCGGAGGCGCTCCCGGGCCAGTGTGGCCCGCGCGAACACCGTCCAGAGCCGCCGCGAGCTTGCCCGGGTCATGTAAAGGTGTACCAGGTCTGGCGACATCGGCGAAGTGGACCTCCGCTTGTAGCAAGGTGGCGGCGCGGCGCAGTTGCTCGCGTTCCCGCTCGGCCGGCACTCGCTCGGCATCGATGATGATGTCGTGGACGGTGAATCCCGGCGCGTGCTGGGCCAAGACATGCAGGTGACGCTCCACCGAGAAGCCGGCCGTCTCCCCCGGTTCGGCGACCAGGTTGAGCACCAGCGCTCGGCGGGCGGTGGTGGCCCGCAGCGCCGCGGCCAAGCCCGGCACCAGCACATGCGGGATCACGCTGGTGAACCACGACCCGGGCCCTAGCACCACCAGGTCGGCGGCCATGATGGCGTCGACAGCCTGCCGGGTGGCCGGCGGGTTCGCGGGGTGCAGCCGCACCCGCCGCACCTTGCCCGGGGTAGTCGCCACGGCCACCTGGCCGCGGATCAGCCGGAACATCCGCGGGTCGGCCTCCAGGCCGGAGACGTCCGCTTCGATCTGCAGCGCGATCGGGCACATCGGCAGTACCCGGCCTTTGACACCGAGGATGCGACCCAGCTCGTCGAGGGCGGCGACCGGATCGGCCAGCATCTCGTTGAGGCCGGCGAGTATCAGGTTGCCGATCGGATGTCCGGCCAGCGCGCCGTCGCCGCCGAACCGGTGCTGCAGGATCGTCGCCCACAGTTGCCCATAGGGACTGTCAGATGCCAACGCCGCCAGCGCCATTCGCAGATCGCCCGGCGGTACCACGTTCAGTTCGCTGCGCAGCCTGCCGGATGAGCCGCCGTCATCGGCGACGGTCACTATGGCGGTGACATGGGGAGTCAGCCGGCGGGCCGCGGACAGCGTTGCATACAGGCCGTGGCCACCGCCCATCGCGACAATGCCGTCGCTTGCTGGTGAGGTCATTCGCGACCCAGATCCCTGTGCAGCACCCGCACCGACAGTTGGGCTTCAGCCTTCTGGGCCTTCAGCAGGCCCATCAGGGCCTCCGCGATGGCGACGCTGCGATGCTTGCCGCCGGTGCAGCCGATCGCGACCGTCATGTAACGCTTGCCTTCCCGGCGGTAGCCGTCGACAACCAGGGATAGCAGTCGATGGTAAGTCTCGAGGAACTCCGCCGCGCCGGGCTGGCCCAGCACGTAATCCCGCACGGCCGGGTTCTGGCCGGTGAGCGGACGCAACTCGTCGATCCAGTGCGGGTTGGGTAGGAATCGCACGTCCATGACCATGTCGGCGTCCATCGGCAGACCGTACTTGAACCCGAAGGATTCGACGGTGACGCTGGTGGTCGCGCTGGCAACGTTGCCGAACGCACCCTCGATGCTCTCCCGCAAGCCCCTGACCGACAGCGTCGAGGTGTCGATGATCAGGTCGGCCGTGGCGCGTACCGGGGCCAGCATCCGGCGCTCAGCGGCGATGCCCTCGGCCAGGGTCTGCCCGCCCTGCAGTGGGTGGCTGCGGCGATTCTGTTCGTAGCGGCGCACCAACATGTCGTCGGAGGCTTCCATGAACACCACGCGGGGGGTGATGTTGCGAGTGGCCAACTCGTTGCGAACCTCGTCGAGGTCGCCGGTGAACCCGCGCGACCGGGCATCCATCACCACCGCAAGTTGGGTGATCCGCGATCCGGCCGCAAGCCCGAAATCCACCATCCGGGTGATCAGTTGGGGTGGCAGGTTGTCGGCCACGTACCAGCCGAGGTCCTCGAGTACCTTGGCGGCGGTCCCGCGCCCGGCCCCGGACAACCCCGTCACCAGGACGACATCGATGCCGGGGGCGCCGTCGCCCGGGTGGCTCTCGGAAGTCACTCGGAAGCCCCAGGCGGCTGGTCAGCCCCGGTGGGCCGCAGCGCATCGAGGACGGCCGTGGCCGTGGCGACGCCGATACCGGGAATGGCGGTGATCTGGTCGACGGTGGCCTCCTTGAGGCGGGCTATCGATCCGAAGTGAGTGACCAGCGCCTTGCGGCGATGTTCGCCCAATCCCGGCACCGAGTCCAGCGCCGAGGCCGTCATTCGCTTGGATCGCTTGCTGCGATGGTAGGTGATGGCGAACCTGTGCGCCTCGTCGCGTACCCGTTGCAGCAAATACAGGCCCTCGCTGTTGCGCGGCATGATGATGGGGTCCGGCTCGGACGGCACCCACACCTCTTCCAGCCGCTTGGCCAAGCCGATCACCGCGACGTCGGTAATGCCGAGCTCGTCGAGCACGGCACTGGCCGCATTGACCTGTGGAGCGCCGCCGTCGACGACATACAGGTTGGGCGGGTAGGCGAACCGGCGTGATTTTCCTTCCGGGGAAAGCACATTCGGATCGTTCTGATCGCTCAGGTGCCGCAGGAACCGGCGTCGCGTCACCTCGGCGATGGAGGCGACGTCGTCGGAACGGCCCTCCCCGGCCGCCTCCCGGATACCGAAGTGGCGGTAGTCCGACTTGCGCGGCAGGCCATCCTCGAATACCACCAGCGAGCCGACCACGTCGGTGCCCTGCACGTGGCTGATGTCGACGCATTCGATCCGCAGTGGAGCGGCAGCCAGGCCGAGGGCATCCTGAATATTCTGCAGCGCAGCGGATCTGGCGTTGAAGTCGCCAGCGCGCTTCAGTTTATGTTGCTGCAGAGCTTCTTTCGCGTTGCGTTGCACGGTTTCGGCTAGCGCACGCTTGTCCCCTCGGCGCGGCACGCGTAAGGCGACCCGCGATCCGCGCAGACCCGACAGCCAGCTGACCAGCTCGTCGGCGTTGGACGGCAGACAAGGTACCAGCACCTCGCGGGGAACCGGGTTGGTGGCTTCGTCGGCGGCGCCGCCCAGCTCCGCCTGGTCGCCGTAGAACTGCGTCAGGAACTGCTCGACCAACAGCTCCTCGCCGGAATCTCCTGGGTCCGCCGACTTCTCGACAATCCAGCCACGCTGGCCACGAACCCGGCCGCCGCGGACGTGAAACACTTGAACCGCCGCTTCGAGGTCGTCGTCGGCGAAGGCAACCACGTCAGCGTCGGTCCCGTCGCCGAACACGACGGCCTGCTTCTCCATGGCGCGCTTCACGGCGGACAGGTCGTCGCGAAGCCGGGCGGCCCGTTCGAAATCGAGTTGCTCGGCCGCGGCGTTCATCTGCTGTTCCAGGTCACGGGCAAAGCGGTCGGTCTTGCCGGACAGGAAGTCGCAGAAGTCCTGCACGATCTGGCGATGCTGCTCGGCACTGACCCTGCCGACGCACGGCGCCGAGCATTTGTCGATGTATCCCAGCAAGCACGGACGGTCGATCTGGTTGTGCCGCTTCAACACTCCGGCCGAACAGGTCCGAGCCGGAAATACCCGGGTGAGCAGATCCAGCGTTTCCCGGATTGCCCATGCATGCGAGTACGGCCCGAAGTAGCGCACGCCCTTGCGTCGCGGGCCGCGATAAACCATCAGCCGGGGAAACTCTTCGTTCAGCGTGACCGCCAGCACGGGGTACGACTTGTCGTCGCGATAGCGGACATTGAAGCGCGGATCGAATTCCTTGATCCAGTTGTATTCCAGTTGCAGCGCCTCGACCTCGGTGTTGACCACCGTCCACTCGACCTTCGCCGCGGTGGTCACCATCTGCCTGGTTCGTGGGTGCAGACTCGCGATGTCGGCGAAGTATGAGGTCAGCCTGCTTCGCAGACTCTTGGCCTTGCCAACGTAGATGACACGCCCGTGCGTATCCCGGAACCGGTACACACCCGGCTCGACCGGGATGGACCCGGGCGCGGGGCGGTAGCTGGCGGGATCCGGCACCCATTCAGGCTAGTAGTCGCGAAACCGGCGCCGGTTCGTCGGGCGTCGGCGCGTCGTGTTTTGCGCATGTGAAGCGCACAATCGAGGTATGGACGGCGTGCTGATCTTCGATGGAATGTGCGGGATGTGCACACGCGTGCGTAACGGCTTGCTCCGTTTCAATAGGACTGGCCGCCTGCGGACCGAGCCCATGCAGAAGCCCGGCGTATCGGAGCGCGTCGGAGTCGCGGCGGAACGACTGCCCGAGTCCGTTTGGTGGCTGGATTCGTCTGGGTCGGTGTTCGCCGGCGCCCAGGCCATGAACGCGGCCCTATCGACTGCGTTAGGTACCCGGCTGCCGATGCTGGCCTACCGTGTGCCCGGCGTCGGACCTGTGCAGGAAGTGGTCTACCGATGGGTGGCCGCGCACAGGTACCGATTCCGCGGGGTAACGCCGCTCTGCGAAGCTGAACCGCAGCAGTGTGTTTCGCCGCTGGCGTCCTAGCGTCATGCCTTACCCCGCAGGAAACTTCACCAGATGATTGTTGTCATAGTCGGCGACGTAGAGGTTGCCGGCGGTGTCTATCGCGACACCAGTTGGGTTGCCGAGGTCGGTGAAGGGCAGCACGGTCTGGGTGTCCGACCGGGGCGCCAGCTTCAGCACCCGGCGGTTATCCGAATCAGTCACATAGATGTTCGCGGCCGTATCCACCGCAACGCCGTAAGGGTGATTCAACCCGGCGAAGGGCAGCACAACCTGGGTGATCGATCCCGGCGCCAGCATCAACACCCGGTTTCTGTTCGTGTCAGCAACGTAGACGTTCCCCGCGCCGTCCACCTCGACGTCAGTGGGGTGATCGAGGTCAATGAAGGGCAAAGCAGCCTGCCCACCGGTGTTTACCGCCAGCTCCACCACCCGGTTGTTCGCCGTGTCGCCGACGAAGACATGTCCGGCGGCGTCCACCGCCAGACCCGAAGGGTGCGCGAGCCCAAACCCGTATGCCTTATCGAAAGGCAGCTCGATCGGTCTGCTGAAACCAGTCGGCAGTTCCTGCACCCGTCCGCCGCGGTAGCTGTCGGCGACGTACACGCTCCCAGCCCCGTCCACGGCCACGCCGTATGCGCCCGTGAGATCGTCGAACGGCAGCGCACTCGGGTTGGCCGACCCCACGGTTAGCTTCAACACCCGCGCGTTGACACCTTCGTCGGAGACGACGTAGACGTTGCCGTTCTTATCTACCGCAACTCCTTCGGGATGATCGATCCCGGCGTAGGGCGACGCGGTTGATCGTGGAGCCGTTGTCGGTTTCGTGACTTGCGCGGAAGTCGTCGTGGTTGCCGCGGCCGGGACCTCAGGTGCGGGCTGGCGCGGCCACAGCAGGTAGCCGGCAACGACCGCGGCGGTCAACAGCACGACGACCATGGCGAGCAATAGCAATAGCGGTCCGCGGCGTCGCTGAGGGGGCTGCTGCGGCTGTCCCGGTGGCGTGGGAGCAGGAGGAAGCCTTGAAGGCAGTTGGTCGGCGTTGATCACCACGGCGGTGATGTTGTCGGGTCCCCCGGCGTGGTTGGCGGCGTCGATCAGCGCCTGGCAGGCGGCGGCCGGGTCCGGGTAGTCGGCGAGGATAGCGGCCAGCGTGGCGTCATCGACCAAGCCATGTAAACCGTCGCTGCACAACAGGATCCGGTCACCCGGGCGCAGGTCCAGCGCACGGACATCGGGATTCGCCGGCGGAGTCATCAGCACGTGCCGGGTCACCACCGAGCGACTCGGGTGATGGGCGGCCTGCTCGGCAGTGAGTTCACCGGCGTCCATCACCGCCTGTACGACGGTGTGATCGCTGGTCAGCCGGTCCACCAGGCGGTCGCGGTACAGGTAGGCGCGGCTGTCACCGAGATGAGCGATCACCGCCCGCGAGTTGCTGATCACCGCGGCGACGACGGTGGTGTCGGCACTGGCGAGCAGGGGCTCGGTGCGACTGCGGGCGTACAACTCGTTGCACATCTCCACCATCGCGCGGCCCAGTCTTTCGGTCACCTGGGCATCGCGGAGGTCCATGCCGGCGAGGTCGCGGGCCACATAACCCGGCAGCATCTCGACAACCAGGGCAGCGGCCAGATCGCCGTGGCTGGTGCTACCAACCCCGTCGGCGACCACGTACAGCCCCAGCGCTTCGTCCGCTCCCCACCGGTCGTCGTTGCGGGCGCGTTTACGCCCGAGGTCACTGAACCCGGCATACGGCATGAAGGCCATTGCTAAATCGCTTTCGCGACGATGATGTGGGACATCCGCACCCTCCAACACGTTTGCCGGCCGAACCTATTGCCGGCTGGTCATCGTCGACCCTGGTGGCACATGCTACCGATCCAGCCCTGTCCGGCCGTTAGCCTCGCTCAGCGGGCCCGCTGGTCGGGTCGGTGCGACATCAGCTCGCGGCGCACTGTGTCCATCGCAGCCACGGCGCGGTCCGTGTCAACGGCCTGGATAGCCAACACCGGGACGTACTCGTCGTCAGCCAAATCAATACGCGCCCAGCGGCTACCGGCGGGGAATGACACACCGACGACATCTCCCCACGGGATATGTTTGTCGCCCAACAGATTCCGCACCGAAAGCCCGGTCGGACCCAGCAGCAGTCGGGGGCGGCTGAACAACAGCACCAGACCGGCAAGAACCAGACCCAAAACGCCCATCGCCACCTGGTCGGCGGTCTGGAAGAACACCCCGGTGGACTTGGCCTTGAGCAACAGGCCCACCACGACGAGCGTGGCGGCGATCACGAACGCTGCGACATAGGCAAATATCCGTGCCCGGTGCGGCCGCAGTTCGATCGCGGCGCCTGCCGGCGCTGTCACGACCGAGTTCGCAGGTCAAGCAGGGTCAATGCGGTGTTCAGGGCAGCCCCGGTTGCCTGCGCGCCCTTGTCTTCGGCCGAATTCGGGAGCCCGGCGCGATCGAGCGCCTGCTGCTCGGTGTTGGTCGTCAGCACACCGTTGGCCACCGGCGTCGCGGTGTCCAGCGAGACCCGGGTCAGGCCCTGCGTCACCGCGTCACAGACATAGTCGAAATGCGGTGTCTGGCCACGGATCACCACACCCAGAGCAACGACGGCGTCGTGGTTGCGGGCCAGCTCCTGCGCCACCACCGGAATCTCGATCGCGCCGAGCACGCGTACCACCGTTGGATGGTCGACACTCCACTGAGCGGCTACTTTGCAGGCGCTGGCCAGCAGCGAATCGCAGATCTGGCCGTGCCAGGTGCTTGCGACGATGGCAAGCCGCAAACCGGACGCGTCAAGCGCCGGCACCACCGGCTCGCCGGCGCCACCGCTCATCAGAATGCCGCCGCTCACAGAGCACCACCGAATTCACCTGGCAGATGCACCGATTCGTGGAAGTCGTCCAAACCGGCCAGATCGTGACCCATCCTGTCGCGTTTGGTCATCAGGTAGCGGATGTTCTCGGCGTTGGCCCGCACCGGAAGCGCCACCCGCTCGATGATGTGCAAGCCGTACCCGTCCAGCCCAACCCGCTTGGCTGGGTTGTTGGTCAGCAGCCGCATCGACCGCACGCCCAGGTCGGCGAGAATCTGCGCGCCGATACCGTAATCCCTTGCATCAGCCGGTAACCCGAGCTTGAGGTTGGCGTCGACCGTGTCCTCGCCGGCATCCTGCAACTGGTAGGCCTGCAGTTTGTGCATCAGGCCGATGCCGCGGCCCTCGTGGCCGCGCATGTACAACACGATGCCGCGCTGCTCGCGCGCGACCATCGCCATCGCCGCGTCCAGCTGCGGCCCACAGTCGCAGCGCCGAGAGCCGAACACGTCGCCCGTCAAGCACTCGGAGTGCACCCGGACCAGCACGTCGTCACCGTCGCCGGTCGGCCCGGCGATATCGCCGCGCACCAACGCCACATGTTCGACGTCCTCATAGATGCTGGAGTATCCGATGGCGCGAAACTCTCCGTGCCGGGTCGGGATGCGCGCTTCGGCGATCAGCTTGATGTGTTTCTCGTGCTTGCGCCGCCATTCGATGATGTCGGCGATGGTGATCATCGCCAGCCCGTGCTCGTCGGCGAACACCCGCAATTCGTCGGTCTGGGCCATCGCGCCCTCGTCCTTTTGGCTGACGATCTCGCAGATCGCGCCGGCGGGTTGCAACCCCGCCATCCGGGCCAGATCGACCGCGGCCTCGGTGTGACCCGGGCGGCGCAACACGCCGCCGTCCTTGGCACGTAGCGGAACGACGTGACCGGGACGGCTGAACTCTTCGGCGATGCTGGTGGGATCGGCCAACAACCGCATGGTGGTGGCCCGGTCGGAGGCCGAGATACCGGTTCCCACACCGCGGCGCGCATCCACGGTGACGGTGTAGGCAGTCCCGTGCTTGTCCTGGTTCACCGCATACATCGGGAGCAGGCCGAGCCGGTCGCAGATCTCGCCGTCCAAGGGCACGCAGAGGTACCCCGAGGTGTAGCGAACCATGAAGGCCACCATCTCCGGCGTCGCCTTCTCGGCGGCGAAGATCAGGTCGCCTTCGTTCTCGCGTTCCTCATCATCGATGACGACAACGGCCTTGCCCGCCGCTATGTCGGCAACCGCCCTTTCGACGGAGTCCAACCTCGTCATCCTTAGTTACCTCGCCTTGAGAGGGCTCGCACAAAACACCAGGTGTTGCATCCAGTATGAACCACGACACTGCCACGGTTATTGCCGCGGCTTTTTAGCGAAACGATCCGCCACCCGGACAACCAATGCAGCGGGCTGTTCAGGGGTCAGCTAGCCCGTCGCTAAAACAGGCTGAAGAAGAGCACGGACAGGTTGAACCCGGACTGGCCAGTACCCGCGTTGCCGCCCCCCGAGCTTTGCGTGCCCGTGTTTTCGATGCCCGTGTTGTAGCCGTCAGTGCCCGAGTTGAGGAAGCCCGTGTTGTAGTAGCCGCCGCCCGAGTTGCCGTAGCCGGTGTCATACATGCCGCCGCCCGAGTTGAAGAAGCCCGTCTTGTGGCAGCCGATGCCCGTGTTCGAGTTCGAGTAGCCCGAGTTATCGAGGCCGTGGTTATAGAAGCCTGAGTTCCCGGTACCCGTGTTTCCGAAGCCCGAGTTCGAAACATCCTGATCGACCGAGCTGCCGAAACCGGTGTTGAAGTTGCCCGAATTCCAGCCGCCGGTGTTGGTGTTTCCCGAGTTTCCCCACCCCGTGTTGAAGTCGCCCGAATTGAAGCTTCCCGTGTTATTGGTGCCAGCGTTTCCAAAGCCCATGTTGTACCTGCCGGTGTTCCCGGAGCCCATGTTGTAGTCACCCGAGTTTGCAGAGCCCATGTTGTAGTCACCCGAGTTTCCGAAGCCCGTGCTGATATCGCTCGAGTTCCAGAACCCAGTGTTGGTGGTACCCGAGTTCGAGAAACCGAAGTTACCGTTGCCCGAGTTGAAGGAGCCCGTGTTGTTATTGCCCGAGTTGAAGAACCCGACATTGTTGTTGCCCGAGTTCCCGAACCCGATGTTCCCGGTGCCCGAGTTGAGACCGCCGATGCCCACCTGGTTGTTGCCGGTGAGGTTGAAGCCGATGTCGTTGTTGCCCTTGTTCCCAAAGCCGAGGTTTCCGTTGCCAAGGTTCCCGAAGCCCTTGTTGTTGCTGCCCAAGTTGCCGAAGCCGACGTTGTTACCGCCAACGTTCCCGCTTCCCACATTGGAGGAGCCAAGGTTTCCGCTGCCCAGGTTTGCGCTGCCGTTGTTCCCGAAACCGACGTTTGCGTTGCCGGCATTTCCGCCGCCCACGTTGCCGTTGCCCGTGTTGCCGATACCCAGGTTGGGCGCCGACGCCGCAGCATTGGCGGCCTCGGTGCTCGCATAGGCGGTCCCGGCGCCAGTCAAGGCCTGCACAAATTCGGCATGGAATCCCGCCGCCTGTGCACTGAGCGCTTGAAACTGCTGGGCGTGGCCTGAAAACAGCGACGCGATCGCGGCCGACACCTCATCACCGGCAGCCGCTGCGACCGTCGTAGTCACCGATTCAGCCGCGGCATTCGCTGACCGCAGCGCCGAACCGATACCGCGCACATCTGCTGACGCCGCCGCCAAAATCTCAGGGACCGCCACCACAAACGACATCGCTGCCTCCCTCTCAACCGCTCGACACGGTATTACCCCTTGGCCGTGGGATCGTATCCTGGCCCGGTCTTTTCAGGGGCTGTTTTCATATCAAAGATGAGCATTAGGGTTCGGGCACTCGTCGAGCGGGTTGTCGATCCGCCCAGTTGCCTGTGCCCGCCTAGGGAGTAGCGCGCGACCGTGGCAGCCGATTTGCGTGCGGCCCGCATCGAAAGCTGCCACTACGGGAGGATTGCAACCAGATCAGTCTTCAACCGTGTCGGCGAAACCGCTGGCAGAAGTCGTTTCTCGGGCGCGCAGCCGCGAAAGTTCGCCTTTTAGCGAGTCAGCCGACGAAGGGAGGAGGCGGCGCGGGGCTGACGGGCTCGTAAGGATCGTACATATTGTGTTCGTCGGCGTAGAGCCCGGCGAAGAGAGTCCAGCCGAAGGACAGGCCCACATAACCGGAAGCGCCGGTGGGGCCGCTCTGGCCGTTGGCTTCGCCGACGCCCAAGGCTCCACCATCGCCGCCGATGCCGATGAAGTAGCCGCCGGTACCACCCCGTCCGCCTAACCCGCCGTTACCAAAATTGGAACTGCCGCCGGCTCCGCCGGTGCCACCGGTCCCGAACACGTAGCCACCGGATCCGCCCATGCCGCCTGACCCGCCGAAAATGCCGTAACCAGAATTGGCACTACTCAATCCGCCGGCGCCGCCGGTGCCACCGATACCGAAGAGGGTCCCACCGAGGCCGCCCATGCCGCCTGTTCCACCCACGTTGGTGCCGGCTCCACCCGCCCCGCCAGCGCCGCCGATACCGAAGAAGCCGCCGCCGACGCCCCCGACTCCTCCGTCAGCCCCTGCACCCCCGGCCCCGCCAGCGCCGCCGACGCCGAACAGAAGTCCACCGTCGCCGCCTCTGCCGCCGTTGTGGCCCGGGGCGCCCGAGCCGCCATCGCCGCCATTGCCCCACAACAACCCACCGTTGCCGCCGGTTGCCCCGCTGCCCGGAGCCGCGTTGGCGCCGTTGCCGATCAGGGGACGTCCGGCCAGGGCCAGGCTGGGCGTATTGATCAAGCTGAGCAAATCCTGCTGTATCGTCTGCGCCGGATTGGCGGTAAACGCCGCAACATTGGCGGCCTCCGCGCTGACATAGGATCGCGCACCTGCGGTCAATTCCTGCACAAACTGCTCATGAAACGCCGCCGCCCGCGCGCTGAGCGCCTGATATTCCTGGGCGTGCACCGAGAACAGGTTCGTGATGCTTGCCGACACTTCGTCGGCGGCGGCGGGCAGCACCGCGAGGGTCGCTGGGGCCGCCGCCGTATGGGCCGCGCTGAGGTTCGAACCGATGGCTGCCAAATCCGTTGCCGCCGCCGTCAATATCTCCGGAGCTGCGATCACATACGACATATCCACCACCCCTAATTAACGGGTATGCCGTCAATGGTAATGAAATGGTCAAGAAATACACGAGTAATTCGCTACCCCACTAGAAGTTGGAGGCGGGACCTTGAACCCTCAATTAATTGCCTAAATTGACTGATGCGTTAATTAATTGCACAAAAGTCGAGTAGCGGACTACTCGTGCAGACCATCACCATCTGATTAGCATTGACGGCTGGCTACGTTAAATCAGGGGTCGTAGATATGTCGTATGTGATCGCAGCTCCGGAGTTGTTGGCGGCGACCGCGGCGGATGTGACGGGTATCGGGTCGTCGCTAAGCGCGGCCCACGCAGCGGCGGCAGCCTCGACGACGAACATGCTGGCCGCGGCTGAGGATGAGGTGTCGGCGGCGATCGCCTCGTTGTTTTCGGCCTATGGCCAGGAGTTTCAGGCGGTCAGTGCGCAGGCGGCGGCGTTTCATACCCAGTTTGTGCAGGAATTGACCGCAGGTGCGCGATCCTATGTCAGCGCGGAGGCCGCCAATGTTGCGGCGTTTACCGCCAATCCGGCGCAGACGATCCGGCAGGGTCTGCTGGGTCAGATCAATGCGCCATTCCTGGCGCTGACCGGGCGCCCACTGATCGGCAACGGCACTAACGGGCAGACCGTCGGTGGCGTGGGGCAGCCAGGCGGCCCCGGCGGACTCTTGCTCGGCAACGGCGGCACAGGCGGTGCGAGCACCACGCCCGGAGTGGCCGGCGGCACCGGTGGACCCGCGGGGCTGATCGGCAACGGTGGCACGGGCGGCGCAGGCGGTAACGGTGCCGGCGTCGGCGCCGGCGGCGCAGGCGGCGCAGGCGGCGCAGGCGGGTTGTTGTTCGGCAACGGCGGTGCCGGCGGTGGTGGCGGCAACGGTGGCGGCTTCTTAGCCGGCGGCACCGGCGGCGCCGGCGGGAACGCGTTGATATTCGGCCGTGGGGGCAACGGTGGTGGTGGTGGTGGTGGCGCCGGCTGGGCCAACGGCGGCATGGGCGGCGCCGGCGGCAACGCCGGGTTGTTGTTCGGCACGGGCGGTGCTGGCGGCGGCGGTGGCGGTGGTGGTGGGGGTGGTGTCTATATCGGTGGTGGTGGGGGCGGCGGCGGTGGCGGCGCCTTCGGCGCCAACGGCTTCTATAGTGGTTACGGCGCCAGTGACGGCGCCGGTGGGGCTGGCGGCGGCTTCGGCGCCGGCGGGGGTGGCGGCGGCTCCGGCTATTTTCCCACTGAATCCTTCTTCCCTCAATTCTTCAAAATCAGTGTCGCCGAAGGCGGAACGGGCGGCCTCGGCGCAGACGGCGGCGCCGGTGGGAGCCCGGTGGTGTTCGGCCGGGCCGGCGGCCTCCCCGGGGCCGGCGGTGGCAACGGCGGTTACAGTGGCGCCGGCGGTAGCGGCGGTGCTGGCGGGGCCGGCAGCTTGCTGTTCGGCACCGGCGGGGGTGGCGGCGGCGGTGGCGGCGCTGACTACGGAAACGGTGGCGCCGGTGGCGCCGATTTCCCCTTTTCGCTACTGGAAGTGTGACTGCTCCCTTTGCTGTAGTCGTCGTTGAGGCGTGTTTCCAAATCACCTTCGAGCCAGTCGAGCCCTAGGTCCCCTGTGAAGAAGAAGTCTGAGTTCCGTTGTTGCCTTCCAGCGTGTCGGTAAAATTGCTGGCAGAGGTATTATTCCGAGACAGCAGCCGCTCAACATACTTGGCGATGACGTCAACCTCAAGGTTCACCAGCGTCCCCACCGGAGCGCTGCCCAGCGTCGTCAGCTCCCTGCGTCGTCGGGATCAGCGACACCTCAAACCAGTCGCGGGGTTCGGCGCCCAGCGCGGACACCGTCAGGGAGATCCCGTCGACGGTGATCGAGCCCTTCTCGACGATGTAGCGCGCCACCGCGGCGGGCACTTCGATGCGCACCACTTCCCAGTTCTCCGACGGTGCACGCGAAACCACCTCGCCGGTGCCGTCCACATGGCCCTGCACGATGTGGCCGCCCAGCCGGCTGTTGAGCGCCGCAGCGCGCTCCAAGTTCACCGAGCTGCCAACCCGGAGCTCTCCCAGGTTGGACCGGTCCAGCGTCTCAGCCATCACATCGGCGGTGAATTGGCCATCGGCCAGCAACTCCACAACCGTCAGACAGACGCCATTGACGGCAATCGAATCGCCGTGGCCGGCGTCAGCGGTGACGACGGGTCCGCGGATGGTCAGGCGTGCTGCGTCGGCGAGAGCGTCCCGGCCGGTCACTGCTCCGAGTTCCTCGACAATTCCGGTGAACATCGCACCAGGCTAATTGACCAGTGCAAACAGCCATGTTCGGTGACCCGACCCGGGCCCCCAGAGCCCCGCGTTCCCAAGTCCGGGCACTGGCACCCTCTACGATGCAGGGTATGCAGACCCGCCATCGTCTACTGGCCGTGCTCGCTTGTTTCACCTTCGCAGCCGCCCTGATCGCCGGGTGCTCGTTCAAGTCCTCGACAAGCGGTGGGCCATTGCCCGATGCCGCGACGCTGGTAAAGCAGTCCGCCGATTCGACCAAGAACACCAAGAGCGCGCACCTGGTGCTTTCCGTGACCGGCAAAATTCCCGGATTACCCGTCAAGACTCTGACCGGCGACCTCACCACCTCCCCGAACACCGCCGCGCAGGGAAACGCCCAGCTCACATTCATGGGGCAGGACATCAACGCCGATTTCGTGGTGGTGGACGGCGACCTTTACACCAACGCGCTGAACCCGGGTGACAAAGCGATGACCGATGTCGGCCCGGCCTCTCAGATCTACGACCCGTCGGCGATTTTGAACCCGGACACCGGCGTGGCCGACGTGCTGGCGAACTTCACCGACGCCAAGGCCGAGGGCCGCGAGCAGGTCAGCGGCCAAACCACGGTCCGCGTCAGTGGAAACGTCTCCGCGGACGCCGTGAACAAGATTGCACCCAACTTCAAGGCGACGAAGCCGGTGCCGTCCACCGTCTGGATCGTGGAGAGCGGCGACCACCAGCTGGCGCAGGTCAGCCTGCAATACAGTCCGGGCAATACGATCCAGATGACCTTGTCGAACTGGGGCCAGCCGGTCCAGGTCAACAAGCCCGCGGCGAGCTGAGGATGAAGCTGGCGGGACGCCGAGTCGCGATCGGCGCAGGCAGTCTGGCGGTGTTGCTGGGGGCCCTCGACGCGTATGTCGTGGTCACCATCCTGCGCGACATCATGCATGACGTCGGCATCCCGCTGAACCAACTGCAGCGAATCACCCCGATCGTCACCATGTACCTGCTGGGCTACATCGCGGCAATGCCCTTGCTGGGCAGGGCTTCCGACCGGTTCGGACGCAAACGACTACTTCAGGTCAGCCTGTTCTTCTTCATCATCGGCTCGATGGTCACCGCGCTATCGGTGCAGATCGGCAATCTGAATTTGGCCAATTCGACGTTGGAAATCCTCGGCCACCCCATCCAGGATCTGATGATCCTGGGCTTTCCAGTGGTGAACTTCCATGTGCAGAGCCTGCCTGTGCTGATCGTGGGCCGCACCATTCAGGGCATCGCCAGCGGCGCGTTGTTGCCCGTCACCCTGGCACTGGGAGCCGATTTATGGTCGCAGCGCAACCGCGCTGGCGTGCTCGGCGGTATCGGTGCCGCGCAGGAGCTGGGCAGCGTGCTGGGCCCGCTGTACGGGATCTTCATCGTCTGGCTATTCCGCGACTGGCGAGACGTCTTCTGGATCAACATCCCGCTGACCTTGATTGCCATGGCGTTGATCCAGATCAGCCTGCCGTCGCACGATCGCAGTGAGACGCCGGAGAAGATCGACGTGATCGGCGGTGTGCTGCTGGCCATCACCCTGGGTCTGGCGGTCTTCGGGTTGTACAACCCCAGTCCGAACGGCCAACAGATACTGCCCAGCTACGGATTGCCTTTGGTGATCGGGGCGGTCGCCGCCGGGGTGGCGTTCCTGCTCTGGGAGCGGTTTGCACGGACCCGGCTGATCGACCCGGCGGGGGTGCAGTTCCGGCCGTTCCTCGCCGCGTTGGGCGCCTCATTCGCTGCTGGGGCGGCGTTGATGGTGACGCTGGTCAACGTGGAGTTGTTCGGCCAGGGGGTGCTGGGCAAGAGCCAGGCCGACGCGGCCGGGATGCTGATGTTCTTTCTGATCGCGCTGCCCGTTGGGGCGCTGCTGGGCGGCGTGATTGCCACCAGGGTCGGCGACCGCGCCGTCGCGTTCATCGGACTGCTCATCGCCGCCGGCGGCTACGTCCTGATCTCGCATTGGCCGGTTGACTTGCCGCACTATGGCCACAACATCTTCGGGTTTTTCACCCTGCCCGCGATGCAAACCGACCTGCTGACAGTGGGTCTGGGACTCGGGTTGGTGATCGGTCCGCTGACGTCGGCCGCCCTACGCGTTGTCCCCTCGGCCGAGCATGGCATCGCTTCGGCTGCGGTGGTGGTGTCCCGGATGACCGGCATGCTGATCGGTGTTGCCGGGCTGGGCGCATGGGGTTTGTACCGCTTCTACCAGATCCTCAACGAGAAGAACGCGGCAATACCGAGCGATATGACCGGGACGGAGCGAGCGCTTGAACAGGCGCATAACCTGCTGCCGTCTTTCGCGGCGATGTACGGCGAGATATTCACGGCAACCTGGATCGTCTGCGTGCTGGGCGCGCTGTTGGGCCTGCTGATCAGCGGCCGCAAGGACCATGCCGACGAGCCGGAAGTCCCTGCGGAACAGGCCGTTTCGCCCGCAACCTGATGGGCCGGCCGCTAACCGGCCACCAGGCTGAGCACCAGATCGGGGCCGGCCCGCTCGATCCCGTCGAACTGCCAGCGCAACGCCCGCGCAAGCGTGGGCACCCCCACATCCCCGACCGCGGTGATGGGTCCGCCCAGCAGGATCGGCGCGACGTAGGCCAAAATTCGGTTGATCACCCCGGCCCGCAAGAACGCGCCGGCCAGGGTGGGGCCACCTTCCAGCAACACGTCGGTGCGGTCCGACAATGCCTTGAGCACCTCCATGGGATCGTGCGTACGAATTACCATGGTGCGCGAATCGTCGTTGAGAACCTTTGCCTCTGAAGGTATTTCGCGCATGCCCACCACGACGCGCAATGGTTGCCCCGGCGCCAGCGAGTCGTCAGGCAGCCGGGCGGTCAGCGCGGGGTCGTCGGCCAGCACGGTGCCGGTGCCGACCACGATCGCGTCCGCGGTGGCGCGGCGACGGTGTACGTCCATGCGTGCGGCCGGACTGGAAATCCACTGACTGGAACCGTCGGCGGCGGCGCTGCGGCCATCGATGCTGGCGGCGTACTTCCAAGTGACGTGCGGCAGCCCGGTCCGTTCCTTGTGTAGCCACTCGCGCAGCGGTCCGGCCGCGACTTGTGGGGCCAGCACGCCGGAACGCACGTTCACCCCCGCTCCCGAGAGCCGGGCCGATCCCCCGCCGGCGATGGCGTTCGGGTCGGCGACGGCGTAGATCACCGTCCCAATCCTGGCTTCCAGTAAGGCGTTCACGCATGGCGGCGTCTTGCCGTAGTGATTGCACGGTTCGAGGGTGACCACGGCGATGGCACCTGCCGCCAATCGGCCGGCCCGGCGCAGCGCCACCACCTCGGCATGGTCGCCACCGGCCGGTTCGGTCGCGCCGACGCCGACCACCCGACCGTCGGGGTCCACGATGACGGCCCCGACCGGTGGATTCGGATAGGTGGTGCCCTTGACCCGGTAGGCCTGTTCGATGGCCAACTGCATTGCCGCGTCCAGGCTCTCGACCGTCTGCGGCTCGTTCATGAGCGCGGGTGCGGCCAGGCGGCACTGGCCTGTCGCCGTAGTGCCTCGACCGCAGCCTCCGGGTCGTCGGCGCTATAGACCGCCGAACCGGCGACAAAGCAGTCGACACCGGCTGCGGCCGCCTGCTCGATCGTGTCCGCGTTGATTCCGCCGTCGATCTCGACCAAAATCGTCAACTCGCCCGCATCGACCATCTTTCGCACTGTACGGACTTTGCTCAGAACTTCCGGGATGAAACTCTGGCCGCCGAAGCCGGGCTCCACGGACATGATCAGCAAGGTGTCGAAGTGCGGCAAGATTTCCAGGTAGGGCTCGAGCGGGGTCCCCGGCTTGACACTGATCCCGGCCTTGGCGCCGGCCGCGCGGATGTCACGGGCCACCCCGACCGGATTGCTGGTCGCCTCGGCGTGGAAGGTGACGTTGTAGGCGCCCGCCTCGGCGTACGGCGGTGCCCACCGGTCCGGATTGTCGATCATGAGGTGGCAATCCATCGGGATGCGGGTGGCGGCCAGCAGGCTCTGCACCACGGGCAGTCCGATAGTCAGATTCGGCACGAAGTGCCCGTCCATGACGTCGACGTGCAACCAGTCGGCTCCGTTGACGGCGGCCGCTTCGTCGGCGAGCCGGGCGAAGTCGGCGGCCAGGATCGAGGGCGCGATCAGGGGTTCCGCGATGCGGCGAGGCATGAGCGACAGACTACTGAGAGCTGCCGCGGACCTCACTTCAGGCGGCGCAGCGCGGCAGCGAACATCGCGTCCGTGCCGTGCCGGTGCGGCCAGAGCTGCGCGTAGGGGCCGTCCCCAAGGCCCTTCTGGACGGGTTCGAAAAACGGCCGGGCGTCCAACGCACTGACCGGATGGCGGCGCAACGCGTCGCCGACCACGCCGACCGTCTCGGCCAGATGCGGTGAGCAGGTGGCGTAGAGCACCACGCCGCCGGGCCGGGTCAGCGCAATCGCCGCGGCCAGCAGTTCGCGTTGTAGCTTGGCCAGCGCCGGTACGTCGCTCTGGGTGCGCCGCCAGCGGGCCTCCGGGCGACGCCGCAACGCGCCCAGCCCGGTGCAGGGCACATCGACCAGCACCCGGTCGAAACCCGGATCAAGATCGGTAGAACGTCCGTCTACCCGCAACACATCCACCGGAAGCCCACGGGTGTTCTGCACCACTAGGTCCGCGCGCGGCGCCGACGGTTCGACCGCGGTGACCCGAGCCCCGGACGCCAAGGCCAGACCGGCCAGCAGCGCGGTTTTGCCGCCGGGCCCGGCGCACAGGTCCAGCCATCGGCCGGCATCGTCTTCAACAGGGGCCAGCGTCACGGCGCGGGCCACCAATTGGCTACCCTCGTCCTGCACCAGGGCTTGACCGTCGCGCACCGGCGCGAGCTGCCCGGGGTCGCCACCGGGCAGGTACACCGCGTAGGGCGAAAACCGGCCGACGGTGCCATCCACCGCCTCGGCCAGCTCGTCGGCGGTCAGCACCCCCGGACGGGCCGCCAGGTGCACCTGCGGCCGTTCGTCGTCGCACGCCAATAGCGCGTCCAGCTCACCGGCCGAGGCGCCCAGCGCGTCGGCGAAGGCCTGGGCGATCCAGCGCGGGTGGGCGTGCACGAACGCGGCGTGCCCGATCGGATCGGCAGCCTGGTCGGGCGCCAACTCGTCGACCCAGGACTTCTCATCGCGCCCGGAGATGGTGCGCAGCACACCGTTGACGAAACCCGCGCGCGCCGAGTCGAATTCGAGTCCCGCTTGTTCGACGGTGGTGGACACCGCGGCATACGCATCGACCCGGGTGCGCAACAATTGATAGGTGCCGAGCCGGAGCAGGTCGAGCAACACGGGATTGATCTCGTCCGGCGGGCGTCCGGCGGCCGCACCGATGACCGCGTCAAGCAGGCCCTTGCTACGGCAGGCGCCATAGGTGAGCTCGGTGGCGAACGCCGCATCGCGGCCGGTGATACCGCGCTGGCGCAGCAGCGGTGGCAACGCCAGGTTCGCGTACGCGTCACGTTCGCTGACGGCCCGCAGCACCTCGAACGCGGCGGCCCGCGCGGGGTCCAGCGGCCGGCGCGGACTTCGCTTTTTGGGCCCCCGGTTCTCCGGCCTGCCCGAGCTCACGATGCCCGCACGGCGGAATCGAGCCTGGCGCCGCGGGCCCAATCGACGGCGTTCATGAATTTCTTTCCGGGCGGCTGAATTTGGCCCAGCCGTACCGGCTCCGATCCGGTGCCGATCCAGACGCTGGTGCGGTCGGCGTGAATGCAGCCGGGCGGCAACGGCTCTGGGGTGACCCCGTCGAGGCGCACAGGCCCCAGTTTGACCCGCAAGTCGCCGATCAGTGTCCAGGCGCCCGGGTTGGGTGTGACGGCGCGGATGCGGCGCTCCACGACTTGCGCGGGCATATCCCAGCGCACCCGGGCCTGATCAACGCTGATCTTCGGTGCAATGCTGACTCCCTCGGCCGGCTGCGGACGCGCCGAGAGCGCCCCGTCGGCGACGCCGTCCAGCGTGGTCGACAACAGTGCCGCACCCGAAACCGCAAGTCGCGCCAGCAGATCGCCCGCGGTATCGGTCGGCCGAATCGTCTCGGTGACGACGCCGTACACCGGCCCGGAGTCCAGACTCGGCTCGATCTGGAACGTTGTCGCCCCGGTGATCGCGTCTCCGGCCGCAATGGCGGCCTGCACCGGCGCCGCACCGCGCCAGGCGGGCAGCAACGAGAAGTGCAGGTTGATCCAGCCGTGCAGGGGAACAGCGAGCAGCCCGTCACCCAGCAGCGCGCCGTAGGCCACCACCGGGCAACATTCGGGCGCCAGCTCTGCCAATTCGGCCACGAACTCAGCCGAGTTCGGCCGCGTTGGCCGCAACACCGGAATGCCGCGGTCCAACGCCTCGCGGGCCACCGGCGACGGTTCCGGTTTGCCCCGGCGTCCGGAGGCGGCGTCGGGTCGAGTGAGCACTGCGACCACGTCGTGACGGGGTGAGTCGACGAGATGACGCAGCGCGGGCAGCGCGGGTTCGGGCGTGCCGGCGAAGACGAGGCGCACCGGCCCAGTCTAGGGACCGCAAGAAACACGTCATTCAAGTTGCGCTCATGTACTGTTTCTGATGCATACTATTTTTGACGGCTACCATTGCAGGCTCGGGTCACACTGGCGTGCTGGCGACGACGAGGTCGGGGTAGGCGGCCTTTCCCTACCTTGTTTCGTACATCCATGGAGGTCAGATGACACTCGACGCACCGGTCCGCGACGACAGAGCACTGGAGAGCGCGCATCGCACGATGTGGGCGCTGGGCGACTACGCCCTGATGGCTGAGCAGGTGATGGCCCCACTCGGCCCGATCCTGGTGGCCGATACGGGTATCGGGCCAGGCGTCCGGGTGCTCGATGTCGCCGCCGGCTCCGGCAATATCTCGCTTCCCGCCGCCAGGACGGGTGCCTCCGTCGTTTCCACCGACCTCACACCGGAACTTCTGCGGCGGTCCCAAGCTAGAGCCGAAGAACAAGGATTGCAGCTCGACTACCAGGAAGCCAACGCGCATGCGCTGCCGTTTGGCGACGGCGAGTTCGACGCCGTGATATCGGCGATTGGCGCGCAGTTCGCGCCAGACCATCAGCGCACGGCCAACGAGCTGGTCCGAGTCTGCCGGCCGGGCGGGACGATCGGGGTGATCAGCTGGACTCCGGAAGGATTCTTCGGGCGGATGTTGGCCACCATCAGGCCATATCGGCCGAGTCTGTCGCCGGCTGTGCCACCAGCGGCGCTGTGGGGACGCGAAGGTTACGTGATGGCCCTGTTGGGAGATCGAGTTCGTGCCGTCGACGCACGTAGAGGGACGTTGGAGGTACACCGGTTCGGCAGCGCCTTCGCCGTCCACGACTACTTCAAGAATCATTACGGTCCGACCATCGAGGCATTCGCAAACATTGGCCACAACAAGGTGCTGACCGCCGAACTCGACGCGCAACTCACCGAACTCGCGCAGGACTACCTGACCGACGGCATCATGGAATGGGAGTACCTCCTGCTCACCGCGGACAGGCGATGAGGTGGCCTATAACTAGATCTCGAGCGTTACGTCGGGCTCTCCGCCGGCGGCGGTAAACGCCTTCAGGGCCTCTACCAGCCCGCGCCGCTCCCCGGCCTGCATGCTCTGCACAATCCGGGCGATTTCGGCACGTCGGTGCTCGGTGACTTGCCGGACGACCTCTCGTCCTCTATCGGTCAGCGTGGCAAGCAATTCACGCCGCGAGGTCGGGTGCGGCAGGCGGTCGATCAATTCCGCGGCGACGAGCCGGTCGACCATCCGGCCGGTCGCCGACGGTTGCACACCCAGCAGACCAGCCAAGGTGGCCAGGTTGATCGGACCCTGATTCGACAGGATCACCAACGTCCGGAACTGCGCCATGGTGATGGTCTCGTCGACCTGCGATATGGAACGGGCCGAGATGGCCACCAGCAATCGAGACGCCGTCAGCAGCGCATCGGTGATCACGTCCAGCGACTCGTTCGCTGCCGTAACGTTTTCCGTTGGCAACGTGCCCCCCTTTTTACGAGCTCAAGATTAAAAACCTAGCAGCCTTCTAGTGTAGGGACGCTCGAGTATTTCTCACGGCTACTGTAGATAGAGGCATGTTACCGCGGGGGTGGAACAACGATATCGGTCTACAACAGTGACCATGTCTTGCTCTACACGGAGACGGCCACAGCGAGCGTCGACCCGATTGTCTTGTCGGACAAGGAGTTCAACACCGAGAATGACGCGTTTTTGAGACTCCGATCTACCTCTCGGATAGCCTTAGCGGGACCGGGATGCTGACCTCGACAGCTAATGCGGCCGGAAACGGTGGCAACGCGGGGTTGTTGTCGCGCTTAGCCGATGTGCAAGGGATCGATCTGCACGCGAACCGGTTGATGGGTTTGCCGCGCGCTGAGCACAGCCACGCCCCGGCGTAATGCCGCGGCCAGCGCCAGTCCCTGCTCGCGTCGGACCCGCACCAGCATCCTGATCACCGGCACGTCGGTGGGGGTCCCGGCCGGCCGGCGCGCGCCCGCCGGCAGATCGACCGGACCGAGCAGGTCGGCTTGGTCGGGCAGCTGCGCCTGGTCAAGCAGCGCATGCACCGCTTCGGTCCCACCATCGATGGCGGCCATGTGCACGCATGGCGGTAAGCCGACTTCGCTGCGCGCCGTCAGTTCGTCTTCCGCGTGGCCCACCGGGTCCCACCGGATCAGTGCTTGCACGGTCGGGATGGAGGAATCGGCGATCACCGTCACAAGGCCGCCGTCACCGCGGGACCGCACCAGCGCGGCCGCCGTCATCCAGCGCCACAACGCATCCTCGGCCGCGCGCAGGTCCTGCCTGCCCAGCAGCGCCCAGGTGTCCAACAGCAGCGCTGCCCCGTACCCGCCCGATGCGCGGGGTTCGGCCCCCGGGGTGGCGACCACCAGGGCCGGTTTGGCGCCGACCTCAGCGACGATGGCCTCGCCCGCCGACGTGATCACCGGCGTCCCGGGGAACGCGCGGCCGAGTTCTTCGGCGGTGCGCCGGGCGCCGACGACCACGGCCCGCACCGCATCCGATCCACAGCGGGCGCAGCGCAGCGTCGGGTCGGCTCGGCTGCACCAGCGGCAAACGGTGCATGTTGCGGGCCCAGGGCCCGCGCTTTCCTGCACCGACAGCGGACCGTTGCAGTGCCGACAACGGGCGATCGTGCGGCAGCGCGCGCAGGCCAGCGAAGGCACATACCCGCGCCGTGGCACCTGCACCAGCACCGGCGCGGCGGAGTCCAGCGCCGCGCGCGCGGCACGTAGAGCGATGGATGGAAGTCGCGCGGTGCGGGCCGCCGGGTCGCGTTCCTCGGCGTATCCGCTGTCGTCAAGGGCAACCACCCGCGGAGTGCGGGTACGAACCACCGCGCGCGGCGCGACCACGTCGTGCGCCCACCCGCTGCGCACCAACGCGTGGGCCTCCGCGGTCCGGGCATAGCCACCGATCAGCGCCGCGCACCGAGCCTGATGCGCGCGCAGCATCGCAACCTCGCGGGCATGCGGATACGGCGCCCGCGGCTCGGCCAGGCTGTCGTCGGCGTCGGCCCAGACCATGACCAGTCCGAGGTCGCTCAGCGGCGCGAACACCGTGCTGCGCGTACCGATTACCAACCGCGCGCTGCCCCGCAGCGCCGCAAGCCAGCGCCGGTAGCGTGCCGCCGGGCCCAGGCCGGCCGAGAGCGCCACCACGCTCTGCGCATCGATGCGGGCCGCTGCGGCCTCGCACAGCGCGTCCAGATCCCGCTGGTCGGGCACGATCGCGAGCACCGCCTTTCCGGCACGGATGGTTTGCGCGGCGGCCTCGGCGAATCGGTCCGCCCACAGCTCGCCGGGCAGCGCCTGCCACACGGCACGGGCGGCACGGGATTCCGACAAGGCTGAGAGGAACTGCCCCCCGCTGCCGTAGACGTCCCAGCCCGATGGGTCCACGGGCGCTGGAACCACCGGCAAGGTCGGGACCGCCGCGGGTTCCTTCTCCACCCTGGCGTGCCTGGCGGGCACCGCCAGCCGCAATACATCCGGCCGGGTGCCCGCATAGCGCGCCGCCACCGCGTCGACCAAGCGGCGGATTTCCGGGGTGAGCACCGGCTCAGCGGATATGACGCGATCCAGCCAGCCGAGCTTGCCGGTGTGATCGGTGTCGTTGCGGCGCTCCAGCACGAACCCGTCGACCAGGCGACCATGGAAACGCACCCGCACCCGCACTCCGGGCTGGGCGTCGTCGGACTGCTCGGCGGATACCAGGTAGTCGAAGTCGCGATCCAGGTGTGGCACCGACAGCATCGGCAGCACCCGCGCGATCGGCTCCACCTCGACAGGCGTACGGGCACTAGCAGTCCGGGTCACATCGCCCCCGAGTCACGACATGCATTGCAAAGTAACGGTTCCCACCGTAGCGGCGAGCACCGACAATTAGCTCTCGGTGGATTCCGGGATGCTGGCGAGAACCTCAGTGGGAGCATCACCGACAGCGTCTCGGCCGAAGAAGAACCCGGCCGTGATCAGAATCTGGGCGGCGGCGTACAACCACCAGATCGGCACCGACAACGCGTCGTTGTCCAGGACGAATCGGCCGACGGCGATGAACGCGTCCGACACCGCGAAACAGACCGCACCCACCGCGGCCCAGATCGTCGGCAGCCGGGCCACCAGCGCCGCACACACCATCACCGTCAGCACCATCATGTAGGCGGTCACCGGAATTGTCAGGTCGTCACGGCTCAGGCGCGGCCAGAACGATGCCAGCAACACCACAGCGGCCAGGCACATCAGAACGACGGCGGCGATCCGCGATCGCGACGGCCTCCGCTTTCCGGCCAGCGGGAGCAGCGCGGCGATGAAACACAGGTGCGCTAACAGGAATGCGCCCAACCCGAACACGAATGACTCCGCCCACCAAGGGATCGCCAACACAAAATCACCGACGGCCGACAGCAGCAGCGCCGGCATCAGCCACCGCCGCTCGCGCACGATCGGGTGCGCCACCGCGGCCGCGGTCAGCAACAGTGCCATCGATGCCTTCAACGCCGGCTGCAGAATCCAATGCCCGGTCAGTTCGGTTCCCGGCGGAGACCGCAATGCGATCACGGTCAAGTAGCCGCCATAGGCCAGGCCCGCCCAGCCGGCCACCACCCAGCCCGCGGCCACCAGCCGAGGTGCGTACGGTACCTCCATGCCCAGCTTGGACAGAACAGCCGACCAAAGACCCGCTATCGACGACATCCTGCTGAAGGTACTGGATGCGGTTCCGTTCCGGCTATCAATGGAGGATGGGATCGATGCGGCGCGGCAGCGGTTCGCCGACCTGCCCCGCCGGCGGCCACACCCCGAGTTACGGGTCGAGGACCGGGCCATCCAGGGGCCCGCGGGCCCCATCGCGATCCGGATCTACTGGCCGCCAACTCATCCTGGCGATGGCACGCCACCGCCCGTCGTTGTGTTTTTTCACGGCGGCGGTTTCGTCGTTGGCGACCTCGACACCTACGACGGCTCGTGCCGCCAGCACGCCGTGGGCACCGACGCTATCGTGGTGTCCGTCGACTACCGGCTGGCGCCCGAACACCCCTACCCCGCCGCCATCGAAGACGCCTGGGCCGCAACACTGTGGGTCGCGGATCATGGCGCCGAGATCGGCGCCGACACCACCCGGATAGCCGTCGCCGGGGATTCGGCGGGCGGCAACATCTCCGCTGTTATGGCGCAGCGCGCCCGTGATAACGGCGGCCCGCCGGTCGCGTTCCAGTTATTGTGGTATCCCGCCACGCTGTGGGACTCGACGTTGCCGTCGTTCACCGAAAACGCCTCCGCGCCGATCCTTGACGTCAAGGCCGTCGCCGCGTTCTCCCGTTGGTACGCAGGCGGAATCGATATGTCAGACCCGCCGCCGGGAATGGCGCCGGGGCGAGCGCCGAACCTGGCCGACCTGGCGCCCGCCTACATCGGCGTCGCCGGTTACGACCCGCTGCGCGATGACGGCATCCGGTACGGCGAGCTACTGGCGGCCGCCGGCGTCCCCGTCGAGGTGGATAACGCCGAGACGATGGTCCACGGCTTTGTCGCCTACGCCGGTGTGGTGCCTGCCGCCACGGCAGCGCTGGATCGTGGGCTGGCGGCGTTGCGGGCCGCGCTGCACCCGTAGATTCGAGGTCATGACGGAGCGCATGACCGCAAAACCAGAGATCGACCCGATGCTTAAGGGGCTGCTCGACGCATTCCCGATGACCTTCACCGTTGCCGACGGCGTCGACGTCGCCCGCGCGCAGATCAGCATGCTCAAGGCGCCGCCGGAGATGCTTCCCGATCTGCGGATCGAGGAACGGACCGTGGGGTACGGGGACCTCACCGACATTCCGGTGCGGATCTACTGGCCGCCCGAAGACACCAAGGCCGCTGATGACGGCCTGCCCGTGGTCGTCTTCTACCACGGCGGTGGCTGGGCAATCGGCGACCTGGACACCCACGATCCCGTCGCCCGCGCACACTCGGTCGGCGCGGAGGCCATCGTGGTCTCCGTCGACTACCGACTCGCCCCGGAGCATCCGTTCCCGGCTGGGATCGACGACAGCTGGGCCGCGCTGCGCTGGGTCGGCGAACACGCCGCCGAGCTGGGTGGTGACCCGAACCGGATCGCCGTCGCCGGGGATTCCGCGGGCGGCAACATCGCAGCGGTGATGGCGCAGCTGGCCCGCGATCACGGCGGTCCGCCGCCGGTCTTTCAGCTGCTGTGGTACCCGTCGATCACGGCCGACATGTCGTTGCCGTCGTACGCCGAGAATGCCGACGCGCCCATGCTGAACCGCGACGTCATCGATGCGTTCGTGGCCTGGTACGTGCCGGGGGTGGACATCAGCGACCCAAAGGCGCTGCCCGCCACCCTCGTCCCGGCGAATGCCACCGACCTGTCCGGCCTGCCACCCGCCTTCATCGGCACCGCGGCACATGACCCGTTACGCGACGACGGCGCCCACTATGCCGCGCTGCTGGAGGCCGCCGGCGTGCCGGTGGAATTGATCAACGAGCCGACCATGGTGCACGGCTACGTCAGCTTCGCCTTGGTGATACCCGCCGCCGCCGAGGCGGCCAATCGCGGATTGGCTGCGCTGAAGAATGCGCTGCACTCCTAGGTCACCCTCCTACCGCGAGCAGACGCAAAAGCCCCCGACACGCCGAGCGTGCGGGGGCTTTTGCGTCTGCTCGCGGTAGGAGTGCGGTAGGGCTAGATGGCGCGCTTGAGGTCGTCGACCTTGTTCAGCTGCTCCCATGGCAGCTCGATGTCGGTGCGGCCGAAGTGTCCGTAAGCGGCGGTCTGCGCGTAGATCGGGCGCAGCAGGTCCAGGTCGCGGACGATCGCGCCGGGCCGCAGGTCGAACACCTCGGGCACGATCTTCTCGATCTTGACCGGGTCGACCGTCGCGGTGCCGAATGTCTCGATGAACAGCCCGACCGGGGCGGCCTTGCCGATGGCGTAGGCCACCTGCACCTCGACCCGCTCCGCCAGTCCCGCAGCGACAATGTTCTTGGCCACCCAGCGCATCGCGTACGCCGCCGACCGGTCCACCTTCGACGGATCCTTGCCGGAGAACGCGCCACCGCCGTGGCGGGCCCAGCCGCCGTAGGTGTCGACGATGATCTTGCGGCCGGTCAGACCGGCGTCGCCCATCGGGCCGCCGACAACGAACTTGCCGGTCGGGTTGACCAGCACGCGGGTCTCCGACGAGTCCAGCGTCTCGTGGGCCAGTTCCTTCAGCACGGTCGCGAGCACGTGCTTGCGGATGTCGGGATCCAGCGTCTTCTCCAGGTCGACGTCGGCCGCGTGCTGGGTGGAGACGACCACGGTGTCCAGGCGGACCGGAACGTCGTCCTCATAGGCGATGGTGACCTGGGTCTTACCGTCCGGCCGCAGGTACGGCAGGGTGCCGTTCTTGCGGACCTCGGTCAGCTTCCGCGACAGCCGGTGGGCCAGCGCGATCGGCAGCGGCATCAGCTCCGGGGTGTCGTTGATCGCGTAGCCGAACATCAGGCCCTGGTCACCGGCCCCCTGAGAGTCCAGCGGGTCCGCGGCGCCCTCAACGCGCGTCTCGTGCGCGGTGTCGACGCCTTGTGCGATATCGGGCGACTGACGGCCGATGCCGATGTTGACGCCGCATGTCAACCCGTCGAAGCCCTTGTCCGAGTGGTCGTAGCCGATGTCGAGGATGCGCTCGCGAACGGTGTTGGTGATGTCGGCGAAGGCCTCCTTGGCCGTCGTCGTCACCTCACCGACAACGTGCACCTGCCCGGTGGTCACCAGCGTCTCGACGGCGACACGTGACCGCGGATCCCCGGCCAGCAGCGCGTCGAGCACTGAGTCGCTGATCGCGTCACAGATCTTGTCGGGATGTCCCTCGGTCACCGACTCACTGGTAAACAGCCGACCCTTCTCGCTCACTTCGTGGTCCTTCCAGTCTTCTTGACTAAATGTTAGTTAGGCAAATTATCTTAACGCGTGTGTCTCGAACCGGCTGCGCCGGGCAAATGCAACCTAGCCGCTATCCGTCGTCGCTGTGTAAAAACGTGACGATCGCGTCCACGATGCGACTGGCCATCAACGTCTTGGAGCCATTCTGCAGCGCCGACTCGGTGCCGTCGGACGCCAGCAGCCAGCCGTTGTTGTTATCCACCTCGAACGCCTTGCCGTCGCCAACGGCGTTGACCACCAGCAGGTCGCAGCCCTTGCTTCGTAACTTCGTGCGCGCGTGAAACAGCACATCGCCGTTAGCGTCGCCGGTCTCGGCGGCGAAGCCGACGATGGCCCGCATGTTGGGCAGCTCGCCGTGGGTACGGGCGCGCACCGTGCCGGCCAGCACATCGTCGTTGCGCAGCAGTTCGATGGGCGACGGCCCTTCGGCGCCTTTCTTGATCTTCGCGATCGCGACCTGCGCGGGTCGGAAATCGGCGACGGCCGCGGCCATCACCAATACGTCGGCGGCCGGGGCGTGCTTGGACACCGCATCAGCGAGTTGCTGCGCGGAGCTGACATGAACCACGTCGACACCGGCAGGGTCGGTCAGACCAGCGGTGTGCCCCGCGATAAGCGTGACCTCGGCGCCGCGCTGGGCGGCAACCCGCGCGACCGCATATCCCTGCTTGCCCGAGCTGCGGTTGCCGATGAAGCGCACCGGATCGACCGGTTCGCGGGTGCCGCCTGCGGTCACCAAGAGCTTGCGGCCGGCCAGGTCGTAAGGCAGGGCATCGTGGCGCTCCAACAGCAGCTCGGCCAACGTGGTGATCTCTTGGGCCTCGGGCAGTCGGCCCGCGCCGCTGTCGGCGCCGGTGAGCCGCCCGGAGGCGGGTTCCAGCACAATGACCCCGCGGCGGCGCAATGTGGCCACGTTGTCGACGGTGGCCGGGTGCAACCACATCTCGGTGTGCATCGCCGGCGCACACAGCACCGGGCATCGCGCGGTGAGCAGGGTCGCGGTCAGCAGATCGTCGGCGCGGCCGTGTACGGCCCGGGCCAGCAGATCGGCGGTGGCCGGCGCTACTACGACCAGATCAGCCTGCTGGCCGAGGTGGACATGCGGAACCGCGGGAACGTCCTCGAAAACGCTGGTGCGCACCGGATGGCCGGAGAGCGCCTCGAAGGTGGCCGCGCCGACGAAACGCAACGCGGCTTCGGTGGGAATGACATGGACCTCATGACCGGCCTCGGTGAGCTGACGAACCACGGTGCACGCCTTGTAGGCGGCGATACCGCCAGAGACGCCAACGACGATCCGTTTATGGTCCACGGCGTGCCCGGTTACTCGCCCTCGGTGTGCTCGAGCAGGTCGGCGTGGATCTCGCGCATCGCGATGGACAGCGGCTTTTCCTGCAGCCCGGGCTCGACCAGCGGGCCAACGTATTCGAGGATGCCCTCACCGAGCTGGTTGTAGTAGTCGTTGATCTGCCGGGCCCGCTTGGCCGCGTAAATGACCAGGGCATACTTGCTCGAGACGCGGTCCAGCAACTCGTCGATGGGCGGGTTGGTGATGCCCAGCGGGGTGTCGTAGGTGCGTTGCCCACCTGCCGACGGGTCGAACTGATCGATGACGGGGACGGCGGCCAGCGACGCGTCGGACTGCGAATTGCTCACTTAAGAAAATCTCCTGGCTGCATAAAGCGGTTGAAAGTGACTAGAAATTCTAGGTGTGGTCCGGTTCTGCCTAGTGTGTCATGCCGAGTCTGGCGCAGATCCCACCAGCAAGGATACCAATTCCGCACACGCGGATTCCAATTGCCTGTTCACCACGACCTCGTCGAAGTCGTCTTGAGCTGCCAATTCGACGTGAGCGGTGTCCAACCGCCGCCTGATCGCCTCGGGTGTCTCGGTGCCGCGGCCGACGAGTCTGGCCTCCAACGCGGCCCAGCTGGGCGGCGCCAAAAACACCGTAATGGCCTCAGGCATTGCTCGCTTGACCGCTTTGGCCCCGGCCAGGTCGACCTCGATGAGCACCGGAAGTCCGGCCGCGGTGGCGGCCCGCACCGGCTCGGCCAGCGTGCCCGATCGGTGCAGCCCACCGTGAATCTCGGCCCACTCCAACAGAGCACCGTCGTCAATCAACTGCTCGAAGCGGGCGGGACTGACGAAGTGGTAGTCGACGCCGTCGACTTCCCCAGGGCGCGGCGCCCTAGTGGTGGCCGAAACGCTGAAATGCAGGTTCGGTATCCGCTCACGCAGACACCGCACCACAGATGACTTACCGACCGCGGAGGGACCGGACAGCACGACAACGCGTCCCCTGTCCGGTCCCCCGCTGGAGCTCACCGGAGCTCCGGGGTCGGCACGCCCACAGGCCATGCGGCCTGCACCGTCGGCGAGTTAGTCGGAGCCGAACTTTTCCAGCAACGCCTTGCGCTGCCGGTCGCCGAGTCCACGCAGACGGCGGGTCGGCGCGATCTCCAACTCGGTCATGATTTCCTGCGCCTTGACCTTGCCAACCTTCGGCAACGCCTCAAGCAGCGCAGACACCTTCATCTTGCCCAGGACTTCATCGCTCTCGGCATCCTTGAGCACCTGAGTCAGGTTCGTGCCGCCGCGCTTGAGGCGGTCCTTAAGCTCTGCGCGCGCTCGACGCGCAGCAGCCGCCTTCTGCAACGCGGCCGCGCGCTGCTCGTCGGTCAACTGCGGAAGGGCCACGATTCCTCCATATCTGATCAATCCTCGATGGCAATCGATCTATTTTTTTGTCTCTGCCGGGTACTTCAGCCAGCGCAGACGACCGTACTCACGCTTCCTGACGAAATCTAACCCGACCCCCTGGTTACGGCGATAAACGCCCAGCATGGGTCCGACCCTCGGACCCGGTCGGCGCTCGGCCAGGCGCCGCTGACGGGGGCTGAGCGACGCTTCGCGACCGTGCTGGCGGACCGCTGGCCAGACCCCGAATATGCCCATCTAGCTGCGGTTTTCCGGAGGTCTGGCGGCCCCGGTAGCCGACAGCGACCGGCGGCTGCAGACCACTTCGGTGGATAGCCGCGAGTCCCGGTGCAACGGATCACGGATTTATCGCGCGTGTCGCGCGTGTCGCGCTGGGCATTCCGCGCGGCACCCCACCACCGCGGTTAGATTGCGGGCCCGCGGCGCGGGCCACCGAGGCTGCGCTGATGGCGCTGAAACTGCGTGTAGGGCGTGTCCGGCCGATGTTGAGTAGCCCTGGCGCAGTCTCGATGCTGCTAGGGCGCGTCGAGGTAGCTGACGGCGTGAAGCATGCGTTCGCTTGCCGCCCGCAACTCCGCCACGCCCGGGCCGGCCCGCAGCACCTCGCGCGCCACCGCGGGCAGCAACTGGCCCGGCAGCGCCCCGCCCAGGCCGCCCAGCGCCTCGGGCCTGCCGCCCTGCACTCCGACCCCCGGCACCAGCACCGGACCGCCGAGGCCGCTGACATCCGGGGGCTGGAAGACCGTCGCCCCGAGGACGACGCCGACGGATCCAGGCTCCTCCGGATCCGCGGACCGACTGGCCTCTCGGTTGACCAGAGCCGCCTGGTCGATGACCAACTGGGCCACCGTACGACCGTCGAAGGTGGCGCGCTGGACGGTCGCGCCTTCCGGGTTGGACGTGGCCGCCAGCACGAATACGCCACGGTCGTGTGCGGCGGCGGCTTCCAGCAGGGGCCGCAGCGAGCCGAATCCCAGGTAGGGCGACGCCGTCACGGCGTCGGCGGCCAGCGGTGAATCGCCCGCCCAGGCGGCGGCGTAGGCGGCCATCGTCGTCCCAATGTCGCCGCGTTTGGCGTCGGCCAGCACCAGTACGCCGGCGGAGCGAAGCGCCGCAATCGTGCGTTCCAGTACCGCGTATCCGGCCGATCCGTACGCCTCGAAGAACGCCACCTGTGGTTTCACCACGGCAAAACCGGCGAACGCCTCGACGCACGTGTCGCAGAACGCTGCCAGCCCGTCGGCGGTGGCCGGTAGGTCCCAGGCCCGTAGCAGGTCGGGATGCGGGTCGATGCCCAAACACAGCGGGCCGCGACTCGCCTTCGCCTGGGCCAGCCGGGCGCCGAATCCGGTCATGTGACGCCCCTGTCGGCCACACCGGCCGGCCCGATCGCGCTGTGCAGCTCTTGTAGCGAGCGCACGCCGATGTCGCCGCGGATGCCGGCTTCGATGCCCTGCACGGCGGCGGATGCGCCCTGCACCGTCGTCACGCAGGGGATGTTGGCCGACACGGCGGCCGCACGGATTTCATAGCCGTCGATGCGCGGGCCTGAGTTGCCGTATGGGGTGTTGATCACCATGTGCACGTCACCCGCTTTGATCGCGTCGACCGCTGACATCTCAGGGCGACCCAGCTGCGGCGGCTCGAAATGCTTGCGGACCTCGTCACAGGGAATTCCATTGCGGCGCAGCATCTCCGCGGTGCCCTCGGTGGCAAGGACGCGGAAGCCCAGGTCGGCCAGCCGCTTGACGGGAAACACCAGTGACCGCTTGTCCCGGTTGGCGACCGAGACGAATATGGTGCCCCCGGCAGGCAGCGATCCGTAGGCGGCGGTCTGGCTCTTGGCGAAAGCACTGCCGAAGTCACGATCGATGCCCATCACCTCACCGGTGGATTTCATCTCCGGGCCGAGCAAGGAGTCGATAGCCGTTCCGTCGGCGCCGCGGAACCGGTGAAACGGCAGCACCGCCTCCTTGACCGCGATCGGCGCGTCATGGGGCACGTGGGCGCCGTCGCCGGAGGCCACCAGCATTCCCTCGCCACGAAGCTGGGCAATGCTGGCGCCCAGCATGATCCGAGCGCAGGCCTTGGCGAGCGGGATCGCGGTCGCCTTGGAGACGAACGGCACCGTGCGACTGGCGCGCGGGTTGGCTTCCAGGACGTAGAGCACGTCGTCTTTGAGGGCATACTGCACATTGAGCAGCCCCACGACGCCGATCCCGTGTGCGATGGCCTCCGTCGCGTGGCGCACCTTCTCGATGTCGCTGCGCCCCAGCGTGACCGGCGGCAGCGCGCAGGCCGAGTCACCGGAGTGGATTCCGGCCTCCTCGATGTGCTCCATAACGCCACCGATGTAGACCTCGACGCCGTCGCACAGCGCGTCGACGTCGATTTCGACCGCGTCTTCGAGGAAGCGGTCGACGAGCACCGGGTGCTCCGGCGACAGCTCGGTGGCGCGGGCGATGTAGCCCTCGAGGGTCTCGTCGTCGTAGACGATCTCCATGCCCCGACCGCCCAGCACATAGGACGGCCGCACCAGCACCGGATAGCCGATGTCCTCGGCAATCCGGCGAGCCTGCGCGAAAGTCGTCGCCATGCCGTAGCGGGGAGCCGGCAGGCCGGCGGCGTGCAACATGTCACCGAAAGCGCCGCGGTCCTCGGCCAGGTCGATGGCCTCCGGCGGGGTGCCGACGATCGGAACTCCGGCATCGGCGAGCCGTTGAGCCAGACCGAGCGGGGTCTGACCGCCGAGTTGCACGATAACTCCGACGACCCCAGGGCCGCCGTTGCCCGATTGCGCCTCGGCGCGGAACACCTCCAGGACGTCCTCGAACGTCAGCGGCTCGAAGTACAACCGGTCGGCGGTGTCGTAGTCGGTGGACACCGTCTCCGGATTGCAGTTGACCATCACAGTCTCAAAACCAGCCTCCGACAACGTGGTTGCCGCATGCACGCAGCTGTAATCGAACTCGATGCCCTGGCCGATCCGGTTGGGTCCGGAGCCCAGAATCAACACCTTGGGCTTCGCGGTCTGCGGCGCCACCTCGGTCTCCGCCGCGGGGTCGATCTCGTAACTGCTGTAGTGGTACGGCGTCTTGGCCTCGAACTCGGCCGCGCAGGTATCCACGGTCTTGTACACGGGGTGGATGTCCAGTCGTGCGCGCAACGAGCGGACGCCGTTCTCCCCTGCCAACTCCGGTCGCAGCGCGGCGATCTGGCGGTCCGACAGCCCGTTGTGCTTGCTGCGCCGCAACAGGTCGGCATCGAGCACGGGGGCATCGACAACCTCGGCACGCAACTTGACCAGCTCGCCGATCTGCGCGACGAACCACGGGTCGACCCCGCTGGCCTTGGCCACTCGCTCCACCGAAGCGCCTTGGCGCAGCGCCAGTTCGATGTCGTAGAGCCGGCCTTCGGTCGGGGTCAGTAGCCGGGTCAGCACCTCCTCGACGTCGCCCTCGGAATCGGGCTTGGTCCAAAAGCCCGCGCGGGTGGTCTCCAGTGACCGCATCACCTTGCCGAGCGCCTCGACGAAGTTGCGGCCCAACGACATTGCCTCGCCAACGGATTTCATCGTGGTGGTCAGGGTCGGATCGGCACCGGGAAACTTCTCGAACGCGAACCGCGGCGCCTTGACCACCACGTAGTCCAGGGTGGGTTCGAAGCAGGCCGGTGTCTCCTTGGTGATGTCGTTGACGATCTCGTCGAGGGTGTAGCCGATGGCCAGCTTGGCGGCGATCTTTGCGATAGGGAAGCCGGTGGCCTTGGACGCCAACGCGCTTGACCGGGATACCCGCGGGTTCATCTCGATGACGATCAGCCGGCCGTCGACAGGGTTGATCGCGAATTGGATATTGCAGCCACCGGTGTCAACGCCGACCTCACGCAGGATCGCGATGCCCAGATCGCGCATCCGCTGGTATTCCCGGTCGGTCAGCGTCATCGCCGGCGCGACGGTGACCGAGTCCCCGGTGTGCACACCCATCGGGTCGACGTTCTCGATCGAGCACACCACCACGACGTTGTCGTGGCCGTCGCGCATCAGCTCGAGCTCGAATTCCTTCCAGCCGTAGATCGATTCCTCGATCAGCACGTTGGCGCTGGGTGAGGCCGCCAGGCCGGCGCCGGCCATCCGGTCGACCTCCTCAGCGGAGTGCGCCATACCCGAACCCAGCCCGCCCATGGTGAAGCTGGGACGGACCACCACCGGCAGGCCCAGCCCCGCGACCGTCTCGCGGACCTCGTCCATGGTGAAACACACTCGGCTAAGCGCCGATTCACCGCCGACCTTGGCCACAATGTCTTTGAACCGCTGCCGGTCCTCGCCGCGCTGGATCGCCTCGAAGTCGGCGCCGATAAGTTCCACGCCGTAGCGCTCCAGCGCCCCGTTCTCGTACAGCGCGACAGCGGTGTTGAGCGCGGTCTGGCCGCCCAGGGTGGCCAGCAGTGCGTCGATCTTGTTGCCGCGCTCGGCCTGCTGGGCTATCACCCGTTCGACGAAAGCCGGCGTAATGGGTTCGACGTAGGTGAAGTCAGCGTACTCGGGGTCGGTCATGATGGTGGCCGGGTTCGAGTTGACCAGGCTGACCTGCAGTCCCTCGGCGCGCAGCACCCGGCACGCCTGAGTACCCGAGTAGTCGAACTCGCAGGCCTGCCCGATGACGATAGGCCCCGAGCCGATCACCAGCACGTGACGTAAGTCGGTGCGACGCGGCACTAGCGTCCCCTTCCGTTGCTGGCTCGAGAGCGCACATTTGTACGGCAAGTCCGGCGTGTTGCCGTACAGACACGCACGCTCGCGGTCATTGATGGCCTGCCATGAGTTCGACAAAGCTGTCGAACAGGTATTCCGCATCGTGTGGACCCGCCGCCGCCTCCGGGTGGTACTGCACCGAAAATGCCCGCCCGTCACCGAGTCTGACGCCTTCCACCACCCCGTCGTTGGCGCAGGTGTGGCTGACGACCGCCGGGCCGAACGGAGTGTCGAAGGACTGCCCCGCCTCCCCTTCCAGCGCGAAGCCGTGGTTCTGCGCCGTCACCGCGACGCGACCGGTGGCGTGGTCGATGACCGGGATGTTTATCCCGCGGTGGCCGAACACCATCTTGTAGGTCGACAGGCCCAGCGCCCGGCCCAAGATCTGATTGCCGAAACAAATTCCGAATAAAGGTATTCCGGCGCCCAGCACCTCTTGGGTGAGCGCGACGATGTGATCGGCGGTGGCCGGATCGCCGGGGCCGTTAGACAGGAACACGCCGTGCGGTTTGATTTCGGTAATCTGTTCAAACGTCGCCGACGCCGGCAGCACATGGCTACGGATCCCGCGCCGGGCGAAATTGCGTGGGGTGTTGGTCTTGATCCCGAGGTCCAGCGCGGCCACGGTAAACCGGTGCGGGGCTTCGGGTTCCACCACATAGCTGCCCGGCGTGCTGACCTCGCCGGCGAGATCGGCACCCAGCATCGACTGCTGGTTCCGGACCCGTTCCACCAGCTGGGTGTGATCGGCCAGCGCCGCACCCGAGAAGACTCCGGCCTTCATCGAGCCACGGCTGCGCAGATGCCGTACCACCGCGCGGGTATCGATGCCGGCAATCCCGACCACGTGCTGACGGACCAGCTCGTCCTCCAACGTCCCGGTGGCACGCCAGTTGGAGGCGCACGGCGATGGGTCGCGCACCGCGTAGCCGGCGACCCAGATCTTGTCGCCGCGGCTCTCCCCATCCTCGTCGTTCCAACCGGTGTTGCCGATCTGGGGCGCGGTGGCCACCACGATCTGCCGGTGGTAACTCGGATCGGTCAGCGTCTCCTGGTAGCCCGACATGCCGGTGCTGAACACGGCTTCGCCCAGCGTTTGGCCGATTTCGCCGAACGGCGTCCCGGTGAAGACGCGGCCGTCTTCGAGCACCAGCAGGGCCATATTGGTCACGACGTGCCTCCTTGCTGTGGCCGCGGACGCGTCTGAAGCCAGTCCTGGTATTCACCGCGGTTGCCGGCCCGAAATCCGGTATCGATCTCGACGCCCGATGGCAGCCGCCACCTGATCGCCAGTATTCCATTGCGGGCGGCGACCTTACCGGCGATGCCGCGCTCGGTGCGTACGGCCGTAATCGACTCCTGCGGAATCCAAATCGGGTTGGCGTGGATGCGTTCCAGCATTATTCCTTCGGGGTAGCGGGTGAGCGCAGCTTTGCTGCGATAGCCAAGATCGCCTGCGGTGATCCGGTCGTTCCACTCCGGCGCCAGCGTGGAGCCGACGTAAACGCCTTGCATGGTCGCGGTCGCACCGCCCACCTGGTCGGGCACATCGGGCAGGTAGCCGATCAGCTCGGCCTGCCGCCGCGCCCGACGTCGCCACCCGAGCATCATCAGCTGGATCGCGACCGCTATCGCCACCACTAGCACGGCCGCGAAGATCAACGACCCCACCAGCGTGCCGGAGTTCATGCCGGACTCTTTCCATTCCGGGCCGTCAGCTTCCCGCGCAACAGGGTCGCGGTCACCGTGGCGGGCAACGTCATCGACTCGTACGGCGTGTTGGCCGACCGGCTGGCGAGTTCGGGCCCGGCCACCGTCCAGGTGGCATCGGGATCCACCACGGTCAGATTCGCCGGCTCCCCCACCTCCAGAGGCCGGCCATGATCGGGCAACCCCACGATGCGGGCCGGGTTCTCACTCATCACCCGGGCGACATCGCGCCAGCTCAGCAGGCCCGGCAGCACCATCGTCTGAACCACCACCGACAGCGCCGTCTGCAGGCCCAGCATGCCGGGCCGTGCCGCGGAGAATTCGACGCACTTCTCGTGTTCGGCATGCGGGGCATGGTCGGTGGCCACGCAGTCGATCACCCCCTCGGCCAACGCCTGACGCAGCGCGATCGCATCGGTGGCTTCGCGCAGCGGCGGGTTGACCCGATTCACCCCGTCGTAGCTGGCCAGCCTGCTGTCGTCGAGCAGCAGATGATGCGGGGCGACTTCCGCGGTGATCGAAATACCCTGTCCCTTAGCCCATTTCAGAATCTCAACGGTGCCCGCGGTGGAGGCATGGCAGATGTGCACCCGGGCGCCGGCATCGCGGGCCAGCAACGCATCGCGGGCGACGATCGATTCCTCGGCGGCCCGGGGCCAACCCGCGAGGCCGAGCCTGGCAGCCGTCGGCCCTTCGTGCGCGACGGCACCGACGGTAAGCCTGGGCTCCTCGGCATGCTGGGCGATCAACACCCCAAGCCCGGTGGCGTATTCCAGGGCGCGGCGCATCACCAGCGGGTCATGCACGCAGATGCCGTCATCGGAGAACATCCGCACCTGCCCGGCACCGGCGGCCATCATGCCCATCTCGGTGAGCTCGGTTCCGGCCAGCCCGACGGTGACCGCACCGACCGGGTGCACGTCGACCAGGCCGACCTGCTGTCCGCGATGCCAGACGTGGTCGGTGACCACCGGACTGTCGGCCACCGGGGTGGTGTTGGCCATCGCGAAAACCGCGGTGTATCCGCCTAACGCCGCTGCTGCCGAACCGGTTTCGATATCCTCGGCGTACTCCCGGCCAGGCTCGCGCAGGTGGGTGTGCAGGTCGACCAGCCCCGGTAGCAGCACATGGCCGGTGGCGTCGATGATGTCCGCATAATCGGGGATATCGAGACCCGCACCAATATCCGCGATCTGGCCGTCATCGACCAGCACGTCGACGGGCTCGCCTTCGCCGTACAGCCGGACCCCGCGCAGCAGCACGCTCATGCGGCGCCCTCTCTACCCACACTCGCCGGTGATCCCGTGCCGACCAGCACATGGAACAGCACCGCCATCCGTACATGCACGCCGTTGGAAACCTGTTGCAGCACGGCCGATTGCGACGAGTCGGCCACCGACGAAGCGATCTCCATGCCACGCAGCATCGGTCCGGGGTGCAGTACCACGGCATGGCCGGGAAGCATCGCCTGACGCCGGTCGGAAAGCCCGTAGCGAGACGAATACTCGCGCACGGACGGGAAGAAGCCGCCGTTCATCCGCTCGGCCTGAACCCGCAACATCAGCACCGCGTCGGCGGCGGGCAACTCGGCATCGAAATCGTTGGACGCCGTGACCGGCCAGCCCTCGACTCCGACCGGCAACAGCGTCGGCGGCGCCACCAGCACCACCTCCGCACCCAGGGTGTCCAGCAACATCACGTTGGAGCGGGCGACCCGGCTGTGCAGAATATCGCCGACGATCACGACACGTCGGCCTTCGATGCCGCCGAGTCGCTGCCGGATGGTCAGCGCATCCAGCAGCGCCTGCGTCGGGTGCTCATGGGTGCCGTCGCCGGCATTGATCACCGAGGGCCCGTCATCACCTTCAGAGGTCCAGTCGGCGAGCAGCTGCGCCGCACCCGACGCCGGGTGCCGGATGATCAGCGCGTCAGCCCCGGCGGCGCGCAGGGTGAGCGCGGTGTCCCGCAGGGACTCCCCTTTGCTCACCGACGATCCGGACGCGCTGACGTTGATCACGTCTGCGCTCATCCACTTGCCCGCGACCTCGAACGACACCCGGGTGCGCGTCGAGTTTTCGTAGAACATCGTGATGACGGTGCGCCCGCGCAGTGTGGGCAGCTTTTTGATCTCCCGGCCGACGAGCGCTTCCGCGAACCGGTCGGCGTCATCGAGGATCGCGGTGGCTTCGTCACGGGTGAGGTCGCCGGCCGCCAGCAAGTGTCTCGCGCTCATCTGGAGATCACCACGCCGTCGCGGCCATCGCTCTCCTGCAGCTGCACGTGCACGCTCTCGCTGCGCGATGTCGGCACGTTCTTGCCGACGTAGTCGGCGCGCACCGGCAGTTCACGGTGGCCGCGGTCCACCAGCACGGCCAATTGCACGGCCTGCGGCCGGCCGACGTCGCGCAACGCGTCCAACGCAGAACGCACCGAGCGCCCGGAGTACAGCACGTCGTCGACGAGGATCAGCAGCGCGTCGTTGATTCCGCCGGCCGGGATCGAGGTGGCCTCCAGAGGGCGGGGCGGCTTGATCATCAGGTCGTCGCGGTAGAGCGTGATATCCAACGCGCCACACGGGACGACGACGCCGCTGTATTCGGCGATATGGGCAGCCAGGCGACTGGCCAGGATGACCCCGCGGGTCGGGATGCCCAGCAGCACCACCCTCGGCGCGTCCGGACCATCCAGGGCGGTCTTTTCAATGATCTGATGCGCAATGCGGGAAATCGTGCGACCAACATCGGCCGCTGACATCAACTCTCGGGATTCCCCGAGTTCCCGGCCCATTGCACCATCACCGGCAGCGCCCATGCGAGACCCTGACCTCCTTCTCCGCCTCTCCGGACGGATCGTTAAAGGATGTCGACTGCCGCGCAGCCTAGCATTGCCGGCTACCCGCGCGAAAACGACAGGCTGACCGGTTTAAGTACCCAAAGATTCTAAATCGCGACGCGCGTGTCCGCCGACGAAATCGCCGTGGCCGTCCAGCGGGTTAACGGCATCGCGAAGCTGGTCAGAACGCCGCGATCGAACTTTTGCCACGCCCAGGCGGCCCCCCGCAAAGACCGTTACCCCCGCCCCCTAAGCTCCCGAACACGCGGCGAGCAAATTTCTGGTGTTGGATTACCAGCGGCCGGTGCCGCCGAAGCATGATCTGCACCATCTTTCCGCGGCTAGGCCAACGTCTGTTCCAACGGGTGCCCCGAGCAAATCGAGGATTACATGGGTGACAAGTCCACCGGGCTGGCTCGTCCATTGATCGGGTTCACCACGCGCGATAACGCGCCGGAGATCACCCCGGCACCGACTAACCGGACCTGGATGTCAGAAATGTCGGAGTCCCGCGCCGGTTGGCCTAATCGGTGTCTGCCAATGCTGATGGCCAACCAAAGCGGCTGGGTGCTGCACAATCGTTGCGGGTTCACCGCTACGTGGACCGGTCAGGCAGACGGGCCGGACGTGATGATCACACCCGATAAGCGCGACACCGATCAGTTCCTGCCGCTCAGCCATTTCGGGAACGGCATCCTGACCTGGCATCTGCCCATGCTTTTTCGCACTCCCGCGGGCTACAACCTGTTGGTCCGCGGACCGGCAAACTATCCGAAGGACGCCGTGTCTCCGTTGGAGGGCCTAGTCGAAACCGACTGGGCAAGCGCGAGTTTCAGCATGAGCTGGAAACTCACCCGCAAACTGATGCCGGTGCGATTCGAGGTCGACGAGCCGATCTGCATGATCGTCCCGCAACGCCGCGGCGAGCTTGAAGAGTTCGCCCCTGAAATCAGGCGCCTCGACTCTGACGAAGATCTGCAGCGCAAGCATGAGTTATTTCTGCGCTCACGTGACACGGCTAAACAGATCGAGCAGCTGGAGAGGGTTGCCGCGGGCGAGTCAGTGGAGTGGCAAGGCGACTACTCGCGCGGCATGCACAAGGACGGCGATCCCGGCACTCCGGATCACCAGACGCGTCGTCATCTTCGTTCGTTCGTTCAGCCACAACACGAGAAAGTTGCGGTAGAGCCGCCGGCGCCCGCCTAGGCCACGGCCGTGCTCGAGTGACGCACTGCGAGCTAGGCCGACGAAGCCTCTAGGTGCAAAAATATTGCCCGTTGAGCACGCAATTCGACGGTGGCGAGTAGGTACCGGTCAGCACGCCTCTTAGACCACCTGTGGCTGAACCACCTGGTGCAACGATGCGATTCCAATTCGCAGGAGTCAGGACATAGTGCGTGCCAGATTGGGTAAGGGTGCTATTCCACGTGTGCGAGACGGATTCTCCCACCGGCAAGTCGAATTCAAGCCTCCAATCCGTTAGCGGCACCGTGCTCGAGTTGGTAATGCTGAAGTGGGCGATGAAACCGGTCTGCCACGTCGATGACACCGACAACGTCGCCGTGGCCGCCGCCGCATGAGCTGCGGGGGCGATGCCGAGTCCGAGCATGGCAACTATAAATGCCGACAAGGTCACGTGAAGCGCTGTGCGCAGGAGATTCTCGCAACGGTTCAGACCGGCCATAAGAGCCGACGCTATAGCCAAACCGGCGACATTGGCCCGTGCCTCGCGGGCAAGCTGCGGTAACTTTGCTCAACCGAAACCGTCACGAGACCTTGCGCTCGATCCACCGATACCCTGCTCTTGGTCTGTGCGGTTGGTGCAGTGCGCGGTGCAGACCGTAGGTGCCGCGTGGAGGGCTTCACCCGGAGCCTCCGGAGGGCATTTACGCCCGGCCGCTAACCTGAACCAGATGAATCTCGAGGGCAACCAGGCCTCCATCCGCGAGGTATGCGATGCGGGCCTGCTGGCGGGCGCGGTGACGATGGTCTGGCAGCGCGGAGAAATGCTGCAGGTCAACGAGATCGGCTATCGGGACGTCGACGCTGGCCTGCCGATGCAACGAGACGCGCTGTTTCGCATCGCGTCGATGACCAAGCCGGTCACGGTGGCGGCGGTGATGAGCCTGGTCGACGAGGGCAAGCTCGCGCTCAAGGACCCGATCGTGCGCTGGGCACCGGAATTGGCCGATGTCGAGGTGCTCGACGATCCACACGGTCCGCTGGACCGGACGCATCCGGCCCGGCGCGCCATTTTGCTTGAGGACCTGCTGACCCACACCAGCGGCCTGGCCTACGGATTCTCGGTTTCCGGGCCGATCTCGCGGGCCTACCTGCGACTGCCTTTCAACCACGGCTCGGACGCCTGGCTGACCGAACTGGCCGCGCTGCCCCTGGTGCATCAACCCGGCGACCGGGTCACGTACAGCCACTCCATCGATCTGCTGGGCGTCATCGCGTCCCGCGTCGAGGACAAGCCGTTCCACCAGGTTCTCGACGAACGCATCCTCGGGCCGGCGGGGATGCCCGACACCGGGTTCTTCGTATCCGCGGAAGCGCGCCGCCGCGCCGCGACCATGTACCGACTCGACGAGCAAAATCAGCTGCGCCACGATGTGATGGGACCGCCGCACGTCACGCCGCCGGCCTTCTGCAACGCCGGCGGCGGGTTGTGGTCGACCGCCGATGACTACCTGCGGTTCGTCCGGATGCTGCTTGCCGGCGGCACGATCGACGGCGTGCGGGTGTTGTCCGAGGAGTCGGTGCGCCTGATGCGCACTGACCGGCTCACCTCCGAGCACAAGCAGCATGACTTCCTCGGGGCTCCGCATTGGATCGGCCGCGGATTCGGGCTGAACCTGTCGGTGGTGACCGATCCGGCCAAGTCCGTGCCGATCTTCGGGCCGGGCGGCCTGGGTACGTTCAGCTGGCCCGGCGCATACGGGACGTGGTGGCAGGCAGACCCATCCGCTGACGACCTGATCCTGCTGTACCTGATACAGAATTGTCCCGACCTGAGCGTGGACGCGGCCACCGCCGTCGCCGGCAACACGTCGCTGGCGAAACTGCGCACGGCGCAACCGAAGTTCGTCCGCAACACCTATCGCGCGCTCGGCTTCTAACGAGAATGGCCGATTATCCACCCGGACGCATCGACGGGACGCGGCTCGTGTTGCGACCGCCCTTGCTAGATGACGCCGGCGCGCTATTCCAAAGGGTCGCCCGCGATCCCGAGGTCACCAAGTACCTGCTGTGGACGCCGCACCCCGACGTGGCGGCAACGCGGCGGGTCATCACCGAAAAACTCAATATCAGCGACGACGACCGGACCTGGGCGATCACGCTGCGCAACAGCGGTGACGTCATCGGGCTGGCCAGTTGCCGGCGCCCCGTCCGGCACTCCGTCGAAATCGGCTACTGCATCGGCCGGCGGTGGTGGGGCAAGGGTTACATGCCCGAGGTGCTCGACATGCTGCTGACCACGCTGCAGGCCGATCGGGACGTCTATCGCGTCTGGGGCACCACGCATGTCGACAACGAGCGGTCCACCCGGGTGCTGGAACGCTCGGGTTTCGCGCTCGAGGGCCGGCTGGCCCGGCACGCCGTCTACCCCACCATGGGCCCCGAACCTCAGGACAGCTTGCTTTACGCCAAGGCGCTGCGGTAACTCAGCCACGCAGCCCTCGAGTGTGCGTCCAGGGCGGGAAATCGCCAAACTTCCCGCCCTGCAAACACACTCAACGCCGGAACCGCACACTCGAAGCCGTCAGCGCACACGCGAACGCCACGCGCACATTCCGGACGACCGTCAGGCGTCTTCGGCAACCACCCGCTTGGCGCTCTCGCCGTTCGTGGAACCATTCAAGCCGGATGCGTCCGACGGAAGCTCGAAGGCCGGAGTCGCAGAACCCACCGCAGCCTGCGCCGCATTCCGTTGGGCTTCCATCCGAGTCAGTGCCTCAGCGGTAAACACCGACAACCCGAGTTCCGGGTTGTAGCCGTGGATTTCCTTGACGTCGAGCTGGGCGAGGAAATAGAGGATCTCCTTGGAGACCACCTGACCGGGAACCAACACCGGGAAGCCAGGCGGGTAGGGAACGACGAACGTGGTGGACACCAAGTTCCTGCCCTCGGCCAGTCGCCGCCCGGCCGCCCCGATCTGCACGTACTCGCGGTCGGACTCTTCATATCCCGCGTAGAAGGCCGCTCGCATGTCGCCGACCGAGCAGGCGTCCACGGGGCGGAAGGCGATGTCGAACTCGCTGAAGTCGGGCAGGTGCGGCAGATCCTGCGTGATCTCCTCGACCCGGCGCTCGTGTAGCGCCCAGTCGGCCGCGCTGGCCGCCTGCTTCTCGTGGTCGAAATCGGAGGCCACCCGGCGCAGCACATCGAGCAGATGGTGCACGCTCGACCACGTGACGCCGATCGTGAAGATCAACAGCACGCTGTTGATCGACGTCTTGTTGATCTGGATGCCGAACCGGTCCATCAGGATCTTCTCGCGGAAGTCATACCCGTTCATTCCGGTGTTGCCGAGGAACAGGGTGACCCGCGTCGGATCCAGCACGAACTGATCGGACCGCCATGCCTCGTTCCACTCCGCCAGCGCGCCCTGCCTGACCTGGCGGTAGGAGCTGACCGCGGACGCCCGGAACTCCTCGGGCACCAGGTCGGACTCGTCGAGGATGCGGAACCACTTGCTGATCAGCCGGTCTTTGCGGACCCGGTGCCGGAAGACCAGCGCCATGTCGTAGACCTGCCGGACCAGTTGGAAACCCTCGATGTCGACCTGCCGGCGCGCCAGGTCGAGCGAGGCCAGAAGTTGCTGGTTCGGCGATGTCGAGGTGTGGGTTAAGAACGCCTCACCGAATTGATCCCGCGCAAGCGAGTTGAAATCCTGGTCGCGGACGTGGATCATCGACGCCTGCCGAAACGCCGACAGCGACTTGTGCGTCGAGTGCGTGGCGTACACCCGGACCCGCGCCCGATCGGGGTCGGGCATCAGCCGGTGATCAGCCCACTCCGACCGAGGGATCCCCTCCATCGACGCGGCCCAATTCCGATATTCCTCAGCGTATTCCGGCGACGCCAACGTCTGCTCGAGACGCTCCGCCGACACCATGGCGGTCCGTTGCCGGGCCCACGGCACGGCGGTCGCGAACGCGTACCACGCCTCGTCCCACAGAAAGCAGATGTCCGGCTTGATCGCCAGCACTTCCTCCATGACGCGCCGGGGGTTGTAGACGACGCCGTCGAAGATGCAGTTGGTGAGCAGCAGCATGCGCACCCGATGCAGCTGCCCGGTCGCCTCGAGGTCAAGCAGCGCCTTCTTGATCGTCCGCAGCGGCACCGACCCGTAGATTGCGAACTGCGGCAACGGATAAGCGTCCAGGTACAGCGGGTACGCGCCGGCCAGCACCAGGCCGTAGTGGTGCGACTTGTGACAGTTGCGGTCGATCAGCACGATGTCACCCGGCCGGGTCAGGGACTGCATGACGATTTTGTTCGCGGTCGACGTGCCGTTGGTGACGAAATAGGTGTGGTTGGAGTTCCACGTACGCGCGGCCTTGTCCATCGCTTTCTTGATGTTGCCGTGCGGGTCCAGCAGCGAGTCCAGGCCACCCGAGGTGGTCGACGTCTCGGCCATGAAGATGTTGCGGCCGTAGAACTCCCCCATGTCCTGCAGCGATTTGGAGTTGAAGATGCTGGCGCCGCGCGCGATCGGAAGGGCGTGGAATTGCCCGACGGGCGCCGAAGCATAGGCCCGCAGAGCGTCGAAAAATGGTGTGGCGAAACGGTTCCGGAGGCCGGCGAGCACGGTGCTGTGCAAATCGGTGACGTCGTTGAGCCGGTAGAACGTCCGATCGTAGACGTCGGGCTCGTCGTCGTTGCCCGCCGCGATCGACTCATCGGTGAGCAGATAGAGGTCGATGTGTGGCCGCAGCTCGCGAATCCACTCGCCGCATTCGATCCAGTCGTTGGCGCGATCATGGATGAGCAACTCGGCCTCGGAGTCCCCCGCGTCACTGGGCCCCAGTAACGAGTTCATCAGCGGCACCCGGTCGCGGGATCGCAGCGGCAGGTCGTGGCGGATGATCGCGGCCTGAATTTCGCCGTTCAAGGCAACCGCGGTGATGGCGTCTTCAACGCTGGCCACGACGAGGATTTCGAACTGCACGTCGTCGGCCGGGTCGCGCAGCTCCCGCAGGCACGCCGCCAGGCAATCGGGCGCCGTGTGCGGCGAGTCGTCCGCGAGCAATACGGTGTAGAACTGCTGCCGCTTGGCCTGGGCCACCAACTCCTGGTCGGCCAACGGCGTGGACGTGTCGAAGAGCCCGGCGCGGTCGCCGTATTCGCTCAGCAGGCGCACGGCCAGCGATACCTCTTCGGTGAGCCGCACCGTGGAAAGGATCTCAAGGTGCGCACGGAAGGTCGCCAGATTCTCCGCGCCCGGATACAGCCAATACCGCTCGTAGGCGGCGAGGCGGTCCATCAGGCGCCGCACCCGGGCGACCTCGTGGGCCTTGTCCAGCCCGGCCAGGTCGACCTCGGCGAGGTGACGACACGCGTCATCGAGCAGATTCCACGTGTCTATCCGCGTATACGACGGGTTGGCGACCGCGGCTAGCGCGGAAACCCGAAGGCGCCGGGGCCGGGTGCGGTCTGAATTCATATCGTCACTCTGTACTTATGCCGCGAAGTTCTCAATGACCGAGACCGGGACGCTATTGCTCCGATTTCCCGGGGTTATCCAGCCGCTTCAGTAATGGGAGCACTGGACGCTCCCAACGCCGCGCCGGCAGTTCGGTGACGTCGCTGAGCGAGCGCACCACGGCCTGCGTCAGCGCCATCAGGGCGGCCATCACCGGAAGCAGCGGCTGCAGCGGCTTGGCCGCCGCACGAACCGTGCTGATGCGGCGGGCCAGGATCAGCCGTTCGACGCAGTGGTACAGCCACGCGCCGACGCCCAGCGCGTAAATCGACAGCGCCGAGGCGACGATCGTCAGCCCGTAGGCGGCACAGACGACGGCGCCGAGCACCACCGTCGCCGCCAGGACGGAGGCGATGACGACGCGCAGCGTCAGCCGGCTCAAGACTGCGAACCCGGGCTCTCGGCGGCGGCGGGACGGACCGCTTGAGCGGCCGCCCTGATCTGCGGCGCCACCAGCATGACCTGCCCGAGCACGCCGTTGATGAAGCTGGGCGATTCGTCGGTGGACAGCTCCTTGGCCAGCTGTACGGCCTCGTCGACGGCCACCGGCTCCGGCACGTCCTCGGCGTACAACAGCTCCCACACCGCGACCCTCAGGATGGCGCGATCCACCGCGGGCAGCCGGTCCAGCGTCCAGCCCTGCAGATGCGAGCTGATCAGGTCGTCGATATGCGCGGTGCGTTCGCCAACACCGCGAGCCACCGTCTCGGTGTACGGGTTCAGCGCCGCCACATCCTGCTTGGCTTCCGTCAGCGCGGTGCGGACCTCGACGATCTCCACCGGGGTCAGGCCGCGAGCCTCGGCTTCGAACAACAGGTCAACGGCACGCTTACGGGCCTGGTGGCGTCCCTTAACGGGTTTGCTCACGCGTTTACGCGGCCCAGGTAGCTGCCGTCGCGGGAATCCACCTTCAGCTTGTCTCCGGTGTTGATAAACAGCGGCACGTTGATCTGCGCGCCGGTTTCCATGGTGGCCGGCTTGGTGCCCGCGCTGGACCGGTCGCCCTGCAGGCCGGGATCGGTGTGCGACACGATCAGCTCGACCGTCACCGGTAGTTCCAGGTAAAGCGGCGCGCCCTCGCTGAACGCAACCTGGACCGGCAGGCCCTCCAGCAGGAAGTTCGCCGCGTCACCGACCAGGGACTCCGGCAGCGCGTGTTGCTCGTAGTCCTCGGAGTCCATGAACACGAAGTCGGTGCCGTCGCGGTACAGGTAGGTGGCGTCGCGCCGGTCGACGGTCGCGGTGTCCACTTTCACCCCGGCGTTGTACGTCTTGTCGACCACCTTGCCGGAGAGCACATTCTTCAGCTTGGTGCGCACGAAGGCCGGGCCCTTGCCGGGTTTGACGTGCTGGAACTCGGTTATCGTCCAGAGCTGTCCGTCGATCACCAGGACGAGGCCGTTCTTGAAGTCGGCAGTGCTTGCCACGGTCGTGAGTCTCCTACGGGATGGCCAGTTATTTCGGCGATTTGCTTTCGCCCGTTGTCGGGTTTACGCGGAAATCGTTGCTGCCGCGAGCACAACGGGTATCTCGTGGAGCTTACCCGCGGCCAGGTCCAGCAATACACCGTTGGCCGCCGCCGTCGTCGCTGCAGTCAGCCGGATCACGCCGTCGCGGCCGTACAACCACCGCAAAGTCGACGTCGAAGGCCCCGGCGTCGCCGGTGCCTGCACGCCACCCCGCCTCGCAAGTCTCAGACCTCGTACGTATTGCGACGGCACTTTTGAGCCGGTTTTTGAGGCACCACGAACTGGCGCTTTTTGATAGGCAACCTGTCCCGGCTTGGTCGTCTCAATATCCTTAGTTTTGCAACTGCCGCGGTTAAGTGAAGCCCGTGGTTCGGGGTTTAGGCGCTTGACGTTAGCCGGGCTGGCCAGATTGGCCGGTGGTGCCGTTACCGGCGGGGCCGGTGCCGCCGTTACCGCCGGGGCCGCCGTTACCGCCGGTGCTGATCAGCCCGGGGCCGCCGCCGTCACCACCACCGCCGCCGTCTCCGCCGTGACCGGTCGGGGAGTTGCCGCCGGCCCCGCCGGTACCGCCGCCACCGCCAGTACCGATGCCGATCACCTGGCCGCCAGCGCCACCCGCCCCGCCGGCCCCGCCGGTATCCCCGGTACCAGGTTCGTTGCCGGTCACGGTCCCGGAGTTGCCGCCGGTACCGCCGGCGCCGCCATGACCGCCGCTTCCGAACTCGATGATCCCGCCGGCGCCACCGGAACCACCGGCCCCACCGACGTCTCCCGTCGAGATGGTGCTGTCGGTGACGGCCCCGCCTGCCCCGCCGGCACCGCCGTTACCGCCGTTACCGCCGTTGCCGACAGTCCCGCCTACGTTGCTGGCGCCGCCGGCCCCGCCGGCCCCGCCGTGGTCGCCGGTGGTGACGGTGCTGGATCCGCTCACGGCCCCGCCTGCCCCGCCGGCACCGCCGCTACCGCCGTTACCGCCGTTACCGACAAGCTGGGCTATGGCGCCGGCGCCGCCGGCCCCGCCGGCCCCGCCGTTGTCGCCGATGGTGACGGTGCTGGATCCGCTCACGGCCCCGCCTGCCCCACCGGCCCCACCGGCACCGCCGTTACCACCGTTAACGAAATACCCGGCAGTGTAGCCAGCGCCGCCGGCCCCGCCGGCCCCGCCGTTGTCGCCGATGGTGACGGTGCCGCCGGTGACAGCCCCGCCAGCTCCGCCGGCCCCGCCGGTGCCGCCGTTACCGCCTTGGCCAGCCACGATGCCCCCGCCGGCGCCGCCGGCCCCGCCGTTGTCGCCGGCGTAGACGGCGCTGCCGGTGACGGCGCCGCCGGCCCCGCCGGCCCCGCCGGTGCCGCCGTTACCGCCTTGGCCAGCCACGATGCCCCCGCCGGCGCCGCCGGCCCCGCCGTTGTCGCCGGAGTGGACGGTGCTGTCGGTGACGGTCCCGCCGGCCCCGCCGACCCCGCCATTGCCGCCGTGGCCAGCCACGGTGCCGCCGGTGCCGGCACCGGTGCCGGGGCCGCCGGCTCCGCCGGCTCCGCCGTCGTCGCCGGTGGAGACGGTGCTGGATGCGCTCACGGCCCCGCCTGCCCCGCCGTTACCGCCGGCGCCGCCGTTAGCGCCGTTACCGACAAACCCGGAAGAGCCGCCGGCACCGCCGGCACCGCCTGCCCCACCCACGTCGCCCGTGTCGACGTCGGAGCCGCCGGTCACGGCCCCGGCGTCGCCGCCGTTGCCGCCGGCACCGCCATTACCCCCGTTACCGACGTATCCGGCTAAGCTGCCGGCACCGCCGGCCCCGCCGGCCCCACCCACGTCGCCCGTGCCGACGTCGGAGCCGCCGGCGACGGCCCCGACGTCGCCGCCGTTGCCGCCGGCACCGCCGTTGCCGCCGTTACCGACAAGCCCGGGAAGGCTGCCGGCGGCGCCGGCGCCGCCCGCCCCGCCGATGTCGCCGGATAAGACAGTGCTGTTGGTGACCGCCCCCCCGGCGCCGCCGTTGCCGCCGGCACCGCCGTCACCGCCGTTGCCGAAGAACGAGGGGAAGCTGCCGGCTCCGCCGTTGCCGCCGGCTCCGCCGATGTCGCCGGAGTAGACGGTGCTGCCGGTGACGGCCGCGGCGGCGCCACCGGCACCGCCGGCCCCGCCGTTGCCACCATGACCGCCGGTGGCCGCGCCGCCGGCCCCGCCGGCCCCGCCCGCCCCGCCGATGTCGCCGGAGTAGACGACGCTGCCGGTGACGGTCGCGGCGGCGCCACCGGCCCCGCCGGCCCCGCCGCCACCGCCGTTGCCGATCAGCCCGCCACCCGCGCCGCCGGCCCCGCCGGCCCCGCCCGCCCCGCCAATGTCGCCGGATGACACAGTGCTGTTGCTGACGGCCCCGCCGCCTCCGCCGGTTCCGCCGTTACCGCCGGCCCCGCCGTCGCCGACGAGATACCCGCCATGACCGCCGGCCCCGCCGCTTCCGCCGGCCCCGCCGTTATCGCTGGCGACGGTCGCGCTGCCACCGGCCCCACCGCTTCCGCCGGCCCCGCCATTGCCGAAGAAGCCCGCCGACCCGCCGGCCGCACCGGCCCCACCGCTGGCGCTATCGGTGCCGGCACCCCCAATCCCACCCACGCCGCCGTTACCCAGCAGTAATCCACCGCCACCACCGCGACCCCCAGCCCCGCCGGTTGACCCCGCACCACCGGCACCTCCGTTGCCGATCAGCCCAGCAGTCCCGCCAACCCCGCCTTGACCTGCCGCATCGGTTGCGCCGAACCCGCCATTGCCGACGAGAATCCCTCCGGCGCCGCCGTTGGCTTGCGCCAACGTCCCACCCGCAATCCCGTTGGCGCCGTTGCCGATCAAGGGGCGCCCTAACAGTGCCTCGGTCGGAGCGTTCAGTGCTCCCAGCACGTCTTGCTCGAGGGTTTGCAGCGAATTTGCGTTGGCGGCCTCGGCTCCCACATAGGCGTTTGCCGTCGCGGCGAGGGAGGCAGTGAATTGCTGATGGACCGTCGCGATCTGCACCCCGAGTGATTGGAATCTCAGACCGTGAGAGGAAAACAGTGCAGCGATAGCCTCCGATACCTCGTCGCCCGCGGCGGCTGTCAGCTTTGTGGTGGAAGACGCCGCCGCTAGGGATGCCTCACGCAATGACGAACCAATACCCGCGATATCCGCTGCCGCTGCCCGCATCGTTTCTGGCATCGCAATCAGATAGGACACCCTTGTCCCTCCATCCCGCCCGGCCCTCGGCCCTCGGAAATATCAAGCTGGGTAAGTATCACGCCTTCGGCGCAGACATCGGCGAAATCGGACAAATTTCTCGAATTTCCGAGACATCAGTCACGAGGAGACGTGCCCTACTTGCACCACGGCCCAAGAAACCCGCCCAAGTGGGCGTCCCTAGCTGAGGCGACATCTGAGAATCCGACAACGTTAATTTTGAGACGGCGTGGACTTTGATCAACCATAGGCGGGAGTACTGAACGACCCCCATCACGGCACCGCCTCGGCCCACTCGATATGTCCCTCGAAGCCAAGCGTTTTCGCCATGTCGCGATAGCGATCCCTGAAGTCGCGGTACGCCCGTCCCATCACCGCCTGCCCGCGAGCACCGTACCGAAAAGGGCTCGGTGACGATCGAAGATCTGGAGACACGGCGCACCCAGGACATCGCCGCGACGGTGGTCGACGCGTGCGCGGAAAAGCACCGTGCCGATTCAGCCCTAACCCTCGGCGACGGCGAGCAGCGACGCGCCGTCGCGAGCCAAAAACGACGCCTTAATCTCCTCGGTGTCGTGGCTCAGATACACCGCAAGATCGGCCAGCCGGATTCTTGCCAGGACCTCTCCGGAACCGTCGATCGCCGTCGGACCGCTCTGGGCGTCAATCAGCACCAGGTAGTCCCGATTCGGTTCGTTGAACCGCGCGGGGTAGTCCTGATTCGGTTGGTCGAACCGCGCGAGGTAGTCGCGATTCGCGGCGTTGAACCCCGCGAGATAGTCCTGACCCGCGTCGTCGGCAAGCGAACGTACTTCGAAGCGGCCAGGCAGGCGGTCGACCACCGTCGCCCGCGGGAAGTCGTTGTAATAGCGGACGTCCCAACCGAAAGAACCGTAAAAATACTTTTCGATTGTCAACAACAAAGGTGCGGCGAGCTCCAGTTGTTCCGGCCCCATCCGGTTGGAGCTGGTGACACGTAACCAACCGTCATCGCCCGCACCGATGAAGTAGCGGATCTCACTGTCACTACTCGAAAAAACCGCTCGGCCATACAGGTCGGTAGGCGTCAGAGAAAAGCCCGCGGTCGATGCCCATTCCTGGAGGTCGCCGGAGATCTCGAGGCCACCAGCCATGGCGCTACCTGTCATCGCAGAACCCCAGCCATGAGCAGATCTGTGACGCTGATTTCTTTGCCCGTGTCGTCGAGAAAAACCAGGCTCACCGATCTGCCGGGCTGACCCAATGCGGGCGCGGTGTCCATAACACGAATCGTCCACCCCGGGGGCAGCATGCCCGGTATCAGCGTATACGTGGGAGTTTTCTCGTAGAGCGACTCATAGTGGAGGGCGCGTGCTTCATAGGAATAGCGAGCGGAGGTTCCGTCCTCCATCCGGCCCAAATGCGCCATAAACGCCCCACTCGGTGGACCCATGCGATCTATCCCGTCGCCGAACACAAGAAAATACTGTTGCGCGTCGAAGTAATCCGCTTTGCGGCCCGGGATCGCGCCCTGGTTGGGCGGCCAGGCTACCTGGTGTTCGCCTTTGGGCCCCAACTTGTGAAACCGCTCCGCGTATTCCCGGTCGGTGTAGGGCGCCCCAAGGGGTCCGCGACCATACGGTTCGGTTGGGTTTTGCCAAAGTGCCGCCGCATTCGGATCGACGCGGCTCGGGTCGAAAGCTGCATGGCCCGGATCCCAATCCGGGCGCACGGCGCCGTGGGGAGGCTCACCTGGTGGGGGCGGTTTATCTGGCGCCCGCACCCAACCGGGGCCTGAGGGCGCCCCTGAATACAGTGGATGCGGAGGCGCTGCCACGTCAGCTCTCTTGAGTCTTCGGGCGGGTCATCCGCGTCACCTCTTCCCGCTACACGCCTGGCCGACATTCCTGGACGGGCTCGACAATCCAGGGTAAAGCACCGAGTCGACCGGCATCGCTGCGTCGCCGGCACCAATGACATCGCGCAGGCCATCGGCACTGACAGCACCGCCGTTGCCGGCGGCACCAGCTCTACCGGCCCCGGCTTTTTCGATGTCGCTGTCGCCGGTGGCCCCGGCAGCACCGCCGTTGCCGGCGCCAGCCCCACCACCTCTGGCAGCATCGACAGCGCCGTTGCCATCGGCAATATGCTCAACGCGACAGTCACCGGCGTCTCCTACGGAGTCAACATCGTGACGCCCTTCTTTAACTTCTATTGGCTCCCCTTGAGCAGTGTCGGGCTGCAAGAAGTCATACGAAAGTGCGGCGGCCTCATCTCCGACCGAAGCGCTGTTCACAAAAACGGCCTCACGCGTTAGGGCGTTCCGTCGTCGAGGCGAGATTTGAGAATCCGAGAACGTTGGGTGTGAGACACGGTGCCCGATAATCGGTGCGCAAAATCGTGGAAACCGCTGAGGCGGCGAACATTACGGAAGCTAAGGTGTGCACCATGGACCTTGATGCAGCTGGACTGCCGAGTTACCTACTGCGCGCGTTATGAAGCACATCGGAATTTTGCTCTTCGCCGACGTCGAGGAACTCGATGCAATCGGCCCGTGGGAAGTGCTGTCCAGCTGGACACGCTACTTTCCACAAGACGGCTATGCCGTCTTGTGCTTATCCCGCTCGGGCGGATTGGTGCAGTGCGCCAAGGGATTGGTTGTGCAGGCCCAACATTCCTTCGACAACGCTCCACCGCTTGAGGTGCTGATATACCCCGGCGGTCAAGGCACACGCCCACAGCTCCACGATGATGGCCAGTTGAACTGGGTTCGTCGCCAGCGCACCACGGTCCCACTGATGACCAGCGTATGCACTGGTTCCCTCGTCTATGCAGCCGCGGGGCTGCTCTCGCACCGTCCGGCCACCACACACTGGGCCTCGCTGGACCTACTCGCCGAACTTGACCCCACCATTGATGTGCGCCGCGACGAGCGGTTCGTCGATGACGGCGACACGATCACCGCTTCGGGGGTGTCGGCCGGCATCGACATGGCATTGCACCTCATCGTCCGACTCGTCGGCATCGATCGGGCGCGTCAGGTGAGGCGGTACATCCAATACGACCCGGCTCCACCCGTATAGACGACAGCGGCATTGGTCTACAGCGAGACAACAACTCATCGCCGCAATACTCCGCCGCTTGACCTGTTTACGCAGGTCACGGACAAGGCGAACTAAGCCAGAATGGCCAGTTCTTTGGGGAACCGGGTCAGCAATTCCGCCGACTCTGGCTCTGAGCCAACCACCAAAGTGTCCTCGATACGCACACCCCCACGGCCGGGCAAATACACTCCGGGCTCCACGGTGACCACGGAGCCCGCGAGAAGAGTCCCGGTGGACGTCGCTCCAATGCCCGGCGCCTCGTGGATCTGCAAACCCACCCCATGCCCCAAACCGTGGCCGAACTGCTCGCCGTAGCCCGCGTCGACGATCAGCTGCCGCGCCGCGCCGTCCACGTCGCGCAGACTGGCCCCGGGATGCAGCGCCTCCCGTCCCGCCCGTTGGGCATCGGCGACCAGCGCATAGATCTCGAGCTGCCAGTCATCGGCCTCGCCCAGCACGAAGGTGCGGGTCATGTCGGAGTGGTAGCCGGCCACCAACGCACCGAAGTCGATCTTGACGAAATCGCCCTGCGCCAAAACCGCATCGGTCGGTCGGTGGTGCGGGATAGCCGAATTCGGCCCGGCGGCCACGATGGTCTCGAACGAGATCGCATCGGCCCCGTGGTCGAGCATCAGGGCCTCCAGCTCCCGGGCCACCCCGCGTTCGGTGCGCCCGGGCCGCAGACCGCCGCGCTCGATCAGGTTGGCCAGCGCGGTGTCGGCCGCTTCGCAGGCCAGCCGCAACAGCGCGAGCTCTCCGGCGTCCTTGATCTCGCGCAGCGCCTCAACCGTGCCGGCGGCCCGCACCAGCTCGGTGCTTGCCTCCGGACCCGCTTTGCGTTCATCCAGCTCGCTCTTGAGGGCGTCGAAGCCGTCGACGGTGACGACGTTGCTTTCGAAGCCCAGTTTCCGCACGCCACCATCAGTGGCCCGACCGGCCAGGTGGCGCCCGAGGGCCCGCTCGATGGCGATCTCGAGCGCGGGTGCCTGCTCGGCGGCCTGGGTGCGATAACGACCGTCGGTGGCCAGCACGTCTCCGCGATCGTCGGCGAATACCAGCAACGCGCCGTTGGAGCCGGTGAATCCCGACAGGTACCGCACGTTGACCAGGTCTGTGACCAGCATCGCATCCAAACCGCTGGTCCCGAGTTGCGCTTTCAGATTGTCTCGCCGCTGGGAATATGTCACGACCCTTGACGGTACTCGCTACGCTGATTGCCCATGAGGTCATGGATGCTGCGTGGGTTGGTGTTCGCCGCGCTTATGGTTGTCGTCCGTTTGATCCAAGGCGTGGTGATCAACGCATGGCAGACGCAGGCCGCACTGGCCAGCCTGGTGCTGCTGTTCTTGTTTGTCATCGCCGTGGGCGTTTGGGGTGTATTGGACGGCCGCGCGGACGCCGTGGCCAATCCTGACCCCGACCGCCGCCAGGACCTGGCGATGACCTGGCTGCTGGCCGGCCTGGTCGCGGGCGTCCTCAGCGGCGCGGTCTCCTGGCTGATCGCCCTGTTCTACAACGGGCTGTACACGGGCGGTCTGATCAGCGAGTTGACGACATTCGCGGCCTTCACCGCGCTCGCCGTTTTCCTGCCCGGGGTTATCGGTGTGGCTATCGGCCGCTGGCGGGTGGACCGCAATCCCCCGGCTGTCGCCGCAGGTGCAACTCAGGGCGAGCGGGCCGATACCGATGTGTTCTCGGCCGTGCGCGATGACGCCCCGACCGGCGAGGTGGCCGTGGGTCATGAGGCCGCGGCGGCCCCTGCGGCTACTGCAGTGGCCACCAAAGAACGCGAAACCGAGACGGTCGCCACCCCTGAGCGCGAGGCCGCTACCGAGGTGATCCCGACGATCAAGCAAGACGCCCCCACCGAGACGATCGCCATACCCGACGAGTCGGCAAAGACCGAAGTGATCCCGACGCACACCGACCCGAAGCCCGCATGGCCGGGTTCTTCGGCGACCTGGTCGGACCCTGAGTCCACGAAGGACTAGGCGTTAGTCCCGGGTGTCGGCCAGGTAGCGCAACGCAAGCAGGTAGCCCTCAATACCCAGTCCGACGATGACCCCGGTCGCGATCGGGCTGAGGTAGGAATGACGCCGAAACTCCTCGCGGGCATGAACGTTGGAGATGTGCACCTCGATCAGGGGCGCGCGCAGTTCGGCGCAAGCATCGCGCAGCGCCACCGACGTGTGGGTGAGGCCGCCGGCGTTGAGGATCACCGGCTCGCCCGCATCAGCGGCCAGATGGATCCAGTCCAGCAGCTGAGCTTCGCTATCGCTTTGCCGAACAACAGCTTTAAGTCCCAAACCGGCCGCCTCACGCTCGATCAGTGCGGTCAGCTGGTCGTGGGTGGTGTCCCCGTAGACATCCGGCTCGCGCCGGCCGAGCCGGCCCAGGTTTGGGCCGTTGATGACGTTGACGTTCTTCATGGGGCAGTCACTCCCGCGTAGGCGGTCACCAGTAGCCCAGGGTCTGGGCCGACCAACCGGCCCGGCTTGGCCAGGCCGTCCAGCACCACGAACCGGAGCACACCGGCCCGGGACTTCTTGTCCCCGGCCATGTATTCCAACAACTGCGGCAGCGCGTCGGCGTCGTAGCTGACCGGCAGCCCGAGTGAGGCGAGAATGGCGCGGTGCCGTTCGGCGGTGGCGTCGTCGAGCCGCCCGGTGAGCCTGGCCAGCTCCGCGGCGAACACCAGTCCCACTGACACGGCGGCGCCGTGCCGCCACTGATAGCGTTCCCGGCGCTCAATCGCGTGCGCCAAAGTGTGACCATAGTTCAGGATTTCGCGCAGCTCCGATTCCTTCTCGTCGGCGGCGACGACCTCCGCCTTGACCGCGATCGCGCGCCGGACCAACTCGGCCAACACGTCGCCTTTCGGGTCCAGGGCGGCCTGCGGGTCGGCTTCGATGAGATCCAGGATGACCGGGTCCGCGATGAAACCCGCCTTCACCACTTCGGCCATCCCACAAACGATTTCGTTGCGCGGCAACGTTTCCAGCGTCGTCAGGTCGACGAGCACCGCGAGCGGCTGATGAAACGCGCCGACCAGGTTCTTGCCCGCCTCGGTGTTGATACCGGTTTTGCCGCCGACGGCGGCGTCGACCATTCCGAGCAATGTGGTGGGCACATGGACGATCGACACGCCGCGCAGCCAGGTGGCCGCCGCGAACCCGGCAACATCGGTGGCCGCCCCGCCGCCCAGGCTGACCAGCGCGTCCTTGCGGCCGATCCCGATGCGGCCCAACACTTCCCAGATGAATGCCACGACGGCCAGGTCCTTGCCGGCCTCGGCGTCGGGAATTTCGATGCGGTGCGCGTCGACACCCTTTTCGGCCAAGTGGCTTCGGATCGCCTCCGCGGTCTGGGTCAATACCGGTTGGTGCAAGATCGCGACTCGATGCTTGCCCGAGAGGAGTTCGTCCAACTCGTTGAGCAACGCGGTACCGATCACCACCGGGTACGGCGGATCGACGGCCACAGTCACAGTGACCCGTGGAGTGGTATCGGTCATTTGGTGACCTCAAGGGGAGGCGCGTCGGCCGGCTGGGAACCCTGCAACCGGGACACGATGTAGCGGACCACCGCCCCGGGATTGCGCCGGTTGGTGTCGACGCGAAGGGTCGCGACGCGCCGGTACAGCGGGGCCCGTTTCGCCATCAGGTCGCGGTATTTGGTGGCCCGGTCGGGTCCCGCCAGCAACGGCCGCACGCTGTTGCCGCCGGTGCGTCGCACGCCTTCGCCGGCACTGATCTCGAGATAGACGACGGTGTGACCGACCAGCGCCTCACACACCCCGGGGCTGGTGACGGCACCACCACCTAGCGACACGACACCGTGATGTTCGGCCAGTGCCGCACGCACGACGCCCTCTTCGATGCGACGGAACTCCCGTTCCCCGTCGGTGGCGAAGATGTCCGCGATGGTTCGGCCGGTCAGCTCCTCGATCGCCGCGTCGGTGTCGAGCATGCTGACCCCGAGCGCCTTGGCCAGCCGCCTGCCGATGGTTGACTTACCGGAGCCCGGCAGACCCACGAGTACCGCCTTGGGTGTCATGACCGCGCCTATCCCTGGCTGACCTGAGCCCGGGCGGCCGGCGCTTCCCGCTCGGCTACCGCACGCTGGTACGCCGCGATGTTGCGGCGGGTCTCGGCCAGCGAATCGCCGCCGAACTTCTGCAGCGCCGCGCGGGCCAGCACCAGCGCCACCATCGTCTCGACCACGACTCCGGCGGCGGGCACCGCGCATACGTCCGAACGCTGATGGATGGCGACGGCCTCATCGCCGGTGGCCATGTCGACGGTGGCCAGCGCCCGCGGCACGGTGGAGATCGGCTTCATCGCGGCGCGCACCCGCAACGGCTGGCCGTTGGTCATGCCGCCCTCGAGGCCACCGGCCCGGTTGGTCGATCGGACGACCCCGTCCGGCCCGGGGTACATCTCGTCGTGGGCCTGACTGCCGCGGCGACGCGCGGTCTGGAAACCATCGCCGATCTCCACGCCTTTGATCGCCTGGATTCCCATGACGGCAGCGGCCAGCTGGCTGTCGAGCCGGTTATCGCCACTGGTGAACGATCCCAGCCCGATCGGCAGGCCCGGCACCACGACCTCGACCACGCCCCCGAGCGTGTCGCCGTCCTTCTTGGCAGCCTCGATTTCGGTGATCATGGCCTGTTCGGCGGCCTTGTCGAAGGCACGCACTGGGCTGGCGTCGATCGCGGGCAGGTCTTCGGGTCGCGGTGGCGGACCTTCATACGGCGCCGACGGACCGATCGCGATGACGTGCGAGAGCACCTCGACGCCGAGCGCCTGGCGCAGAAACGAGCGCGCGATGGTGCCCGCCGCGACGCGCGCGGCGGTTTCGCGGGCGCTGGCCCGTTCCAGGACCGGCCGGGCGTCGTCGAAGCCGTACTTGAGCATGCCCGCGTAGTCGGCATGGCCGGGGCGCGGCCGGGTGAGCGGGGCGTTGCGTGCCGTCTCGGCCAACTCCGACGGGTCGACCGGGTCGGTCGCCATCACGGTTTCCCACTTCGGCCATTCGGTGTTGCCGATCTCGATGGCGATGGGTCCGCCGAGGGTGACGCCGTGGCGCACCCCGGACAGGACGGTCACCGCGTCGCGTTCGAACGCCATCCGGGCGCCCCGGCCGTAGCCGAGCCGACGGCGGGCCAGCTCTTCGGCGATTTCGCCGGAAGTGACTGCGACGCCGGCGACCATGCCTTCGACCACGGCCACTAAGGCGCGGCCGTGGGATTCTCCGGCGGTGATCCAGCGCAACACCCGACTATTCTCCCATGGGCTCAACCGACCACAGGGTCACGTGCGCTCTAGCCGAGCAAGGCCAGCCCCACCGCCACCGCGGTGGCCACACACATCGACGGACCGTGCGGCACGGTCGACGCCCCGCGGGTGGCCCGCACTCCCCGTCCCAGCAACGCGGTGAGCAGCGGCGCGACCAACGCAGCCAGAAACCACACCCCGGCGCCGAAACACCCGGCCAGCCCACCGAGGCCGATCGCGAGCTTGACATCCCCAGCGCCCATCGCTGCCGGCGACGCCAAGTGCACCAGGAGATACACCGCGGCTAATGCCGCCGCTCCGGCAAGCGCGGGGACGCCGCGCCCGGCGGCGCCGGCAGCCAGCAGAATGACGCCCGCCCCGGGCAATGTCAGGGCGTTGGGCAGTCGGCGAGCCCGGATGTCGCAGCAGCTCAACGCCAAAAGCCAGGCAACCACCACGCCGACGCTCATCCCAAGCCGCATGCGCGGCACGTTAATCCAATGCCTCCAAGGCGCAAGTCATCGCTTCGCGCGGTGCGGGCAACCCGGTGAATTGCTCCACCTGCGCGAACGCCTGATGCAGCAGCATCTGCAGGCCGCTGATCACCCGGCCGCCGGCGGTGGCAACCGCGGCGGCCAGCGGCGTGGGCCACGGGTCATAGACCGCGTCCAGCAGCACCGGGATGCTGGCGAAGGTGTCGGCATACCGGGCGGCCACGGCGGCCGGGATCGTACTGATCAGCACACCGGCGCCGGCCACCTCGTCGGCCAATCCGGCGCTGTCCAATTCGCAGAACCGGGTCGGCACGCCGACCCGGGTGCCAAGGTCCACCAACCGCGCCGCCTTGTCCGGATTGCGGGCCACCACGGTGATCCCCGTGACACCGAGTTCGGCGAGCCCCAGCACGGCCGCCGGGGCGGTGCCGCCGGAACCGCACACAAGCGCCGATTTGGAGGCCCAGCCGGACGCCGGGCCCAGCGCTCCCGTCACCCCGTCGACATCGGTGTTGTCGGCCCGCCAGCCGCGCGGCGTGCGCACCAGGGTGTTGGCCGATCCAACCAGGCCCGCGCGTTCGGTGTGCTCGTCCGCGAACCGCAGGGCGGCGAATTTGCCCGGCATGGTCACCGATACGCCGACCCACTCGGGCCCGAATCCACCGACCAGACCGGGCAGCTCCTTGGCGCCACACTCGATGCGCTCATAAGTCCAGCCGTGCAGGCCCAGCGCACGATAGGCGGCCAAATGCAGCTGCGGCGAGCGGGAATGCGCGATCGGCGAGCCCAGAACGGCCGCCTTCCTCGATTCGGCCGGGCTAGCGGACGCTGTCGAGGACACCGTTTCGCTTAGCCAGCTCGATATTCGCCAAATGCTGTTTGTAGTCCTTGGTGAATAGGGTCGTCCCACTGTTGTCGATGGTGACGAAGTACAGCCAATCACCCGACTCGGGATGTTCGGCGGCCCGCAACGCATCGATGCCTGGCGAACAGATCGCGGTGGCGGGCAGCCCTTGCGCCACGTAGGTGTTCCACGGCGTGCGGTCGGCACGGTCGGAGTCGCCGGTGGCCACCTCACGCCGGTGCAGCGGATAGTTCACCGTCGAGTCGAGCTCGAGCAGTTGGTGAACGTGCAGGCGGTTGTAGATGACCTGCGCTACCTTCGGGAAATCCTGCGTGTTGGCTTCTTGCTGCACCAGCGACGCCACCACCAGGATGTCGTAAGGGGACAGGTTCATGGACCGGGCGGTGTCCACCAACCCGGACTGCACGTATTCCTTCGCACCGGCGCCGATCAGGTTCGCCAGGATGCTCTCGGCCGAGGCCGCCGGGTCGATGTTGAAGCTGCCAGGCGCGATCAGGCCCTCGATCCGCCGATGGTCGGCGCCCAGTTCGGTCACCGGCTCAATCGCCCAGGCCGGCACAGACAGCGCCGCGGGAGAGCTTTTTTCCGCTGCCGCGCGGAGGTCGGCCTGGGCGACGCAACGGTGATTGCCGTCCAGATCCACACAGCTGGCACGGGAGATCAACGTCAGGATTCCGGGCGTCACCGCATTGGTCTTCATGTCGGTGGTGTCGTCGAGCTGGCGCCCTTCCGGGATGACCAGCTTCCCCACCCGGTTGTGCGGATCGGTCAGCGACGCGACGGCCGACGCGGCCGGGATCTCGGTGCGCAATTGGTAGTAGCCGGGCTGGATGGACGAAATCGCGGGGTTGCCGTGCGCGGCGTTGAGGAACACCTGAACGGTGGCGATCACACCCTCGTGACGCAGCGTCTCCCCGATCGCCGTGGTCGAGTCACCGGCTTCGATCCCAATCACGACGTCGCGCTTCCCGGTGCCGGTGTAGTCGTCATCGGACCGGAACGACGTGTGCCACAGCTTGGCACCGACGACGACGGCGGCCACCACGACCACCACCAGCAGCCCGGTGGCGGCCCCGCCGACGAGGCGCCGACGCTTACGGCTCTGTTGTGCGCGCCGGCGCGCCCTCCGGTCGGCGCGACTCAGCCTGTGCTTGTGCCGGGGCTCAACCGACTGCGGCTCGGCGCGCTCGCGCGGTGCGCTGTCAACCATCGGCGATGTCCCCCGCCCCCAAAGCTGATCCGGACCCCGCGCGACGTTGATCGAGCCAACTCTGCAGGATCGCGACCGCCGCCGCCTGGTCAATGACGGACCGTTGGTCCTTGCTGCGCACCCCGGCTGCGCGCAACGATCGCTGCGCGCTGACGGTGGTCAACCGCTCGTCGGCGAGCCGGACCGGAACAGGAGCGACGCGGGCGGCCAGCGCCTCCGCGAATTCGATTGCGTCCCGGGCAGCCGGCCCGGTGCGATCGGCCAGGGTCCGCGGTAATCCGACGACGATCTCGACCGCCTCCAGTTTCGGCGGCGAGCGCGACCAGCCGGCGCAGATGCTTGCCCGAACGGTCACGGCGCACCGTCTCGACCGGAGTGGCCAGGATGCCGTCCGGATCGCTGCAGGCCACGCCGATCCGTACGCTGCCCACGTCGACCCCGATGCTTCTCCCGTGTCTAGACCCCCGTCCGGGGTTCGGGTTGGCGTCGCCGGGCCGGTCGGGCAGCCGGTGCTGTGCTGAAGCCACTCAACCGACCCGCGCTATCACGGCGATCTCGGAACGTACCGCCGTGAGCGCGGCGTCGATGCCGGTCGGGTCCTTTCCTGAGCCCTGCGCCAGGTCGGCCTTGCCACCACCGCGGCCGTCGACGGCAGCCGCAAGCGGTTTGATCAGGTCGTTGGCGCTGATCCCGAGATCTTGGGCGGCTGGATTGGTGGCGACCGCATACGGCACGGTAGCGGAGCCGTCGTCCCCCGGAATCACAGCGATGAGCGCGACCACCGCGGGGTCGCTGCCCAGCTTGCCGCGGATGTCGGCGACGAGGGAGCGCAGGTCGGTCCCCGTCATTCCGCTCGACATCCGTTGCGCCACCACGTGGACATTACCGATCCGCTCCGCGCCTGCCGCAGCATCGGCGGCAGCCGCCCGCGTCGTCGCCTGCCGGGCGCGTTCGAGCTCCTTCTCCGCGGCCTTGAGCCGTTCCACCAGACTGGCCACCCGGGCGGGCACCTCTTCGGACGGCACCTTCAACGACGACGCCAGCCCGGCCATCAGCGCGCGCTCCTTGGCCAGGTGCCGGAACGAGTCCAGCCCGACGTAGGCCTCCACCCGGCGGACTCCCGAACCGATCGACGATTCGCCCAGGAGTGTGACCGGACCTATCTGAGCCGAGTTGTGCACATGTGTTCCGCCGCAAAGCTCCAGTGAGAACGGGCCGCCGATCTCCACCACCCGTACTTCGTCGGGATAGGCCTCGCCGAACAGCGCCATCGCTCCCATTGCTTTGGCCTTGTCAAACTGCTCGATGAACGTGTGCACCTCGAAGTCGGCTTGCACAGCCTCGTTGGTCACTTCTTCAATCTGGGTGCGCTGATCTTCGCTCAACGGCCCCTGCCAGTTGAAGTCGAAGCGCAAGTAGCCCGGCCGGTTCAGCGATCCGGCCTGGACGGCGTTGGGCCCCAGCACTTGTCGCAGCGCGGCGTGCACCATGTGAGTGCCCGAGTGGCCCTGTGTGGCACCCTTGCGCCATCCCGCGTCCGCCGCCGCGACCACGGTGTCGCCCTCGACAAACTCCCCGGACTCCACGTTAACCCGGTGCACATGAACGGTTTTGGCGACCTTCTGTACGTCGGTCACCGCCGCCTTGGCGCTGCCGCCGGATCCGGTTCCGGTAATAGTTCCGGCGTCGGCGATCTGACCGCCCGATTCGGCGTAGAGCGGAGTGCGATCCAGAATAAGCTCCACCCGATCAGCGTCGAGACCATCGCCGTGCGCGACGACAGGCACCCGCTTACCGTCGACGAAGATACCGAGAATCCTTGCTTCGGAAGTCAATTCGTTGAATCCGGTGAATTCCGTGGGGCCGGCGTCAACCAGCTCGCGGTAGGCGGTCAGGTCGGCGTGCGCATGTTTGCGCGCGGCGGCGTCCGCCTTGGCCCGCTGGCGCTGCTGCAACATCAGCTCGTGAAATCCGGTCTTATCGACCGTCAGGCCCGCCTCTGACGCCATCTCGAGCGTCAGATCGATCGGGAAACCATAGGTGTCGTGCAGGGTGAAGGCGTCCGAGCCGGAAACCACCGCGGCGCCGGATGCTTTGGTGGCGCCGGCCACCTCCTCGAATAGCTTCGAGCCCGACGTCAGGGTGCGATTGAACGCGGTCTCCTCAGCAACGGCGATGCGCCCGATCCGCGCGAAGTCGCTGACCAGTTCGGGATACGACGGGCCCATCGCGTCGCGCACGGTGGCCATCAGGTCGCCGACGATCGGGGTATCGATCCCGAGCAGCTTGGCCGACCGGATGATGCGGCGCAGCAGTCGGCGCAGCACATAACCGCGGCCGTCGTTGCCGGGGCTGACCCCGTCGGCGATCAGGATCGCCGCGGTGCGGCTGTGGTCGGCGATGATGCGGTAGCGCACATCGTCTTCGTGGTTGCCCACGTCGTAGGCGCGGGGCGCCCGGGTCGCGACGAGGTCGATGACCGGCCGCAGCAGGTCGGTCTCGTAGACGTTGTGCACGCCCTGCAGCACCAGCGCGATGCGCTCCACACCCATGCCGGTGTCGATGTTCTTGCGGGGCAACGGCCCGAGGATCTCGTAGTCCTCCTTGCCCGTTCCCTCGCCGCGCTCGTTCTGCATGAACACGAGGTTCCAGACCTCGAGGTAGCGGTCCTCGTTGGCGATGGGTCCGCCCTCGGGTCCGAACTCCGGCCCGCGGTCGTAGTAAATCTCCGACGACGGACCGCAGGGCCCCGGGATGCCCATCGACCAGTAGTTGTCGGCCATCCCGCGGCGCTGGATCCGATCGATCGGCAGGCCCGCGATGTCTTGCCACAGCTGCGCGGCCTCGTCATCGTCGAGGTACACGGTGGCCCACAATCGTTCCGGATCCAGTCCGTATCCCCCGTCGGCAACGCTGTTGGTCAGCAGAGCCCAGGCCAGTTCGATGGCCCCGCGCTTGAAATAGTCGCCGAACGAGAAGTTGCCGGCCATCTGGAAGAAGGTGTTGTGCCGGGTGGTGATCCCCACCTCGTCGATATCGGGAGTCCGGATGCACTTCTGGATGCTGGTGGCCGTCGAGTACGGCGGCGTGCGTTGCCCCAGAAAGAACGGCACGAACTGAACCATGCCCGCGTTGACGAAGAGCAGGTTGGGGTCGTCGAGGATCACCGATGCGCTGGGCACCTCGGTGTGGCCCGCCTTCACGAAATGATCAAGAAACCGCTTCCTGATCTCGTGTGTCTGCACTCGCTCCGCTTCTTCCTGTTCGCCTTGATCGCCCTGGCTGATGCGTGATTTGCCCTCGAGGACGGTCCCAGCCTATTCGCCGCACCCTCAGAAGGCCGCCTCAAGGAAGCGTTTCGACCGCACACAGTACTGGCCCGGTGTCGTACATCGCCCGGCGGCTAACCCTCCAGAAAGCTCAGCCGCACCGACCGCCGCGGATTGTCCCGGTTCAGGTCGACCAGCACGATGCTTTGCCAGGTGCCCAACTGCGGTTCGCCACCCGAGACCGGAACCGTCACCGACGGCGCGACGATGGCCGGCAGCACATGGTCGGCGCCGTGGCCATCCGAGCCGTGCGCGTGCCGGTAGCGCTCATCGCGCGGCAGCAGCCGTTCCAGCGTGTCGACCAGATCGTCGTCGGAGCCGGAACCCGTCTCGATGATCGCGACCCCGGCCGTCGCGTGGGGAACGAACACATTGCACAAGCCGTCGCCGTAGGTGAAGCAGAATCTGCACACGGCATCGGTGATGTCCACGATGCGCCGAGTGGAGGTGTCCACCTGCAACAGGTCGGTATGCACCCCATCCAGCGTACGTGGCCGACTATCCACACGCAGCGATCGGTTATTCGGCTCGTGTCACTGCATTTCCGCCGCCAGCTCGAATTCGGCGAACGTGCGCGCTGCCAATTCCCGCAGCTCGTTTTTTGAATTTCCCGCACCCACCGGATAGGCCGAGATGGTGATGAAGATTCTCTCGCGGATGCGACCTGAAAGCATGTACAGCTGACCACCCATGACGTCGAGGCGACTCTTCGTGATTGCGGGCTCGATCATTCGGATGGACAGGGCGGCGGCATCGGTGCCGTCCGGGCGGTTCGCCGCCGGTGCAAGTTCGCCGACGTTCGAACACGTAACCGGACGTTCGGCGCCGCCGTGCGCCAAGCCCACCGTCCGTCTCGCCAGCCAATTGGGCGCAATCGCGGCGAGCGGCAGCGGCGCCACGAAATGGCCGGAGTTCACCGCCATCTCGCTTAGCGCCTGCTTGATCTTGCCGCGTATCTCTCCGAGGTCGCGCGACGCGTGGGTCGGATCGATTGCGACGCGGGTACGTACCAGCGCATTGGCGCGGGTGTCGTCTTCGGTTCGCTCACTTATCACAATCGACAGCGTGATCGAGCCGTCGTCACCAACGCGCCCCATCCGCACGCCCAGCCGGGACGCGAATCCCGCAAAAAGTGAGTTGCTTGTTCCGCCAAGGCTTTCGACACGAGCATCCCATTCCGCCGCATCGAGATGTGCCGTCAGGGTGGGCAGCGCAACGGGCCGATCGTCGCCGGGTACGCGCGGCAGACGCGGCGCCGCAATCGACGATGCCAGGTCTTGACGCTGGCGCCGCGCCACCCGAACAAGGGCGGCCACTGCCCGCGCGAGGGCGGGCAGCTCCGCGACGGTCCCCCGGGCGTCCTGCAGCGCGGCGCGGGTGAGCGTGCGCGCACCCGGCGGCGGATAGCCCAGATTTCGCCTCCTGCCCTCGGCCGCATCGGCGATGGCGCGGCACAGGCCGACCCCGTCGCTGACACCGTGGGATACCACCAGACTCACCGCGCAACCGCCGTCTTCGAACGGCAGGACGCCGAGGTGCCAGCTGGGCCCGAACTCGGGATCGATAGCCAGGTTTGCCCGTTCGTCAACCCATCCGCTGACGTCCGCGCGTGGCCTCGGAGCCGCAGCCACGTCTATGCCGTCTTGCCGGCCCCTGTCCAGCACCCACCGATCACGTGCGAAAGGCAATGGTGAACGCTCGATCCTGCGCCCCAATAACCCATACCCGAGGTTGGATTGAAATCGACGTAACCCGCCAATATTCAAGGGATGGTCGTAAATCCACGTCGCCTGAATGAGCGTCGCATAACCAAGCGCCCGCTGCCCGAGAAGTGGCACCTGATCCATGTAGGCGAGGCGGTTGTCCACCCGAGCAGTCTCCACCAGGTGAGGCAGCCGATAGCGCGAAATTGCCCATTGCCACGGCCCCCCGGCCGGAGGAAGGTTGGAGATTGACCGGTAGCGCCACCGGGGCGCTGCCCCGACACAGCAGGGGGCGACCGTGTACGCACGCTCCACCACCATTCAGGCGCAACCCTTGTCGGTCGATATCGGGATAGCCCACGTTCGCGATGTCGTCATGCCCGCGCTGCAGGAAATTGACGGTTGTATCGGACTGTCGCTCCTGGTGGATCGCCAATCCGGTGGCTGCATCGCCACCAGTTCCTGGGAGACCATGCAAGCGATGCGGGACAGCGCCGGACGGGTCGCACCCATCCGCGATCGCACCGCATTAATGTTCGACGGCAGCGCAAGGGTCGAAGAATGGGACATTGCGTTGATGCACCGCGACCACCAATCACGAGAGGGGGCCTGCGTGCGGGCTACCTGGCTCAAGGTGGTGCCAGATCAGCTCAGCCGATCGCTGGAGTTCTACCGGACGTCGGTCTTTCCGGAGATGGAGAAACTCGAAGGGTTCTGCAGCGCCAGCCTGATGATCGATCACCCCGCGTACCGGCGGGCCGTGGCGTGCTCGACGTTCGACAGCATGGACGCGATGGCCCGAAATCGCGACCAGGCAACAGAGCTGCGCAGCAGGCGGGTCCGGGATTTGGGCGCCGAGGTGGTCGATGTGGCCGAATTCGAGCTGGCGATCGCGCACTTGAGGGTGCCTGAAGTCGTCTGAAACGGTGACGGTTCGTCGGCGAATCGTTGTCCCGGGTAACAGGGCGGCGCATTAGATTGCATCCCGGTTACGGGTACCCAGGAAATCCGGGCGAAATCGAGGAAAACCTCGATTTCAGCTAACATTCAGCTATGAACGTCGGTCCTGGGATCTGCACAACAGCCTGCGCGGTCCTGATGTCTGCCGCAGCGCTGCTAACCGCCGCGCCGGCATCGGCAGAACCAATCGACGACGCGTTCGTCGCGGCACTTTCGAAGGACGGCATCGTCGTTGGGGACCGCGGCTCCGAGATTGCGATGGGCCACACGATGTGCGCCGGATTCGATGAAAACGCAAAATCAAGCTTTCTGGCGATGAAGCTGAGGAAGGACACCGGTCTCTCGCTGAAACAATCGAGCTACTTCGTCGGCGTTTCGGTGTCTGCCTACTGCCCGCAGTACAAAGGGCAAACCGACGATTCGCTGACGTGGCTGAGCCCGCTACCGCTTATGTGAACGTAATCGCACAGCGGTGTCAGATGATGCCAGTGTTAAAGAAGTTGTTCGAATCCGGGCCCCACATCGCATTTCGCCACTAGTCACGTTTGAGCTCGCCGTTGGTTGGCTATGCCAATTGAGCGCGGTTTGGCCCCCACCCCATTTGGGCGACCGCTCCAATCGACACGGAAAAGACAAAGGAGCTCAACGTGAAATTCGCAATGTCCACTACGAAAACCGCTGTCAAGACGGCCATCGGCGCCGCGGGAATAGCTGCGGTAAGCGTATTCGCAGCAGCAACCGCTGCGGCCGCGCCAAACATCCAGGGATTCGGTGCCAGCGAATCGCTGAACGACGGGCCGATGGTTACCTCCTACACGGTGAGCAACCTGCAGCCCAGCAACGTGACGATCCCGGGTTTCACTCCGAAGGGAACGCTCTACCAGGCGGACATCACCGCCAAGTCGGACAGCGGAGTCGTCACCCCGATGGTGCGGGACTTCAGCGCCCGCGGGCCCAACGGTCAGACCTACAAGCTGATCGACAAGGTCGAGGTCCCGAATGGCCTCAACCCGGCGCCTATCCCGCAGGGCAGCGAGTCGACGGGCACCCTGTACTTCGACGTGACCGGCGCGCCACCGAACGGCGTCGTCTACAACGACGGACTGCAAGACATTCTGATGTGGACGTCGAACGTGCCGTCGGCACCGGCGCCTGGCGCACCGAGCGCTAGCCCGGCACCGGGCGCGCCTCCTGCCCCGGCCACACACACCTAGTCCGGTTGGAAATACCTCCCGCGCCACTCCGAGTGGCGCGGGAGGTATTTGCATACGCGGGACGAAGATATGGGCAGCGCTTTCCCCGTCGGTGTGAAAGGACTCTCAATGAAACGAGCAATCGTTGGGTTTTCGACGGCCGTGTTGGCGATCGGCGGTTTGGGTCTGCCGGGTCCTGCGCCGCAAGACTTCTGGTGCCCGGGGCAACCCATCCCGAACGGAGCCTTGTGGAACATGGCGACCTGCCACACCTACCACTTTGAGACTGGGGCCAACGGCACGCAGGTTGCCGTTCAAGGACCGCCGCCCGCCTGCGGCCCGTACCCGTGTTGACCCGCGCTGGCGATCAGTACGCGCGTCGGTTGCGGATGATCGCGCGCAGCCGTTCCAACCGTTGCGCAATGGGACGTTCCGCACCGTGGTCGGTGGGCCGGTAGTAATCCACGCCCACCAGCTCATCCGGCGGATATTGTTGGGCGACAACGCCGTCGGGATCGTCGTGGGCGTACTTGTAGCCCTGCGCGTTGCCCAACGTCGCCGCGCCGGAGTAGTGCCCGTCGCGTAGCTGGGGCGGCACCAGACCGGCCTTGCCCGCGTTGATGTCAGCCATCGCCGCACCCAGCGCAGTGGTGACCGCGTTCGACTTCGGCGCAGTAGCCAAGTGGACGGTGGCATGCGCCAGCGTGAGTTGGGCCTCGGGCATGCCGATCAACGCCACCGTCTGCGCGGCGGCGACCGCGACCTGTAGTGCGGTCGGGTCGGCCATGCCGATGTCTTCGCTGGCCAGGATCATCAGCCGGCGCGCGATGAACCGGGGATCCTCCCCGGCGACGAGCATGCGGGCCAGATAGTGCAGCGCGGCGTCAACGTCGGAACCGCGCACCGACTTGATGAAGGCGCTGATGACGTCGTAGTGCTGGTCGCCATCGCGGTCGTAGCGAACAGCTGCCCGGTCCAGGGACTGCTCGACGGCCGTTACCGTCAGCTCACCGCCGGCCTCCACCACTTCCGAAGACACTTCCAGCGCCGTCAGGACACGGCGGGCGTCGCCGGCCGCCAATTGCACCAACAGCTCGACAGCCTCGGACTGGACCGCGACCCGGCCGCCCAGCCCGCGGGGATCGTCGATCGCGCGCCGCACCAGCGTCCGAATGTCGTCGGACGTCAACGGCCGCAGTTGCAGGATCAGTGATCGCGACAGCAGCGGCGCGACCACCGAGAACGATGGATTCTCGGTGGTCGCGGCCACCAGCAGGACCACCCGGTTCTCCACCGCCGACAGCAGGGCATCCTGCTGGGTCTTGGAGAACCGGTGCACTTCGTCGATGAACAGCACCGTCTGCTCGCCTCTGATGAGCGCCTTTCGCGCATCCTCGATGACGGCCCGGACTTCTTTGACGCCGGCCGACAACGCCGACAGCGCCTCGAACCGGCGCCCGGTGGCCTGCGAAATCAGCGCCGCCAGCGTGGTCTTGCCGCTCCCTGGCGGCCCGTACAGGATGGTCGAGGCCACGCCCGAGCCCTCGACCAGGCGGCGCAGCGGCGATCCGGGCGCCAGCAAGTGGCCCTGGCCGACCACCTCGTCCAGCGCCGCCGGACGCATCCGCACCGCCAGCGGTGCACCGGCCGACTGGCCGAGGTCCGTCGTATGCGATGCGCCGGGCAGGTCAAACAGGCCGTCGGGCACGGCTTTAGGCATACCATGCCGTCGGATTCGTCCGTCGTCCAATTCGCGCCGAGCCGAACGCAATCCTCGCCCCTGCGCCCCATCTTTGCTAAGTTCCGCTTTGCTACGTTTCCGCACTCCGCCCCGAAGCAAGCCCGACAGCGAGGACGGCATGAGCCAGCCCCCTGAATATCCAGGCAACCCGTCCGATCCCAACCGGGGCAACCAGAACCCGCCGGGCTACCCACCGCCCAGCTACAGCCCACCGCCACCGCCGCCCGGGTACGGCCCACCACCTGGCGGCTACAACCCTCCTGGGCCTCCTGGACCCCCGCCGCCGGGGTACAACCCGGCGGGCGGCCCTCCCCCGCCCGGCTATCCAGCACAGCCCGGCTACCCGCAGCCCGGCTACCAGCCTCAGTCTGGCTACCCACCTCCTCCCGGCTACCCACCTCCTCCCGGCTACCCGCCGCAGCCCGGCTACCCGCCGCAGCCCGGTTATCCGCCGCAGCCCGGCTATGGCGTGGGTGGCCCGAGCACGCCCCAGTTCAATATCGGCGAGGCGGTGACCTGGGCCTGGAACAAGTTCACTCAGAACGCCACAGCGCTGGTCGTTCCGGTGCTGGGCTATGTCGTGCTGCTCGGCATTCTCGGCGCTGTCGCCGGTTGGGTGCCCTTCCTGCTCGGCGATACCACGCCCACCACGTTGACCGATAACAACGGCCTCACCACCGAGTACACGACCGTACAGCTCGGTGCCGCGTCGATCGCCGTCATGGTCATCGGCTACGTCCTGCTCTTCATCGCGGGGATCTTTATGCACGCCGGACTGTTGTCCGGATGTCTGGACATCGCCGATGGAAAGCCAGTGACCATCGGATCGTTCTTCAAGCCGCGCAATCTGGGCGGGGTGTTCCTCACCGCGTTATTGGTTGGGCTCGGCGTCGGCATCGGAACGATCGCGTGCGTCATCCCCGGCATCATCTTCGGCTTCCTCGCCCTGTTCGCCATCCCGTTTGTCATCGACAAATCCCTTTCGCCCGTCGATTCGGTGAAGGCCAGCATCGCGACCACCAGGTCGAACATCGGTGGCAGCCTGCTGTCGTGGCTCGTGCAATACGTGGTGGTGGTGATCGGTGAACTGCTGTGCGGGGTGGGCCTGATCGCCGCTCTCCCGATCACGATGCTGATCCAGGTCTACACGTATCGCAAGCTTTCCGGCGGCCAGGTCGTTCCCAACGATCAGCCGGGGTATCAGCCGGGATCGCACGCCGCATAGCCAACCTGTCGGCGCTTTTTGGTGACATGGCGGTAACACGTCGCTGACACGGTGCGCTGCGCCCTGCTGGCCCTTGTGATGAGATCAGCGGTTATGAGCATCAAAGTTGCGCTGGAGCATCGCACCAGCTACACCTTTGACCGCCTGGTTCAGGTTTATCCGCATATCGTGCGACTGCGCCCCGCGCCCCATTCCCGGACGCCCATCGATGCCTACTCGTTGCGCATCGAGCCGGCCGAGCACTTCATCAACTGGCAGCAGGACGCGCTGGGTAATTTCCTTGCCCGGCTGGTATTTCCAAGCCCGATGCGCCAGCTGACCATCACCGTCGGGCTCATCGCCGACCTCAAGGTGATCAACCCATTCGACTTCTTCATCGAGGATTGGGCCGAGACGTGGCCTGGCGCGCCGGGCTTGATCTACCCGAAGGCGCTGGCTGACGACCTGAAGCCGTACCTGCGGCCGGTCGACGAAGCCGGCGAGGGGTCGGGCCCGGGCGAGCTCGTGCAGGCGTGGGTGCGAAACTTCTCGGTCCCGGACGGCACCCGCACGATTGACTTCCTGGTTGCGCTCAACCACGCGGTCAACGCCGACGTCGGCTACAGCCTGCGGATGGAACCCGGAGTCCAGACACCGGACTTCACGTTGCGCACCGGCATCGGCTCGTGCCGCGACTCGGCGTGGCTGCTGGTGTCCATCCTGCGCCAGTTGGGACTGGCCGCCCGGTTCGTGTCCGGTTACCTGGTACAGCTGGCATCCGACATCGAGGCGCTGGACGGGCCGTCCGGTCCGGCGGCCGACTTCACCGACCTGCACGCGTGGACCGAGGTCTACATCCCCGGTGCGGGCTGGATCGGGCTGGACCCGACGTCGGGGCTTTTCGCCAGCGAGGGCCACATCCCGCTGGCAGCCACCCCGAATCCGGCGACGGCGGCACCGATCAGCGGGGGCACCGGGCCCTGCGAGTCGGTGCTGGAGTTCTCCAACACGGTCACCCGCGTCCACGAAGACCCGCGCGTCACGCTGCCCTACACCGATAAGGCCTGGCAGACGATCTGCGCCCTCGGCCAGCGCGTCGACGAACAGCTGGCCGCCGCCGACGTCCGGCTGACCGTCGGCGGCGAGCCGACGTTCGTGTCGGTGGACAACCAGGTCGACGAGGAGTGGACGACAGCCGCCGACGGCCCGCATAAACGTGAGCGGGCATCCGATCTGGCCGCCCGACTGAAGGCGGTGTGGGCCCCGCAGGGGCTGATCCACCACGGCCAGGGCAGGTGGTACCCGGGAGAGCCGTTGCCGCGCTGGCAGATTGCGCTGTACTGGCGCACCGACGGGCGACCGCTATGGACGGACGACGCCCTGCTGGCCGACCCTTGGAAAAGGGATGGCAAACCCCCGACTCTCCCCGCGGGTGCCGACGCGGCCTACCGGGTGCTCGCCGAAGTCGCCGAGGGACTGGGGCTGCCGCTCTCGCAGGTGCGGCCGGCGTACGAGGATCCGCTGTCGCGGCTGGCGGCCAGCGTCCGGATGCCCGACGGCGACCCGGTGGAAGACAGCGACGACCTCGCCCCCGAAACCGGTAAAGACACCGCCGCGGGCCGCGCCGCGCTGCTGGCGCGCCTGGACGAATCCACCACCTCCCCAGCGGCGTTCGTGCTGCCGCTGCACCGCCGCGACGACGATCTTGGCTGGGCCAGCGCGGACTGGCGGCTGCGCCGCGGTCACATCGCGCTGCTCGAGGGGGATTCGCCCGCCGGTCTGCGACTGCCGCTGGACTCGATCAGCTGGGAACCGCCGCGGGCGTCGTTGGAGGTCGATCCCACCACCGTGGTGGACGCCCTGCCGGCTGAGCCCGACACCGAGGACGCGGTGCTCGACGACGACAAGACGGCGCCGACAACCGCGATGGTCGCCGAGGTTCGTCACGGCCTGCTGTACATCTTCATGCCGCCCACCGAGGCCCTCGAGCATTTTGTCGACCTCATCGCCCGACTCGAAATCGCGGCGGCCAAGGGCGGTTGCCCGGTGGTGATCGAGGGTTACGGACCGCCACCGGACCCCCGGCTGCAGTCCACGACGATCACGCCGGACCCCGGCGTCATCGAGGTCAACGTCGCACCCACCGCCAGTTTCGCCGAGCAAACCCAACTACTGGAGACCTTGTATGAACAGGCCCGGTTGGCAAGGTTGTCCACCGAGTCGTTCGACATCGACGGCACCCACGGCGGCACCGGCGGTGGCAACCACATCACCCTCGGCGGTGCGACACCGGCGGCCTCACCGCTGCTGCGCCGCCCGGACCTATTGGTCTCGCTGCTGACGTACTGGCAGCGACACCCGTCGCTGTCCTACCTGTTCGCCGGCAGATTCGTGGGCACCACGTCACAGGCGCCGCGGGTCGACGAGGGCCGCCCCGAAGCGCTCTACGAACTCGAGATCGCTTTTGCCGAGATCGCGCGGCTGACGTCGTCTTCCAAGCGCGGTGCCCCACCCCCCTGGGTGACCGACCGCGCGCTGCGGCACCTGCTCACCGATATCACCGGCAACACCCATCGCGCCGAGTTCTGCATCGACAAGCTCTACAGCCCCGACGGACCCCGGGGCAGGCTCGGCCTGCTGGAGCTGCGGGGCTTCGAAATGCCGCCGCATCTGCGCATGGCGATGGTGCAATCGCTGCTGGTGCGCTCCCTGGTGGCGTGGTTCTGGGACGAACCCCTGCGCGCCCCGCTGATTCGACACGGCGCAAACCTGCACGGGCGATACCTGTTGCCGCACTTCCTGATCCAGGACATCGCCGACGTAGCAGCCGATCTGCGCGCGCATGGCATCGCCTTCGAGACCAGCTGGCTTGATCCGTTCACCGAATTCCGTTTCCCGCGGATCGGCACCGCAGTGTTCGACGGCGTGGAGATCGAGCTGCGTGGGGCGATCGAGCCGTGGAATACCCTCGGCGAGGAATCGACCGCGACCGGTACCGCCCGCTACGTCGACTCCTCGGTCGAGCGCATCCAGCTGCGCATCATCGGCGCCGACCGGCACCGCTATGTGGTGACGTGCAACGGCTACCCGGTCCCGTTGCTGGCGACCGACAACCCCGACATCCACGTCGGTGGCGTGCGGTACAAGGCATGGCAGCCGCCCAGCGCGCTGCACCCGACCATCACGATCGACGTCCCCTTGCAGTTCGAGCTCATCGACCTGACGTCCGGGACGTCGCGCGGCGGATGCACCTATCACGTCGTCCATCCCGGCGGGCTCGCGTACGACGAGCCGCCCGTCAACGCCGTCACGGCCGAGTCACGCCGCGCCCGCCGCTTCGAAGCAACCGGCTTCACCGCGGGCGAGCTCGACATGTCCGACCTCCGGGAGAAGCAGGCCCGGATCCTGACCGACATCGGCGCGCCGGGCATCCTTGACTTGCGACGCGTGCGTACCGTTCAGCAGTGATGGCGCTCCCGAACATGACCCTCGGCATGGATGAATCAGCTGGACCAGCTGGATTGTCCGGAGCTTCCCCCGACCGCCACGACGTCGACCGCCTGCTGGCCGGGTACCGGGCCGCGCGCAACCAGGAGACGCTGTTCGACCTGCGCCCCGGCGGCGGCTCAAAGGGCCCGGGTATCGGCTTCGACGAATTCTTCGACAGAACCGGGCAGGTGCGGCCGGCCTGGACCGAGCTGGCCGACGCCGTCGCCGAGCGTGGCAGAGCCGGGCTGAACCGACTGCGTGCCGTGGTGAACAGCCTGATCGACAACGACGGCATCACCTACACCGAAGTCGATGCCGCCCGCGAGGGCCCCACGGGCACCGCCAAGCCCCCCGGTCTGGAACCGCGGCCCTGGAACCTGGACACCCTGCCGATCGTGGTTTCGGCGGCCGATTGGGAGGTTCTGGAGGCCGGGCTGGTACAGCGGTCCCGCGTGCTCGATGCCGTACTCGCGGATCTGTACGGCCCACGCAGCTTGCTGACCGAAGGCGTCCTTCCGCCGGAACTGGTGTTCGCCCATCCCGGCTACGTGCGCGCCGCTACCGGAATCGAAGTGCCCGGGCGCCACCAACTTTTCATGCATGCCTGCGACATCAGCCGCCGGTCGGACGGGAGTTTTGCGGTTAACGCGGACTGGACGCAGGCACCCTCGGGCGCCGGTTACGCGCTGGCCGACAGGCGCGTTATCGCGCACTCGATTCCCGACCTGTACGAAAGGATTGCGCCGCGACCGACAACGCCGTTCGCGCAGGCCCTGCGGCTGGCGCTGATCGACGCGGCACCTGACATCGCCCAGGACCCGATGGTGGTGGTGCTCACCCCGGGCATCTTCTCGGAGACCGCTTTCGATCAGGCGTATCTGGCTTCGCTGCTGGGTTTCCCGCTGGTGGAAAGCACCGATTTGGTGGTACGCGACGGCAAGCTGTGGATGCGCTCGCTTGGCACGTTGAAGCGTGTCGACGTCGTCCTTCGCCGCGTCGACGCGGAGTACGTGGATCCGCTGGATCTGCGCGCCGACTCCAGGCTCGGTGTGGTGGGTTTGGTTGAGGCGCAACGCCGCGGAACCGTCACCGTCGTCAACACGCTGGGTAGCGGAATCCTGGAAAGCCCTGGGCTGCTGCGTTTCCTGCCCGAGCTGGCCGAACGGCTACTCGGCGAAGCCCCGCTGCTGGATACCGCGCCAATCTACTGGGGCGGTATCGCCAGTGAACGTTCACATTTGCTGGCGAATCTCTCGTCGCTCTTGATCAAGTCAACCGTCGGCGGCGAAACCCTTGTTGGACCCACGCTTTCGGTTGGGCAACTGGCCGAACTGGCTGCCCATATCGAAAGCCTGCCGTGGCAGTGGGTGGGCCAGGAGTTGCCGCAGTTCTCGTCTGCGCCCACCGACCACGCCGGCATATTGTCGTCGGCCGGCGTCAGCATGCGATTGTTCACCGTCGCCCAACGCAGCGGCTACGCGCCGATGATCGGCGGCATCGGCCAGATATTGGCACCCGGGGCTGCCGCGTATGCATTGAAAACTGTTGCGGCAAAAGATATCTGGGTGCGTCCGACGGAGCGCGCACGGGCCGAGACGGTAACGCTGCCCGCTGGGGAACCCGTGCTGGAGCCGTCGATCGGGCAGCCGACGAAGACCGGCGCGGGCACCTGGGGAGTCAGCTCGCCTCGGGTGCTGTCCGACCTGTTCTGGATGGGACGGTACAGCGAGCGCGCGGAGGCCATGGCCCGGTTGCTGATGGTCGCCCGCGACCGTTTCCACGTCTACCGGCATCACCAGGACACCGCGGAAAGCGAATGCGTGCCGGTGCTGATGGCCGCACTCGGCCAGATCACCGGAACCGTCAGCGAAACGGATATCGACCACGCCGAGATGATCGCCATCGTCCCGTCGACACTCTGGTCGCTCACCGTGGACCCAAACCAGCCGGGATCCCTTGTTCAATCGGTGGAGGGGCTGGGACTGGCCGCCAGAGCCGTGCGCGACCAGTTGTCCAACGACACCTGGATGGTGCTGGCCGGCGTGGAACGCGCGGTTTCCCAAAGCCCGGACCCGCCGGACTCGCTCGCGGTAGCCGACAGCCTGCTCGCGGCCGCCCATTCCCAATCGTTGGCCGGGATGCTCACGCTGTCCGGGGTGGCCGCCGAGTCGATGGTGCAGGACGTCGGCTGGACGATGATGGACATCGGCAAACGTATCGAACGCGGGCTGTGGCTGACCGCGTTGCTACGGGCCACGCTGACCACCGTCCGCAGCACGGCCGCCGAGCAAACCGTCATCGAGTCGACATTGGGGGCGTGCGAGTCGGCGGTCATCTACCGCCGTCGCACCGTGGGCAAGGTCAGTGTCGCCGCGGTGACCGAGCTGATGCTGTACGACGCGCAAAACCCCAGGTCGTTGCTGTACCAGCTGGAACGGCTGCGCACCCATCTCAAAAGTCTGCCCAGCTCGTCGGGGTCGTCACGTCCGGAGCGGATGGTGGATGAAATCAGCACCCGCCTGCGCCGGTCAATTCCCGCCGAGCTGGAAGCGTTCAAAGCCAACGGCCGTCGCGCCGAGCTCGACGAGCTGCTCACCGCCATCCATGAAGCGCTGCGCGACCTGGCCAAAGTCATCACCGAAACGCAGCTGGCGCTGCCCGGCGACATGCAGCCGCTGTGGGGCCCCGACGAACGCAGGCTGGTTCCCTAACGACTTACGCCGCGTCGATGACGGTGTGGATGAATTTCATCTTCTCCAGGACCGCCGCGGGCAGCACAAAGGGATACAGGTCGTCGTGGCCCATCGACCGGTTCACCATGTTCAGCGACCATGACAACGGCAGCCACAACTCGATAATGTTGGGAAAAGCGCTGGGGCCCAGGGCCGGACGGTCGAAGGTCGCCGTGGCCGGCGCAAGACCGCACCAGGCCGAGGTGTCCAGAGTGTCGCGGATATGCAGGTAATGGGCGAACGTCTCGGCCCAGTCCTCGGCGGGGTGCATGGTCGCATACGACGACACGAAGTATTTCTTCCAACCCCTTGGAGCGCCGTCGCTGTAATGCCGGTCCAGCGCCTCCTGATAATCGGTGTCGGGGTCGCCGAACAGCTCGTTGAAGCGCGCCAGGTTGCCGCTTGACGGGGTGACCAAACGATAGAAGTAGTAGTGCCCGATCTCGTGCCGAAAGTGACCGAGCAGCGTCCGGTACGGTTCATCCATCTCGACTCGCAGCTGCTCGCGGTGGACGTCGTCGCCCTCGGCCAAATCCAAGGTGATGATGCCGTTTTCGTGACCGGTGACCACCTTCTCGTGCCCGCTGGACAGCAGGCGGAACGCCAATCCGTAGTCGGGATCCTGATCGCGTCCGACGATCGGCAGCTTGAGCTCGTGCAGCTCGGCAACCAACCGTCGCTTGGCCGCCTCGGCCCGGGCGAATTCGGCCAGGCCGACGGTGTCGCCATCGTTGGGTCGCTCCAGCGTCAGCGCACACGATGCGCACAGCGCGCCCGGCCAACCCACGGGGACCAGCCAATTACATTCGGCGACATGGAGATTGGTGCACAGTTGATAGTCCGCAGCGGCAACTGCACCGGCATGGTCGCCTTCGTCGCCTTTGGCGATCACCAGCAGTGCCATCTGGTCGAGAGAAAACCCCAGCGCGCAGCCGCACGAAAGGCATTCGGAGTTCTCGAAAGTCAGGCGCTGGCCGCAGTTGGGACAGTGAAAGTCACGCATGCAGCACGTCACCTTCGAACGGCACCACGTCGACGGCGACCTTGATCGCGCTCTTCTCCGAGTTGGTGTAGATGATGCCGCGCAGCGGCGGCACGTCCGCGTAGTCGCGGCCGCGCCCAACGATGATGTACCGCTGGTCGACCATCTGGTCATTGGTGGGATCAAGCCCCAGCCACTCGAAGTGGCCGGGCTGCTGCGGAGTCCACACAGCCGCCCAGGCGTGGGTGGCGTCGATGCCGATCATCCGGTCCTTTCCCGGTGGCGGGTCGGTGGCCAGATAGCCCGAGACATAGCTGGCCGCCAGACCGTTCGCGCGCAGGCAAGCGATTGCCAGCCTGGCAAAGTCTTGGCATACCCCTTCCCGGGCCGCCAGAACCTCACTGACTCCGGTGGAAATCGTCGTCGACCCCGACCGGTAGGTGAAGTCGGTGTATATCCGCGTCGTGAGATCGCGCAGCACCTCGATCAGCGGACGCTCGGGCACGAAGCTGGGTGCCGCGTACTCCCGAACGTCGTCGGTGATCTCCGGCGGATTCAAGTCCAGGGTGAAGTCGACCGCGAGTGCTCCCCTGAGCCCGGCCGGCCGGGCCGCCTCCCACGGCTGCAATGCCGGCCCGCTGCTGTACCGCTCGGAGGGCGCCGGATACACGTCGACGATCGAGTCGCTGGTGATCGTCAGAGCGCGGTGCGGCTCGGTCAGGTGGAAATACGAGCTGATGTTGCCGTAGGCGTCGATGCTGGTGGAGCTGTCCGACGGCGCCGGATCGATGTCGAGCCTGTGCGCGATGCACCGCTGCCGCTGCAAGTCGCGGGGGGTGAGAAAACCACGGCCGTAGGAGCTGGTCACGACGTCGGAGTAGCGATACTCGGTCCGGTGTGTGACTCGAAAGCGGCGGGCACCCGCAGCTCCGAGGTCGCGGACTTCGGACAGACTTTCTGACAAGCGACACCTCCTGACGCTGATCTCATCACACCGTCGCCCGCAACGCGGACTAGGTTCAGCCTGATCGGCCCTTAGCCACGTCGCGAGAGTGCAACTGGCGACGGTGTTACTCGCGAAACGTGTGGCCGAATGCACTCTCGCGGCGAACTGGCCGGCTAACGGAGCCGGAGGTCGATGACCCGTTGTAGGTCATCGATGCAGACCTGGACGGCGTCGACCACCACCACCTCCCGTCGATCGCGGGCAATCGAGTGCAACTCCTTGACCAGCAGCCGCGCGGCGGCGACGTGTTGGATCGCCGCGATGGGTTCTTTTTCGGCGAGGTCGGTAGCCGCCACGAGCTCGGCGAACACCGCCGGCACGGTTGAGGGCAGCCAATTGCGTCCGTCCAGGGCGGGCGCGACCACCCGCGCCAGCTGAAGCACCGAGACGGCGAATAACGCCAGGTGCAGGGCCTGATGATCGGCGGCCCGGACAGCGCCGCGCAGCCCCCATCGCCGCGGCGAAATCCGGACCACCTGACGGGCCGTAGCGCGTGCCTGGATCAGCGCACCGACCTGTTCGTGCACCCGATCCACGGCCGGCAAGGGCCAGTCGGGCGCGGGTTCCCTGCGCCCGGCGGCGAAATCCGCCGTGCGAGACAACACACTGTGCAGCGCGCCCAGCGCCGCGACGCGCGCCCGGCGCAACACTGTCAACGGGTCAGCCGGGAACAGTAAGGCCGCGAAAATGATGGCCAGGAAACCGCCGATCAGCGCGTCGGCGATGCGTTCGTAACCGACACCGCCGCGAACCAATGCCACCACCAGTATCGAGGAAACGACCGTCTGGTTGACGAACATCATTCCTTGTCCGACGTAGCCCTGCCCGATCAAGACCGCAGCACTCAGCGAGATCAGCACGGTGAGAGCGATGGGCACGGTCCCGGTGCCGAGCAGCCCCACCATGGCGGTGCCGATCCCGATCCCCAGGGTCACACCGATCATCATCTGGACGGCGCGCTGCGCGCGTAACACGTTGCTGATCGACAAACACACCGCCGCGGCGATCGGCGCGAAGAACGGCTGCGGATGCGCGAGCACATCGTTGGCGATATACCAGGCCAAGCCGGACGCGACCGTTGTCTGCAGAACCGAGAACCACATGCCCTTGAGCCGCTGGGCGCCTGCCGACAAGCTACCGGCCGCCCCAGTCAGCACGCGCGGCATCCCTAGACGAACTAGGCGCGCTGCAACTCGAACACCGGAATCACCCGGCTGGTCTTCGACTGATATTCGGCGAAGCCCGGCGCCGCGGCGGTGAGCTTCGGCCACAGCTCGTCGCGCTCCGCCGGCGGGAGTTCACGCGCGGTGGCATCGAATGATTCCGTGCCCACCTCGATGTGTGCCTGCGGGTCGGCTCGCAGGTTGTGCACCCAGGCCGGATTGTTCGGCGCGCCGGCATAAGACCCGATGATGATCAGCCTGCCGTCGATGCGGAAGTAGGCTAGCGGCGACACCCGCTGCTGGCCCGACTTCGCGCCGGTCGTGGTGAGCAACAACAGGTCGGCGTTGGCGAACTGGCCGGTCACCTTGCCACCATTGGTCCGGAATTCTTCGACGAGGTGCTGGTTGAAAGATTGCAGGGCTGCTACGTCAGGAGTCTGTTCGGTCATGCCTGGTGAACCTCCTTCGGCTTGGCGTCTATTCCGGACTCCTTGCGCTGCTGGGCGGTGATCGGCGCGGGCGCGTCGGTAAGCGGGTCGACGCCGCCCCCGGTCTTCGGGAATGCGATCACCTCGCGGATCGAGTCCACACCGGACAGCAGCGCATTGATCCGGTCCCAGCCGAATGCGATGCCGCCGTGCGGAGGGGCGCCAAAGGTGAACGCCTCCAACAGGAAGCCGAACTTCTCCTCCGCCTCGGCCTTGGCCATGCCCATCATCGCGAACACTCGTTCCTGGATGTCGCGGCGGTGGATACGGATCGAGCCGCCACCGATCTCGTTGCCGTTGCAGACGATGTCGTAGGCGTCGGCCAGTACGCCGCCGGGATCGCTGACTAAGGCTCAGCACGCCTTCTACACTCCGGCTTCGGCGAGGTGAACGCGTGGTGCACCGCGGTCCACGCCCCCGACCCGACCGCCACGTCACCGGCCGCGGTGGCATCGTCGGCGGGCTCGAACAGCGGCGGGTCGACCACCCAGACGAACGCCCAGGCAGCGGGATCGATGAGATCGAGTCGGCTGGCGATTTCGCCGCGAGCCGCACCCAGAAGTGCGCGCGACGGCTTCGCCGGGCCCGCGGAGAAGAAGATGCAGTCCCCGGGCTTGGCCCCGACGTGCGCGGCCAGGCCGTCACGTTCGGTATCGGTCAAGTTCTTGGCCACCGGTCCGCCCAGCGTGCCGTCGTCGGCGACCAAGACGTAGGCCAGCCCGCGGTGGCCGCGTTGTTTGGCCCATTCCTGCCAGCCGTCCAGTGTGCGGCGAGGCTGCGACGCCCCGCCGGGCATCACCACCGCGCCAACATACGGCGCCTGGAAGACGCGAAATGTGGTGTCTTTGAAGAACTCTGTGCACTCGACGAGCTCCAGCCCAAACCGCATGTCCGGCTTGTCGGAGCCGAACCGCCGCATGGCTTCCCCGTAGGTGATCCGCGGTATCGGCGTCGGGACCTGGTAGCCGATCAGCGCCCACAGCGCGGTCAGGATCTGCTCGGAGATGGCGATGATGTCCTCGGAGTCGACAAAGCTCATCTCCATGTCGAGCTGGGTGAACTCGGGCTGCCGATCGGCGCGGAAATCTTCGTCGCGGTAGCAGCGGGCGATCTGGTAATAACGCTCCATGCCGGCCACCATCAGGAGCTGCTTGAACAGCTGCGGGCTCTGCGGCAGGGCATAGAACGACCCCGGCCGAAGCCGCGCCGGCACCAGGAAGTCTCGCGCCCCCTCCGGGGTGGAACGGGTGATGGTCGGCGTCTCGATCTCGACGAAGTCCTGGGCCGCCAACACCGATCGAGCCGCCGCGTTCACCTTGGAGCGCAACCGAATTGCCGCGGCCGGGCCGTCACGGCGCAAGTCGAGGTAACGGTACTTCAACCGCATTTCCTCGCCCGCGGGCTCGTCGAGCTGGAACGGCAGTGCCGCGCTCTCGCCGAGCACGGTCAGCGAGGTGGCGTTGACCTCGATGTCGCCGGTGGCGATCTCGGCGTTGGCGTTGCCTTCGGGCCGGATCTCGACAACGCCCTGTACCGCGACACAGAACTCGGCGCGCAGCCGGTGCGCCTGTGCCAGCACGTCGGCGGCGCGGAACACCACCTGCGCAACGCCCGAGGCGTCCCGCAGATCGATGAAGATGACACCACCGTGGTCTCGGCGTCGGGCCACCCAGCCGGCCAGCGTCACCTGCTTCCCGGCGTCGCTACCCCTCAGCGAACCAGCGGCGTGGCTGCGCAGCACGAACACACTCCCTTTTAAAGCGTGCCGAACAACCGTTGATCGATCGGCACCGCCCTTCTCGGGCGTCGTCGGTTCAGGTCGCTGGTGCGGTATGAACGTCGGTTCCCACTTTAACCGGGCTGGATTCACCAGCACGCGAAGGGTGCTGGTCAGCGCCGTCCCGTCGGCGGGCGTTGGTGGCCCGGCCCCGTTGCTTAGGGGTCCGGGGATCTGGTGAGGCTTGGTGGTGATCCTGGCCCCAGCGGGCCAGGTTCGTCGCCGCGTTGGTGTCGCGGTCTGTGCGGTGGCCGCACCCGCATGTGAACACTCGATCGGCCAGCCGCAGATCGCTGCGGATGGCGCCGCATTGCGAGCACAACTTGCTTGACGGATACCAGCGGTCGGCGACCGCGAGTCGGCCGCCGCGCCAGGCCTGCTTATAACCCAGCAGCCGGGCGAACTCGGCCCACGCGGCATCGGAGATGGCCCGGGCCAGGCGATGGTTTGCCAGCATCCCAGCCACGTGCAGGTTCTCGATGACGAGTCGGTCGTGGGTCTTGACCAACTTGTTGGAGACCTGATGCAGGAAATGACGGCGCACATTGGCGACGTGATGGTGATGACGCCCCAACTTGGTGCCGGCATCACGGCGGTTACGTGATCCTTTCTGTTTACGCGACAACGATTTCGCCAGCCGTTGCTGGCGCTTCATCCCAACGGTCAGCGCTTTGGGCGCGTCGGTGACACGGGCGACTTCGCGGCCATCGACGGTGGCGGCCACCAGGAACGCCGACAGACCGCGGTCCACGCCGACCCAGCCACCCTGATCGGCCGCATCCGGTGCTCGATGCCGTTGGGCGGCATGCAGGTCGGCTGCCTCGACGTTCAGCGACACCCACCAGCGCCCGGCGCGGCGGCTGATAGTGGCGAACAAGATCTTGGCCCGGCCCTTGGCGAGCATGCGCCGTAACCGGCGGGTGTCGTCGCGCACCCCGATCTGACCGATCCCGGGCAGCGTGACCGTGCGCGCGCGACCGTTATCACCGACCCGAATCGCCGCCGGGCGCCCCGCGATGTGCTTGTTGCGCAGCCGAAACGACGCCACCGAACCGGTTTTCTTTTTGAACCGGGGAAAGCCGACTCGCTTGCCCTGACGCTTACCGGATCGCGAGTCCGACCAGGCGCCCAGCCCCCGCCCCAGATCGACCGCGGCTTCCTCGAACACCTGCTGACAGACCTCGGTCCGCCACCACAAGCCGATGCCCACCACCTCGGCAATACCGTCGTTGCCGACACCAAACACCCGCCCGGCGTCGGAGGTTTTCTTCCACCCGTTAAACGCGTTGATCAGATCGAACCCGGTCCACGGCACATCCACAGTCGGGTCGGCTCTGCGCTGGGTGAGCATCGTTTTCACCATCCGCAGACACTGGTTGAAGGCGAACCGGGACGCCCCAGCATGCCGGGCCAGCACGTCATGCTGCTCGTCGATGGGGTCAAGGCAGAACTTGAATGTGGTGTGCCGGCTCATCACCGGTGAGCATCCCATCACCCACCGACACCCTGGCCCGCAGAGATGCGAGCTTTCCCGAAGCTGCTACGCATGGCCAATCGCGTAGCTCCGACCATCGCGCACCTCTGGGCTGACAGAGACCGGCTTAACTGTTTCCGATGCAGCCACCAAGGTCGGTGTCCGCGTCGCCGTCATATCCCGGCCCAAACCTGACCACGCGTTCATCGTTCAGCCACGCCGTCGGTTGGTTGAACCCACCAACAGCTGGACCAATCATTACCGGCGACTCGACCCGCACACGAAGTCACCCTTGATGCCCACCAAAGCCTCCACATCCTTAGTCAAATCGCCCTGCTGCTAGAACGACTCGACCGATCCCAGTTGTTCGACACGCTTTATGGGGCGGTAATTTCACTGCTATCACCACCAACGTCGCAGTAGTGGGGCCCGGCGCCGTCGGAACGACGGTCGCCGCGCTGCTTTATCAGGCCGGGCATTCGGTGACGGTGTGCGGGCGCACCGCCCGCGACGGCATCGAACTTCGACCCGACGGCGGGGATCCGATCGTGGTACCCGGTCCGGTGCACACCGATCCCGGCGACGTCACCGGCCCGGTCGACTTTGTCTTACTGGCGGTCAAAACCACCCAGAACGACGACGCGGCCGGCTGGCTGGGCCGCCTGTGCGGCGAGCACACCATCGTCACCGTGCTGCAGAACGGCGTTGAGCAGCTCGAACAGGTTCAGCCGCACTGCCCGTCCTCGTCGGTGATCCCGGGCATCGTGTGGTACTCGGCCGAGACCCAACCGCAGGGCTGGGTGCGGCTGCGCACAGAGGCCGCGCTGGTGTTGCCCAGCGGGCCCGCGCCGGAGACGGTCGCCGAGCTGCTGCGCGGCGCCGGCTGCCGGGTGAGCTGCGACGCAGACTTCGTCACCGCGTCCTGGCGCAAGCTGCTCACCAATGCGCTTGCCGGGTTCATGGCGCTGTCCGGGCGGCGGTCCGGAATGTTCCGCCGCGACGACGTCGCCGATTTGTCGCGCCGCTACGTCGCCGAATGCGTGGCTGTCGCCCGGGCCGAGGGCGCCCGGCTGCCCGACAACGTCGTCGACGAGATGGCCGACCTTTTCCGGCACGCCCCCGAAGACATGGGCACCTCGATACTCACCGACCGGGAAAATCACCGGCCGATGGAGTGGGACATTCGCAACGGGGTGATCATCCGCAAGGGACGCGCCCACGGTCTGGCGACGCCGATCAGCGACGTCCTGGTGCCACTGTTGGCGGCGGCCGGCGATGGCCCCGGTTAGGTTGTTCGCCACTCCAATGGCAGGTGTGCAAAGCTGGCTGGGTGACCTTTAACGAGGGTATGCAGATCGACACCAGCACCGCGTCGTCATCCGGCGGCGGTGGCGGCCGGATTGCCCTGGGCGGCGGCCTCGGCGGACTGCTGATTGTGGTGGTCGCGATGTTCCTCGGGGTCGATCCCGGCCCCATCGTCAGCCAGCAGCAGTCGAGCTATAGCAATGACGTGGCGCCCGGTTTCGACTTGAACCAGTGCAAAAGCGGGGCGGACGCCAACAGGTACGTGCAGTGCCGGGTGGTGGCCACCGGCAACTCGGTGGACGCGGTCTGGCATCAGCTGATGCCGAAATACACCCGCCCGCATCTGCGGCTGTTCACCGGCTCGGTGAATACCGGCTGCGGGCCCGCTTCCACTGCGGTCGGACCGTTCTACTGCCCGGTGGACCAGACGGCCTACTTCGACACCGACTTCTTCAAGGAGCTGGTCGATCGGTTCGGTTCCAGCGGCGGACCGTTCGCGCAGGAGTATGTGGTGGCTCACGAGTACGGCCACCACGTGCAACAACTGCAGGGAAACCTGGGCCGCGCCCAGCAAGGCGCGCAGGGCGCTAACGGCAACGGCGTGCGGACCGAACTACAGGCGGACTGCTATGCCGGCATCTGGGCGCATTACGCGTCGACCGTCAAGCAGGACAGCACGGGCGTGCCCTACCTGCAGCCGTTGAGCGACAACGACATCCGCGACGCCCTGTCCGCGGCTGCGTCAGTGGGCGACGACCGCATTCAGAAGGCCTCGACCGGACGCATCAACCCGGAATCCTGGACTCACGGTTCGTCTGCGGAACGGCAGAAGTGGTTCACCATCGGTTATCAGACCGGTGACCCGAACAAGTGCGACACCTTCAGCGCCGGGGCGCTCGGCTAGCCGTTACCAGGGCCGCGTCGAGCAGGTCACGCCGGTGGTGGCTTTTTGGGTCACCACAACCTGGCCGTCCACGGCTATCTCGCACTGCAGTTCGGGGGTGGAACCGGAGCCGCAGTCGGGCCAGTGGCACCCACCGCTGGCGGTGACGATCGCCCACTGGTTCGGGTTTGCCAGTGTGGCGTTGTAGACCAGCGGCTGCCCACCGGTAAACGTCGCCGACACGGTGTTCATATATTGCGAAGAGTTGGCATCGTATGCGGCTTGGCTGGGCGGATCGCTGTTCATGTAGCGCACGTTGCCGGTCAGATTGCCGGTGGCGGTGATCGTGTAGGTCACCTGGTGGCTGGCCGGGTCCGCAGTTGCCGTCGAAGGCCCGACTGCCACCGAGCCGACGCCGAAAGCCGCGGCCAACGTTGCCACTGCGACGCAGGTGGGCACTGTCCGCGGGTTCCTCATAGCAAAAACGCTACCGGATCGTTAACCGGTTCCGGTATGAAGTCATGAATGACTGACGTGCCGGAAGATCCGGGCATCAGCCGCCGCAAGGTGCTGACGACCGGCGCAGCCTCGGCGGCTCTGGGCGCGGGCATTGGCGGCGCGGCGGTGCTGGCGTGGTCCCACCCTCGCGGCCCCGGGTTTTGGCATCAGCCGGACCACTACGGCGCGCCGCCGGTGGCCGGTGTGCACCTGCAATTCGGCAAGAACGCCGGCACCGAGGTGGTGGTGTCATGGCACACCACCGACGCCGTCAGCAATCCGCGGGTCCTGCTGGGCACGCCGACATCCGGCTTCGGCCAAGCCGTGGCCGCCGAAACCAGAACATACCGGGACGGGAAGTCCAACACCGAGGTCCGCGTCAACCACGCTCGGCTGACCAACCTCAACCCGGATACCGACTATGTGTACGCGGCGGTGCACGACGGCGCCGATCCCGCGCTGGGCACCGTACGAACCGCGCCGCTGGGACGAAAACCACTGCACTTCACCAGTTTCGGCGATCAGTCCACCCCGATGCTGCACGCGTTGCCCGACGGCAAGCTCGGCACTGACAACATCGGGTCGCCCGCGGCCGGCGATATCACCCCGGCGATTGAACGAATTGGCCCGCTGTTCAACCTGGTCAACGGCGACCTCTGCTACGCCAATCTTGCGCTCGACCGGATCCGCACCTGGTCGGACTGGTTCGAAAACAACACCCGCTCGGCGCGGTACCGGCCATGGATGCCCGCGGCTGGCAATCACGAGAACGAATTGGGCAATGGGCCAGTCGGTTACGGCGCTTACCAGACGTACTTCACGGTGCCCGACTCCGGATCCAGCCAAGAGCTGCGCGGGCTGTGGTACTCGTTCACCGCCGGCTCGGTGCGGGTGATCAGCCTGAACAATGACGACGTGGCGTTCCAGGACGGCGGCAACTTCTATGTGCACGGCTACTCGGGTGGAGAGCAAAAGCGCTGGCTTACTGCCGAACTCGCCGATGCGCGCCGCGACCCGAACGTTGACTGGCTAGTCATCTGCATGCACCAGACCGCGATATCGACGGCCGACCGCACCAATGGCGCCGACCTGGGTATCCGCGAGGAGTGGCTGCCGTTGTTCGACCAGTACAGCGTCGATCTGGTGTTGTGCGGCCACGAGCACCACTACGAACGGTCACATCCGTTGCGTGGAGCGCAAAACACCGACACCCGAACGCCGATCCCCGTCGATACCCGCACCGACCTCATCGACGCGACGAAGGGCACCGTGCACCTCGTCATCGGCGGCGGCGGCACGTCCGCACCGAGCAACGCGCTATTCTTCCCGCAACCCCGGTGTCGGGTGTTGACCGGCGTCGGCGCTTTCGACCCCGCGATCGGCCGCAAGCCCCCGATATACGTCGTGGAGGACGCGCCGTGGTCGGCGTTTCGTGACCGCGACAATCCTTACGGTTTCGCGGCTTTCGACGTCGACCCGGGGCACCCTGGGGGCAACACGTCGATCAAGGCAACGCATTACGCCCTCAACGGGCTCTTCGGCGCGGTCACCGTGGTGGACCAGTTCACCCTCACCAAGCCACGCGGCGACAAGGCCGGTTAGCTTAAAAAAGTGCCTGCTGGCTAGGTTCCAGCGTCACGACTGCTTCGGCCGCTCGCGGAAAGGAGCGGTGCTCACCGCCCAGTCGGTGCTTCGCGACCAACGGCGCGGCCCGCTCCCGCAGCATGTCGCGGTAGCTCGCCGGCAGATACGCCCCGCGCCGGTACAACTCGCGATAGCGGCCGACGAGCTCGGGATGCGAACGGCCCAGCCAGGCCATGAACCACCCGCGGGTCGAGCCACGCAGGTGCAGGCCGAAAACCGTTGCGCCGGTACCGCCGGCGGCCGTGATCTGACCCAGCAGCCGGTCCAGGTGCTCGACGGAATCGGTGAGGTGCGGCAGGACCGGCGCAACCATCACATGACAGTCCAGGCCGGCGTCACGGATTGCTCTGATGAGGCCAAGGCGGGCCTGCGGCGTCGGCGTGCCGGGTTCGACGTCGCGGTGCAACTCGGCATCGCCCACCGCCAACGACACGGAGACCGACACCGGAACGTGTTGGGCCGCCTGACTGATCAGCGACAGGTCACGGCGCAGCAGCGTGCCCTTGGTCAGGATTGACAGCGGCGTTCCCGATTCCGCGAGTGCACCGATGATGCCCGGCATCAACGCGTAACGCCCCTCCGCGCGCTGGTAGGGATCGGTGTTGGTGCCGAGCGCGACGGTCTCGCGCTGCCAGGACGGCCGGCGCAGTTCGCGGCGCAAGACGTCGGCGACGTTGGTCTTCACCACCACCTGGGTGTCGAAGTCGTCGCCAGGGTCGAAGTCCAGGTATTCGTGAGTGGGGCGCGCGAAACAGTAGCGGCAGCCATGCGAGCAGCCGCGGTAGCCGTTGACGGTGTAGCGAAATGGCAGCGCGGCCGCGTCCGGCACCTTGTTCAGCGCGGACTTGCACAGCACCTCGTGAAAGGTGATGCCCTCGAACTGCGGCGCCCGCACGCTTCGGGCGAAGCCGATCCGCTGCAGCCCCGGTAGCGCGCCGTCGTCGACGGGCTTCCCGTTGACCGCGACAGCCTGATTACCCCATCGCATCACTCCATTCGAACAATAGTTCGAAGCGATGTCAACGTAGGGCCGACCTTTCTGGCAAGGTTGTTTCCGCGACCATGGCAGGAAGTGAGGCGGGCGTGTCAACTCGAGGCTACGAAAACGAACTACGGTCCGAGCAGACCTATGTGACCGGGCTATACGCGCGCCTCGACGCCGAGCGCGCGCGAGCCAGAGACAAGTTCCGCGCCGCGCTGGCGGGCGACGCCGAGACGCTGGCGGATCGGGACTCGGAGGTCCGTGCCGTGGCCAAAGAGGTCAAGCGGCTGAACGTGGCGGACGAAGGGCTGTGTTTCGGCCGGTTGGATGCAATTTCGGGTGAACGCTTCTACATCGGCCGCCTGGGCCTGTTCGACGCGGAGAACGATTACGAGCCGCTGTTGCTGGATTGGCGGGCACCGGCGGCGCGCGCGTTCTACGTCGCCACCGCCGCCAGCCCGGAAAACATGCACCGGCGGCGCCAATTCCACACCCGCGAGCGCCGCGTGGTCGATTTCGCCGACGAGACCTTCGGCCGCCCCGAGGGCTCTGCCGAGCCCGGGGGCTCGGAGGATTTAGCCCTCCTCGCTGCGGTCAATGCGCCGCGCGGTGAGGGGATGCGCGACATCGTGGCGACCATCCAGGCCGAGCAGGACGAGATCATCCGGCACGATCACCCCGGGGTTCTGGTGATCGAGGGCGGCCCGGGCACCGGTAAGACCGTGGTGGCACTGCACCGCGTCGCATACCTGCTCTACACCCAACGGGAGCGGATCGAACGCCACGGAGTGCTCGTGGTCGGGCCCAACACCGCGTTCCTCAAACATGTCGACCGGGTGCTTCCGTCGCTGGGCGAGTCCAGCGTGGTGTTCATCACGGTCGGCGACCTGGTCCCCGGTTTGCACATCACCGCCGAGGATGACCCGCTCGCCGCGCAGTTGAAGGGCTCGCTGAAGATCCTGGACGTGCTCGCGGCGGCGATCGCCGACCGGCAGCGACTACCCGAACAACCGCTACTGATCGAACTGACGGACGTCACAATGCGGATCGACGCCGAGACGGCGGAGTGGGCCAGGGAGGAAGCACGCGCCAGCGGGCTGCCGCACAACCACGCCCGCGCGGTGTTCACGGACATCATCACGTGGGTGCTCACCGAACGGGCGATCGCCCGGCTCGGCCGGGGCTGGCTGACCCGGGATGATCGGGCAGCCTGGGAGAAACTGCGAACGGACCTGCTCGACGAGCTTGCCGAAAACGACCAGTTCATCGGTGCGCTCGACCGGCTCTGGCCGATATTGACACCCGAAACGCTGTTGGCGCCACTCTTCGCGTCCCCCGAACGGCTACACGCGGCGGGCGCCCACCAGGCGCTGTGTCGCGCCGACGGCGCGGCCTGGACGGTGTCGGACGTGCCGCTGCTCGACGAGCTGGTCGACCTGCTGGGCCGCGACAAACAGGCCGATCAAACCGCTGAGCGGGAACGGAATTACGAGGCCGAGTACGCCGCCGGCGTGTTGAACCTCCTCGAGATTGCGAGCGAGGACTCGATGGAGGACGAGGAGCAGTTGCGCGCCCAGCACATGATCTACGCCGAGGACCTGGCCGACCGCTTCCTCGAGCGCGACACCCGTGAACTCGCCGAACGCGCTGCCGCGGACCGGGATTGGACCTACCGGCACGTCGTGGTCGACGAAGCCCAGGAACTCTCCGAGATGGATTGGCGGGTGCTGATGCGGCGCTGCCCGGGCAAATCCTTCACGATCGTCGGCGATCTGGCCCAACGCCGGTCGGCGGCCGGCGCGACGTCATGGGGCACGATGCTGGAGCCGTACGTGCCTGGCCGTTGGGTCTACCGGTCGCTGTCGGTGAACTACCGCACCCCGGCGGAGATCATGGCCGTCGCCGCCAGCGCTGCTCGCCGAATTCGCGCCCGGAGTCCAGCCACCGGAGTCGGTCCGATCGTGCGGTGTGCCGCCATGGTCCAGAGAGGTATCCGACGGCGAACTGCCCTCTGCTATAGAGGAATTCGTCCGGGACGAAGCCGGTCGCGAAGGCACCAGCGTCGTGATCGGGCCGCCGTGCGTGCCGGGCACGGTGCCGCCGGCGGAGACCAAGGGCCTCGAGTTCGACTCCGTGTTGGTGGTGGACCCGCAGCGGATCCTCGCCAGCGGTCCACGCGGCGCCGCCGAGCTCTACGTGGCGCTCACCCGCGCCACCCAACGGCTGGGCGTGCTGCACCGGGATCCGTTGCCGCCGGCCCTTGCCGGGCTCACCGAATCCGGAATCGCCCATGCGGATTCCGGAATATAGCCGCTTAAGGGCGGTGGCTCATCGGGATCCGACGGCAGGGTTCGCCGGCTTCGCAGCTCGCCGTTTATTGCTAAGTTCGCCTTGTGTCCGACTCGTACGGTATTCGGTATGGGTGCGGCCTTTCGGGACTTTGGCCTCTACGCCGGGACGCCCGGCGAGGAGACCATGGCGGCAGGGGATTTCACGTCGTTCAGGAGGTCATCGTGATCGAGGTACTGAAGGACTTTCCCGACAACGTCACGGCGTATGCGTGCCATGACCGCCTGACGAAGGCCGACTATGAAACGGTGCTGCATGACGTTGAGGACAAACTCACTCGGCACGAAAAGCTGCGGATGTACTGCGAGGTGTCGCCCGATTATGTCGGCGTCGAACCCACTGCACCCTGGGAGGATTGGAAGATCAGCTTCAGCACTTGGTTCCACTGGCAACGCGGCGCGATTGTCACTGACGTGCAATGGATGATTTGGGCGACCAAATTCTTCGGCCTCTTGGTTCCTGGGGAGTGGCGTGTATTTCCGATGGATAACGCCAGCGAAGCGCGCGAATGGATCGTAGCGACGCAGTAACTATCTCTCGCTGACCTCACGTCCGTTCATGGTTGACCCCAGAAGGCCTGCGGCAGCTGGTGGCGCGGCGATTACGTGCCGTGACCTCGTACGCGGTCATGGAACAACATCCCACTGTTGCTCTGCTGCATCGCCGTTGCACCAGCGGGTGCTCACCCAGGTCCCAGGATTCAGGTCGCCGACCGGGGTAAGGCAAGGGCCACCAATTTGCTGCTGGACGAGGCCGTTCGGCTGGATAGCCCAAACCTCGTAGCCAGGATTCAGACAGCCAAGGACGAATGCCCAATAATCGCTATTTTCCTTGGACAGACACATCGCGGGGAAGGCTGCGCTCTGGATCTGCCCGGTACCCAGCAAGTTCCAACGTTGCGATAGCGACCCATTACAGGGGTTGATCACTGTCTTGGTATAGATGCTGCCATCGGGACGGTCCAGACAATAATCGCCTGCCCTGGTTCTCAATTGGACGGGGCCATCGGCACGTGCCACACCGGCGCCTAGCCCGGAGACACCGAGCACCGTGTTTACCACGAGAAGAGCGAGGACGACACGGCGCATTGTCCGCAACTCATGCATTGTCAGCTCCATTTTCTCTGCGGGCAGCGCGACACAGCGCAACAGGGGACCCAGACCGCCGGTGGCCGATAGGCGGTGTCATCCCTAGATATTGTGCGTCGTTGTTAGCCGCGGGATGGGCGCCAATTACCGATCTGCTGTGAGGTAACGCAACGGTGTCCCCGGTCGAGCATCATCACGCCCCACGTCTTGAGTCGGCGATGTTTTCTGCCTAGGCATTTCTGGTTTGACGGATACGTGCGCCGCCGTCGGCGCGAGCAACCTTGTCTCCACATCGCAGTCCACTGCCGGCCGGTCCCGTCCGGCGGTAAGGCGGTTCGGCTCCCCGCAGCGCGTGAAGTCCAGATCTCCCGCCCACGGAAGACCGGTGCTATCGGGCCAGTCGTGAAAGTATTTCGCCAACAACCGAGTCGATCGGCACCGACACCTGCTCGCCCGTCCCGAGATCCTTCAGCCCGATCGTGCCGGCCTCGATATCCCGATCACCCGCGACCAGCGCGATCGCTGCACCGGACCGATCGGCCGCGCGCATCGAGCCTTTGAGTCCGCGGTCACCGTAGGCGAGGTCGACGCGCACGCCGGCGCTACGGAGCTGACCGGCCAGCACCGCGAGCCGCAGTTTGGCCTGCTCGCTCAAGGGCACGCCGAAGACGTCGACGCGCGAGGTCTCCCCCACCGTTTTGCCCTCGGCGCGCAATGCCAGCAGGGTCCGGTCTACCCCGAGGCCAAATCCGATGCCGGACAGGTCTTGTCCGCCGAGTTGGCGCATCAGGCCGTCGTAGCGGCCGCCGCCGCCGATGCCCGATTGCGCGCCCAGTCCGTCGTGCACGAACTCGAAAGTGGTCTTGGTGTAGTAGTCCAGCCCGCGCACCATCCGCGGGTTGATGACGTAGGGCACCCCGAGGGCATCCAAATGTGCCAGCACCGTGTCGAAGTGCTGCTTGGCGACGTCGGACAGGTGATCCAGCAGAACCGGCGCGTCGGCCGTCAGCGCGCGCACCGCGGGTCGTTTGTCGTCGAGCACCCGCAGCGGATTGATCTCGGCGCGCCTTCGCGTTTCTTCGTCCAGGTCGAGCATAAGCAGGAACTCCTGCAACAGTTCCCGATACTGCGGGCGGCAGCTGTCATCCCCCAGCGAGGTGAGCTCCAGCCGGAACCCGCTCAGACCCAGCGAGCGGAAGCCGGCGTCGGCAACCGCGATCACCTCGGCGTCCAAAGCAGGGTCGTCGACGCCGATCGCCTCCACGCCGACCTGCTGCAGCTGGCGGTAGCGGCCGGCCTGCGGACGCTCGTAGCGGAAGAACGGGCCCGCGTAACACAGTTTCACCGGTAGCGCGCCACGGTCCAGACCGTGCTCGATCACTGCACGCACCACGCCGGCGGTGCCCTCGGGCCGCAGCGTCACCGAACGGTCGCCGCGATCGGCGAATGTGTACATCTCCTTGGACACCACGTCGGTGGATTCCCCGACGCCGCGGGCGAATAGCGCGGTGTCTTCGAATATGGGCAATTCGACGTCGCCGTAACCGGCCCGCCGCGCGGCCCCGAGCAGCCCGTCGCGCACGGCGACGAACTGCGCAGAATCGGGCGGTACGTAGTCCGGTACCCCCTTGGGTCCGGAAAGCGCTGTGAACGCGTCGGTCACCGGCTCAAACCTTCGATGAACGGATTGAGCCGCCGCTCGGCGCCAATCGTGGTGGACGCGCCGTGACCCGGCAACACCACGGTGCTGTCGTCGAGCACCAACAGCTTGTTGACGATCGACGTCAGCAGATCGCGACCGCTACCGCCGACCAGGTCGGTGCGACCCACCGAGCCCTGGAACAGGGTGTCGCCGGTGAAAACGAGGTCCTTGTCATCCTCGGTCGCGCAATTAACCCGGAAGACGACCGATCCACGGGTGTGCCCGGGTGTGTGGTCCACCTTGACGGTCACACTGCCGAGGTCCAGCTTGTCGCCGTCGCGGTCCAGCTCAACGACCTGTTTGGGCTCTCGGAAGAACACGCCCGCCGCCATCTGGGCCAGTCGTGGGCCCAGCCCGTAGATCGGGTCTTTCAGCATGAACCGGTCCTCGGGATGAATGTAGGCAGGGCAGCCGTAGGTGTCGGACACCTTCTGAGCCGACCACATGTGGTCGATGTGTCCATGGGTCAGCAGCACCGCGGCCGGGGTGAGCCGATTCTCGTCGAGGATGCGCCGCAACTGGCTCATCACGCGTTGGCCCGGGTCCACGATGACGGCGTCGGCGCCCGGCCGTTCGGCCAGCACGTAGCAGTTGCACTGCAACAAGCCGGCGGGAAATCCGGTGATCAACACGTTTCCAGTTTCCCATCCCTGGCCGCGGACGGCCGATACGGGCCACCAGGGACGATCCGCGGCGCGCTGCCCGATCAGAGAATGAAACACTTGACACGGGTCGCGGCGCCCACATTAGCTAGCCAGGGCTGGCAGCACAGGCCGTGACTCGGGCAAGGCGCAGACAACCATGGAGGTATACCGGCGGTGCCGACCAACGAACAGCGACGTGCGACAGCGAAGCGCAAGCTCGAACGACAGGTCGAGCGCCGCGCCGCACAAGCCAAGCGGCGTCGAATGCTGGTGATCGCCGGTGGCGTGGTCGCAGCGTTGGCGGTGATCGCCGGGGTGGTGATCGCCGTGATCGACACTAAAAACGAGCACAAGAGCAATACCGCGGCGACGACGACGAACAGCTCCGAGGCCAGCTCCGCGACAAGCAGCACGCCCGAGTCGCTCCCACCGGCCGCGCCGATGCCGCCGTTCAAGCCGTCAGCCAACCTGGGCACCAACTGCCAGTACCCACCCTCGGCCGATAAAGCCAGCAAACCGGTCACTCCTCCGCACACCGGGAAGGTTCCGACCACCCCGGCCTCGGTGAGCGCGAGCATGGTGACCAGCCAAGGCAACATCGGCCTGCTGCTCGCCAACAACGAATCGCCCTGCACCGTCAACAGTTTCGCCAGCCTGGCCGGGCAGAACTACTTCAAAGACACCAAGTGCCACCGGTTGACGACATCCGCGGGTCTGGGCGTAGTGCAGTGTGGCGATCCCAAGGGCGACGGCACCGGCGGTCCGGGCTACCAATTCGCCAACGAGTACCCCACCGATCAGTACCCGCCGAATGACCCCAAACTGCAAGACCCCGTTGTCTATCCGCGCGGCACCCTGGCGATGGCCAATGCCGGACCGGGCACCAATGGCAGTCAGTTCTTCTTGGTCTACAAAGACTCGCAGCTGCCACCGCAGTACACGGTCTTCGGCACGATTCAGGCCGACGGGCTGGCCACGCTGGACAAGATCGCCAAGGGCGGTGTCGCCGGCGGCGGCGAAGACGGAGCGCCTGCCACCGAAGTCACGATCAAGTCGTTGCTACTGGACTGAGTGGCGCGCCGCGCAAAAGCTAGGCCGCAGACGTCACGCGGTAGACGTCGTAGACGCCTTCGACGTTGCGCACGACGTTGAGTAGATGCCCGAGGTGCTTGGGGTCACCCATCTCGAAGGTAAACCGGCTGATGGCCACTCTGTCACCCGACGTAGTGACCGATGCCGACAGGATGTTCACCTTCTCGTCGGCCAGCACGCGCGTCACATCCGACAACAACCGGTGCCGGTCGAGCGCCTCGACCTGGATGGCCACCAAAAACACCGAAGACGGCGAAGGCGCCCACAGCACCTCGATGATGCGCTCCGCCTGCTGCTCCAGCGAGGTGGCGTTGGTGCAGTCAGTGCGGTGCACGCTGACTCCCCCGCCGCGGGTGACAAAGCCCATGATCTGGTCGCCCGGCACCGGCGTGCAGCATTTGGCGAGCTTGGTCAAGGTGCCTGGGGCGCCCGGCACAGCAACCCCGACATCGTCGGTGCTGCGCGGGCGACGCAGCATGGTCGCGGGCGTGGACCGTTCGGCGAGGTCCTCTTCGGCCTGGTCGATACCGCCGAGCTCCGCTAACAGTCGCTGCACGACGTGCCGGGCCGACACATGGCCCTCACCGACCGCGGTGTACATCGCGGATACATCGATGTAGTGCAATTCGCGGGCCACCGCGGACATCGAGTCGCCGTTCATCAAGCGCTGCAATGGAAGTCCGCCCCTACGCACCTCCCGGGCCATCGCCTCCTTGCCTGCCTCCAGCGCCTCCTCACGGCGCTCCTTGGCGAACCACTGCCGGATCTTCGACTTGGCGCGCGGTGACGCCACGAACTGCTGCCAGTCCCGCGACGGCCCGGCATTGGCGGCCTTGGAGGTGAAAACCTCTACCACTTCGCCGTTTTCCAGCTTGCGTTCGAGCGCCACCAGGCGTCCGTTGACCCTGGCGCCGATGCAGCGGTGCCCGACTTCGGTGTGCACCGCGTAGGCAAAGTCCACCGGTGTCGATCCGGCCGGCAGGGTGACGACGTCGCCCTTGGGTGTGAACACGAAGAGCTCTTGCACCGCAAGGTCGTAGCGCAATGACTCCAGGAACTCGCCCGGGTCGGCGGCCTCCCGTTGCCAGTCGAGCAGCTGACGCATCCAGGCCATGTCGTCGATCTCGGCGGCGGCGTTTTGGTGCGGAACACCGTTGCGGCCCTTGGCTTCCTTGTAGCGCCAATGCGCGGCGATGCCGTATTCAGCGGTTCGGTGCATGTCGCGGGTGCGGATCTGCACCTCCAGCGGTTTGCCCTCCGGCCCCACGACCGTGGTGTGCAACGACTGGTAGACGCCATATCTGGGCTGCGCGATGTAATCCTTGAACCGCCCCGCCATCGGCTGCCACAGCGAATGCACCACGCCGACAGCGGCGTAGCAGTCCCGGATCTCGTCACACAGAATGCGAATGCCGACCAGGTCGTGGATGTCGTCGAAGTCGCGCCCCTTGACGATCATCTTCTGATAGATCGACCAGTAGTGCTTGGGGCGACCCTCGACCGTCGCCTTGACCTTCGACGCGTTGAGTGCCGCGGTGATCTCGGCACGGACCTTGGCCAGATGGGTATCCCGGGACGGCGCGCGGCCGGCGACCAGCCGAACGATCTCCTCGTACTTCTTGGGGTGCAAGATCGCGAACGACAGGTCTTCCAACTCCCACTTGACGCTGGCCATCCCCAGCCGGTGCGCCAGCGGCGCAATCACTTCCAGCGTCTCGCGGGCCTTGCGTGCCTGCTTCTCCGGCGGCAGGAACCGCATGGTGCGCATGTTGTGCAGCCGGTCGGCCACCTTGATCACCAGCACCCGCGGATCGCGGGCCATCGCGGTGATCATCTTGCGGATAGTCTCGCCCTCGGCGGCGTTGCCCAGCACCACCTTGTCCAGTTTGGTCACGCCGTCGACGAGATGTCCGACCTCGTCGCCGAACTCCTCAGACAGCGCCTCAAGCGTGTAACCGGTGTCCTCGACGGTGTCGTGCAGCAGTGCAGCCACCAAAGTGGTGGTATCCATGCCCAATTCGGCCAGAATGTTGGCGACCGCCAGCGGGTGGGTGATGTAGGGATCACCGGAATGCCGCAACTGCGTGGCATGCCGTTCATCGGCGACCTCGAACGCGCGGCTGAGCATCGAGAGGTTCGCCTTGGGATAGATCTCCCGGTGAACCGCCACCAGCGGCTCAAGCACAGGATTGAGGGCGCTGCGCTGGGCGGTCATCCGCCGGGCCAACCGGGCCCGGACCCGGCGCGACGCGCTGCTGGTCGTCTTCAGGGCCTCGACCGGCTGGGCTTCGGCAGGCTCGTCAACGGCTTGCACCGTGCCCTGTTCGTCCGCCACGTTGGTCACCTCCGATCTCGAGAATAGCCCGGTTAGACCCGGTTCAAGCTGTGTACCTGCAACGGCGCGATCGCCGCGCGACCACCCAGGGCGCTGAGTTCCACGACTACCGCGCACCCGGTAACGTCGGCTCCCGCGCGCTCAAGCAACCGGTTTGCGGCCGAAAGCGTGCCGCCGGTGGCCAATACGTCGTCGATGAGCACAACGCTGCGGCCCGCCAACTCGATACCGGCGGCGGGGATTTCCAGGGTGGCGCTGTCGTACTCCAGGTCGTAGCGCTCGGCGTAAACCGGCGGCGGCAGCTTGCCGCCCTTGCGAACGGCCAGCACGCCGATGCCCAGCCGGGCGGCCACCGCCGCTGCCACCAGGAACCCACGAGAGTCGATGCCGGCCACCAGGTCCGCGCCGGACGCGATGTCGGCGAGTGCGTCGGTGACCGCGCCCATCGCGGCCCCGTCGGCGAACAACGGGGTCAGGTCTTTGAACTGGATTCCCGGCTTGGGAAAATCGGCTACCTCCCGGGTCAACGACGCAATGACGCCGGACAGCGGCCCACTTCCGGCGCCGGTCATACTTGCCTCAGCGCCCATCGGTCCATGTTCCAGCCGGCGCCCCAACGGGTCGGATTTCTGCTCACGGCGAACATCTTCTTCGACATCAGCAACGTGCGCTGCTGCCGGTAGAGCGGCAACGTCGGCAGGTCCGCCCACAGGATCGGGGCGGCCTGGGCAAGCAGCCGCACCCGCTCGGCCGGGTCAGCGGATACGGCCAGCTTTGCGATTATGCCGTCTACCTGGCCATTTGTGTAACCGGACAGGTTATTTCCGTTGCCGGTGTGCAGGTCGTAGGCATCCATTGCCGACGATCCACTCGACCCGCTGCCGGTCGCACCACCGGTGCTCGCCAACAGGGCGTCGATCTTTCCTTCCCTGAGCGCCTGCGCACCCGAGGAGTCCAACGTGACGTTCGTGACGGTGATACCGGCCGCCGAGCACGACGTGGTGATCGCCCCGACGGTGACCGCAAGCCGCGCATTGGGTCCCTGATAGCCGATGCGCACCGCCAGCGGCGCACCGCCCAACCCATCGCGGGCCGCGGCGGGATCCGCCTTGCCGAACGGACCGGCCTCGGCGGCACCGTCGCTCAGGGCGACGCCGTCCTCGGTGGCCGGCGCCAGGCGTGAATTGGCGATCGCCACCCCCGCGTCGCGGGCGATCGAGTCGCGTGGCGTGCAGAGCGCGAACGCGCGGCGGGCTCGAGGCTGCGACAGCGACCCTTGCGGGGCGAAGATCACCTGTTCGATCCCGGCCGACGGCGAGTCGGTGCGTTCGTAGTTGTCCGGGGTGGTCAGCGCTCCCGACGATCCGGCGGCGACGTCGACCACGTCAACGCTGCGGCTGTTGACCCGGTCCTGGATGTCCGGGCCCTGCGTCCACACCGTTATCCGCTTGGTGATCGCCTTGGGGCCCCACCAGCGGTCGTTGGCGACCAGCACCACCGCGCCACCATCCAGGACGGAGTCGATCTTGTACGGTCCCGACGACGGGAAGCGTTTGCCGACTTCCTCGGGCTTGAGGCCGGGCTTGAGGTCCCAGGTCGTGTTCCACAGCCGCGCGATCTGCTCTACCAACGGCCCATTGTTGCTCAGCAGCGCCGCCGTCACATCGATATTCAGCTGGTCGGCGATGACGTGCGACGGCATCATCGAGGTTGCGGCGAACAGCTGGGTGTAGTCGACGACGGAGCGGTCCGGGGCAAACGACACCCGGGCCTTCTTCTGCCCAGGTAAGCACTCGATGTTTGCGATGTCGACGTAGCCGGCCTGGGTGGCGGCGTCGAAGCCGGGATAGCGGCCGGATTGGGCGGCCCACGTCAGCACCAGGTCGTCACAGGTCACCGGCTTGCCGTCGGAATAGACGGCGTTGTCGGCAATCTGATAATCGAGCACCAGGGGTGCACCACCCACCTCCGACACCGTGCCGAAGTCGTGGTCGGCGACGACCTGCCCGTCGGGGCCGTGATACCCGAACCCGGTGAGCGTGCGGGCAAATGCCTGCGCCCCCGCTGATGCGGCGCCGACGATGGTGTTGGTGTTGTAGGTGACCAAGGAGCCGTCGACCACGTAATCGATCTGGGAGGCGGCGCTACCCGAACACCCGGTCAGGCTGACGGCCGCAGCCAGCGTCGCCGCCAAAGCCGCGGACGTCCAGCCAGCCCACCTGGTGGCCATCTGGGCTTACCGCCGGCCCACGTTTCGCTTGCCGGTGGGACGCCGGGTACCGGTGGGGCGCACCGGCCGTGCACCCGGGGCCGGTTTGTTCGGCGCGGGCTTCTCAGACGCCGCGAGAGCTTGTGGGCTCTCCTGCGCGGCTTCGGTGACGTCTTCCTCATCGGAGGGCGCATCGGCCGGTTCATCGGAGGGTGTGGCTTTTTCGTCCGAGACGACCTGCTCGTCGGCGTCCCGCGAGCCCGGGCTGCGCCGTCTGCCGACCCGGCGCGTGTGAGCGCGCACCAGCTCGGTGCGCTCACGCAGCGTGACCAGCAGCGGAGTCGCGAAGAAGATCGACGAGTAGGTGCCCACCATGATGCCAACCAGCTGAACCAGTGCCAGGTCCTTCAGCGTCCCTACGCCCAGCAGCCACACGGCCACCACCATCAGCGCCAGGATGGGCAGCACCGAGATCAGGCTGGTGTTGATCGAGCGCATGAATGTCTGGTTGATCGCCAGGTTGGCCTGCTCGGCGAAGGTACGCCGAGCGGTGTGTTGGAAGCCGTGGGTGTTCTCTTCGACCTTGTCGAACACGATGACGGTGTCGTAGAGCGAGAACCCGAGGATCGTCAGCAGGCCGATCACGGTGGCCGGGCTGACCTCGAAGCCCACCAGCGAATACACGCCGGCGGTGACTGTCAGGTCGAAAACCATCGTCGTCAGCGCCGAAATGGCCATGTAGCGCTCGTACCGCACGGTGATGTAGAGGCCGACCAGCACCAGGAAGATACCCAGTGCGATCAGCGCCTTCTTGGTGATCTGATCGCCCCAGGTCTCTGATACCGCGGAGTCGCTGATCGCCGCCTTGCTGGGCTTGCCGTCGGCGCCCTTGGGCTGGAACGCGTCGAACAACGCGTTACGCAGCTTCGTCGTCTGGTCGTTGGACAGCGTTTCGGAACTGATCTGCACCGTCGCCGAAGCACCGCTGCCGACGGTCACGACCGAGGCGGGGTCATGGCCCAGGGTCTTTTTGAAGACGTCCTGCACCTGCGAAGTCTGGACGGTGCCCGTCCCACTCGCGGCGGGAAACGACATCGTGGTGCCGCCCTTGAAATCGATCCCGAAAGTAAAGCCCCGCACCAGGATGCTGACAACCGCGATCGCGACGATCGCGCCGCTGATGCCGTACCAGAGTCGGCGCCGGCCGATGACCTCGAACGCTCCGGTGCCGGTGTAGAGGCGCGAAAGAAAGCTGTGCCGCGGCGTGTCGGACGCCGGCTTTCCGGCGTCGACGCCGGTTTTCTTCGCCTGGTCGGCTCTATCTTCGGAAGCCTTGGAAACCATCAGCGCTGCCCCCGTCCCGTCTGCAGCTGAGAAGCCCGGCGTTCGCGGGCGACCTGCTGAACAGCCCCCAACCCGTTGTACGCCGGCTTTGCCAGCGTCGGCGACTTAGATGCCAGGTAGACCAGCGGCCAGGTCACCAGGAACACCACCACCAGGTCGAGGATCGTGGTGAGGCCCAGCGTGAAGGCGAATCCCTTCACCTGGCCGATCGCCAGGAAGTACAGCACCGCGGCAGCCAGGAAGGTCACCGCGTTGCCGGACACGATCGTCTTGCGGGCCCGCACCCAGCCGCGCGGAACCGCCGACCGGAACGAGCGGCCTTCGCGGATTTCATCTTTGATGCGTTCGAAGAACACCACGAACGAGTCAGCGGTGGTACCGATACCGATGATCAGACCCGCGATACCCGCCAGGTCCAGGGTGTAGTTGATATATCGGCCGAGCAGCACCAGGATCGCGAAAATCATTGCGCCGGAAGCGGTAAGCGACAAAGCCGTCAGCAATCCCAGCACCCGGTAATACGCCAACGAGTACAGCAGCACCAGGACCAGCCCGATCGCACCAGCGAATAGACCCGCCCGCAGCGACGTCAATCCCAATGTCGCCGAAACGGTTTGGGCTTCCGACGATTCGAAGGACAACGGCAGCGACCCGTATTTGAGTACGTTAGCCAGCTGGCGCGCGCTCGATGCCGTGAAAGGCGGATCTCCGCCGGTGATCTGGGTGCGGCCGCCGGGTATTGCCTCTTGGATCATCGGAGCGCTGACAACCTGCGAGTCCAGGGTGAACGCGGTCTGGGTGCCGATATGGGCGGCCGTGAAATCAGCCCAGGTATTCGACGCCGCGGACTTGAATTGCACGTCCACGATGTAGCCGATGCCGTGGGTGTTCATGCCCGACGAGGCGTCCTGGATCTGGTCACCACTGATGATCGACGGCCCCAGCAGGTAGGCGGCTTTATGGTCGGTCGAGCAGGTCACCAGGGGCAGGGTCGGGTCGTCGTTGCCGGCCAGAATGTCCTTCTTGTCACAGCGGCTGGCCTCGAACTGCAGGGCCACCATCTGGATGTACTGGCTGGTGTTCTGCCGCCACTTCTTCTCCTGAGCGATGCGCTCGGCGAGATCTTTGCGTGGATCTGCGGGCGCCGGCTCGTCGGCCGGCGGCGCGTCACCGGCGGGTGCCCCGGTTGCGGGCGGCACTGGGCTGGGCGCGGGAGGGGCGGGCGGGGCCGGCGGCGGGGGGTCTTGCGGGTAGGGCCGTGGTTGGGCCCCCGGCTTGCCGGGCGGCGCGAGTGGGGCGGGTTGTCCGGGCGGCGCCGGCTGGCCGGGCGGCGGTGCCTGCTGGCCGGGCGGCGATCCGCCGGGCTGGTGAGCTGGCGGCTTGGGTTCGGCCCCCTGCGCCGGCATCGAGTTGAGCACCGGCCGGATGAACAGCCGTGCGGTTTGCCCGAGGTTGCGGGCCTCGCTGCCGTCGTTCCCGGGCACCGTGATGATCAGGTTGTCGCCGTCGACGACGACCTCCGAACCGGAGACGCCAAGCCCGTTGACCCGCGCGCTGATGATCTGCTGCGCCTGGGACAAGGCATCCCGGCTCGGCCGCGAACCGTCGGGCGTGCGCGCGGTCAACGTGACGCGGGTGCCACCCTGAAGATCTATGCCGAGCTTGGGAGCGACCCGCTTGTCCCCGGTCAGGAACACCAGCAGGTAAACGCCGACCAGCATCAGCAGGAAAACCGACAGGTAGCGGGCGGGGTGCACCGGCGCCGAAGACGATGCCACGTTCCTTGTATCTCCTTGAGATCGGTTATTAGCCGCAAACAGCTCCGCAGAGAGCCTACGTGTCGTGTTTGGTTATCCGGCTCTGGTCGGGGAACCCCTCAGACCCGTCAGCGTCGTCCAGCTCCTCGTCCAGGTCTTCGATGTCCTCGGGCAGGATTTTGTCGCGGATCGCCAACTTCATCCAGGTGGTCACCACGCCGGGCGCGATCTCGAGGTCGACGGTGTCGTCAGTGAACCCGACGACGGTGGCCTGCAGGCCGGAGGTGGTGTGCACCCGGTCGCCCGGCTGCAACGAGTCGTGCAGGTCGATAGTGGCCTGCATCGCCGTTCGCTGCCGACGCGACGCACGCCACATGAGCCCGCCCATGATGAGCAGGAACGGCACGAACAAGACATAGTTACCCATCGACGCGCCTGTCTTTCCCATCGGTATTGGCCGGTATTTCGAGGTCCGTGCCGGGCCGACCCGGAACTCGGACACCTCGCAACGATCCAGTGTGCCATCAGCGCAGGTCGTTACCGACCGGCCCCGTGCCGGTCGCCGACCGGGCCCGGCGAAAGTAGGCTTTTAACCGCGACGCGGCGAGCGCGCCGCGGTGAGGAGAATGCGGTGGCCAGCCTCGAGCAGAGTCGCCAGCTGGTCACCGAAATCCCGGGTCGGGTGTCCCTCGAACTAGACAAACGCCGGGTCGCAGCGGTATCCCACGGTGTCGGCATCACCCTGCCGGTGTATGTGGCGCGCGCGGGCGGCGGCATCGTCGAGGACGTCGACGGCAACCGGCTCATCGACCTCGGGTCGGGCATCGCCGTCACCACGATCGGCAACTCCGCGCCCCGTGTCGTGGACGCCGTGCGCGCGCAGGTCGCCGACTTCACCCATACCTGCTTCATGGTGACGCCGTACGAGCAGTACATCGCCGTCGCCGAAGAGCTCAACCGGATCACCCCGGGTTCGGGCGAGAAGCGCTCGGTGCTGTTCAACTCCGGCGCCGAGGCGGTCGAAAACGCCATCAAGGTCGCACGGTCCTACACCCACAAGTCCGCCGTGATGGCGTTCGACCACGCATACCACGGTCGCACCAACATGACGATGGCGCTGACCGCCAAGTCGATGCCCTACAAAAGCGGCTTCGGCCCGTTCGCGCCGGAGATCTACCGCGCGCCGGTGTCCTACCCATACCGGGACGGCCTGCTCGACAAGGAGCTGGCCACCAACGGCGAACTGGCCGCCGCGCGGGCCATCAGCGTCTTCGAGAAACAGGTCGGCGCCGACAACCTGGCCGCGGTCGTCATCGAGCCGATCCAGGGCGAAGGCGGGTTCATCGTTCCGGCCGAGGGGTTCTTGCCCACCCTGTTGGACTGGTGCCGCAAGAACAACGTGGTGTTCATCGCCGACGAGGTGCAAAGCGGCTTTGCGCGCACGGGCGCGATGTTCGCCTGCGAGCACGAGGGCCCCAACGGTCTAGAACCCGACCTGATCTGCACCGCCAAAGGCATCGCCGGCGGATTGCCGCTGTCGGCGGTGACCGGCCGGGCCGAGATCATGGACGCCCCGCACGTCAGTGGCCTGGGCGGCACGTTCGGCGGTAACCCGGTCGCCTGCGCGGCGGCGCTGGCCAGCATCGCGACCATCGAAAGCGACGGCTTGATCGAGCGGGCCCAACAGATTGAACGCCTGGCGACCGAGCGGCTGTTGCGGCTGCAGGCCGACGACGACCGCCTCGGTGACGTCCGTGGCCGCGGCGCCATGATCGCGGTGGAGTTGGTCAAGTCCGGCACCACCGACCCTGACCCCGAACTGACCGCGAAGTTGGCCACCGCGGCGCACGCGGCCGGCGTCATCGTGTTGACCTGCGGAATGTTCGGCAACATCATCCGACTGCTGCCTCCACTGACCATCAGCGACGAGCTCCTGACCGAGGGCCTAGAAGTCATTTCCGGGATCCTGGCCGACCTCTAGGGACCAAGCGCGTGACCCTGGTGTGGGATCTCACACATCCGGGCCCGGCCGTTGAGAAATACCGTTAGCAAAACTAATGTTCTAAGGGTAAGCGCAACTTCGCGTGAATCGAAAGTTTTAGTGTTTATAAGGGGAAACCGCTATGTCGACTACTACCAGTGAAGAGGTGCTTGCACGCCGCATCGAGAACCTGGACGCCAACGACCCGCAGTTCGCCGCCGCCAGGCCGAGCCCGCTCGTCGCCGAAGCCGTTGACCAAACGGGGCTGCGACTGCCGCAGATCATCCAGACCGTCCTGCAGGGTTACGCGGACCGCCCAGCGCTGGGCCAGCGCGTCGTCGAATTCGTCAAGGACCCGAAGACCGGGCGCACCGTGCTGGAGCTACTCCCCCGGTTCGAGACCATCACCTACCGTGAGCTGGGCGATCGCGCCGGCGCATTCGCGCGTGCCCTGACCAACGACTCCGTGCGCGCCGGCGACCGAGTCGCCGTGCTCGGCTTCACCAGCATCGACTTCACCACCATCGACGTGGGGCTGAGCCTGGTCGGTGCGGTGGCGGTGCCGCTACAGACCAGCGCCGCAACCAGCCAGCTGCGCCCGATCGTGACGGAAACCGAGCCCATCGTGATCGCGGCGAGCGTCAACCAGCTGCCCGACGCCGTTGAGTTGATCCTGACCGGCCACGCGCCCGCCAAGCTGCTCGTCTTCGACTACCACCCCGAGGTCGACGACGAGCGGGAGGCCGTGCAGGCCGCTCGTGCTCGGTTGGCCGACACCCCAGTGGTGGTCCAGACGCTGGCCGACTTGCTCGAGCGCGGAACGGCGCTGCGCGCGATTCCGGTGGCGAACCCTAGCGCCGAAGACGCACTGGCCCTGCTGATCTACACCTCGGGCAGCACCGGCGCACCCAAAGGCGCGATGTATCTGCAGCACAGCGTCGGCAAGATGTGGTGCAGGTCGGCCAGGAATTGGTTCGGGCCGAGCGCCGCGTCGATCACCCTGAACTTCATGCCGATGAGCCACGTCATGGGACGCGGAACCCTCTACGGCACGCTCGGCAACGGCGGCACCGCCTACTTCGCCGCCAAGAGCGACCTGTCGACGCTGCTCGAGGACCTCGAACTGGTCCGGCCCACCGAACTGAACTTCGTGCCGCGAATCTGGGAGACCCTGTACGGCGAATACCAGCGCAAGGTCGATCGCCTCCGCACGGACCCCACCGACTCCGGCGCCCGCGCGGCCGTCGAGCGCGAAGTCATGGACGAGCAGCGCCAGTACCTCCTGGGCGGCCGGTACATCTTCGCAATGACGGGCTCGGCGCCCACTTCCCCGGAGCTGAAGGCCTGGGTCGAAGCCCTGCTCGAGATGCATCTGCTGGACGGCTACGGGTCCACCGAGGCCGGCATGGTCTTGTTCGACGGCGAAGTGCAACGTCCACCGGTCATCGACTACAAACTGGCCGACGTTCCGGACCTCGGCTACTTCAGCACCGACCGGCCCCATCCGCGCGGCGAGCTGCTGCTCAAGACCGAGAACCTGTTTCCGGGCTATTACAAGCGGCCCGAGGTCACCGCCGAGGTGTTCGATGCCGACGGCTACTACCGGACCGGGGACGTCGTCGCCGAGATCGCTCCCAACCGGCTGGTGTACGTCGACCGCCGCAACAACGTGCTGAAGCTGGCACAGGGCGAGTTCGTCACCGTCGCGAAGCTGGAGGCCGAATTCGGCAACAGCCCACTGGTCCGGCAGATCTACGTCTATGGCAACAGCGCTCACCCCTACCTGTTGGCCGTGGTGGTGCCCACCGAAGAAGTGTTGGAGCTTAACGACATTCAGACACTCAAGCCGCTGATCGCCGATTCACTGCAGCGCGTCGCCAAAGAATCCGGCCTGCAGTCCTACGAGGTGCCGCGTGACTTCATCATCGAGACCATTCCGTTCACCGTGGAGAACGGTCTGTTGACCGGTATCCGCAAGCTGGCGTGGCCAAAGCTCAAGCAGCACTACGGCGAGCGACTGGAACAGCTCTACACCGATCTGGCCGCGGGCCAGGCCAACGAGCTGAGCGAATTGCGCCGCGGCGGCGCCGACGCGCCCGTGCTGCAAACGGTGAGCCGGGCCGCGGCCGCCATGCTGGGGACTGCGGCAACCGATCTGACTCCCGATGCGCACTTCACCGACCTGGGCGGAGACTCGTTGTCCGCCTTGACGTTCGGCAACTTGCTGCGCGAGATCTTCGACATCGACGTGCCGGTGGGCGTCATCGTCAGCCCGGCCAATGACCTGAGGGCCATCGCCCGCTACATCGAGGGCGAGCGGCACGGCAGCAAGCGGCCCTCGTTCGCCTCGGTGCACGGCCGGGACGCGGTGGAGGTACATGCTAGTGACCTCACCTTGGACAGATTCATCGACGCCGGCACGCTGGCCGCCGCACCGACACTGCCGCGGGCCAGTGCCGCGGTGCGCACGGTCCTGCTGACCGGCGCGACCGGCTTCCTGGGCCGCTACCTGGCTCTGGAATGGCTGGAGCGGATGGACCTGGTCGATGGCACGGTGATCGCCTTGGTGCGGGCCAAGTCCGACCAGGACGCGCGGGCCCGTCTGGACCGAATCTTCGACAGCGGCGACCCAAAGCTGCTGGCGCACTACCAGCAGCTGGCCGCCGACCATCTGCAGGTCATCGCCGGCGACAAGGGCGAGGCCAACCTCGGCCTGGATGAGCAGACCTGGCAGCGACTGGCTGACACGGTCGACCTGATCGTCGACCCCGCCGCCCTGGTCAACCACGTGCTGCCCTACAGCGAGCTGTTCGGACCCAACGCGCTGGGCACCGCTGAATTGATCCGGATCGCGCTGACCAGCACGCTGAAGCCGTACACCTACGTGTCGACGATCGGGGTGGGCGACCAGATCGCGCCGGCGAAGTTCACCGAAGACGCCGACGTCCGGCAGATCAGCGCGACCCGCAAGATCAACGACGGCTACGCCAACGGCTACGGCAACAGCAAGTGGGCCGGCGAGGTACTGCTGCGGGAGGCCCACGAGCTGTGCGGCCTGCCCGTCGCCGTCTTCCGTTGCGACATGATCTTGGCCGATACCACCTACGCGGGTCAGCTCAACGTGCCGGACATGTTCACCCGGATGATGCTGAGCTTGGCGGCCACCGGCATTGCGCCCGGCTCATTCTACGAGCTCGACGCCGACGGGAACCGGCAACGGGCCCACTACGACGGCCTGCCCGTCGAGTTCATCGCCGAAGCGGTGTCAACCCTAGGCGCCCAGGGCTTGGGGCAGCACCGTCGCGCCTTCCACACGTACCACGTGATGAACCCGTACGACGATGGCATCGGGATGGACGAGTTCGTCGACTGGCTAATTGATGGGGGGTCGTCGATCCACCGGATCGCTGGCTACGGCGACTGGCTGCAGCGCTTCGAGACCGCACTGCGTGGGCTGCCCGAGAAGCAGCGCAACGGCTCGCTGTTGCCGTTGCTGCACAACTATCAGAAGCCGGAAAAGCCGAGGAACGGGTCGATGGCCCCGACGGATCGGTTCCGTGCGGCCGTGCAGGACGCGAAAGTGGGCCCCGACAAAGACATTCCACACATCACGCCGCCGATCATCGCGAAGTACGTCAGCGACCTGCGGGTGCTTGGACTTCTGTGACGTTGTGACGCCGGCGCCAGCCGCGGGACTTGGGCTCCTCGGCTCTCGGCGCCGGCGTGGTGAGCGCCTCCGGTGACACCTCGCGCTGCGGCTCTTCCAACCCGGAGTAATACGGTCGAGCGACCGCCGCCGGTGCTCCGGGATGCATTGGTTGCATGGGCTGAACTGGTTGCGCGGGTTGCACGTCGCGTGCCAGTCGCGCAGCCGTGCGCGCCAACGCGACGCCTGCGACGAAGACGATGAGAACACCGAGACCGGAGAAGTACGAAATCTGCAGCACAACCTGCTTGCGCTCCGTGGCAGCAATCGGGTCGCCGGCGGACCCGATCCCCAACAGCGGGGCGAGCTGGCAGCCGACCACAAACCAGGCGCCGGCCAGCGCCGCGAGCCAAGCGCCCAACATCGCGCTGAAACGACTGCCGGCCGCGATCAGCAGCAGGCCGCCGACGACGGCTGCGGTTCCCGGCAGCACCTCCAGCCAGCCCCGTGCGATGCTCCACACCCAGTCCCGATCGGGCGTATAGGCGAAGTTGAAGTGGGGCCCGACGAACGGTATCAACGCACCCCAGGCACCGAGGATGACCAGGAGCAATCCGCTGACCGCGCCACGGGAGCGAGGCATACCCGACATGCTGGGGCGGTCCATTTCCGCTTCTTTCATGACATCTCCTAGGTAGACGCCGGCTTCGCCGGCATACACACGAGTACCCCGACCGTGAGCTTCCATAACCCGCCCGACACTCGAGGCCGTCGTCTGAAGACGGCGGGCAAGGCGGCAACGGCGCCGGCGGCAGTCGCTGCGCCGGCTCCCCGTCAGTAAAGAGCCGTCGGCGTGCGCCCTTTCGAAAGTGCTGTGGCCGCTACAGGATTAGACCAAGCACGAGCAACACGACAGCGATCAGCGGAAAGGTGCCCTGCGTCAGCGCCGCCCGCGCCTTGTCCGGTGACGACAGCAGCAGCACCACCGCGGCGGCGGCCATCGATCCGACGCCGGCGAAAATGAGCGCGGCGCCAACTGCATTGTGCCCCATGGCAACCGCGGCGATGCCGGTGCCGCTGACGATCGCCAGGAACAAATTGTAGAAGCCCTGGTTCAACGCCAGCAGCTTCGTGGTTTCGGCTTCCTCAACCGTGGTGCCGAACGTCGCGCGCGTCCGCGCCGAGGTCCAGGTCAGCGATTCCATCGTGAAGATGTAGACGTGCAGCAGCGCGGCCAGCGCGGCGAATACCAACCCGGCGGTGATCATCGGTGTCCTCTGTGTTCCTGAGCGGAAGAAGCGGGGTTCGATCCCGCCAAGTCATTGCACAGCAGACTGCCCATTGCAAGCTTTCCAAACATTTCATTCCAAAGTCATCGATTACGCCCTAAACTCGTACCCTCGGGCGCACGGACATCGACACAATCGCGGAGGAGCAGCGATGTCGTTTGTGATCGCAGCACAGGACAGGTTGGCAGCGGCGGCGTCGGAGGTGGCGAGCATCGGCTCGTCGCTGAACCAGGCCCATACGAGTGCTGCGGCCCCCACCACCTCACTGGCGGTCGCCGCCGAGGACGAGGTGTCGGCGGCCATCGCGGCGCTGTTTTCCAGCCACGCCCAGCAATTCCAGACGCTGAGCGCGCAGGCCGCGGCGTTTCATGCCGACTTCGTGCAAACCCTGAGCAACGCAAGCAGTGCGTATGCGACCGCCGAGGCGGCCAATGTCTCGCCGCTACAGGCCTTAGAACACCAAGCGCAGGATCTGGCGGCGTTTTCGCCGGTGAAGGATCTGACGGGGCGTCCGCTGTTCGGCAATGGCGCCAACGGGGCCGCCGGCACCGGCCAGGCCGGTGGGGCCGGCGGGTGGCTGTTCGGTAACGGCGGCAACGGCGGGTCCGGGGTGGCCGGCACCGCCGCCAACCCCAACGGCGGTAGAGGTGGGGCCGGCGGATCGGCCGCCCTGTTCGGCAATGGCGGGGCCGGCGGGGCCGGTGGGGTCGGCTTTGCCGGCGGTACCGGGACCGCGGGAGGGACCGGCGGCACCGGTGGGATCGGTGGAAACGGCGGGGCCGGAGGTACCGGTGGGTTGTTCTTCGGCAACGGCGGGGCCGGCGGTGTCGGTGGCACGGGCGGGGTCGGCGGGACCGGTGGGGCCGGTGGAGATGGCGCGGCCGGGGTGTACAGCGTCAACAACGGCGACGGCGGCGACGGCGGCACCGGTGGCGACGGCGGCCAAGGCGGCACCGGCGGTAACGGTGGGGTAGGTGGCAGCGGCTCGCGCCTGTTCGGACATGCCGGCGCTAACGGCGACGGCGGCACGGGCGGGGCTGGCGGCACCGCCGGGGCCGGCGGAAATGGCGGGGTGGGCGCTACCGGCACCTCCACCAACATCGACGGCGGCAGCGGCGGCAACGGCGGCAATCCAGGTAATGGCGGACCGGGCGGCGCGGGTGGAACCGGCGCCACAACCGGTGGCGCCGGCGCCGCCGGCGGCACACCCAACAGTGGCGGAAACGGCGGCAACGGCGGCAACGGCTACTCCGACACCAGCGCCGGCGGCGACGGCGGGACCGGCGGTCACGGCGGCAACGGCGGCTCGGTCGGGAACGGCGGCAACGGCGGCAACGGCGGCAACGGCGACGCCGGCGGCGGCTACGGCGGCAACGGTGGCAATGGGTACAACGACTCGACCGGAAGCGCCACCGGCGGGACCGGCGGATCCGGCGGCAGCTCGGCCAACGGCATCGGCGGCAATGGCGGGGCTGGCGGCGCCGCCAACATCACCAACAGCGCCTCGACGGGTACCGCGACCGCCGGTAACGGCGGCGACGGCGGCGACGGGACCGAGGGTGGCAACGGCGCCGGTGGCGGTAACGCCTACACCTCTGGAATCGGAAGCGTCATCGCGGGCAACGGTGGAACAGGCGCCCAGGGCACCGTCGACGCCGGAGGCGAGGGCGGCAACGGCGGCAACGCCGAAATCGACAACGCCGCCAATACGCATAACGCCGTCGGCGGCACCGGCGGTAACGCCGGGACCGGCGCCGACCAGCAATTCGCGGCCAACGCCTACGGCGGGAACGGCGGCACCGCGAAGATCGATGCCGCCGGCTCCACTGCCAGCGCCATCGGCGGCAACGGCGGCGACGGCGGCAACACCACAGCCGGCACCATCGGTGGCGCCGGCGGCAACGGTGGCGACGCGACCAACGATGGAATTGGAAGCGCCACCGGCGGCACCGGCGGCAGCGGCGGCAGCGCGACCGCCGGCGGAACCGCGACCGGCGCCGTCGGCGGGTCGGGCGGCGGCGCCGATATCGAGAACAGCGCCTCGACGGGCGCCGCCACCGGCGGCAACGGCGGGAACGGCGGTAGCGGCGCCTACGGCGGAAACGGCGGTGGCGGCGGTAACACGTTCACCACCGGAACCGGTCAGGTCAGCGCGGGAACCGGCGGAAACGGCGGCACCGGCAGCACCGGCGGCGGGCACGGCGGGGTCGGCGGTAACGCGGAAATCAACAACGCCGCCAATACGAATAACGCTGTCGGGGGCACCGGCGGCAACGGCGGCCAGGGCACTGGTAGCTATCTCGATTTCCAGGTTTACGGATCCGGCGGGGACGGCGGGACGGGGACAATCGACAGTTCCGCCTCAACGGCTGAAGCCATCGGCGGCCAAGGCGGAGCGGGTGGCACCTCGACCCTCTACGGCGGCGGCGCCGGCGGCAACGGCGGTACTGCGAACAACGCCGGAGCCGGAGAAGCCCTCGGCGGCGCCGGCGGGACCGGCGGCACCGGCCCCGAACAAGGCGGCAACGGCGGGTCCGGCGGGTCGGCGGTCAACACCGGAACCGGGATCGCCGCCGGCGGCGGCGGCGCGGCTGGCACCAGCGGCGGCACTACCGGCACTGGCGGCGCCGGCGGCGCCGGCGGTAACGCGTCTGTGCAGAACACGTCCTCAGCCGCGATCGCTACCGGTGGGGCCGGCGGGGCTGGCGCGAACGGCACCAGCGGCGGGGACGGCGGCGCCGGCGGCAACGCGAACACCACAGGAAGCGGGAACGTCGTCGCCGGCACCGGCGGCAACGGCGGCACCGGCAGCACCGGCGGCGGCGGGGACGGGGGCGCCGGCGGTAACGCGGAAATCAACAACGCCGCCAATACGAATAACGCTGTCGGCGGCACCGGCGGCAACGGCGGCCAGGGCACTGGTAGCTATCTCGATTTCCAGGTTTACGGATCCGGCGGGGACGGCGGGACGGGGACAATCGACAGTTCCTCCTCAACGGCTGAAGCCATCGGCGGCCAAGGCGGAGCGGGTGGCACCTCGACCCTCTACGGCGGCGGCGCCGGCGGCAACGGCGGTACTGCGAACAACGCCGGAGCCGGAGAAGCCCTCGGCGGCGGCGCCGGGACCGGCGGCACCGGCCCCGAACAAGGCGGCAACGGCGGGTCCGGCGGGTCGGCGGTCAACACCGGAACCGGCACCGCCGTCGGCACCAATGGCGCGGCCGGCACCAGCGGCGGCACTACCGGCACCGGCGGCGCCGGCGGCACCGGCGGCAGCGCGTCCATCGAGAACAGCGCCAATTCGCACACCGCCACCGCCGGCAACGGTGGCGCCGGCGCCACCGGCACCTACGGCGGGACCGGCGGTGCCGGCGGTAGCGCGAGCACCACCGGAACGGGGAACGTCGTCGCCGGCACCGGCGCAGCGGGCGGGGCCGCCAGCGACGGCGGCGGCGGGGACGGTGGCGCCGGCGGCAGCGCGACAATCGACAATGGCGCCAACACGCATAGCGCTGTCGGCGGCGCCGGCGGCGTCGGCGGCTCCGGCGGCTCCGCCTTCATCGACTTCGAGGTTTACGGCTCCGGCGGGGCCGGCGGCAACGCGACGATCGTTAACGCCTCCTCTACGGGTAACGCCGTCGGCGGCGGTGGCGGAGCCGGCGGCAACATAAACGGTGCCAACTCCCCCGCCGGCAACGGCGGTATCGGCGGCACCGCGACCAACCCTGGAAACGGACTCGCCACCGGCGGCAACGGCGGCAACGGCGGCGACGGCCTGGGGAGCGGCGACACCGGCGGCACCGGCGGCACCGGTGGCAACGCCTACGCATCTGTTCTGCCCGATGCCACTGCCGGACAGGGCGGGAACGGTGGAACGCCCGACGGCCTAGCCGGCTCACCCGGTAATACCGGAGTGACTTAACCAGTCGCTAGGAATCGACCGACACCCCTTTACCGTTCAGCGCGGCACTGTTTCATGGGCTTTATGTCGGCTAGCGACCCCTAATTCGGGCTGTCCGGGGCCGCATGCAACCGAACATCGCGCGTCACTGTCATAACGAATGTCACCGGCGGCGAGGGAGCTCCGCGGGCGGTTTTGCCAGGAGTCAACGGCTCGCCCGGCACCACCGGAACCACGTTACGAGCCGCCGGGCCGCTACGCGGCCACGCCAAGCACCAGCGGCACGACCGCGATCAGCGGAAAAGCGCCCCGCGCCAACACGCCCGCGCCTTCTCCGGTGACGACAGCAGCAGCACCATTGCGGCGGCGGCCATGGGCCAGCGCGGCGAATACCAATCCGGCGGTAGATCATCCTTCCCTGCTATTCGAACAACCCCTGTTGCCCTATCCCGACGGCCCCGGCCGGTGGGGTCATGCCCAGGTGAGTCCAGGCCTGGGCGGTGGCCACCCGGCCGCGCGGGGTGCGCGCGACCATACCGGCGCGCACCAGGAACGGCTCGCACACCTCCTCGACCGTGGCAGCCTCCTCCCCGACTGCGACCGCCAGCGTCGAAACCCCGACCGGGCCGCCGCCGAAGCTGCGGGTCAGCGCCGATAGCACCGCCCGGTCCAGCCGGTCCAGGCCGAGTTCGTCCACGTCGTACACCGCGAGCGCTGACTTGGCGACGTCGCGGGTGATCACGCCGTCGGCGCGCACCTCGGCGAAGTCACGCACCCGGCGCAGCAGCCGATTGGCGATCCGCGGGGTGCCCCGCGAACGCCGGGCGATCTCGGAGCCCGCGTCGGCGCCGAGCTCGATACCCAGAATGCCGGCCGAACGCGTCAGCACCCGCTCCAGTTCGGCCGGCTCATAGAAGTCCATGTGCGCGGTGAAGCCGAACCGGTCGCGCAGCGGGCCGGTCAGCGCGCCGGACCGGGTCGTGGCGCCGACCAGAGTGAACGGCGCGACCTCCAGCGGAATCGATGTCGCGCCAGGCCCTTTGCCGACGACCACGTCGACCCGGAAGTCCTCCATCGCCAGGTAGAGCATCTCTTCGGCGGGCCGGGCGATGCGGTGGATCTCGTCGATGAACAACACGTCGTGCTCGACCAGGTTGGACAGCATCGCGGCCAGGTCGCCGGCGCGCTCCAGCGCGGGCCCGGACGTCACCCGCAACGCCGACCCCAGCTCGGCGGCGATGATCATCGCCAGCGACGTCTTGCCCAGCCCCGGCGGCCCGGACAGCAGGATGTGATCCGGTGTGCCACCGCGGTTCTTAGCCCCCTCGATAACCAGCTGGAGTTGTTCGCGCACCCGTGGCTGGCCGATGAACTCGTCCAACGACCGGGGCCGCAGGCTGACGTCGACGTCGCCCTCGCCGACCGTGAGGGCCGCCGAGACCTCGCGATCCTCGGGATCGGAGTAATCGCTCTCGTCTGTCATCGGGCCTTACCCAGCAACGAGAGGGCCGCCCGCAGCGCGCTTGACGTCGTCGCGTCATGATCGGCGGCCAGCACCTTGTCGGTGGTCTCTTCGGCCTGCTTGGCCGCGAATCCGAGGCCGACCAGGGCCTCTACGACCGGACTTCGCACCGCGTGGCCGTTCACCACCGGCGCACCGACGGTCGCGCCGACCGGGCCGACTTTGTCACGCAATTCCAGCACCATGCGTTCGGCGCCGCGTTTGCCGATCCCGGGCACCCGGGTCAGCGCGATGACATCACTTTCGGCCAGCACCTGGCGCAGCGCCGCGGCGTCGTAGACGGCCAGCGTCGCCATCGCCAGCCGCGGCCCCACTCCGGATACCGACAACAACGTCAGGAACAGATCGCGGGCGTCGCCGTCGACGAATCCGTACAACGTCTGCGAATCCTCGCGCACGATCATCGCGGTGACCAACCGGGCTTCACTGCCACAGTGCAACGTCGCCAACGTCGAGGGCGTCGCGTTGACCCGGTAACCGATGCCGGCGGCCTCGATCACCACGTGGTCGAGTGCGACCTCGAGCACCTCACCGCGGACCGAGGAAATCATCGGGTGGCCTTCACTTTCGTGGCCCGCGCGGCGGCGACCTTCGCCGCGTAGGTGGCACGGCTCTGCGCCACCAGCGCTTCAACTTTCGAATTAGCTTCGGCCATTCGGGCGATCATCGGCGCCCTCCAGCAGTGGCAGATTGCCAGCGCCAGCGCGTCCGCCGCGTCGGCCGGCGTCGGTTTGGCCTGCAACGCAAGGATTCTGGTGATCATCGCGGTAACCTGCGCCTTGTCCGCTGCGCCGTTACCGGTGACCGCGGCCTTGACCTCGGTCGGGGTGTGGAAGTGCACGTCGATGCCGCGCCTGGCCGCGGCCACCGCGATGACGCCACCCACTTGTGCGGTACCCATCACGGTCGACACGTTGTGCTGGGAGAACACCCGCTCGATGGCCAGGACATCGGGAACGTGGGTGTCCAGCCAGTGCTCGACGGCGTCGCTGATGGCCAGCAGTCGCTGCGGCAGTGGCGAATCCGCCGGCGTACGCACCACGTCGACATCCAGCGCCGTGACGGTTCGGCCGCGCCCGCTTTCCACGACCGACAGCCCGCACCGGGTCAATCCGGGATCAACTCCCATCACGCGCATCGCAAGCTCCCAATTTCTTCAATACCGAACAGCTGTTCGATAGACTAACCGGCGGGGCCGACGGCGCCGGGTAGGACACGCGGGCACGCGCGAGACCGAAATGGTAGATTCAGTACCATGCGTACAACCATCGACGCGGCGGGGCGTCTGGTGATTCCCAAGCGGATTCGGGAGCGCCTTGGCCTGCGCGGCAACGCGCAGGTGGAGATCACCGAGCGTGATGGTCGCATCGAAATCGAACCAGCGCCAACCAGTGTCGAACTCGTTCGAGAGGGTTCGGTCCTCGTCGCCCGGCCGGAATGTCCGCTGCCTCCGTTGACCGACGAAATGGTGCGTGAAACGCTCGACCGCGTACGTCGGTGATCACAGCCGACACCAGCGTCCTCATTGCCGCATTCGCGACCTGGCACGACGGACACGAGTCTGCAGTGTGTGCACTGAACCGCGGCATCCATCTGATCGCTCATACGGCGCTGGAGACGTACTCCGTGCTGACGCGCCTCCCACCGCCGCATCGCGTAGAACCTATTGCCGTTCACGCCTACTTGGCGGATCTGACTTCCAGCGACTACCTAACGCTCGACGCGCACTCGACTTGATCCATCACCTCGCTGAGCACGGCGTTGCTGGTGGCGCCACCTACGATGCGCTGGTCGGATTAACGGCCAAAGCCGCTGGGGCAACCCTATTGACGCGCGACGCGCGAGCGATCCAGACCTATGAGCGGCTGCAACTGGAGTTCGAGCTGGTGACCTGAAAGGCGCGACGCACCGACTCACCGCGGGCTACTGCGCCAGCAAACGCGACTTGGACGCGTTGAAAGCTGTTAACTTATAGCGCACTACGGAAGGGGTCGGGTGGGAACACTGCTGCTCGTGCTGGCCGCTGTGCTGTTTGCCGCCTCGGTCGTGGTGCTCGTGGTCGCTTTGCGGCGTCCCAAGCAACCCGCCAAGCAAAGCGGGCGCCAGGATCCACTGTCGTTCAACGCAATGCCTCAGTTTGGGCCCCGCCAACTCGGCCCCGGCGCCATCGTCAGCTACGGCGGCGTCGACTACGTAGTACGCGGGTCCGTCACTTACCGCCAGGGCCCCTTCGTGTGGTGGGAGCACCTGCTCGAAGGTGGCGAACAGCCCATCTGGTTCAGCGTCGAAGACGACGACGGGCGCCTCAAGCTGGCGATGTGGGCCACCCGCAAGGACCTTGGGCCACTGGAGCCTGCCGCCCAGCATGACGTGGACGGGGTGACGTTTCGGGAGGAAGAACGCGGTCACGCCGGGTACACCACCGAGGGCACCACCGGCCTGCCCGCCGGCGGCGATATGGACTTCGTCGACTACGCCAACGCCGACGAAAGCGCGCTGCTGTCGTTCGAGCGCTGGGCTCCTGGCATGCCCTGGGAGATATCGACGGGCAAGTCCGTGCTGACCGGCGAGATCACCGTCTACCCCGCGCCCCCGGCGTCGTCCACCCCGTAAGTCCACGTCGGTGCCCCTTCATCACCTGGCCGTTGCGCCCACCGACGTGTCCGGGGCGCGGCTGGCGCTCGCACTAAACGCGCCCGCACCGCAGCCGCTGGCCACTCACCTACTGATCCATCCCGATGGCGGGGCGCTACTGCTCGGCGTGCTCGGCGCATCGCATGTGGTCTCGGTCGAACACACCACACGCCGATTCTCCGAGGAGGTGTCGTGCAACTCCCTTCAGCGCGGTTGCGCGTTGCCCGAGCACGCCGACGAACCCGGATACCGCCTCGAATCGCACATCGAGACTTACGACGAGGAGGCGTTCCGCGGGCTGGCGCATGACTTGCGCGAACGCTGCGCGCGAGAAGCCGGGTGGCTGGGCGGCACGTTTCCCGGCGATGATGCCGCGCTGACCGCCCTCGCCGCCGAACCCGACGGGACCGGCTGGCGCTGGCAGACGTGGCACTTATATCCCGCAATGCACCCGGCTAAGGCCGGAGGCACGGTAGTCCACACCGCCAGTAAGTGGCATCCATGAGCCGAAAGCGTCTGTTCTGGATAGCCGGCGGGCTGGCCGTCGCCGCCGTCGTGTCACTGGTTTTCGGAATGATGTTGCTGCAGAAAGACATTGGCTCCTACATAGCCAGCCACTACAAAGAATATTCGCGTGACGCGAACGGCACGCGCTACGCGTGCAGCGGATCGCCCGAGGACGTTGCCGACGACCTCGCCGACTATCAGCAACCCGAGGCACGCGCCGACAACGACAAGAATCAGTACCTGCGCTACAGCAACAACATCGTGACCGTCGGCCCCGACGGCAACCGTCCGTGCAGCATCCGCGTCGAAAGCCTGAGCGCGGGATACAGCCACGGCTCGTATATCTTCCTCGGCCCCGGGTTCAGCCCCGGATCCCCGGCGGGCGGCGCGGGCGGCAGCCCCGGCGGCCCCGGCGGAACGAAATAACACCCAGGCACGCAAAGGAGATCGCCATGTATCACGCCCTCGAAATCGGAAACATCGACCTCAATCCAATCGTGGGAGGCGTAGCCCAGACGATCCTGTATTTCCTGGTCGGCATGGCGGTCCTGATCGCCGGCTTCGTCATGGTGGATGTTTTGACCCCGGGGAAGTTACGCCAACTGGTGTTCATCGATCGCCGTCCGAACGCGGTGGTGCTGGCCTGCGCGATGTACGCGTCGCTCGCAATGGTCATCATCACCGCCATCGTCAACAGCTACAAGCAGTTGGGTCAGGGACTGGTCGGGGTGGCGGTTTACGGGTTGATGGGTGTGGCGCTGTTAGGCATCGCCCTGTTGACGATGCAACTCGTGATACCGGGTGACTTTCATGAGCACGTCGATGAACCCCAGCTGCATCCGGCATCGTTCGCGGTGGCCCTGATACTCCTGGCCGTGGGAGGGGTGACGGCCGCCGCGGTGTCATGACCACCACCCACGAGTCGATCCGGTCGACGGAGTTCTCCGGGCGCTGGCGCGCGCTGCTGCTGGCCGCCGTCGCGGCGTGCGCGGCCTGCGGCATCGTCTACGAACTTGCGCTGCTCACCCTGTCGGCGAGCCTGAACGGCGGCAGCATCGTCGCCACGTCGCTGATCGTTGCGGGCTACATCGCCGCGCTGGGCGCCGGCGCCCTGCTGGTCCGGCCGCTGTTGGCGCACGCGGCGATAACCTTCATCGCCGTCGAGGCGCTGCTGGGCATCATCGGCGGTCTGTCCGCGGCGGCGCTGTACGTGGTGTTCGCCTTCGTCGATGGGTCGACGTGGGTTTTGGCCGCCAGTACCGCGCTGATCGGCGGCTTGGTGGGTGCCGAGGTACCGCTGCTGATGACCCTGCTGCAACAGCGGCGGGTGGCCCCCAAAGACCTAGCCACCGATACCGGCCGCACGCTGGCAAATCTCAACGCGGCCGACTATCTGGGCGCGTTGGTCGGCGGGTTGGTTTGGCCGTTCATCCTGCTGCCGCAGCTGGGCATGATTCGGGGGGCGGCGGCGACGGGCATCGTCAACTTGGTGGCCGCGGCGACCGTGTCGATCTTCTTGCTGCGACGCGTCGTTTCCACCCGGCAACTGGCGATGGCGTTGTGTGCGCTGGCCGCGGCGCTCGCGCTGTTGGCCACCCTGCTGGTGCGTGCGCACGACATCGAGACGACCAGCAGGCAGCGGCTGTATGCCGACCCGATCATCGCCTACCGGCATACGGCGTATCAGGAGATCGTCATCACCCGCCGCGACAACGACACTCGCCTGTACCTCGACGGCGGTCTGCAGTTCTCCACCCGCGACGAATACCGCTACACCGAAAGCCTGGTCTACCCCGCCCTCGGTAACGGCGCACGCTCGGTACTGGTGCTCGGTGGCGGCGACGGCCTGGCCGCACGCGAACTGCTGCGCCAGCCCGGCGTCGAGAAGATCGTGCAGGTCGAACTCGACCCCGCGGTCATCGAATTGGCGCGCACCACCCTGCGCGACGCGAACGGCGGTGCCCTGGACAATGCGCGCGTCCAGGTCGTTATCGACGACGCGATGACCTGGTTGCGCGCGCCGGAACGGCGTCCGCCCGGCGGCTTCGACGCGGTCATCGTCGATCTGCCCGACCCCGACACACCGGTGCTGGGGCGGTTGTATTCCACCGAGTTCTACACGCTGGTCGCGCATGCGCTGGCGCCCGGCGGCCTCATGGTTGTGCAGTCAGGCAGCCCGTTCTCCACCCCGACGGCGTTTTGGCGCGCGATCTCAACGATCCGGTCCGCCGGCTATGCCGTCACGCCGTACCACGCCCATGTGCCGACCTTCGGGGACTGGGGTTTCGCGCTGGCGAGCCGCGGCGATACCGCGCCGATCCCCAGCATGCCGGCCGATGCGCCACCGCTGCGCTTCCTGAACCCGCAAGTGCTGCAAGCCTCGACCGTGTTCTCCGGCGACGTCGGGCCCCGCATACTGGCGCCCTCCACCCTGGACAACCCGCTCATTGTCGAGGACATGCGGCACGGCTACGACTAAGCGGGGCTAGCTGGGGCCTCACTCTTCGTCGAGAGCCGCCAGCACCTCGTCGGACAGGTCGACGTTGGTGTAGACGTTCTGCACATCGTCGCTCTCCTCGAGCGCGTCGACGAGCTTGAGCACCTTCCGGGCGCCGTCGATATCGACGGGCACGCTGACCGAGGGCTGGAAGCTGGCCTCGGCCGAGTCGTAGTCGATACCCGCGTCCTGCAGCGCGGTGCGCACCGCGACCAGGTCGGTTGGCTCGGCGATAACCTCGAAACTCTCACCGAGATCGCTGACGTCCTCGGCGCCCGCGTCGAGCACCGCCGTCAGCACGTCGTCCTCGGTCAGGCCGTTTTTTTCCAGGGTGACCACACCCTTGCGGGAGAATAGGTAGGCCACCGAGCCGGGGTCTGCCATGGCACCGCCGTTACGCGTCATCGCGATCCGCACCTCACTCGCGGCACGGTTTCGATTGTCCGTCAGGCACTCGATCAACACCGCCACACCGTTGGGCGCGTAGCCCTCGTACATGATCGTCTGCCAGTCGGCGCCGCCGGCTTCCTCGCCGGCGCCCCGCTTTCGGGCGCGCTCGATGTTCTCGTTGGGTACCGACGTCTTCTTTGCCTTCTGGATGGCGTCATACAGGGTCGGGTTACCCCCGGGATCACCACCGCCGGTACGCGCGGCGACCTCGATGTTCTTGATCAACCGGGCGAACTCCTTGCCACGGCGCGCGTCTTTGACGGCCTTCTGGTGCTTCGTAGTGGCCCACTTGGAATGGCCGCTCATCGTCTTCCCATCTCATAGTTTCTTGGCCAGACGAGTCTACGTCCCCGGTTTCCCCGCGAAAGTGCAACTACCGACGGCTGCACTCGCGAAATGGGTCGCCAGTCGCACTCTCGCGGTTCATACTCGGCCATTTACGATGTCGACGAACAACTGGTGGACGCGGCGGTCGCCGGTCATCTCCGGGTGGAAAGCGGTCGCCAGTACCGCGCCCTGCCGTACCGCGATGATGTGGCCGGCCGCCCGTGCCAGCACTTGCACGCCATCACCGGCGCGCTCGACCCACGGCGCGCGAATGAACACCGCATGTACCGGCGCGTCCAGACCGGCGAACTCCACATCGCCTTCAAACGAGTCGACCTGGCGCCCAAACGCGTTGCGCCGCACTGCCATATCAATGCCTCGCAGCGGCAGCGCCGCCCGCCCGTTGGCGCCCGCGTCGAGGATCTCACTGGCCAGCAGGATCATGCCGGCACACGCGCCATACGCCGGAAGCCCGTCGGCCAACAGCGCCCGCAGCGGCTCCAGCAGGTCCAGGTCGAGCAGCAGGTGACTCATCGTGGTGGACTCGCCGCCGGGGATGACCAGGCCGTCGACCGACTCGAGCTCACCGCGGCGGCGTACCGGCATCGCGTCGGCTCCGGCTTCGCGCAGCGCCGCGAGGTGTTCCCGGGTATCGCCCTGCAGCGCCAAGACACCGATGCGTGAAGCGCTCACTGGGCAGCAGGTTGGTGACCGCGGGAGAAGCGGGTCAGGCCCTCCTGCATGACCGCCGCGACCATCTCGCCGTACTGATTGAAGATCTTGCCCTGGCACAGAGCCCGGCCGCCGGACGCCGACGGTGAGGACTGGTCGTAGAGCAACCACTCGTCGGCCCGGAACACCCGCATGAACCACATCGCGTGGTCCAACGACGCCACCTGCAGGTGCTCGCGTTCCTCCATGTGCGTGGCCTGAGCCGATCCCAACAAGGTGAGGTCGCTCATGTAGGCCAGCGCGCAGATGTGCAGCACCGGGTCGTCGGGCAGCGGATCACGGTGGCGAAACCAGACCTGCTGCTGAGCGGCCTTGCCGGGCAACAGCTGCAGCTGTTCGCGCGGCACGATGCGGATGTCCCACTCCGCGAACTGACGGAATCCCGCGTCCTCGAACACTTTGAAAGTGTCCAGGTCCGGCAGCTCATCCGGCGGCGGCGCGGCCGGCATGGCGTCCTGGTGGGTGATGCCCTCCTGGTCGGACTGAAACGACGCCGACATGCTGAAGATCGTCTTGCCATGCTGAATCGCGTTGACCCGCCGAGTACAGAACGAGCCGCCGTCGCGCAGCCGTTCGACGATGAAAACCGTGGGCGCCTTGGCGTCCCCGGGCCGGATGAAGTACCCGTGTAGCGAGTGCACCAGGAAGCTCGGATCGACCGTGCGGACCGCCGAGACCAGCGACTGGCCCGCTACGTGGCCACCGAACGTGCGCGGCATGAAGCCCGATTCCGGGCTGAAGACGCTCCCGCGGTAGATGTTGACCTCGAGCTGCTCGAGATCGAGGATCTGCTCGATCGACACGTTCTACCAGCCGCGCTGGGCCAGGCGATGCGGTTCCGCGAGCTGTTCCACGTTGATGCCGACCATCGCCTCGCCGAGCCCGCGCGACACCTTGGCCAGCACATCGGGGTCGTCGTAGAACGTGGTGGCCTTGACGATCGCGGCGGCGCGCTGGGCAGGATCGCCGGACTTGAAGATGCCCGAGCCCACGAAGACGCCCTCGGCGCCGAGCTGCATCATCATGGCCGCATCGGCCGGAGTGGCGATGCCACCCGCGGTGAACAGCGTGACCGGCAGCTTGCCTGCCCGGGCTACGTCAACGACAAGGTCGTAGGGTGCCTGCAATTCCTTTGCGGCCACGAACAATTCGTCCTCGGACAACGAGGTCAGCCGGCGGATGTCGCCGCCGATGGCCCGCATGTGGGTGGTCGCGTTGGACACATCTCCGGTGCCGGCTTCGCCCTTGGACCGGATCATTGCGGCACCCTCGCTGATCCGCCGCAGTGCCTCACCGAGATTGGTCGCCCCGCAGACGAACGGCACGGTGAACTTCCACTTGTCGATGTGATGGGTGTAATCAGCGGGCGTCAGGACCTCGGATTCATCGACGTAGTCCACGCCCAAGCTCTGCAGGATCTGCGCCTCGACGAAATGCCCGATGCGCGCCTTGGCCATCACCGGGATGGTGACCGCGGCGATGATGCCCTCGATCATGTCCGGGTCGCTCATCCGCGATACCCCACCCTGGGCGCGGATATCGGCGGGCACCCGCTCCAACGCCATTACCGCGACGGCGCCGGCGCCTTCGGCAATCCGGGCCTGCTCCGGGGTGACGACGTCCATGATGACGCCGCCCTTGAGCATCTCGGCCATGCCACGCTTCACCCGCGCCGTTCCGGTCCGATTGGCCTGGCTCGACTGCTTATCCACTGCCTTCTTCTCTCGTTCTTCTCTGGTTCGACGGCAGGCTTCAGTCTAGAGGTGGGCGATAACCGGGCTTTGGCCTGATCAACGAATCGACAGCGGTGCCCGGATGCTGCGGGCGGATGCGTCGCCGGTGTCGCCACCCTCACCGTCGGCCAGTTGGCCGACGAGTTTGTCTGCGGAAGCCAGCAGCTCGCCAAGCTGCAGCGGATACACCAGCTCACCTGCCGCGACCAAGTCCGCGATATCGCTCGCGTCACACCAGCGGGACCCGTGGATGTAGCGGCGTTCCAGCTCGGTCCGCCCTTCGGTGGACGGTTCGAACCGTCGGGTGCGGTGCAACAGGTAGAACTCCTCACTGTCCAGCAGCGAACCGTTGAATTCGAAGACCTCGTCGCGTCGCCAGACGGGTCCGATCATGTCGGCCGGCGCGACCCGCAGACCGGTTTCCTCTGCTAACTCCCGGGCGGCGGCCTCAGCCAGCCGCTCACCCGGGTGCACTTCGCCGCCAACGGTGAACCACCACCGAGGCGCGACTCCCTCGGGAAACGTCACGGCCGCGGGATCCGATCCGCACAGCAACAGCACCGCGCCGGTTTCGTCGAGCAGCACCACCCGCGCCGAAGTGCGGTGGTTGAGCACGCCGCGATCTCCGTGCGCCAAGGCATGCGGGCGTTCGACGATCTCGAAATAGCTTGGCAGCGACGCGGTTCCACCGAGCCTGAAAGCACGCACCATGCTCCGCTCGCCCAGCGCGAGGGTGTCGCGGACCGCGTCGTTGTGAAATCGTCGGGCCAGCAGTACCCGGGCTTCCGCGTCGGCGAGCTCGGCGATCAGGCCCGCGGGCAGCGACGCCGGGCCGACGATCGCCAGTGCCGCCGAAAGCTCGTTTTCCGCGTTCTCGCGGGCATGCCTGGGCGCGGTCTCGGCGGCGTCGGCCAGCGCGGCCAGCCGCCTACCCAGTGAGCTGGTTTTCGCGGCACCGCCGTAGGCGTCGATGGCAACCGCGCGCGCGACCACCGCCCGGCGGGCCAACGCGCCGTCCAGCGCCTGCCAGGACAGGTCGTAGCGGACGTTGAGCCGGTCCAGCCGGTGCGCCGTCCGAATTGCCCAGCTGCCGACCGCCATCAGCAACACGACCAGTGCGCCGATCACCAGCAAGACGGCCAGCTCCTGCCACGTCATCAGCTGGCCACCTGAACCTTGGCGCCCGACCTGGCAACTGTCTCGTATACCCGCATGATCTGGCTGGCCACCACCGACCAGTCGTAGGAGCGGACCGCTTCGGAACCGGCGGCCGCGTAGCGCTCCCGCAGGACGTCGTTCTCCAGCATCGCGATCAGCGCCTCGGCCAGCGCGGCGCCGTCGCCAACGGGTACCAGCCGCCCGACCTCACCGTCGCGCAGCACGCTGCGAAAGGCGTCCAGGTCGCTGGCCACCACCGGGGTGCCGGCGGCCATCGCCTCCACCAAGACGATCCCGAAACTCTCACCGCCGATGTTGGGGGCGCAGTAGACGTCGGCGCTGCGCATCGCCGATGCCTTCTCCGCGTCGTCCACCTGACCGAGCACGCGGATGTGTTTCGCCAATTCGCCTGCCTGGCTGAGCAGTTGATCCTCATCGCCGTGGCCGACGACCAGCAGCTGCAGGTCGGCGAACCGCTCCACCACTTTCGGTAGCGCCTCGAGCAGCACCTCCATGCCCTTGCGCGGCTCGTCGTAGCGGCCCAGGAACAGCACCGTCCTGCCGGGCCGCGGATATCCGTCCAGCCGCGGCGCGCAGGACAGCGAACTGACGTCCACCCCGTTGGGGATCTCCACCGCGTCCGAACCCAGCGCCTCCATCTGCCAGCGCCGGGCCACGTCGGAAACCGCGATGCGGCCGACGATCTTCTCGTGCATCGGCCGCAGAAAACCTCGGATCACCGACAGCGTCAGCGACTTGGTGGTCGAGGTGTGAAAGGTCGCCACGATCGGACCTTCGGCCACCCGCAGGGCCCACATGGACAGGCTGGGCGCGTTGGGTTCGTGCAGGTGCAGCACGTCGAAGTCGCCCTGCGCGAGCCACCTTCTGACCCTGCCGTGCACCGCCGGACTGAACTGCAGTCGCGCGACCGAACCGTTGTAGGGAATCGGGATCGCTTTACCCGCGGAGACCACGTAATCGGGCAGCACGACGTCCGGTGAGGCGGGCGCCAGGACGCTGACGTCGTGCCCGCGGGCCAGCATCACCGCGGCCAGCTGCAGGACGTGCGACTGTACGCCGCCCGATACGTCGATCGAGTACGGGCAGACCATCCCGATGCGCATCAGGATTCCCTGAGCCGGGCCCGGCGGGCTTCGGACAGGTCGGCCAGCCACTGCGGCTGCAGCATGTGCCAGTCGGCGGGGTGGGCGGCGATGTTCGTCGCGAACTGGTCGGCCAGCGCCTGGGTGATGATTTGGACGTCACCGCTGGTGCAGTCCAGCGGCGGGTGGATTGAGAAACCCCAGCCTTCGCCCTGGGCCCCGTCTTCGAACCAACAGTGCACCGGCAATAGTGCCGCGCCGGTTTCGAGAGCGAGCTTGGCCGGCCCCGCCGGCATCCGGGTGGGTTCGCCGAAGAAGTCGACGTCCACGCCGGTGCGGGTGAGATCGCGCTCGGCCATCAGGCAGACCACCTTGTTGGCGCGCAGCCGCTCGCACAGCACCTCGAACGGTGGCCGTTCGCCGCCGGACAACGGCAGCACTTCGAAGCCGAGGCTCTCCCGGTAGGCGATGAAACGGTTGTAGAGCGACTCGGGCTGGAGGCGTTCCGCGACGGTGCTGAAGGTGCCATGCGTCTGCACCAGCCACATCCCGGCCATGTCCCAGTTGCCGCTGTGCGGCAACGCGAACACAACTCCGCGGCCGGAGGCTATCGCCCGTTCCAAATCGTCGAGCCCCGTGAATGCGGCGTCCAGCTGGCGGGCCAGCGCGCCGTGGTTCATCGTCGGCAGCCGGAACGCCTCACGCCAGTACCGGCCGTAGGACGCGAGCGAGGCGCGCATCAGCGCGTCCGGCACCTCGATGGGCGGCACACTTACGACGCGGGCGAGGTTTTTGCGCAGCTGATCCGGCCCGCCATTGCGCGCCGCGTACCAAGCTCCGGTGTCGAATGCGGTGCGGGCGGCAAATTCTGGCAGCGCCCGCACCGCCATCCAGCCGCCCGCATACGCCCAGTCGGTGGCGGTACGGGTCACCAGGCGGCGCGGGGCCCCGAGAGCTTTCAGGCCTGGCGGACTGGCGATCACGGTTCGATCTTCCCCTGATCTGCCGATCCGGGCACGGGAGCGATGCGATCGGTCGCCCCAGGTGACGTCCGTACCGTATACAGGCGCTGGCCGCAGGTGACCAGACTGGCCGCCGCCAGCACCCACATCGCCACGGGCAGTGCCCACGGCAACGAATGCACCGGAAAGTCCGACAGGCCGGCACCGGCCAGCACGATGATCAGACGTTCCGGCCGCTCGATGAGGCCGCCGTCACCCCGCAGTCCACTGGCTTCGCCGCGAGCCTTGATGTAGGAGATGACCTGCGAAGTGACCAGGCAGATCAAGGTCGCCACCACCAGCGGTCGATCCCGCATTCCAAACGCTATCCACCACAACAGCCCACAGAACACCGCGCCATCGCTGACGCGGTCACACGTCGCGTCCAACACGGCGCCGAAGCGGGTGCCGCCGCCACGTTCCCGGGCCATCGCCCCGTCGAGCATGTCGAACAGCGCAAAAAACCAGATCACGCACCCGCCCGCGAACAGCTTGCCCATCGGGAAGAGCGTCAGCGCCCCGGCTACGGCTCCGATGGTGCCCAGGATGGTGACGCCGTCCGGGGTCAAGCCGATCCGCAGCGCGCCCCTGGCCAGCGGAGTGCTGAGCCGTGCGAATGCCGCCCTGGTCAGGAAAGGGGCCTTACTCACGCGCGACTCACGGTTGCTTCGCCCACTCCGTGGCCAGCAGCTGACGAGTGTCCCGCAGCAACTGCGGGATCACCTTCGAGCCGCCGATGATGGTGATGAAGTTCGCGTCACCACCCCAGCGGGGCACCACGTGCACGTGCAGGTGCTCGGCCAGCGACCCGCCCGCAGATGTCCCCAGGTTGAGGCCGACGTTGAAGCCGTGCGGGCGCGACACGTTTTTGATGACGCGAATTGACTTCTGGGTGAACGCCATCAACTCCGCGCTCTCTGGATGTGTCAGGTCCTCGAGCTCCGAAACGCGGCGGTACGGCACCACCATCAGGTGGCCGGGGTTGTACGGGTAGAGGTTGAGCACGGCGTAGACCAGTTCGCCGCGGGCGACCACCAGACCATCCTCGTCGGACAGCCGCGGGATGTCGGTGAACGGTTCGGCGCGGTCGGCTTTGTCGTGCTTCATCGGCGCTTGGGCCAGATAGGTCATCCGATACGGGGTCCATAACCGCTGCAAGTGGTCGCCCTCGCCGGCGCCCTGGTCGACAATGCTCTGGTCGGCGCGATCAGTGCCGTTGTCTTCACTCACCGCCGGCCGCTTTCACGAGTTCGGCAGTGGGAGTCGCATTCTCGCGTTCGGCGATCCACTTCGCGACGGCGGCCACCGCGTCGTCGCGGGCGACGCCGTTGATCTGGCTGCGGTCACCGAAACGGAAACTGACCGCACCGGCCTGCACGTCACGATCGCCGGCCAGCAGCATGAACGGCACCTTTTGGTTGGTGTGGTTCACGATCTTCTTGGCCATCCGGTCGTCACTGGCGTCCACCTCGACGCGCACCCCGTGCGACTTTAATTGCGCGGCAACGTCTTCTAGATAGGCGACGTGCTCGTCGGCAACCGGGATGCCAACCACCTGAACGGGCGCCAGCCACGCCGGGAACGCTCCGGCGTAGTGCTCGGTGAGGATCCCGAAGAACCGCTCGATGGACCCGAACAGCGCCCGGTGGATCAGCACGGGACGCTGCCGCGAACCGTCGCCGGCGGTGTATTCCAGCTCGAACCGCTCGGGCATGTTGAAGTCGACCTGCAGCGTGGACATCTGCCAACTGCGGCCCAGCGCGTCCTTGACCTGCACCGAGATCTTCGGGCCGTAGAACGCCGCGCCACCGGGGTCGGGCACCAGCTGCAGACCGGTGGCCTCGCCAACTTCGCGCAGGACCGCGGTGGCCTCCTCCCACACCTCGTCGGAACCCACGTACTTGTCCGGGTCCTTGGTCGACAGCTCCAGGTAGTAGTCGTCGAGCCCGTAGTCGGCCAGTAGGTCGAGCACGAACCGCAGCACCGAAGTCAGCTCGTCGCGCATCTGCTCGCGCGTGCAGTAGATGTGCGCGTCGTCCTGCGTCATGCCGCGCACCCGGGTCAAGCCGTGGATGACGCCGGACTTCTCATAGCGGTACACGCTGCCGAACTCGAAGAGCCGCAACGGAAGTTCGCGGTACGATCGTCCGCGCGTCCGATAAATCAGGTGGTGCATCGGGCAGTTCATCGGCTTGAGGTAGTAGTCCTGGCCGGGTTTGCGCACCGTGCCGTCTTCGTTGAATTCCGCATCGATGTGCATCGGCGGGTACATCCCGTCGGCGTACCACTCGAGGTGGCCGGAGGTGATGTAGAGCTGCTCCTTGGTGATATGCGGGGTGTTGACGAATTGGTAGCCGGCCTGCTCGTGCCTGCGCCGCGAGTACTCCTCCAGCTCGCGGCGGATGATGCCGCCCCTGGGATGGAAAACCGCTAAGCCTGAACCGATTTCGTCGGGAAAGCTGAACAGGTCCAGCTCCACGCCTAGCTTGCGGTGGTCGCGACGCTGCGCCTCCTCGATGAGCTCCAGGTGCTTGTCCAGCGCTTCCTGCGTCTCCCAAGCGGTGCCATAGATGCGCTGCAGGCTGGTGTTTTGCTGGTCGCCGCGCCAGTAGGCGGCCGAGCTGCGGGTCAGCTTGAACGCCGGGATGTGCTTGGTGGTCGGGATGTGCGGCCCACGGCACAGGTCGCCCCAGACCCGTTCGCGGGTGCGCGGATTGAGGTTGTCGTAGGCGGTCAGCTCGTCGCCACCCACCTCCATTATTTCGTCCATGTTGTCCTGAGCGCCGGACTTATCGTCGACCAGTTCGAGCTTGTAGGGTTCGCCGGCCAGCTCTTTGCGCGCCTGGTCCTTGGACTCGTAGACCCGCCGGTCGAACAACTGACCGTCCTTGACAATTTGGCGCATCCGCTTTTCCAGCTTTTCCAGGTCTTCTGGGGTGAACGGCTCGGCCACATCGAAGTCGTAGTAGAAGCCATCGGTGATGGGTGGCCCGATCCCGAGCTTGGCTTCCGGGAACAGGTCCTGCACGGCTTGGGCCAACACGTGGGCGGCCGAATGCCGGATAACGCTGCGACCGTCGTCGGTGTCGGCCGCCACCGGGATGACCTCGGCGTCGGCGTCGGGCGTCCAACTCAGGTCGCGCAACTTGCCGTCGGCGTCACGCACCACCACGATCGCGTCGGGCGCTCCCCGCCTCGGTAGCCCCGCCGCACCGACCGCGGCGGCCGCGGTAGTCCCGGCAGGAACCCGGATCGGGGCTTGCGGCGACCGCAAGCCCGGCGCAGCCGGGTGCTGCGGGTCGCCGCCATCGGCTCCCGGGACGGGGTGTGCGGGGGCGCTCATCGGGTTGGTCTCCAAGGTTTGGGGAATCAGGACTTCGAAAATCCGGTGGTGCCATGTTATCGGGGGTTATCTGCGGCGCCGCCCCTGCCGCGACACATAACTCACGCACACGACGCGCCGGCGCAGCTGTGAGTGGTTTATATCTCGGCGCGCGTTGAGGCGCACTGCCGTTACGGCTGGCCAGGCTTGAGCCGCACGAACAGCGCATCGGCATCGCTGAGCAGGGTATCGCCGTCAGTCAAGCGGCCCGACACGAAGACTTTGCGGCCGTCCACCCGGTCGACGCCTGCGTCGAACTGCAGATCCTTTTCGATCGGGACGATATTGCGGTAGTTGATCTTGAGGTAGGCGGTGCGCTGGCGAGGGTTACCGGTGAGCACCGATCCCGTCATTCCCAGCACCGTGTCGAACAGCATCCCCAGCGACCCGCCGTGCACGGCGCCGTTGCGACCCAGGTGAAATCGCGCGAAGCGCGCGGTGCCCTGGATCCTGCCGTCGTCGGTCTTTCGGGACGAGATGGGGACCGTCAGGATGTTGCCGCGCACCGGCAGGTCCATCCGGCGCCCCGACGGCGACGCCCATTCGTCGGCGTCGTATGGACTGAGCACCGCGGACAGTTTGTCGAGCAGGTCAGCGGCCTCGGTGATGACATCGTCGGGGGCGTCGACGGCGCGGGCATGATCCTGCAGCTTGCGCACCGCGTCGATGAACCGGCCGTAGTCGGGGCCGCCCTTTGTGGTGGGTTCGGGCGGGTTGAATCCCCCGCCGGGGTGCTGGTTACGGTCGTCGGCCACCAGGACACGGTATCCAGGGCGCACGAGCTGGGCAGCGGACGGGTAGACCTGAGAAATTGCAGCGTGCGTCGGTGTAAGGGAAATCTAACCGGACTGACCGCCAGCCCCGGTACCGCCTTGCAAGCCATTGTCGCCCGCGCTGCCGAGATGGTTATTTGTGCCGCCGGTAGCCGTGCCCGGGTCGCCCCCGGTGCCGTACGAGCCGCCTTGGCCACCGCTGCCGCCGTCCCCGCCTTGACGTGCGGCGCCGCTGGTGCCCGCGTGGCCGTACAGAGCCCCGCCCGAGCCGCCCGCCCCGCCGAGGCTGGTTCCGCCACCGTCGCCCCCGCCGCCGCCAACGCCACCATCACCCCCGTTGCCGCCGTTGCCTGTGTAGTTGAATTCGCCATTGACAATGTTGCCGCCCGCGCCGCCGGTCGCGCCGATACCACCGGTACCACCGGTGCCCCCCGAGCCTCCGGAGCCCGCGGCACCGCCCGAACCGCCGTTACCAAACATCCCGGCCCCGCCGCCGTCGCCGCCGTGGCCGCCGATGCCACCGCCACCTCCATCGCCGCCGGTGCCGCCGAAGCCGCCGGAACCGCCGGCGGTTCCGATCGTCTGCGCACCACTTCCTCCCGCCGCCACCATCGCCGTGCCGCCGGCACCGCCGGCGCCGCCACCACCGCCGGATGCGCCGTTCCCACCCAGCCCGCCGGTGCCACCCGCGCCGCCGGCGCCGCCATCACCGACCAAAAGGCCGCCGTGACCGCCCGCGCCGCCCGCGCCGCCCGCGCCCCCGGCGCCGCCGGGCGCGCCGGCTCCCCCGGTACCACCGCTGCCGCCACTGCCGCCGATGCCAACGGAGTATCCGGGCGCGACTGCTCCGGTGCCACCGCCGTTCCCACCGGCGCCACCCAGGCCACCGAGGGCCGAGGCGGCGGCGCCGGTACCGCCGCTACCACCAATGTCGTAACCAAACGAATTGGGATCGTTGCTGTACGCGAACCCGCCGGCCCCGCCGGCGCCACCGTTGCCGCCGGCACCTCCATCTCCGCCGGTACCGCCGGTCGCGGTACCGCTACCTGTATTCGCGATGGCATACCCTCCAGCCCCACCCGCGCCGCCGGTGCCGGTCAGGCCCCCATTGGCACCGACACCACCATTGCCGGCAGTGGCCGAGGCGCCCGATGAAAGCACCTCGACCGAACTGCCCGCCGAGCCGGCACCTACCGATGCAGCGCTGACGGTGGGGTTGACTCCATTCGCCCCCGTCAGGCCGGTGCCGCCCCGCCCACCGGCTCCGCCGGCACCGAACAGCACGGCGCTGCCCCCGCTGCCGCCGACCCCGGCGGCACCGCCGTTGATGCCGGCCACGGCGGTCCCGCCCTGACCGCCGGCCCCGCCGCTGCCGTACAGCGTGCCGCCCTTGCCGCCGTTGCCGCCGTGCGCCCCGGATCCTCCGGCACCACCCGCCCCGCCGTTGCCGAATAGTCCTCCGCTGCCGCCATTGCCGCCGGCCTGGCCCGCCGCGCCGGATCCACCAGCGCCACCATCGCCGAATAAGATCCCGCCGGCTCCGCCGTTCGCCCCGGTACCCGCGGCGCCGTTGGCTCCGTTGCCGATCAGCGGACGCCCGAACAGTCCCTCAGCCGGCGCATTGACAGCATTCAGGGTCGCCTGCGCGGTGCGCTGCACAGCCTCAGCGCCGGCCGCCTCGGTGCCGACATACGATGCCGCACCGGCGTTCAAGGCCTGCACAAACTCGGCGTGAAACGCCGCCGCCTGGGCACTGGCCGCCTGAAAGGCCTGCGCGTGTCCGGAAAACAGTTCCGTGACAGCCGCCGATACCTCGTCCGCCCCCGCCGACAGCAACCCTGTCGTCGGGCCGGCAGCCGCGGCGTTGGCCGCCCTCACTGAGGAGCCGATGCCCGCTAAATCCGTCGCCGACGCCGCCAAAAATTCCGGCATCACAACCAGGAACGACATTGCCGCCTCCTGCCACTTCCCGACAGATCGCGCTTTGAGAGAACAAATGTTATCGCTGTCGTAGGCAAATGTCCCGGTGATTCGCAGCGGCGGTTTTCACACAGGCAATGGGGTCGGCACGGCGACCGTTCAAACGGTTTGCTGGGCGCCGGCGGCCGCCAACGTCTCGAACTCCTCGTCGGTGAGGGTGATCTCGGCGGCCGCGACGTTCTCCTCCAGGTGCCTCACCTTTGACGTGCCCGGGATCGGCAGCATCACCGGCGACCGCTTGAGCAGCCAGGCCAGCGCCAGTTGCGACGGCGACGCGTCATGGTTGGCGGCGATGCGCTGCAGCGGGCCGTCGGCGGCGGCCAACGGTCCGGACGCCAACGGGAACCACGGAATAAAGCCCACACCGTGGCTGGTCGCGAAATCCAACAGCGGCTCGGACCCACGCGCCGACAGGTTGTACATGTTCTGCACCGACACGATCTCGGTGATCTGCTGGGCCGCCTTGAGTTGGTCGACGTCGATCTCAGACAGCCCGATGTGGCGGATCTTGCCCTCTTGTTTGAACTTGACCAGCTCGCCCACCTGGTCGGCCAGCGGGAAATTGGGGTCGATGCGGTGCAGCTGAAAAAGGTCAATGGTTTCCACACCGAGGCGGCGCAGGCTCATCTCGAGTTCCTGGCGCAGGTAACTGGGATTGCCCAGCGGGATCCAGACGTCTGGCCCGGTCCGCAACAGGCCCGCCTTGGTCGCGATCACCAGCCCGTCGTAGGGATGCAGCGCCTTGCGGATGAGCTTCTCGGAGATGTAGGGGCCGTAGGAGTCTGCGGTGTCGATGAAGTTCACGCCGAGTTCGACGGCGCGGCGCAAAACCCGGACACATTCTTCTTTGTCAGCCGGCGGGCCCCACACGCCTTTGCCGGTCAGGCGCATCGCGCCGAAACCGAGTCTGTTGACGGTCAAGTCGCCGCCGAGAGTGAATGTTCCGGATGCTTGGGCAACAGATTTTTGTGCGGTCACTTTTACGACCGTACGCCGCAAACGCATACGCGCACGTTGGGCGTGGCAAGCTGAGCGGGTGAACTTAGCCGCGCTCGAGCAACTTCCGCTGACCTACCCGGAAGTGGGCGCGACCGCGGCCGGGGAGCTGCCCCCAGGATATGGTCATCTGCGCGTGGAGACCCAGATCGGCACGGGCCAACAGCGTTTCGACCAAGCCGCTGACGCCGTCATGCACTGGGGCATGCAGCGCGGGGCCGGGTTGCGGGTGCGGGCCAGCTCCGAGGTCGCCGTCGTTTCCGCGGTGGTGTTGGTGCGAATGGGCTTTCTGGCCGCACCGTGCCGCGTCGTGTACGTCATCGACGAACCCGATGTGCGGGGGTTCGCTTACGGCACGCTGCCGGGCCATCCGGAGTCCGGCGAAGAACGCTTCGCCGTGCGACGGGACCCGATAACCTCCGCGGTGTTCGCCGAAGTGTCCGCGTTCTCCCGGCCCGCTACCTGGTGGAGCAAGGCGGGCGGCCCGGTGGTGTCGGTGACACAGCGCTTCATCGCCAACCGCTACCTGCGCGCGGTCTAAGGCCCCCAGCCGACAAGCAACTTCTCCGCGCCCGCACACATCTGCTCGATGACCTCGCCCACCGACGCGTCGTCGCTGACCATCCCGACGGCCTGACCCGCAGTCACCGGGGCAATCCGGCGGTCGTCGGCCGCGATCGAGCCCTCCAGCTCGTCGCGGGCCCGCCGATCGGCGGCAAGTTCGTCCTCTTTACCCGTCCAGCGCGCGACGAAGTCGTTTGCCAGCACACGTGACGGGAAATGCGCCGGCCACGGCAGGCCCTTGGCGACGTCAAAGATCCGGGTGATCGCGGTGTCGGTCGCCGCGGCAGCGATCAACGCGCGCCGACTACCCTCGCCGATCAGGGCCTCGGGACACGCCGCCAGGCGGGTGCCGACCCATGCTCCGCTGGCCCCGGCGGCCAACACGGCGGCAAGGCTTCGCGGCGAAGCGATTCCGCCACCAGCGAGAACCGGCACCGACACCGAATCCAAGACCGCATCCAGCAACGGCAGGATGCCGAGCTTCGCATCCCCGTGCCCGCCCCCCTCCGACCCGCGCGCAACCACGATGTCGACGCCGGCGTCGACCGCCTGACGGGCGCCCAGAACGTCGTATACCTGTGTGACGGTGCTGATTCCGGCGTCCCGCGCCGCGCCGACCCAGGACCATTCGGTGCCGAAGCTGACCGACAACAGGGCCGGGTGCGCGGCCAGCGCATCCTCGAACAGGCCCGCCTCATTGCGCATCACCCAGTCCACCAAGCCGATTCCGAACATCCCGTCCACCTGCGCCAGCTGCGCCGCGAGCAACTCCCTTGTCGCGACACTGCCCATGCCGACCATGCCCAGGCCGCCGGCCGCGGTGACGGCAGCGGCCAGCCGGCCGCCGGCAACCCCGCCCATCGGCGCGTTGACGATGGGTAGCCGCAGGCCGAAACTCCTTGACCAGTGCGTCGATAACATCGGGCTATTGGTCGGCGACGATGCTCTTCAGGACGGTCAGAATGATCACGGAATCCTCGACCGCGTGCAGCGCGTGCCGTTCCCGCGGAATCGCGACGTAGTCGCCGGTCCTGCCCTCCCAGGCGTCGTCGCCGGTAGTGACGCGCACGTGACCCTGCAACACCTGCAGTGTCGCCTCGCCGGGGCTGTCGTGTTCGGACAGGTCGTGGCCGGCGAGCAGGGCAAGCACGGTCTGTCGCAGTTCGTGTGTGTGACCGCCGTGGATGGTGTGCGCGGCCCGGCCGCTGTGCAATTTTTCGGCCTCGGCGAGCTTTTCGGATGCCAAGCTGGTGAGCGAAATGGATTCCATGGGTGAGACCTTTCAGCCGGTTAGTAGCAGTATCCCCGCTGCCGGCAACGGAATCACTCGCTGGTTACGGTTCGCTTCAGATGGAGCAGACACAGATCCCGTCCGACGAATTCGTCGAGCCGGTCTGCGCTAACGGGTGCTTCCCATGCTTCCAGGACTCCTCGGATGAGCCCGAGGTGAACCCGGCAGACGACGTCGCCTTCGCTTTCGGCGAGTTCCAGGAACGCGCAGTGCCGCAAACCGATCAGTCGTTCGCCGTCTGGTTCTCCGCCGGATTCCCGGCGCTCGGGGGCAAAGCCCATCCCGTCGAGCACATCGACAAGGCGGTCGACGGCCTCGTCGGCGATGGTGACCTTCGGCGGCGACTCCAGGCCTGGGTCCAGAGTTGCCAGCCTGCGCCCGCACGCTCGCCCCGCGGCCAAGGCCTTGGCATCTGCACGCCGGTCAGTGGCCAGGGCCGTGGTCAGAATTTCCGCGAGCAGCTGGTAATGCCTCGTTCCGCCGCGATCCATCTGCCGGACCGCCCGAAACATCAGCGCCGGACGCCCTGGGCCTTTTGGGCCTGATTCGACCCGATGCACCAGGCCGTCGCCGACCAGACTGTCGAGGTGAAAACGCACGGTGTTCGGATGCACGACCAGCACGTCGGCGATCGCGCGGATACTCATTGGATCGGACGAGGCCCGCAACGTCCGCAACACCTCACGGCGTCGACCCGAGGAGGCTCCGCTGGACATATGGCGGCTCGCGTTCCTCACGCCGTCGGCTTCGCGGGGTGTTGTTGGTCGGCAAAATCCTCTTGCTCAAGTCTACTTGCATAATTGAAGTCGGCGTCAATAGTTGGATCAACGGCCTGCAACCGTCGAGTCGGACGGAACCCAGGATGTGGTGCGTAAAGGCTTCAGCGCCGTGTCCGATCAGCGGGTTAGTAGCAGTATCCCCGCCGTTGACAACGCAACCACTTTGGCCGCCTCCAAACCGATATAGACATAGTGGCCCAGGGAGCGCGGGACATCCGCTCCGGCGAGCACCTCGTCGCTACGGCGGGTCAATCGGGGACGCACTGCTATCAGCTGGATGGCCAACACAGCAAACACGACGGAGAACGCCACGACGGCCCCCACCGGCGTCCGGTCGTCCGCACAGACCGTCGGAACGGCGGCCAGCAGGACCACGGCAAAACCCACCTCCACGGTGTTGAGCGCACGGAAAACAAGGCGCCCGATGCCGAGCCCGATCTGCAGCGTCACGTTGGGCGCCCGGAACTTCAGCGGCGCTTCGAGAAACGAAATGGCGAGCACCATTCCCAGCCAGACGAAGGTGACCGCAACAGCGATCGCCGCTCCGGCGCTCATCGGACCAGAAGACGCCCGCAACATCCGAAACACCTTACGGCGGTCGGCTCAGGCGTCAACGTGTCCGGTATGTGACGAGAGGATTTCGGCAGACCGTCGAGCGAATCAACGATGAGTCGACTTAACCCGTGCTTCTGTTGGCTAGATCGACGTTTGCCTAAGGTAAGTGCCGTGTCTGAGCTACCGACCCAGACGAACTATGCGCACGCCTCTCGAGGCCGGCGTTTGGCGCACCATTCGGGTGACGACCGCGAACAGGCGATCCTGGCCACCGCCGAGCGACTGCTGCAGGAACGGCCGCTGGCAGACTTCTCGGTGGACGATCTGGCAAAGGGCGCCGGTATCTCCCGTCCCACCTTTTACTTCTATTTCCGGTCCAAGAACGCGGTCCTGCTGTCGTTGCTGGATCACATGAACAGCAAGGCGCACGCGGCGCTCAAGGCGCTCGGCAGCAAACTACCGGACACCCGTGCGGCGGCCTGGCGGGACCGTATCGAGGCCTTCTTCGAAGTCTCGGGATCGCACCGCGCCGTGGCCGTTGCCGGTGCGGCGGCCAAAGCCACTAACCCCGAGGTTCGACAGCTGTGGTCGACGCTCATGCAAAAGTGGATCACTCACACGACGGCCGCTATTCAGACCGAGCGCGACCGGGGCGCCGCTCCCTACACCGTCCCGGCAGCGGATTTGTCGATCGCGCTGAACATGCTGAACGAGCGGATGATGGCTGCGACGTTTACCGACCAGGAACACCCGGTTCCCCAGGAGCGGGTCATCGACACGCTGGTCCACATCTGGATGGCCAGCATCTACGACTCTGACGGAGCATCCGGTTCGAACGGGCGGCTTTCCAGCGCGGCGAAGACGCGGAGTGGGGCGAGGTAGTCGCGCCACCCGATGACCTTGCGGTCCTTGACCCGGAAGAACGGGTCCAGGGCACGAAAGTCGTCCGTGTCCTCACTCAATCGACACACTTTGTCCGGCTTGAGCTTTCGCCCACCGGTAGTCGGCCTTGCCGGATGGCGAGCGTTGCAAGCGGCTACGGAAGACAACCTCTTTCGGCAGTTTATATCGCGCAATATGGCGTGCCGCCTCCGCGATGATGCTGTCGGCCAACTCCTCTCGCAAGGCGTTTTGGCCCTCAACCAATTGGACGACCGCAACGACTTCGTTCCCCCAACGCGTGCTGGGCCGCCCCGTCACCACGACGTCGTAGACCGCGGGGTGCCCGGCTATGGCGGCCTCGACCTCCTCTGCGAAGATCTTCTCGCCGCCGGAGTTGATGGTCACCGAATCCCGTCCTAGCAACTCGATCTGGCCGTCGGCATCCCAGCGGGCTCGGTCCCCCGGAACGGAATGCCGGATCCCTTCGATGACCGGGAACGTCCGCGCCGTCTTCGCCGCATCCCCGAGGTATCCCAGCGGAATCAGGCCCTGCTGTGCGAGCCAGCCGATCTCCTCGTCGCCCGGCGACAAGATTCGCGTCATGTCCGCGCTGACCACCACCGCACCCGGGTTCGGCGCGAACCGGCCGGAAGCGCTCTGCAAGCTACTTGAAGCCTGGGTCATCTGTGCGCCCGACTCTGAGGAGCCGCCCGCATCCAGGATGGTCAGCTGCGGCAGCAGCTCGACGAACCGCTGCTTGAGCGGAGCGCTGAGCGCCGCGCCGCCGGTGATCAGGACCAGCAGCCCGGACAGGTCGTAATCGCCGGACTCGAGTTCATTGGCCAACGGCCGGCCAAACGCGTCACCGACCATCGACAAGGTCATCACACGTTCACGGCTGGCCAGCCGCAGCGCTTCCGCCGGATCGAGATGCGTGGTAGTGGGCGGCATCACGAACGTCCGGCCGCTGCACAAGCTAAGAAAAGCCGCCCACTGCGCCGCGCCGTGCATCAGCGGCGCGACCGTCATGGAAGCCGGCCCCTCGGACCGCGACCGCTCGACGATTTCCTCCAGGCTGGTCACCTCCTGGCCGGTGCCGAGGGTCCGCCCACCCATGGCGTTGAGGTAGATGTCGTGCTGGCGCCACAACACGGCCTTGGGCATACCGGTGGTTCCACCGGTACAGAGCACATAGAGATCGTCGGGCGACAGCGCGACGTCCAGTGGCTCGTCGGACACCGAGGCCAGCAGGTCCTCATAGCGGACCGCACCCGGCAGCGGATCGTTTCCGGACCCGTCGTCGACGTGGATCAGCGGGATCGACGGGAGCTGCGCTTTCGCCAACGCCTGAGCCAGCGTCGGGGCAAACCGCGCGTGATACATCACCGCGTCCGTACTGGCATTTTCCAGCAGATACGCCAATTCGTCGGCGACGTAGCGGTAGTTGACGTTGAACGGAGCGACGCGGGCCCCATACGCACCGAGCATGCCCTCGACGAACTCGTTGCAGTTGGCCATGTACAACCCGAGGTGGCTTTGACCCGATTCGTGGGCGGCCAGCTCCGAGCGTTCACGATGGGCGCCGAGTCCCCAGCCATGCAGCGCGCGGGCGAATCGGCGCGCCCGTTCGGCGGTCTGTGCGAAGGTGAATCGACGGTCGCCGAACACAATGGAGTCGCGATCCGGATTCGCCGCCGCCACCGCCGCGAACACCTGGGCGATGTTGAATTCCACGTTGAATTCCTTTGGCTCTCCTCAGACCAACCAGCCGGTCGGCCGCCGAGGCCACGCTACACAAAGTTTGCAGCCCACTGCGCACGAATCCGATATCTGTCAGGCATCCTTTAACCCATGAACGTGGAGGCTCTGCTGCAGTCGATCCCGCCGCTCGCGGTCTACCTAGTGGTCGGCGCTGTGGTCGGGGTCGAAAGCCTGGGGATTCCGCTACCCGGTGAGATCGTGTTGGTCAGTGCGGCGCTGATGTCGTCGCACCACGACCTGGCCGTCAATCCGGTAGGGGTGGGCGCCGCCGCGGTGATCGGCGCGGCGGTCGGCGACTCGATCGGCTACGCCATCGGCCGCCGGTTCGGCCTGCCGCTTTTCGACCGGCTGGGCCGTCGGTTCCCGAAACACTTCGGTCCCGGGCACGTGGCGCTGGCCGAGCGATTGTTCAGCCGCTGGGGAGTTCGAGCGGTGTTCTTCGGGCGCTTCATCGCCCTGCTGCGGATATTCGCCGGGCCGCTGGCCGGCGCTTTGAAGATGCATTACCCACGCTTCCTGGCGGCCAACGTGTCGGGCGCCATCTGTTGGGCGGGCGGCACGACCGCGCTCGTCTACTTCGCCGGAATGGCCGCCGAACGCTGGATGGAGCGGTTTTCCTGGATCGCACTGGTCATCGCGGTCATTGTCGGTGGCACGGCGGCAATATTGCTGCGCGAACGCACGTCTCGCGCCATCGCCGAGCTCGAGGCCGAGCACCAACGCAAGGCGGAAGGCGCCCCGGCCGACGCCCCCTGAAATCCCGCGCGGGCGGGCTATTCGGCGGCCGGTTTGTGCTGTTCGATAAGACTGCGGGCCATCTTCTGGGCGCGGTGAGCCGCCTCCAGGTCGCCGACGGCTGCGAGAATGATGGCGCCCTTCATCAAGATGTGCCAGGACGAGGCGAAGTCCTCGACGTCGGTCAATCCCGCCGCCAGCGCGCGTCGGCGCACGATGTCGCGGACATTGTCGATATGGGCAACGCTGGCCCGTCCGGCGGGATGATCCACCCCCAACTCGAGCAGCACGTTGATGAACGAGCACCCCTCGTAACCGTCGCGACTTTGAAACCACTCATGCATGACGTCAAAAATCGCCAGCAGCTGTTCCTCGGGGGTATCGCCGAGTAGTTCTGACTGCGCCTCGATCAAACCGTGTGTCCAGAGTTGTTCCCGGCGTTCCAAGACGGCCAGCACCAGGTCGTCTTTCGTCGCGAAATGCCGGTAGAGCGTGGCCTTGGCCACGCCCGCGCGCGCGATCACCTCGTCGGTGCCCACCGCGCGAATTCCGCGCCGGCCAAACAGCTCGTACGCGGCGCTGAGAATCCGTTCGCGGGCCGACGGGGTGGGCGTCGCGACGTCGAGGCTTACCATGTTGGACTTACGATACTCTTAAGCAGCCTCGGGTAGACAGACCGCCCTGTCTTGTTATGATATTGAGATTCCGCATTCCTTTTTGGAAGCGAGAAAGTCTGTCTTTAGACAACAGGGCGGGCATCCATCCTGGCGCGTTTGCGCCAGTCGATTAGGGAGTCCCAGATGAGCACTGCCAGCACTGAAGCCGTTTCAAACATGTCTAGCCACCTGATGCTGAGTACGCGACTGGTCGTCGACCTCGCCGATGAGCACAGCAAGTTGCGGGCAACCACCGATCGCAATGGGCCGGCGGTGCTCATTCACACCGGCGGCGAAATCGACGCCTCCAACGAGGACACCTGGCGCCAGCTGGTGAGCGAAGCGGCCCATCTTGCGACCGCTCCCGGGCCTTTCATCGTCGACGTCACCGATCTTGACTTCATGGCGTGCTGCGCGTTCGCCGTCCTCGCCGAGGAAGCCAAACGGTGCCAACGCCGCGGCGTCGAACTGCGCTTGGTGACCCGCCAGCCGATTGTCGCGCGGATCGTCAAAGCGTGTGGCCTGACCACCGTGCTGCCGATTTACCCGAGCGCGGATGCCGCGCTCGCGACGGCCGCCGCTTAACTGCTGCGGCGGCGCTACAGGGCCAGCAGGCGATACAGCCCGATCAGGCCAACCACCACAATCGTGGCGCGTAACGCATTCGGAGACAACCGACGCCCATAACGCGCCCCGAGCCATCCCCCGATCAGCGATCCCGCCGCGATCACTCCGGCGACGGGCCAACTGATCCGATCAAATGCCACCAGCGTATAGCAAACCGCCGCAACGACATTGACTACAAGAACGATGATGTTCTTGGCCGCGTTCATCCGCTGGACCGACTCCGGCAGCAAGACACCCATCACGCCGACCAGCAGGATGCCCTGCGCAGCGGTGAAGTAGCCGCCGTAGACGCCGACGGCAAACGTGCCGACCACCAGCACCGCCATCCGTGCCGGCGTGACGTGTTCCGGTGACCGCCCGGCCTCCTCGGCCCGTCGGCGCGCCCAAGACTGGATCCGCGGCCCGGCCACCACCAGCAACAGGGCCAGTGCCAACAGCACCGGCACGATCCGGATGAACACCCTCTCGGGCAAATGCAGGAGCAGATAGGCACCAAGCGCGGCACCGGCCAGCGATGCCGGAAGCTGCCAGCGCAACCGATCCCATTGACCGGTCAGCTCAGCGCGATAGCCCCAGGTGCTCGAGATGTTGCCGGCCACCAGGCCAACCGCGTTCGACATGGTGGCGGTGACCGGCGGGTAGCCGAGGGCGACAAGCGTCGGGAACGTGATCAGGGTGCCTGATCCGACGAGCGCGTTGATTGCGCCGGCACCGAGCCCGGCCAACCCGATTAGAAGCAAGTGGGAAACCACCACTGGTGGACCCTAGTTCGCCGCGGCGTCGCTCCGATAATCGTGCAGCTGAGCGTCTTCGCGTCAGGTCTGCGGCGCCTCGGGACCGCGGTCGACGCCGGTGCGTAGCTTGACCGACGCCGAGTAGGCGAGGGTGCGGAATCGGAGCACGGGGTCCTCGGAGGGTTCGATGCCGTCGGTCACCCGCATCGGGTCGAACACGACGATGTCGTCGCCGTGTTCGCGCTCGGTGTCGAGGCCGGTGATCTCCAGCGTGCCGACGTTGACTGTCTCGGCGCTATGCCAGGGCGCTGACGGATCGACCGTCGAGTCATTCGGACCAGCGATCTGGACTCGGAGGTAATACAGCACCGGGCCGCCCGCGAGTCGGTGGTTCAGCTCGTGCAACAGAAAGTTTGGATCTTTACCCTTGGCGGCCGGGCCGGACAGGAATTCCTCACCCGCCACCGGGTGCAGGTGGTAGCGGACGAATCGCGCGCTGCCGTCGGCGGCGACCCAGCGGAAGGCGTGTAGCCCGTGGTATTCAAGTGTTACGTAGCTTGCCGGGACTCGGTTGGCGTCGCGCAGTATTGGCAGCGCGCCGAGCAGTCCGGGATGTGTTGCAACGTATTTGGCCATCCGCAGCGGCTTGGTCGGGCCCGGCCGCATGGCCTTGAGTAGGTCGATGAATCCGTCCGGCGTGCTTGAGACGAACAGCCGGGCGGTCTGCGTCGATATGTCGGTGGTAGACCCGTCGGGCAGGGTGAATTTTACCGCCAGTCCCCGCACTCCCGGCAAGCCGTCATGCTGCGCGGGGTCGCCCGACCCATTGGAGAAGCGGAATAGCGCCGGAACCGGTGAACCATCGAGATGTTTTGCGCGGGAAAGCCGAGCCGCCTCGGCCGTCGCAGTAAACCTGCCGCGGTACAGGGTGCCTTTGGCGTGCAACGCCCGACAGCCCGGCTGCGCTCCCCCGGTGCTTCGAATCGCTGCCATTGCGTCATCAGGAGAAACGGGACCGCCCATGCGTGAATCCTAGTCTCGTCAGTCGGGAAAGCCGAAGAGCCGAACCACACCGTGATCGCGGCCCGCGGTGTAGCCACCGTCGACGGCGATGGCCTGGCCGCTGACGAAGGACGCGTCCGTCGACAGCAGGAAGGCCGCCATAGCCGCGACCTCTTTTGGCTGGCCGAGCCGTTGCAGCGCGTGCGCCTCGGTGATGGAGGCCAGCGGACCCTCCATTCCCGGCAAGGCGAAGACGTCGGTGGCCATTGGTGTTTCGATGAAACCGGGGCAGATCGCGTTCGCCCGGATGCCGCTCGGCCCGTAGTCGAGCGCAATATTCTTGGTGAGCAGAACGACGCCACCCTTGGCGGCGTTGTACGAGCTGCCGCCCGCCGTGCCTTCGATGCCCTCGATACTGGCGACGGTCACGAGCGAGCCGCGTTCGCCGTCGACCCGGTCTTGCTCGATCATCCTGGCCAGGGCCGCCTTGGCCACCAGAAACGTTCCGGTGAGGTTGATCCCGATCACCCTGTCCCATTCGGCCCGGTCGAGCAGATGGACCGGACCGCCTCCGGCTACGCCGGCCGCATGGAAGACTCCGTCGAGGCGGCCCGGCACGGCGGCCAACACCGCGGCGATGGCGGCTTCGTCGGTGATGTCGGCCGTCACGAAGTGGAAGTCGGGGCCGAGGTCGGGCGGGGAGGCCAGGTCGGCGCCGACGACGCTGCCGCCTTCGGCCAGCAGTCGCTGCGCGGTGGCCAGGCCGATGCCCGATGCCGCACCCGTCACGATGAAGGTGCGCGAGCGGGCACGATCGGCATCCACCATGTCTAGGTCCTTCCGGAACTGCGGGCCGCCGTGGTGTACGGCGACGCGACCGCGTATCACAGAGTAGAACCAAGAGCGGCGGAGAACCGATGCATCGGAGAACCGAGTCAGCGAATTCACCGGAGGGGCTATGCCACCAATTGACGCCACGACCACCACGACGGAGACGCTCGCCGGCTTCGTGGAGCGGCACGCACAGCACAATCCCGACGGCATCGCGATCCAGTACGGCGACGTGCAGTGGTCCTGGGCTGACTGGGCGTCGCGGATTCGTCGGACCGCCGGAGCGCTTCAAGCCGCCGGTGTGCAGCGTGGCCAGTGCGTGGCGTTCCTGGACAAGAACCATCCGGCCTGCCTGGAAATCCTGTTCGCCGCCGCGTCGATCGGTGCGGTGGCCACCATCGTGAATTGGCGGGTCACCGGCGACGAACTCCTGCACGTGCTCGATGACAGCGGCGCCCGATTGCTGATCGTCGGCGCCGAACTGTATGCCGCGGCGGAGGCGACGGTGGCGCGTGCCGCCGGCCTGGACCGCGTCGTCGTGCTTGGGGGTGGCGGTGACGAGTACGAGCCCTTGCTGTCCGCGGCGTCGCCCGTGGGGACCGACGCCGACGTCGCCGACAGTGAGACCGCATTGGTGATCTACAGCTCGGGCACCACGGGGCGCCCCAAGGGTGTCTTGCTGAGCCAGCGCGCGCTGGTCAATCACTCGGCGAATCTCGCGCCGGCGTTTCCGTTCGGCGAGGGGGACGCGAACTTGGTTGCGATGCCGCTTTTTCACGTGGGTGGCATCGGCTATGCGCTTTTTGGCATCAGGGCGGGGGCGACGACGTTCATGACACGAGAACCCGACGCCGCGGCGTTGATCGGGGCCGTGCAGGGCGGCGCGACCCACGCGTTCTTTGTGCCGCCGGTGATCGCCCGGTTCCTGGACGCCGGCGAGGCGGCGTGCGCCGCGATCTCCGGTTTGCGCCACATCGTGTACGGCGCCGCACCCATGCCGCTGCCCTTGCTGCACCGGGCGCTGGCGACCTGGCCGGAGACGAATTTCGTTCAGGTTTATGGGCAGACGGAGTTGTGTGGTGCGGTCACCGCACTGGGTAACGGTGATCACCGCGATGCCGCTCGGCCCGATTTGCAGTTGTCGGCCGGAAAAGCGGTGCTGGGCTGCGAAATCCGGATCGTTGACCCGGAATCGGGTGATCGGTTACCAGCCGGGGAGGCGGGTGAGATATGGGTGCGCAGCAATCAGAACATGACCGGCTATCTGAATCGACCCGAGGCCACTGCCGATACGATTACCGCCGACGACTGGGTGCGCACCGGTGACATCGGGCGGCTCGACTCCGACGGTTACGTCTACATCGAGGACCGGCTCAAGGACATGATCATCACCGGCGGTGAAAATGTGTACGGGCCCGAGGTGGAAAGCGTGCTCCTCAAGCATCCCGGCATTACCGACGCCGCCGTGATCGGTGTGCCGGACGACTACTGGGGCGAATCCGTGAAGGCGATCGTGGTGACCAGCGCCGGCATCGATGCCGACGACGTCATCGCATTCTGCCGCCAGCAGCTGGCCAGCTACAAATGCCCCCGAACCGTGGACTTCGCGCCGGAGCTGCCCCGCAACGCGAGCGGAAAGATCCTCAAAACCACGCTGCGGGAACCGTATTGGCACGACCGCGCACGGAAGGTTTGAGTAGCAACATGAGCGAACAAGTCGACAACCAACGGCGCGACTGCGCGATCAGTGTGCTAGGCGGCCCGACGACGGTCATCGACATCGCCGGACGCCGGATCGTGATGGACCCGACCTTCGATCCACCTGGAGAGCACGACTACCTGACCAAGACCGTCGGCCCCGCGGTGAGCGCCGATGCGCTTGGCGACGTGGACGCGGTGTTGATCAGCCACGACGAGCATCCCGACAACCTGGACGACGGCGGTCGCAAGTTCGCGTTGGCCGCTCCCCTGATCGTGACGCATCCCGGCGCCGCCGGGCGGCTCGGGAATACGGCCGTGGGGTTGCAGCCCTGGCAGTCGTACTATCTGCAGGGCGGCCCTGGACGCCTTGCCGTGCAAGCTGTCCCGGCGGTTCACGGGCCCGCCGACGGACGGCGCGACGCGAGCGGTCACGTGAACTGCGAAGTGTCGGGATTCGTGTTATACGGGCCGGGGCTACCCACGGTGTACCTCAGCGGCGACAACGCGTCGATCAGTGCGGTCGCCGAGGTGGCCGATCACATCGGCGACATCGACGTCGCGGTGCTGTTCGCCGGCGCGGCGAGCGTGCCGACCAAGGATCGGGGGCGGCCGCTGACGCTGAACGGGGCCCGCGCGGCCGCCGCCGCGGAAGTCCTGGGCGCCAAGATGGTGATACCGGCCCACGTCGACGGCTGGGCGCACTTCACCGAGGGCGCCGACCAATTCGTTGCGGCATTCGACGACGCGGGGATCAAGAGGCAGGTGCGGGTCGCCCCCTACGGCGAGTGGATCGACCTGCGCTAGGCGGCCAACCGGATCACAGGCGCCCCTGGGTGCGGAGCTCGGGGTGCACCCAATCGGGCGAGCGGCGCTCCTTGAAGGCGCGCACCCCTTCCCTGGCCTCGGTGTCGCCGAGACTGCTGGTCATGCCGATGCGGTCGTACAAGCCGAGGTAGTTGTCGATGCTGGACTTGATGACATTGCGGGCCCGCGGGGCGGTTCGGCAGCTTTGCGCAAGCAACTCTCGCGCTGTGTCGAGCAGGTTTTCGTGCGGAACCACCCTGTTGATCAGACCCCAGTCGAGGGCTTCCTGCGCGGTCAGCACCCGTCCGGTGAACATCAGGTCCCGGGTGCGCACCGGCCCGATCAGCCGGGTCAGCATCTGGCTGTAGTACGTGTCGGCATAGCCGCGGAACAACTCGGGCACGCGGAAGGTGGCCCGCTCGCTGACCACCGACAGGTCACTGCACAACGCGATCTGCATGCCGCCGCCCTGACACAGCCCGTTCACGGCGGAGACGACCGGCTTAGCTGAGGTCCGCACCGCCTCGAACGGGGTGACATCCATGCCCAGCGCGGCGCCGAAGGTCATCCAATCGTCGGCGCCTCCTCCGCCGGTCATGTCACCACCGGGCGCGAAGACGTCTCCGGTTCCGGTGATCAGCAACCCGGCCAGGTCCGGATCCTCGTTGAGACGGCCAACGGCACAACGGATTCCGAAATACATCGCCGGAGTCATCGCGTTGCGCGCTTCCGGGCGATCGATCGTGCACACGGCGATCGGTCCGTGCCGTTCAAAAGACAGGTAGGGGGTGCCCAGCCAATCCCCCTCAGGCGGGCGGGGTGTGCTGTGCGGTGTCGCGGGTGTTTGCGCCACGGGGTTCCTTTCGCGTCGGCGCGTCTACCGTAGCGCCCAGCGCGCCCCGCTTATACGTATGGCAGCGTGACTATGTCGACGCTCTCGGACATGCTGTTCGCCAAATCGTTGAATCTGGTTCGCAGCGTTGCCGTGTCCTCCCCTACCGGCTTGTCGCAATGCCGGCATAGTGTTTTGAACTGTTGGTTCTCGTCCTCAGCGGGCCAGAACCGGCGCGGCCCGACAGCGACTCCGGGGTCGTACTGGGTCATCTGATGCGGGACGTCCTTGAGGATCCGGCCAACCGGATGGTTCTGCGGGCATTCAAGCTTCAACGTACCGATGCCCTCTACATTGCCTACCATCGTCCACCGTCCTTAACGCGTCTTGTCTGGTTCTCTCGTTTCACACCCATTGTGGCCCGCCACGGCGGCGTCGGTGACCGATGTGCCGCTTCTCAAGTGGCAATCGGGTGGATGGTCCAAAATGGGCGAATGAACGACTTCCTGCCGCTGACGCTGGCAATCGTCGGGGTTGTCCTGATTTTCGTGTTGCCTCTGCAGCGAGCGGGACTGGCGCTGGCGCTGCTGCTGGGCAGCCTCCTGGGCTTGACCCTTCTTGATCTCGGCCTACACGAGCCGACCAGCTCCGACATCGGCGGTTTCGCGCTGGCATTGATGGTCGGCGGCTTCGCGCTGCTGACGAGGGTTGACACCAAAGACAAGAGATAAGAAGTGACGCTGTCGTGAGCGCCGACCGCGCGCGATCGCAATCCGCTTATGGCTGGCCTATTTTCATTCTGTTGGCGATCGCCGGTCTCATCTACGTGAAGTGGTTTCCCTACTACCACCGCGCTTTCACCGCCGAAGCGACGCACTCGATCGGCAAATCGATCCTGACGGCCGGCAAAGCGAGCCCGCCCGCACCTTCGGTTGCCGCCGCACTGGACTACGCGTGGGCGTACGGCAAGGCGATCTGGCAGGCCATGGTGCTGGGCCTGCTGCTCGGTTCCGCGGTCCAGGCCCTGGTGCCGGTGCACTGGGTAGGGCGTGTGCTGGGCCGACAAGGCTTCGGCAGCGTCGCGGCCGGCGGCTTGCTGGGGGTGCCAACCATGATGTGCACCTGCTGTGCCGCGCCTGTCGTGGTGGGTCTACGTGCACGCAGCGCGACGGCCGGCTCCGCGATTGCATTCTGGTTGGGCAATTCGGTCCTCAATCCCGCGACGCTGGTCTTCATGGGTTTCGTGCTCGGCTGGCAGTGGAGCGCGCTGCGGCTCGTGCTGGGCGTGCTGATGGTTTTCGGCCTCGGCTGGGCCGTTAACCGGCTCGTGACGCCTCAGGAAGTATCCGGCACCGCTGACCCACCTCGGACTCGTGGAGCAACAGGCCGAGGCCGGCAACATGTTCGTCCGTTGGCTGCGCATTCTCGCACGCATGGCGGTGCGGCTCCTGCCCGAATACATCGTGCTGGTGCTGCTGCTCGGCGCGACGCGAGCATGGCTATTTCCGCATATCGGGTCCAACGTGACGAGCAGCATCGGCTGGATCGTCGCGTTCGCGGTGGCGGGCATGTTGTTCGTGATTCCGACCGCAGGCGAAGTGCCGATCGTTCAGGCGATGCTCGCGCTGGGCATGGGCGTCGGCCCGGCCGGGGCGCTGCTGATGACGCTGCCGCCGGTGAGCGTACCGTCGTTCGCGATGCTCGCGGGCTCTTTTCGGCCGCGGGTGCTCGCGTTCGTCGCCATCATGGTCGTGCTGTTCGGCGTGCTCGGCGGGCTTACGGCGGTTGGACTGGGGCTTTAGGGCCGCGCGATGGGATCTCAGATAACCGTGGCGCGGTAGCCGGGCCTAGCCCGGGTTATCAGAAAACCGCGTCTACCTTGTGGTCCCGGCTGGGATCGAACCAGCGACCTTCCGCGTGTGAAGCTGAGGCGAAGTCACGAACGAACCGTTCGTGGTGGTCGAGCTAGACGAATTGGACCGATCGTGAGGGTTGTGAGAACCCACTATCAACGGCGCGGCGGATACGGAGCGGATGAAGCGGCTTGAGTGCGTCGATCGTCAGCGTGGCGAGACGGTCCGTCTTGGTCTCGTTCTTGAACAGGCTCGCGGTGTATCCGCCGTACTCGGAGCCTACGCAACTCCACTAGCCCGGGCATCTAGTCGTCTCAGGTGACTGACGTTACTTATGGCGAGCAGTGCGCGCGTATCGACTCGAGTGATCGCGCTGCTCGTCTGCGCTAGTCGATTGATTCTCGATGCGAGTTCCAGACCGCGATCCGCGGCTTCCGCGAGGTTCTGCCATCGCCATACCGGCGTCTCTATTCGTCTCAGTTCGCTCAGTCTGCGGACGCGCTGTACGACGGTATGCCCGGGTCCGTTCTCGAGGATTGCCCGACCACCGGCGGGACAGCAATCCGTATCTGTGCAGATCAGACGCGTCCAGATGTCCCGATGGTGACAGATCTCCTCAAGGCTGCGCCTGTCGACGCTTCGACCCAGTGGTGCGACAAATACGGGCCGCCCAGATTGTGGACCACCCGATTGGGCTCGCCGCCGGCTCGACATAGTTGCTCGCAGGTCGCAGCGTTCACGCCAACCGATTCCAGTCTCGTATCCTTGGGCGCCTGCTGCGATACCTAATTCCCCTAGGCGACCCTGCTGCCAGACGACGACTGAGTAGTCGTTTCTTAGTTGTTCGACCATGAGGACCAGGTCCATCGCGCGTTCGTCAGGGTGTGCGCCGTCGTCGACCTTCGATGCCGCCAAAGCGACCTCCCGCGGCGCAAGCTCGGTGAGTGCCCGCATCATCGGGCCAAGCGCGCGTGTTCCGTTGACGGGTCGCAACATCCGCCAGCCGACGGCCATGACCGCTAGAACGGGAAGGGCGATCGCTTCGTTGTCGAGGTATGCCCGTGCGTAGTCCCACATTGCGGCCTGTACGTCGATCCACTCGCTTCCGGGTCGATCGATGTGTACGTATGGCGGGATGATGGCAGTCGCCCCGTGAACTACTTGGTAGTCAATCGCGCGCCGGGTGAGGTCGGACAGAAACACCGGGCGGGCCGCCTCTTCGGGTGTCAGGGCCCGCGGCAAGCCGAAAGGCAAACTGGACCAACGATCACCAACAGGCTGCGCGTCCTGGAAAAGGTAGGTCTGTGGATCAACGATGAACGCAACTCCGGATTGACGAGCGATCCGGGAAAACTCGGGCGTCCGCGCGGGAATGTGGGCGTCCACGACAATGCGGTCAGGCCGCAAGGATGCACGAGGCCGTTGGACGCCGATCCCGAAGATCCCCCGAAGAAGGGCCTGGTCTTGCAAGGACGCCCTGATGAACAACTCGGCCATGACCTTCAACCTCCTTCGTACCGGTATCGTACCATCGGGCGAAACACAACACGCAACTTGACCAGCAACAAAATACGAACCATCATTAGCACGTGGGAAAGAACCCTGGTATGAGTGATATCCGGACATCAACAAACCGAGCCCGCGCGACCAAGCGGGCCAACAACAGTGCGTCGGTGACGTACATGCGCGTAGTGGAGAAGGTCACCAGCTCCGGAATCACCCAAGCGGAGCTGGCCAAAGCGGTAGGAACGGGCCCGCGCTCTGTGCAGAACTGGGCTAGCGGGCACAACGCTCCGCGAGGCAGATCAGCCGAGAAACTACTGGATGTCCACGCAATTGTGGACATCCTCAGTGATTCATACACACGGGAGGGCATCGATATCTGGTTTCACTCCCGAAACCGCAACCTCGACATGCGTCGCCCGATAGACCTGCTCACCGAAGGCGACTTCGACCGCGTCTTGGATGAAGCGAAATGGGTCGCCGGAGGCATGTGAGGAATGGATTCGCTGCCTGCCAGGCTGGCTCACGCCACACCCATCAGCGTGAAGGGCACCTGGCAACGCCACGTCCCCGCCAAATACCTGGCGAATGCCCTTGCAGGTCGATCTGCGACCGGCCGCTGGGGCACAGAAGGCGGCTTTCCAGTTCTTTACCTCGGTCAGCCAACCGATTCGGTTGTAGTCGAGGCGTACAGGCACTTGATTGACCCGATCGCCGACAACCCAGTGCCACCCATCAGCCCGCGTGCGCTCATCACGTGCGATGTCTCGGTTTCGATGATCCTAGATCTACGGTCGGCTGCGAACCGTGTATCGGCCAACTTGACGATGAAGCAATTGCAATCAGACACACGCGACCGTGCGGCCTATTCGGCTTGTCAGAACGTAGCGGCAACAGCCCACCAACTCGAGTTCCACGGTTTGATCGCTCCGGCCGCGACTCACATGGGTGAGACGCTCGTGCTGTTTACGGATCGGCTCGACGACGACGAACAACCTTCGCTTACCGCAGAAGAGCTCTGGACGGCGCTCCCGCCTGATCCGCGGAATCCAGGAGCTGGCCGCCACTTGCGGCTAGTCCCCTAGGCGGAAGCCGGCGAGCGGAACCCGCAAAAGCCCTCGGGGGACCCACCTGGCACACTTGTCCTCCAGTCGGACGTAAGCCGAATTTGACTGTTCCGCAATGCCTTTCGTCTTTGACCGACCAGCGGAAAACGTGTCGACCCGT
>CAVQSX010000050.1:0-17517 GCA_963715905.1 uncultured Actinomycetota bacterium
GGCCTGGTGAGGTGAGCCCGTCGTAGTGGTCCAGTCGTTGTGGGACTCTGTTGCCCGGTGTTCGGGCGAGGAAGAATCAACAACGACATGGCATCGAACAAGCGCCGGCGGCATACGCCGGATCAGATCATCCGCAAGCTGGCCGAGGGCAACAAACTCCTCGGGGCCGGCCAGGAACTCAGCGAGGTGTGCCGACACCTGCAGATCGCTGAATCGACGTGGCATCGCTGGCTTGCCCAGTACGGCGGTATGAAGGCCAATGAGGCCAAACGGCTCAAGGAACTCGAGGCCGAGAACGCCCGGCTGAAGAAGCTGGTCGCCAACCAGGCCCTCGACATCGACATGCTCAAGGAGATCTCGGCGGGAAACTTCTGACCCCGAACCGCAAGCGCTGCGCCGTCAACGGTGCTGCGCGACCGGTTCGGGGTATCTGAACGCCGCGCCTGCACGGTGGTGGGCATTCACCGTTCCACGATGCGCCTGACGCCACCGCCGATCACCGCGGAGGAGGCCGAGTTACGTGGCTGGCTGCGCCGGTTCTCCACCGAGCGGCCACGCTGGGGGTGGCGACGGGCAGCCAAGATGGCCCGCCGGGCCGGCTGGCAGGTCAACAACAAGCGCATCCGCCGGCTGTGGCGGGAGGAGGGCCTGCGGGTCCCGCAGCGCCGCAGGAAGAAGCGGTTGACCGGTATTGGTGTCGCCGTGGGCGCGATGTCGCCGATTCGTCCGAACGTGATCTGGGCGATGGACTTCCAGTTCGACACGACCGCCGATGGCCGCACCATGAAGATGTTGAACGTGATCGACGAGTTCACCCGCGAAGCGCTCGCGATCGAGGTTGATCGCGGCATCGACGCCGACGGCGTCGTCGATGTCTTGGATCGCCTGGCCCTGCACCCACGGAGCGCCGCACTACGTGCGCTTCGACAACGGTCCGGAGTTCGTGGCGCACGCGGTGAGTGACTGGTGCCGATTCAATAGCGCCGGTTCACTTTTCATCGATCCCGGCTCGCCGTGGCAGAACGCCTGGATCGAATCGTTCAACGGCAGGCTACGCGATGAACTGCTCAACTCGTGGCGCTTCGACTCGCTGCGCGAAGCCCGCGTGATCATCGAAGACTGGCGCTGCGACTACAACGCCAACAGACCCCACTCCGCCCACGGCGAACTCACCCCAGCCGAGTTCGCTCTACAGTGGACCACGACCCACCAACCCCAAGCCGCATAGCGACTGGACCACTAAACGGGTCCCCCTCACCTGGAGCTGAGCGAAATTGGTTGTGCGGGCGGCGAGGACGTCCGGCGTGATCACTGTTCAAGGCCCAAGATCTGCATAAGATCACCCTCGACTCCGAACGCCAGCCCCAGCCCCGTCACCGGGGAGTTCCACGCCAGGTTGAGGTTTGGGTTCAGTGTGGGCACGTAAGGGTAGGCGGTGGGGAAGTTGCTCTGTGGCAGCAGCCCGAGATCTACGCCGGCTGCATCGAAGCCCTGAACGGTACCAACGGCTAGGTCGGAACCGACGACGGGCCAGTTGGGGAACTCCAGCAAGCTCGCCTCGGTGGGTGCATTGTTGAACGGACTGCCGTACCCGAGGTCGCTGAGCACGCGCAGGTCCGGCTGCAGGAAGTCGCCGATAGTGTTGCCCCAGCCAGGCAAGCCAACACCCGCCAAGGGCATGCGCACGAGGTCCGTGATCGGCAGCGGGCCTTGGTCCAACGCATAGTAGAAGTTGGTATCGCCCAGAGTGCCGGTATGAATCCAAGTCTCCGCGTGAGGGAAGTAGTTGTGTTGGCCGACGATCAGTCCGGCAAAAGCGTTGAGATCAGCTACCGGGTTGGCGACGTACTGCGGAAGGTCCGCGAACAGATCGTACTGGTTGGTGTAGATACTCATCGGGTACGGGCTGTTCGTCGGTGTCGCACCGCTGCCGGTCAAGTGCGGGGCTTGTCAAGATAACTGTGTAAGTTGTTGCAGCCGTGTGTTTTCGGTTTATAGGGGTAGTCGGTCGGGGAATTGGATGGCGAAGGTATTGAGTGCTTCGGTCCAGCGGTAGGTTCCTGGTGGTTTTCCTCGTTTCTGGTCGATGTTGCGGATGGCCAGGTAGAGCAGCTTCATCGCGGCGGCGTCGGAGGGGAACGAGCCGCGGGCTTTGGTGACTTTGCGCAGTTGGTAGTTCAGCGACTCGATGGCGTTGGTGGTGTAGATGACCTTGCGGATCTCGACCGGGAACGCCAGGAACGGCACAAACTCGGCCCAGGCGCGATCCCACACGGCCACGGCACCGGGAGATTTTGTTCGCCACTGGTCGCGGAACGCCTCGAGGGCCAGTTTGGCGGCATCTTCGGTCACCGCGGTGTAGATCGGGCGCAGCGCGATGGCCATCGCACGGCGGTCGGTGTAGGAGGCGTAGCGCATCGAGGAACGCAACAGATGCACCACGCAGGTCTGTATCACCGCGGCCGGCCACACCGCTGCGATCGATTCGGGTAGGCCGGTCAACCCGTCGCAGCAGACGAACAGCGCGTCGCGGCATCCGCGATTGCGCAGCTCGGTGAGCACCCCGTGCCAGAACTTCGCGCCCTCGCTGTGCTGGATCCAGATGCCCAGGACGTGCTTGCTTCCCTCGACATCGACGCCCATCACCACGTGGGCAGCCTTGTTGGCCACCACGCCGCCGTCGCGGATCTTGATCCGGATCGCGTCGATATACAGGATCGGATACACCGGATCGACCGGCCGCGATTGCCAGGCGGCGATCTCCTCGATCACCACGTCGGTGACCCGCGAGATGGTGGCCGCCGAAACGGTGGCGCCATAGACCTCGCCCAGATGCTCGGTGATATCGCGGGTGGACATGCCTCGGGCGTACAGCGACAAGATCATGTCTTCGACCTGGCCCAAGCGGCGTTTGCGTTTGGGCACGATCACCGGATTAAACGTGCCGTTGCGGTCGCGCGGCACTTCGAGCTCGACCGGCCCCGCGGTGGTCAGCACGGTTTTGTAGCCATGCCCGTTGCGGGAATTGCCCGACCCATGACCAGCGGGATCGCCGTGCTCATAGCCAAGATGATCGGCGACCTCGACATCGAGGGCCCGTTCGAGCACGGCCTTGGTCATCAGCGCCAACAGACCATCGGGGCCATCGATCGGGGTGCCAGCGGCTTCAGCATCAGCCAGCAGGGCATCCACCGCCGCCGGCGACAACAGCTCGGCCAGTTTCGCGGCAGCATCATCGCTGGCCGACTCAGATTGAGGCATTGAAATCTCCCGTCTGGTGGTTACCGCCACCATTCAGGCTGAACTCCTTACACAGTCAATAAGACACGCCCTCAAGTCGAGCCCTGGAACGTACAGGCCATTGATCCGTTCCAAAAATCCGCCGTTGGGGTTGCTGGGGTCGCCTTGCAGGATGAAGGACAGGTTGCCGACGCCTGGGTAGCGTTGGGCGGCAAGGTTGCGCAACTCCAAGCAAACCGCCGTTGAGCTTTGGGATATTCCGTACACCGTGATGGTGTTGCCCTGCAGCAACTCTTGATGGATCGCTGTGTTGAGCAACGTCACATCCTGAGCAAAGCTCTGATTGAACGTGAGATGCCCGAGCTGCGGCGTGGTCGGGAAGCCCTGCTCTGGCGAGGTCAGACCGTAGCCAGTGCCACCGCCCCATGCGGTCGCGATCTGCTGCGCCCAGGATTGCGGTGGGTTAGGCCCGCCGGTACCACCCAGCGCCAACGTGATGACGGTATTGGTGTCCGTGGGCAGTGGTATTGGTGTAAAACCAGCGACTTCGACGTCGCCCGTGAGCCGTTGAATCACCGAGGTGAGCCCGGACACGTCTTCTATGTTCGTGACGCCGCTGGTGAACATGTTCTCTGCGTCCCGCTCCGCACCAAGGTAGGCGGTCCGCGCGGACATCACCTGGCCCGCGAAGTTCCGCTGGAAGGCCGAGGCGCTTTGGGCCAGCTCGCGGAATAGCGCTCCGTGCTTGTTGAACAATTCGGTGATGGCTGCCGAGACCACTTCGGCGCCCGGGGGGACAATGTTCGCGGTCGGGAACGCTGCCGCCAGGTTTGCTTCGTCGAGCAGTGAGCCGATGCGGCTGACGCTTCCGGCGGCGGATTCCAGTGCGTCAAAAACAACTTCCATCACATCTCCTTCCTGAGATGTTGCGGCGTTGTATGTCTCGCACAGCCTGTGGGCGAACCTACGGAATTTTCTCCGGGCGCGCCCCGCAGCCATCCGTACCCACCAATGAACGACTGTCGTTCGCCGCGGACCGGTTGACGGAGTCCGGGAAATCCCGCTGGGGTTGTCAACCGTGCAGCGCGCGGTCGACCAGCGCCGCTATTGCCGGGCCCAGCAGCCGGGAGTATTCGATCGTCGTGTGACCCGCGTCGACGTAAACCAGGGTGTTGCCGACGATGACCGGGCAGCGGTTCGTCGTGCAGAACAGGTCGGTGAGTTCGGCGTATTGCCCCCCGCCGGCTTTGACGGCGGCGGACTCAGCCGCGATGCCGGGTTGGTCGAATGCCATCGACCTGGGCGGCGCGCAAGCCGTCGCGTCGTCGAGGTGCTCAGACAGGCAGCTCGGCACAGATGTGTACAGATGCGGGATCGGCCCGAGCACCAGCACCTTGGCGCCAATACCGCGCAGCTGCTGCACCAGGCGGGTCAGGCTGTCGATCCACGCCGGGTCGTATGACGAGAAACCTGACAGAAAACCATTGCTGTGGGTGGCAAGGTACCCCCGAAAAACGCTCACCACGACCAGCTGCGGGTGCTCGGCGCGTAACCGGGCCATGACCTGACCGCGCCATTGCTCGCAGTGTTCGAGGTATTCAACCAGTGGACTGACGAAGCGATTGGCGACGGGCAAGTCCATCATTGGGCATGCCGCCTTGGCCATGGTTTCGATTCGCCAGGGCCGTTGCTTGCCGACCTGCTGGAACGCCGGAATCCACATCGAGGAATGCGAGTCGCCGACCACGGCCACCGTCGTCTTCGAAGTGGTATCGCCCGTCGCGCACTCGGGCACTCCGGCTTCGAAAGGCAGGCGCAGGCAGCCGTCGAACATCATTGCCGGAAGTTCGGCTGCCGCATCGGCGAGCGACGGGCTCAGGTTCGAGGGGACGGCTTTCAGCTCGGCAGATGACGCGATCGCCGCTTGGAGCTGGTCAACCACGTATTGCACGGCCGCGTCGTAGGCCTCAACGTTGTCGCCCGTCGGGAGGGGCCCCGCGGTGATGGTCAACGGGGCAGCCTGGGCGCCGTGCCCTACCGCGACAGGCACCGGCATCGATGCAACCCACATCAGCAACACCGCGCCCAGAGCGGCGGCCACCGCCGAGGCGACGCCGCCAACCGTCAGACTGGCCCGCGGGGACCGCCGCAGCGGCGCCGCGTAGCGCAGCGGGTTCTCCAGGAAGCGCAGTGTCAGCATCCCCAGAGCGCCGGAGACGAAGACCGCCGCCACCAACCTGCCGATCAGCCCGAGCGGGTGACCCAGCACGACCGGTGCGAGCACCAACACCGGCCAGTGCCACAGGTACCACGAGTAAGACAACCGCCCGATCCAGCGCATCGGAGACCACGCCAGGATGCGCCCGCAACCCAACGACGGTGTTGCACAGCCGGCGCCGATCACCAGCGCGGTGCCCACGATCGGCAACAGCGCGGCGGTACCCGGATAGGGCGTGTCCGGGGTAAAAGTGGTGCAGGCCAGCAGGATCACGGCCATCCCGATCCATCCGGTGAGCACCGCGGCCCGCGCCGGGAGCCGGCGCCAGTGGTCGGCCGTGAGGGCTATCAGGGCGCCACCAGCCAACTGCCAAGCCCGCGTGGGCAGCGAAAAATACGCCACCAGAGGCATCACGTAGGTGATCGCCAGCGACAGCGCGAACGAGGTGACCGCGATCACCGCGACGAGCACCAGATACGGGCTCTTCGACAGGGGCGCATCGGTTTTGGCGCGCCGGCGCATCCGCCGGACGAGCCACGCCGTACCGATGATCATGGGCGGCCACAACAGATAGAACTGCTCCTCCACGCCCAAAGTCCAGTAGTGCTGGAACGGCGAGGGCACGCCGCCGGCGAAATAGTCGACCTGTTGGGCAATGAACCAGTAGTTGGGGACGTATAACGCGCAGGCGATGCCGTCCTTGATGGCATCTTCGGCCTGCAGCTGGGGCAACAGGACAGCGCCGATGCGATCATTGTGACGACGCCGACCGTGGCCGCTACCGGCAGCAGGCGGCGGGCCCGCCCGCCGAAGAATCGGCGCAGGCCCAGGGTTCCGGTGGTGCTCACCTCGCGCCAGAGCGCCCCGGTGATGACGAAACCGGAGATGAAGAAGAAGATGTCCGGGCCGACGAACCCACCACTGACACCGGGCATGCCAGTGTGAAAGCCGAGAATGGCCAGCAGCGTGAAGCCACGCAAGCCCTCGATATCCGGGCGGAAGTCCTTCGGTAGCGGGCGTTGACCGTGCGCCTCCTTGGTGGAGCTGACGCTTTGGGCCTGCACGGTCACCTACTTGGTGAGAAGACGCGTTCTTCGGACAGCGGAATTATTGCATTCGACCACATCGAAAGAGGTAGTTTCCGCCTTTCGATGCGGTTGCGCCGACTTAGGCGTCTAGCCGGGTGAACTCGCGTTGCTGGTAACGCTCCACGCACTGCGCCCGTCTGATCTTGCCGCTTGTGGTGATCGGGATCGAGCCGGGCGCTACCAGGACCAGATCCGCCACGCTCAGCCCATGTGACGTCGAAATCGCCGAGGTAACTTCACGTTTGACAGCGTCCCACCTCTCGGCGGCTTCTTCGTCGGACTCGTCTCGCTGTTTGAGTTCGATTATCGTTACCAGCTTTTCAACACCGTCATCCCCGACGGCTATCGCCGCGCAACGTCCCGGGCTGACCTCTTGGATCGTCGCCTCGATGTCGTCGGGAGAGTGGTTGCGCCCGTAGATAATCAGAAGGTCCTTGATACGGCCGACGATGAATAGCTCGCGCTCGGAGAAGAAGCCCGAATCGCCGGTTCTCAGCCAGGGGCCTTCCGGTGTGTCGTCCGACGGATCGATGATCTTGGCGCCGAACGTCCGCTCGCTCTCTTCGGGTTTGTTCCAATAGGCGTCAGCGATATTGTCGCCGTGCGCCCAAATCTCACCGACCGTTCCCTCCGGGCACTCGACGGCCCGTGTCGGGGTCGACAACGCGCACCTGCACTGACTCCGGGGCACCGTAACTGACCAGCGGGGTGCCGGTTCCGGCTGCAGTTCGGACCGCGTGGCCGCCAGGCAGTTTCTCGGCTTCGAAGTAACCAATCTCGGGTGGGTGACCCGCTTCGCGGGCCGCGATGTACACCGTCGCTTCTGCCATACCGTATGCCGGGTGCAGCGCCTTGGGGGCAAGGTTAAAAGGGGCGAACCGGTCGGCGAATCGCTTGAGCGTCACGGGCTGCACCCGCTCGCTACCGTTGAGGATGGTGTGCACACCCCCGAGGTCAAACCCGGCCAGGTCTTCGTCTGATGTCCTGCGTGCCGCCACATCGAATGCGAAGTTCGGTCCTGCCGAGATCGTTTGACCGTCACGGGCCATCAGGTGCAGCCATCGAGCCGGTCGCTGCAGAAATCCCATCGGGCTGAAGATCACGGTGGGTATGCCCGCGAGAATCGGCATGATGATGCCCAGCAGCAGACCCATATCGTGGTAGAGCGGCAGCCAGCTCACCGCGGTGAGGTCCGCCGGCGCAACCCCGCCCTCGACCGAAAAGAAGTCGCCCATGACCTGCTCGAAATTTGCGAAGACATTCTTGTTCGAGACCCTGACACCGGCGGGCGCACGGGTGGACCCGGAGGTGTACTGCAGGTACACGAAATCCGACGGGTCATTGCCTGCATCGTCGGATCTCGGCCGGATCGATCGCTGCCGAGTCTCGAGGTCCAGCAAATCGAGTTCAACGATTGCCGGTGCGAATTGACCCTCCCGCGGCTGCGTATATTCGCCGACAATGTCGACGACAGCGGACGTGGTGAGGATGACACTGGGTGACGTATCGGCCAGCACCGAAATAGTGCGCTCGTCGTGGGCGCCGCCGACTGGAACCGACAACGGAACCGCCACAAGTCCGGCCTGCAGGGCGCCGAGAAAGCCGACGATATAGTCAAGTCCCTGAGGTGCCAGTATTAATGCCCGGTCACCGGGGGCCCCGGAATGCCTGAGCTGCGCGCCAAGGTTCACCGCTCGCCTATACAGCTGCGACCACGTCAGGGTTATTGGCGCGCCGTCCCAATCCTCCTCGTAATCAATATATGTGAACGCCGTATCGTTCGGCTGCAGGCTAGCGCGTTCGCGCAGCACTGCAGGAAGTGAAGACAGCACCACGGATATCAGGTTACCTTCGTCGGGAGCATTTTTCGGCGGGACCAACAAAATGTCACCGCACCAATCCGCGGTCCAGCCCAGCGGCCTGCAATGCAGGTTCGGTAGCCGCAGGCCCGGCACGCCCGGCACAAGGCGCTGCGCACCGCGTCGCCAATAAACTACCGTGGGCGCGGTGGACAATCGACTCGCACACATGGATCGGGCGTCCTATTTCGGTGCGCAGGGCTTGGCTATGGAGCGCAAATTCAGTTCACCTGGATATACAACCGCCCCATAAACATTGACGGGTTGCGTCGTTTCCACCGGAATCTCGGGTATGGGTTGTTGGGAAGACGGATCGAACGGTCTCCCCTTCCTTTCGCACGGGATCGGTGGGTCTACTGCCCGGGGCCCGCGTACGTCGAGATCGCCGAAGCGCCTGGTCCGCGTACCGATATTGTTGCCTGAAGCAATGACCGCGCGCCTGCCGCTTGATCCCGATACGGACCCAGCCGGCGTCTGGGAGCGCTTCCGCTAGAGGACGACGGGACGTTGGCTGACCCCACATCGGGTGCTTCGTGCATGCGCTTCCGCCCGACCGAATGGTGGTTCGACCAGCTGACCACCAAAAGCTGCGTCAGAGCGCGCCAACGTCCTGTCCCCGGGATAACATGCGCCGCAGGCGATAAGTTTCAGCCGTGGCGTTGGTCTTCAAATCCTCGAAATATCTGTTGATCGTTAACGATCTGCCCTGCCTTTTTGCCAATTTGCTTGCAGTCTTCGTGAATGGGTGAGTGATCACCCCCGAGTGCTGTGTATGCCATTTGATCTTGTCTTTCTCCAGCTCCATCAAGCGCGACCCCGCGACCGCGGCATTGTGGCTGTCTTGTGTAAGCACCACCAGATTGCTGCGCAGCCATGGAAAAGTCGCAAGAGACCGGAGCGCCAAAGAGTCAAATAGGCAAGGATACCAGCCGGCAGACGCAAACAACTCAAGCCAGTGTGAAATCGGCTTGCAGTTAATCTGGCTGACCCCCGGCTGCCCCGGCCGCGCGCCGCCGAACACTATGCGTTTACTCGCGTGTCGCACGACATGATTGATAAGAACGCGATCAAAGTCCGCGGGAATATGCTCGATTACCTCTATGCAGATCACTAGATCGAAGGTCTTCGACAAGTCCAACGACTTCGCGAGATCGACCTTTTCGTATTGGTCCGGTTCAAGATATCCGAACCTCGCATCGGTGCGATCTACGCCTTTTATATTTGCGTTCCTCGAGAAACAAAATACTTCAAATACCCCCCGAACCGCAGCCGATCTGTAGCACGGAACTCGGACGATCGCGGTCTGCGAGGTAGCGGAAAGGTGGTAGGTCGGCACGCACCTCTTGGTCGCGCCTCCGGTCTGCCAATATCGCCTGCAGCTCTTTAGCGGTCGACAACGGAGAAACGAAATCCCGCCAAGATGTCGATTTATCATTCGGATTCCGCAGAAATCCCGTCGCCGTCGAAAGATCTGAGGACGTCGCAGCCGGATCAAGTATTTTGTCGACGCATCTCATAGCCTTCTGCAGTGGCGTGCAGATGATCGGTCGCGCCGTCAATCTCTCATAAACCGGTACGACTGGCTCACGAACGACATCCTGTGGCCACGTTGATGTGGAGTATTTGGAGCCGGGATTCTGGCAGTATTGCAGCGCTTCGACCGTTAAGTCCTCAGCCGTGAGACCGGCCCCATGGACGATGCGATCGTAAAGCAATTTCTTATGCCATCCGAACCCTCGCGATCCGTCATATCGATTTCGCTCCAGATGTGTGATCCACCCCACCAGCGCCTTTCCGGCAGCCTGCTCGATACTCCGGACGGAAAAGTGAGCTAGCACAACACCCTCCAAGTCCACCGAATGGAGTGGCTTGTTATCGGCAAACCTAACAGTATGGTTACCCTGGTCGATCTTCAGTTTCGTATCAATCTTCGGGCTGGTGACGATGATCGACTTCGTCCAACGTTCTTCATTGACCCGCCGGTGAGTAATACTTCTCAACGGGTCTGACGCATCGCCCTCCGGGCCTGTCGGCGCGGGGAATAAGTGCGCCAGCAATATTGCGCCTGGATGCCGGGACGCATTGCCCGCAATTGAACGTACAACGCCTCTCGCGATGGCGTGACGATAAACTCATCGGCATCCAATAGGAACACGAAGCGAGGCTTGAACTGGGGCACCACCCGGCGATACATCGCAGTCATTTTTTCTGCCTGGAAGTGACCAACGATCGGATCATCGAACGGGACCACCGGTAGTCCTTCTTGCTGTAGCTCCACGAGAATTTCGCGCGTACCATCGACCGAACTATTGTCGGCAATGAACAGCGCATCCATGAATCCCAAGTTATGCCGTACAAAAGGCTCGATGACATCGGCCTCATTCTTTACGATCGCTATTCCAAGTGCTTCAATCATGCGTAAAACTCCATAAGGGAACCCCGGACAATTCGCGAGGAACTTTACGCTACTCCGGACTACTGTGGGTCCAAACGGCGGCGGCGCGTCAACCCGCCCATCGTGCTGCTCAGCGACCGCCCGTGCACCAGGTCTTTGCGGACTTGCTCAATGCCGGTGCAGGCGCCTGACGGGGTCCGTATAGTAGGCAACCCGTGGGGAGGGTCATGATGTCCAGCACAGAAACGTTCGAACGCCCATGCGGTTGACCGTCCTCGGCCTGGGTATCTTCGCGCCGCACCAGTCCGCCTGCATGGCGGAACTCGGCCATGAGGTGCTGGGTGTGGAGGTTGACCGCGACAGGCTCGCGAAACTCACGCAGGGCGAGCTGCCGTTCTATGAACCGGGATTGTCTGAGCTACTGGGTAAGCACATTGCCTCTGGACGACTGCAGGTAACGGATTCGTACGAACATGCCGCTGATTGGGGCGATGTCTTTTTCGTTGCTGTCGGTACACCACCGAAGATGGGCGAAAACAGCGCTGATCTAAGCCAGGTGGAAGCCGTTATCGAGGAGCCTTGTTCCATTGTTGAAGCGAGATGCGGTTATTTTCGGAAAGTCGACCGTGCCTGTCGGCACAGCGCAAACGCTCGCGTCTCCGCGCGGAAAACTTGGCGAAACACGTTGTGGTAGAAATCGCCTGGAATCCTGAGTTCCTGCGGGAGGGGCACGCAATTGCTGACACGTTGCATCCCGGACCGCCTCGTCTTCGGGACGGACTCCTGACGGCATCGCCGAGTCGGGCGGCTCGAGAGATTTATGCAGAAATCCTCACTGCCGGAACTCCTTTCATCGTTACCGATACTGCGACCGCTGAGCTGGTGAAGGTGTCGGCGAACGCGTTTCTCGCTACCAAGATCTCCTTCATCAATGCGATTGCCGAAGTATGTTCGGCTGCCGGTGCCGACGTGCGGGCCGTCGCGGACGCTATCGGCCTCGATGCAAGAATCGGACGGCGATTTCTCAATGCGGGGCTTGGCTTCGGAGGCGGGTTGTCTGCCGAAAGACATCCGGGCGTTCATCTCGCGAGCGGGTGAACTTGGTGCTCGGAGGCCTCGCGTTTTTGCGCGAGGTCGACACCATCAACATGGGGGCGAAGGACCCGGGTGGTGGACCTCGCCCGCAGGGTATGCGGGGGTTCCCTGTCGGGGCACATGCGGCAATCCTCGGGGCCGCTTTCAAGCCGCAATCCGATGATGTACGGGACTCGCCCGCCTGAATGTTGCTGCTCAACTACAACTTCAAGGCGCTTCGGTCAAGGTGTACGACCCGAAGGCCATGGAGAACTCCCAAAGGTATTCCCCACGTTGAATTACGTCGATTCGACGTTAACCGCCTGCGAACACGCAGAGTGGTGCTGGTGCTCACCGAATGGGACGAGTTCGTAGACCTTGATCCGTAGTGCACTCGGCGACCTGGTCAAAAGGCGCATCGTATCGACGGCCGGATGTGCCTGGACACTGAGAAGTGGAAGGGCGCCGGGTGGGAGTATTGGTCGTAGGGACCGAGTTGAAACTTGAATTTGAAGACCGTATCAGCGACGGGGACTGCGATTTTCGTCATCCTCAGAGATGAGGTGATCTGATGGGGACGCAGGTGCCGTCGCACTTCCCGACACTGCGCTAGTGACGTTGTGCTTCCGTGCGAACGAGGCGCGACGGCCCGATGGGATCATCGACGATCCCATTGCTATCGAGTGACGGAAACCGTCGACTACGACTTCACCGGCTTGAAGCTTCTAAACGACAGGACTGGCATTGCGGGCGCTTGCGTTTGACAACGAGGCGCGCAGCTATCTTTCCAGCCACCCAGAAGCACCGTTGTCGCTCTCGGCGAAGGAATGCAAACTAGCTTCTGGCGCCTCGACAAGGCCGGACGTTGGCGATAATTTCGCTGGCTGACCGTGGACCTGCCGCCGAACGTCGAGCTTCGCGAGCGCCTGCTACCGCGATCACCCCGCATTACGATGTGCGCCCAGTCTGCACTGGATTTCAGCTGGATGGATCGGGTGTGACGCGAGAACGGCGTGTTCATCACCGCGGAAGGCATATTGCCGTACCTACAACCCGAGCAGGCGCTAAGGCCTGATCGCCGAATGCGCTCGCGATTCCCTGGCGGCCGAAATGATATTCGACCTGCCGACGAAATTGCAGGCCGAACTGACCGACGCGGCTTGCGGACAACGCTGCGCGGTGGCTGGCCCCCAACGCCGTTCGGCCTTTCGATCCGCGAAATCGCCAACTCGGGCGCACTCCCAGAATCGGCGCCGTGCATAACCTGCCGGTGCCCCGTGGCCGCGGTCCGCTGTTCAAGCTGTTATGGAAGACGCAAGGGTTGCCGATCTACGAGCCGCTTCGTCGGCTGTGGGAATCAAATGGCCCACCATTGCAGTGCTGACGCTGCTGGAGTTCGATTCATAGCACGGAAGAAAGCACCTCAATCTCCTCGATCGATCAGCATCGCGTACAGTGCCGTGTCGGCCGCGATCGGCAAGCCGATCGCGCTCGATCGGGTTGGACAGATTGTTCAGGAACAGGCTGGCGTCATAGGCGGGGATGGTGATAACAGCGGCATTGATGTAGTCCGCCGTCGGAAGCAGAACGCTGTAGTACGACGAAGCACCAGTCGAGATCGAGTTGGCCGCGTCGGTGATCAGAGTTGCCAGAGTCGCCGCAGGATCACTCGAGAAGGCTTGCAATGCCGACAACGAATTGCCCATTGGGCTGGTGACAACCCCCGTCCCGGACGAGGGATCCAGCAACGAGGTGATCGAGCTGAGCGACGGCAGTGTGACCGGATTCGGTCCGGTGCCGGTGAAGTCGCCGATAAAGTTTTGGATGCCCTGCCCGGCGCCGCTTGCCAGCAGCCCGGGGAGCTCTTGGAAGCTACTCAGTGGCGGGAATAGTCCGAATGGGGTGTCAATGTTCGCCGGTGAAGTTGACCAACCATATAACGGGTTGCCGTAGCCCAGGTTGACCAAATATGTGAGGTCCGGCTTCAGCAAGTCGGCGATCGGATTTCCGATGATCGGGATCGCACGGATCGGGTCCACCAGCGGCAGGTCATTATTCGGAATCATGTAGTAATTGGTCATGGTGGGGCCGGAGGTCGTCAGGTGAATAGCGTTTTGAACCTGGGTAGTGTGAGATTCGGGTAATCGAAGTGCGCCGAGCCCATGATCACGTTGAGATCTGACAGCAGGTTGAGCGGGTACTGCGGGAAGTCGGCATATTGATCGTATTCCATGGTGTAAATCGTGGTCGGGTAGGCATTAGAGGGAGCCGCACCCGAGTAGCTGAACCCCAGACTCGTCAGCGTCAGACCGGCGAAACGTTCGGCCAACCCCCCGTTGGGCGTCGGCGCACCAATAAGCACGAAGTTACGGCACCGCTCGGCACACCTTCGGATTGAAGCAACTGCATTTCTTGCCCGGCGATCGTCGCGCCCTGGGAGTAACCAAAGACACCGATCGGGTTAGCCACGGAGGGATGCAGGCTCAGTATCTCGGTGTTCAGGATCTGAAGGCCTTGGGCAACCGAGGCGTCGGCGGTCATACTCCTGACGCCGGTGAACGGGTAAACCTGCTCGGGCGTGTACAGGGTTTGCAGGCTGGATGATATGAGATTGGGCTTGATGAACAGGTTGTTCACCGCGTTGATGAAGGTTGATGAAGGTATGGGTGCGCCGGTGTAACCCAAAACCACAGTTGTGTCTACTGATACAGGCATCGACTGGATCGCGGCCGATACCTGGGCTTCCGTAGCGGCAAGGGACGAGCCAGTGCCGGCACTGATCAGCGGGTGGCCCAACAGTGCCCGGGCGGGCGCATTGATCGCTTCGACCAGATCCTGCTGCGCGGCCTGAAGCAGGGCCGTGACGTTGGCGCTCTCGGCGGCCAGATAGGACCCCGCACTCGCGCTCACGGCCTGCGCAAACCGGTCATGAAACTCCGCAGCCTGCGCCGCGAGGGACTGATATTCCCGGCCGTACGTACCGAACAGGTCCGCCACGGCCGCCGACACCTCGTCTTGGGCCGCCGGCACCAATTCCGTGGTCAGGACGGCCGCAGTCGAATTGGCGCCGTTGATCGCAGACCCGATATTCGCTAATTCCGTAGCCGCCTCAGCGACAGCTTCCGGGCTCGCGAACAAAAACGACACTGCAGCTCCCTCGAACGATGAATGGCGACCACTACGCCCGGCCCCCCGGCGGCAATTTCTAGGAGTAGATAGTATCGCGATCGGGCACGGCTGACCGTGTTAACGGGCAGAATCAGCCTGCGACGGCTCCCCGTTCGCAGTATCGGGGTCCGACATCGGTCACCACAGGAATACGGCCCCGAAATAGAGGAACCGTTGTGCTCCGGCTGTTGGAGCGGCCAGACGGACTTCACCAGCTTCCAGGACGTCGTCATCGCGCTCAAGCCGGCAAGCTAGGAGTCACGCCAAGCGCGTGATCCATCTATCAGTGGACACCGTATTCCGATCGTTTTGCGTAGTCGCGAATCCGATTGAGGTACCATCGGCGGGTGTGAGTGTTGGCTGGCCTCAGTGCAAATTGCCGATTAAGCAAGGGGAAGTCGGTGACATCGGCTCCGACCGTCTCGGTGATAACGATCTCGCACAATGACCTCGACGGGCTGAAACGCACGGTGGAGAGCGTGCGAGCCCAGCGTTACGGGGGACGCATCGAGCACATCGTGATTGATGGTGGATCCGGTAGCGACGTCACAGAATATCTGTCCGGATGTGAGCCGGGCTTCGCGTATTGGCAGTCCAAGCCCGACGGCGGAAGATACGACGCGATGAACCAGGGCATCGCCCACGCGTCGGGTGATCTGTTGTGGTTCATGCACTCCAGCGATCTTTTTTCCGATCCCGACGCGGTGGCTCAGGTTGTGGAGTCGATCTCGGGCAACGGGTCGACCCGCGAAGTATGGGGCTACGGTATGAATAACCTGATTGGGCACGACGCCCTGCAGGGCCCGATACCCTTTAGCATTCGTAAGTTCCTTGCTGGCTGGCAGGTTGTTCCCCACCAAGCGTCGTTCTTCGGGTCATCGTTGGTGGACAAGTTAGGCGGCTATGACCTCGATGTCGGGATCGCCGCTTGCCAAGAATTCATTTTCCGAGCCGCGTTGGTGCGAGACCCAATCACGATCCGGCGCGTGGTATGTGATTACGACACCACTGGAGTTGATCAACCGGCGCCCAAGTGCGGTCCTTGGTGACCTGCGTCGCCTATGGGACTTACATGGCCGCTACCCACTGGGAGGGCGGCGAATATCGCTTGTTTACCTATACGGTCGGTGGTGTTACCTGTATTACATGAAATTTAAAGAACACGCACGCGGATTGCTGCCGAAAATATTGACGCGGTCACGGCGCGACTCACGTTAGCACCGGTCAATCTGACGTTGCCGCTTCGCCTGCACAATACATTTCACTTAAGTATTCGCTCGAACCTTGGTGATATCTCGCATGCGATTGATGTAGTGAATCGCCTTGGGAGCTATTTCAGTCAATCGCTTTCACGGAAGAAGATGCCGTCGGCTTGCAACATTCGACCGTTCCGGGGGTCACAAAAACCGGGCACCAATCCGGTGAGCGTAAAGCCCAGCGAACGCACCTGGTCGAGTGCTTCACGAATGAGCATGCTCCCTTCGTATAACGGCACGAGCGACAGTTCGAGGTGCATGCCGACGCAACGGTCGTTCACCGTCGATGTGGCACCCGCGAGAACTTGTTGCTCGAATCCCTGAACGTCGATCTTCAGCAAGACAATATCGGCCGGCCGGAGGAATTCCGGCGCCACGGAATCAAGTCGACGTATCGGGACTTGTTCGGTGCCGATATAGTTTGCCGGCGGATAAGCATCCTGATGGGTCTTCAACATCGGTAAGACGGAGCTGCTCGCGCCCTCGTTGCCGGCCACATTTATCGAGATAGTTCCGTCGACATCGCCGATTGCGCAGCGCCGGCATTCCCATAACGGATCTCTCGAGGACCTTCGCTCCAATCGGGAAAACGGCTCGGACAGGGGTTCGAACGAAATAATCCGGCCCTTGAAGCCCGCGGCGCGGAGATCGCTGGCGAATAGCCCCGAATTGGCGCCGACGTCGACAATCACATCTACCTGATGGGATGTGAGCTGATGGACGAAATTGCGTTCCCAGTTCAGCTCCAACTTGACCTCTTTGGGACGACGACGGAACAAACTCATGTCAGTTCCTTACCGCGCCGGCGTTCGCGCGATACCACGCCACCGTTGCCTCGACACCGTCACGCAGCGCGATCTCGGGCTGCCATCCTGCCTTCCGTAACACCGAGACATCCAGCAGTTTGCGCGGTGTTCCGTCCGGTTTGCTTGAATCCCAGCGGGTCGCGCCACCGTAGCCGGTGGAATCTGCCACCATCTCAGCGATCTCAGTGATGGTGTGGTCAACACCTGTCCCCACGTTTACCTGCGTTGGCCCGTCGAAGTGCTCCAGAAGTACAGACACGCGCTCGCCAGATCATCGACGTGCAGGAGCTCACGCCGCGGGGAACCGGTGCCCCAGTTCGTTACTTCCCGCGCGCCACTGGCTTTGGCTTCTTCATACCTGCTGATGAGGGCCGGCAGCAGGTGCGAACCGGATGGGGAGAAATTGTCACCCG
>CAVQSX010000051.1:0-6744 GCA_963715905.1 uncultured Actinomycetota bacterium
GGCTCGAACGCCTGAGATCCCCCGCCGAGAGCGGCAAATGAGTGAATTCGATCTACCGCCGTGAATCGGCGCCGGCTGGGCCGCTGATCCGGCTCGTTCGCGACCAGCGGGTGGCATTCGTGGTGGTCGGGGTGATAAACGGCATCGTTGGATTCGCGGTCTTTGTCGCCTGCTCTGCGAGCCTGGGCCACTTGGTCGACCACCAGTTCGGTAAGGTCGCCGGGTCGTTGGTGACCGTCGGCATCACGTATGCGGTGAGTGTGCCAATCGCATTCGTGCTGCATCGGCGGCTTCGTCTTCCGGGTTCGAGGCCACGTGCTGCGTGACTTCGTACGCTTCTGGAGCGTCTACCTCACCACACTAGGCATCAACGCCGTTGCGTTGCCTGTCCTCGTCGAACTGGGCGTGCCGCGCATCCAGGCACAGGCAATCATCATCGTGTTCACTTCGCTGTTGAGCTACTTCGGCCACCGGCACTTCACTTTCCGTCGGGGTGCCGCCGACTCTCATAACGAGACCTCCAACACGTAGTGCGTGCCGACCGCCCGAGACAAATCCGTTGCCCGCCAAGGGTGTGCCGCCGACAGTGGCATAATCCGGACATCGGCATCAGCGGCGTAGCAGCACGGAGCGCAGGCCCGGCGTGACACGAAACCATCGGCTAGACAGAGAGATTAACTACGACCCCGGCGCGGGTACCTCAGCACTGCGCGAGGGGCCAGAGGTGCACTTCTCCGCCGCCTCGGGCATCGGCGGCCGGCTAAGCTGCTCCCCACAAGCTCGGGACGTAGTCTGACCGGAAATAACCGCGACAGTGCCAATCGCGCGATCGTGACACTGTCAGTGCGCGAGATCATTTCGTCGGACGGAAGCGACCGCCGTTGAACATGCGTTGAGCACAGAAAATGCCCGGTCGATAAGACCACATTCGAAAATCACGTATTCGGGTATTCATCGGTAGAGTACTCGCTGGACGTATACGCAACGGGAGGCAACGCGTGACTACCGACCGTAACCTGACCCGCATGAACTCGGTCGCGTCGTGATCCCGGTCTACAACTGAGCCACGACCTTGTCCGACGTGGTGAACGAACTCAAGCAACTCCGTTCGAGCCAACAAACCCCGAACGGTCGTGAGTTCCGCGTCGACGAGGTGCTCCTTGTGTGGGACCGGGGCGTTGACGGTAGCGAAGAAGTCGTTCGTGAACTGGCTGCGAGCGACGATTGGGTCCGCCCGGTATGGCTGTCCCGCAACTTCGGACAGCATCCCGCGACACTCGCGGGCATGACGTCTGCGGGCGGGGACTGGATCGTCACTATGGACGAGGATGGACAGCACGATCCGGCATACATCGGCGATCTACTCGACACTGCGTACCGGGATCGCACTCAACTCGTGTACGCCTCGCCGTTGAACCGACCACCACACGGTGTCTTTCGCAACGCGGCTTCTTGGCTGGCGAAGTGGTTGTTCGTGCACGTCCTCGTGTCGTCTGAGCGGCCCGGAGCCTTCAACAGTTATCGACTTGTCCTCGGCGAGGCCGGGCGAAGTGTCGCGGCCTACACCGGCGCGGGAGTCTATTTGGATGTCGCACTTTCTTGGGTTGTCACGAATACCTCGACCTGCCCTGTGTCATGCGGGACGAAGGACGACCCGCGAGCTCGTACAGCCTGCAGCGCCTGATCGCCCATTTCTGGCGTCTCGTCATATCGTCGGGTACCCGGCCACTGCGTTTCGTCTCCGTGATGGGCGTTCTGTTCGCCTGTCTCGGTTTATGCGTAGCGATATATAGCGCGATCCAGAAATTGGTCGGGGACATCAGCGTGCCGGGGTGGACATCGGTGTTCGTGGCGGTGCTCGTCGTCGGTGGAGCCACCCTGTTGGCGCTGGGAATCATCGCCGAGTACATCGCCGCTGCAGCGACTATGGCGATGGGCAAGCCGGTGTACGTCATCATGCGCGATCCCGGTGACGTATTCGACAGCCCGGCGGACTGACGGGTGCTCACGTGGATCGTCGGTCGCGGCGGGTTGCTCGGCAGCGCCGTAATGCGCGCGACAGGAACGAAGTTCACCGCACGCCCGGTGCCCTGGGAAAACCACGATGCGGCCGCCGACGTGCTCGACTCAGACCTCGAGGGATTCATTCGAGCGGCCGGAAACGACGACTGGTCGGTCATTTGGGCTGCTGGTAGCGGCGTCGTCGGCACTTCGACTGACAAACTTGCCGCGGACACACGCATCGTGTCCCACCTGTTTACGAGGATCCGGGACTCGCGGCCGCCGGTCGGGGCGCCTTATTCTTCTCGTCCTCCGCAGGAGGTGTCTATGCCGGGTCGACTCATCCACCGTTCAGTGAGTCGACGACGCTACATCCGCTGAGTCCGTACGGCGAAACGAAACTCGCCCAAGAGGAGATCCTGCGCACGACACTCGAAAGCCACATCCCAATCGTCATCGGACGGTTCTCAAACCTTGCCGGGCCAGGCCAGAACCTCGTGAAACAGCAAGGTCTGGTAAGTCAGCTGTGCCGAGCCGTCGTCCAGCGACAATCGTTAAACGTCTTCGTGCCGATGGAGACACTGCGCGACTACTGGACGTCGATGATGCGGCCGCAATGGTGCGCACGCTGGTCGAGGACGCAGTGCAGGAGCAGCCGTCGGCGCCCGTGCTGCGCAACATCGCATCTCAACGACCCGTGTCCGTCTGCGCCGTCGTACGGACGGTGCAACAGGTTGCTCACCGCAGGGTTCGCGTCGGACTCGGGACCAGCCCGTCCTCGAAATATCACGTCCGCGACCTGCGGCTTTGCACACTCTTCCCGCACGAGTTTCGGGGCGTAGCCATCACGCCTTTTCCGGTGACGGTCAAGCGTGTATATGACGACATACTGCAACAGCAAATTGCGTCCACCTAGTTTCGACTCGACTTCCGGCGACTGCAACTACCCTGTCCGAGAACGGATTCAATCGACGGTCCGCTTACATACCCCGCGAAATGCTCGTCGTCGCATGTGCGATGGGGTGGCCCGGATGCGCGCGAAACCGCTAAGCCCGAAGACCCCGATGCTAGGCTCTTATCGCGTGACCATCCTTAGTTTTGCTCGCCGTGGAGTCCACGCTCTCGCGATAGAACCCCGCACGTTCGATGCTCTCCGCTGGATTCTCGAGGCGGGGTACCGAAACGAGAAGGACGTCCTCCGCAGAGAAGGAATTGTTGAGGCGGCCTCGGTCCTCGACGTAGGGTGCGGGACAGGGGCGATGGCGCGCTCTTTCCGCCCCGAAAGCTACGTCGGCGTCGACATGAACGACCGTTATATCGAGCGTGCCCGCACCACGAACCCCGGCTATCGTTTCGAGGTTGGTGACGGTCGATCGTTGCCATTCGCGGATGGCTCCTTTGACGCGGCAGTAATCAGCGGGGTAATCCACCACCTCGACGACGCTTCCGCCAGAAGCCTTTTACAGGAGACCCACCGCATTCTCGTGCCCGGAAGCGGCGTCCTGGTGATGAGCGAGCCCGTTCCGACTCGAAAGCGTTGGAATTTGATCGGGCGCCTGGTCGTCCGGCTCGACGAAGGGGATTTCATCCGCCCTCCGGAGCGCTACCTCGCGATGGTCCACGACATCTTCGGCGAAAGCGCGGTGCGCCACTATCCGATATCGAGTGGCGTGTCGGACCGCGGGGTGATTGTGGCCCGCAACGTCGGTTGACGGTGCCCGCCTTTGCCAAGGGTGGGTGAATCGGGCCGCGGCAGACTAAGCCGGTCCTAGCGGTGCGGACTCCGTGACCAGCTCGGATGTAGATGAGGCACCGAACGCGGCATCCTGGGGACTCTCCCGAGCCTGCCTTGGATCAGCACCAGAGGCAGCCGGTTTCCGCGCATAGGAGACGATGATCACCACGCATGCGGCCAGCCACAACATCGGCGCCAGAGGCGCCGTGGTGGGGACGATCGGGGAGCTGCCGATTACTCCTCTGACTCCCTGCTGCCCGAAGATGACATCCTGGAACGGCTGACCTGGGACGGCGAACTGAGCGATGCTGAGCGCCGCGGTCACACTTATCCAGAGTCCGAGCCCATGACGGCGTCCGCCGTGGGTCGCAAGCTGGTCGAATATCCCGGTACCCGGCGGCCCGTCCGGGTCTCGGACAATCAGTGCAGCGACCGGCAAGACGAATATCAGGTAGTAGAAGGCGGCGTAGGTCGGGAAGAGTGCGGCGGTGGCCAGGAGCACGATCCCCACCATGACAGGCGGGATGCGTCGTCCGAGAGCCAGTACGGACACCACGACGAGGATCAGGACGGCGAATCCGATCCGCGATCCTGGACCAGCGAGATAACCGTCCGGTATTTTGCCCATTTGGTAGGTCTTGATGGTGTCCGGGACCAGCAGGACCGCTTTGCTCACGGAAATGTTCCGCGCGTCGTGAAGCCCCCCGGACAAACGACTGAAGCTGATGACGTTGTGGATCGCCTGTGTGATCGTTTCCGGAAAGTCCCTGGGCCACAGGAGAAAGGCGACGATGTTGGAGACTGCGATGCCGGCGAAGGCGAGGCTGCCCACCCGCCATTGTCGCGCCGCCAAAAGCACCACCGCGAGCACGGCGAACTGCGGTTTCACCAGCGCGGCCAGGAGCACCATGACCGCGACGAGGCCCCACCGCTGTCGGCGCAGCGCCACAAAGTAAACCAGAGCGATGGGTACGACGAAACCTGCCGAGTTGCCCCGATCGATCACGCCCCACGCCGGAATGGCCGCGCAGCTCAGTGCCACGAAGACCACCACCCGCTCTAGACCACGGGCCCCCCGGGCCGCCCAGAAGGCGGGAGTGATAACCGCGATCGTCAGCGCAACCAGATAACCGATCAGCCCGAGTCGCGGAGCGCCCAGCCATTGCGCGGGAAGCCCAAACAACAGGGGCGGTATTAATCCCGCCGCCGGGTAAGTAAAGAAGAACGGCAGGTAGTCGGGGGGCTGGATAAACGGGTAGTCCCAGGGGTTGGGTTGCATCCCCGCTTTAAGGGTCATGGCATAGTCACCGAAGCAGTGCCGACCTATACTCACGCTCCCAGCGAGCCAGCAGTCCGCGGGATTGAATAGCAGAGACGAAAGCACGTCGATCGAGTAGCACTGGGTCAGAACGTAGCCCGTCACTGCCGAAACCGCAGACGCAAGCAAGATGGTGCCGAGCAACACCGTGCGCTCGGACTGGCTGGTGACGGCCAAGAGTCGCTCTCGGCTCGCGGTGATTGCACCGCGCAGCACCTCGAGGGGTTGATTCATGTGCATCCTCCTCGGTTCTGGGCGAGACGGTAGCAGAATTGGGAGCCGCAGCTCAGCCACCTGGTGGAACCAGACCGCGTAGTCGCTTTGCGCTGCCCCGTTCTCGGCACGAAAGACATTGAAAGGCCAGTAAACCTCCGTGGCACTCGCTGCCACACGGCGCCTTCTGAACTGGCTTGATTGATGTCGGACGGATCCTATCGCCCCGAACTGCAAAATGGTCGCTTCCCCATCGATACTCTGAGAGGATCCATGGTGGTCGAACTGTAGCCTCAGACCATCCGTCGCCATCCGCCAGAAAGCCTCCAGATGAGCCTCAGCCCAGCAACCGACCAAGACATGGTGACGGTCGTCGTTCCGACACATGCCTAGCGTGGAAGCGCAACGCAACGGGCGAAGGGACCCGCTGGTCGCCTACGTTGGCTGGCACCGCAAGGGGAACCTTGGCGATGACGCCATCTATGACGCGGTCCGGTCGCAGCTTCCCGGGGTTAAATTCCTCGATCTGCCGAGTTCCAGGTGGGACAATATTCGTTCGGCCGTAACAGGTTTGAATCGCTCGTTACGACACAGCACCCAAGTCGTAGGTGGCGGCACGATCGTCGGGAGGGCCCAGTGGAGGCAATTGATCGACCGGGGCTTGGCGCTCACCCGAAATAAGGAGAGCTGCGCGATTGGCGTCGGCGTTGAAGACCCGGTGTTCATCGGGCGCAATAGCGGCTCGGGCGAAGGTGAGCTTAAGCGATGGGCACCAATACTTTCGGAATTCCGTACGGTATCCGTGCGGGACCCCGAAGTGCTGAACTCCTGTCCGACATCGGGCTGGACGTGGAAGTATCGGGCGATCCGGCGCTGCTGCTCCCGCGGCCCGATGGAGTTCCAGAAGATGGCCTAATCGGAGTGAATCTTGGCTTCGGCGATGATCTTTGGGGCCACAATCCAGTGCGGTTGGCTGAAGAGATATCGGTCGCAGTAAAGCAACTGTCATCGCAGGGGTACCGGTTTGTGGGTATTTTGATGAATCCGGAAGATCGAGAATGGACCGAAGGGGCGCTCAACGATATTGCCGCAGACATTGTGCTTCCGGCCGACCCCGCTGCCGCCGCACGAGAGCTCGCTCGCTGTTCTGTGGCCATAACAAGCCGGCTGCACGCGGGGATCTTGGCGTCCCTCTCCGACACACCTGTCATTTCGCTTGAGTATCAACCGAAGTGCAGAGACTTCGCGCTCTCCATCGATGATGAACGGTCACTCATCCGCACGGACGAACTGAGCGGTTTCGCTGTAGTCGATGGCGTTGCCGCGGCGCTTGCCGACTCAGCGAACATCAGGACCAAGACGCGAGCCGCCGTCGCAGGCCTTCGGCAACGGCTCCAGGCTGAGTACGCAGCTCTTGGACATCAATTGGGCCTTGATGTCGCATGCTAGCCTCTCGAACGGAAATGACAGGTATCCG
>CAVQSX010000052.1:0-20675 GCA_963715905.1 uncultured Actinomycetota bacterium
TCAAGTCGAGCCCTGGAACGTACAGGCCATTGATCCGTTCCAAAAATCCGCCGTTGGGGTTGCTGGGGTCGCCTTGCAGGATGAAGGACAGGTTGCCGACGCCTGGGTAGCGTTGGGCGGCAAGGTTGCGCAACTCCAAGCAAACCGCCGTTGAGCTTTGGGATATTCCGTACACCGTGATGGTGTTGCCCTGCAGCAACTCTTGATGGATCGCTGTGTTGAGCAACGTCACATCCTGAGCAAAGCTCTGATTGAACGTGAGATGCCCGAGCTGCGGCGTGGTCGGGAAGCCCTGCTCTGGCGAGGTCAGACCGTAGCCAGTGCCACCGCCCCATGCGGTCGCGATCTGCTGCGCCCAGGATTGCGGTGGGTTAGGCCCGCCGGTACCACCCAGCGCCAACGTGATGACGGTATTGGTGTCCGTGGGCAGTGGTATTGGTGTAAAACCAGCGACTTCGACGTCGCCCGTGAGCCGTTGAATCACCGAGGTGAGCCCGGACACGTCTTCTATGTTCGTGACGCCGCTGGTGAACATGTTCTCTGCGTCCCGCTCCGCACCAAGGTAGGCGGTCCGCGCGGACATCACCTGGCCCGCGAAGTTCCGCTGGAAGGCCGAGGCGCTTTGGGCCAGCTCGCGGAATAGCGCTCCGTGCTTGTTGAACAATTCGGTGATGGCTGCCGAGACCACTTCGGCGCCCGGGGGACAATGTTCGCGGTCGGGAACGCTGCCGCCAGGTTTGCTTCGTCGAGCAGTGAGCCGATGCGGCTGACGCTTCCGGCGGCGGATTCCAGTGCGTCAAAAACAACTTCCATCACATCTCCTTCCTGAGATGTTGCGGCGTTGTATGTCTCGCACAGCCTGTGGGCGAACCTACGGAATTTTCTCCGGGCGCGCCCCGCAGCCATCCGTACCCACCAATGAACGACTGTCGTTCGCCGCGGACCGGTTGACGGAGTCCGGGAAATCCCGCTGGGGTTGTCAACCGTGCAGCGCGCGGTCGACCAGCGCCGCCATTGCCGGGCCCAGCAGCCGGGAGTATTCGATCGTCGTGTGACCCGCGTCGACGTAAACCAGGGTGTTGCCGACGATGACCGGGCAGCGGTTCGTCGTGCAGAACAGGTCGGTGAGTTCGGCGTATTGCCCCCCGCCGGCTTTGACGGCGGCGGACTCAGCCGCGATGCCGGGTTGGTCGAATGCCATCGACCTGGGCGGCGCGCAAGCCGTCGCGTCGTCGAGGTGCTCAGACAGGCAGCTCGGCACCGATGTGTACAGATGCGGGATCGGCCCGAGCACCAGCACCTTGGCGCCAATACCGCGCAGCTGCTGCACCAGGCGGGTCAGGCTGTCGATGCCAGGCCGGGTCATATGACCAGAACCTGACAGAAAACCATTGCTGTGGGTGGCAAGGGTCCCCCGAAAAACGCTCACCACGACCAGCTGCGGGTGCTCGGCGCGTAACCGGGCCATGACCTGACCGCGCCATTGCTCGCAGTGTTCAAGGTGCCTTCAACCAGTCGACTGACGAAGCGATTGGCGACGGGCAAGTCCATCATTGGGCATGCCGCCTTGGCCATGGTTTCGATTCGCCAGGGCCGTTGCTTGCCGACCTGCTGGAACGCCGGAATCCACATCGAGGAATGCGAGTCGCCGACCACGGCCACCGTCGTCTTCGAAGTGGTATCGCCCGTCGCGCACTCGGGCACTCCGGCTTCGAAAGGCAGGCGCAGGCAGCCGTCGAACATCATTGCCGGAAGTTCGGCTGCCGCATCGGCGAGCGACGGGCTCAGGTTCGAGGGGACGGCTTTCAGCTCGGCAGATGACGCGATCGCCGCTTGGAGCTGGTCAACCACGTATTGCACGGCCGCGTCGTAGGCCTCAACGTTGTCGCCCGTCGGGAGGGGCCCCGCGGTGATGGTCAACGGGGCAGCCTGGGCGCCGTGCCCTACCGCGACAGGCACCGGCATCGATGCAACCCACATCAGCAACACCGCGCCCAGAGCGGCGGCCACCGCCGAGGCGACGCCGCCAACCGTCAGACTGGCCCGCGGGGACCGCCGCAGCGGCGCCGCGTAGCGCAGCGGGTTCTCCAGGAAGCGCAGTGTCAGCATCCCCAGAGCGCCGGAGACGAAGACCGCCGCCACCAACCTGCCGATCAGCCCGAGCGGGTGACCCAGCACGACCGGTGCGAGCACCAACACCGGCCAGTGCCACAGGTACCACGAGTAAGACAACCGCCCGATCCAGCGCATCGGAGACCACGCCAGGATGCGCCCGCAACCCAACGACGGTGTTGCACAGCCGGCGCCGATCACCAGCGCGGTGCCCACGATCGGCAACAGCGCGGCGGTACCCGGATAGGGCGTGTCCGGGGTAAGAGTGGTGCAGGCCAGCAGGATCACGGCCATCCCGATCCATCCGGTGAGCACCGCGGCCCGCGCCGGGAGCCGGCGCCAGTGGTCGGCCGTGAGGGCTATCAGGGCGCCACCAGCCAACTGCCAAGCCCGCGTGGGCAGCGAAAAATACGCCACCAGAGGCATCACGTAGGTGATCGCCAGCGACAGCGCGAACGAGGTGACCGCGATCACCGCGACGAGCACCAGATACGGGCTCTTCGACAGGGGCGCATCCGGTTTGGCGCGCCGGCGCATCCGCCGGACGAGCCACGCCGTACCGATGATCATGGGCGGCCACAACAGATAGAACTGCTCCTCCACGCCCAAAGTCCAGTAGTGCTGGAACGGCGAGGGCACGCCGCCGGCGAAATAGTCGACCTGTTGGGCAATGAACCAGTAGTTGGGGACGTATAACGCGCAGGCGATGCCGTCCTTGATGGCATCTTCGGCCTGCAGCTGGGGCAACAGCAGCGCCGATGCGATCATTGTGACGACGCCGACCGTGGCCGCTACCGGCAGCAGGCGGCGGGCCCGCCCGCCGAAGAATCGGCGCAGGCCCAGGGTTCCGGTGGTGCTCACCTCGCGCCAGAGCGCCCCGGTGATGACGAAACCGGAGATGAAGAAGAAGATGTCCGGGCCGACGAACCCACCACTGACACCGGGCATGCCAGTGTGAAAGCCGAGAATGGCCAGCAGCGTGAAGCCACGCAAGCCCTCGATATCCGGGCGGAAGTCCTTCGGTAGCGGGCGTTGACCGTGCGCCTCCTTGGTGGAGCTGACGCTTTGGGCCTGCACGGTCACCTACTTGGTGAGAAGACGCGTTCTTCGGACAGCGGAATTATTGCATTCGACCACATCGAAAGAGGTAGTTTCCGCCTTTCGATGCGGTTGCGCCGACTTAGGCGTCTAGCCGGGTGAACTCGCGTTGCTGGTAACGCTCCACGCACTGCGCCCGTCTGATCTTGCCGCTTGTGGTGATCGGGATCGAGCCGGGCGCTACCAGGACCAGATCCGCCACGCTCAGCCCATGTGACGTCGAAATCGCCGAGGTAACTTCACGTTTGACAGCGTCCCACCTCTCGGCGGCTTCTTCGTCGGACTCGTCTCGCTGTTTGAGTTCGATTATCGTTACCAGCTTTTCAACACCGTCATCCCCGACGGCTATCGCCGCGCAACGTCCCGGGCTGACCTCTTGGATCGTCGCCTCGATGTCGTCGGGAGAGTGGTTGCGCCCGTAGATAATCAGAAGGTCCTTGATACGGCCGACGATGAATAGCTCGCGCTCGGAGAAGAAGCCCGAATCGCCGGTTCTCAGCCAGGGGCCTTCCGGTGTGTCGTCCGACGGATCGATGATCTTGGCGCCGAACGTCCGCTCGCTCTCTTCGGGTTTGTTCCAATAGGCGTCAGCGATATTGTCGCCGTGCGCCCAAATCTCACCGACCGTTCCCTCCGGGCACCGACGGCCCGTGTCGGGGTCGACAACGCGCACCTGCACTGACTCCGGGGCACCGTAACTGACCAGCGGGGTGCCGGTTCCGGCTGCAGTTCGGACCGCGTGGCCGCCAGGCAGTTTCTCGGCTTCGAAGTAACCAATCTCGGGTGGGTGACCCGCTTCGCGGGCCGCGATGTACACCGTCGCTTCTGCCATACCGTATGCCGGGTGCAGCGCCTTGGGGGCAAGGTTAAAGGGGGCGAACCGGTCGGCGAATCGCTTGAGCGTCACGGGCTGCACCCGCTCGCTACCGTTGAGGATGGTGTGCACACCCCCGAGGTCAAACCCGGCCAGGTCTTCGTCTGATGTCCTGCGTGCCGCCACATCGAATGCGAAGTTCGGTCCTGCCGAGATTGTTTGACCGTCACGGGCCATCAGGTGCAGCCATCGAGCCGGTCGCTGCAGAAATCCCATCGGGCTGAAGATCACGGTGGGTACGCCCGCGAGAATCGGCATGATGATGCCCAGCAGCAGACCCATATCGTGGTAGAGCGGCAGCCAGCTCACCGCGGTGAGGTCCGCCGGCGCAACCCCGCCCTCGACCGAAAAGAAGTCGCCCATGACCTGCTCGAAATTTGCGAAGACATTCTTGTTCGAGACCCTGACACCGGCGGGCGCACGGGTGGACCCGGAGGTGTACTGCAGGTACACGAAATCCGACGGGTCATTGCCTGCATCGTCGGATCTCGGCCGGATCGATCGCTGCCGAGTCTCGAGGTCCAGCAAATCGAGTTCAACTATTGCCGGTGCGAATTGACCCTCCCGCGGCTGCGTATATTCGCCGACAATGTCGACGACAGCGGACGTGGTGAGGATGACACTGGGTGACGTATCGGCCAGCACCGAAATAGTGCGCTCGTCGTGGGCGCCGCCGACTGGAACCGACAACGGAACCGCCACAAGTCCGGCCTGCAGGGCGCCGAGAAAGCCGACGATATAGTCAAGTCCCTGAGGTGCCAGTATTAATGCCCGGTCACCGGGGGCCCCGGAATGCCTGAGCTGCGCGCCAAGGTTGAGCGCTCGCCCGTACAGCTGCGACCACGTCAGGGTTATTGGCGCGCCGTCCCAATCCTCCTCGTAATCAATATATGTGAACGCCGTATCGTTCGGCTGCAGGCTAGCGCGTTCGCGCAGCACTGCAGGAAGTGAAGACAGCACCACGGATATCAGGTTACCTTCGTCGGGAGCATTTTTCGGCGGGACCAACAAAATGTCACCGCACCAATCCGCGGTCCAGCCCAGCGGCCTGCAATGCAGGTTCGGTAGCCGCAGGCCCGGCACGCCCGGCACAAGGCGCTGCGCACCGCGTCGCCAATAAACTACCGTGGGCGCGGTGGACAATCGACTCGCACACATGGATCGGGCGTCCTATTTCGGTGCGCAGGGCTTGGCTATGGAGCGCAAATTCAGTTCACCTGGATATACAACCGCCCCATAAACATTGACGGGTTGCGTCGTTTCCACCGGAATCTCGGGTATGGGTTGTTGGGAAGACGGATCGAACGGTCTCCCCTTCCTTTCGCACGGGATCGGTGGGTCTACTGCCCGGGGCCCGCGTACGTCGAGATCGCCGAAGCGCCTGGTCCGCGTACCGATATTGTTGCCTGGAGCAATGACCGCGCGCCTGCCGCTTGATCCCGATACGGACCCAGCCGGCGTCTGGGAGCGCTTCCGCTAGAGGACGACGGGACGTTGGCTGACCCCACATCGGGTGCTTCGTGCATGCGCTTCCGCCCGACCGAATGGTGGTTCGACCAGCTGACCACCAAAAGCTGCGTCAGAGCGCGCCAACGTCCTGTCCCCGGGATAACATGCGCCGCAGGCGATAAGTTTCAGCCGTGGCGTTGGTCTTCAAATCCTCGAAATATCTGTTGATCGTTAACGATCTGCCCTGCCTTTTTGCCAATTTGCTTGCAGTCTTCGTGAATGGGTGAGTGATCACCCCCGAGTGCTGTGTATGCCATTTGATCTTGTCTTTCTCCAGCTCCATCAAGCGCGAACCCGCGACCGCGGCATTGTGGCTGTCTTGTGTAAGCACCACCAGATTGCTGCGCAGCCATGGAAAAGTCGCAAGAGACCGGAGCGCCAAAGAGTCAAATAGGCAAGGATACCAGCCGGCAGACGCAAACAACTCAAGCCAGTGTGAAATCGGCTTGCAGTTAATCTGGCTGACCCCCGGCTGCCCCGGCCGCGCGCCGCCGAACACTATGCGTTTACTCGCGTGTCGCACGACATTATTGATAAGAACGCGATCAAAGTCCGCGGGAATATGCTCGATTACCTCTATGCAGATCACTAGATCGAAGGTCTTCGACAAGTCCAACGACTTCGCGAGATCGACCTTTTCGTATTGGTCCGGTTCAAGATATCCGAACCTCGCATCGGTGCGATCTACGCCTTTTATATTTTGCGTTCCTCGAGAAGCAAAATACTTCAAATACGCCCCCGAACCGCAGCCGATCTGTAGCACGGAACTCGGACGATCGCGGTCTGCGAGGTAGCGAAAAGGTGGTAGGTCGGCACGCACCTCTTGGTCGCGCCTCCGGTCTGCCAATATCGCCTGCAGCTCTTTAGCGGTCGACAACGGAGAAACGAAATCCCGCCAAGATGTCGATTTATCATTCGGATTCCGCAGAAATCCCGTCGCCGTCGAAAGATCTGAGGACGTCGCAGCCGGATCAAGTATTTTGTCGACGCATCTCATAGCCTTCTGCAGTGGCGTGCAGATGATCGGTCGCGCCGTCAATCTCTCATAAACCGGTACGACTGGCTCACGAACGACATCCTGTGGCCACGTTGATGTGGAGTATTTGGAGCCGGGATTCTGGCAGTATTGCAGCGCTTCGACCGTTAAGTCCTCAGCCGTGAGACCGGCCCCATGGACGATGCGATCGTAAAGCAATTTCTTATGCCATCCGAACCCTCGCGATCCGTCATATCGATTTCGCTCCAGATGTGTGATCCACCCCACCAGCGCCTTTCCGGCAGCCTGCTCGATACTCCGGACGGGAAAGTGAGCTAGCACAACACCCTCCAAGTCCACCGAATGGAGTGGCTTGTTATCGGCAAACCTAACAGTATGGTTACCCTGGTCGATCTTCAGTTTCGTATCAATCTTCGGGCTGGTGACGATGATCGACTTCGTCCAACGTTCTTCATTGACCCGCCGGTGAGTAATACTTCTCAACGGGTCTGACGCATCGCCCTCCGGGCCTGTCGGCGCGGGGACATAAGTGCGCCAGCAATATTGCGCCTGGATGCCGGGACGCATTGCCCGCAATTGAACGTACAACGCCTCTCGCGATGGCGTGACGATAAACTCATCGGCATCCAATAGGAACACGAAGCGAGGCTTGAACTGGGGCACCACCCGGCGATACATCGCAGTCATTTTTTCTGCCTGGAAGTGACCAACGATCGGATCATCGAACAGAACTATCGGTAGTCCTTCTTGCTGTAGCTCCACGAGAATTTCGCGCGTACCATCGACCGAACTATTGTCGGCAATGAACAGCGCATCCATGAATCCCAAGTTATGCCGTACAAAAGGCTCGATGACATCGGCCTCATTCTTTACGATCGCTATTCCAAGTGCTTCAATCATGCGTAAAACTCCATAAGGGAACCCCGGACAATTCGCGAGGAACTTTACGCTACTCCGGACTACTGTGGGTCCAAACGGCGGCGGCGCGTCAACCCGCCCATCGTGCTGCTCAGCGACCGCCCGTGCACCAGGTCTTTGCGGACTTGCTCAATGCCGGTGCAGGCGCCTGACGGGGTCCGTATAGTAGGCAACCCGTGGGGAGGGTCATGATGTCCAGCACAGAAACGTTCGAACGCCCATGCGGTTGACCGTCCTCGGCCTCGGGTATCTTGGCGCCACACATGCCGCCTGCATGGCGGAACTCGGCCATGAGGTGCTGGGTGTGGAGGTTGACCGCGACAGGCTCGCGAAACTCACGCAGGGCGAGCTGCCGTTCTATGAACCGGGATTGTCTGAGCTACTGGGTAAGCACATTGCCTCTGGACGACTGCAGGTAACGGATTCGTACGAACATGCCGCTGATTGGGGCGATGTCTTTTTCGTTGCTGTCGGTACACCACCGAAGATGGGCGAAAACAGCGCTGATCTAAGCCAGGTGGAAGCCGTTATCGAGAGCCTTGTTCCATTGTTGAAGCGAGATGCGGTTATTTTCGGAAAGTCGACCGTGCCTGTCGGCACAGCGCAAACGCTCGCGTCCCGCGCGGAAAACTTGGCGAAACACGTTGTGGTAGAAATCGCCTGGAATCCTGAGTTCCTGCGGGAGGGGCACGCAATTGCTGACACGTTGCATCCCGACCGCCTCGTCTTGGGACGGACTCCTGACGGCATCGCCGAGTCGGCGGCTCGAGAGATTTATGCAGAAATCCTCACTGCCGGAACTCCTTTCATCGTTACCGATACTGCGACCGCTGAGCTGGTGAAGGTGTCGGCGAACGCGTTTCTCGCTACCAAGATCTCCTTCATCAATGCGATTGCCGAAGTATGTTCGGCTGCCGGTGCCGACGTGCGGGCCGTCGCGGACGCTATCGGCCTCGATGCAAGAATCGGACGGCGATTTCTCAATGCGGGGCTTGGCTTCGGAGGCGGCTGTCTGCCGAAAGACATCCGGGCGTTCATCTCGCGAGCCGGTGAACTTGGTGCGTCGGAAGCCGTCGCGTTCTTACGCGAAGTAGACACCATCAACATGCGTCAAAGGACCCGGGTAGTCGACCTGACCCGCAGGGTGTGCGGGGGCTCGCTGTTGGGGGCACATGCGGCGGTCCTCGGAGCCGCCTTCAAGCCACAATCCGATGATGTACGGGACTCGCCCGCCTTGAATGTTGCCGCTCAACTGCAACTGCAAGGCGCTTCCGTCAAGGTGTACGACCCGAAGGCCATGGCGAACTCTCAAAGGATTTTCCCCACTTTGCATTACGTCGATTCGGCGTTGACCGCCTGCGATCGGGCGGATGTGGTGCTGGTGCTCACCGAATGGGAAGAGTTCATCGACCTTGATCCGTATGCACTCGGCAACCTGGTCAACAAGCGCGTCGTAGTCGACGGTCGAATGTGCCTCGACACGGCGAAGTGGAAGAGCGCCGGCTGGGAGTATTGGTCGTAGGTATCGATGTGAATCTTGACTTGAAAAAAAAAAATATAAAAAAACCGAAGAGATGGAGGCGATCTGATGGGGAAAGCACCTGCCGTCGCACTTCCCGACACTGCGCTGGTGACGTTGTGCTTTCGTGCGAACGAGGCGCGACGGCCCGACGGGATCATCCACGATCCCATTGCTATCGAGTTGACGGAAACCGTCGACTACGACTTCACCGGCTTGAAGCGTTCTAAACGCCAGGACTTGGCGTTGCGGGCGCTTGCGTTTGACAACGAGACCAGCCGCTATCTTTCCGACCACCCGGAGGCAACCGTTGTCGCTCTCGGCGAGGGAATGCAAACTAGCTTCTGGCGCCTCGACGCTGCCGGACTTGGCGGTAAGTTTCACTGGCTGACCGTGGACCTGCCGCCGAACATCGAGCTTCGCGAGCGACTGCTGCCGCGATCACCGCGCATTTCAATGTGCGCCCAGTCTGCTCTGGATTTCAGCTGGATGGATCAGGTGGTGAGCCCGCAGAACGGCGTGTTCATCACCGCGGAAGGCATATTGCCGTACCTACAACCCGAGCAGGCGCTGGGCCTGATCGCCGAATGCGCGCGCCGCTTCCCTGGCGGCCGAATGGTATTCGACCTGCCGACGAAATTGCAGGCCGAACTGACCAGCCGCGGCATGCGGACAACGCTGCACGGTGGCTGGCCGCCAACGCCGTTCAGCCTTTCGATCCGCGAAATCGCCAACCTCGCTAGCACTCCAGGAATCGGGGCCGTGCATAACCTGCCGGTGCCCCGTGGACGCGGTCCGCTGTTCAAGCTGTTATGGAAGGCGCAAGGGTTACCGATCTACGAGCCGCTTCGTCGGCTGGTGGGAATCAAATGGGCAACCATTGCAGTGCTGACCCTGCTCGAGTTCGAATCATAGGACGCTAGCAAGCACGGAAATCTCGTCGTCGATCAGCATCGGATACAGTGCCGTGTCGGCCGCGATCGGCAAGCCGATCGCGTCGATCGGGTTGGACAGATTGTTCAAGAACAGGCTGGCGTCATAGGCGGGGATGGTGATAACAGCGGCATTGATGTAGTCCGCCGTCGGAAGCAGAACGCTGTAGTACGACGAAGCACCAGTCGAGATCGAGTTGGCCGCGTCGGTGATCAGAGTTGCCAGAGTCCCCGCAGGATTACTCGAGAAGGCTTGCAATGCCGCCAACGAGTTGCCCATTGGGCTGGTGACAACCCCCGTCCCGGACGAGGGATCCAGCAACGAGGTGATCGAGCTGAGCGACGGCAGTGTGACCGGATTCGGTCCGGTGCCGGTGAAGTCGCCGATAAAGTTTTGGATGCCCTGCCCGGCGCCGCTTGCCAGCAGCCCGGGGAGCTCTTGGAAGCTACTCAGTGGCGGGAATAGTCCGAATGGGGTGTCAATATTCGCCGGTGAAGTTGACCAACCATATAACGGGTTGCCGTAGCCCAGGTTGACCAAATATGTGAGGTCCGGCTTCAGCAAGTCGGCGATCGGATTTCCGATGATCGGGATCGCACGGATCGGGTCCACCAGCGGCAGGTCATTATTCGGAATCATGTAGTAATTGGTCATGGTGGGGCCGGAGGTCGGCAGGTGAATAGCGTTCTGAACCTGCGTCGATGTGAGATTCGGGTAATCGAAGTGCGCCGAGCCCATGATCACGTTGAGATCTGACAGCAGGTTGAGTGGGTATTGGGGGAAATCGGCGTATTGGTCGTATTCCATGGTGTAAATCGTGGTCGGGTAGGCATTAGAGGGAGCCGCACCCGAGTAGCTGAACCCCAGACTCGTCAGCGTCAGACCGGCGAAACGTTCGGCCAACCCCCCGTTGGGCGTCGGAGCACCAATCAGCACGAAGTTTACGGCACCGCTCGGCACACCTTCGGATTGAAGCAACTGCATTTCTTGCCCGGCGATCGTGGCGCCTTGGGAGTAACCAAAGACACCGATCGGGTTAGCCACGGAGGGATGCAGGCTCAGTATCTCGGTGTTCAGGATCTGAAGGCCTTGGGCAACCGAGGCGTCGGCGGTCATACTCCTGACGCCGGTGAACGGGTAAACCTGCTCGGGCGTGTACAGGGTTTGCAGGCTGGCTGATATGAGATTGGGCTTGATGAACAGGTTGTTCACCGCGTTGATGAAGGTTGATGAAGGTATGGGTCGCCGGTGTAACCCAAAACCACAGTTGTGTCTACTGATACAGGCATCGACTGGATCGCGGCCGATACCTGGGCTTCCGTAGCGGCAAGGGACGAGCCAGTGCCGGCACTGATCAGCGGGTGGCCCAACAGTGCCCGGGCGGGCGCATTGATCGCTTCGACCAGATCCTGCTGCGCGGCCTGAAGCAGGGCCGTGACGTTGGCGCTCTCGGCGGCCAGATAGGACCCCGCACTCGCGCTCACGGCCTGCGCAAACCGGTCATGAAACTCCGCAGCCTGCGCCGCGAGGGACTGATATTCCCGGCCGTACGTACCGAACAGGTCCGCCACGGCCGCCGACACCTCGTCTTGGGCCGCCGGCACCAATTCCGTGGTCAGGACGGCCGCAGTCGAATTGGCGCCGTTGATCGCAGACCCGATATTCGCTAATTCCGTAGCCGCCTCAGCGACAGCTTCCGGGCTCGCGAACAAAAACGACACTGCAGCTCCCTCGAACGATGAATGGCGACCACTACGCCCGGCCCCCCGGCGGCAATTTCTAGGAGTAGATAGTATCGCGATCGGGCACGGCTGACCGTGTTAACGGGCAGAATCAGCCTGCGACGGCTCCCCGTTCGCAGTATCGGGGTCCGACATCGGTCACCACAGGAATACGGCCCCGAAATAGAGGAACCGTTGTGCTCCGGCTGTTGGAGCGGCCAGACGGACTTCACCAGCTTCCAGGACGTCGTCATCGCGCTCAAGCCGGCAAGCTAGGAGTCACGCCAAGCGCGTGATCCATCTATCAGTGGACACCGTATTCCGATCGTTTGCGTAGTCGCGAATCCGATTGAGGTACTATCGGCGGGTGTGAGTGTTGGCTGGCCTCAGTGCAAATTGCCGATTAAGCAAGGGGGAAGTCGGTGACATCGGCTCCGACCGTCTCAGTGATAACGATCTCGCACAAAGACCTCGACGGGCTGAAACGCACGGTGGAGAGCGTGCGAGCCCAGCGTTACGGGGGACGCATCGAGCACATCGTGATCGATGGTGGATCCGGTGCGACGTCACAGAATATCTGTCCGGATGTGAGCCAGGCTTCGCGTATTGGCAGTCCAAGCCCGACGGCGGAAGATACGACGCGATGAACCAGGGCATCGCCCACGCGTCGGGCGATCTGTTGTGGTTCATGCACTCCAGCGACTTTTTTCCGATCCCGACGCGGTGGCTCAGGTTGTGGAGTCGATCTCGGGCAACGGGTCGACCCGCGAAGTATGGGGCTACGGTATGAATAACCTGATCGGCACGACGCCCTGCAGGGCCCGATACCCTTTAGCATTCGTAAGTTCCTTGCTGGCTGGCAGGTTGTTCCCCACCAAGCGTCGTTCTTCGGGTCATCGTTGGTGGACAAGTTAGGCGGCTATGACCTCGATGTCGGGATCGCCGCTTGCCAAGAATTCATTTTCCGAGCCGCGTTGGTGCGAGACCCAATCACGATCCGGCGCGTGGTATGTGATTACGACACCACTGGAGTTGGATCGAACCGGCGCCCAAGTGCGGTCCTTGGTGACCTGCGTCGCCTATGGGATTTGCATGGCCGCTACCCACTGGGAGGGCGGCGAATATCGCTTGTTTACCTATACGGTCGGTGGTGTTACCTGTATTACATGAAATTTAAAGAATACGCGCGCGGATTGATGCCGAAAATATTGACGCGGTCACGGCGCGACTCACGTTAGCACCCGTCAATCTGACGTTGCCGCTTCGCCTGCACAATATATTTCACTTAAGTATTCGCTCGAACCTTGGTGATATCTCTCATGCGATTGATGTAGCGAATCGACCTTGGGAGCAATTTCATTCAATCGCTTTCGCGGAAGAAGATGCCGTCGGCTTGCAACATTCGACCGTTCCGGGGGTCACAGAAACCGGGCACCAATCCGGTGAGCGTAAAGCCCAGCGAACGCACCTGGTCGAGTGCTTCACGAATGAGCATGGTGCCTTCGTATAACGGCACGAGCGACAGTTCGAGGTGCATGCCGACGCAACGGTCGTTCACCGTCGATGTGGCACCCGCGAGGACTTGTTGCTCGAATCCCTGAACGTCGACCTTCAGGAACACAATATCGGTCGGCCGGAGGAATTCCGGCGCCACGGAATCGAGTCGACGTATCGGGACTTGTTCGATGCCGATATAATTTGCCGGCGGATAAGCATCCTGATGGGTCTTCAACATCGGTAAGACGGAGCTGCTCGCGCCCTCGTTGCCCGCCACATTTATCGAGATAGTTCCGTCGACATCGCCGATCGCGCAGCGCCGGCATTCCCATAACGGATCTCTCGAGGACCTCCGCTCCAATCGGGAAAACGGCTCGGACAGGGGTTCGAACGAAATAATCCGGCCATTGAAGCCCGCGGCGCGGAGATCGCTGGCGAATAGCCCCGAATTGGCGCCGACGTCGACAATCACATCTACCTGATGGGATGTGAGCTGATGGACGAAATTGCGTTCCCAGTTCAGCTCCAACTTGACCTCTTTGGGACGACGACGGAACAAACTCATGTCAGTTCCTTACCGCGCCGGCGTTCGCGCGATACCACGCCACCGTTGCCTCGACACCGTCACGCAGCGCGATCTCGGGCTGCCATCCTGCCTTCCGTAACACCGAGACATCCAGCAGTTTGCGCGGTGTTCCGTCCGGTTTGCTTGAATCCCAGCGGGTTTCGCCACCGTAGCCGGTGGAATCTGCCACCATCTCAGCGATCTCAGTGATGGTGTGGTCAACACCTGTCCCCACGTTTACCTGCGTTGGCCCGTCGAAGTGCTCCAGCAAGTACAGACACGCGCTCGCCAGATCATCGACGTGCAGGAGCTCACGCCGCGGGGAACCGGTGCCCCAGTTCGTTACTTCCCGCGCGCCACTGGCTTTGGCTTCTTCATACCTGCTGATGAGGGCCGGCAGCAGGTGCGAACCGGATGGGGAGAAATTGTCACCCGGCCCGTACAGGTTGGTGGGCATCGCGGAGATCCACGGCAGGCCATACTGTCGCCGCACCGCCTGCACCTGAAGGATGCCGGCGATCTTGGCGATCGCATACGCGTCGTTGGTCTCCTCCAGCGGGCCAGTGAGAAGCGCGCTTTCCTGGATGGGCTGCGGGGCGAGTTTCGGATAGATGCAGGAGGAGCCGAGAAACAGCAGCCGCGGCACCCGCGCAGCCAGGGCCGCGTCGAGCAGGTTGACCTGGATCTGCAGGTTCTCGGACAGAAAATCGGCGGGATAGGTGCTGTTCGCCAGAATCCCGCCCACGCGGGCCGCCGCATCGATGACGACCTGAGGTCTCGTCTCCAGAATGAAGTCAAACGTCGCGGCCCGATCCGTCAAGTTGAGTTCAGACCGTGGCCGCACAACAAGATTGGTGAACCCCTCCGCCTGAAATCTGCGCAGCAGGGCGGACCCGACCAGCCCACGATGCCCGGCGATGTACACCGGGGCGGTGCGGTCAAGGACGCCGACAAGATCCGTCGGGGCTCATGGCTGACTGGCGAGCATCGGCTTGTCGATCCACGGTTTGCCCTCGCACTCCAATGCGGCGATGTCCGCGTCCACCATGATCCGGGCCAGTTCGCCGGTGTGGATGGCGGCCTTCCACCCAAGCGTCTCGGCGGCCTTGTTTGCGTCGCCTATCAGCGAATCCACTTCGGTGGGCCGAAGATAACGCTCGTCGAACTTCGTGTGTTTCTCCCAGTCAAGTCCGGCATGCTCGAACGCCGTCTGGGCGAATTCCCGCACAGCGTACCCGCGCCCCGTCGCCAGCACGAAGTCGTCGGGTTCAGACGCCTGTAACATCCGCCACATCCCTTCGACAAATTCAGGGGCATAACCCCAGTCGCGAACGGCTTCGAGATTGCCCAGGTAGACTTCGGACTCAAGGCCCGCCTTGATACGAGCCACCGATCGCGTGATCTTTCGGGTCACGAATGTCTCACCACGCCGGGGTGATTCGTGATTGAACAAGATGCCGTTCACCGCGAACAACCCGTACGCCTCTCGATAATTGCGGGTCACCCAATACGAATACACCTTGGCCGCACCATACGGCGATCGCGGATAGAACGGCGTCAGCTCGTTCTGCGGGGGCGGAGACGCGCCAAACATCTCCGAGGAGGACGCCTGATAAAAACGGCAGTCCACCCTGGACAGCCGAACCGCCTCCAGCAGTCGCATCGACCCGACCCCGGTGGTGTCACCGGTATGCACGGGTTCATCAAAGCTGACCCGCACATGCGACTGCGCCGCAAGGTTGTACACCTCGTCGGGGTCGATGGTGCTCAGCAGCGTAACCAGACGGGTACCGTCGGTGAGATCGCCGTAATGCAAGAACAGTCGTGCCCCTGGTTCGTGCGGATCGACGTACAGGTGATCGATCCGCGACGTATTGAACGTCGAAGCCCGCCGGATAAGCCCGTGAACCTCGTATCCCTTGCTCAGCAGCAGTTCCGCAAGATAGGAGCCGTCCTGCCCCGTGATTCCGGTTATCAGCGCTCGCTTCACGGGGTCGTCTCACTCCACGTCGATTTTGCAGCGGCGGGCGCCGCTGTCGCCTCATCGTAGATGTCGAAGGCAAGGCAGAAGTCAAAGGCAAGGCAGAAGTCAAAGGCAAGGCAGATGTCAAAGATAAGGTCGAAGTCGAAAGCAAGCGGACGGAAGTCGAAGGCGAGCAGACGTTGGACTGGCGACCTGGTCGAGTGAGCTTTGGTGAGCGCTCGGCCGGTCACTGCGGGAAATCGGCACGCCGCCGCGCGCATCGCTCTGAACTGCGACGATCAACGCGCCCCGCACCTCTGCAGATGGCCTGGCTGCGCTTCTGCGACGTTGTGGCCGAAAGGGCGGCAGATCTGTGCTAGTTGGACCTACGACGCGTCGGCGATTAGCGTCACCGTCATGTCGAGGATCACGCGCAGCCTGAACAGCATCGCCCCGAATGTGGGCCGCAAGTCAAACTCGTTAGAGCCCACGCGCCGTGCGGCTGCAAAAGCCTGGTTCCGCGGCCAGTACCTCGTCTCTCCACCCGCGATCGCGAAGCAACGCCACCTACTCCATACACTGCGGGCGCGTGGGCACCGGATCTTCGTCGAGGCCGGTACCTACAAAGGCGAAACGACCGCCTTCTCGTACCGCACACGGATCAGGTGATATCGGTCGAGCTGCACGACGAACTCTTTGCCGCAGCCACGCAACAATTCGCCAAGCACACCAACGTCACCCTGATCCATGGCGACTCGCTTGTCGAGATTCCAAAGATCCTCGCGAGCTGTCCAACCCCGCCACTGGTATTTCTCGACGGGCACTTCTCCGGGCCCGGCACGGCAGAGGGTGAGGAGATGGAGCCGGCGGAGTCGACGCTGCGGCGGCTCGCCGACGTCACTCCGGCGGGCACCACGATCGTAGTTGACGACCTACGATTCTTCGGCTCTGGACTCGCTGGCTTTCCCCAGCTCGACGCGATCACAGCGGCTGCGCGCGCGGCGTTCCCGACCGCATTGATCCGCGCCGGCCTCGACTCGATCGTCGTCGAGACGACCCGGAGGGCTGAGTCCTCCTCGGCTTCTCAAGCGGTGCGCAAGAAAATACCGGTTCTGTTCCATCGAGCGGTAATCATATTCCGGTATTCGTGTATGAGCGGTCCAGCCAGGAACATGACAGTGAAGCGCGCGGGGTCATCAGCCGCACGAGGTAATTCGAGGGCTGTAGACACCAGTAGCGCGGACCACCACTCGTCAGCCGGTCAGCCCGCGACGGCCGTCGGCAAACGACGCCCCGAATTCGCTCACCGACCCGAAGCCGCGTTTGCGGGCCCGCGTTACGCCCAGCCGGACCAGGTTGCCCAATGTGGCCACTCCGGAGTGATCGAGGAGCAGGAAGGGCGACAGCAGCCGGTTGTGCACGTAGGCGAATGCCAAGCCGCTGGACGGATCGGCCCAGCCGAACGAGCCGCCCAGCCCGACGTGCCCGAAGCCCGGCATCACGCCGCCGAAGGGCACGCTGTGGTAGCCAAGGTGGAATGACAAGGGCACCAAGATGTTCCGGTCCCTCTTGCGGCTGGTTCGCCCGGTCAGCCCAGCGACCAGCTCCGGCGATAAGAACCGGGTGCCATCGATCTCACCGCGGTTGGCGATGGCGCCGTACATCCGCGCCAGCGCACGGGCCGTCGCCACCCCGTTGGCCGCGGGCATCTCGGCGTCCAGCAGCGCAATATCGCCTCGCACGGCAGCCATAACGCCGTCGAAGTACATCGAGCGGTAGCCGCCGGACAGCCCTGCGGCCACCTTGGCCAGCGCATGGTTGACCACCGGAATACCGGGCATGTTCTGCGGCATGATGATCTGCGCGACCCGCGTCGGCGCCCCGGCGGGCGGCCGACCCAGATGCATACCGTCGGTGCCCAACGGCTCGGCCAGCTCCGCACGGATCAGCGCGCGCATGCCTTTCCCGGTCACTGCCCTGGCCAGCCCGGACATCAGCCAGCCGAAGGTCAGTGCGTGGTAGGCGGGGATACCCAGCAGGCGTCCCGGGGGCGCCGCCGCCAGCCGTTCCTCCATCACCAGGTGATCCAGCAAGTCTTCCTGGGTGGCGCCACGCAACCCCGATAAACCGGCCCGGTGCCTCATCACCTCACGCACCGTGAGGGCCGACTTGCCGTTGGCCGCGAACTCGGGCCAGTAATCGGCGACGGGAGCCTCGTAGTCGATCAAACCCCGGTCGACGAGCCGGTGGATGACGGTGGAGGCCATCCCCTTGGTTGCCGAAAAGACCATTGGCGCGGTGTCAGACGTCCACGGCACCCTGCCGTCACGGTCCGACCAGCCGGTCCAGATATCGACGACGGGTTGACCATCGAGGTAGACAGCCAGCGCCCCACCGCCGAATCGGCGCCCAGGAAACATGCTCGAGAACCCGCGAACCACGCAGGAAAAGTTGGGGTCCGCTGCACCGAAAACGCCATGACCCGCGTCAGGGCCATCATGGGAAGCGATCACGCGGAGATCGACCCGGGATTCTGCCGTCACACTTTGGAATTTACTTCGATTTCACACGGCAAAGGGCCGAAACGAATTTATTTACCTTTCCGTTAGCCCGATCCGGCAGGCAGGCCGTACGGCTTTTCGGTATCATTGCAGTACAGTATTTCCGTACATGATCGCCGCCCGGGGAGACCGCATGATCAGCGCAAGCGAGGCCAGGCAGCGGCTGTTTCCGCTCCTCGAACAAGTCAACACCGATCACCAGCCGGTACGCATCACGTCCAAGGCGGGGGATGCGGTGCTCATGTCTGCCGACGACTACGACTCGTGGCAAGAGACTGTCTACCTGCTGCGTTCACCGGAAAACGCCAGGCGACTGATGGAAGCGGTTGCCAGAGATAAGGCCCGGCACCCTGCATTGACCAAGTCCGTCGACGAGTTGCGGGAGATGGCCGGCGGCGAGGAGTGAGAAGCATCGGCTTCGATCCTGAAGCCTGGGACGACTTCCTCTTCTGGCTAGCAACCGACCTCAAGCTCGCCCGCCGGATTGTTCGCATTATCGGTGAGATCGAATGCGATCCGTTCAGCGGGATCGGCAAACCGGAACCACTCAAGGGTGAGCTGTCCGGATACTGGTCTCGCCGGATAACCGACGAACATCGGCTGGTCTACCGCGCCGACAACGACGAAATCAAGATCCTCAAGGCCCGGTACCACTATTAGATTCGCCGTCACGCGTAGATTCGCCGTCACGCGCGGGAGCGCATCGCCGCGGCCGCCATCAGCGGAGGGGACTCGAGTTGTCGGCGGACGCCGCTACGCTCTTATTCATGGATCCTGGAGATCTCGAACCACGCGTCGCTGCCCTTGAGCATCAGGTGCGTGACCTCGCCGGGCAAGTACAGGCAAGCCAGCAAGACGCTGCGGCCGCCCGGGTACTCGCCGGCGCCGCCGACCGCGACGTCAGCGGATTTCGCGACGATCTCCGTGAGTTCCGCCAGGCCACAGTGGCAAGCTTCAACGCGCTCCGAGAGGACTTTGTCGACCTTCGATCGGACTTCGGGCACTCCAAGGGCACGTCGACCAAGGATTCACCGAGATGCGCGGCAAATTCGACGCCGCAGCCGCCGGACAACAGCAGATCGTTGACCTTCTTGAGACGATCATCACGGATCAAGAACACAAACCATCGACCGAATGAGCTCGAGCGGCCTGGGCGACGGCGATCAGCTCACGCACAAGGCCAGCGCGGTCCGGCCGGTTCCGAGAACGCGTAGAGGGCACCGAGCAGCAACAAGTCACACTCGGTCATCGGACTCCGCGCCGAAAGAGCCTGGCGCACGATCGCGGCGATCGACTCACCGGCACCGTCAGACATCGCCCCGCCGATACTCGGTGCCGGTTAGTCTGCCGCCGCCGACAGTATTTGCTGCGCCGCCAGCGCGGGCGTCAACTCCCCCGCCTTGACCCGGCGCTCCACGTCGGCGCGGATCTTGCGGACCGCGGGATTCGTCAGCACCCGGTCTAAAACCGCGTCCCGGACCATCTGCCAGGTCCAATCGACTTGCTGAGCCCGTCGGCGCGCCTCGAATTCTCCAGCCTCGGTGAGCACCTGGCGATGGCGCTCGACGGTGTCCCACAGCTCCGCCAAGCCAGTGCCCTCGGTTGCACTCATAGTGAGAACCGGTGGACGCCAAAGTGTTTCACGCGGATAAATCAGCCTGATCGCCGACGAGAGCTCCCGTGCGGCGTTCCGTGCTTCGGTCAGGTGACTGCCGTCGGCCTTATTCACCACCACGATGTCGGCCAGCTCCAGCACGCCCTTTTTGATGCCCTGCAACTGGTCGCCGGCGCGAGCCAGGGTCAGCAGGACGAAGGTATCGACCATGTTGGACACCGCGACCTCGGACTGGCCGACACCGACGGTTTCGATCAGGATGACGTCAAAACCGGCCGCCTCCAGCAGCACGACCGATTCCCTGGTGGCCTTTGCCACACCGCCCAAAGTGCCCGACGTCGGCGACGGCCGGATGTAGGCGTCCGGGTGTGCCGCCAGCCGTCCCATCCGGGTCTTGTCGCCCAGAATCGATCCGCCGGTTCGGGTCGATGACGGGTCGACCGCCAGCACGGCCACCCGATGGCCCTTGTCGATCAGGGTCATACCCAGCGCTTCGATGCTGGTGGACTTTCCCACCCCCGGGACGCCGGTGATGCCTACCCGATGGGCGTTTCCAGAGTCCGGCAGCAGTTCCAACAACAGTTGTTGCGCCTGTTCGCGATGGTCGGCGCGGGTGGACTCGAGCAGCGTGATGGCCCGGGGTAGCGCGGCGCGATCACCGGCGCGGACCGCCGCAGCGAGGTCCAACTCAGATCCCCGCGAAAGTGCAACTGGCAACGCATTTACCGAGTAACGCCGTCGGTAGTTGCACTCTCGCGGTCAAAAACATCAGTCCAGCGTGTAACCGCGTCGA
>CAVQSX010000053.1:0-13258 GCA_963715905.1 uncultured Actinomycetota bacterium
GGGCCGCGATGCCTTGAGCTGTGCCGGAGAGATTACCCACGCTCACCCGGTTTTGACCGCCGCGTAGCCGCTTCAGCCAAGACGTCAGCCAAGGTCTCCGAGGAATTCTGATCGCCGCAACCAGTCCCGGCGCGACGTATCGGCCACCGTCGCTGGACAGGCTTTACTTGGGCACAGCGTCGGGGCAGAGGTCGGTCAAGGCAAAGCCCACTTCAGCAGCGGCCTGATCGGGGGTAAGCGGCGCGCGGCGGTCCGATTGCCACTTGGTGACCAGACGGTCGGCCCGCCACCCAGCAGTGCCCCAGCTGCCAGCACCCCGCCTAGACGTCTGATGGTCGCCCTTCCGATGGCCATGGGCGCGTCTCCTTGCTGATCTCCTCCGTCTGCGACGGCGTTAAACAACATCAATCGTTTCCCCATCGTGGCATGCCATCCAGTTTGCTGGCCGATAGAGAGGTTGAGTCGTATCGCCCTGCAAAACCTGGGCGGAGGCACTGCGCAACCCCACGTTGCACGAGCGGGCGCGCGTGCTGTACATCGAGACCCTCGGCCACATCGCTGAACTGGCCGGGCGTTGGCGTGACAACGGCTACCTGCCGGCGTACTCAGACACGAATGCCGTTGCCGCGAAGCTATTTCGATGATGCACGGCCTGATCGTCATGCATCAGCTTGTCAGGGACGTATCGGCCGCGGAGTTGCGCGAAGGAATTTTCCTGCTCGGTAATGCCGTCTCAAAGGTTTGACGACGTGCATTGCGCAGGTTACATCTCCAGCAATTTCCTGATCAGAGCCGTGACCGCCTCGGGCCGCTCCATCGACCAGAAGTGGCCGGCATCGACGTACTCGACAGCCACGCTGGCCGCATTGGGAATGTATTCACGTGAGTGTTCATAGAATTCGCGCGGCTGGGTCTTGCTGTCGTAGCCCTCAATAATCATCACCGGGCACTTCCATGCCGGCAGGAGGTCTCTGCGGCGCCGCAGCCATTCCTGTCTGAACGACTGCGAATTGAAGTAACGGGGTACCGCTCGGTTGACGTTGGGATAGGAGAATTCCTGAATCGTCCGGCGCATCTCGGCGTCGGGCACGCGGTACTTACAGATCCAGGTGTAGACCCAGGCGACGAAGTGAGCAGGGTCGTCCATCAACCCGGAGTGGGGCGCGTCGGCGAACAGAGCGCCCTGCGGGGCCAGATCGGGATGGAAGTGGTACAGGTGTTGCTCGCCCCGTCCGTACCGCAACACCCGGGTTGGGTGCTTGGCGACGATGAAGTCGGCTTGGACGGTGCCCCGGTCGTGGGTGACGACGTTGAATTTGTCGATACCGGCGAGATCGATGGCACCCAGCAGTTGCGCAGCGGCGGCTTCGTGACGGTAGTCGCCGACGGCGGTACCGGACTGGCCGTATCCCTTTAAGTCGAACGCAATACAACGGTGCGTTGCGGACAACGCGGCCATCTGGTGATGCCACTGAAACCACGAATCGGGGATTCCGTGCAGGAACACGATGGGCTCACCCTGCCCGGCCTCAACGTAGTGAAACCGGACGGTCTCCTCGTCGCCGGGCGCATCGACGAAGTGGTGTGTGAATGTCACCCCGTCCAGCACTTCCTGATCGCCTTCGGAGTCGAATGGGCGCGCAGGGACCTGGCCCAATTCGGCGACCCGGGCGGCGATCTTATCTTCGGGTGGCAGGAATCCCTCCAGTACCTTCTTCGCCCGTGCCGGAATCTCGGAGTATTCGATTACTTCGCTCGTTGTGGTCATCTCTCCGTGCCTCTGTGTCGCGGGATTGGTGTGTTCTTCACGCGCCGATGAGAATCGACATCGGATCGGGCAAGCCGGCTCGTAGCGACCATGCGCGGCCGATGAGTTCCTCGACATCGGTACCGCCACGCCGGGCCGCAAGCATTGCTTCGGGATCGAAGGCCGGACCGACCGAGTCGCCGGCGTATTCCGGGCCGCTCATGTAGTTGGTGGCATCGGCGGGGGTGGCGAAGTTATCGATCTGCATCTCAACGAAATTGGCGTCGGGATCCTGGTAGTACATCGATGTCGTCACCCCGTGCGCGATACACACCGCCGGGGTTATCTCCCGGTCGCGAAGTAGCACATAGCGGTCGAGCAGGTCATCGATGTTCCCGAAGGTGTAGGCCACGTGATGAACACATGCGGCGGTAGGCAGTTTGCGCTGTGTCTCGAACGGGGGCCTGAGGAGCGCCACTCGATGGTGCTCGTCGTCGTAGGTGATGAAGCACAAGGCTTGGTCCTCGTAGACGACGTGGCCGGCCAGCACGGTGCAGTACCAGTCGCGCATCAGCTCCAGCTGGCTGGTTTGAAAGACGACGTGCGCGAATTTTGGACTCGCGGACATGACTTCTCCTCACATCTGCCGGTGCCGAGCATCCTCGGTGCACGGCTGTGGCGTAGGACACAAGCTAACAGCGATATGTGATAACAGCAAGGTTCCCTAATCTGTGCCTGTCAATAGGCCCGCTGTCGGCCTCTGATTAGCCATTTGACGTGGCCGACGCTCGGTGGCCGGCCTTTAGACCAGCGACAAATCGATATATAGTTGCTATCGTTCGAGCGATAGCGCTGAGCTTGCGATCAGGAAGTGGGACAGCTGTTGACCTCGTTAAACGCCGATATCCGGCCCATCTCGTCCCGATCAGTCGTCGCCCAGGTCACGGAGGAGCTGCGTCGGGCGATTCAGTCCGGTGTGTTGGCTCCTGGGCACGAGTTCTCGCTGCGAGAGATCGCGACGATGCTCGACGTGAGCTTCATACCGGTTCGCGAGGCGCTACGAAGTCTTGAGGGAGAAGGACTCGTTGTCATCCGGCCAGGACGTAGTGCGCTCGTTGCTCCCCTCGATCTTGACGACTTGCACGCCATCTACCGACTGCGCCGCATTCTCGAGCCTGAGCTCGCCCGCCGGTCCTGCCTATTGCTGACGGTCGATCAGCTCGATCGCCTCGAAGCGCAGGCAGTTGAGTTTGGCGATGAGAGCCTCGGTATTGACGGCATTTACAGCAGCCACCTCCAGTTTCACCTCGCGCTGCTGGAGCCTGCGGCTACCAGCTGGGACACCAGAGTGCTCACCACGCTGTGGCGAGCGGGGGAGCGGTACGTGCGCATCGGGTTCGGTCTGCTCGACTACGACCCACACGAGCATGAACGACGGGAACAAGCCCACGAGGATCTGATCGCGGCATTCCGCAAGCGCGATCCCGACCTCGCCGCGCAAGCCGTCTACGACCATCTCGCCCGCAACGAAGAGACTGCGCGAATGGCACTGGACGCCTACCGCACCGATGCGACGAATGGGCCCGAGGATCGAAAGGCGGCCGCTAAGAGCGGGAGTCGCGCCGTGCCGCCGAGCAGCGCGCGGACCTCGCCGCGGTGAAACCAACCCCCACCGCCGACGGGCGCCGACGCACGCCGGTGCTGGTGATAGGTGGCGGTCCCGTCGGCCTGGGCACCGCGATCGAACTCGCTCAACATGACACTGCCTGCATCGTTGTCGAGCCACGCGCCGACGTGTCCTGGCTGAGGCCGCGCGCAAAGACGACGTCGACGCGGACCATGGAGCACTTCCGCCGCTGGGGGATCGCCGACACCGTTCGGCGCCGTGCCCCGATACCCCAGTGCTGGTCTGATGAAGTCGTCTTCTGCACAACGCTTTTAGGTCGCGAAGTAACACGCTTCGACCGTTGCCTCGGACTGGATCTCGTCGACGACGACTTGGTGGCCGAAGGTGGCCAGCAGGCTCCGCAGCCGTTGATCGAGTCCATCATGCGCGACAGGGTAGGCGAACTCCCCGAGGTGGAGTTGCTCGTTGGCCACCGGTTCGTCGGACTGACCCAGGATGACAATGGGGTCGTCGCCACCGTCGCCGACGAATCCGGCAACCTCATCACGATTCTTTCCGAGTTCCTCGTCGGATGCGACGGATCTCGCAGCGCCGTGCGCGAGGCGATCGGAGCCAAATATGAAGGTAGCGCGGACGAGCGACCGAATTTCAATGTCGTCTTTCGTGCCGAGTCGCTGGCGAATCGGATGCATTTCGGCGACGCCGTGCATTACTGGGTACTCAACCCCGGCCAACCCGGGCTGGTGGGTCGGTTGAATCTTGTCGATGAATGGTGGTGCGTCATCATGGGCGTCGGCGCCGAAGAGGGTGCCGTTGATCCAGCTCGATTGGTACACAATCTGATTGGCGACGGGACCGAACCGGTCGCGATTGAGGTTCTCGCCACCGATCCGTGGCGGGCGCGGATGCAGGTATCCGATACCTTCCGATCCGGCCGAGTCTTCCTGGCGGGCGACGCGGTGCACCAGAACCCTCCCTGGGGAGGCCACGGATTCAATACGGGCATCGGTGACGCCGTGAACATCGGTTGGAAACTCGGCGCGGTGCTCAACGGGTGGGGTGCGGACGCGCTTCTGGATAGTTACGAGCGCGAGCGCAGGCCGGTCGCGATGGAGACGATCTCGGTTGCCACCAGGAACATGTCCACCCTCGGCCCCGAGCTCGCCGACCCGCGTCTGATGGGCAGCGATGATGAATTCGCAACCGCACAACCAATAGTGGCCTCTGCTACCCAGCGCGCCAAGGGCGTGGAGTTTCACAGCTTGGACCTCGTTCTCGGAACCTCTTATGCCGATTCGCCAATAGTGGTCAGTGACAACGCAATGGCGGAGTCTGGCACCCCGACTCACGAATCCGGCGTGTACGTTCCGAGTGCCGCGCCCGGGAACAGACTGCCGCACAAGTGGCTTGCCGGTCATCGCTCGCTCTACGACACGTTGGGCAGTGAATACAGCCTGGTCGGTGAGATAAATCTGCCAGCTGCTCAGCAACTCGTCGAAACCGCCGCGAGCCTGCGAATTCCACTGACAGCCATCAAACTGGACTGCCAGTTGGCCGAACAGCTGTTCGGGGCCCCGCTGGCGTTGGTCAGGCCCGACCAACACGTCGCGTGGCGCGGCACAAGAACATCCGACCCGGAGGCCCTCATGCGAATCGTCTCCGGCCGAGTCTGAGTGGCGAAGCGCCACCCACCGGCCCGTTAAGGCGGCAAGCGAAACACGAAAGTAGGTCAAGGAATGCAGTCAGCCGGGTGTCCTTGCTGTGCGTACCAACGGCCCTTGCCAGGCCCAAGTCTGTTCAGCCGCGCAGCGGTGCACTGGGAATGGGCCACGGGCGCGAGCAAGCGGAACGTTGCGGTCGACTCCGGATCGACCCGCACGCTGCTTCTCGACGGCGGCACAATTGTCGATCCCCGTGACGGCAGCATCACCGTAAACGTGAGTGTCCGAATGCGAAACGGCCGCATTGTCGAGGTATCCCCGCGCGAAGCTGCGCGCGAAGACCCGGGGACGGAACGCATCGATGCGGCGGGAAGATTCATCGTGCCGGGCTACAACGACATGCATTCGCACGCGTTGAACCTCGCGGATCCCTCGGCGAGCCTGGCCCTGATGCTCGCCGAAGGCGTCACCGGGTTTCGCCAGATGTCGGGTTCGCCGGCCCTGTTGAAGCAACGACAAGACAACGCGTTGCCGATCGGGCCGGCGGCGCCGGCTTTGCTCGAGACACCCGGAACCGTTCTCACCCCGCTCAATTCCGGATCGAGTAAGGCTGCTGTAGCCGAGATCCGGCGCCAGCAAGAGCAGGGGGCCGACTTCGTGAAGATGGTCATGGCGGGCCCCGACGTCTTCATGGCCGCGGTCGAAGAAGCCGTTGCCGTCGGGATTCCCATCCTTGGCCACCTGCAAGAGGGCGTCGACATCGTGGCGGCTTCGCAGGCCGGCTTCCGGTCCGTCGAGCATCTGGGGCCAGGCTCGCCGCTGTGGACGGCGTGTTCCACGATCGCCGACGAGTTGCGCTCGGAGGCGTACGCGAGACCGGTGATCAAGGGCCCGCCCATCAGGATTTCGTTGCTGGAGCGCATCGTCACGTGGCGGATGCAGAGTCTGTTGGTCAATCCCGCCGCTTTCTCCGATCCCATCGACGTGGCCCGGATTCAGCGCGCGTTGGACACTTACAGCGCGGACAAGGCTGCCGCGGTGGCGGCAGAACTCGCCAAACACGGCACCTGGCAGGTGCCGACGTTGGTTCGGTTGCGCAGCATGCAGTACGCCGGTGCGCCAGAATATGAAAGCGACGAATCACTGGCCTATCTGCCGGTCAAGAACATCAAGAGATGGCGCACGGTGACCGCGAAGTTTCTGGCACTGCCGGCCGAGGCGCAAAAGACGTACCGAGACCTCTATCCGCGCCAGTTGAGTCTGGCAAAACTCTTCGCCGACAATGGGGTTCGGATGATGACCGGGACGGATGGCGGGTCCTTGATGGCGCCCGGCTTGACCCTACGCCAGGAGTTTGGCGAACTCGCGAAGGCGGGCCTCTCGCCGCTGAAGATCCTTCAGATGAGCACCATCAATCCGGCGCAATATCTGGGGCGAGAGGACACCATGGGTACGGTCGAGCCCGGGCGTAACGCCGACCTGGTGGTGCTGGACGCCAACCCCCTCGACAACGTGGAAAACCTGCACCGGATCAACGCCGTCGTCAGAGCGGGCACGCACTACTCCGCCGCGCAGCTGGCTGCGCTCAAGGTCCGAGCAAAGGCCAGTGCTTGACGCTACTCAGACGCTGTGAAACATGTCGTTGAACTGGTGGGTGATGGTCACTTCGTTAGGACGCTGGGCATCGGCGCGGACCTTGGCGCGCTCGACAAGCACCTCGGGTGCGTCAGTGGCGAGCAAGGGCATGACCTCAGCAATATAATCTTTGAGCGGCATTGCCCGCGGGTCGGTGCGGTTTCTCGCCATCAAATTGCTCTCAACGTAGGGCGGTGAAAGGTCCACCACCGCGACCGAGGAGTCGCGCAGTTGGTAGCGCAGCGACAAGGTGTACGACCGCATCGCGGCCTTGCTGAGTGAGTACAGCGCGGTGGTCGCCAGTGGCGCATAACCAAGCATCGAGGTGACATTGATGATGGTGGCTACCGGTTGCCGGCGTAGGTGGGCGATCAGCGCCGAGTTCAGCCGCAACGGGCCCAGCAAGTTCGTCGCAATGGTGGCGGTAACCAGCTCGTCGTCGAGCGGCTGGCCGACATCATCGGCGAACTGAATGCCGGCGTTGTTGACGACCACATTCAGCTTCGGATACTTCGCGATCAGTTCAGGGGCGACCTGGCGGATGCTCTCCGGCTCGGAGACATCGAGAACCACCGCTTGCATACCCGGATTGGCGTCCACCACCTCGTCCAGAGCCGATGCCCGGCGCCCGGCGATGATGACCTGGTTTCCGCGACGGTGGAACTGCTCGGCCAGTCCCCGCCCGATACCGCTGCTCCCGCCCGTGATCAGGATCGTGTTTCCGTCGAGCTTCATCTATTTCCCTTCGGTGGATCGGCTGAGCGCGTCTCGCTGTTCGCTCACGAACTCTGCGAATGTCGTTGGGGCACGGCCGAGCAACCATGTCAACACGTTGGCGTTGCCGACAAAGTCGTGGTGGCTGTAGTAAGTGGAGATGGCGCGCATGACGTTGCTTTGATGCCGGTACTTCTCGGAGTCGAGGTCCTTGCCGAACCAAGCTTCCATATAGTCGTCGACATTGACTTGGCGTACTTCGATTGGGCGCCCCAGCACATCGGCGATGATGTCGCCTAGATCGTGGGCGTTGTAGCGGCCAGGGCTCACCAGTTCGTAGGTCGCCCCGTCATGCCTTGCGCTGTCGGTGAGCACCGCGCAAGCGACCTCGGTGACGTCCCGAAGGTCTACCAGGGATTGGTAACGGTCCAGCGCCCAGTTCATCTCGAAGATTCCCTCGGTGAAGACACGCCGAAGTTTGAGGGGCAGCATGTAATTCGTTGGCTGCAGAATCGTGAATCCCAGCCCGGATGACACCAGGTGTTCCTCGATATCGCGTTTGATCTCGTGCTGCACCAGGTCGGTCACGATCGCGTGCAGCACCGAACTGAGTACGAAGTGTCGAACCCCTGCTGCCCGGGCGGCATCGACCAGCGAAATCCCCATCTGGCGCTCGTTGGGATGAGCGGTGGGACCCACGTGGTAGATCTTGTCCACTCCGCGCACAGCATCCGACGCCACCGTCGGGTCGCAGATATCTCCGACGACGACCTCCGTGACCCCCAGCTGCCGCAGCTGGTCCGCGGAGGTCTGCGTCGAAACGCATGCTCGCACTGGCAATTCCGCGGCAATCAGCTGGGGAATCAATCGCTTGCCTTGGTTGCCGTTAGCGGCGGTCACGAGGATCACATTGGGCTCCTGAAGTGTGGTTGCGCGTTGCTTCTCAATTCACCAGATCCAGCGCGGCGCCCACGATGCTGTCAGTATCGATACCGTGGTAGCGGTACACCGCTTCCAGTGATCCGACCTGCCCGAATCGGCTGACGCCCAAAGATTTCGACCGAACATGGTTGATCGTTGCCAAGAACGCCAAGGCGTGGGGGTGACCGTCGAGCACGGTGACCATCGGGGCGGCGCGGTCGGCTGGGAAGACTTGATCGAGGATCCAGGACGGCGTGTCGCCCAGACCCTGTCGCGCTTGGCTGGCCTCAAATAGCAACCCAGGGCTGGTCACGCATATCACTTCCGCGGGAATCCCGATCTGGGCCAGACGATCTGCCGCCCCGAGCGCCTCGGTGACCAGCGCACCGACCGCAACTATGGCGACGGTGGGTTCCGAACTGGACCGCAATGTGTAGGCGCCCGCCACGACATGGCGGCGACGCCGCTCCCGCGCGGCCGGGTCCGCGGGAAGATCGGCCAGATCTTGCTGGACAGGCCGGGTGGACAGCCGCAGATACGATGATCCACCGTCCGGCCGGCCGAGTCGCGAGATGCAGCTGAGCAGCGTCCATTCCACCTCAGTGGCGAAAGCCGGTTCATAGCTTATGCATCCGGGTTGCTCCAGGCCGATCGAGGGAGTCTTGATCGACTGATGTGCACCGCCCTCGGCAGCCAGGGTCACTCCGGATGGGGTGCCAACCAAAATCGATTGGCCGCCAGCGTAAATCCCGTAGGACCACGGTTCCAGGGCCCTCTCGACGAATGGGTCGTAGAGCACGCCAATCGGATACAGCGGCTGACCCCACCGGCTCCATGTTGCGCCGAGTTCGCCGATGAGTCCCACCAGGTTGGTCTCGGCGATTCCCAGCTCCATGTGCTGGCCGGTTGGCTTTTCCCGCCAATGCATGATGGTCTCGCTGTCGTCATCGAACCAGTTGCGCCGTTCGTCGGGCGACCACACCCCGACCTTATTGAGCCAGCCAGCGAGATTCGTGGTGGAGCTGACATCTGGGCTCACGGTCACGACGCGCTTGGCCACCTCCGGTGCTTCCCGGGTGAGATCCAGCAGTGCCCGGCCCAGCGCCGCCTGCGTGGTCGACACAGCTGGTGGCGTGCGGCCCAGATCGATGGGCACGACGGGAGCAGGCGCGCTGACCTGCTTGACCCGGACCAGGCGCTCGGCCGTGGTATGGCATAACTTGCCCGGCGCGGTGGAGAGGTCGAATCGGGACCAAGGCCGACCCGGGTCCTTGTCCAGGGAGACCGAGAAATCGGCGAACTGTTCGTCCGTCAGCAGAGAGGAGTGGTTCTGCGGATGTCCTTGGGTAGGAAGCCCGTAACCCTTGATGGTATAGGCGATGATGATCGTCGGGCGGGTGTCGTCAATCTGGGCGTACGCCGAACGGAGGCTGTCCAGGTCGTGGCCACCGAGATTGCTGACCGCCCGGACCAGCGTCTGGTCATCCAAGCCGGCGATTAACTGACCCACCGCGTCCGCGTCGGTTCCGTCCCCGGGTAGGCGTGCACGCAGGCCTTCAGCATTGCATCGCAGCAGCCGCTGATATTCGGGGTTGGGCATGTCCAGGATCCGCCGCCGCAGCGCGTCTCCGCCTGGGCGGGTAAACAGTTCCTCGAGAAGCCTTCCGAACCGGACGGTGATCACCTGCCAACCTGCGGCCGAGAACATGGTTTCGAGGCGGCCGGCGGCGATGTTGGGCACCACTCGGTCCAGCGACTGGCGGTTCATGTCGACGATCCACACGATTTCGCCGAGCTCCTGCACCGACGGGTCGAGGATCGCTTCCCACACCGCGCCTTCGTCGAGCTCTGCGTCACCCACCAGGGAGTACTGTCGACCGGTGCCGGTGCTCCCGAACGTGGTATCGACGTAGCGCCGGGCGATCGCCCCCCAGATCGGTGCCGTAGCACCAATACCTACCGACCCCGTCGAGTAATCCACCGGGTCGGGATCCTTTGACCGGCTGGGGTAGCTCTGCAGACCCCCGAATTCCCGCAGCGTGGTCAGGTACTTCTCATCGAGCGTGCCCAGCAGGTAGTTGATCGCATGCAGCACCGGCGATGCGTGTGGTTTCACCGAAACGCGGTCGCCTGGTTGAAGTTGTTCGAACCACAGCGACGTCATGATCGAGACCATGGACGCGCAGGAAGCCTGGTGGCCACCGACCTTTAGTCCAGTGGGGTTGGGCCGCACGCGGTTTGCGTGATGAATGATGGCGGTCGAGAGCCATAGCACCTGCCGCGCGACCTCCTCGAGCGCGTCGTGATGGCCGATAAGCGTTGGCGGGGACGCGGCAGGCTGGCGATTCATCATGTGACGTCGTCTCGCGCCGCGGTCGTGACGATGCTGCCGATCCCCTCGATGGAACTCACCAAGGTGTCGCCGTCGACCAGGTAGCGCGGGGGAGTGCGAGCCACTCCCACTCCTGATGGCGTGCCGGTGAAGATGAGATCACCGGGACGCAGGGTGACCACCGTGGACAGATACGACACCAAGGCCGCGACATTGAAAATCAGCTTGCTGGTCCGCGACTGCTGCACCATTTCGCCATTGAGAGAGCAGCTAATCGCCAAGTTGTCGGGATCATCGAATTCATCGGGTGTGACGATCACGGGGCCGATCGGACCATATCCGTACTTGGATTTTCCGAGCCCGAACTGGGGGTTGGCCGGATCGGAGAATTGCAGGGCCCGATCGCTGATGTCTTGGCCCACCGTCAACCCGGCAACGTAGCTCCACGCGTCCTTTTCGCTGACGCGGCGCGCCCTCTGCCCGATGACCACCACCAACTCGACCTCCCAGTCGACGGTGTCGGCGTCGAGTGGCAGCCGCTGCTCGGGGGAAACAATGCACGACGCGAATTTCGGAAACACCAGCGGCGCCTTGGGCAGCGCAAAGGCGGCCTCCTCGGCATGATCGGCGTAATTCACGCCGATACCGAACACTTGTGAAGGCGCGGGTGCCGGCGCGCCCAGTCGCCCCTCGACCGCGCTGAGACCCTTAGGGTCGAAATCCGATGCGTACCACTCAATGAGGTCCGACCAGCTGGCGTACGTTGCCTGCACATCGCCGCCGAAGCGGCCACCGCTGGCCTTGGCGATATCGAAATACTGGGCCCCTATCGCGATGCACGCGCGCTCATCGATGTTGGCGAACCTCATTGGCAGGCGGCTCTCGCGACCTGAGCTGTCGACAGCACTGTCAATTCCTCCCATTTGGTCGGGCCAGCACGGCAGCAGTCCTGGTAGAGCCGTCAGCATGCGCCATACTCGCTACGATATATTCATCGCAGGGCTAAGTCGATCCCGGAGTCCCAAGTTGCTCCGATTCGTGGCGCGGCCAGTCGGAGCCTGCACCGAGTTGGGTGGGTCAGTCCCTCGTACCCAGGGCCGCAAGCCACTCCAAGCAGGCGACTTCGTTCTCGACCAGATGCTCGGTAATGGCTCGCCTGAGTTCCACGGCGGATCTTGAGCGGGCGGCGTCGATGATGACTTGGTGAGCGACTTCGCGGCGTTTCCGCTCGTCGTCGTCGAGTTCGTAGCTCTCGAACAGGACGCGGGTATAGCGGTCGCTGGCATGCCAGAGTTGATCCAAAATGCGGAGGTCCCACGGCGTCAAGGCGGGTCGTAGTATCGCCAGATGGAACTCGCGGTGCACTTCCCACAGGGTATCGGTATCCCGATCGCCCCGGATGTGCTCAGCGAGTAGACGCTCGGCCTCTTGCAGGTCGTCGTCCGTCAACAGGGGGCACGCCCGGGCTGCGACGCTGGGCTCGATGTCTTGACGGAGTCGGTAGATGGCGCGCAGTTCGTCGCGATCCAGTGGGTTGACCATCGCGCTGCGACCCGGCCGCAATTCGACGAGACCTTGCGCTTCCAGTCGGCGCAGCGACTCGCGGACGGGTATGTGGCTGACGCCCAGTTGGGCGCTCAGATCCGCGATCGAGAAACTCGATCCGGCCGCAAGTGTGCCGTTGAGAACACCCCGGCGGATTTCGGCGGTGACCCGGTCGACCGCGGACTCGGGTCCGGCGACCGAACGTAGCCGGGTTCTGGGGGCCAGCGCCGTCGTCGAACTCTGTTGAGGGCTCATAAAGAATATAGTCTAGCGGATTTGGCTCCTCAGGCATCGAGATGAGGCGCCGACCAGTGCCGAAGAAGTAGTGTGCTTCGTCACTGCTCGGGCGGGGTCGGCCCGTCGCCCGGCCACGGAATCCCAGCCCACCTGAAAGCGTCGATATGCAGTGCGTCGACCGCGGCCGGGCGATCGTCGCCCGGCAGCTCCTGGCTGATGGTGATACCCGCCTTGCCCATCGTCCACGCGACGAACCGATAAGGAGCGCGCAGGCCGGCCAGCTCTGCGTCATCGACAGCGATGCGTGCCCCGGGTACCAGCGGGCTAAGGTCGTCTCGCTCGTAGACGACCTCTATTGCCGCGACTTTCCATACGCCGCCCGCCTTTATCACGCGGTACAGGAGCCGACAATATGCGTTCAACGCGCAGGCCACACCATCGACGCTCGGATAGGTTTCAACGACGGCGGGCAGGATCACCACGCCGCGCTCGGAGTGGATCCGCACGGTTGGAGGCCCAAGTCGATGACGCGATGAAACGCCGCGCTCGGTCATCGCCTTGGACTGCGCAACGAAATCCGCGCCCGAACCCTGAAACCAGCTGATCGTGACCGTGGACTCGTCGTGAAAGCAATCCGCCATTTCAGTCCACCAGCAACGGTCACGCGCTTCGCGCTCCCTAAGTGCTACCTGAGTAGCTGCGAATTCGTCGCACATCATCCCCGCAGTATCGCACCGCGCGGTTCTCGCATCGAGCTACGATATATTTTTGCTCATTTCGACCGGGCGCTGGCAACCCCGAAGATGCCGGGGCAGGTTGCCCGGGCTGGAAGTTAACCG
>CAVQSX010000054.1:0-16319 GCA_963715905.1 uncultured Actinomycetota bacterium
GGCCCGCGACGGGGCGCCAGCCGGCGCACGCCTAGAAGGTTGTCCGGGCTATAACTTAACCGTAACGTTAACGGTAACAGACATGGTAGCTATCTTTTCCGACACGATTGCACACCATGTGCGGCCTGCGCGGCCACCCGGTCAGCGAGGAGGTTAACGTGCCTCGATGCAGGTAACAGATGGACAGCCCTGCCATCCGGTTTTTCCGCAACATTGAGGTGCTCACCATGGTCGAACGCGGTGCCATCCTTCGCGCGATCGGCGATCCGCTGAGCGTCGAGGACATCACGCTCGCACCGATTGCGCCCGACCAGGTTCGGGTGCGGATCGCTGCCAGCGGTGTGTGCCATTCCGACCTCTCGCAAGCCACTGGCGCGCTCCCGGTGGGCACGCCCTGCGTCCTGGGCCACGAAGGCGCTGGCGTCATCGAAGCGGTTGGCTCCGAAGTGCACCACGTATCGGTTGGGGACCACGTGGTGATTTCCTGGGTGGCGGCGTGCGGGCAGTGCTGGTTCTGTGAGCACGGCGAGGTGCACCTGTGCCGTAATGCCATCCGTGACGTATACGCGATGCCGTATGCCACGGACGCCGAGGGCGCCCCGCTGTTCACCTCGATGGGCGTATCCAGTTTCGCAACGGCCACGAACTGCCTGGCGCGCGCCGTTGTCCCGATCGACCCCGAAATCCCTTTGGAAATAGCGTCGTTGATCGGCTGCGGCGTCGCTACCGGAGCGGGGGCGGCGCTGAACACCGCGCCGGTCGACCACGGCAGCTCGGTGGCCGTGATCGGGCTCGGCGGGGTCGGCCTGGCGTCCCTGATGGCAGCCAAGGTTCGCGGTGCCGCCGAGATCATCGCGGTCGACCCGGTAGCTTCCCGCCGGGACGCCGCGATCTCGCTGGGTGCCACGCATGGGGTGGACCCGGCCGACGGCGATGTGGTCCAACAGATTCGGTCGATCACGGGCCGGCGGGGCGCAGACTTCGTCTTCGAGGCTGTCGGTCGCCGCGCCACGATCGAGAGCGCGATCAGCGGCACCCGCCGCGGCGGCACAACCTGCATTGTCGGTGCGTCGCCGCCTGAAGAACTGGTCTCTCTATCGGCATATGACCTTTATATGCACGGCAAGACCCTGGTGGGCTGTCAATACGGCTCGGTGGTTCCCAGCCGGGATTTCCCGCTCCTGCTGAACCTCTGGCGAACCGGACGGCTTCCACTGGATCAGCTGATTACCGGGCGGATAAAGCTGGACGACGTGAATATCGCGTTCGACGATCTGGTCCGCGGCTCCGGTATCCGAGCCGTGATCGTCAACGAGTAAACACACATCGAGATCGAGGCAGGTGCAAGTGGACGACATCGACGGGCCGACGCAGGGCGACTGGCGCCGGTACCCCTACCAATTGGTACCCGGTGACTCACAGCTCGACTTCCCGGCCGCGGAAGGCACCCACCCCGACTACCAGTCGGATACCTGGTACCTCTCTGGGCAGCTGACCGGCGAAGCTTCTGGGCGGCACTTCGCGTTCATTGTGATCTTCAACAGAAACCGCCCCGTCCCAGAAGTTGTCGCCGACTTCTACACCCTCGCCTTGTTCGATGTCGACCAAGGCACTTACGGCTCATTTACCGACTACGACATGCCGCCGAAGAACATGGAGCCCGGCGCACGTCCCAAGCTCAGCAGTGCCGAGGGCTACCTGGACCTGACGTACGACAGCAGCGCGGGAACAACCGCCTGGAGGACGTGCCGCGACGGCGCGGGGAGGATGCCCTACACGTACGACTTCGCCGCTGTCGGCCGCGATCACGCCTCCGCCGCAATGGAACTGCGACTGCGGCTGGCGCCACGCGTCCGCCGGTACCGGTCGGCGGATCAACGCACAATGGCAAGGTATCGCCTCCTTCCAGGCAGCACGTACTCCTACTTCCAGACCAGAATGCGGATGGTGGGAACGGTGCACTCCGGTAACGTAGCCGAAGAGGTCGTAGGACATTCCAGTAACATCGATGGGCGATGGTTTCCCCTCTACTGCCGGCGGAGATCACCGGCGGCGACGCCCGCGGGCAGGCCCACGAGTGGCACACCATGAGCCTGCGACAACGGCGTCAAGCCTGACGTGTGGCGGCAATTCGAGCCGCCGGGTGGGCAATTTGCTGGTGCCGTTTACCGGTGTCACGGCTACTTACGCTGACGGCACCGCACCTGCATGCGTGGGGGACCTCGAAGTGACTACGACCGGTTATGTGCGCTGGCCCAACGAGGTTCGCCCGCTGATAGACCTCCGTCAAAAGCACGGTACTTACCGGACCGCCACACCCTCAGTTCCAAGGAACTCGAACTCGAGCTGATCTGCGAGCCTCTTGTTCACGCTCCCGCACATGCGCTGCCGATCGAATACCTGGAAGGCCCCTGCCGCTACCGCGGGACCATGGGCGGAAGGCCCGTCACGGGTTTCGGTATCGCCGAGGCCACCAACTCGATGTACCGGGATTGGGAGTTGGTTGACGTTCTTGCAACGCAGGTCGCCCGTCAAGGCTCCGAGTCCGAGAACTGGGAGCCCGCGATCGAGCAGCTGCGGTCGCTGGTTGCGCGCAGTGACACGAAGGAGGTATTGGACTACCTCGATCGCGAGATCCGTCCGCTGCTCAGTGTGTTGCCCGATGACGAGTCCGGTGGTCTGCTCGAGATATTCGACGATCTCGCCAACGCCGCGCGTGACGGCCTGACGTGATCCTGCACCACGCCGGCATATGCGTCGCTGACATCGACGAGGCGCTGCGCTTCTACCGCGACGGCGTTGGCCTCAGTGTCGTGGCCGACAAGATACTTGAGGCCGATCTGGAATCCCTGCTCGGTGTGCACACGCGCAGAGTTCGCACCGTTTTCCTCGGCGCAGTCGATCACCCGGACGGCGGGATTGTCGAGCTTCTTGATCTGGGCCTGAAGGACATCGCGGACGCGGCCCCCCAGACCGGGCTGCCGAACCGTGGCGTGTTCCTGCTGTCGTTTCAGGTGGACGTGCCCGGAGTGCTCGCACGACTGGAAGACCTGGGCCTGGGCGGGCCGCCCAGAACCATGGCCACTCCACGGGGCGGTCTTGCCGCGACCGTCGTCGACCCCGATGGCGTGATGGTGGAACTACTGCCCGCGGGACGCGGGGTGTTGAGCTGAGTGGCCCAAGCATGCGGTGCGCGCCTATCGCCAACGAGACCTGAGCCTCGGACATGAGGATCGCGAGTGATCTCCCGCCAACGCAGACTATTAGTGCTAAATTAGCAATGAAAGCTGGGATCGACGTGGCGTGGAGTGCCGAAGGGGACTTTTGGCGGGCCGCCACCTGCCGGGTGGCTGGGAAATCACAAAGGAGTGGTCCCGATGCGTAGCCTGCTACTGCGGCTGTCGGCACTCGATCCCGACGCTGCAACGGCCGTGCGTGTTATCGACTTTTTCGACGCACTCATTGAGCACCGCGCCAGCGCGGAAGCGCTGGTTCGCGCGACCGCTGGGCTCGCCGAGTGCGGTTGCGGAATACGGCTCGCCGACGGGCGGCAGTGGCGATTCGCCCCGACCGGTGAGGCTCTCGACGGGGACCCGCATACCACGTCAGGCCAGGTCGATTTTGAGGTCAACAGGGTTGCGGGCACGCTTTGGCTAGAACGCGAGGGTGCCGGCGGACCGATGGACGACTTGGTGCTGGAGCGGGCTTCTCTGGTCGCGCGCATTTTGCTTGCTGATCATCGTCCCTGGCGAGTAGCCGGGGTGGTCGACCCATCCCTGATGGAGGTGGCGCTCAGCACGCACGAATCGCTTGCCGATCGATATTGAGCGCTCCGCCAGCTCGGCCTGGTACCCGATCAACCGGTGAGAGTCGCAGCGCTGAGCGTCAATGCCGGTCGGGATCCAGCCGTCGAGGCGGTCACGCTCAGCGCCCTCGCGCAACCCGCGCGATCGGCCTATGTTTCGGTGAAGTCGGCGGTGTGGCCGCGGTGGGTTTCCAGGGAAGAAGGCGAATATGTATCCTCCCGCGCCAGACCTGGGCGCTGCGCTGCGCGGCCGCAGTCAAGAACAGCGCCTGCGCACCGGCGTCAACATCGGGATCGGCGCAAAGGCCGACGGCGTGGACGCTCAAAAGGTCCTGGCAGCAAGCGCTGATGGCGTTGCGGTTCGCGCCACCCGCTGACACCTGCCAGTCGGCGGGCGATCCCGGTGAGGCCGTCATTGATTATGACGAGCTCGGCGTACTCGCCCTGCTAGCCGAGATTCCACCCGGGCGGTTGACCAGCGATCCCTACGTGGCAGCGTTGGACGTCTTCGGCGCCACGGAGAACGGGGCGCTGGACATCGCCACACTGGAAGCCTACTGCCGGACAGGGTCGCTTCGTCGTACCGCTCAAGTGTTGTACCTGCACCACAGCACTGTCTCGTTCCGGCTTGCGCGCATCTGAAAGAAGCCATGAATTGGCAACTCGACGATCCGGCGGAGAGATTCCGTGCCCAGTTCGCACTCTGGGCGCGTCGACTACTGCACAGATCTGTGCCGCCGTGATCGAGCAGGCCGACCCATTGCACAGTCGTCGGCAACCAACCGAGATCCGTCCGACGGATGGCCGATGACATCAAGCTAATTGTGCGACATCGTGTTCAAACGAACCGGGGATCTGCTGGAGGCTGTTTTGTCACGTTGGAGTTCTCTGGCTAGCGAACTGCGCGCATTGGTATGACCAGGTGAACATAGTCAAGGTCTGGTAGTAATCCGTTGTCCCGCTCGGTATTGCGCCCACTTTCGGGTCTGCTCACCGTCGCGACGATCGTCGGCGTGGTCATCCTTGCGGCGCAGATGTTCCGCGGCGTGTTGACGCCGGTCGTCCCGGTGACAGTCATGTCCAACCGTGCCTGCGGGGTGATGAATCCCGACGCCAAAGTCAAGATGCTGGACGTCCAGGGGCTGGAACAGAGGAACGCGTCCCGGTAAATTACCGGATGGAAAAGCGGCGATCCATCTGGCGATGGATCCGTCGCAGCTTCACCTGATACCCGCCAACGTGTTCGTCGACATCGCCTCAACCACGGTTTTCGCCGAAAAGCTCGTCCAGTTGATTCCGCCGAAGAATGCAGTGCCGCAATCGATGCATCGCGGCCAAGTCCTCGACGCCCAGCATGTCACCGTCGAGATCAACACTGTGTTCGAACAACTCTCGGCGTTGTTGATGAAAATCAATCCGATGAAGCTCAACTCGGTATTGAGCGCCCTGTCTTCGGCACTCAGCGGCCGTGGTCAGCAGATCGGCGAAATGATCGCCCATCTGGACCACTTCTTCGCAACGATCCAGCCCAGGCTGCCGCAACTTGAGCACGAATTCGACGTCGCTCCGGTTGTGCTCGACGCCTACGCTGATGCTGCTCCGGATTTGATCCGGATCGCCGGACAACACGACTCGCATCAGCCAGACCATCGTCGATCAACAGGACAATCTGGGCGCGACACTTTTAGGTGTCATCCGCTTGGCCGAGCGAGGGTAACGATGTGCTGGGGTCAAACAGACAACCGTTGACCGACCTTGGGGCCGCGTTGGCTGACGCCATCGGCATGGAGCTGCTTAATCGCTACCACGTCTCGCTGAGCTGCGCCCTGGCCGGCACGTCGCCCTTCGTGCACACTGCTCCCAGCCCGGTTCCCGGCCTGGTGGGCATGGGCAGCTCCGTGCTGGGCAAGAAACGTCACCGGTATCCGCAGGATCTGCCGAAGGTAGCCGCAAAGGGGCGGACCACACTGCGGAAGATTCCGGTATGCCTGATATTCCAACCTGTGACCTCGTCCCGCCCAACCCGATCGCGGACGTCGGAACCAGCACAACCCGCTATGGCAACCAGAGCATCCTGCTCAACTCTGGACGGACTCAAGCAGATGCTGTACGGACCGAGGGACGGGCCGCCGCGCAACACTGGGACAGGTCGGGCTGCCGGGATGAGCGCCGTACGCGGGCCCGCGATCAAGTTCTCCGGCTTCTTCATCGTCATGACGTTGTTCACCGGCGTGCTGTTCATGGTGTTCTCGCAGCAGGGCACCCGCGATACCAACACCTACTCGGCGGTGTTCGCGAACGTGTCGGATCTGAGGGCCGGCGATTCCGGCGCGGGTTGCCTGGAATTCTGATCGGCACCGTGTCCCGCGTCGAACTGAAGCCCGACAAGAACGTCCGTCTGTGAGATTTTGATGCGGACCGCACCACCGTGCTCACCTCGGGTACCAAAGCCGTTGTCTGCTTTCTCAACCTGGTCGGGGATCGCTATCTCGAGCTGGTCAACGAAGCCCGGATCCACCCGCATCGTCCCTCCGTGTTCACAGATTCCGGTTCTACCGCACCGCGCCGGCGCTGGATCTTGATTTGCTCTTGGGTGGCTTGAAACCCGTCCTGCGGGGTCTGAGCCCGGCGGACCTGAACGCGCTGACATCTTCGCTGTTGCAGGTACTGCAGGAACAAGCTGCCCGTATGGGATTCGGTCATGTCCAAGACCTCATCATTCTCACAAACCTTGGCCGACAACAACCAAACCGTCGAGCAGGTCATCGACAACTTCGGCGCCGTGCTAAACACCCTGTCGCGCAACGACGATAAGTTCTCGGGGAGCTATTGACCGCCTTGAGCAACTCGTGTCCGGGCTGGCAGCAGACCGTGATCCCATCGGGAATGCCATCGAAGCCCTCGCCAACGGCACCGCATCCCTGACCGATCTCCTTGCCGTCGTCCCGACCTCCGTTGAAGGCCACGGTCGACCAACTGGGCCGGCTCGCGCCGCTGCTGGATGAGGGCAAGGGGCGACTCGAAACGGGACTGCAAAAGGCGCCCGCCAACTACTACAAGCTGACCCGACTCGGATCATACGGAAGTTTCATCAACGAATACATCTGTTCCCTCGCACTACGATTCACCAACGGCCAGGGCGGGACGACAGTTATAAATTGGGTCCACCAAGAGGGCGGAAGATGCGGTGTGCTCCTTAAATGCTGAAATACCGTGGAGTCAAACTCATTCGAGCCGGATTCATCGGTGTCGTGTTGATCGTGCTCGTCATCGCCGTCGGGTTGCAGCCCCAGCGCCTGGTGAATTGGGTCACCACCGTTCGCTACCACGCTCTCTTCGCCGAGGCGGGAGGCTTGGAGGCCGGCAATGACGTGAAGATATCCGGGATGAAGGTCGGCGATATATCGGATCTGACCCTGCACGACGGCAAAGTAATCGTCACCTTCACGGTCAACGCGCAAGTCGAACTCGGGAACGAAACCAGCGCCCACATCCGCATGGGATCCCTACTCGGGCGATGAAGACTGACCCTAAACTCGGGAGGAAGCGCAACCTTACAGCCCTTAGCAACGATACCGATGTCGCGTACCTCGTCGCCGTACTCATTGTCCGACGCGATAGGTGACCTCACCACCGATGTGGCTGGAATTGACACAGATTCACTGAATCACTCGTTGGATGCGTTGTCGGCCACCATCGGCAAAATCGCACCCCAACTCGGCCCCACCTTCGACGGGCTCAGCCGACTGTCCCGGTCCCTGAACAGCCGCGACGAAACCCTGGGCGAATTGATTAAGCACGCGGCCGACGTGACTGGCGTGCTGTCAAAGCACAGCCAGAAGGTCAACTCCCTCATCCTCAGCGCCAACACCCTGCTCGATGTCCTCGCCCAACGACGGCAAGAGATCGTTGACCTGCTTGCCTCCATATCAACAGTGTCGCGTCAGCTATCGGGTCTGGTAGCCGACAACGAGAAGCAACTCAGACCGGCACTTGAGAAACTCAACTCGGTCACCGCAATGCTCGAAAAGAACCGCGACGCTCTCTGGCAAAGCCATACCAGCGCTACACAAATACGCCTTGATCACACAGGCGGTAGCGATCGCCACCGGGCACTACGCCACCGCTTACATCTCCAACCTGGTGCCCGGAGAATTCCTGCAGCCATTCCTGGACTACGCGTTCGGATTCCGGCGGGGCACCAACGCCGGACAGCCACCCGACAATGCTGGACCGCGCGCTGAGTTCCCAGGGCCGCACCGCGAGGTCCCGGTGCCGCCGAGATGACCGCATCGATGCTTCGCGCCAACCTCCGACGCCGCCCAAGCAAGATGGTGGTGGCCGCCACCGCGCTCGTTCTGATCGGAACATTGCTTGCCGGCATCGTCCTCATCTTGCGCGCCACGTTCTTTGGGCCGAGGACCATTACCGCCTATTTCGCCTCCGCCACCGCCATCTATGTCGGCGACAACGTGCGCGTGGCGGGGCTCAAAGTCGGGACCATCACCGCCCTGGACCCCGACGGCGACCGGACCAAGATGACACTGACGGTCGACCGGGATGTGCCCGTGCCCGCTGATGCCAAAGCGATCATCGTGGCCCAAAACCTGATTGCGGCGCGCTATGTCCAGTTGACGCCGACCTATCAACCCGGCGGCGGACCCACCATGGCCGACGGCGGGGTGATTCCTGTTGAGCGCACCGCGATCCCGGTCGAATGGGACGATGTCAAGGACCAACTCATGCGATTGGCGACGCAGCTGGGGCCCGACAGCCCCACGTCGACAACTGCGACCGGCCGATTCATCGACACTGCCGCTAACGCTATGGGGGGCAACGGAGACAAACTCCGTGAGACTTTGGCGCAACTGTCCGGTGCCGCCCGTATTCTCGCCGACGGCAGCGGCAACCTTGTCAGCGTCATCAAGAACCTGCAGGTATTCGTCAACGCGCTGCGCGACAGCAATGAACAGATCGTGCAATTCGGAGACCGGCTCGCCACACTTACCAGCGTGCTGGACGAGAACCGCTCGGACCTGGGTGCCGGAATCACCGATCTATCCACGGCCATCGGCGACGTAAAACGCTTCGTCGCCAACACGGGCAACCAGACCGCTGAGCAAGTCGCGCGGCTAGCTAACGTCACCCAGACCCTGGTCGACCACCGCGATGCCCTGGAAAACCTGTTGCACCTCGCGCCGACAGCGGTATCGAACACCTACAGTGCATACGACGCCGACACGGGCACCCTGCCTGGAACGTTCGTGTTCAATAACTTTTCCAACCCCGTTGACCTCTTCTGCGCGGCGGTAGGCGCCGTTGAGAACATCACTGCACCCGAGACTGCGAAGCTGTGCTCTCAGTATCTGGGTCCGGGGCTGAGGCAGCTCAATTTCAACAGTCTGCCGTTCCCGATAAATCTATTCCTCACCAAATCGACGGATCCCGGCAAACTCATCTACTCCGAGCCCAACCTCGCTCCCGGTGGCAGCGGTCCGACCCCCGGCCCCCCCGAAGAACCTCCGGCAATGTCGGCGTACCCGCCGGCTTCGCCGCCGGCACCTATGGGGTTGCCGGGCTTGTTGTTGCCAGGTGGGATATCTCCACCGCCGAATGGTCAAGGCCCCACACCCCCGCCTGGTGAAGGGACACCATCGCCGTGACTAGCACCTTGATACAGCGCATCGGCGCCCTCTGCTGCTGCGTTGCGCTCACCGCGACAGGCTGTGCGTTCAACGGCCTCAACTCGCTGCCGCTGCCGGGGACGGTGGGCCGCGGGCAAGGTTCGGTCGTCTATCACGTCCAAGTCTTGAATGTCGGTACCCTGGAGCCTAATTCGCCAGTGATGGTCGGGGACGTGATCGTTGGCAGCATTTCCAGGATGCGGGTGGACAACTGGTACGCCGACGTAGAGATCTCTGTCAAACCCGACGTGGTTGTGGCCGCCAATGCTCGGGCGACGATTGGGCAGACCAGCCTGCTCGGGTCAATGCACCTGGCGCTCGATCCACCGGCAGGCCAGCCGGTCACTGGCCGGCTACAACCCGGATCGATGATTGGGCTGGACCGGTCGTCGACCTATCCCTCCACCGAGCAAACCCTCTCGTCGGTGTCATCATTGATAAACGGCGGCGGGGTAGCGCATTTCGGCGACATCGTGCACAACCTCAATGCCGCCCTCAACGGTCACGAAGACCAATTTCGGGACTTGCTTTCGCGCCTGGACGACTTCGTCGGCGTCCTCGACCGTCAGCGTGGTGGCATCGTCGCATTGTTGGGCGGACTCAACCGGTTATCGGCGACGCTGGACATCCACTCCGGCAGTATCGATCGCGCTCTCGATCACGTGCCCGCCGCGTTGGAAGTCCTCAACCGCGAACGGCCTAACATCACAACGGCATTGGACAAACTGCGCGTCTTCAGCGAGGTGGCCACGCGGTTGGTTCACGATTCCAAGTCGGACCTGGTGACCAACCTGCAAAATCTGGCGCCAATCGTGCAGGCTCTCGCTGACGTCGGACCTGAACTAACCGACACACTGCTGCAGGCAACGACGTACCCTTACACCCAAAATTTCATAGATCGCGCCATCCGAGGCGACTACATGAACCTGTTCCTAACGATGGACCTCACCGTTCCGCGACTGAAAAGCAATCTACTGCTCGGATCACGGTGGGCCCAGCCGGGCGCGGAACTTGTTCCAGCCCCGGGTGATTTCTGGAACTACAGCCACAACCCCTTGTCGGCACCGCTCACCGGGCCGCCGCCCGCCGCGCCGACAAGCACACCGCCTCCCCCAACAGGGGGCAGCTGATGCTCAGCCGACTCGTCCGAATCCAGTTGATCATTTTTACGATCGCCTCGATCGTGGGAATTTCCGTGCTCGTCACGCGATACTTGCAAGTACCGGCGCTTTTTGGGATCGGCCGCATCACTGTCACATTGGAACTACCCGCCGGTGGCGGGCTATACCGGTTCGCAAATGTGACGTATCGCGGCGTCGAGGTCGGCAAGGTCATCGCCGTCAACATCAAGCCCGGCAATCGCGTCGAAGCGACGATGTCGTTAAACAGTTCACCGAGGATTCCCAGCGATCTGCGGGCCTACGTACGGAGCGTCTCCGCGGTCGGCGAACAGTACGTCGATCTCAAACCCCGAGCCAACCGGCCGCCATATCTGCACGACGGCTCCATTATTCCTTTAAGTGCCACCACCATTCCCCAGCCCGTCGGACCCGTACTCGACAGAACCAGTGCGCTGCTCGGCAGCATCCCAAAAGACCGGTTCAACGATCTTGTCGATGAAACATCGCGTGGGTTCAGCGGCGCCGGTTTCGATCTCGGCTCCCTGTTCGACTCGGGCGCCACGCTGGGCCGAGATGCCGACGGCGTGGCAGCGAACGCTCGCGACCTGATCCAGGACGCTGCCCCACTCGTCGATACGCAGGTGGCAACGGCCGACGATATCCGCCTGTGGGCGCACAGCCTTGCCGGCGTCACCGAACAACTCACCGTCAACGACCCGCAGCTGCGCACTGTTCTGCAAAGCACGCCCGGCTTCTCCCGGGATGTCGGGAATCTGCTGGATCAACTCAAGCCGACATTGCCGATCCTGTTGGCCAATCTCACCACTGTCGGCCAGGTCTTACTGACCTACAACCCCGCCGTCGAGCAGTTGATGGTTTTGCTGCCGCCGGCCATTGCGGCCAGTCAAGTGGCGTTGCCGAAAAACAGTCCGACCGGCATGGCGTTGGCCAACTTCACCCTGCAGTTGAATGATCCGCCACCCTGCACAGTCGGATTCCTACCGCCGTCCTCGTGGCGTTCGCCGTCCGACACCTCGCCGATGGACACCCCAGACGGGCTGTATTGCAAACTGCCCCAGGATTCACCGGTCGCGGTGCGAGGTGCACGTAACACACCTTGTATGGATAAGCCGGGGAAGCGTGCCCCCACTGTCGAGATATGCAAGAGCGACAAACCGTTTGAGCCGCTGGCCGTGCGACAGCACCTGGCCGGGCCGTATCCGCTCGACCCGAACCTGATCCAGCAAGGCGTCCTGCCCGATTCGCGAGTGACCGATAACGACACTCTCTTTGGTCCCGTCGAAGGCACGTCGCCAACGCCGCAGGGGCCGCCGGGACCCGTGCCGGCCAGCGCGCCGCCTGCACCGCCGCAATGGCAGCCGGGTCTCGACCCCGACTCCACGCCGCCGGGCGACGCGTCGACGCCGAGCCCGGAAATCACAGCCTCGACGGCACCAAGCTCCTATGACAGACACCCGGCGGCCGCAACGGTGTCGGGGGCAACCTACAACCCGCGCACGGGAACCTACCTTGGTCCTGACCGCCGGTTGTACCGGCAGACCAACATCGGTGCAGCCGCCAGGTCCTGGAAAGATCTGCTGCCACTCAGTTAGGAGCCGAGCGCGCGGCGCAGCACCGCCAGCGACTCGGCTCTCTCACGTTGGGACACGCCCGCGTACTCGACAAGGGCCGAACCGTGAAAAGTACCTGGAAACAGGTGCAACTCCACAGTGACTCCAGCCGCCAATAATGCCTGGGCATACGCAATACCCTCGTCGCGCAGCGGATCGAACTCCATGACCGCGATGTAGGTCGGGGGAAGGCCGGAAAGATCCGTTGCACGTGCCGGCGCGGCATACACCGAAACATCATCGCCGCCAGCGCGATTAGGCCCAAGGTAGCAGTCCCAACTAACCACGGCCGCCGGGCGATTGAACAATGGCGTCTCGGTAAAAACCGTCATGCTTCCGGTAGCAAGTCGGTCATCCAGCTCAGGAATGGTCAGAAATTGAAAGGCGATGTGGGGGCCGCCACGGTCGCGGGCCAGCAACGCCAGGCCGGCACAGAGTCCGCCGCCCGCGCTGCCACCGTGGATGACGATGCGACCGGCATCGATGCCCAATTCATCACCGTGGGCGGCGGTCCACACCAGTCCGGCATAAACATCCTCTAGCGGTCCAGGAAAAGGAGTCTCCGGCGCCAGCCGGTAATCCACGGCGACAACAACGACCCCGAGCTCGCGTGCAAGCATCACATTCGTCCGGTGATTCAGCTCGAGATCACCGACGGTAAAGCCACCGCCATGCACGTCATAGATGGCAGCTGGGGTGTAGTCACCCGTCGGCCGGTAGATGCGGATGGGGACCTGTGGGTCGCCGACGGCGCCGGGAACCAATCGATCTTCGATGGTCACGCCGGTCATATCGACAGGCGGCAGTGCAGCGAAAAGCTCCCCCATCTGCTTGCGCTGGGCTTGCAGGTCCACGTCTCGCATGTCGGGCAACAGCGGTATCGCGGCGGCAATTTCGGGATCGAACGCGTAGGTCATCGCTGCTCCAGAATAGTGAGAAGGACTATATGAGTTTGCACGTCCGAGGACGATTGTGCGCCCGACGTAAGTCGGAAAAACGGTCCGTTAAGGCCGACGACCGCGCAGGAAGAAGCTGCGTCAACACGAGGTCTTCTGGGTCTCGTGATGTCCGCTGCGGTCAGGTTGCTCTGCTGATACATTTGTCCGTCCGCGCCAACGTAGTGGCCAGTAGGGGGCGCGAGGCCGCCGGGTCTGGCGCCAAGAGGACACTGCGAGAATCATGTCGGAATTTCACCCTGATCTGAGACTCGCCCGGTTCATGCCTACGCCGGGAGGGGGAGAACGGCTCGCGCGTTTGGTGCGGCGGTTCAAGGTGCCCGCTGCCCGGGTGCCCGATGACATGTTGGTCGAGAATGTGACCGTCCCCGGCCGTAACGGGGGTCCCGGTGTCCGCCTTCGTTTCTACCGGCCCAGGGCGCTCACTGGAATGACGCCGTCGCTGTTGTGGATGCACGGCGGCGGGTATTTCATGGGCAATGTCGAGCAGGACGACCGGCGCAGCATGGCGATCGCGCGGAGCCTCGGTATCACGGTCGCGGCAGTGGCCTACCGGCTGGCACCGGAGCACCCTGCGCCGGCCGCACTGGATGACGCCTACGCGTGCCTGACCTACCTTCACGAGAACGGCGCCGCCCGTCAGATCGACCCCGAACGCATCGCGATCGGCGGGACGAGTGCCGGTGGCGGACTTGCCGCATCGCTGGCACTGCTGGCCCACGATCTGGGCGAGGTCAAACCGGTCTTTCAGCTGTTGGCCTACCCGGTACTCGATGACCGCTCGGCGCTGCGCACCGATCGCGACGACCGCAACGTTCGGATGTACACGGCCGACAGCCAGAAGTTGACGTGGCGTTGGTATCTGGGGAATGAGTTTGGGAGCCAGGAGGTGTCGGAGTATGCGGCACCGGCACGTCGGGCCGATCTGAGTGGGCTGCCGCCCGCCTGGATCGGGGTGTGCACGTTCGACGTGCTCTACGACGAGGGAGTCGATTACGCGGGGCGACTCAACGACAGTGGTGTGCCGTGTGATCTGCACGTGGTGGAGGGCGGATTTCACGGGTTCGACGTGTTGTTTCCCCGCGCCGGCGTGACCCGCACCTTCCGCGACGCACAGGTTCGAGCGCTTCGGGCGGCGCTGTTCCCGCCCGAATAGCGGTCAACCGGCCGTCAGCTGATCCTGTCCAGCCGGGAACGGCATCTCCACCACGAGCCACTTATTGACTCGGCACGCGCCGCTCGGGCCGGTGGTCTTGTCCCTGCCGGCAAGTGTCGATGACCCATTCTGGACGTTGCCGTTCGCGTCGACGGGAGAGAAGGTGAAGACCTGGTGTCCCGGTATTTGTGTCTCTCATCTGCTACATGTTTCCCAGTTGAGCACATCATGTTTGACGATCCACTGTTGCCCCGTCGTGCGTCGTCGAGCGGCGCGCTCCAGCCCTGGTCGCTGCTCACCGTGCCGGTGCATTCCTGGGCGTCGCTGCACGAGGAACTCACCGTCCATACGCTTCTCACCGTTGCTTGGTCTTGAAATGACTCCGTTCGTCTTGGCCCAGTTGCCAAGCGACTCTCTTTGTAGCGTCCATTGACAGAAATGTCGGCGGATGCCCGGGCTGGTGGTGGCGCGACCGAACCGCCGATCACGATCGCAGCCACCAGCGCTGCTTTGCTGATGTTGCCCTCAACTCTTCCCATCATTCGCTCCTGTGCGTTCGTTGGGTACGGCCGCCGACTTAGCAGCTGACGGATTCAGTCCAGGTGCTACATCGAAACGATCGCTGGTCGTCATACGTTGGGCTGAAACAGTATTGGCAATTTGACGGTTTCCCGCAGCAGCGTCGATGCACCCATCTGCCGGCCGTCGAGCACCCGGTAGTCTGGCCATCGGCGCAGGATTTCAGTGAAAACGATCCTGGCCTCCAGCCGCGCCAACTGTGCCCCCAGGCAGAAGTGCTCGCCGATGCCGAACGCCAGGTGCGGGTTTGGCGAGCGGGTCACGTCAAATTCGTGTGCATCTGCGCCGAAGACCGTCTCGTCCCTGTTGGCGGCGGCATAAAGCATGATGAGATACGAACCTGCGTCGATGTGCTCGTCCCCGATTTCGACCGGGCACGTCGTGGTACGTGACATTGCGACAATCGGCGCGACCCAGCGCAGCATCTCCTCGACCGCGGCAGGAATCAGCGACTCGTCGGCCGCCAACGCGGCGCGCTGTTCGGGATGATCAGCGAGCGCGGCCAGCCCACCGCTGATCAGACTTGCGCGTTGTCTCGTTGCCCGCGACCAAGAGGGTCATGCAGAAGCTCGAGCTGTTCGGCCCGCGTCAATTCGGCGTCGGCGACGACGGCGCTGAGCAGATCGTCCTTCGGTTCGGCCGTTCGCGCATCGAGCCTGTTCGTTGAAGTAGGTGAAGAAATCAATCGCGACCATGGCCCGCGGATCGGTCGGATCGGTCGCGGCGATAGCGATCGCGTCGGACCAGGTCCGGAAGGTTGGCAGGTCCTCGGCGGGCACACCCAGCATGTGCGCGATCACCAGGATCGGCACGGGAGCGCTAATCGCGTCGACCGCGTCGACCGCGTCGACCGGTGCCGTCGGGTCGATGGCGTCCAAGGCGTCCCTGGCTATCCGTTCCACGACCGGCGCCAACTCGGCCACCCGACGGACGGTGAACGCCCGGTTGACGATGCGCCGGTGGGTGACGTGCCGTGGCGGGTCGATGTACAGGATGGAGTCGCCCGCAGCGACCTTTCGTTTGCGGTCGCCGATCAGGACGCCCTTGGCGGAGCTATACGTCGCGGGGTCCTTGCTGATCCGCGAGATGTCCTCGTGGCCGGCGACCACCCAAAAGCCCTCGTCCTGGTGAGGGGCGACGGGGCAGGCACGGCGGAGGTCGCGAAGCTCATCATCGGGTTGGTCCTGCCAGAACAACGGGTCATGGACGTTCGGTGTCTTCACCGGTCACCTCCCTGCCTCAACATAGCTGAGTCTTGCGGTATAGGTTACGGTAAAGATCTTGCCGGGCACTCCCCGCCCAATCGACATCGGGAAAGCGCAGTATTTCAACGCAATTCGTGCAACGGGTCGGCAAGACCACCCGGGTCCCGTGCACCGCATCCGCC
>CAVQSX010000055.1:0-65544 GCA_963715905.1 uncultured Actinomycetota bacterium
CTGACACTCTGCCTCGATATCGGCGGCACCAAGATCGCCGCCGGCCTGGCCGATCCGGACGGCGTCCTTGTGCACACCACCGTCCGCCGCACCCCGGCGGCAGCTTCGGCCGAGCAGGTGTGGGCAGCCGTCGCCGCGACGATCGCCGAAGCGTTGCGCGCGTCCGACGGCTCGGTCGCTGAGGTCGGCATCGCCGCGGCCGGCCCGATCGACCTGGACAGTGGGAGCGTCAGCCCGATCAATATCCCGTCCTGGCAAGGCTTTCCGCTGCGCGACAGGGTCGCGGCCGCAGTGCCCGGCGTGCCGGTACACCTCGGCGGCGACGGCGTGTGCATGGCGCTGGGCGAGCACTGGCTCGGAGCGGGTCGGGGTGCGCGGTTCATGCTGGGCATGGTGGTATCCACCGGTGTGGGCGGCGGATTGGTGCTCGACGGCGCCCCGTACCTGGGTCGCACCGGCAACGCCGGGCACGTCGGCCACGTCGTGGTCGAACAGGACGGCGAGCGATGCACCTGCGGAGGCCACGGCTGCGTCGAGACCGTCGCGGCCGGCCCGTCGATGGTCCGGTGGGCGCGGGCCAACGGCTGGTCCGCACCGCCCGACGCCGGTGCCAAGGAGCTGGCCGGCGCTGCGGCTGACGGGGATGAGTTGGCGCTGGCCGCGTTTCGCCGTGGTACCACCGCGCTCGCGAGGGCGATTGCCTCAGTGGCCGCGGTATGCGATCTGGACCTCGTCGTCATCGGTGGGGGAGTGGCCGAGTCCGGCCCGCTGCTGTTCGAACCGCTGCGCGCGGCGTTGGCGGACTACGCCCGGCTGGATTTTCTGGCCGGCCTGCGGGTGCTGCCGGCCCAGCTGGGTGCCGAGGCTGGTCTCGTCGGTGCGGCGCGGCTCGCAGGAGTTAGGCGGGCCGGGTGAGGTGGCCCCGGAGATCCGCCGTTTTGGCTGATCGCACAGGCCGCGCTATCCTTGGCGTTGATCCACCGAAGACCGTCGGTCACCGAGCAATCGGTTGAAGGTCCGGGAACATCCCGGCGGCCCACGCAGGAGGACGAGGCATTATCGCCGGCCGTGCGCCGGCGCATTTCAACGCCCCGGCCCTTTTGCGCCGGGGCGTTCGTCGTTTCCAGGCCTTTCGAGGTGGTCACTTTCACCGGACACCTAGGAGGTATGCATGGCCAGGGCTGACAAGGCCACCGCCGTTGCAGACATCACTGAGCAGTTCAACGCCGCGACCGCGACGTTGATCACCGAATACCGCGGCTTGACGGTGGCCAATCTGGCCGAGCTGCGCCGTTCGCTGGCGGGGACGGCCACCTACTCGGTGGCCAAGAACACGCTGATCAAGCGGGCCGCATCAGACGCCGGCGTCGAGGGTCTCGACGAGTTGTTCGCCGGCCCGACGGCCATCGCGTTCGTCACCGGCGAGCCGGTCGATGCCGCCAAGGCCATCAAGACCTTCGCCAAGGAACACAAGGCGCTGGTCATCAAGGGCGGCTACATGGACGGCCGCGCGTTGAGCGTTGCCGAAGTCGAGCGCATCGCGGACTTGGAGTCCCGCGAGGTGCTGCTGGCCAAGCTGGCCGGCGCGATGAAGGGCAACCTTGCCAAGGCGGCCGGACTCTTCAACGCGCCCCTTTCGCAGTTCGCCCGCTTGGCGGCCGCACTGCAGGAAAAGAAAGCCTCCGAACCGGCTCCAGCGGCACCCTCCGAGGCGGTCGCTGAGTCTTCTGAGACACCGGCTGACGCGTCTTCCGACGCACCGGCTGACGCGTCGTCTGACGCACCGGCTGACGCCGAATAACACAACCCGAAACCAAGAAAACCAGGAAGGACACCCACCATGTCAAAGATGTCTACCGACGAACTGCTTGACACGTTCAAGGAAATGACCCTTTTGGAGCTCTCGGACTTCGTCAAGAAGTTCGAGGAGGTCTTCGAGGTCACCGCGGCCGCTCCGGTTGCCGTCGCCGCTGCCGGGGGAGCCCCGGCCGGCGCCGCCGCCGAGGCCGCCGAGGAGCAGTCCGAGTTCGACGTCATCCTCGAGGCCGCCGGCGAGAAGAAGATCGGCGTCATCAAGGTCGTCCGCGAGATCGTTTCCGGCCTGGGCCTCAAGGAGGCCAAGGATCTGGTCGACGGCGCACCCAAGCCGCTGCTGGAGAAGGTCGCCAAGGAGGCTGCCGAGGAGGCCAAGACCAAGCTCGAGGCCGCCGGCGCCACCGTCACCGTCAAGTAAGTCAATTCGCGAAGACCCCCGGGACCGGCCCTGTGCTACGTCCCGGGGGTTTCGTGTGCGCGGCCCTCGGCGACGGCCGACCGTTGCGACTGTCTCGCTCGCTCAGGTGAATCTCCCAGCGCGACAAGCAGATTCAATGTCATAGTGGTCAGCACCGGCCCGACGGCCGCGCCGTCGGCGCCGTAGTACCCGGCCAGTTCCAGCATCACGAACCCGTGTATCAATGCCCAGACCTGGGCCGCCGTGGCTACCACCGTGGCGTCGTCTGTGTCGTTGTTGCCGCCCCCTATCGTGATGCGGCCCGCCAGCATTGATCGGTGCACCGCGCGCACCAGTTGCGCGAAGCTGGGGTAGCGCTGCTCGATCTCCGCGATGGTGAGGGTCAGGACGTTCTCGGCGGGCGCGTTGATGCCATGCGCGCTGGTGCTGCCGAACATCAGGCGATACATGTGCGGCCGCTCGATCGCATAGCGCCGGTACGCGGTGCCGATAGCGACCAGGTCAGCGACCGGATCCTCGGTTGGCGGCTTCGTCAGCGCCTCGTCGAACTGACGCAGACCCTCCTCGGCGACCGCGTCGATCAGCGGCTGCATCCCGCCGAAATGGGTGTAGACCGCCATCGTGGAGGTTCCGGCCGCGCCGGCGACCTTTCGGGTCTGCAGCGCGTCGGGCCCGTGCTCGTCGAGCAGCTCGACGGCGGCGTCCAACAACTCATGGCGAACGCCGCGTGCACTGCTTTGAATCTGCGAAGTCATCCTTGTCATCTTCTCATCGGCGGCGTACCGTTTCAATAACGTCGAAATAACAGTGTTATAGTCCTAGGAGTTGATGAAATGACTTCCACGCAGACCGCCAAGGCAGAGAACCCATACCTCAGCGGCTTCCTCGCGCCGGTCAGCGCCGAGGTGACTGCCACCGACCTCGAGGTCACCGGGCACATCCCCGAGCACCTGGACGGGCGCTACCTCCGCAACGGCCCGAACCCGGCCGCAGAGGTCGACCCGGCGACGTATCACTGGTTCAGCGGCGACGGCATGGTGCATGGGGTATCGCTGCGCGACGGGCAGGCCCGCTGGTACCGCAACCGCTGGGTGCGCAGCCCGGCGGTGTGCCGCACGCTGGGTGAGTCGCTGCCCGGGCGGCCCAACCCGCGGGCGGGCATGTCGGGCCTGGCCGCCAACACGAACGTGCTGACCCACGCCGGGCGGACCCTGGCTCTCGTCGAAGGCGGCGTCGCGAACTACGAACTGACCGATGAACTCGACACCGTCGGCCCGTGCGATTTCGACGGCACCTTGGCCGGCGGCTACACCGCCCACCCGCACCGTGATCCCCGAACCGGCGAACTGCACGCGGTGTCCTACTCGTTCACGCGCGGACGCACGGTTCAGTACTCCGTGATCGACACCGAGGGCCACGCGCGCCGGACGGTCGACATCGAGGTGACGGGGTCGCCGATGATGCATGACTTCTCGCTGACCGACAAGTATGTGGTGATCTACGACCTGCCGGTGACGTTCGACCCGGTGCAGGTGCTGCCCGCGTCTGTGCCGCGCTGGCTGCAACTGCCGGCCCGGCTGGTGGTGCAATCGGTGCTGGGGCGCGTCCGGATTCCCAGCCCGATCGCGGCTTGGACTAATCGGGACACTCGCCGCATGGTCGGCATGCCTTACGCCTGGAACCGCGACTATCCGGCGCGCATCGGGGTGATGCCTCGCGACGGGTGGCAACAAGGACGTGCGCTGGTTCGACATCGAACCCTGCTACGTCTACCACCCGCTCAACGCCTACTCCGAGACCCGCGACGCGCGCCCGCGGAACTGAAGAGGTGCTGGTGCTCGACGTGGTGCGCTACTCGCGGATGTTCGACCGCGACCGGCGTGGACCGGGCGACACGCATGCCCACATTGGACCGCTGGACCATCAACCTGACGACCGGTGCGGTGGCAACCGAATGCCGTGACGACCGCTCGCAGGAGTTTCCGCGGATCAACGAGACCGCTGTTGGGCGGCCGGCACCGGTTCGGCTACACGGTCGGCATCGAGGGTGGGTTCCTCGCCGCGGGCGATGCGAGACTCGTCCTCGGCGCTGTACAAGCACGACTACGCGACCGGGTCGAGTACGGTCGCCGCGATCGATCCCGACCTGCTCCTCGGGGAGATGTCCTTCATCCCGAACCCGGCGTCCGATTCCGCGGACACCGTTCCCCCGGCCGAAGATGACGGCATCCTGATGGGCTACGGGTATCACCGCGGTCGTGACGAAGGCCAACTCCTGGTGCTGGACGCCCAGACGCTGGAGTCGATGGCCACCGTTCACCTGCCGCAGCGGGTGCCGATGGGCTTTCACGGCAACTGGGCGCCGACGGGCTAACCCGCTCTCGCGGAGAGTCTCAGGTTGCCCAATTCTCCCTAACGGTCCTGTGCAACCTCGATCTCGCGCGCGAGCCGTGCGCTACAGTGACTCAAGCCACACAAAGGGCCAGGTGGCGAGCACGTGTGTAGACGGAAGGATCCCCATGGGCGTCGCTATCGAGGTTAACGGACTCACCAAGTCCTTCGGAGCCTCGAGGATTTGGGAAGACGTGACGCTGGAAATCCCCGCCGGGCGAGGTCAGCGTCTTGCTCGGGCCGTCCGGTACCGGCAAGTCGGTGTTCCTGAAATCCCTCATCGGTTTGCTCCGTCCGGAACGCGGCTCGATCCTCATCGACGGCACCGACATCATCGAATGCTCGGCCAAGGAGCTCTACGAAATCCGCACGTTGTTCGGTGTACTTTTCCAGGACGGCGCGCTGTTCGGATCGATGAACCTCTTCGACAACACCGCGTTCCCGCTGCGCGAGCACACGAAGAAGAAGGAAAAAGAGATCCGCGACATCGTCATGGAGAAGCTGACCCTGGTCGGCCTCGGCGGTGACGAGAGGAAGTTCCCCGGCGAGATCTCCGGCGGTATGCGCAAGCGTGCCGGCCTGGCCCGCGCCCTGGTGCTGGACCCGCAGATCATCCTCTGCGACGAGCCCGACTCGGGTCTGGACCCGGTCCGTACCGCCTACCTGAGCCAGCTGATCCTGGACATCAACGCCCAGATCGACGCGACCATCCTGATCGTGACGCACAACATCAACATCGCCCGCACGGTGCCGGACAACATCGGCATGCTTTTCCGCAAGCATCTGGTGATGTTCGGCCCCCGCGAGGTGTTGCTGACCAGCGATGAGCCAGTAGTTCGGCAGTTCCTCAACGGACGGCGCATCGGGCCGATCGGCATGTCCGAGGAGAAGGACGAGGCCACCATGGCCGAAGAGCAGGCCCAGCTCGACGCGGGTCAGCATGCCGGCGGTACCGAGGAAGTCGAGGGTGTGCCGCCGCAGATCGTCGCGTCGCCCGGAATGCCGGAGCGCAAAGCGGTCGGCCGGCGCCAGGCCCGCGTCCGCGAGATGTTGCACACACTGCCAAAGGACGCCCAGGCGGCGATCCTCGATGACCTCGAAGGCACCCACCGGCTGAAAGCGCACGAATTCGGCGACTAGCCGGTCGCGCCACCACCAACCGCCTCCTGCCAGACATCTACGGTCTGCCTGGGGTGTGGTAGCTGCTGTCGCGCTCAAGCAGGCTCGACCGGAGGTTTTCGCAATAACTCGTCGTAACTTGCCGTCGCGCCCTCTTGACGACAGGGGCGTAAACGGGTCAATCTGTTGGGCAGCACATGCCACATGTGCGCAAGGGAAGTCCGAGGGCAGTCCGAGATCGCCAGCCAGCGCCGGTCTCCCAAGGGCAGGTAGAGTAGGGGTAGTTGAGGAATGCGCAGTCCTGCGCTATTGTTGGACGTTGCGCTGGCTACCTCCTGCCCACCTCACCCGCCACTGACAATGTGGTCTTAGCCTGAGCCCCGTTAGCGGTTCAAGCTATTTAGTTGCGCGCGTGAGATCCGGACAGATCGTCCGCCAGCGAGACCGACACAATTATCGCGGCGCGAACAGATCCGGTTGCCTCCGGCTTTGGTACGCCGCAGGTGCTGGAAGGGTGCATCTTGGCAGATTTCCGCCAGAGCAAGACAGACCACTCACGTTCTACCGAAAGTCAGGGTAACCCGCAAAGTTTTGCTAACAGCTCCGTGCCCGGAGCCCCCAATCGAGTTTCTTTCGCCAAACTCCGCGAACCGCTTGAGGTTCCGGGGCTTCTTGACGTGCAGACCGACTCGTTCGAGTGGCTGATCGGCTCGCCGCGCTGGCGCGAGATCGCCACCACGCGTGGGGACATCAAGCCGGTGGGCGGCCTCGAAGAGGTGCTCGAGGAGCTGTCCCCGATCGAGGACTTCTCCGGCTCGATGTCGCTGTCTTTCTCCGATCCTCGTTTTGACGAAGTCAAGGCGCCGGTCGATGAGTGCAAAGACAAAGACATGACCTACGCGGCGCCGCTGTTCGTCACGGCGGAGTTCATCAACAACAACACCGGTGAGATCAAGAGCCAGACGGTGTTCATGGGTGACTTCCCGATGATGACGGAGAAGGGCACGTTCATCATCAACGGCACCGAGCGCGTGGTCGTCAGCCAGCTGGTGCGGTCCCCGGGTGTCTACTTCGACGAGTCCATCGACAAGTCCACCGAGAAAATGCTGCACAGCGTCAAGGTGATCCCTAGCCGCGGCGCCTGGCTGGAGTTCGACGTCGACAAGCGCGACACCGTCGGTGTGCGCATCGACCGCAAGCGCCGTCAGCCGGTCACCGTGCTGCTCAAGGCGCTGGGCTGGACCAGCGAGCAGATCACCGAGCGGTTCGGCTTCTCCGAGATCATGATGTCGACGCTGGAAAAGGACAACACCGCCGGCTCCGACGAGGCCCTGCTGGACATCTACCGCAAGCTGCGTCCGGGCGAGCCGCCCACCAAGGAGTCCGCGCAGACCCTGCTGGAGAACCTGTTCTTCAAGGAGAAGCGCTACGACCTGGCCCGCGTCGGCCGCTACAAGGTGAACAAGAAGCTCGGCCTCAACGTCGGTAAGCCGATCACCTCGTCGACGCTGACCGAAGAAGACGTCGTCGCCACGATCGAATACCTGGTCCGTCTGCACGAGGGCCAGACGGCGATGACCGTTCCCGGCGGCGCCGAGGTCCCGGTGGAAACCGACGACATCGACCACTTCGGCAACCGTCGTCTGCGCACCGTAGGCGAGCTGATCCAGAACCAGATCCGGGTCGGCATGTCCAGGATGGAGCGCGTTGTCCGGGAGCGGATGACCACTCAGGACGTCGAGGCGATCACGCCGCAGACGCTGATCAACATCCGCCCGGTGGTTGCGGCCATCAAGGAGTTCTTCGGCACCAGCCAGCTGTCGCAGTTCATGGACCAGAACAACCCGCTGTCGGGCCTCACCCACAAGCGCCGCCTCTCGGCGCTTGGGCCGGGCGGTCTGTCACGTGAGCGCGCCGGGCTGGAAGTTCGCGACGTGCACCCGTCGCACTACGGCCGGATGTGCCCGATCGAGACCCCGGAGGGTCCGAACATCGGGCTGATCGGCTCGCTGTCGGTGTACGCGCGGGTCAACCCGTTCGGGTTCATCGAGACGCCGTACCGCAAGGTGGTCGACGGCGTGGTTACCGACGAGATCCACTACCTGACCGCTGACGAGGAGGACCGCCACGTCGTGGCGCAGGCCAACTCGCCGATCGACGACAGCGGCCGGTTCCTGGAGTCGCGCGTTCTGGTCCGCCGGAAAGCCGGCGAGGTGGAGTACGTGACCTCGTCCGAGGTGGACTACATGGACGTCTCGCCGCGCCAGATGGTGTCGGTGGCCACGGCCATGATCCCGTTCCTCGAGCACGACGACGCCAACCGTGCCCTGATGGGTGCCAACATGCAGCGCCAGGCGGTTCCGCTGGTGAAAAGCGAGGCACCGTTGGTGGGTACCGGGATGGAGCTGCGCGCCGCGATCGACGCGGGTGACGTCGTCGTCGCCGAGGAGAGCGGCGTCATCGAGGAGGTGTCGGCCGACTACATCACCGTGATGCACGACAACGGCACCCGGCGCACCTACCGGATGCGTAAGTTCGCCCGGTCCAACCACGGCACCTGTGCCAACCAGTCTCCGATCGTGGACGCTGGAGACCGGGTGGAGGCGGGCCAAGTCATCGCCGACGGTCCGTGCACCGAAAACGGCGAGATGGCGCTGGGCAAGAACCTGCTGGTGGCGATCATGCCGTGGGAAGGCCACAACTACGAGGACGCCATCATCCTCTCCAACCGCCTGGTTGAAGAGGACGTGCTGACCTCGATCCACATCGAAGAGCACGAGATCGACGCCCGCGACACCAAGTTGGGCGCCGAGGAGATCACCCGGGACATCCCGAACGTCTCCGATGAGGTGCTCGCCGACCTGGACGAACGCGGCATCGTGCGCATCGGTGCCGAGGTTCGTGACGGCGACATCCTGGTCGGCAAGGTCACCCCGAAGGGGGAGACCGAGCTGACGCCGGAAGAGCGGCTGTTGCGTGCGATCTTCGGCGAGAAGGCCCGCGAAGTCCGGGACACCTCGCTGAAGGTGCCGCACGGCGAATCCGGCAAGGTCATCGGCATCCGGGTGTTCTCCCGCGAGGACGACGACGAACTGCCCGCCGGTGTCAACGAGCTGGTCCGCGTCTATGTGGCACAGAAGCGCAAGATCTCCGACGGCGACAAGCTGGCCGGTCGGCACGGCAACAAGGGCGTCATCGGCAAGATCCTGGCAGCCGAGGACATGCCGTTCATGCCGGACGGCACCCCGGTCGACATCATCCTGAACACCCACGGTGTGCCGCGACGGATGAACATCGGCCAGATCCTGGAAACCCACCTCGGTTGGGTGGCCAAGTCCGGCTGGAAGGTCGACGTCACCGATGGTCGGCCGGACTGGGCGGCCAACCTGCCCGAGGGCCTGCTGAACGCCGAGCCGGACCAGACGGTGTCGACTCCGGTGTTCGACGGTGCCAAGGAGGAGGAGCTGCAGGGCCTGCTGGCATCCACGTTGCCCAACCGGGACAACGAAGTGATGGTGAACGGCGACGGCAAGGCGATGCTGTTCGATGGTCGCAGTGGCGAGCCTTTCCCGTACCCGGTGACGGTTGGCTACATGTACATCATGAAGCTGCACCACTTGGTCGACGACAAGATCCACGCTCGGTCCACCGGTCCGTACTCGATGATCACCCAGCAGCCGCTGGGCGGTAAGGCGCAGTTCGGTGGTCAGCGATTCGGGGAGATGGAGTGCTGGGCCATGCAGGCCTACGGCGCCGCGTACACCCTGCAGGAGCTGTTGACCATCAAGTCCGACGACACCGTCGGCCGGGTCAAGGTCTACGAGGCGATCGTCAAGGGCGAGAACATCCCGGAACCGGGTATCCCCGAGTCGTTCAAGGTGCTGCTCAAGGAGCTGCAGTCGCTGTGCCTCAACGTTGAGGTGCTGTCTTCGGACGGCGCAGCGATCGAGCTGCGCGAGGGCGAGGACGAAGACCTTGAGCGGGCCGCCGCGAACCTTGGAATCAACTTGTCTCGCAACGAATCCGCGTCTGTTGAGGATTTGGCCTAGCCCTAGATAAGCGATGCGCGCTTGCGCGGATCGCGATAGAACAAAGTGTTACTAAACCCGCAAGGGGAAAGGGAGTTACGTGCTCGACGTCAACTTCTTCGATGAACTCCGCATTGGCCTGGCTACCGCGGAGGACATCAGGCAATGGTCTTACGGCGAGGTTAAGAAGCCGGAGACAATCAACTACCGCACGCTGAAGCCTGAGAAGGACGGCCTGTTCTGCGAGAAGATCTTCGGACCGACTCGCGACTGGGAGTGCTACTGCGGCAAGTACAAGCGCGTGCGCTTCAAGGGCATCATCTGTGAGCGCTGTGGCGTCGAGGTGACTCGCGCCAAGGTGCGTCGTGAGCGGATGGGACACATCGAGCTGGCCGCACCGGTCACGCACATCTGGTACTTCAAGGGTGTGCCGAGCCGTCTGGGCTACCTGCTGGACCTGGCTCCGAAGGATCTCGAGAAGATCATCTACTTCGCCGCCTACGTGATCACCGCGGTCGACACCGAGATGCGGCACAACGAGCTGTCGACGCTCGAGGCCGAAATGGTGGTAGAGCGCAAGGGTGTTGAGGACCAGCGTGACGCCGAATTGGAGGCCCGCGCGCAGAAGCTCGAGGCCGACCTGGCCGAGCTGGAAGCCGAGGGCGCGAAAGCCGATGCCCGACGCAAGGTTCGGGACAGCGGCGAGCGGGAGATGCGTCAGCTCCGCGACCGCGCCCAGCGCGAGCTGGACAGGCTCGAGGAGATCTGGACCACCTTCACCAAGCTGGCTCCCAAGCAGCTGATCGTCGACGAGAACCTCTACCGCGAAATCGTGGACCGCTACGGTGAGTACTTCACCGGCGCCATGGGCGCGGAGTCGATCCAGAAGCTGATCGAGAACTTCGACATCGACGCAGAAGCCGAGATATTGCGTGATGTCATCCGAAACGGCAAGGGGCAGAAGAAACTTCGTGCGCTGAAGCGCTTGAAGGTGGTCGCCGCCTTCCAGCAGTCGGGCAATTCGCCGATGGGTATGGTGCTGGATGCCGTCCCGGTCATCCCGCCGGAGCTGCGCCCGATGGTGCAGTTGGACGGTGGCCGGTTCGCCACCAGCGACCTCAACGACCTCTACCGCCGGGTGATCAACCGCAACAACCGGCTCAAGAGGCTCATCGATCTGGGCGCTCCCGAGATCATCGTCAACAACGAGAAGCGGATGCTGCAAGAGTCCGTGGACGCGCTGTTCGACAACGGCCGTCGGGGCCGGCCGGTGACCGGACCCGGTAACCGGCCGCTCAAGTCGCTGTCGGATCTGCTCAAGGGCAAGCAGGGCCGGTTCCGGCAGAACCTGCTGGGTAAGCGCGTCGACTACTCGGGCCGTTCGGTGATCGTGGTGGGTCCGCAGCTCAAGCTGCACCAGTGTGGTCTGCCTAAGCTGATGGCGCTGGAGCTGTTCAAGCCGTTCGTGATGAAGCGACTCGTCGACCTCAACCACGCGCAAAACATCAAGAGCGCCAAGCGGATGGTCGAGCGTCAGCGTCCTCAGGTGTGGGATGTGCTCGAAGAGGTCATTTCCGAGCACCCGGTGCTGCTGAACCGCGCACCCACGCTGCACCGGCTGGGCATCCAGGCCTTCGAGCCAATGCTGGTGGAAGGTAAGGCTATTCAGCTGCACCCGTTGGTGTGTGAGGCGTTCAACGCCGACTTCGACGGTGACCAGATGGCGGTGCACTTGCCGCTTTCCGCTGAGGCGCAGGCCGAGGCCCGCATCCTGATGCTGTCGTCGAACAACATCCTGTCGCCGGCATCTGGGCGTCCGCTGGCCATGCCGCGTTTGGACATGGTGACCGGGCTGTACTTCTTGACCACCGAGATCGACGGGTCCGACGGTGAATATCAACCGGCGGCCAAGGACCGGCCGGAGGTCGGTGTGTACTCCTCACCGGCCGAAGCGATCATGGCGTCCGACCGCGGTGTGCTCTCGGTACGGGCCAAGATCAAGGTGCGGCTGACGCAGCTGCGTCCGCCGGCCGAGATCGAGACCGAGCTCTTCGGCCACAACGGCTGGCAGCCGGGCGATGCGTGGCTGGCTGACACGACACTGGGCCGGGTGCTGTTCAACGAGCTGTTGCCGCTGGGCTATGCGTTCGTGAACAAGCAGATGCACAAGAAGGTGCAGGCTGCCATCATCAACGACCTGGCTGAGCGCTACCCGATGATCGTGGTCGCACAGACCGTCGACAAGCTCAAGGACGCCGGCTTCTACTGGGCGACCCGAAGCGGTGTCACGGTCTCGATGGCCGACGTTTTGGTTCCCCCGCGGAAGAAGGAGATTCTCGACTTCTACGAGGACCGGGCCGACAAGGTCGAAAAGCAGTTCCAGCGTGGCGCGTTGAACCACGAGGAACGCAACGAGGCGCTGGTGGAGATCTGGAAGGAAGCCACCGACGAGGTCGGCAAGGCGCTGCGGGAGCACTACCCCAGCGACAACCCGATCATCACGATCGTGGAGTCCGGTGCCACGGGTAACTTCACTCAGACCCGAACGCTGGCCGGCATGAAGGGCTTGGTGACAAACCCCAAGGGTGAGTTCATCCCACGCCCGATCAAGTCCTCGTTCCGCGAGGGCCTGACCGTGCTGGAGTACTTCATCAACACCCACGGCGCCCGAAAGGGCTTGGCGGACACCGCGTTGCGTACCGCCGACTCGGGGTACCTGACTCGTCGTCTGGTGGACGTGTCGCAGGACGTCATCGTCCGCGAGCACGACTGCCAGACCGAGCGCGGCATCCTCGTCGAGCTGGCCGAGCGTCAGCCCGACGGCACGCTGATCCGTGACCCGTACATCGAAACATCGGCGTACGCACGGACTTTGGGTGCCGACGCGGTCGACGAGTCCGGCAACGTCGTCGTTGCCCGTGGTGAGGACCTGGGCGACCCGTCGATCGACGCCTTGTTGGCGGCGGGCATCACGCAGATCAAGGTGCGCTCGGTGCTGACGTGTACCACCGGCACCGGCGTGTGCGCGACCTGCTACGGACGGTCCATGGCCACCGGCAAGCTGGTAGATATCGGCGAAGCCGTCGGCATCGTGGCGGCTCAGTCCATCGGTGAACCCGGCACACAGCTGACCATGCGTACCTTCCACCAGGGTGGTGTCGGTGAGGACATCACCGGCGGTCTGCCACGTGTCCAGGAACTGTTCGAGGCCCGCGTGCCGCGTGGCAAGGCGCCGATCGCCGACGTCACCGGCCGTATCCGCCTCGAGGAGGGCGAGCGGTTCTACAAGATCACCGTCGTTCCCGACGACGGTGGCGAGGAAGTGGTCTACGACAAGCTCTCCAAGCGGCAGCGGCTGCGCGTGTTCAAGCACGAAGACGGTTCCGAAAAGGTGCTGTCCGACGGTGACCATGTCGAGGTGGGCCAGCAGCTGATGGAAGGCTCGGCCGACCCGCACGAGGTTCTGCGGGTGCAAGGCCCCCGTCAGGTGCAGATCCACCTCGTTCGGGAGACCCAGGAGGTCTACCGCGCTCAGGGTGTGTCGATCCACGACAAGCACATCGAGGTCATCGTTCGCCAGATGCTGCGCCGGGTCACCATCATCGACTCGGGTGCAACGGAGTTCCTGCCCGGCTCGCTGATCGACCGTGCGGAGTTCGAGGCGGCGAACCGCCGAGTTGTGGCCGAGGGCGGCGAGCCCGCGGCCGGCCGACCGGTGCTGATGGGTATCACCAAGGCGTCGCTGGCCACCGACTCGTGGCTGAGCGCGGCGTCGTTCCAGGAGACCACGCGTGTGCTTACCGATGCGGCGATCAACTGCCGCAGCGACAAGCTGCAGGGTCTGAAGGAAAACGTGATCATCGGTAAGTTGATCCCGGCGGGTACCGGTATCAACCGGTACCGCAACATCCAGGTGCAGCCCACCGAGGAAGCCCGCGCTGCGGCGTACACGATCCCGTCCTACGAGGATCAGTACTACAGCCCGGACTTCGGCCAGGCCACCGGGGCTGCGGTTCCGCTGGACGACTACGGCTACTCGGACTACCGCTAGCTCTGCGCGAGCAGACGCAAAAGCCCCCGCACGCATGGCGTGTCGGGGGCTTTTGCGTCTGGTGGTCGCATGCACAGTCGAGCGCTTCTATCCATATTGCTGCTGGAGGTCTACTGCTGTCGCTGAGCCAGGCAGCCATCGTTGCTGCGTGGATATCGAAAGTGTGCTACGCGGTCAGCGGAGGGCTGGCGACCACCGCGAACTGCTGACTATGGTTTCGCGCAAGCGGCTGGCTGGACTCGTGAAGGCGGGCAGACTTTTTCGTGTATGCCACGGTGTCTACGCGGTGGAGGAGCCCGATGTCTTGGGCAAGCTGGCTGCGCTGGATCTCGTGGCCGGTCAGCCAATTGTGGCCTGCATGGGAACAGCTGCGGCGTTGTACGGCTTTGATACCGAGAGTACGTCTAGGCTTCACATTCTCGATCCGGGCGTGCGGATGAGGCCTTCGGCGAGTCTGATGGTGCATCAACGGGTTGGCGCCCCACTGCGCCGGGTGGAGGGTCGACTCGCGACCGCGCCGGCATGGACGGTGATCGAGGTCGCACGGACGCTGCGGCGGCCGCGGGCCTTGGCGATCCTTGATGCTGCGTTGCACATTCGTGCCTGCACTAGGGGCGAACTGGACGCGGCCGATCCGCGAACAGAAGGGCCGTCGCGGCATCATCAAGGTCCGCGAATTGATAGGCCACGCCGACGGATCATGCCGAGTCCCCCATGGAGAGCGAGGCGCGACTGGTGTTCATCGACAACCGGCTACCCATGCCGGAGCTGCAGTACCGCATCGTGGACTGCTACGGCAGAGTCTGGCGCGTCGACTTCGCGTGGCCGGGCGCGATGGTCGCCGCCGAATACGACAGCATCGAATGGCACTAGGCCGCGATGCGCTGATGCACGACCGGCTGAAAACCGCCCGGTTGCAGGAATGCGGATGGACAACGATTCCCATGACCGTCGGCGACATCCGACTGGATCCGATCGGACTTGTCGCACGCATCAACAGCCACTTTTAGTTGGCCGAGCAGACGCAAAAGCGCCGGCAGCGCGCGGCGTGTCGGGGGCTTTTGCGTCTGCTCGCCATGAAAGGCGACCCACTAGACTGGCTCGCGTGCTCATCGGCTCACATGTCAGCCCCCAGGATCCACTCGCCACAGCGCAGGCCGAGGGTGCCGACGTGGTGCAGATCTTCCTCGGCAACCCGCAGAGCTGGAAGGCGCCCAAGCCGCGCGAGGACGCGGAGCGCCTGAAAGCGGCAGCCCTGCCGATATACGTGCACGCCCCCTACCTGATAAACGTTGCGTCCGCGAACAATCGCGTGCGCATCCCGTCGCGCAAGATCCTGCAGCAGACCTGCGACGCGGCAGCCGACATCGGCGCCGCCGCGGTGATCGTCCACGGTGGTCACGTCGCCGACGACGACGACCTCGACGACGGCTTTCAGCGCTGGCGCAAAGCGCTCGACCAGCTGGAGAGCCAAGGTTCCGGTGTACCTGGAAAATACGGCCGGCGGGGACCACGCAATGGCGCGCCATTTCGACACCATCGCCCGGCTCTGGGACGTCATCGGCGAAACCGGCATCGGCTTCTGCCTGGACACCTGCCACGCCTGGGCGGCCGGGGAGGCGCTTGGTGGACGCCGTCGACCGCATCAAGGGCATCACCGGGCGGATCGACTTGGTGCACTGCAACGATTCCAAGGACGCGGCGGGCTCGGGTCGGGACCGGCACGCCAACCTGGGTGCCGGCGAGATCGGCACCGAGTTATTGGTCGCTGCGGTCAAGGCCGCCGGATGCGCCGGTCATCTGCGAAACGGCCGAAGACGGCCGCAAGGATGACATCGCGTTCCTGCGGGAAAAGACCAGCAGCTGATAGCGCCCAGAGCGGCGCGCGCCGCGTAGCTTAGGCACCATGCTCCGTCGAGCCGCCGCGCTCATCGGGGCAGTTCTGATGGTCGCGGGTTGCTCGCCGGCCGACGACAAGCCGCTGCCGTCCGGGTTCGTTACCGGCACCAGCATCCACACCATCAACGTCGGCGGACGCGACCGCAGCTATCGGCTCTACCAACCCGCGGGATTGCCCGCATCGGCTCCGCTGGTCGTCATGTTGCACGGCATAACCGGCAGCGCCGAGCAGGCCGAAAGTTCCTACAGCTGGAACGAATTAGCCGATTCGCAGCACTTCGTCGTCGCCTACCCGGACGGCGTCAGCCGGGCTTGGAACGTCAACGGTGGTGGCTGCTGCGGGCGGCCTCAACGCGAAGGCGTCGATGACGTCGCCTTCATCGGCGCGGCCGTCGCTGACATCGTGCGCAACGTCAGCATCAACGCCTCGCGGATCTATGCCACCGGGATGAGTAACGGCGGCATCATGTCGTACACCCTGGCGTGCAACACCGGCATCTTCGCCGCAATCGGTTCGGTTGCAGGGACGCAGCTGGACTCGTGCCGGTCGCCACATCCAGCCTCCGTCATGGAGATTCACGGCACCTCGGACAAGCTCGTCCCCTACGGGGGCGGGCAGGGCGCGAACATCATCAACGGGCCCTCGGCGCCGGACGTGAATGCGTTCTGGCGCAATGTCAATCAGTGCGGCGCCCCATCCGTCACGACCGATGGTGACGTCACGACATCGACCGCGGGATGCGCCGACAACCACGGCGTCGTGCTCATCACCATCGACGGCGGCGGCCACGAATGGCCTGACTTCGCCACCCAGACGCTATGGCAATTCTTCGCAGCGCAGCCACACTGATATTACGACTCTTGTGCGGTTGTCGAAAAAATGTAACATTGGTCGCATGTCAGATACGCATGTCGTCACCAACCAGGTCCCTCCGCTGGAGAACTACAACCCCGCGACATCGCCGGTACTCGTCGAGGCTCTGATCCGCGAGGGCGGCCAATGGGGCCTGGAAGAGGTGAACGAGCTCGGCGCGATCTCCGCGAGCCGCGAGGCCAACCGTTGGGGTGAACTCGCCGACCGCAATCGGCCGATCCTGCACACCCACGACCGCAACGGGTACCGCATCGACGAGGTGGAATACGACCCCGCCTACCACGAGCTGATGCGGGTGGCGGTCCGCCACGGCCTGCATGCCGCACCGTGGGCCGACGATCGGCCGGGTGCGCACGTGGTGCGGGCGGCCAAGAACTCGGTGTGGACGGTAGAAGCCGGCCACATCTGCCCGATCTCGATGACGTACGCCGTCGTGCCCGCGCTGCGGTACAACTCCGAGCTTGCGGCGGTGTACGAGCCGCTGCTGACCAGTCGCGAATACGATCCGGACCTCAAGCTGGCCACCACCAAGTCCGGCATCACCGCCGGCATGTCGATGACCGAAAAGCAGGGCGGCTCCGACGTGCGCGCCGGCACTACCCAAGCGACCCCGAACGGCGACGGCACCTACAGCCTGACCGGTCACAAGTGGTTCACCTCGGCGCCGATGTGTGACATCTTCCTGGTACTCGCGCAGGCCCCAAGTGGGCTGTCCTGCTTCATGTTGCCCCGGGTGCTCCCCGACGGAACCCGCAACCGGATGTTTCTGCAGCGACTCAAGGACAAGCTCGGCAACCACGCCAACGCCTCAAGCGAGGTCGAATACGACCATGCCACCGCATGGTTGGTGGGCGAAGAGGGCCGCGGCGTCCCCACCATCATCGAGATGGTCAACCTGACCCGCCTGGACTGCACTCTGGGCAGCGCCACCAGCATGCGCACCGGTCTGACCCGCGCCATCTACCATGCCCAGCACCGAAAGGCATTCGGCGCCTATCTCATTGACCAGCCGCTGATGCGCAACGTGCTGGCCGACCTGGCCGTGGAGGCGGAGGCGGCCACGATGGTCGCGATGCGGATGGCCGGAGCCACCGACAGTGTCGTTCGCGGCGACCCAAAAGAGGCACTCCTGCGCCGCATCGGCTTGGCGGCCAGCAAGTACTGGGTATGCAAGCGGGCCACCCCGCACGCCGCCGAAGCGCTGGAATGCCTGGGCGGCAACGGCTATGCCGAGGAATCCGGAATGCCACGGCTGTACCGAGAGGCACCGCTGATGGGTATCTGGGAGGGCTCGGGCAATGTCAGCGCGCTGGATACCCTGCGCGCCATGGCAACTCGTCCTGAGTGCGTAGAGGTGCTGTTTGCCGAGCTGGCCGCGAGCGCAGGCTCCGATGCCCGGCTGGACAGCCACGTCGACAACCTGCGTCCGCAGCTGGCCGATCTTGACACCATCCAGTACCGCGCCCGCAAGGTCGCCGAGGATATCTGCCTGGCCCTGCAGGGTTCGTTGCTGGTGCGGCACGGGCACCCGTCGGTGGCCGAGGCTTTCCTGGCGACTCGGCTGGACAGGCGGTGGGGTGGGGCGTTCGGTACCATGCCGGCCGGGCTGGACCTCGGTCCCATCCTCGAGCGGGCCCTGGTAAAGGGCTGAGCCGCAATATGACTCACTCGATCAGGCCGGTCGACTTCGATAACCTGAAGACGATGACCTACGAGGTCACCGACCGGGTTGCCAGGATCACCTTCAACCGGCCGGAGAAAGGCAACGCGATCGTCGCGGACACTCCACTGGAGCTGTCGGCGTTGGTGGAGCGTGCGGATCTTGACCCCAATGTGCACGTGATTCTGGTGTCCGGTCGTGGCGAGGGCTTCTGCGCCGGCTTCGACCTTTCCGCCTACGCCGACCGGACCGGCTCGGCCGGCGGTACCGGCGCCTACCACGGCACCGTGCTCGACGGTAAGACCCAGGCCATCAACCATTTTGCGAATCAGCCGTGGGACCCGATGATCGACTACCAGATGATGAGTCGCTTCGTGCGCGGGTTCTCCAGCCTGATGCACGCCGACAAACCGACGGTAGTCAAGATCCACGGGTACTGCGTGGCCGGCGGTACCGACATTGCTCTGCATGCCGACCAGGTGATCACTGCCGCCGATGCCAAGATCGGCTACCCGCCGACACGGGTGTGGGGGATCCCGGCGGCGGGCCTATGGGCGCATCGGCTTGGCGACCAGCGCGCCAAACGCCTTCTGCTCACTGGCGATAGCATTACCGGAGCGCAGGCGGCCGAGTGGGGCCTGGCAATCGAGGCGCCGGAGCCACAAGATCTCGACGAACGCACTGAGCGACTCGTGGCGCGGATCGCGGCGATGCCGGTCAACCAGTTGATCATGGTCAAGCTCGCGCTCAATTCTGCTCTGCTGCAACAGGGTGTCGCGACCAGCAGGATGGTCAGCACGGTGTTCGACGGGGTTGCCCGGCATACGCCCGAGGGGCACGCCTTCGTCGCCGACTCGGTCGAGCACGGCTTCCGTGACGCGGTGCGGCACCGTGACGAACCGTTCGGCGACTACGGCCGCCAGACGTCTTCGGTGTAGGCAGATGTAGACCATGGCGAACATGACTGCCCGATCAGTGGTGCTGAGCGTGTTGCTCGGTGCCCATCCGGCGTGGGCCAGCGCCAGCGAATTGGTCCGGCTGACCGCCGATTTCGGAATCAAGGAGGCGACGTTGCGGGTGGCGCTGACGCGCATGGTCAGCGCCGGCGACCTGGTCCGCTCCGCTGACGGCTATCGGCTCGCCGATCGGTTGCTCGCCCGGCAGCGTCGCCAAGACGGTGCGATGCGTCCACGGGTGCGGGCCTGGCGCGGGGACTGGGTAATGTTGGTCGTCACCAGTGTGGGAACCGATGCTCGCACCCGGGCCGCATTGCGAACTACCATGCACGGAAAGCGCTTTGGCGAACTGCGTGAAGGGGTGTGGATGCGCCCCGACAACCTCGATCTGGACCTGGATTCCGATGTGCACGCACGGTTGCGGATACTGAAGGCGCGCGACGACGCTCCGGCTCAGCTCGCCGGCCAGCTGTGGGACCTGCCCGGCTGGGCATCGGCCGGCCATCGGCTGCTCGATGAAATGGCATCCGCCGCCGACGTTCCCAGTCGGTTTGTGGCTGCCGCGGCGATCGTGCGCCACCTGCTCACCGACCCGACGCTGCCTGCCGAACTGCTGCCGGCCGATTGGCCAGGCGCCGGACTGCGTGACGCCTACCACGAATTCGCCACTGAACTGGCGCAGCGACGCGAACCAACCCAACTCGTGGAGGCGACATGAGCGATCCGGTGCGAGTGGCGCGCAATGGCCCGGTGACCACGGTGATCATCGACCGGCCGGCGGCGCGCAATGCCGTCAACGGCCCGACGGCAGCCGCGCTGTTTGCGGCGTTCGAGGAGTTCGATCGCGACGACACCGCGTCGGTGGCCGTGTTGTGGGGTGATAACGGAACATTTTGCGCGGGAGCTGATTTGAAGTCATTCGGCACTCCTGATGCCAATGCCGTGCATCGGACGGGCCCCGGGCCGATGGGGCCGACGCGAATGGTGTTGTCCAAACCCGTGATCGCCGCGGTCAGTGGCTATGCCGTTGCCGGCGGTCTGGAGTTGGCCCTCTGGTGCGACCTACGGGTGGCCGAGCAAGACGCCGTCTTTGGGGTGTTCTGCCGGCGGTGGGGGGTGCCGCTCATCGACGGCGGTACCGTGCGGTTGCCTCGGCTGATCGGGCAAAGCCGCGCGATGGACATGATCCTGACCGGCCGCGCTGTGGCGGCCGACGAAGCGCTGGCGATCGGGTTGGCCAATCGAGTCGTGCCCAAAGGGCAAGCGCGCCAAGCGGCCGAGGAACTCGCGGCGCAACTGGCCGCGCTGCCGCAGCAGTGCATGCGATCAGATCGACTTTCGGCGCTGCACCAATGGGGGATGCCAGAAGCGGCGGCGCTCGACGCCGAGTTCGCCAGCATGCACCGCGTCGCCGCCGAGGCCCTGGAGGGAGCCGGACGATTCGCCGCGGGCGCGGGCCGGCACGGCACGCCGGCGGGTGAAGACGGGCAGCGACGCGTCAGCTCTTGTTGACGGTGTTACCCGAGCCGAGGTTGTCCACCTTCGGGCTGCCGTCTTTGTAGGTGACGGTGTTATTGAGTCCCAGCACCGTGAGGTGGCTGCTGATCTTGTCGAAGGTGACGTTGTTGGTCATGCCGGTGATGGTCACCGTTTCGCACGTGCCGGTGACGGTTAGCGTGTTGCTCGAGCCGCCGATGTTCAGCGATTTGCCATCGGCGCAGTCAAGTGCGGCTGTGGTGCCCAGCGACCCGTAATTGATGGTGTTTCCGATCTCGACCGAAGCGGTGGTGCTCGGGGCGCCCGACGCGGTGGTCGGCGCCGCGCCTGCGCTCGTCGTCGCGGTCGCATGGGTCGTCGTTGACGTCGTGCCGCTCGGGGGGTTGGCGGTCGAACTGCAGGCGGTCAGCGCGGAGGCTGCTACGGCGACCGGCGCCAGGGCGAGCGCGACGAGTTTAGATGAGTGCTCAGTCATATTGGCGCGCATTGTTTCTCGATTCCCTCGGGTTGGGCGTGGCTCGAAAGATGGCTAGCAGACGAGATGTTCGGTGCCTCAGCCGGGCACCTGCTGTAGCCGGTTGGTCATGCCCAGCTCACGGCCGCGGTCCCAAGACGAACGGCGCACCGTTGTGGTAGAACACCGTCTCGTCCCAGCCATACACGGTGATGTCATGCGTGACCCCGTCGGCGACGACGGTGTTCGACGAGCCCATCACCGTGACCGCCCAGCAGTTTCCCATCGCGTTGACGGTGTTCCGGGTGCCATTGACGATCAGGGTGGAATCGTTGCAGTCCAGCGTCTGCTCGATTCCTTGGCCGGTGACGTGCGTGTCGCCGTTCTTGGCGTGCGCGGCCGGTGCCGGAGCGGCCGATGTGGCGGCGATGGTGATGACACATGTGGCAAGCGACCCGGCGACGGTAGTCCAATTCACTTCGGGCCCCCTTAAAGACGGTTGAATCCAGCTGGACTCAGTTGAATGAGGCTTGACTATAGCCTACGTGCATAGACCGGCTCAACGGCAGACCAATTACGCATTTATCCGGCAGAACGCCCGAGCTAATTTCGCCGCTCGGTCAACTAGAGTCATTAGTTAACCGTTTCGTCGACACAGAAGCGGGGTGACCCAACCCGGTCATCGCAAATTGAAGGGCGATCGCCATGGCAGCTCAGCCGGAACCGCCGCCAGTCGGCGGGCGCCAGCGCGCTCCGAGATCGGGTGCGCGTCCGGCCAAGCTGAGCCGCGACGGCATCGTCGACGGCGCATTGGCGTTTCTGGACCGGGAGGGCTGGGACTCGTTGACCATCAATGCGCTTGCGATGCAGCTCGGGACCAAGGGGCCGTCGCTGTACAACCACGTCAACAGCCTCGAAGACCTGCGCCGAGCAGTGCGTATCCGGGTCATTGACGACATCATCACGATGCTGAACAGGGTGGGCGAGGGTCGCGCGCGCGATGACGCGGTGCTGGTCATGGCTGGTGCTTATCGCAGCTACGCCCACCACCACCCCGGCAGGTACTCGGCGTTCACTCGGATGCCGCTGGGCGGCGATGACCCCGAGTACACCGCTGTGACCAGGGGCGCGGCCGCACCGGTGATCGCCGTTTTGCGCTCCTACGGTCTCGACGGCGAGGAGGCCTTCCATGCGGCGCTCGAGTTCTGGTCGGCGCTGCACGGCTTCGTGTTGTTGGAGATGACGGGCGTGATGGACGATATCGACACCGATCTGGTGTTCTCCGACATGGTGCTGCGGTTGGCGGCGGGCTTGGACAGGCGCACCGCGGCCGGTGGCGCGAGTGTGAATTAGAGGTGCAATTAGGGCCTGGGCCCGACCGCCAGGCGCCACTTTGACCTGCCAGACCAGCGACGGGTATTGTTGTGGCTCGTGCCTGGCGGCTTACGACGCCTGACGTAAGGAAGTGGATGCCGGGCTAATTCGCATGTCCCCGACGCGACGGAGAAAATCCGGCGCTGAGCGCATGCGACACACCCGGCCGCGGGGTATAGCGGCGGGGCATAACTGCAGTACAGAGACTTGCAAGACTTAGCCAGAACGTAAACAGCAACACAGAAAGCCGGTAGATGCCAACCATCCAGCAGCTGGTCCGCAAGGGTCGTCGGGACAAGATCGCGAAGGTCAAGACCGCGGCTCTGAAGGGCAGCCCGCAGCGCCGTGGCGTATGCACCCGCGTGTACACCACCACTCCGAAGAAGCCGAACTCGGCGCTTCGGAAGGTTGCGCGCGTGAAGCTGACGAGCCAGGTCGAGGTCACCGCCTACATTCCCGGCGAGGGTCACAACCTGCAGGAGCACTCGATGGTGCTGGTGCGTGGTGGCCGAGTCAAAGACCTGCCCGGTGTGCGTTACAAGATCATCCGCGGTTCGCTCGACACCCAGGGAGTCAAGAACCGTAAGCAGGCTCGCAGCCGTTACGGCGCCAAGAAGGAGAAGAGCTAATGCCACGCAAGGGACCCGCGCCCAAGCGTCCGTTGGTCAACGACCCCGTCTACGGATCGCAACTGGTCACCCAACTGGTGAACAAGGTTTTGATGCAGGGGAAGAAATCCCTCGCCGAGCGCATTGTTTATGCAGCGCTTGAACAGGCTCGCGACAAGACCGGCACCGATCCGGTCATCACGCTGAAGCGCGCCTTGGACAACGTCAAGCCGGCGTTGGAGGTCCGCAGCCGTCGCGTGGGTGGCGCCACCTATCAGGTGCCTGTCGAGGTGCGTCCGGACCGGTCCACCACGTTGGCCCTGCGCTGGCTGGTCAGCTTCTCGCGGCAACGCCGGGAAAAGACGATGACCGAGCGCTTGGCGAACGAGATTCTGGATGCCAGCAATGGCCTCGGGGCCGCAGTCAAGCGACGTGAGGACACCCACAAGATGGCCGAGGCAAACCGCGCCTTCGCACATTACCGCTGGTAGATGGGCACGTGACGTCCGCGGAGCTGGGCTCGGGGCGACGTCAGCGTGATCGCAAGACAGACAGCGAACTAACTAAGCAATCGAAAGAGTGGGAAGACTTCTGTGGCACAGAAGGACGTGCTGACCGACCTGACGAAGGTCCGCAATATCGGCATCATGGCGCACATCGATGCCGGCAAGACCACGACCACCGAGCGCATCCTCTACTACACCGGTATCAGCTACAAGATCGGTGAGGTGCACGACGGGGCCGCCACCATGGACTGGATGGAGCAGGAGCAGGAGCGGGGGATCACCATCACCTCCGCCGCTACCACCTGCTTCTGGAACGACAATCAGATCAACATCATCGACACACCGGGGCACGTGGACTTCACCGTCGAGGTGGAGCGCACGTCTTCGCGTCCTTGATGGCGCCGTCGCAGTGTTCGACGGCAAAGAGGGTGTCGAGCCGCAGTCCGAGCAGGTTTGGCGGCAAGCCGACAAGTACGACGTCCCGCGTATCTGCTTCGTCAACAAAATGGACAAGATCGGCGCCGACTTCTATTTCTCGGTTCGCACGATGGAGGAGCGCCTCGGCGCCAATGTCATCCCGATCCAGCTGCCAGTCGGCTCTGAGGGTGACTTCGAGGGTGTCATCGATCTGGTCGAGATGAACGCCAAGGTGTGGCGGGGCGAAACGCAGCTCGGCGAGACCTACGAGACCATCGACATCCCGGCTGAACTTCGGGAGAAGGCTGACGAGTACCGCACCAAGCTGCTCGAGGCGGTCGCCGAGACCGACGAGTCGCTTCTGGAGAAGTACTTCGGCGGCGAGGCATTGTCGGTCGAGGAGATCAAGGGTGCGCTGCGCAAGCTGACCGTCAATTCCGAGGCATACCTGGTGCTGTGCGGTAGCGCGTTTAAGAACAAAGGCGTGCAGCCCATGCTCGACGCCGTGATCGACTACCTGCCTTCACCCCTTGATGTTCCGCCTGCTGTGGGCCACGCCCCCAACAAGGAGGACGTGGAGGTCATCCGCAAGCCGTCGACCGACGAGCCGTTCTCAGCGCTGGCGTTCAAGGTCGCCACGCACCCGTTCTTCGGCAAGCTCACTTACGTGCGGGTGTATTCGGGCAAGGTCGATTCCGGGTCGCAGGTCATCAACTCGACCAAGGGCAAGAAGGAGCGGCTGGGCAAGCTGTTCCAGATGCACGCCAACAAAGAAAACCCCGTCGAGACGGCCAGTGCAGGCCACATCTACGCGGTGATCGGGCTGAAGGACACCACAACGGGTGACACCCTGTGCGACCCGAACAACCAGGTTGTGCTGGAGTCGATGACCTTCCCCGATCCGGTGATCGAGGTGGCCATCGAGCCCAAGACCAAGAGCGACCAGGAGAAGCTGAGCCTGTCGATCCAGAAGCTCGCCGAAGAGGATCCCACCTTCAAGGTGCACCAGGACAACGAGACCGGCCAGACCGTGATCGGCGGCATGGGCGAGCTGCACCTGGACATCCTGGTGGATCGCATGCGCCGTGAGTTCAAGGTCGAGGCCAATGTCGGCAAGCCCCAGGTGGCCTACAAGGAGACCATCAAGCGCAAGGTCGAGAAGGTCGAGTTCACGCACAAGAAGCAGACGGGCGGCTCCGGCCAATTCGCGAAGGTGCTCATCTCCATCGAGCCGTTCACCGGCGAAGATGGTGCGACCTACGAGTTCGAGAACAAGGTCACCGGTGGGCGCATCCCGCGCGAGTACATCCCTTCGGTGGACGCCGGCGCGCAGGACGCCATGCAGTACGGCATCTTGGCGGGCTACCCGCTGGTCAACCTGAAGGTCACCCTGCTCGACGGTGCCTTCCACGAGGTCGACTCGTCGGAAATGGCATTCAAGATCGCCGGTTCACAGGTGCTGAAAAAGGCTGCGGCGCAAGCGCAGCCAGTCATCCTGGAACCGATCATGGCCGTCGAGGTCACCACGCCCGAGGACTACATGGGCGATGTGATCGGCGACCTGAACTCCCGCCGTGGCCAGATCCAGGCTATGGAGGAGCGGTCGGGTGCGCGCATCGTTCGTGCACATGTGCCGCTGTCAGAGATGTTCGGCTACGTCGGCGACCTGCGGTCCAAGACACAAGGCCGGGCGAACTACTCCATGGTGTTCGACTCGTACGCCGAAGTACCGGCGAACGTGTCGAAGGAGATCATCGCGAAGGCGACGGGCGAGTGAGTGCCAACTCACGAGTAAGCTGACGCGGTCAACACCGCGGCATAACTGAAAAACATCAACACACTGCTTTTTTAAGCACCAACAGTCCAGGAGGACATAGAAGTGGCGAAGGCGAAGTTCGAGCGGACGAAGCCGCACGTCAACATCGGGACCATCGGTCACGTTGACCACGGCAAGACCACCCTGACCGCGGCGATCACCAAGGTTCTGCATGACAAGTTCCCCAACCTGAACGAGTCGCGCGCCTTCGACCAGATCGATAACGCGCCTGAGGAGCGTCAGCGCGGTATCACCATCAACATCTCCCACGTGGAGTACCAGACGGAGAAGCGGCACTATGCCCACGTCGACGCTCCTGGCCACGCGGACTACATCAAGAACATGATCACCGGTGCCGCCCAAATGGACGGCGCGATCCTGGTGGTCGCCGCGACCGACGGCCCCATGCCGCAGACCCGTGAGCACGTGCTGCTCGCTCGTCAGGTCGGGGTGCCGTACATCCTGGTCGCGCTGAACAAGGCCGACGCGGTGGACGACGAGGAACTGCTCGAGCTCGTCGAGCTGGAGGTCCGTGAGCTGCTGGCGGCCCAGGAGTTCGACGAGGACGCACCGGTCGTGCGTGTCTCGGCGCTGAAGGCGCTCGAGGGCGACGAGAAGTGGGTCGAGTCCGTCGCCGAGCTGATGAATGCGGTCGACGAGTCGATTCCGGACCCGGTCCGTGACACCGAGAAGCCGTTCCTGATGCCTGTTGAGGACGTCTTCACCATCACTGGGCGTGGCACGGTGGTCACCGGCCGTGTCGAGCGCGGTGTGGTCAACGTGAACGAGGAAGTCGAGATCGTCGGGATCAAGCCGACCAGCACCAAGACCACGGTCACCGGTGTGGAAATGTTCCGCAAGCTGCTCGACCAGGGCCAGGCCGGTGACAACGTCGGTCTGCTGCTGCGTGGTATCAAGCGTGAGGACGTCGAGCGCGGTCAGGTCGTCGTCAAGCCCGGCACCACCACGCCGCACACCGACTTCGAGGGCCAGGTCTACATCCTGTCCAAGGACGAGGGCGGCCGGCACACGCCGTTCTTCAACAACTACCGTCCGCAGTTCTACTTCCGCACCACCGACGTGACCGGTGTGGTGACGCTGCCGGAGGGCACCGAAATGGTGATGCCCGGTGACAACACCAACATCTCGGTGAAGCTGATCCAGCCCGTCGCCATGGAAGACGGTCTGCGCTTCGCGATCCGTGAAGGTGGCCGCACCGTCGGCGCCGGCCGGGTCGTCAAGATCATCAAGTAGGTCTGTAGAACACGAAGCCCGGATCCCCGATTTCGGCGGTCCGGGCTTCGTGCTGTCCGGGTGAAGTCCTGCCGACAGCGCTGGCTGGCGTTACGATCTGGTTGTCTTCGAGGGCGACGGATAAGCAGATCGCGGCCAGGAGGTTCGGATGTCGTTCGTGATCGCAGCGCCGGAATACGTGGCGGCCGCGGCAACTGACCTGGCGAATATCGGCTCGGCGATCAGCTCGGCCAATTCGGCAGCGGCGTTCCGGACGTCTGGAGTGCTGGCTGCGGGTGCCGATGAGGTATCGGAGGTCATCGCTGCGCTGTTCGGCGCGCACGCTCAGGCCTATCAGGCGTTAAGCGCTCAGGCGGCGTCTTTCCATCAGCAGTTCGTCCGGCTCATGAATATCGGCTCGGCGGAATATGCCGTCGCCGAGGCCGCCAACGCTTCGCCTCTGCAGACTCTGCAGCAGGATCTGCTCGGCGCGATCAACGCGCCTACTGAATTGCTGCTGGGGCGCCCCCTGATCGGCAACGGCGCCAACGCCGCCCCGGGATCCGGGGCGAACGGCCAGGCCGGCGGGTTGTTGTGGGGCACCGGTGGCGATGGCGGGTCCGGCGGCGCCGCCCACCCGAACGGCGGCAACGGCGGACCCGCAGGGCTCTTCGGCACCGGCGGAGCGGGTGGGAACGGCTTAGGCGAATCCGCCGCCATCGGCGGGCACGGCGGGGCGGGTGGAGCCGGCGGCTTGATCTTCGGCACCGGCGGTGCCGGTGGGGCGGGCGGGTTCTCGACAACGTCTTCTTCGGCCGATTTCAAGGGAGCTACGGTGGGGCCGGCGGCAATGCCGGGCTGTTCGGCCTCGGCGGGGCCGGCGGTGCGGGCGGCGATTACGTCGGAGGTGGAACCGCGTCCGACGGATGGGGGGGTAACGGCGGCATGGGTGGGCTGATCTTCGGCCGCGGCGGCGCCGGTGGGCCCACTGGGACAGGGTTGGCTGGTTTCGGCGGGAACGCCGGTCTGTTCGGGGTCGGCGGCTCGGGCGGCGCCGCGACCGGTGCGAACGGCGACGGTGGTTTCGGCGGCATCGGCGGGCAGATTTTCGGCGCTGGCGGCATCGGCGGGCCAGCCACCGGAGTCGACGGAGCTGCCGGAGAAGGCGGCGAGGCCGTGCTATTCGGCAGCGGTGGCGTCGGCGGCGCGGCCACCGGCGAGGGAGGGGAGGCGGGCTGGGGAGGACTCGGTGCCTTGGTGATCGGCAACGGTGGTGCCGGCGGAATCGCCACCGGCGACAACGGCCTGGGTGGCACCGGTGGTTTCGCCCAATGGATCGGTGACGGCGGTGCCGGCGGGTCCGCCACCGGTATCAAAGGCCAAGGCGGTAACGGCGGTCACGCCGCGTGGATCGGGAATGGTGGCGCCGGTGGCAACAGCGGGCCGTCAGCGACGGCGGGTGGCACCGGTGGCGCCGGCGGGACGCTGTTCGGCGCGCACGGCGCAGCCGGTGTAGTAGTGCCGTGACCGCGCCGGACCATACCCGATACCGGGTTTATCACTGCCCAAAATTTGTGATCGGTAGCGCCGACGCCAGCGTTACTCTGACTTCACCTTTCGGTCGAAATGAGGAGCACACGTGTTAGCGCGCTACCTGAAAGCACAGTTGACGGTTTTGCTGTTCGGCGGGCTCGTCGGGCCGATCTTTCTGGTCGTCTACTTCGCAATAGGCCAGCAAAGTCTGCTGCAGTGGATGTTCTATGTCGGTCTGCTCATCACCGTGGCCGACGTGCTGATCGCGCTCTGGTTGACCAACTACGGCGCGCAGTCGGCCGCCAAATCGGCCGAGCTCGAGCAGCACGGCGTGTTGGCGCTCGCGCAGATCACCGGCCTCACCGAAACGGGTACCCGCATCAACGAGCAACCACTGGTGAAGGTGAACCTGCACATCTCCGGACCGGGGTTCGTACCGTTCGACAGTCAAGACCGGGTCATCGCCAGCATTACCCGGCTCGGCAACCTGACCGCACGCAAGCTCGTGGTTCTGGTGAACCCCACCAGTCAGGAATACCAAATCGACTGGGAGCGTAGCGCGCTGGTCAACGGCCTGATGCCCGCCCAGTTCACTTTGGCCGAGGACAACAAGACCTACGACCTCAGTGGTCAGGCCGGCCCGCTGATGGAGATCCTGCAGCTCCTCAAGGCCAATAACATTCCGCTGAACCGGATGGTCGACATGCGGTCGAACCCGGCGCTGCGCGAGCAGGTCCAAGCAGTGGTGCGCCGAGCGGCCGCACAACAAGCGCCGGCGCCGACGGCGCCCCCCGCCCAGCCCCCACCGGTCGCCACGCCACCACAACAGTCGATCGCCCAGCGGCTCCAAGAGCTGGAGAACCTACGGGCCAGCGGTGCGCTGACCGACGCGGAGTACGACAGCCGACGGGCCCAGATCATCTCCGAAATCTGACGAAGAGCTGGGGTCGCCTCCACTTGCCGAGCAGACGCAAAATCCCCCGACACGCCGCACCGTCGGGGGATTTTGCGTCTGCTCGGCACAAGTCAGCCGAGTTAGAACACGTTTCAGTTTCGCTGCTAGCCTGACTTCGTCTCTAACGGCGAAGAAGGGGATAATTCGTGGCCGGACCGGCTGGACCACTGCAAGGACGCGTGGCATTCATTACCGGCGCTGCCCGGGCCCAAGGGCGGGCGCATGCCGTGCGGCTCGCCCGGGAAGGCGCGGACGTCATCGCTCTCGACATCTGCGCGTCGGCGTCCAGCAGTCTGACTTATGCGCCGGCCACCCCGGAAGATCTCGCTGAGACCGTCCGCCTGGTCGAGGCCGAGGGTCGCAAGGTACTGGCCCGCGAGGTGGACGTCCGCGATGACGCGGCGCTGAAGCAATTGGTCGCCGACGGCGTCGAACAGTTCGGCCGGCTCGACGTCGTGGTCGCCAACGCCGGTGTGCTGGGCTGGGGCCGACTTTGGGAACTCACCGACGAGCAGTGGGACACCGTCATCGGGGTCAACCTGACGGGTACCTGGCGCACCCTGCGCGCCACCGTGCCCGCGATGATCGAGGCCGGCAACGGAGGCTCGATTGTGATGGTCAGCTCGTCTGCGGGGCTGAAGGCGACACCGGGCAACGGCCACTACTCGGCCAGCAAGCACGGAGTCACCGCGCTGACCAACTCGTTGGCGATCGAGGTCGGTGAATATGGCATCCGGGTCAACTCCATCCACCCGTATTCGATCGACACCCCGATGGTCGAGCCGGAGGTGATGATGAAGATCTTTGCCGAGCATCCCGGCTTCCTGCACAGCTTTCCGCCAATGCCGTTGCAACCCAAAGGCTTCATGTCGGCCGATGAGGTAGCCGATGTGGTGGTCTGGCTCGCCGGCGATGGTTCCGCCGCTTTGACAGGTACGCAGGTCCACGTAGACAAGGGCGCCTTGAAGTACTGAATCGCCATCGTGTATGAACACCACGTGACCAGTAGCTCAGGCGTACACCACAGCGACCACGGAATTGTGATCGTCGGCGGCGGCCTTGCCGCCGCCCGGACCGCCGAGCAATTGCGCCGATCCGAGTTCTCCGGTCGCATCACGATCGTCAGCGACGAGACGCATCTGCCGTACGACCGACCGCCGCTCTCCAAGGAGGTGCTGCGCAAAGAAGTCGACGACGTGGCCCTCAAACCGCGCGCGTACTACGACGAGAACGACATCGTCCTGAGGCTGGGTTCGGCCGCCACCAGCCTAGATACCGCGGCGCAGACGGTGACCCTCGCCGACGGAGCCGTGCTCGGCTACGACGAACTGGTCATCGCGACCGGCCTGGTGCCCCGGCGCATTCCCGCGTTCCCGGACCTCGAGGGCATCCGGGTGCTGCGCTCGTTCGACGAGAGCATGGCCCTGCGCCGGCACGCAACCGAGGCGCAGCGCGCCGTGGTCATCGGCGCCGGCTTCATCGGCTGCGAGGTGGCGGCCAGCCTGCGCAGCCTGGGAGTAGACGTGGTGCTGGTTGAGCCGCTGCCGACCCCACTCGCGGCGGTGCTCGGCGAACAGATCGGCGGGCTGGTGGCGCGACTGCACCGGGACGAAGGCGTCGACGTCCGCACCGGGGTCAGCGTCGCGGAAGTGCGCGGCCAGGGCCACGTCGACTCGGTGGTGCTGAGCGACGGCACCGAGCTGACGGCCGACCTGGTGGTCGTGGGCATCGGTTCGCGACCGGCAACCGAGTGGCTCGACGGAAGCGGCGTCGCGGTTGACAACGGCGTCATCTGCGATGAAGCCGGCCGCACCACCGTGCCCAATGTGTGGGCGCTCGGTGACGTCGCCTCCTGGCGTGATTCGACTGGACATCAAGTGCGCGTAGAACATTGGAGCAACGTTGCCGACCAGGCCCGGGTTGTGGTGCCTGCGATGCTCGGGCAGGACGTGCCGTCGGCTGTGGTGGTCCCGTACTTCTGGAGCGACCAATACGACGTCAAGATCCAGTGCCTGGGAGAACCCGAAGCCACCGACATCGTGCACCTGATCGAGGACGACGGCCGTAAGTTCCTGGCCTACTACGAGCGTGACGGAGTCGTTGTCGGCGTAGTAGGCGGTGGGATGCCCGGCAAGGTCATGAAGGTCCGCGCCAAGATTGCCGGCGCCGCTCCGATCGCCGAATTGTTGGGCTGACCACGCGGTCGATCAGCTAGATCCTGGTGCCCGCAAGCTCGACGTCGGAGCTGTTGGTGGTTTGGATGGCGGCGGCCAGTTGGTCGGCGATCGCTGGTGCGGCGGCGATGGTCGCGGCGGATTCGTGGGTGTGGGCGTCGCCGTTTGCATCGGTGACGTGGGCTCCGGCTTCGCGGGCGATCAGGGTCCCCGCCGCAGTGTCCCAGGGCTTGTTGGACATCATGATGCAGGCGTCGATTGCTCCTTCGGCGACGAAGGCGAGGTCCAGCGTCGCCGCTCCGACCATCCGGATGCGTTCGACGCGGGGCACGAGTTCGGCGGTGAGCGCGAGCCGCTGCTCATTCAGTTTGGCCGCGTCAGCGCCGACGGCGTAGTCGCCAAGGGACACGATCGCCTCGTCGAGGCTGTCGGTCTGGCTGGCTGAGATGGGTTGGCCGTTGCGGAATGCGCCGTTGTCTTCCATGGCGTGGTAGGTACGGCCGAGTAGCGGCGCCCGGGTGACGGCGACGACCGCGCGCCCGCGATGCAGCAGTGCGAGCGATACCGAGCACAGCGGTAGACCATGAACGAAGTTCGACGTTCCGTCGATAGGGTCGAGAACCCAAAGCCATTCTGTCGTATTGATGTTTGTGTGGTGCTGGGATTCCTCGGCAAGTAATTGAATGTCAGGTGTGGTCTGGGCCAGGTAAGCCGCTATATCGTCCTGAATCGCGAGATCTATATCGGTGACCAGGTCACGGTCGCCTTTGTGTTGCACGGCGCTTGGCTGCGACGACCCCAAGGTTTTGGCACCGATTTGCGTTGCTTGCCAAGCTATTTCGAGAAGATCCTGATTGGTCTTCATGCGACAGGTTGCCTCGCTTCCAGTTGCGCTCCGAACGCGTAGTCAAGCACGGAGCGTAGTCCGGTCGTCTGTTCCTGCCTTCCCAGCATAGCGGGTCGGCGATTCCATGCCGCGTGGGTATGGCAGCCAGGTGGCAAAGGTGCAGGTCGTGTGGCCGACGACGGTCTATCGCCCCTCCCCGCGTATGTGCCTTGTGCCACAAGATAATCCGTATCGTGACCTAGCTCACTGGCCTGGGCATCTCCGGCGGTCAGCGGGATCGACGACCGGTGTACCCGACGTCACGAAATTGCCCGCACAGGCCTCGTCGAAGGCCTGGTGCTGCAATAACTTTACTGACGCCTGTCGGATATCTCTGTGATCGCGGCGACTGCCCTGGGCTTCGGCGGCTAAGTCGGGCTACTGTCTCGGAGGTCAATGCCGATGGACCGCATGCAATGCAGATGTGTTGAATGTGCACGACTTTGACATTCGCGCAGGAGCATACGCATGCGGGGCCGCGGAGTCCGGCTTAACGGCTGCTGCCGGCGCGGCTTTATCCGACCAATCCAGCAAGCAACTTTGCAGGCAGGTGATGTGACATGACCTTGATTGATGAGAGATTTGACGGCGCCAGCGCGATCCCGACGATCGCGCTTAATGACGAGGCGAAGATGCCGGTACTCGGCTTGGGCGTCGCTAAGTTGTCCGACGTCGAAACGGAAAGCTCGGTGACCGCTGCGTTGGAAGCCGGCTGCCGACTGATCGACACCGCAGCGGCCTACGGAAATGAGATTGCCGTCGGCCGTGCGATAGCCGCATCGGGCCTTCCCCGCGAGGAGTTATTCGTCACCACCAAGCTGGGTACCTCCAACCAGGGCTTCGAAACTGCCCAGGAAGCCTGCAAAGCCAGCCTGGACCGGCTCGGCCTGGAGTACCTCGACCTCTACCTGATCCACTGGCCCGCGCCGACGCTGGGCAAGTTCGTAGACAGCTTCGAGGGCATGATCGAGTCGAGAGAACAGGGCCACGTCCGCTCGATCGGCGTGTCGAACTTCACCGAGGAACACCTGGCCGAGGTGATCGAACAAACTTCTGAGGTGCCGGCCGTCAACCAGATCGAACTGCACCCTCGGCTCAACCAGGCTGAGCTTCGTCAGACCCACGCCGAGCATGACGTTGTCACCCAGGCCTACAGCCCGCTGGGAGTGGGCAGATTGATCGACGAACCGACCGTCACGTCGATCGCCGGCGACTACGGCCGCACGCCCGCGCAGGTGCTGGTCCGCTGGAATCTGCAGCTGAACAACGTCGTCGTCTCGCGTTCGTCCAAGCCTGAGCGCGTCGCCGAGAATCTGGACGTGTTCGACTTCGCCCTGGAATCCGAACACATGGAGGCCCTCGACGGACTGCACGACGGCACCCGGGTGCTGCACGATCCGATGACTTTCACGGGGACCTAGTCGCTGCGCGGTGCTCTCTTCACTGGCGAGCAGACGCAGAATCGCATCCGACCCGCCGGGTTGATGCGATTCTGCGTCTGCTGGCGCGTGGGCTATTGCCAGTTCACCGGTGGTCCGTGCGGGTGGCATTCGCCCAGAATCTGTGGCTCGCCATCCGGCCAGCTACTAGCACGCACCAGGAACCTGACCGGCACACCCGGCCCATCGATCGCCGGCTCGAGGGTGAGATGGGTGAACGGTGACCGTGTATCGGCGCGTGCGCCCAGTGCGTCGGCCCCGTCGAGGATCTCCTGGCGTTCGTCAACCGACAGGTATTGCCAGGTGATCGAATGCCACAGCACGGTCAACGCTCCGTCTTGCAGAGCGAGGCCCGCCACCGCGTCGCCGCCGCGCTGGCGATCCAGCCGCGCGGGAACCTTCCGCGCGACAGCGATGGCGCCGCGCAGCCGGTCCAGCCGCGCGCTCTGGTCGGGCCAGACGTAGCTCAGCAAGGCCATTTCCCCGTCGGCGCCGATGACGTCGATGGGCGCGATGTCGTAGCCCTGCCGTTCGACGATCCGCACCGCACCCCGCGGCGGCAGCGCGCCGCGCCACGCGTCGTCGATGGTCACCGGCGAGTCGGCCGGTCCCCATTGGCTGTCGGCGTAACGGTAGCGGTAGTGGTCTGCCCGCAGGTTCAGCCCGGCGCTCGAGCCGATTTCGAAAAGCCTTATTGGCAAATCGAATCCACGGTTGATGCGCAACAATCCGCCGATCAGAGCAGCCGATCGGCCCACCTCGTTGGTCTGCGGTGGTTGAATCAGAGCCGCATGCAGCGAGCTGGAATGGTTGGCCGCGGCCAACACGATTTCGGGCCACGCCCGCTCGCCGTCCCAGGTGCCGCCGGTGCTGGGATACCAGCGGCGCAATGCCGCTGCCCGGCCGTCGAGCACCAGGCGGTGCAGCCCGCCTAGCAGCCGAAGCGGCACCGCGTGACGTGCCGAATCATCTTCGTGGCCGGCCAAAATCGTCGCGAAGACTCCGCCGGCCTCGACGTCTTTGGCTACCAGCTCAAACAGTTCGTGGTACATCGGGGAGCCTGACGAGCCGCAGAACCGTCCCTGCGAACGCAGGGTGTGCACCAGGTGCTCGACCGCCGGCTTGGCATTCATGCGTCCAAGCTCTCAAGCCCGGCGCCGACGACGTCGAACGCGTTTCCGAGTGCCTCGGGCAACGTGCCGCATTCGTCGCTCAGCCAGTGCTCATAGGCCGCCAGGGCGACTCCCAACATTGTCCAGCCGACGGTCTGGGGCAACAGCTCGGTTGTCTGGACACCCAGTCGGCGGGCTACGAAGCCGGCCATCACCTCGCGCCAGCCGGCGTACATCGTCATCGAATAGTCCTGCAGCTCGATGGATTGCAGGATGACCCGCATCCGCTTGCGGTGCCGCGCGGTCTCGCGCTCGTCGAACGTGTTGAACGCCAACAGTGCCGCGCGCAGGGCTTCGGCCAACCGGACCTGTGGGCCGACGTTGTCGAGCAGATCCTGCAGGTGTGCGAGGTGGGTGCCAAAATCGCCCCAGAGGATCGCGTTTTTGGATGCGTAATAGCGAAAGAGCGTACGGCGCGCAATGCCGGCCGCGAGCGCGACATCGTCGACGCTCACGTCGGCGAACCCTCGGGCAGTGAACAACTCGATGGCTACGTCGGTGATGTGCTCCGGTGTGGTCGAACGGCGCCGGCCGACCCGCGACTGCGACAACATCAGACCCGCCCTTCCATTGCGGCACTCGATGCCATATTGTGGCCAGAACAATTCATCAATGTCGAGTCCTAGCGAGAGGCAGATCTAGATGGACCACGAGAACGAGACTGACACCGAGCTTGTCACCGAAACCCTGGTGGAAGAAGTGTCCATCGACGGTATGTGCGGGGTCTACTGACCGTGCCTGCCCCCGCGCAGGCTCGTCCGGCTGACAACAGGCTGTTCGACCCTGATCGCGGCTGGCGGTTGCACCCACAGGTAGCGGTACGGCCGGAGCCATTCGGCGCACTGCTCTATCACTTCGGTACCCGCAAGCTGTCGTTTCTGAAGAACCGGACCATCCTCGCGGTGGTGCGGTCGCTGGCCGACCACCCCGATATCCGGTCCGCGTGCCGCGCCGCGGGGGTTGCCGATGCCGAGCAGGGCCCCTACCTGCACGCGCTGGGTGTGCTGGTCGACTCAAACATGCTGGTACCACAGGAGGCTCATCAATGACTGCGTCAGTCACAAGCAGGGTCCCAGCTCTCATCGAGCAATTCGAACACGGCTTGGATGCCCCCATCTGCCTCACCTGGGAGCTCACCTACGCCTGCAACCTGGCGTGCGTGCATTGCCTGTCGTCTTCGGGCAAACGCGACCCGCGCGAATTATCCACCCGCCAGTGCAAGGACATCATCGACGAGCTCGAGCGCATGCAGGTGTTCTACGTGAACATCGGCGGCGGCGAACCCACGGTGCGCCCCGACTTTTGGGAACTGGTCGATTACGCCACCGCGCACCACGTCGGGGTGAAGTTCTCCACCAATGGGGTGCGGATCACCCCGGAGGTGGCCGCGCGGCTGGCGGCCAGCGACTACGTTGATGTCCAGATTTCGCTGGACGGCGCGACCGCCGAGGTCAACGACGCCGTTCGCGGCGCCGGGTCATTCGACATGGCCGTGCGGGCGCTGGAAAACCTAGCCGAGGCAGGCTTCTCTGACGCCAAGATCTCGGTCGTGGTGACCCGGCACAACGTCGACCAACTCGACGACTTCGCCGCGTTGGCAAGCCGTTACGGCGCCACACTGCGGATCACGAGGCTGCGTCCCTCGGGTCGGGGGGCGGACGTCTGGGAAGAGTTGCATCCCACCGCCGACCAGCAGGTCCAGCTCTACGACTGGCTGGTCGCCAAGGGTGAGAGGGTGCTCACGGGCGACTCGTTCTTCCATCTGGCGCCGCTCGGCCAATCCGGCGCCTTGGCCGGCCTGAACATGTGCGGAGCCGGCCGGGTGGTGTGCCTGATCGACCCCGTCGGCGACGTGTACGCTTGCCCGTTCGCCATCCACGATCGCTTCCTGGCTGGGAACGTGTTGACGGACAACGGTTCTGGGGCTGGATTCGCCGAGGTCTGGAAGAACGCTCCGTTGTTTCGGGAGCTGCGCGAGCCGCAGTCGGCTGGCGCCTGCGGCAGCTGCGGGCACTACGACGCCTGCCGGGGCGGGTGCATGGCGGCGAAATTCTTCACCGGTCTGCCGCTGGACGGGCCGGACCCCGAGTGCGTCCAAGGACACAGCGTCTCAGCACTGGCCGGCGAACGCGAAACTCCGCGGCCGCGGGCCGATCACTCTCGGCGGCAGCAGGCCCGCCAACCCGTACCGTTGACGCTGTCCGTAAGACCGCCGGCGGCACCGCCGGCACGGTTGTGCAGCGAAAGCCCCGTGTAGTTGTGGCCGACGAATGGTTTGAAACGGTCGCCATCGCCCAGCAACGCGCCAAGCGGCGGCTGCCGAAATCGGTTTATTCGGCACTGATTTCGGCCAGCGAAAAGGGAATTACGGTCGCCGACAACGTCGAAGCATTTGGTGAACTCGGCTTTGCGCCCCATGTCATTGGCGCGCAGGAAAAGCGCGACTTATCGACCACTGTTATGGGACAGGATATTTCGCTGCCGGTAGTCATTTCACCGACTGGTGTTCAGGCGGTCGATCCAGACGGTGAGGTCGCCGTCGCGCGTGCCGCCGCTGCACGCGGAACGGCGATGGGGTTGTCCTCGTTCGCCAGCAAGCCAATCGAAGAGGTCATCGCCGCCAATCCCAAGGTCTTCTTCCAGGTGTATTGGCTCGGCGGACGCGACGCGATCGCCGAGCGCGTCGAGCGGGCGCGCCAAGCCGGTGCGGCCGGTCTGATCGTGACCACCGACTGGACGTTCTCGCATGGGCGGGACTGGGGCAGCCCCAAGATCCCCGAGGAGATGAACCTCCGGACCATCTTGCGGCTTTCGCCGGAGGCGATCACCAAACCGCGGTGGTTGTGGAAGTTCGGCAAGACGTTGCGGCCCCCAGACTTGCGAGTGCCGAACCAGGGCCGCCGGGGTGAGCCTGGACCCCCCTTCTTCGCCGCCTATGGGGAGTGGATGGGCACGCCACCGCCGACCTGGGAAGACATCGCCTGGCTGCGCGAATTGTGGCGCGGACCGTTCATGCTCAAAGGCGTGATGCGGGTCGACGACGCCAAAAGAGCTGTGGATGCGGGAGTTTCGGCGATATCGGTGTCTAACCACGGTGGCAATAACCTGGACGGCACGCCCGCTTCGATCCGTGCCCTGCCCGCGGTGGTCGCGGCAGTCGGTGATCAGGTCGAGGTGCTGCTGGACGGCGGCATCCGGCGCGGCAGCGACGTCGTCAAGGCCGTGGCACTGGGCGCGCGCGCGGTGATGATTGGCCGCGCCTACTTGTGGGGCCTCGCGGCGTCCGGTCAATCCGGTGTGGAAAACGTGCTCGACGTCTTGCGCGGGGGTATCGACTCGGCACTGATGGGACTTGGGCATGCGTCGGTTCACGACCTCAGCCCGAACGACATTCTCGTTCCGCCCGGTTTTGCCCGGGCGATGGGCGTGCCTCCCACTCGGGATGACTAGCCGAGAGCTGAGCCGGAATGGTCCGAATTTAGGTCAAGTTTTAATGATTGGTTCGGCGCGATGGAATTGGCGAGTGGAAACTGACGTTCCCGCAAATTATTGGTACGCGCGTGGCAACCGTGACGGACGAGTCGAAGTTCGGCCGGTCGATGAACTGCCGAGAAAAAATTTTATTTTGGTGGCAAAACAATTGGTGCACAACAGGTGAATTCGTCCTACCATCACCGAGTGCCCCTACTCGGCGAATTAGGAACTGCGACGTCGAGTCAGTTATCAGGCATCTCGCCGTCGATAGTGGTCCCGCTGGGGTCGACTGAACAGCATGGTCCGCACCTGCCGCTAGACACCGACACCAGGATCGCGACCGCAGTGGCCCGGGGGGCTCAGGCCGGTCTCAGTGCGCGCTTCGAGCAAGAGTGGCTGGTGGCGCCGGCCATCGCCTACGGGGCCAGCGGCGAGCACCAAAGCTTCGATGGGACGATCTCCATCGGCACCGAGGCCTTGACGACGCTGTTGGTGGAGTACGGCAGGTCGGCCGCCTGCTGGGCCCAGCGCCTGGTCTTCATCAACGGGCATGGCGGCAACGTCGTCGCGTTGAACAGCGCGGCGGCCAGACTTCGCGCCGAAGGCCGTGATGTCGGATGGTCCCCATGCGCCGCGGCCGGCGGCGACGCACACGCCGGTCATACCGAAACGTCCGTGTTGCTGCATATCTCGCCGGACGATGTGCTGACCGACCGATGGATCGCCGGCAACGATGCGCCATTGCCCGAATTACTCCATTCGATGCGACGCGGGGGAGTCGCGGCGGTCAGCGCGGTAGGCGTGCTGGGGGACCCAACCACCGCGACGGCGTCCGAGGGGAGGCGCATCTTCGCGGAGATGGTCGACGGATGCGTGCGTCGCATCGCCCGTTGGTCGCCGGGTTCCGACGGGATGCTGAGATGAGTCAGGCTCGGCTCCCCGACGGGTTCGCGGTCCAGGTTGATCGCCGCGTGCGGGTGCTCGGCGACGGCTCCGCCCTGCTGGGTGGTTCACCGACCCGTCTGTTGAAGCTGGCGCCCGCAGCCCAGAACATGCTGTCCGATGGCCGGCTGAAGGTTCGCGATGAGGTCAGCGCCCAACTGGCCCGCACCCTACTGGACGCCAGTGTGGCGCATCCCCGGCCCGCCGGAGGGCCGTCGCACCGTGACGTGACCGTGGTAATTCCGGTGCGGAACAACCCTTCTGGCGTGCTACGCCTGGTGAGCGCGCTACGCGGGCTACGCGTCATCGTGGTGGACGACGGCTCGTCGCCGCCGATCGAGCCAGCTGACTTCGCCGACGCGCACTGCGACATCGAAGTGCTGCGCCATTCGCACAGCAAAGGCCCGGCGGCGGCACGCAACACCGGGCTGGCCGCCTGCACGACCGACTTCGTCGCATTTTTGGACTCCGATGTTGCGCCGCGCCGCGGCTGGCTGGAAGCCCTGCTCGGTCACTTCTGTGATCCCACCGTCGCCTTGGTCGCACCGCGCATCGTCGGCCTGGCGCACAGCGAGAATGTGGTAGCGCGGTATGAAGCGGTGCACTCGTCATTGGACCTCGGACTACGCGAAGCACCGGTGTTACCACACAGCACGGTGTCCTACGTTCCCAGCGCGGCGATCATCTGTCGCCGTTCCGCCATTCGTGACGTCGGCGGCTTCGACGAGACCATGCGGTCCGGCGAGGACGTTGACTTGTGCTGGCGGCTGATCGAAACAGGCGCCCGGCTGCGTTACGAGCCAATTGCCCTGGTGGCCCACGATCACCGCACCGAACTACGGGATTGGCTGGCGCGCAAGGCATTTTATGGCGGCTCGGCGGCTCCGCTGTCGGTGCGGCACCCGGACAAGACGGCCCCGGTGGTGATCAGTGGCTGGGCGCTGACCGCCTGGATCCTGATGGCGCTCGGAACGAGCCTCAGCCAACTGGCGTCGATCGTGGTCGCAGTCCTGACCGGTCGCAGGATCGCCAGAGCCCTGCGCGGCGCCGACAGTTCGCTCTCGGACGTTGCGGCGATCGCCAGCCGCGGCCTATGGTCGGCGGCGCTACAACTGTCCTCGGCCCTGTGCCGGCACTACTGGCCGCTGGCGTTGCTCGCGGCCCTCGTGTCGCGCCACTGTCGACGGGTCATCCTGGTCGCAGCTGTCATGGACGGGGTAGTGGACTGGCTTGGGCGCAGGGATTCCAGAGCTGAGGACGCCGAGCCGATCGGGCTGCTGACCTATCTGCTGCTCAAGCGTATAGACGATCTGGCGTACGGCTTGGGGTTGTGGCGGGGAGTCGTGCGCGAACGCAACCTTCGCGCGCTCAAACCGCAAATCCGAACATAGTCGCCTTGACTCGGGCGGTTGGAGCGCACGCTGACGTGCTGATCGTTGGCGCCGGCAGTGCTGGATCAGTTGTTGCCGAGCGCCTTTCCGCCGATCCCGGCCGCAACGTGACCGTTCTCGAGGCGGGGCCGGCGCTGACCGTTCCAGGCTTATTGGCGCGAACGAACAACGGGTTGCAACTGCCGATCGGAGCCGGCAGTCCGCTGGTTCAGCGCTATCAGACCCGCCTCACGGACGGACCCGAGCGCCGACTGACGATTGTGCGTGGGTCGACGGTCGGGGGTTCCGGCGCGGTCAACGGCGGGTATTTCTGCCGTGGATTACCAGGCGATTTCGATCGCGCCGCGATTCCCGGCTGGGCATGGCCGGACGTTCTCGACCACTTCCGCGCCATCGAGACGGATCTTGATTTCGGCGGTGCCGCACATGGCGAGTCCGGGCCAATCCTGGTCCGCCGTACGCACGAAATGACCGGCGCCACTGAACGTTTCCTGGCAGCCGCGGAGCAAGCCGGGTTTCCCTGGATCGCAGACCTCAATGATTGCGGACCGGAGTTGCCTTCGGGATTGGGTGCCGTCCCGCTCAACATCGTCGACGGTATGCGTGTTGGATCGGGTGCGGGATATCTGATGCCGGCTCTGGGACGCTCGAACCTGATCTTGTTGGCGCGGACGCGGGCGGTGCGCTTGCGTTTCTCTGGAACCGCGGCAGTGGGAGTCGACGCCATTGGACCAGAAGGACCGATTACCATTACGGCCGATCGAATCATTCTGTGCGCCGGTGCTATTCAGTCGGCGCATCTTCTGATGCTATCCGGGGTCGGGGACGAAGTCGCGCTGCGAGGCGTCGGCGTACCGGTGGTGGCGCCGTTACCAGTTGGGATGTCGTGCATCGACCACCCGGAGTGGGTATTGCCTACGACGTGGACCGTGGCTGCCGGCCGACCGGTACTGGAGGTTGTGCTCACCACCCCTGATGGCATTGAGATCAGGCCGTACACGGGCGGGTTCGTTGCGATGACAGGCGACGGCACCCCGGGCCATCCCGACTGGCCGCACATCGGGGTGGCGCTCATGCAGCCGCGGGCGCGCGGGCGAATTACGCTGGTCTCGCCGAATCCTGAGGTGGCTCCGCTAATCGAGCATCGCTACGACAGCGAGCCCGAAGATGTTTCGGCGCTGCGCAAGGGCAGCGAGTTGGCCCGTGAGTTGGTTAGTGCGGCAACGCATGTCGGCGAGCCGGCCTGGTCGACGTCGCAACATCTTTGTGGCACAGCCCCGATGGGCGCCGGCGACGATCCGAGAGCCGTCGTTGATCCTCGGTGCCGGGTGCGCGGTATCGAGAATCTGTGGGTGATCGACGGGTCTATCCTGCCGGTGATCACCAGCCGCGGTCCGCATGCAACCATCGTGATGCTCGGGCACCGGGCCGCGGAGTTCGTTGTGTGAATCCGGCCCAGCGGTGCCAGCCAGGCGTAGCTCAGCCAGGCCTAGCGTCGACGATCAATAAGCCCGGTGGCGGCCCGCCGACTCTTCGTCGTACCCCTGTTGTCCCCAAGCCTCGGGAGAATAAGCCGGCGTTCCCGGCCGGGCCGCGTGTCGAGACTCCCCTGCTGCTGCGGCTGGCATCGGTCCTACCGGCGGCACAGCCGAGGCTGGCGAGGTTGTCGCCGGAGCGTAATCCGGCGCCGCCGCCTCGATCGCCGCTGCCGGCGTGCTGACGGCTGTCGGCGCCGCCGCCGCCGCTGTTGCATAATTCGGCGTTGCCGGCTGCAGCGCCGCCGCAGGCGTGCTGACGGCTGCCGGCGCCGCCGCTACCGGTGTGCTGGCCGCTGCCAGCGCCGCCGGTGCCACCGGTGCGGGCGAAGCCGCCATTGTTAGGAATCCCGCAGATGCCGCGGGCGCGGAACCGCCTGCCGCCCCCGCCACCGCCCCCGGCACGCTTGATGCCACGGAACCGAACGACGCCGCGCCGCCGATGGCCGACTGCGCCGCCGTCAGCGTCTGACTGCTGGGTGCGCCAGTCACGCTGAGCACACCTTGCTCGATGGTCTGCAGGGGTGACGCGTTTGCGGCTTCGGCCAGGGCGTAGTGAGTCGCGCCGACGTTCAGGAGCTGAACAAATTGCTCGTGGAAATAGGCCGCCTGGGCGCTGAGTGCCTGATAAGCCTGTGCGTGCGCGTCGAACAGCGCCGCAACGCTCGCCGACACCTCGTCGGCTCCTGCGGCCAGGACGCCTGATGTCGGGCCCACCGCCGCGGTGTTGGCAGAGCTGATCGTTGAACCGATATTAGCCAGGTCCGTTGCAGCCGCCGCCACATACTCAGGCGCGGCATTCACATAAGACATCGAGGGTTCCCTGAGATAGTCGGGCTATCGCTGGCCCCACAAGACTAGCGTTGCTTGAGCGATCGTGGCTTCGTTTGCCGAATCTATGCGAGGGCGTTAGCCCAGCTCAACCATTGCGGCCAGGGACGGCAGCACGCGTCAGCGATTAATAAGGAATTTCCCTATAAATCGCGGTCGCCGCGCATCCGATGGACACGGTGGCGAGAATTCAGCCCGCCGGCGTAACCCATGTCGTGATCTCGGCGTGGACTACCTCGACTCCGCTGCGGTCGGTCACCCGCACCGGTACGACCAGGTCGACGCCTTCGGTGATCTGAGAAAGTCGGGCGCGTCCAGCTGAGCCTGCGCTCGCAGCGATGTGGTGGCTTTCGCCAGGTAATGCACGGTCATCGCTTTGGGGATCCAGCGGTGGCTGGGTCGGCACCCAGTCTCCTAAGGGGCTGCCATCAGCATCCCCATGGCCATTTCGGCGGCGTTGCAGGACGCGATCGCATGCACGGTGTGTAAGTGGTTGTGCACGAAAAACCACTTGGGCACCTCGACCTCGGCCAGGCCCGGCTCCATCCGTACGACGTGCGGCAGGATCGAGGCGAAATAGGGCACCCGCGCCGCCGCCGCCGCCGAAGACAGGCGGGTGCCGCCCGGACGGCCGGAAAGGTTCTGCCACACCTTAAAGGTGCTGCTAGGACCGGTCATGTCAGCAAACTTTACTGTCCGGTGGGTATGGTGGCCGGGGCCCGCGGGCGGCGCGCGCAGCACTGCAGATCACCAATGAGCCGAGATTTGGCTCGGGCCATGAATTAAGGCATACTGTTCGGGTTGCCTTGCGCCAGGTTCACGCCTGGCCGGGCATACGACCAGCACCCAAACGGGTGCGTGCGGTCCCATCCTTGTAGCGCGACGAATTTAGTCACGGGCGAGGCTGCGTGCGGGTGACACACCCGAGCGCGGGGGCCGGTGGACCAAGACAGGTAAACAGCGGCGCAGTATCCGGCGCGACGCTCGATCGGCCCCACACCGGGCCGATCGATTCGCGCGCTGGGAGGCACCAGGCCCGGACACGGGCCTAAGCGGGAGCAGGTCCGGACACGGACCTCAAAGTGGAGTGAGGGTAGGAAAGCGTGGCGGGACAAAAGATCCGCATCAGGCTCAAGGCCTACGACCATGAGGCTATTGACGCATCGGCGCGCAAGATCGTCGAGACCGTCGTACGCACTGGTGCAAGCGTCGTTGGGCCGGTGCCACTGCCGACCGAGAAAAACATCTATTGCGTCATCCGTTCGCCGCATAAGTACAAGGACTCGCGAGAGCACTTCGAAATGCGGACGCACAAGCGGCTGATCGACATCCTCGACCCGACACCGAAGACCGTTGACGCGCTGATGCGCATCGATTTGCCCGCCAGCGTCGACGTCAACATCCAGTAGGAGATCCAGAGCAATGGCAAGACAAGGCATTCTGGGCACCAAGCTGGGCATGACGCAGGTGTTCGATGAGAACAACAAGATCGTGCCGGTGACGGTGGTCAAGGCCGGGCCGAACGTGGTGACCCGCATCCGCACCCCGGAGCAAGACGGGTACAGCGCTGTGCAGCTGGCCTACGGCGAGATCAGTCCCCGCAAGGTCAACAAGCCGGTGACCGGTCAGTACACCGCCGCGGGCGTCAACCCCCGCCGGTACCTGGCTGAGCTGCGTTTGGAGAACCCCGACGCGGCCGCCGCATACGAGGTCGGCCAGGAGTTGACCGCCGAGATCTTCGCCGACGGCAGCTATGTCGACGTGACAGGTACCTCCAAAGGCAAGGGCTTCGCCGGCACCATGAAGCGGCACGGCTTCAAGGGCCAGGGCGCCAGCCACGGCGCCCAGGCGGTGCACCGTCGTCCGGGGTCCATCGGCGGCTGTGCCACTCCCGCGCGGGTGTTCAAGGGCACCCGGATGTCGGGCCGGATGGGCAACGACCGGGTGACCGTCCAGAACCTGTTGGTGCACAAGGTTGATGCCGAGAACGGCGTGCTGTTGATCAAGGGCGCGGTTCCCGGCCGCACAGGTGGACTCGTGATGGTTCGCGGCGCGATCAAACGAGGTGAGAAGTAATGGCAGCCGAAAAAGCGCAAGAAAGCCCGAAGACCCTGAAGATTGACGTCAAGACGCCTGACGGCAAGGTTGACGGCTCCATTGAGCTGCCGGCCGAGTTGTTCGATGCCCCGGTCAATATCGCGTTGATGCACCAGGTGGTCACCGCGCAGCGGGCGGCCGCCCGGCAGGGTACGCACTCGACCAAGACGCGTGGCGAGGTTCGCGGTGGTGGCCGCAAGCCTTACCGGCAGAAGGGCACTGGACGTGCCCGCCAGGGTTCGACGCGGGCCCCGCAGTTCGCCGGCGGCGGCGTCGTGCACGGCCCCAAGCCGCGCGACTACAGCCAGCGCACGCCCAAGAAGATGATCGCCGCTGCTTTGCGCGGGGCACTCTCCGACCGGGCACGCAACGGCCGCATCCACGCGGTCACCGAGCTGGTGGCGGGTCAGACTCCTTCCACCAAGAGCGCCCGGGAATTTCTGGCCACCATCACCGATCGCAAGCAGGTGTTGGTCGTCATCGGCCGCAGCGACGAGGCCGGCGCAAAAAGCGTGCGCAACCTGCCTGGTGTGCACATCCTGGCGCCCGACCAACTCAACACGTACGACGTGCTGCGCGCCGACGACGTGGTGTTCAGCGTTGAGGCCCTCAACGGCTATATCGCCGCCAGCACGGCTAGCACCGAGGAGGTTTCGGCCTGATGGCGAACATCGCTGATCCCCGCGACATCATCCTGGCCCCGGTCATCTCGGAGAAGTCTTACAGTCTGCTCGATGACAATGTGTACACGTTCGTGGTGCGCCCCGATTCGAACAAGACGCAGATCAAGATCGCTGTCGAGAAGATCTTCGCCGTCAAGGTTGCATCGGTGAACACCCTGAACCGGCAGGGCAAGCGCAAGCGCACCCGGGCCGGATTCGGTAAGCGCAAGGGCACCAAGCGGGCCATCGTCACCTTGGCGCCGGGCAGCAAGCCGATCGACCTGTTCGGCGCACCGGCCTAGCCGCGCGCGAGAGAAAGACCTGATTAGACATGGCAATTCGCAAATACAAGCCGACGACCCCCGGTCGTCGCGGCGCCAGTGTGTCCGACTTCGCCGAGATCACTCGCACGGAGCCGGAGAAGTCGTTGGTGCGCCCGCTGCACGGTCGTGGCGGGCGTAACGCCCACGGCCGGATCACCACCCGGCACAAGGGTGGTGGCCACAAGCGCGCCTACCGGGTGATCGACTTCCGCCGCAACGACAAAGACGGCGTCAACGCCAAGGTCGCGGAGATCGAGTACGACCCCAACCGCACCGCCAACATCGCGCTGCTCCACTTCCTGGATGGCGAGAAGCGCTACATCATTGCGCCGCAGGGGCTGTCGCAGGGCGATGTCGTGGAATCGGGCGCCAACGCCGACATCAAGCCGGGTAACAACCTGCCGTTGCGCAACATCCCGGCCGGTACCTTGATCCACGCGGTGGAACTGCGGCCGGGCGGCGGCGCCAAGCTGGCGCGATCGGCCGGGTCGAGCATCCAGTTGCTCGGCAAGGAGGCCACCTACGCATCGCTGCGTATGCCCAGCGGTGAGATCCGCCGCGTCGACGTGCGCTGCCGCGCAACGGTCGGCGAGGTCGGAAACGCCGAGCAGGCAAACATCAACTGGGGTAAGGCCGGCCGGATGCGGTGGAAGGGCAAGCGCCCCTCGGTCCGTGGTGTCGTCATGAACCCGGTCGACCACCCGCACGGTGGTGGTGAAGGTAAGACCTCCGGTGGTCGCCACCCGGTCAGCCCGTGGGGCAAGCCCGAGGGCCGTACCCGCCATCCCAACAAAGCCAGTAACAAACTCATCGTCCGACGCCGGCGCACCGGCAAGAAGCACTCGCGCTAGGAAGTCGAGGAGTAAACATGCCACGCAGCCTGAAAAAGGGTCCGTTCGTCGATGACCATCTGGTCAAGAAGGTCGACGTGCAGAACGAGAAGAACAGCAAGCAGGTCATCAAGACCTGGTCGCGCCGGTCGACGATCATTCCTGACTTCATCGGCCACACCTTTGCGGTGCACGACGGCCGCAAGCACGTCCCGGTGTTCGTCACCGAGGCGATGGTGGGCCACAAACTTGGTGAATTCGCGCCGACGCGAACCTTCAAGGGCCACATCAAGGACGACCGAAAGGCCAAGCGCCGATGAGCACCACCACCACGGAATATCCGTCGGCGGTCGCCGTAGCACGGTTCGTGCGGGTGTCGCCGACAAAATCGCGCCGGGTCATCGACCTGGTGCGTGGCAAGTCGGTGGCCGAAGCGCTCGACATCCTGCGCTGGGCGCCACAGGCCGCCAGCGAGCCGGTCGCCAAGGTGATTGCCAGCGCCGCGGCCAACGCCCAGAACAACGACGGGCTGGACCCGGCGACCCTGGTAGTGGCCACTATCTATGCCGACGGGGGCCCGACCGCCAAGCGCATCCGCCCGCGCGCCCAAGGGCGCGCGTTCCGGATCCGCCGGCGCACCAGCCACATCACTGTCGTAGTCGAGAGCCGGCCGACCAAGGATCAGGGGTCGGCGAAGTCGTCGCGCGCCCGTCGCGCCGAGGGCAGCAAGGCCGCCGCGAAGGCGCCGGCCAAGAAGGCACCGGCCAACAAGGCGCCGGCCAAGAAGGCACCAAAGCGCCCGCCACGAAGGCAGCTACGAAACCCGAGCCAACTTCTGAGACTTCTGACGCGAAGGGAGGCTCAGACTAGTGGGCCAGAAGATCAATCCGCACGGCTTCCGGTTGGGTATCACGACCGACTGGAAGTCGCGCTGGTACGCCGACAAGCAGTACGCCGAGTACGTCAAGGAAGATGTCGCGATCCGCCGGTTGCTGTCCACCGGTCTTGAGCGCGCCGGGATCGCCGACGTGGAGATCGAGCGCACCCGCGACCGGGTCCGAGTCGACATCCACACCGCCCGTCCCGGCATCGTCATCGGCCGCCGCGGCACCGAGGCCGACCGGATCCGGACAGACCTGGAGAAGCTGACCAAAAAGCAGGTTCAGCTCAACATCCTTGAGGTCAAAAACCCTGAGTCGGTAGCGCAATTGGTGGCCCAAGGGGTCGCCGAACAGCTGAGCAACCGGGTGGCGTTCCGTCGTGCGATGCGTAAGGCCATCCAGTCGGCGATGCGCCAGCCCAACGTCAAGGGCATCCGGGTGCAGTGCTCGGGTCGCCTCGGCGGCGCCGAGATGAGCCGCTCGGAGTTCTACCGCGAGGGCCGCGTGCCGCTGCACACCCTGCGCGCCGATATCGACTACGGCCTGTACGAGGCCAAGACCACCTTCGGCCGGATCGGCGTGAAGGTCTGGATCTACAAGGGCGACATCGTCGGCGGCAAGCGCGAATTGGCCGCCGCGGCGCCGGCGGGCGCCGACCGTCCGCGCCGCGAGCGGCCGACGTCGGGCACCCGTCCGCGGCGCAGCGGTGCGTCGGGCACCACGGCTACCAGCACCGAGGCTGGGCGGGCCGCGGGTGCCGAGGAGTCTGCGCCCGTGCCGACGGCGCGCCTGCCCTCGAACCGCAGAGCACGACGGAGAGCACGGAGAGCTGAATCATGTTGATTCCCCGCAGAGTTAAGCACCGAAAGCAGCACCATCCCCGCCAACGCGGCATCGCCAGCGGCGGCACGGAGGTGAACTTCGGCGACTACGGCATCCAGGCGCTGGAGCACGCGTACGTCACCAACCGGCAGATCGAGTCCGCGCGTATCGCCATCAACCGGCACATCAAGCGTGGCGGCAAGGTGTGGATCAACGTCTTCCCGGACCGTCCGCTGACCAAGAAGCCCGCAGAAACCCGGATGGGTTCGGGCAAGGGTTCACCGGAGTGGTGGGTGGTCAACGTGAAGCCCGGTCGAGTGCTGTTCGAGCTCAGTTACCCCAATGAGCAGGTCGCCCGGGAGGCGCTCACCCGAGCAATCCACAAGTTGCCGATCAAGGCACGCATCGTGACCCGAGAGGACCAGTTCTGATGGCAGTGGGAATTTCGCCTGGCGAACTGCGCGAGCTCACCGACGAAGAGCTCGCCGAGCGTCTGCGCGAATCAAAAGAAGAGCTGTTCAACCTGCGCTTCCAGATGGCGACCGGTCAGCTCAACAACAACCGGCGGCTCCGCGTGGTGCGTCAGGAAATCGCACGCGTGTACACCGTGCTGCGGGAACGAGAACTGGGCTTGGCTTCCGGGCCCGACGGTAAGGAATCGTGATGGCAGAAGGTAAGACCGCCCCCAAGGCCGCTGCGAAGGATGCCGCGTCGAAAGACAAGGGCCCCAAGCACACTCCGGCGAATCCGAAGACGCGTGGCCGGCGTAAGACGCGCATCGGCTACGTGGTGAGTGACAAGATGCAGAAGACCATCGTGGTCGAGCTGGAAGACCGCATGCGCCACCCGAAGTACGGCAAGATCATCCGCACCACCAAGAAGGTCAAGGCGCACGACGAGGACAGCACCGCGGGCATCGGCGACCGCGTTGCGTTGATGGAGACGCGTCCGCTGTCGGCGAGCAAACGCTGGCGGCTCGTCGAAATTCTCGAGAAGGCCAAGTAGCCGCAAATCGCAACGGACTCGCCCGGGACCCCACGGTCTCGGGCGATTCTGCTGTTCGGGTGGCATCTCAGCTACCGGCCACGTCGCCCGTGTAGTCTTCACCGCGATTGTTCGGCTGGGAGTCCACTACGAAAGTGAGGCTGACTCGTGTCCACTGGGTCCTCTGAATTTGGCAGGCAAAATAGAGCTGGATATCCGTGATTCGGAGCCGGATTGGGGACCGTACGCGGCGCCGACCGCTCCGGAGAACTCGCCGAACATCCTCTACCTGGTCTGGGACGACACGGGTATTGCGACCTGGGACTGCTTCGGCGGCCTGGTCGAGATGCCCACCATGACGCGGATCGCCGAACGTGGTATCCGGATGTCGCAGTTTCACACCACCGCCTTGTGCTCGCCGACCAGGGCGTCCTTGCTGACCGGTCGCAACGCCACCACGGTCGGCATGGCCACCATCGAAGAATTCACCGATGGCTTCCCGAACTGCAATGGCCGGATTCCGGCCGACACCGCGCTGGTGTCCGAGGTGCTCGCCGAACGTGGTTACAACACCTACTGCGTCGGCAAGTGGCACCTGACCCCACTCGAAGAGTCCAGTATGGCGTCGACGAAGCGGCACTGGCCGACGTCGCGCGGTTTCGAACGGTTCTACGGATTCCTGGGCGGCGAGACCGACCAGTGGTATCCGGACCTGGTTTACGACAACCACCCGGTGAACCCGCCCGGGACGCCCGAAGACGGGTATCACCTGTCCAAGGACATCGCTGACAAGACCATCGAATTCATCCGCGACGCCAAGGTGATCGCGCCCGACAAGCCCTGGTTCAGCTACGTGTGCCCCGGCGCCGGGCACGCCCCCCACCATGTCTTCAAAGAGTGGGCCGACAAGTACGCAGGCCGGTTCGACATGGGCTACGAGCGCTACCGCGAGGTGGTGCTGGAAAAGCAGAAGTCGATGGGGATCGTGCCGCAAGACACCGAATTGTCGCCCGTCAACCCATATCTGGACGTCAAGGGGCCACAGGGCGAGTCGTGGCCGTTGCAGGACACCGTGCGGCCGTGGGACTCGCTCAACGACGAAGAAAAGCGGCTGTTCAGCCGGATGGCGGAGGTGTTCGCCGGGTTCCTGAGCTACACCGATGCGCAGATGGGCCGGATCCTGGACTACCTGGAGGAATCCGGCCAGCTGGACAACACCATCGTCGTGGTGATCTCGGACAACGGCGCCAGTGGCGAGGGCGGTCCGAACGGATCGGTGAACGAGGGCAAGTTCTTCAACGGCTACATCGACACTGTCGAAGAGAGCATGAAGGTCTTCGACCGCCTCGGTGGGCCCGAGACCTATAACCATTACCCGATCGGCTGGGCGATGGCTTTCAACACGCCTTACAAGCTGTACAAACGGTACGCATCGCATGAGGGCGGCATCGCCGATACAGCAATTATCTCCTGGCCCAATGGAATTGCGGCGCATGGCGAAGTTCGGGACACCTACGTTAACGTTTCCGATATCACTCCGACGGTCTACGACCTGCTGGGCATCGCGCCGCCGGAGACCGTCAAGGGCATCGTTCAGAAACCGTTAGACGGTGTGAGTTTCAAAGCGGCACTTGCCGATCCGGCAGCCGATACCGGTAAGAATACCCAGTTCTACACCATGCTGGGCACGCGTGGGATCTGGCATCGGGGCTGGTTCGCCAACACCGTGCATGCTGCCTCACCGGCAGGCTGGTCGCATTTCGATGCCGACCGCTGGGAACTGTTCCACATCGACGCCGACCGCAGCCAGTGCCATGACCTGGCTGCCGAGCAACCCGACAAACTCGAAGAGCTCAAGGCGCTGTGGTTTTCCGAGGCCGCGAAATACAACGGTCTGCCGCTGGCGGATCTGAACATCTTTGAAACCTTGGGGCGGTCGCGGCCTTACCTGGTGAGCGAACGTGACTCCTACATCTATTACCCGGACTGCGCGGACGTTCCCATTGGTGCGGGCGCCGAAATTCGGGGCCGCTCGTTCGCCCTGCTGGCGGAGGTGACCCTGGACACCACCGGAGCCGAAGGTGTGCTGTTCAAGCAGGGAGGCGCGCATGGCGGACATGTGCTGTTCATCCAGGATGGGCGGTTGCACTACGTCTACAACTTCCTCGGTGAGGTTCAGCAACTGGTTTCATCGTCAGGCGCGGTGCCGCTGGGCAAACACCTCTTCGGCGTTCGCTATTCGCTTACGGGAACAGTGCAGAACAGCCATACCCCACTCGGTGACGTCACGCTGTTCATAGACGACGATGTGGTCGGCTCCCTTGCCGATGTGAGCGCGCACCCCGGAACGTTCGGATTGGCGGGCGCCGGTATCACCGTTGGCCGCAACGGTGGTTCGGCAGTGTCCAGTCGCTACAAACCGCCGTTCACGTTCACCGGCGGCACCATCGCGCGGGTCACTCTCGATGTGTCGGGCCGCCCATATGAAGACGTGGAAAAGGAACTCGCGCTCGCCTTTTCGCGCGACTGAGCGGCGGGGTAGATGACTATATGCCTGGTGCTGCCGGGCTGCTAGCATCTGTTTTCGTGGTCACTCCGGCAAGCTGCAGCTCGCGGTCACGCGGTGATGTCCCATGACCGATGAAACGCCGCCGATGGAAGCGCCGTCCGGCTCACGAGCAGCGCGGATCGCCATCGGTTTCGGACTTGTGTTGGCGATCTTCGTTATCTACGTGCTATCCCTGATTGCCGTGCACTTGCTGGCCAAGTCGGCGCCGCCGTTGCCCGCCGTGGACTTGAGCAAGTTTCACGAGGCGGACAGCATCGTGCAGCTGCGTGTCGATGATATGAAGACCGTCGCAAATCGCCTGTCGGTGAATGTGCTCGTCTATCCCGAGGACAAGATTTTCGACGAAGACTTCGGCGTGCTGAAGGCTGCCACTGCTGTACGCCTGTACTTGGGTAAGGGCAACGCGGCGGTGCCAAGCGATTTGGGCGACCTACAATACCCGGTCGGAAAAGCCCCGGCACAAGTCCCCACCACGCTTGTGGCGCATGGCGATCCCGGAAACTGGCCATTCGATTCTTACACCACCGAGGAAATCTCGGCTGTCGTCTACACCGGTGACTATCACGAAAAGGTATCCGCGCGCATCGAGGTAACCGGGTCCGTCGAAGGCTGGGACGTGAGCGTTAACCGCGTTCACGACGTCGACGACACCGACAACCCAAACAGCCTTGACGACGCCACCATCACATTGCACAGGTCCAAAGGGCAGCTGATCTTCGACGTGGGGATTTGCCTGATCCTCATTGCCCTGCCGATCTTGGCGCTGGTGGTGGCCATTCCGATGGCGTTGGGCAGGACGACCTTCTTGCCGCCGTTCTGTACCTGGTACGCCGCGATGCTGTTCGCAATTGTTCCGCTGCGCAACTTCTTTCCCGGCTCTCCGCCACCCGGCTCGTGGGTCGACCAAGCTATCGTGCTGTGGGTGCTGATAGCGCTCGTCGTGGCGATGTCGTTGTTTGTGTTCGCCTGGGTCCGGCAACGAGATCGAAAGACACCAAAAAAAGCCTGACAAAAAGGATCTGCCAGGGCCGTTAGCTCGAGGTCGGTGCCCCCACGTAACTGATCGAGTCGATGGCGCCTACGACTTTCGATTGGAAGCTGGGCGGCAGCGGGATGTAGCCGCTTTTAGCAAGGTCCGCCTGCCCCGGGCCAATCGCCGCCTGCAGGAACGCTTTGACTGCCAGGGCTTGGTCGGAGGTTGGGTATTTGGAGCAGACGATTTCGTAAGTGGCCAAGACGATCGGGTAGACGTCGGGTTGGGCCGGGTTGTAGAACGACGAAAGGTCGAGCACGAGGTCGTTGCCGGTGCCGGTGATTTTGGCGCCCTTGATGGTTTTTCCGGACGTGTCGGTGCCGATGCGTACCGGGCGTAACGATCTGCGGCTGGCCGGGGTCTTGATCTCGGCGGCGTAAAGCCCCTTCTCAAGCGCGAATGACAATTCGTTGTAGCTGATCGCGCCCTCGGTGGATTTCACAGCCGCCGAGGTGCCGTTGTTGCCTTCGGCCCCGGTGCCGACGCCGCCGGTGAACATGTTGCTCACGCCCTGAGTCCAGGCTCCGCCGGATGCGGCTTGCAGGTAGGACTGGAAGTTGGCCGTGGTGCCGGATTTGTCGCTGCGGTAGATGACGTGGATATCTTCCGCCGGCATGGATGCGTTGAACGCGGTAAGGGCCGGGTCGTCCCAGCGGGTGATGGTGCCGTTGAAGATCTTGGCCAGCGTGGGAGCGTCGAGCACCAACGTGTCGATCGAGCTGAGGTTGTAGGTGACGGCCATTGGGCCGAAAACCAAAGGCAGATTCCAGGCTTCGTTTCCACCGCATCGCTGCTTGGCGGCGGCGTACTGGTCACCTGCCAATGGCGTGTCCGAACCGCCGAAAAGGGTCTTGCCGGCTAGGAATTCGCTGATTCCTTTGCCCGAGCCGTTGGCTGTGTAGTTGAGCGTCTGCCCGCAGGCTTTGTTGTAAGCGGCTTTGAATTTGATCATCGCGTTGGCTTGGGCAGTCGAGCCGCTGGCTTCAATGGTCGGGGCGCCGCCGCATTCCACCCTGAACCCGCCGGCCTTGTCCTCGTCGGCGGCGCCGCACCCCGACAGCACCAGGGCACAGGCGGCGAGCAGGCCGATGCCAACACCTGGGCGAGCGTGCTTCACGTTGATTGCCTCCTTGAAAGGAACAGATACAGCGCTGAGGGCTTCGTGTTGGCGCCGCTCATTGCGGGCCTCGATAGGTCGAAGATTTGGCCGGCTCGACCACGATGGCGCCCGGCGGCGACGGCGAGCTCGCCCTCGGGGCCGCACCCCGATTTCGGCACATGTCGAGATTTACAGCTATCGAATCCAGCACGCAAACAAACATCAGATGAACTGGTTAACTGCGCCCGATGAAAACCACGTGTTGTCGCATTTTCCGAGCTCCTTTCGGCGTCGGGATGGTCCCGGCGCGCAGTCGCCCGCCGCTTGCTGGCTCCCAATCGGCAAACGCTTTCCGGCCCTGGGGCCTCGCAAGAATGACGCGCCGCGCCGGTACCGGCCGTTGGGCTCGGACGCGTGTTATCGGGTTTCGCTGTGCGGCGGATAACTCTTCGGTGTTCCACCGAATACTGCCTAGTAACTAGGGGATTTCGATCGCGTCGCGCGGTAGGCGCGAGTTCGCTACCATCTGTCCTCGAGTGACCCAGCGGCTCCCTGACGGAGGTTGTGACAAATGACCCACTAAGCTCCGCCGACGCCTCCGCCCGCTTCACCCCGGGTCCTCCGCCCGCGGGATCCCCGACACCCCCGGCATATCCGGCACCTCCGCCGGCCGCACCTCCGCCGAGGCGCCGCCCAAGCGGAGTGGGCGCCGGTTAATCGGTATCGGACTGCTGGTGGCCTTCATCGCTGTCTACGTTGCGCTGTTCGGCGTTCACCTGCTGGCCAAATCGTCGGCGCCGATCAAGGCACCGGACCTGAATGCGACCGACGACACCGTGGTGTTGGTGCGCCTCGAGGAGCTCAGACCCTGGCAATCGCCTCGGTGAGGTGCTGGTCAAACCGCGGGTCGATGTGGCCCGCTGGATGTGTGAACCCGACACCGCCGTGCGGTGGATCCGCGACGACTGGGACCTGGTCTACCGGCGGAGTCGCCGGCGCAGGTCGCACCACGTCGAGGCCCGGCGACCCATAACTGGCCTCGATCCACGCACCGACACGCTGTCGGCCGACGGCTGGTCGGCCGGCGATGCTCGGCACAGCCGCCGTGTCGAGTAACCGGGCTTGGAGGCTGGGACGTCAGCGTCAAGCGCGTCGGCGAGCCAGCCAGATCCGATCGGGGACAGCGTGATCATCACGTTGCACCGCGCCAAGGGCCCGCGATCTTCGACCTGGGCATCTGCCTGGTTCTTTCGCCTCCGCCTGGCTGGCGTGGCCATTCAGTGCGCTGGGTAGCGGAAATTCGTGCTTCGTACTGGTTCGCGGAGTCGGTATCGATCGAAGGTGGGGGGGGGGAGAGGTAGGGTGCTGATGGCGCTCATCGGGGCGATGGCTCTGTACATGCTCTCGTGGTACCGAAAGTCGGAATAGGCCGCGCCGCGTAACTCGAGGTACTCGGGGCTGTTCGCGGTCGGCATACCCTGAATTGGTGCTCACCGAGTTGGTTCACGTACCGGGCGGATCATTCCGCATGGGCTCGACGAGCTTTTACCCCGAAGAGGCGCCGATCCACACCGTGACGGTGGCTGCCTTCGCGGTGGAGCACCACCCGGTAACCAACGCCCAGTTCGCCGAATTCGTCGCTGCCACAGGCTATGTGACGGTCGCCGAGCAGCCGATCGATCCGGCGCTTTACCCGGGTGTGGACGCCGACGACCTGTGTCCGGGTGCCATGGTTTTCCGCCCCACGCCAGGACCGGTCGACCTGCGTGACTGGCGGCAGTGGTGGGGCTGGGCAGCGGGTGCGAATTGGCGTCATCCGTTTGGTCCGGATGGCCCGGACAGCACGCTCGCGGAGCGCGCCGACCACCCGGTGGTGCAGGTCGCCTATCCCGATGCCGCGGGCTACGCGCGGTGGGCCGGGCGGCGGTTGCCGACCGAGGCGGAGTGGGAGTTTGCGGCTCGCGGCGGAAGCGAGACGACCTACGCGTGGGGTGACGAGGCGAAACCCGGTGGTCAGCTGATGGCAAATACCTGGCAGGGCAGGTTCCCGTACCGCAACGACGGTGCGTTGGGTTGGGTCGGCACTTCGCCGGTGGGGACGTTTCCGCCTAATGGGTTCGGGCTGGTCGACATGATCGGCAATGTGTGGGAGTGGACCGCCAGCGAGTTTTCCGTACAGCACCGGCTCGATCAGCCGCCGAAGGCCTGTTGCACGCCGTCGGGGCCCCCAGACCCGACCGTCAATCAGACGCTGAAGGGCGGTTCGCACCTGTGTGCGCCGGAGTACTGCCACCGCTACCGCCCGGCCGCGCGGTCGCCGCAATCGCAGGACACCGCGACCACCCATATCGGGTTTCGTTGTGTGGCTGAACCCGCGTCGGGCTAGCAACGCCGCGGTCCATCGCCACCCACCTATCGCAAGGATTTCGCACACGGCGGGTGAACACCAGGTGGACGATGGGTGACAGAACGCTCGAACGTTTGGGCACATAGGAATTCGTCGCGCAATGGGCGCGGGGATTCGCTAGCATCTGACTCCGTGGTGCCCCGACAAGCTGGATCCTGCCAGCAGGTTCTGGTTCGGTTCCAGCAATCAGTGCAGCGCCCGCAGCCCGGTCTTGCGTGCGGCGGCGACCGATGACGACTGAGGCCCGGCCGACGCCGTCGCCTCCGCCGGACGTGGACGACGAGGTCTCGCCGCCGAAGCCGGAGACGCCAAAGCGGCCGAAACCGCGCATCATGATCGGCGTGGCCGTTCTGGTCGCTGTCATCACCGCCTACGCCCTATCGCTCCTCGGCGTCCACCTACTCCAAAAATCAGCAGGTCCCCTCCCGCCGCTGGACCTGAGCCAGGGCGGGACCGACGCGACCATCGTGCAGCTACGCCTCGAGGACCTGAAGCCCGTCGCAAATCGCCTCACGGTGAATGTGCTCGTCTATCCCGGGATTGCCCAGTACGACAATCGCTTCGATGTGCTGGGCAACGACGTCGCCGTCCGGCTATATCCGACTAGCGATCTGGGGGACCTGAACTACCCGAAAGGGAAGGCACCGGCGCAACTCAGCACCATCATCGAGGCGCACGGAGACCCCGGTAACTGGCCATTCGACTCGTACAAGACCGAGCAAATCTCGGCTGATGCGTTCGTCGGAACGGGTGACGCCCGCAGGAAGGTACCCGCCCGCGTCGAAGTAACCGGAGCTTTGGATGGCTGGGACATCAGCGTCAACCGCGTCAAGGATCCGGCCGCGCTGCCGACCGCACGCGAAGCTGACAACGGGAACGTTGTCATCACTTTCCACCGGGCCAAGGGCCCCCTGATCTTCGACCTGGGCATCTGCCTGGTCCTGATCGCCCTGCCCACCTTGGCGCTGTTGGTTGCCATTCCGATGGTGCTGGGCCGGCGGAAGTTTCTGCCGCCCTTCGCTACCTGGTACGCGGCGAACCTGTTCGCCATTGTCCCGCTGCGCAATATCCTTCCCGGCGCCCCACCGCCCGGTTCATGGATCGACCAAGCGATTGTGCAGTGGGTGCTGATCGCGCTGGTGACGGCGATGAGCTTGTACATCTTGGCCTGGGTCCGGCAAGGCGACTAACCGAAAGATCGCGGCCAGCTAAGTTAAATGTGCGTATCGGCGCAGCGTTAAGCGCTGTCGGCAAACACCGCCGTTGCTAGCATTTTCCTAATGGTCCAAGAGAGCCTGACGACGTCATTGGGTTATCGGCCCGGCGAAGCGAGCTCCGAACTCGACCTGGCCGGGACGGTTGCGGTACCCGTCAATGGCCATGACGCGCCACCAACTGGCCCACAGACAGCTCCGCCGGCCTCGCCGTCAGAGCGCAAACCGCGACGACGACACCTGTTGCTCGATGTCTCCATCATTACGGGCGTCGTCGTCATCTACCTCCTGTCGCTGCTCGGCTACCACTACCTGGCCACCGAACCGGGACCGCTCCCCGCGCCGGAGCTGGGCACCTCCGACGGCACGGTGGTCTTGGTCCGCCTAGAGCAGCTACATCCGGTCGAACATCGCCTCGACGTAAAGGTGCTGGTGATGCCCGACGATTCGATGGTTGACAAACGCCTCAATGTGTTGACCAGCGACACCTCCGTGCGGCTGTTTCCGCACAATGACTTGGGAGATCTGCAGTATCCGATAGGGAAGTCACCGGCGCAGGTAGCGACAAACATCGAGGCCCACGGCGACCCGGGTGACTGGCCATTCGACACATACAAGACCGACACCATCCAGGCCGATGTGCTGCTCGGTGTCGGCGACAGCCGTCGATACAAACCGGCCCGGGTGGAAGTGACCGGGTTGCTGGAAGGCTGGGACTTGTCCGTCACCCGGGTCGGGCGCGATGCCGACGACACCGAGCGCCCAGACAATCGCCCGGACAATGTCGTCGTCACCCTGCAGCGGGCCAAGGGTCCGCTGGTGTTCGACCTGGGAATCTGCCTGGTCCTCATCACGCTGCCGACCTTGGCATTGTTTGTGGCCATCCAGATGCTCACCGGCAGGAGACAATTCCTGCCGCCGTTCTCCACCTGGTACGCCGCGATGTTGTTCGCCGTGGTGCCGTTGCGCAACATCCTGCCCGGCACCCCACCGGCCGGTGCGTGGATCGATCAAGCCGTCGTGATCTGGGTGCTGATTGCGCTGGCCACCGCGCTGGTGCTGTATATCGCGGCGTGGTACCGGCACTCCAAGTGAGCCGAGTCGCGCCCTTGGTCGGCAGATTTGGCGCTGAGCAGGTCGTCACCTAAACTCTAGGGGTTGCCTTGGGCAGACCTCGGCCGGCGCGTGCGAACGTATCGGCCCTGCGTGCCTTTCGGTGACAACCGCTTTTAAAACGCGCACGTCAGGTCTTTGGCGAGCCTTGCTTTAGCGAGGCTCACCGAGCTGCTCAGCCTGCCGTGCACAGGTGAACCAGGTCAGGAGATCGAGTGATTCAGCAGGAATCGCGGCTGAAGGTCGCCGATAACACGGGCGCCAAGGAGATCTTGTGCATCCGGGTACTCGGCGGTTCGTCGCGACGCTACGCAGGCATCGGTGATGTCATCGTTGCCACCGTCAAGGACGCCATTCCTGGCGGCAACGTCAAGCGTGGCGACGTCGTCAAGGCCGTCGTGGTGCGCACCGTCAAGGAGCGCAGGCGTTCCGACGGCAGCTACATCAAGTTCGACGAGAACGCGGCGGTGATCATCAAGCCCGACAACGACCCGCGCGGCACCCGTATCTTCGGGCCGGTCGGTCGCGAACTGCGCGAAAAGAAGTTCATGAAGATCATCTCGCTCGCCCCGGAGGTGTTGTAGATGAAGGTCCACAAGGGCGACACTGTCCTGGTCATCTCCGGTAAGGACAAGGGCGCCAAAGGCAAAGTGCTGCAGGCTTACCCGGACCGTAACCGGGTGCTGGTCGAAGGCGTCAACCGGATCAAGAAGCACACGGCGATTTCGACCAACCAGCGCGGCGCGCAGTCGGGCGGAATCGTCACCCAGGAAGCCCCGATCCACGTCTCCAACGTGATGGTGGTCGACTCGGACGGCAAGGCCGCCCGGATCGGCTACCGGCTGGACGAGGAGACCGGCAAGCGGGTTCGTATCTCCAAGCGCAACGGCAAGGACATCTGATGACGACCGCTGAGAAGAGTTCAGCCGCGCCTCAAAGAGCGCTACCGCAGTGAGATCAAGGATGCGCTGCACAAGCAGTTCGGCTACGGCAACGTCATGCAGATCCCGACGGTGACGAAAGTCGTGGTCAACATGGGCGTGGGCGATGCCGCCCGCGACGCCAAGCTGATCAACGGGGCGGTCAACGACCTGGCGCTGATCACCGGGCAACGGCCCGAGATTCGCAAGGCGCGCAAGTCCATCGCCCAGTTCAAGCTGCGCGAGGGCATGCCGATCGGTTGCCGGGTGACGTTGCGGGGCGACCGGATGTGGGAGTTCCTCGACCGCCTCACGTCGATCGCGCTGCCGCGTATCCGTGACTTCCGCGGCCTGTCGCCCAAGCAGTTCGACGGTATCGGCAACTACACCTTCGGGCTGGCCGAGCAGTCGGTGTTCCACGAGATCGACGTGGACAAGATCGACCGGGTCCGCGGCATGGACATCAATGTTGTCACCTCGGCGACGACGGACGACGAAGGACGAGCGCTGTTGCGGGCCCTCGGCTTTCCCTTCAAGGAGAACTGAGCAGATGGCGAAGAAGGCACTGGTCAACAAGGCCAACAGCAAACCGAAGTTCGCCGTGCGCGGCTACACCCGGTGCAGCCGGTGCGGCCGCCCGCGCGCGGTGTTCCGCAAGTTCGGGCTGTGCAGGATCTGCCTGCGCGAGATGGCGCACGCGGGCGAACTGCCCGGCGTGCAGAAGAGCAGCTGGTAACCGGCCGGCACACGACCGACACAAGACATACCGACACAGAACACTTAAAGACCAAACCAGACAGGCACGCGACAGGCCCCCAGGTCGAATCTCTGGGTACGGAACCAGCGCGAGGAAGGTGACAGACACTGTCATGACGATGACGGACCCGATCGCAGACTTTTTAACACGTCTGCGCAACGCCAACTCGGCGTATCACGACGAGGTGAGTTTGCCGCACTCCAAGATCAAGGCCAACATCGCCCAGATCCTCAAGAGCGAGGGCTACATCAGCGACTACCGCACCGAAGATGCTCGGGTCGGGAAGGCGCTGGTGGTCCAGCTCAAGTACGGGCCCAGCCGGGAGCGCAGCATCGCCGGTTTGCGCCGGGTGTCCAAGCCGGGGTTGCGGGTGTACGCGAAATCCACCGGCCTTCCGCGGGTGCTCGGTGGCCTTGGAGTCGCGATCATCTCGACATCCTCGGGCCTGTTGACCGACCGTCAGGCTGCCAGACAGGGCGTGGGCGGCGAAGTCCTCGCGTACGTCTGGTAGCGGCGGACCGGTAGGAGAGGTAACGAAAGACTATGTCGCGAATTGGTAAAAGGCCGGTTCCGGTTCCCGCCGGAGTCGACGTAACGATCGAGGGCCAGAGCGTCTCGGTGAAGGGGCCCAAGGGCACGCTGGGTTTGATAGTCGCCGAGCCGATCGTGGTGTCGCGCGATGACGCCGGCGCCATCGTGGTCGCCCGTCCGGACGACGAGCGGCGCAACCGCTCGCTGCACGGGCTGTCGCGCACCCTGGTGTCCAATCTGGTCACCGGTGTGACTGAGGGTTACACCACCAAGATGGAGATCTTCGGGGTCGGTTACCGGGTGCAGCTCAAGGGTTCCAACCTTGAGTTCGCCTTGGGTTACAGCCATCCCGTGGTGATCGAGGCCCCGGAAGGCATCAAGTTCGCGGTCGAATCGCCGACGAAGTTCTCCGTCTCCGGCATCGACAAGCAACAGGTCGGCCAGATCTCGGCGAATATCCGTCGGCTGCGGCGTCCCGATCCCTATAAGGGCAAGGGCGTGCGCTACGAAGGTGAGCAGATCCGCCGCAAGGTCGGAAAGACAGGTAAGTAGTAATGGCGCAATCACAAGCTGGCACCACCGCGCGAAAGTCGGTGGGGCAGACCGTATCCGCAACCCGGCGTGTTTCCCGGCTGCGCAGGCACGCGCGGCTGCGCAAGAAGATCGAGGGCACTCCCGAGCGCCCGCGTTTGGTAGTGAACCGGTCCGCGCGGCACATTCACGTGCAACTGGTCAACGACGCAAACGGCACCACAGTGGCCGCCGCGTCGTCGATCGAGGCCGATGTGCGCGGCCTGGACGGTGACAAGAAAGCCCGCAGCGTTCGGGTCGGCCAATTGATCGCGGAGCGGGCCAAAGCGGCCGGCTTCAACAGCGTGGTGTTCGACCGGGGCGGATACACCTACGGCGGACGGATCGCAGCGCTGGCCGATGCCGCGCGCGAGAACGGATTGATTTTCTGATGACAACTGGAAGGACCGCATAATGGCGGAGCAATCTGCTGGCGGCCAGGCCGCCGGAGGCGACGCCCGCGGCGACAGCCGTGGCGACCGCGGTGACAACCGTGGGCGCCGCGACGGCGGCGGCGGGCGCGGCCGCGACCGCGACAGCGAGAAGAGCAACTACCTGGAACGGGTCGTCGCCATCAACCGCGTCTCCAAGGTGGTCAAGGGTGGCCGGCGATTCAGCTTCACTGCCTTGGTCATCGTCGGCGACGGCAACGGCATGGTCGGTGTCGGCTACGGCAAGGCCAAGGAAGTTCCCGCCGCAATCGCAAAGGGCGTAGAAGAGGCGCGTAAGAGCTTCTTCCGGGTCCCGTTGATCGGCGGCACCATCACGCACCCGGTGCAGGGCGAGAAGGCCGCCGGCGTGGTGCTGTTGCGTCCCGCCAGCCCCGGTACCGGCGTGATCGCCGGTGGCGCGGTGCGCGCGGTGCTGGAATGCGCTGGGGTGCACGACGTCCTGGCTAAATCGTTGGGCAGCGACAACGCGATCAACGTGGTGCACGCCACCGTCGCCGCGCTGAAACTGCTGCAGCGCCCCGAGGAGGTAGCCGCCCGCCGCGGACTGCCGATCGAGGACGTCGCTCCCGGCCGGGATGCTGAAGGCGCGGCGGGAAAGTGACGCACTTGCCGCGGCCGCAGCCCGGGAAGGAACTTCACAGCCATGAGCCAGCTGAAGATCACCCAGGTGCGCAGCACGATCGGCGCACGCTGGAAGCAGCGCGAGAGCCTGCGCACTCTGGGTCTGCGGCGGATTCGCCATTCGGTGATCCGTGACGACAGCCCACAGACCCGCGGGCTGATCGCGGTGGTGAGCCACCTCGTCGAGGTGGAGGCCGCCGAGGCAAGCACCGGAGGTAAGACCAAATGACGATCAAGCTGCACGACCTGCGCCCAGCGCGCGGGTCCAAGACCGCGCGCACCCGTGTCGGTCGCGGTGAGGGCTCCAAGGGTAAGACCGCCGGTCGCGGTACCAAGGGCACCAAGGCGCGCAAGAACGTGCCGTCGACCTTCGAGGGTGGGCAGATGCCGATCCACATGCGGCTGCCCAAGCTCAAGGGATTCAAGAACCGGTTCCGCACCGAGTACGAAGTCGTCAACGTCGGCGACATCAACCGGCTGTTCCCCGAGGGTGGTGCCGTCGGAGTGGATGAGCTGGTGGCCAAGGGAGCGGTTCGCAAGAACGTCTTGGTCAAGGTCCTCGGCGACGGCAAGCTGACCGTCAAGGTCGACCTGTCCGCGCACAAGTTCAGCGGCAGCGCCCGCGAGAAGATCACCGCCGCAGGCGGCTCGGCCACCGAGCTCTAGCCCTCCGCGAGCAGACGCAAAAGCCCCCGAAACTGAAGTGGTCCCCAAAAGTTGGACTACGCCGTTTGGAGCTTAAGCCGCGAGGGTCTGGGCTCGGTATTGGACCGGGCTCAGGCCCTTGAGCGTTGTCGAGATCCGTTCGGTGTTGTACCAGTGGATGTAGGTGTCGAGTTCGGTGGTGAATGCTTCTACGGTGTCGAATCGGTTGTGGTGGAAAAGTTCTGACTTCAGATGGCCGAAGAAGTTCTCGATGATGGCGTTGTCGTGACAGTTGCCCTTGCGTGACATCGACTGCGGCGCCTTGGCGTCCTTGAGCAGTACACGCCACGACGCGTGCCGATACTGGAAGCCCTGATCGGAGTGCACGAGTGGACGCTCGCCGGGCACCAGGGTGGCGATCGCCGACCTCAGCGAGGAGTTGGTCAACTCCAGGTTCGGGGACAGCGACCACGAATACGCCACCACCGACCGATCGAACAAGTCGAGCACCGGGGACAGATAGACCTTGCGATCGGCGATGCGGAACTCGGTCACGTCGGTCACCCATTTCTGGTTCGGGGCCGTCGCGGTGAAGTCGCGGTTGAGCACGTTGTCGGCGATCTGGCCGACCTCACCGGTGTAGGAGTTGTAGCGACGGCGGCGCCGCACCTGGCATCTCAGGCCTAGCGCCCGCATCAGTGCGAGCACGGTCTTTTTGGCCACGACGAAGCCCTGCGCGGTCAGCACCGCGTGCACGCGGCGGTGACCGTAGCGCCCATGTGCGGCCCGGACCGCCTCGGTGATCGCGACCTTGAGATCGGCCCACGGATCGGGCTGATCGAGTTTGGCCTGGTGGTAGAAGTACGTCGAACGGGCAAGCCCAGCGATACCGAGCAGCACCTGCAGGGGATACTTCGCCTTGAGAGCGCCGACAGCGGTAGCTTTCACCGTCGTTCGTGCGCCATCAAGGCCCGCAATTTTTTTAGGTAGGCGTTCTCCGCCCGCAACCGCAGATTCTCCTGCTCCAACCGGGCCAGATCGCTCAACCCGTCATCGGGCGGTGGACTGCCACCGCCGGCAGGGCGCCCCTTGGGTTTGGGCTTGAGCCCGTCCTCGCCGAGCCGGCGATACGCCCGAACCCATGACCGAACTAGCTTGCCCGAGGACAAATCATGTTCGCGCGCGAGCTGTTCGGGGACGCCACCGTCATCGACGACCTTGCGAACGACGTCGAGCTTGAACTCGAACGAATAGGACGACTTGGTCGGTTTGGCCATCAACGCCCTCCTGCCGTGCGGGACCCACCGGCGATGCAGATCCCGAACCGCCCACCGCCCCAGCCCCAGATGCGTCGCCGCGGCCGTATAGCCCCGACCCTGCTCGAACAACGCTACCGCCGCACCACGCTGCGCCTCCGTCAACGAACTACAAGGATGCAAAGAAGTACTCCCCAAAGAAGGAACTGAATTTTTCAGTCCAACTTTTGGGGACCACTTCAAACGCCCGGCGTTTCGGGGGCTTTTGCGACTGCTCGCGGTGCTACGTGAGCTGCGGAATCACCTCTGC